>NZ_JACJVI010000001.1 GCF_014237835.1 Rhizobium sp. AQ_MP
GCTTATACTCGCGGCTGAATATTCGTCTTTGCATTCATGCTCTCCGGTTTCAGGAGGAACACCTTAACTCGGTGTCCATGAAACCGGCAGCAGGCCATTGAGATCCATTTTCCCCCATATCAAGTTGCGCCGTATGCAGCTGGTCCGCAAAATGCGCTAGTCGAGTACGAAAAGATTGCGACTTTCGTCTCCCCGATATTCAAATCGGCGCTGGACATTGAATATGTTGCGACGATGGGCACCTTCTCGACACCCTTAGAACTTGGGGAAACTCGAGCCTAATTTATGCCTGAGCGGCGTAGAATTTCGTGGGGCACAATAGCTGTTGCCGCGTCCGGCTGGCTCGCCTCTGTGTCTTTTTTTGGGGGGGGGCTTTCAGACGAGGGTGCAAACCCTCACCTCTGAAAAAGCTCCACCCGCTCGCCGTTTTCCGACAGGTCGATCTGGAACCAGTCGATGATCTTGCGAATGTCGAGCTTCACCTCGCCGTCGCGCAGCTTCAGATGCAGCTTGTCGTCGCTGACATGCACGGGCGTGCCGATATAGAGGCGGTCATTGCCGGAATCATCCACGGTGTCGATGGCAAATCGCATGGGCTTCCTCCCGGAAAATTCACAACAGCAGTGATGACAGTGGTTCGACGGTTTAGTAACGCGTCCTTGAGCGAGGCTTTCTTCCCTTAAGGACAGGAAACTTGCATGACGACGTGGATGCAGGCGAGGAGAGTGCTTGGTGTTTGTTGTTTCCAAACTGTTCTGGAATACCGTCCAGCCGCTCTCGCTTGTCTTCCTCCTGGGGCTTTTCGCACTGCTTTTGATCGGCTTTCGCCGGCTGCGGCTTGCGGCGGCATCGCTGGGCTTTGCACTCCTGATCCTCTTTCTCACGCTCTACACGACCTTAGGCTCGCTGCTGCTGCAGACGCTCGAGGCGCGTTTTCCGCGAGCGGAAAACGATCCTTTCGAAGTGTCCTGCATGATCGTGCTCGGCGGTGCCTTTGAGACGGAAGTGACCACCACCCGCGGCGGCATCGACCTCAATCAGGCCGCCGATCGCTTCGTGGAAGCCCTGCGGCTCGCCATGCGCCATCCGCAGGCGAAGATCCTGGTTTCCGGCGGAGATGGCTCGCTGAGTGGTGTGCTGGAAGGCGACGCGGCCGCATCCATCCGCTTCTTCGAAGCCTTCGACATTCCGCGTGATCGCCTAATTGCCGAGATCGCCTCGAGGAACACCGACGAAAATGCCCGCAACAGCCGTGACCTCCTCGCGTCGAACGGCTTGGGCCGGTGCCTTCTGCTCACATCGGCCTTCCACATGCCGCGCTCCGTCGGCCTATTCCGCAAGGCGGGCGTCGAGGTGACGCCCTGGCCGGTCGACTACCGGACAGCCGGCAACATGTCATTCGCGCTCGACTTCACCCAGCCGACGCTGAACTCCCAGCAAATGTCGACAGCGCTTCGGGAATGGGTGGGATTGCTGGCCTACAGGCTGCTGGGTCGAATCGACGAGGTCTTCCCCGCGCCCTGAGCCGTCACTTTTTCGAGATCGTCAAAAATTTCGTGCCGCGCACGCGAACCGTCATCGCGCAGGGTTCCTGGCCCTCTTCCCGCTCGCAGTAGCGGGGGTGCATCTTGAGCACGAAGACCATGTTGCCGAAGCGCTTGATGAAATCGTAGGAATACATCTGCGCCGTGGCGATCATGAAGTAGCCGCCTTCCTTGACCTGCAGATAGAAGTTGAACGGGCAGCCTTCTGCCGTGCAGTCGGGGCCGCGCACGCCGTCGCAGACGATCTCGCTGCTATTGGTCACCGCATCCGTGATGCCGTCATTATTGATGTCGATCCGGTCGATGAACCCGCTGCCATACTGCACCTCGTCGCAACGCTTGCCGTAGTGGTCCTTCTCGTAAAACTCCGGATCCTTGAGCAATTCCTGCTGGGCGACGGCAGGCAGGGCGAAAAGGCCGGCTGCGACGACGAGAAGGATTCGGGCGAGGAAATTCACGGTCTGGACTCCGGATCGCAATCTGTGCTGAACGATAAGCAAGTCTAGCGCCAGCGTCTTGCCTCACCCTTAACGACGTGCTGCAAATCTGGCCGGGCTTTAGAGCCCCAGCAAGGAAAGAAGCCATGTCGCTTTTGTCTTACCTCGACTATGCGGGCATTGCCCTGTTTGCCGCGACCGGCGCCCTGGCCGCCTCGCGCAAGCAGCTCGACATGATCGGCTTTCTCTTCTTTGCCGTGGTCACGGGGTTGGGCGGCGGTACGGTCCGCGACATCGTTCTCGGCCGCGTGCCGGTCTTCTGGGTTCTGAACCCGGATTACATCCTGATCTGCTGCGCGATCGGTGTCGTGGTCTTCTTCACGGCCCATCTCGTCGAGTCGCGCTATCGCCTGCTGATCTGGCTCGATGCCATCGGTCTCTCCGCCTATTGCGTCATGGGAGCGGCCAAGGGCCTCGCGGCCACGGGCTCGCCGACGATCGCGATCGTCACGGGAACACTCACCGCCAGTCTGGGCGGCGTATTGCGGGATCTGCTCGCCAATGAGCCCTCGGTCCTCCTGCGACCGGAGATCTACATCACCGCAGCCCTCGCAGGCGCTGCGGTATTCACGGCGGCAAATGAGTTTGGCGCGCCGCTTTACGCGGCTTCGGCGATCGGCGCAATCGCAGCCTTCCTGATCCGTGGCGGTGCGTTGTATTTCGGCTGGACCTTCCCGACCTACAAACACAAGCCTGGCCGGCATCCGGACGAAGTCATGTGACGGAAGACTAAGACGTCAGGCCTGCTTGGGGCGAAGACGGATCACGACATCGACATGTGCGATTTCCATGCCTTCCGGCGGCGGTGGCAGGTTGTCGATGCTGATATTGTTGACCGGAATGTCGAGGACCTTGTTCTCACCTTCCACGAAGAAGTGATGATGGTCCGAGACATTGGTGTCGAAGTAGGTCTTCGAACTCTCCACCGCGAGAACGCGGATCAGGCCTGCTTCGGTGAACTGGTGAAGTGTGTTGTAGACGGTCGCAAGCGACACCGGAAAATCCGCGGCTGTCGCTTCCTCGTGCAGCTCTTCCACGGTCAGGTGGCGATCACCTTTGGCGAACAACAGGCCGGCCAGCGCAATACGCTGTTTCGTCGGACGCAGGCCCGAGCGGCGCAGTTTCAGTTCAATACCCGTTTGGCAGGTTGCCATCGTCAAAAACGCACTCCAGTCGTTGTGTGCCACGGCTTGCCATGCACGACTGTCGATATAACTGCAAAATCAGGCTGTTTCAATAGTTGCGGTGGAGGACAGCCACTCGGAAGCCTGCAGTCGCGGGGTTTTTTGCTATGCCGGGTCTGGCGATGGCCTTTTCCTTCCTGTATGCGACGATGAGGCGAGGACGAGGCAGCGAAGGCCTCGAGGAAGCGGGATTGGCTGCGGGGCTTCAATTTGCCACCGTCTTGCTCTAATGGGTCCCGGACATGTGAAGCAGAGGGGGGAAGAAGAAGAACAATGGTTACGAGACAATCCAGTTACAACTACGATGAAATCCTCGCCTGCGGCCGCGGTGAACTCTTCGGCGAGGGCAACGCACAGCTTCCCCTGCCGCCGATGCTGATGGTGCATCGCATCACCGAGATCTCTGAAACAGGTGGTGCTTTCGACAAGGGTTACATCCGCGCCGAATACGATGTGCGCCCCGATGACTGGTATTTCCCGTGCCACTTCCAGGGCAATCCGATCATGCCAGGCTGCCTCGGGCTCGACGGCATGTGGCAGCTGACGGGCTTCTTCCTCGGCTGGCTCGGCGAACCGGGTCGTGGCATGGCGCTGTCGACCGGCGAAGTGAAGTTCAAGGGTATGGTGCGCCCCGAGACCAAGCTGCTCGAATATGGCATCGACTTCAAGCGCGTCATGCGCGGTCGCCTCGTGCTCGGCACGGCTGACGGCTGGTTAAAGGCCGATGGCGAAACTATCTATCAGGCAACCGACCTGCGTGTCGGTCTGTCGAAGGACAAGACGGCCTGATCCGGCCCGGTCCGCACCTGAAATTCCTATAGAAGGTCTGAGAGATGAGACGGGTTGTAGTAACAGGTCTTGGCATCGTGTCTTCCATCGGTGCTGATGCCGCCGAAGTCACGGCGTCGCTGCGCGATGCCAAGTCGGGCATCACCTTTTCTCCCGATTTCGCCGAGCACGGCTTCAAGTGCCAGGTCTGGGGCAAACCCGCCCTGGATCCGACCGATCTCGTCGACCGTCGCGCCATGCGCTTCCTGTCCCAGGGCGGCGCCTGGAACCATGTGGCCATGAAGCAGGCAATTGCCGATGCCGGCCTCGAAGAGGCGGACTATCAGCAGAACGAGCGCGTCGGCATCATCATGGGCTCCGGTGGCCCGTCCACCAAGCAGATTGTCGAAGCCGCCGATATCGTTCGACAGAACAACAGCCCGAAGCGCATCGGTCCGTTCGCGGTTCCCAAGGCGATGTCGTCGACGGCATCTGCCACGCTTGCCACCTGGTTCAAGCTGCACGGCGTCAACTACTCGATCTCGTCGGCCTGCTCCACCTCGGCGCACTGCATCGGCAATGCCTATGAGATGATCCAGTGGGGCAAGCAGGACATGGTCTTTGCTGGCGGCCACGAAGATCTGGACTGGTCGATGTCGAGCCTGTTCGATGCCATGGGCGCCATGTCTTCGAAGTACAATGACACGCCATCCACCGCATCGCGCGCCTATGACGTCTCGCGTGACGGCTTCGTCATTGCCGGTGGCGCTGGTGTCCTGGTTCTCGAGGAACTCGAGCACGCCAAGGCGCGTGGCGCCAAGATCTATGCCGAGGTCGTCGGTTACGGTGCAACCTCCGACGGCTACGACATGGTCGCTCCGTCGGGCGAAGGCGCCGTCCGCTGCATGCGCCAGGCCCTGTCGACCGTGAAGGGTGACGTCGATTACATCAACACACACGGCACTTCGACGCCGGTCGGTGATTCGAAGGAAATCGGCGCCATCCGCGAAGTCTTCGGCGCCAGGATCCCGCACATCCAGTCGACCAAATCGCTGACCGGTCACTCGCTGGGCGCCGCGGGCGTTCAGGAATCGATCTACGGTCTGCTGATGATGCAGGCCGGCTTCATCGGCGAAAGCGCTCACATCACCGAACTCGATCCGGAATTCGAAGGCGTGCCGGTCGTGCGCAAGCGTATCGACAACGCCAAGATCGATACCGTGCTGTCCAATTCCTTCGGCTTTGGCGGTACCAACGCCACGCTCGTCTTCCAGCGTCACAGCGGCTGACCGGCGGCATCAACAGTCAAAAAAGCCTGGCGCGTTGCCGCGCCAGGCGTTCATCCGAAGTGGTCCGCCAGCCGTGGGAGTACGGCTTACTTCGGTTGATGCGGATCGCCGTGGTCGATGACGCCAATCAGCATGGCCAGACTGACCGCATGCATCAGATTGCTCGCATCGAGCTTTTCCTGAGCGCTCACTAGGACCTCCCGCACCTCCTCACGAGTGAGCACGAGTTCGTTCGCGGCCTCGTCTAGACGCTTGCCTTCGGCAACGAACTGAAGACAACGGATCTCAGGCTCCGTCAGAATTGAAAAGGCAGGCGATCTTCCGATCGACCTTCTGGTATCGGTTTGCATGGGAGTAATGCCGCAATGGAGATGCGACGTCATGGTTAAACCATGTCGTCAAGCGGCGCTCGTACCATAATGGGACAGTTCGGGTCGTTGACCCGGGACGACAATATTTTATCCGCTCACGCTAAATCAGCAGTGTCGGAATTCTAGGTCGCCGGATACGACAATATTTGAGGAGAGCAGGCCCCTCTTGTCAAGCGGCTGGCGGAAGGCTGATCGGCATCCGCTTGCCGCAAGAGGCGCAACCAGCGTCTCACTCTCAGGCCGACTTTCGCTCCCGCACCTCCGAAGGCGTGGTCCCGAACCAGCGCGTTACCGATCGCGTGAAGGCGCTCGGGGCCGAGTAACCGAGCCTGTAGCAGATTTCGGAAATCGGCAGCTCGCTCTCGGTCAGGAGGTTGAAGCTCACTTCCTTGCGGATCTGGTCGCGCAACTCGTTCAGGCTCGTGCCATGCGTCGCGAGCCGCCTCTGAAAGGTGCGCTCCGACAGGCCGAAATACGGCGCGATCTGCGCAAGCGGATAGTCGTCGTCGGAGACGTGCAGGAGAAGGTAGCGGCGCACCTGGTCGATGAATTCGGCGCTCTGATCGGCGACAGGCGGCCTGAGGCTGCGACACTGCATGTCCATGAGTTCGAACAGTCGCCTGTCTCCGGTTGGGTTCTGAGCCTCCAGAAAGCTCTGCGGGAAATGCACGCAATTGACCCGTGTGCCGAAGCTGATGCGGCGCGACAGCATCTGCCGGAAAGGTTGCGGATTGCGCGGTGCCGGCCGCTCCAGCTCGATCTCGATGCTGTCGCTGTTGGCAAGCTGCCGGGCGCGCTGCATGACGAGCCCCACAGACATGTCGACATACTGGTCGCGTTTGACGATGAGAGGCGCAAACGTCCAGGCGAGGTGGCCGCCGCGCTCGTTGAGGGTCAGCCGCGAATAGCTGGTATGGGTCACATACTGGATGTGGTCATCGAGGAACCGAACGAAATCCAGCCCCGTGGGCGCAGCCATGAGGCCGTAACCGAATGGCCCCGTCGAACCGGCCTCGTAGCGTTTGATGCTCGACAGCCCGAAGGACTCGTCATCGGCAAGAAGCGCACATGTCTCCAGAAGCCTGCACAGGCGATCGAGACTGATGCGGGCAGTGAGGCTCTGAAAAACCTCCGGATCGATCTCCAGCGCCTTGCAAATCGGCTTTATGTCGATGCCATAGGACCGTGCATGCTCGACCACCGCAGAGGCGAGGCCGGCCACTGTGGTCAATTCGTCGGTGAGATTCCGAGGAGGCATGTGACCGTTGGCGCCAGAAGAGAAGCTGATGGCGTCCGATGCTAAGGCAGGCCGGTGGGGGAGTCGAGGGGCTCTTAGTCTAAGGCGCGCCCGGCAGGCCCCCGATCACGCGGATGTCAGCGCTTGGCCCAGAGGACCTTGAACCGGGCGTTGCGGCAGACTTCGCCATGCTGCTTGAAGTGTTGCGCCAGCACCGGCTCGTAGGGCAGGCCGCGATTGGCGACCATCAAAAGGTCGCCGCCACCCCGAAGTGCCTCTGCTGCAGCCTTGATCATCGCCGCACCGATCGAAGGCTCGGCTGCATGGCCTTCGTGGAAGGGCGGGTTCATGATGACGAGATCGTACTTTTCCTTCGGCGGCTCGTTGCCGAGATCCTGCCAGAAGAAGCGGGCGGTGAGATCGGGGCAGTTGCGGGTCAGATTGCGCTTGGCATGCTCTAGCGCCTCATGGCTAGCCTCGAACAGATCGATGCGGTTGGTGCGTGGCGATGCCTCGGCCAGCATCACCGAAAGGTAACCCCAGCCCGCGCCGAAATCGGCGGCATTGCCGTCGAAATTTGTCGGCAGCCGGCTTGCCAGCAGTTCGGAGCCTTCGTCGGCATGGGCATGCGAGAAGAGACCCGAGCGCGTCTCGAAACGACCGTCGACCATCACCGGCTTGGCGGCGAGCGTCGACACCTGTGCCGACGTGTCGGAGGGAACGGTGAACCAGACCACCACGCCGTGATATTTGGGCATGGATTCCGGCTCAAAGCCCAATCGGTCGAGCTGTTTGCGCAGCGGCAGGATCCCGTCTTCCTTGGCGCCGGCGACCATCACCAGACCGCCAGCCTTCACCCGCTTCAGCGCCTCTGCCAGACGATCCTCGTTGACGCCCTTGTGCTTGCTGCACAGGATGAGGGCCCCGTCATAGCCGTCGCCTTCGATGGTCGGGACGGGGTTCTGATGGCTTGCTTCCAGGCGGCGGAACTCCGGGCGGAAGTCCTGGACCACCGTCAGCTTTGCGGCAAAACCTTGAGGCTTGGCAAACCCGGCCTCGGCCCCAAGAAACAGGTAGCGGCTCGCCGCATCCGGAAGGGCGACAGCCTCCGTCACGAAGGGGTGGAACAGGGTCTTCAGGGTCTCGCGGCTCATGGCTTCGTCTTCTCTCTCGGCGAACAAAAAAGGCGCGGGAAACCCTCCCGCGCCTCGGATCGGGAACGACGTCCGCTTATTCAGCGGCTTCGCCGTCTTCCTTCTTCTTTTCGGCAACGATTTCCTGGCCGGTGGCCTGGTCGACGACCTTCATCGACAGACGAACCTTGCCACGCTCGTCGAAGCCCATGAGCTTGACCCAGACCTTGTCGCCTTCCTTGACAACATCGGAGGTCTTGGCAACGCGCTCGGAAGCCAGTTGCGAGATGTGCACGAGACCGTCACGCGAACCGAAGAAGTTGACGAAGGCGCCGAAGTCGGCGGTCTTCACAACGGTACCTTCGTAGATCACGCCGACTTCCGGCTCGGCCACGATCGAGTGGATCCACTTGCGGGCCGCTTCGATTTCCTTGCCGGAGGCAGAGGCGATCTTCACGGTGCCGTCATCTTCGATGTTGATCTTCGCGCCGGTCTTCTCGACGATTTCGCGGATGACCTTGCCGCCCGAACCGATGACTTCACGGATCTTGTCGACCGGGATGTTCATCACTTCGATGCGCGGAGCGAATTCGCCGAGCTGGCCGCGGCTTTCGGAAAGGGCGTTCGCCATTTCGCCGAGGATGTGCTTCCGACCGCCCTGGGCCTGGGCAAGTGCGACCTTCATGATCTCTTCGGTGATACCCGCGATCTTGATGTCCATCTGCAGCGAGGTGATGCCGTCGGCGGTACCGGCGACCTTGAAGTCCATGTCGCCGAGGTGGTCTTCGTCACCCAGGATGTCCGAGAGAACAGCGAAACGGTCGCCTTCCAGGATCAGGCCCATGGCGATACCGGCAACCGGCTTCGCGATCGGAACGCCGGCGTCCATCAGGGCAAGCGAAGTGCCGCAGACGGTCGCCATCGAGGACGAACCGTTCGATTCGGTGATCTCCGAGACGACGCGCAGCGTGTAGGGGAACTGTTCGGCTGCCGGCAGCATCGGACGGATGGCGCGCCATGCGAGCTTGCCGTGACCGATTTCGCGACGACCCGGCGAACCCATGCGGCCGGTTTCACCGACCGAGTAGGGCGGGAAGTTGTAATGCAGCAGGAAGCGTTCCTTGTACATGCCGGTCAGGCTGTCGACATACTGCTCGTCTTCGCCGGTGCCGAGCGTCGCGACAACGATCGCCTGCGTCTCGCCGCGGGTGAAGAGGGCCGAACCGTGCGTGCGCGGCAGGATGCCGACTTCCGAGATGATCGGACGAACGGTTTCCAGGTCGCGACCGTCGATGCGGCTCTTGGTGTCCAGGATGTTCCAGCGGACGATCTTGGCCTGCAGGTGCTTGAAGACGGCGCCGACTTCTTCGGCCGAATACTTCGCTTCGCCTTCCTCGGGGAGGAAGTGTGCCTTCACCTTGGCCTTGACGGCGTCGACGGCAGCGTAGCGATCAGCCTTCTGGGTGATCTTGTAGGCAGCGCGCAGTTCGGTCTCGGCGATCGAGAGCATTTCGGCTTCGAGAGCGGAATGATCTTCCGGTTCGAATTCGCGCGGCTCCTTGGCGGCGACTTCAGCGAGCTTGATGATCGCGTCGATGACCGGCTGGAAGCCCTTGTGGCCGAACATGACGGCGCCGAGCATGATCTCTTCGTTGAGTTCCTTGGCTTCCGACTCGACCATCAGAACGGCGTCGGAGGTACCGGCAACAACGAGATCGAGCGAGGACTCGTCCATCTCGTCGAGATGCGGGTTCAAAACATATTCGCCGTTGATGTAACCGACGCGAGCGCCGCCGACCGGACCCATGAACGGAACGCCCGAAAGCGTCAGAGCGGCCGAAGTGGCAACCATCGACAGGATGTCCGGGTTGTTTTCCAGGTCATGCTGGATAACGGTGACGACAACCTGCGTGTCGTTCTTGTAGCCTTCCGGGAAGAGCGGGCGGATCGGGCGGTCGATCAGACGCGAAACCAGCGTTTCGTTTTCCGACGGACGACCTTCGCGCTTGAAGTAGCCACCCGGGATCTTGCCGGCGGCATAGGTCTTTTCCTGGTAGTTGACGGTGAGCGGGAAGAAGTCCTGGCCCGGCTTCGGCGCCTTGGCGGAAACGACGGTGGCGAGAACGACGGTTTCACCGTAGGTCGCGAGAACGGCACCATCAGCCTGGCGGGCGATCTTGCCGGTTTCCAGCTTCAGCGGGCGACCTGCCCACTCGATTTCGACGCTGTGAATGTCAAACATATCTTGTCCTTCATATGCGGACCTTCATCCTGCCGGAACGGCAGGGGCAGACGGTCTGCAATGTGCTGACGCAATCACGGGCAAGACAGTGGGAGGCTTCGTCATCGGCATCTGCCGGCAGATGCGCCGTCCACGGCGCGGAAGCATCCAACAATCCTGCCCCATGACAGGTCATCGGTTGTCATCGACAGATCCGGCCCATCCGGCCTGTCGTTCGTTCCGGGCGGTCTTCGCGCGGAACCGGTCGCGGGTCGTTTGCCTGACCCGGAAAGGCAACCGGCGGACCTTCGCGAGGAAGGTCCGCCGGGAAGTCGTTAGCGGCGGATGCCGAGGCGGCCGATCAGGGTCGTGTAGCGGCCTTCGTCCTTCTTCTTGAGGTAGTCAAGAAGCGAACGGCGGCTCGATACCATGGTCAGAAGGCCACGACGCGAGTGGTTGTCCTTCTTGTGACCCTTGAAGTGTTCGGTCAGGTTGTTGATCCGCTCGGTCAGGATCGCAACCTGGACTTCCGGAGAACCGGTGTCGCCTTCGGTGGTCGCATATTCCTTGATGAGGGCAGCCTTGCGCTCTGCAGTGATCGACATCGGAAATCCTTTCTGGATAACGGGAAACAAGGGACGCCAAAGGCCGGGATGTCGTCCAGCATTGGCCGTGAATGCGGGCACCCGAAGGGCCAGCTGCCGCCGCCTATACTCCATTCGCTCACGAAAGGAAAGAGCAGGCGGCGGTATGCGTTCAGGCGAACACGCGCCGCGGGTGGAATTCGCCTCCGGCGATCTCGCCGATGGCAATCAGCTTGCCGCCGGCAAGCGCCACGGCCTCCGGTTCGGCAACCGGCGCATCGCGCCCGCGCAGGATGATCGGGTTGCCCATGCGCAGGCGATGCGCCTGGTCGTCGGTGATGCGAAGCTGCGGCAGGGCAGAGAGCGCCTCGGCTGTATCGACGAGGAATGCGTCGAGTGCCGCAAGCCGTTCGTCGCGATCTTCGATGGCCTCCAGCGCCACGAGCTCTGCAAGCGGCACCATCATCTCCTCGGCAAACGGGGCGACGAAGGTTCGCCGGAGCGAGGAGATATGGCCATAGCAGCCGAGATCGCGACCGAAGTCACGCGCCAGCGAGCGCACATAGGTGCCCTTGCCGCATTCGACCTCGAAATGCGCCTTGTCGGCCTCGCATTTCAGCAGCGCCAGGCGATGAACCTCGACCTCGCGCGAGGGGATTTCCACTGTCTCGCCGTCGCGGGCGAGGTCATAGGCGCGTTCGCCGGAGATCTTGATCGCCGAAAACTGCGGCGGGATCTGGCTGATGGTGCCGGTATAGTTGGGCAGCAGAGCCTTGATATGTGCCTCATCAGGACGCTTGTCCGAGCTCTGTGTCACCTCGCCCTCGAGATCATCCGTCGAGCGCTCTTCGCCCCAGGTCACGGTGAATTCGTAGATCTTGCGCCCGTCCATGACGTAAGGGACGGTCTTCGTCGCGTCGCCGAGTGCAATCGGCAACATGCCGGATGCGAGCGGGTCGAGCGTGCCGGCATGCCCGGCCTTCTGGGCGTTGAAAAGCCACTTGATCTTGCCGACAGCCTCGGTCGAGCCGAAATCAACCGGCTTGTCGAGGACGAGCCAGCCCGAAATCGGGCGGCCCTTGGGCTTGCGGGGTTTGGACATCTGTCTTGTTTCTCAGTCTTCGTCGTTGTCTGGCCCGAGGTCGCGCTGGACCTCCGGCGAACGCAGGAGCGCATCGATCTTCTGGTAATTGTCGAAGCTCGTGTCGTTGCGGAAGCGGACTTCCGGCATGTATTTCAGCTGGCGCAGCTGGTTGCCCAGCCGGCCGCGGATGAACTTGGCATGCCTGTTGAGCGCGGCAATCACCGTGTCATGGTCCTTGACGCCGAGCGGCGTGACGTAGGCGGTGGCCATCTTCAGGTCCGGCGACATCCGGACTTCGGAGATGGAAATCACCGTCTTCTCGATCACGTCGTCGCGGACTTCCCCGCGCTGCAGGACCTGGGTGATGGCGGCGCGCACCTGCTCGCCGACGCGCAGCATGCGCTGCGAGGGTGCCGATGAGGTTGGTTTGGTCATGGTTCAGTTGCCTTTCGCATGAGCCGACCTGAGGTCTTTCCGTCATGCCGTGAAATTTGGTTCATCCGGCGCCAGGCCGAAGATCATGATCTCCATAAACAGCGAGCGCCGGAAGACCCGGCGCCCGAAGAGATCTTGGGTTCGAAACGCCTGATATCAGAGCGTGCGGGTAACGTGTTCGACGCGGAAGCACTCGATCGTATCGCCGGCGCGGATGTCTTCGTAGTTCTCGAAGGCCATGCCGCATTCCTGACCGACCGGCACTTCGGAGACTTCGTCCTTGAAGCGCTTGAGCGTCTTGAGCTTGCCTTCGTGGATGACGACGTTGTCGCGCACCAGGCGGACACCGGCACCACGTTCGACCTTGCCTTCGACGACGCGGCAGCCTGCGACCTTGCCGACCTTCGTGATGTTGAACACTTCGAGGATCTGGGCATTGCCGAGGAAGGTTTCGCGACGTTCCGGCGACAGAAGACCCGACATCGCTGCCTTCACGTCATCCACCAGATCGTAGATGATGTTGTAGTAGCGGATCTCGATGCCCTCGCGCTCGGCCAGCGAACGGGCCTGCGCGTTTGCACGGACGTTGAAGCCAATGATCGCAGCGTTCGAGGCCTCGGCGAGCGAGATGTCCGACTCGGTCACGCCACCAACGGCGGAGTGAACGATGCGGGCACGCACTTCGTCGGTGCCGAGCTTTTCCAGCGCACCGGCAATGGCTTCGATCGAGCCCTGCACGTCGCCCTTGATGACCAGCGGGAACTCCTTCATGCCGGAGGACTGCAGCTGGTTCATCATCTGCTCGAGCGAGCCGCGCGAACCGGACTGGCGGGCAGCCGCCTTGTCGCGGGCCAGGCGCTGGCGATACTCGGAGATTTCGCGAGCACGGGCTTCGTTTTCGACCACGGCGAACTTGTCACCGGCAGCCGGCGTGCCCGACAGGCCGAGAACCTCGACCGGCATGGCAGGACCCGCTTCCTTGACGTGCTCGCCCTTGTCGTTGACCAGCGCGCGCACTCGGCCCCACTGGTCGCCGGCAACGATGATCTGGCCCGGACGCAGCGTACCCTTCTGGATCAGCACGGTTGCAACCGCTCCGCGGCCACGGTCGAGCTCGGCTTCGATGACCGTACCTTCGGCCGTCCGGTTCGGATTGGCCTTGAGGTCGAGAATTTCGGCCTGCAGCAGGATCGCTTCCAGGAGCTTGTCGAGGTTGGTCTTGTTCTTTGCCGAGACTTCGACGTCGAGAACTTCACCGCCCATGGATTCGACGAAGACTTCGTGCTGCAGGAGCTGCGTACGAACCTTCTGCGGATCGGCTGTCGGCTTGTCGACCTTGTTGATCGCAACGATGATCGGCACGCCGGCCGCCTTCGCGTGGTTGATCGACTCGATCGTCTGCGGCATCACGCTGTCGTCGGCCGCGACCACGAGGATCGCGATGTCGGTTGCCTGGGCACCACGGGCACGCATCGCGGTAAACGCGGCGTGGCCGGGGGTATCGATGAAGGTGATCTTCTGACCGCTCTGTTCGACCTGGTAGGCACCGATATGCTGTGTGATGCCACCGGCTTCGCCGGCAACCACGTTGGCATGACGGATGGCGTCGAGCAGCGAGGTCTTGCCGTGGTCGACGTGACCCATGATCGTGACGACAGGCGGACGCGGCAGAAGCTCGCCTTCGTCGTCAGCCACGTTGAAGATACCGGTTTCGACATCCGATTCCGAAACGCGCTTGACGGTATGGCCGAATTCGGTGGCGATGAGTTCGGCGAGGTCGGCGTCGATGACGTCGCCCGGCTTCATCATCTGGCCTTCCTTCATCAGGTACTTGATGACGTCGACGGCGCGTTCGGACATGCGCTGCGACAGTTCCTGAATGGTGATCGTTTCCGGCAGAATGACTTCGCGCATGACCTTTTCGCGGGTCTCCTGCATCTGGCTGCGGCGGAATTTCTCCTGGCGGCGACGCATGGAGGCGAGTGAACGGCCACGGGCATTGCCGTCGTCGTCCACGTTGGCGCTGGTGACGGTCAGCTTGCCGCGACGGCGGTCTTCCTCGGCCTTCGGACGGGCAGGGACCTTCGCCGGAGCCGGAGCCGCGACCTTGCCGCGACCCGGAATGCTGCGTGCGGGACCGCGATCATCGTCATCGTCATCGGTCTTGCGACCGCGAACAAAGCCGGGTGCAGCCGGTGCAGCCGGGGCAGCGGGAGCGGCCGGACGAACCGGTGCGACGGGTGCTGCGGCAACGGGAGCCGGTGCCGGTGCAGGCTCGGGTTCGGCCTCCACTTCCACCTTCGGTTCCAGTGCACGGCGAGCGGCCTCTTCGGCTGCAAGGCGGGCCGCTTCTGCAGCTTCGGCCTTGCGACGCTCTTCTTCGATGGCGCGCTGCTTGGCTTCCTCGACCTCGCGGGCCTGGGCCTCAATCAGCGCGCGGCGGCGTGCGTCCATTTCGCTGGCCGACAGGTCGTGCAGAACGGCGCCGCGCGGGCGTTCCGGCTGGCGCTGAGGCTGCTGCTGCGGGCGCTGCTGCTGCGAGGCGGGCTGATGGATGCGCGGAGCCGGTGCCTGAGGCTGGGCCGGAGCCGGTCGCGGCTGCGCCTGCGGGGCAGGGGCTTCCGGTGCGCGTGCTGCGGGCGCCGCAATCGGCGTGATCGGCTTTTCGTCCAGCGGGCGGGTCGGGCGGCGCTTCACCGTCTCGACGACGACCGACTTCGTACGGCCGCGCCCCATATCCTGGCGCACGGTACCCTGGCTCATCCCCGAGGGCTTCAGGGTGAGAGTCTTCTTCACGCCGATTGTCTTGTCGTCTTTGTTGTCGGTCATTCCGTTCCCGTTCCTTCGAGCGGGGCCGGATGCCGAGCATCAGGCCTCGCCGTTCACATACTGTCCTAAACCACGGAGGCCGACCTGTGCCGGTGACCGCGTCATTGTGATTTCGGGCCAGCGCCCGATCCCTGCGGCACGTGGCCGCGATAGGTTTCGAGCAGAGTTGCGCGCTTCACTACACCCTCACCCGCCTGCCCTGCAAGCACGCAAGCATGGATAAACGCATTCTGGCCCATCTGTTCGTCCAATTCCGCCCCGGTCAGCAGGTGGAATGCGGGAACTTCCGCCTCCGCCCCCGTACCGAGGTGCCAGGCCTTTCGGGCCTGGTCGATCTTTCTCACGCCATCCGCCGCGGCATCCAGCGAATGGAATACCGCGATGGCCTCGCCGCTGCGCACGGCCGCCTCGACCTTCGCCGCTCCGGTGATGAACTGGCCGGCCTTGCGGGCCATGTTCATCATGCCGATCAGCTGCGCGACCAGGAGACGGTCGACGACGGATCCGAGCTCCGGATCCGCCTTCACATCCCGTTTCAGGGCTCGGGCGAAGAGCTTCTTCGCCACGGCCTTGTCGACGGCCTCGCGGCTCGGGCTGACCCAGCAGCCACGACCCGGAAGCGTCCGCTTCAGATCCGGGACGATGGTCCCGTCCGGGGCCGCCACGAACCGCAGGAGCGTTTCCGGCGATCCGCTTTCGCGGGTGACGATGCACATCCGTCCGTTCACGTCGGAGAGGTCGAAGTCGTCTTCGGCCTCTGTCGCGTCGGGCGTCTGCGCGCTCATCACGCTTCCTGCTCGGCTTCTTCGCCTTCGAGTTCGCCTTCAGCCTGGGCTGCAAGGTCTTCCTCGGTGATCCAGCCAGCAGCCAGACGAGCCTGTACGACCATGGCTTCTGCCTCGGCGCGCGAAATGTCGAACTTCGAGAACAGGCCCTCGAACTTCTTCGTCTCGCCGTCCTTGCGCTCGCTCCAGCCGACGAGATCGTCAGCGGCGCAGCCGGCAAAGTCCTCGATCGTCTTGATGCCGTCCTCGCCGAGAGCGACCAGCATGGCAGACGTCAGGCCGTCGATCTGGCGCAGCTCGTCCGACACGCCGAGTTCGCGGCGCTTCGCATCCATTTCGGCTTCGATCTTTTCCAGGTATTCGCGGGCGCGGGTCTGGATTTCCTGAGCCGTGTCTTCGTCGAAGCCGTCGATCGAGGCGATTTCGTCGAGGTCGACGTAAGCCACTTCCTCGACCTGGGCGAAGCCTTCCGACGCCAGCACCTGGCCGACCATTTCGTCGACGTCGAGCGCGTTCATGAACAGGTTGGTGCGCTCGTTGAATTCCTTCTGGCGGCGCTCGGACTCTTCGGCTTCCGTCATGATGTCGATGTCCCAGCCGGTCAGCTGCGACGCCAGACGAACGTTCTGACCGCGACGGCCGATGGCCAGCGACAGCTGCTCGTCCGGAACCACGACTTCAATGCGCTCTGCGTCTTCGTCGAGAACGACCTTGGCGACTTCAGCCGGCTGCAGGGCGTTGACGATGAAGGAGGCCGGATCCTGGCTCCACGGGATGATGTCGATCTTCTCACCCTGCAATTCGCCGACGACGGCCTGAACGCGCGAACCGCGCATACCCACACAGGCGCCGACCGGATCGATCGAGCTATCATTCGAGATGACGGCGATCTTGGCGCGCGAACCCGGGTCACGGGCAACCGACTTGATCTGGATGATGCCGTCGTAGATCTCAGGCACTTCCATGGTGAACAGCTTCACCATGAACTGCGGATGGGTGCGCGACAGGAAGATCTGCGGGCCACGCTGTTCGCGGCGCACGTCGTAGACGTAAGCGCGGACGCGGTCGCCATAGCGATAGGCTTCACGCGGGATCATTTCGTCGCGACGGATGATGCCTTCGCCACGGCCAAGATCGACGATGACGTTGCCATACTCGACGCGCTTGACGGTGCCATTGACGATTTCGCCAACGCGGTCCTTGAACTCGTCAAACTGGCGATCACGCTCGGCTTCGCGCACCTTTTGCACGATGACCTGCTTGGCCGACTGCGCAGCGATACGACCGAAATCCATCGGCGGCAGCGGGTCGGCGATGTAGTCGCCGATCTTGGCGTCGACATTGCGGTCGCGGGCGAGTTCCAGCGCGATCTGGGTCGAGTAGTCTTCGACCTTCTCCACCACTTCGAGCAGGCGCTGCAGGCGGATTTCGCCGGTCTTCGAGTTGATGTCGGCGCGGATGTTTGTCTCGGTGCCGTAACGCGAGCGGGCAGCCTTCTGGATCGCGTCGGCCATGGCGGCGAGCACGATTTCGCGGTCGATCACCTTTTCACGGGCAACGGCATCTGCGATCTGCAAGAGCTCAAGCCTGTTAGCACTGACTGCCATTGTCTTCGGTCTCCGTCTTCACGCCCGGGCATCGGCCTCGGGCCATAGGTCAAAACGTTATTCTTCGCTGTCGTCTTCGTCGTTCTGGTTCGCCGCCTGCGCCTTGGCCAGCTTGTCGGCCCGCAGCGCGTCACGGATCAGATCGTCCGTCAGAATGAGCTTCGCTTCGGCGAGCGTGTTGAAGGGGATGACCACCTTCGGCTCCTCGCCATAGGCCACCTGGTCGCGCTCCAGGGTGAAACCGTCCTGGTTCACGTCCGTGATCTTGCCGCGGAAGCGCTTGCGGTTTTCGACCAGGATCGACGTCTCGCACTTCACGATATGGCCCTGCCAGCGGCTGAAATCCGACTTGCGAACCATCGGGCGGTCAATTCCCGGCGACGACACTTCCAGATGATAGGCCTTGTCGACGGGATCTTCGACGTCGAGCACAGGCGAAATCGCCATCGATACGGCTTCGCAATCTTCGACGGTCATCGTGCCGTCGGTGCGTTCTGCCATGATCTGCAGCGTCATTCCGTTCTGGTTCATCATACGGACGCGAACCAGCTTGAAATCCATCGCGACGAGCACGGGCTCGATAATCTCTGCGATCCGACGGTCAAGGCCCGTCTCGGTGATGATCCGTGCTTCGCCGGGCTCCGGCTTCGGCATGTCGTCAGACAATCGTTTTACTCCCGATTGGCTACGATCGCCAATAAAAAAGAGCGGGTCCTTCCGGGCCCACCCTTCATCTGACGATCAAGAATTTGAAGCTCATATAGCCGACCACCCCGACTTTTGCAAGCTTTTCGGGAAGGTTCGAAAACAAACTTGCCATTCACGCGTTGCGCAAGGCAAGCTCACATGCCTCGTGGTCGTCCCCCCGAGATTGCCACGGCCAGAAAAGTGTAGACATGTCCGAACACGAACGCCGTTCTCCGCTTCTGCCCCTCCGCAACGAAGCCTATCGCCGGATCTGGCTTGCCAGCATCTCGTCCAATCTCGGCGGACTGATCCAGGGCGTCGGTGCTGCCTGGATGATGGCGTCGATCTCGACCTCGGAAAACATGGTGGCCCTGGTCCAGGCCTCCAACACCGGCCCGATCATGCTCCTGTCGCTGATCGCCGGCGCGATTGCCGACAGCTTCGACCGCCGCAAGGTCATGATCGCCGCCCAGCTTTTCATGATCACGGTCTCGGCCATTCTGACGTTGTTCGCTCTCCTGGATCTCATCACGCCCTGGGCGCTCCTCGCCTTCACCTTCCTGATCGGCTGCGGCACCGCGCTCAACAATCCCTCCTGGCAGGCCTCTGTCGGCGACATTGTGCCGCGTGCCGATCTGCCCGCAGCGGTGTCGCTCAACAGCATGGGCTTTAACATCACCCGCAGCGTCGGCCCGGCGATCGGCGGTGCCATTGTTGCTGCAGCAGGGGCGGCGGCTGCCTTCGCGGCCAACACGCTCTCCTATCTAGCCATCATCTACGCGCTCTTCCGCTGGCGCCCCGACATCCCGAAGAATACGTTGCCACGCGAGCAGCTCGGCTCGGCGATCGCCGCCGGCCTGCGCTACGTCGCGATGTCGCCCAATCTCGGCAAGGTACTCTTCCGCGGCTTCGTCTTCGGGCTGACCGCAACCGCGATTCTCTCGTTGCTGCCGATCGTCGCCCGCGACCAGCTTCTGGGTGGCCCGCTCACCTTCGGCGGATTGCTCGGCGCCTTCGGCCTCGGCGCCATCTTCGGTGCCTTGGCCAACCAGCGTGCTCGTGAACTTCTGTCGAGCGAGGACATCGTCCGTGCAGCTTTTGCCGGGTTCGCGGTGGCAGCCGGTGTCACGGGCATCAGCACCTCTGTCTGGATCACGGCGCTAGCCTTGATGATCGCCGGCGCCTGCTGGGTCTTGGCACTCTCGCTGTTCAACACCGTCGTCCAGCTCTCCACCCCGCGCTGGGTCGTCGGCCGGGCACTCTCGCTCTATCAGACGGCCACCTTCGGCGGCATGGCGACCGGCAGCTGGCTCTGGGGCAGTGTGGCCGAGAACTACGGTTCCGGCCATGCGCTGGTGGCCTCGAGCCTCCTGATGATGGTTGGCGTCTTCATCGGCTTCTTTCTGCCGATGCCCGCCTTCGCCACGCTCGATCTCGATCCGCTCAATCGCTTCAACGAGCCGTCCCTGAAACTCGACATCCGCCCGCGCAGTGGCCCGATCGTCATCCATGTCGATTTCGAGATCAGGGATGAGGACGTTCCGGAATTTTTGACGATCATGGTCGAACGCCGCCGCATCCGCCTGCGCGACGGCGCACGCAACTGGACGCTGATGCGCGACCTGGAAAATCCTGACATCTGGACGGAAACCTATCACGTGCCGACCTGGGTGGATTACGTCCGCCACAACCAGCGCCGCACCAAGGCCGATGCCGAGATCACCGATCGGCTGCTCGAACTGCATCGTGGCGACCGGCCGCCCAAGGTGCACCGGATGATCGAGCGTCAGGCGATCCCGCCGGCCGATGACGTCTTCCATCAGCCGCATATCGACCACCACTGAGCCTGGGCGTCAGCGCAGTTTGGCCTTGAGATCCGCACTCGGATAGCAGGTGGGTTTCATCCCGTTCTTTGCCTGCCATTCGCCAAGCGACCGCCGCGTCTTGAAGCCGGGAAGACCATCGACCTTGCCGACATCGTAGCCTTGAGCAACGAGAGCCTGCTGCATGACCTGTACATCCGAACGCAGCATCTTGCCGACGTCGCCCCAGGCCGCTTTGAACGCGCCACCGCCGCTCGCGATCCGGTCAGCCAGATTGCCGATGAACAGCGCATAGAGGTCGGAGTTGTTGTATTCCTTGAGCACATAGAAATTCGGCGTCACCAGGAATTCCGGACCATAGGTCCCCGCCGGCACCAGCATCATCGCCGGCTGCGAGGCCTCCGATGACGGGAAGGCCCGGCCCGAGATCCTTGTCAGCCCGGTGCTTGCCCAGGCGGAGACGGGCTTGGCTCTGTCAGGCCCCTCCTGCGCACAGGAAACGCCATCGGGAATGGTGATCTCGTAGCCCCAGTCGCGGCCCCGCTGCCAGCCGCTCTTCACCAGATAGTTGGCGATGGATGCAAGCGTATCCGGCACCGAGTTCCAGATGTCGCGCTTGCCGTCGCCGTCGAAATCGACGGCATATTTGAGGTAGCTTCCCGGCATGAATTGCGGCTGCCCGAGCGCGCCTGCCCAGGAGCCCATCAGCCGGTCGGCACTCACATCCCCGCTTTCGACGATATGCAGCGCAGAGATCAGCTCCTGCTGGAACATTGGCTTGCGTGTCGACATGAAGGCTTTGGTCGCCAGCACGTCGATCGCCGAATGCGGTAGCTTCGCCCGGCCATAACCCGACTCGCGTCCCCATATCGCCACGATGATCGAGCCGGGAACGCCATAGGTCGCCTCGACCTTGCGCAGCGTCGACGCATGCTGGCTTGCAAGCGTTCGCCCGGTGGCGGCAAGGCCCTGCATGCGCTTCTCGTTGAAGTAGGAGGCCGGCGAGCTGAACTCCGCCTGGCTTTGTGTCCGCTCTTTCGGCGGCTCCGTGCCCGGGGGCACGAGATCGGGCAGGTCCCATTCCAGTTTGACGTTCTGCAAGGTCCTGTCGAAGGATTCTTTGCTGATCCCACCTTCCTGAGCCGCCCGCCAGAGGTCACCTGCAATCCATTGCCGGAACTGCGCCTCGACCGCGCTGCGCGAAACGGCGGAAGCAGGCGTGGCGAAACTTGCGGCGGTAACCAGAGAAACGGTGGTCAGCAGCCAGCGCAGCGGCTTTCGAAGTCGTGCCATCGATCTTTCCTCCCGCAAAACCGTCAGATTGCAGTCCGGGCGCGAAGCGCCGCAGACAAGGTGCCCTCGTCGAGATAATCGAGCTCGCCGCCCACGGGCACGCCATGGGCGAGCCTCGTGATCTTCACGTCGAGCCCCGTCAGGTGGTCGGTTATATAGTGTGCTGTGGTCTGGCCCTCGACGGTGGCATTGACCGCGATGATGATCTCGCGGACCCCGCCTTTTGCCACGCGATCGATCAGCCCCTTGATGTTGAGATCATCGGGCCCGATCCCGTCGAGCGGTGACAAGGTGCCGCCCAGCACGTGATAGGCGGCGTTCATGGCGCCCGCCCGCTCCAGCGCCCAGAGGTCGGAGACATCCTCGACCACGATGATCACGGACTGGTCGCGCTGCACATCGGTGCAGACGGTGCAGGGATCGATCGTATCGACATTGCCGCAGCAGGAGCAGATCTTCACCTTGTCATAGGCCTCGCCCATGGCGTGGCCCAAGGGTCCGAGAAGCTGGTCCTTCTTCTTGATCAGATGCAGCGCCGCGCGCCGTGCAGAGCGCGGTCCAAGCCCCGGCACCTTCGCCAGAAGCTGGATGAGTTTCTCGATTTCAGGGCCGGTGACTCGTTTTGCCATGGCGGCGTTTCTAGCCCATATAGTCAAAGAACGGAATCGCCGAAGGGTGCGTCAAATGAAAATCCTCGCCGTCTGCCTTGGTCGACCCGAGATCCTTCCGGGGAAGAAATACAAGACCGGCATCAACAAGCTCGCCATCCAGGGTCCGATCATGGTCGATACCGAAGGGCTCGTCGGCGACGCGATCCTCAACCGCAAGCATCATGGTGGCGTCGATCAGGCCGTCTATATCGAGGGTTCCATCGATCTCGACTGGTGGCGGACCGAACTTGGGCGTGATCTGCCTCACGGGACATTCGGCGAGAACCTTGTGATCGAGGGCCTTGAAAGCGCCATGCTGGC
This sequence comes from Rhizobium sp. AQ_MP, assembly GCF_014237835.1. Lineage (GTDB taxonomy): Bacteria > Pseudomonadota > Alphaproteobacteria > Rhizobiales > Rhizobiaceae > Allorhizobium. Next base: position 22,343 of record NZ_JACJVI010000001.1, read on the forward strand.
CGCCGGCGATAGGCTGACCATCGGCGATGTCCTCTTGGAAATCACCTCCGCCCGCATTCCCTGCGCAACCTTCGCCGCCAAGATGGGCGATCCGACCTTCGTCAAGCGCTACACCCGCGCCGCCCGTCCGGGAGCCTATGCGCGGGTGCTGCAGGGTGGCATGGTCGAAGCCGGCCAATCCGTCGCGTTCGAGCCCTGGAGCGGCGACCGGGTGACGATGCGCGAGATGATGGCGACCTTCGGTCGCAAGCTGAGCGAAACCGATCGCGCCCGTTATCTGGCCGCTCCCGTCCACTACAAGGTCCGCGATGCGATCCGGGCCGGCGAGATGTAAGCCTTCGCCAAAGGTCTTAAACTCGCCCGGCTTTACCCGACCCGCGCTTCTCGCCATCATGCCGCCCGCTTGGAGGAATGATGGACCCGAGGAGAACAGAGCTGACCGCAGCCGACGGCGTGCGGCTGACCGGGCATTGGTGGCGGTCAGTTGAAGGGGCACCTGTCGCAACCGTCATCCTCAACCCGGCAACCGGTGTCCACGCCCGCTATTACCATCGCTACGCCGCCTATCTCGCGGCGAATGGCTTTTGCGTCCTCACCTATGACTACCGCGGCATAGGCCTCTCCCGCCCCGAAAGCTTGCATGGCTCGACCTTCACCTGGCGGCAATGGGGCGAGCGGGATTTCGACACGGCCCTTCGCCATGCCTTGCAGGAAGACGAGACGGGACGCGTGCTCGTCGTCGGCCACAGCATCGGTGGCTTCCTGCCCGGCTATTCGCCGGCAATCGGGCGCATCTCGGCCATGCTTTCGGTCGGCGGCCAGTATGGCTACTGGGGGGACTATCGGCTGAACCGGCGCCTGCCGCTGTTCCTGAAATGGCACGTCGCCATGCCCGCAATGACATTTGCACTCGGGCATTTTCCGGGCAAGCGTCTGGGTTGGCTCGAGGACCTGCCAAAAGGGGTCGCCTATGGCTGGGGGCTGCAGCAGGGTAGGGCGGAACAGGGTCTGTCGCGCGAGGCTGCTGAAGTCATGCGCGACCGTTTCGCCACCGCAAGCGGCCCGATCCTCAGCGTCACCATGTCGGACGATGAGATCGCAACCCCGAAGGCGGTCAACCGGGCTATGCGCTATTACCGCCGATCGCCCGTGACAAAGGTGATGCTAGCGCCGGAGGACCTCGGCTTTGACCGGGTCGGCCATTTCGATCTCTTCCACGCCCGCCATCAGGATGGCTTCTGGCGCCAGAGCCTCGCGTTTCTGCGCGACGGAGAAAATCCTTGGGTTGATCGGGTCTATCGCTGACAGACCCGATCAACCGTCCTGATCAGAACGGGAACTTCATGCCCGGCGGCAGCGGAATACCGGCGGTGAGTGCCGCCATCTTTTCCTGCGCCTGGGCTTCGCCCTTGTCCTTGGCGTCCTTGTGGGCCGCAACGATCAGGTCTTCGAGGATCTCGACTTCGTCTTCCTTGAAGAGCGAGGGATCGATCTTGATGCTGCGCATCTCGCCCTTGCCGGTAAGCACAACGGTGACGAGGCCGCCGCCGGACTTGCCCTCGATTTCGAGCGAGGCGATTTCCGCCTGCATCTTTTCCATCTTCGACTGCATTTCCTTGACCTTGCCCATCATGCCCATGATGTCGCGCATCGTCGTCTCCTTGAAGTGTTGTCGTGTTCTGCGGGGAGGGTTCCAAACCCTAGAATTCGATGTCGTCGCCCGGCAGGATGTCGCCATCGGCGGATTCCGCCGCGGCCGGCGGTGCCGCAACGATATCGTCATCCTCGATGGCCGCCGCCTTGATCCTCACATCGGTGATCTTGGCGCCAGGAAAGCGCGCGAGGATCGCGGCAACATCGGGATCCTGCCGTGCATCGAGAAGCCGTGCCTCGCGCGTCGATTTCTCCACCTCGACCAGCGTCGGTGCGCCCGCCTCGTTGGACAGCGTCACCCACCAGGTGATGCCCGTCCATTCGCTGAGCTTCATCTTCAGTTCGTTGACAATCGTTGGCGGGCACTGCGATTCGAGCCGGATTTCCAGCCGGCCCGGCTCGATCTTGACGAGATGCACGAATTGCCGCAGCTGCGCTCTGAGCACTGGCGCACGGTTCTTGGTGCAGAGATCGGCGATATCGTCGAGCGTTTCGACTCGCACACCCGGGATCGGCGCTTCCTCGATTTTTGCTTCCCGTCGCTCCATCCCCTGAGGCAGGGCATCGCCGGCCGGCACGCTCTGCAGATGCGCAACGGGCTGGCTCATCGCCGGTCGCGGAGAGCTGTCCTGGGAAGGCTGGGAAACGGCCTGCACCCGCATCGCCATCGAAGCCCCGCCACCGCCACCATTCGGCCGCGGCGCAGACGGCGCGCGATCGCTGCCACCCTCGCTATTGGAAAGCTCGAGCAGGCGCCGCGCGGCATCTTCCGGTGAGGGCAGATGCGCGGCATGCGCCAGCCGGATCAACACCATCTCGGCGGCACCCGCCGGTCGCGACGAGGCTTCTGCTTCCGGAATGCCCTTGAGCAGCATCTGCCACATCCGCGACAGTGTCGTCACCGCCACGCTATCGGCGAGTTCCGCACCCCTGGTCCGCTCGACTTCGGAGAGCGAAGGATCCTGTGCGGCAGAGGGAATGTATTTGAGCCGGGTCACCAGATGGGTGAAATCGGCGAGATCGGTCAGCACCACCGTCGGGTTGGCACCCGCCTCGTACTGGCTGCCGAATTCGGAAAGCGCAGCCGCGACATCACCGCGCACGATATGCTCGAAGAGATCGACGATGCGGGCCCGGTCGGCAAGGCCCAGCATGGCGCGCACGGCGTCCGCATGCACGGCCCCGCCGCCATGGGCGATCGCCTGGTCGAGCAGCGAGAGACCGTCACGCGCCGAGCCTTCGGCGGCGCGCGCGATCATCGCCAGCGCATCTTCGTCAGCCTCGATGCCTTCCTTCGATGCGATCGTCGAGAACAGCCCGACAAGATCGCCGGCGCTGATCCGGCGCAGGTCGAAGCGCTGGCAGCGGGAGAGAACGGTGATCGGAACCTTACGGATTTCGGTCGTCGCAAAGATGAACTTCACATGCTCCGGCGGCTCTTCGAGCGTCTTCAGCAAGCCGTTGAAGGCCGCCGTCGACAGCATGTGCACTTCGTCGATGATATAGACCTTGTAGCGCGCCGAGACCGGACGGTAGCGCACCTGCTCGATGATTTCCCGGATATCGTCGATACCGGTATGCGAGGCGGCATCCATCTCGATCACGTCGACATGCCGGCCTTCCATGATCGCCTGGCAATGTTCGCCGGGGATACGAAGGTCGATCATCGGCTTGTCGATCTCAGCCGTCTTGTAGTTCAGCGCGCGCGCCAGAATGCGGGCCGTCGTCGTCTTGCCCACTCCGCGCACGCCGGTCAGCATATAGGCCTGGGCGATACGTCCGGTCTCGAACGCATTGGTCAGCGTTCGCACCATCGGCTCCTGGCCGACCATCAGGTCCGTGAAATCCTTGGGGCGATATTTGCGGGCGAGAACGCGGTAGCCGCCGGGGGCGGGCTTGGCCTCTGCAGTCGGCTCGAAATCGCTCATCGCGTTGCCAGCTTCCCCGTCGCCCGCAGCCGGGCATGGCACGGCCCATGTCGGAAACAGAGGCCGGAAATGAAGATGAGGTGGGAGGCTGGCACGATGACCCGTGCCGCGCTCGTTAGGGCTGCTTCCTTCCGGACCTGACCCGGTTGGCGAGTGGCTCGTCCACCACCAACCTCCCGAGGAGACATATCGGCAATAACGTCGCCAAATGCAAGCCAAGCGCCAAAAAAACTGCTAGCGTGACAAAAAACCTGTCGGGAGAAACGCCGTGCCACCCTTTGTCCTCGATGAGCGCCTCGCAAGAGACAGCGAGTCGATCCTGAAGCTCGGTCTCTGCGATTTGAGGCTTGCGAAAGACAGCCGTTGGCCCTGGCTTGTCCTGGTGCCGCAACGTCCCGATGTCTCGGAGATCTTCGACCTGACCCCGCTCGATCAGGCTGTTCTGACCTTCGAGCAGGTGACGGTTGGCGCCGCGCTGAAGAAGGCAACCGGTGCCGAGAAGATCAACATCGCAGCGATTGGCAACATCGTGCGCCAGCTTCACGTGCATGTCGTCGCACGTTTCGAGAATGATCCCAACTGGCCAGGTCCTATCTGGGGCTTCGGCCAGCCAGTGCCTTATGATGAGCAGGCCTTTCAAGACATGAAGAACAGGATCCTCGAAGCATTCCAATGAAGAATTCCATTTTCCTTAATCGTGCTCCCCATCTTGAACCCAGCGAACTTACAGCCTTTTCCGGCAACAAGCTCGACCGTGACAGCGAACACCGCGACGAGTCTTCGCTGGAAAAGGCGCTGAAGGTCGAGGGCACCCATATCCTGGCCTTCTCCGGCACGCAGCTGGTCCTGAAGCATGACGGCCAGGTGCTCGATCCGCTGTTTGCCCCTTACGAGCTCGCGGATCTCCAGCCCAATTTCGATGATGCGATCCTTCTCGGCCACCAGCCATCGGGGGAGCCGCGTCTGGCGGTCCCCGTGCAGGTGCTACCCGAAGCGCTGGCAGCTCACTACAAGCCCGCCGATCCCCGCGCGCTGTTCCGCGACGCGCTTGTTGGCGACGAACTGCTGGGCGAAGTCGCCCAGGCGCTCAGCCTGCTGCGCTGGAATGCCGACAACCGTTTTTGTGGACGCTGCGGCGGCACCATGGAGATGCGCATCGGCGGCTACAAGCGGATCTGCTCCGCCTGCAGCCACGAGATCTTCCCGCGCACCGATCCGGTCGCCATCATGCTGATCGTCGACGAAAAACAGGATCGCTGCCTGATGGGCCGCAGCCCGCGCTTTCCGGCCGGCATGTATTCCTCCCTTGCCGGCTTCGTCGAGCCGGGCGAAACGATCGAAAACGCCGTCCGTCGTGAAACACGCGAGGAGTCGGGCATCACCGTCGGTCGCGTCCGCTATCACGCCTCACAGCCCTGGCCGATGCCGCACCAGCTGATGATCGGCTGTTATGGGGAGGCGGCGGACTTCAACATCACCTTCGACACGACGGAGTTAGAGGATTGCCGCTGGTTCACCCGCGCGGAGATCGGTCAAATGCTGTCGGAAGGTTCTGCCGATGGCAGGACGCTGCCGATAAAAGGCACGATCGCCCGGCGGCTGATCGAAGACTGGTTCGAGTGGCGGCACTGAGCAATTCCAGCAAAAGTGCAAAGCGGTTTTGCGTCCGGAATTGCGTGGAAACAAACGGATAGAGCATTGAAGGCGCTCCTTTGCGCCGGACATGCTCTAAGCCGCCACCGTTCCATCAAAGCTTGCCGCGCATTTCATGCGCCTTGTAGACGCCGAGGATGCGCACTTTCTCGGAGAAGAACCGCAGTTCTTCCAGCGCCCGTTTCACCGGTGCATCGTCCGGATGCCCCTCGATATCGGCATAGAACTGGGTTGCGATGAACTTGCCGCCGATCTGGTAGCTTTCGAGCTTGGTCATGTTGACCCCGTTCGTTGCAAACCCGCCCATGGCCTTGTAGAGGGCTGCCGGAATGTTGCGGACATTAAAGACGAAGGTGGTGATGAAGCGCTCGTCATCGCTCACGCGCTTTGGCTCGTCCTCATCGCGCGAGAGCACGACGAAGCGAGTGACGTTGTTTTCCGAATCCTCGACATTTTCGGCGAGGATATCCAGACCGTAGAGCGAGGCGGCAAGCCGTGGCGCAAGGGCCGCCATCGTGCGGTCGCCTTTTTCCGAAACGAGCTTGGCAGCGCCTGCCGTGTCGCCGGCGACGACGGCCTTCCAGCCATGGCTGCGGATGATCTTGCGGCACTGGCCAAGCGCATGGATATGGCTGTGCACGGTGCGGATCTCGTCGAGTTTCACGCCCGGCAGCACCATCAGCTGGAAGCGGATCGGCATGAAATACTCGCCAACGATATGCAGGCGCGAGAGCGGCAGCAGATAGTGGATGTCGGCGACACGGCCCGCCAGCGTATTCTCGATCGGGATCATCGCGAGATCGACCTCACCCGTCTCCAGCGCCACGAAGGCATCCTCGAAGGTCGGGCAGGGCAGGGGCTCCATGTTGGGGAACATGTCGCGGCAGGCCATGTCGGAATTGGCGCCATAGTCGCCCTGGAAGGAAATCTTGTTCGTCAAAGCCAAGGGATCAGTGTCCTGCGTTGGAGGATGCGGAAAGAATGCGGCGCGCCTTGTCGAGATCGGCGGGCGTGTCGACGCCGAGCGGAACGGTCTTCACCACCTCGACATCGATGCGCATGCCGGCTTCGAGCGCGCGAAGCTGTTCGAGCGATTCGCGCTTCTCGAGTGTCGAGGGCGAAAGCGAAACGAAGCGTTCAAGCGCTTGGCGACGATAGGCATAGAGCCCGATGTGGTGATAGAGCGGCCCGGCACCATGCGGGGCGGTGGCACGGGTAAAATAAAGCGCCCGAAGTCTGTCGGCGGAAAGCGGCGAGCCGACGACCTTTACCACGTTCGGATTGGTCTTTTCCTGCTCGTCCTCGATCTCCACCGTCAACGTCGCGATGTCGACGGTCGGGTCTTCAAGGGGGCGCAACGCTGCCCGGATCGTCTGCGGATCGATCGTCGGCAGGTCACCCTGCACATTGATGACGATCTCTGCCTTTCCGTCCGGATCGACCTTCGTCAGCGCCTCGAAGATCCGGTCGGAACCCGACTGGTGGTCGCCCCGCGTCATCACCGCCTCGAAGCCAGCGGCCTCCACCGCGTCGAAGACTGTCCGGTCGTCGACGGCAACAATGATTCGCCCGACTTCGGCTTCCTGGGCCCTCTTTGCGACCTGTACGATCATCGGCAGGCCGGCAATATCGGCCAGCGGCTTGCCTGGCAGGCGGGTCGATGCCATGCGGGCGGGGATGAGGACCAGTCTTTTGGCGGTTCCGCCTTCATTCATGCCCATAAGCCCTTCAAATCACCGAACAGAAGTGTCAAAAAGTCCCAGTTGCGGGACCATAATCGTGTTGCAAGTGTTATGCAAAAGACATAGGTTCCGCGCGATTTCAAGATCGCCCGGTTGCTGATCGGCCGGCTGCATGGGGAGCTTTGCAGATGAATTCTTATACCAACATGGGCGTCGGTGCCTTCCTCGGCACCGTTTTCGTCCTGATGTCTGTGTCCATCGCCTCTGAGGGCATCTTCCATTCGGAAACACCCGAAAAGGAAGGCTTCGCCATCGTCGCCGAGGAAGCAGCTCCGGCCGAGGCGGCCCCCGAAGCGGCCGCGACACCGATCGCCGTCCTCCTCGCCAGCGCCGACGCGGCAGCGGGCGAAACCGTCTTCAAGAAATGTGCGAGCTGTCACACCGTCGACAAGGGCGGCGCCAACAAGGTTGGCCCGAATCTCTATGGCCTTGTCGACCGCCCGATCGCTTCGCACGAAGGCTTCAGCTACTCCGCTGCCATGACCGAATTCTCCAAGGGCGGCTCGGAACTCTGGACCTGGGATCACCTCAACGAATTCCTTCTGGCGCCGAAGCAGCACATCCCCGGCACGGCCATGGGCTTTGCCGGCATCAAGAAGGACGACGAGCGCGCCAACCTGATTGTGTATCTGCACACCATGGCAGACAGCCCGGTTCCGCTGCCGACGCCTGATGCCGCACCAGCCGATGGTGCCGCCGCGCCTGCTGACGCCGCTCCCGCCGATGCTGCTGCCGCGCCGGCAGAGGCCCCGGCCGCACCGGCCGCCGCGCCCGCCGAGGCTGCTCCTGCCGCCCCGGCAGAGGCCGCACCGGCTGCACCCGCAGAAGCAGCACCGGCCGCGCCCGCGCCGGCTCAGCCTGCGACGCCCTGATCGAGATCGATATCCGTTCCAATCCTGCGCCCGGCCCCTGTGGCCGGGCGTTTGCGTTCTGGCCATCAGAGAAGCAGCAGGGCCCAGAAGGATACGGTCACAACGCCGGCAGCCGTCGAAAGCGTGATGACCGATGCCGCCAGCCCCTGGCCGACGCCGAAGCGGCTGGCAATCAGCCATGCATTGATGCCTGTCGGAACGGATGAGGTCAGCACCAGCGCTGCCGTCCATTGCGGGGACAACCCGAGAAGGGTCGATGCCAACCAGACGGTGGCGGGCATCAGCCCGAGCTTCAAGAGCGAGATGGTTCCGGCGATCCTCAGATTTCCCGCCATGCCGTATTTGTTCAGCGTCATGCCCAGCGAGATCAGGGCCGCTGGTGCCGCCATGCCCGCGACCTGCGCGACGACACCATCGATCAAGGCGGGTACCGGTGTACCCAGAAGCTGCAGCAGGATTCCGCCGGCAAGGCCGATGATCAGCGGATTGCGTATCAGATTGCCGCCCACCTGCTTGGAAACGGCAAGAATGCCTGCGGCCTCGCGTCCGCCCGTCTGCTGCTCCGCCCGCTCCATGGCCAGCACTCCAGCGATCATCATCAGTGGCAGATGGATGGCAAGCAGGATCGACATGGCGACGATCCCGTCCGGTCCGACGGTGCGCTCCACCAGAGGCAGGCCGATAAACACATTGTTGGCGAAGGCCGACGAGATGCCGGCGAGCACGCCGAGCTTCTGGTCGCGCTTGAAGATCCGTGTCGCCACGAGATGGCCGATCGTCCAGGCGACGGAGACGCCCGCGAAATAGGCGATCCACAGGCGGAAGGGCGAGGCGCCATGGAAGTCTGCATTCGCAATCGTCCGCAACAGGAGCAGGGGAACTGCCACCTTGAAGACGAAGTCCCCGAGACCGTCGCCGATCTCGGCTGCAAGGATCTTCAGCCGGACGAGCGCCCAGCCGAACAGAATGAGGATGAAGATGGGAAGAACGTCCTGGGCAACGGTGGCCATGAAATCGACTCGTGATGACAAGATGGACCTTGTTTAGGCCTCTTGCCCCGCCCGGCCAATCCGCCAGAAACGACAAAAGCAGGCGGTGAGCCTGCTTCGACGCCCGGCAAGACCGGGATGGGATTTGCCGCCAGTACATCCGTGGTCAGCGTTCCCGAATTCTGGACCGGGTAGGGTCCATGTGACGCCCAGGGGAGATGAGCAACCACGCCTTCCTCTTACTTGCTGGATGTAACGACAAGATGACGAGCGCCGCTTGCCTCTTTTCTTCGTTGCAAAAACGGCTATGACCGTCAGGCCAAGCAAACGGAGCCCCGGACCTCATGAGCCAGTTCGATGTCCTGACGATCGGTAACGCCATCGTCGACATTATTTCTCGCTGCGACGACCAGTTTCTGATCGACAACGCCATTACCAAGAGCGCAATGAACCTGATTGATGCGGAACGTGCCGAACGGCTCTACGGCATGATGGGTCCGGCAGTCGAAGCCTCCGGCGGCAGCGCCGGCAACACGGCCGCCGGCATCGCCAATTTTGGTGGGAAGGCGGCCTATTTCGGCAAGGTTGCGGAAGACCAGCTCGGCGAGATCTTCACTCATGACATCCGCGCCCAGGGCGTGCATTTCGAAACCCGCCCCCTCGGAGGCCAGCCGCCCACCGCCCGGAGCATGATCTTCGTCACCGAAGACGGCGAGCGCTCGATGAACACCTATCTCGGCGCCTGCGTCGAATTCGGCCCTGAGGATGTAGAGCCGGATGTGGTGGCCCAGTCGAAAGTGACCTATTTTGAGGGCTATCTCTGGGATCCGCCACGCGCCAAGCAGGCGATTCTCGACTGCGCCCGCATTGCCCACGAAGCTGGCCGGGAAATGTCGATGACGCTGTCCGACAGCTTCTGCGTCGGTCGCTATCGGTCCGAGTTCCTCGACCTGATGCGTTCCGGCACCGTCGACATCGTCTTCGCCAACGAACAGGAAGCCCTGTCGCTCTACGAAACCGACGATTTCTCCCATGCACTTGACCTGATCTCTAGGGATTGCAGGCTCGCAGCCGTGACCATGGGCGAGCAGGGTGCCGTGATCGTCAAGGATGACCAGCGTATCCGCGTGCCGGCAACCCTGGTGGAAACGGTGGTCGATACGACAGGGGCCGGCGACCTCTTCGCCTCCGGCTTCCTGTATGGCTATACCAACGGCCGAAGCCTTGAGGATTGCGGCCATCTCGGCTGCTATGCCGCCGGTGTCGTCATCCAGCAGATCGGCCCTCGACCGATGATGTCCCTGCGGAGGGGGGCAGCCGGGATCGGCCTTATTTGAAGGCCTCGCCCGGATAGGCACCCCAGATCTCGTTCTGCGAAACCCAGCCGCTGACGCCGCCGGTTTCGCCGAGGCACCAGTTGCCATTGCATTCCCGGAGCCTGAGCACGACACCCGGCTCGAGCTTGGCGATCACCTGCGCCGACGAGTTCGAATCGCGGCGCATCATTACATAGACATTGTCGCCGTTTCCGCGCATCCAGGGCGCGGCAACGGCCGTCCGTTCGCCGGTGAGCAGGGTCTGGTTCACCCATCCCTCGGTGCCGTCGGCATCGCGGATCTGCCGCCAGTTCTCATACTCGCGGATAATCTCGACCGGCAGGCCGGATTTCATATAGCGCCAGGACACGGCGTAATCGGTGCTGGGCCCGATCCGCAGGTTCACCTTCTCGGCCTTCAGGCTGACGAAGCGCGGCAGGGGCAGGCCGCTTGATCCCTTTGTCGAAGATTGGGCGCGACCGTCGATCGGAGCGACCACGAGAGACAGCGAAAGGACGCTGAGTGCAAGGCTGACGCGGCACAGTTTATCAAACATGGTCATTCCGGGCTAAGCTATGGAAATGAAGTGCTTCACCGCCCCGTATCGCCTTGCGCGGGTCCGGGACAAATCCGCTCCCATCCAGCGAGTTTTGTTTGTCTTCGCCGACGGGTTTGGTAGAAATTGCCTTCCTGAGGAGCGAAGTATCCCGCGACTTGGTTAATGAGTTCTGAACAAGGCATCGATCCGGCCCATGACGAACAGGAAGAGACCCAAGGTCTATATCACGCGGAAACTCCCGGATGCCGTGGAAACGCGCATGCGCGAGCTCTTCGAGGCCGAACTCAACGTAGACGACAAGCCGCGAACGCGCGAAGAATTGATCTCTGCGGTGAAGACGGCCGACGTGCTGGTGCCGACGGTCACGGACCGAATCGATGCCGCTCTCATCGCCGAGGCCGGCCCGCAGCTGAAGCTGATTGCCAGTTTCTCGAATGGCACCGACCATATCGACATCGATGCTGCCGCGAAGAAGGGCATCACTGTCACCAACACGCCGAATGTCCTGACGGAAGATACGGCGGACATGACTATGGCGCTGATCCTCGCCGTCCCGCGCCGTTTGGTGCAGGGCGCGCGCGTGCTGATGGACAAGCCGGGCGAATGGGAAGGCTGGTCGCCGACATGGATGCTCGGTCGCCGCATCTGGGGCAAGCGGATCGGCATCATCGGCATGGGCCGCATCGGCACCGCCGTCGCCCGCCGAGCCAAGGCCTTCGGCCTGTCGATCCACTATCACAATCGCAAGCGGGTGAATCCGGCGACCGAGGACGAGTTGGAGGCGACCTATTGGGACAGCCTCGACCAGATGCTCGCCCGCGTCGACATCGTCTCGGTGAACTGCCCGTCGACACCAGCAACCTTCCATCTGCTCTCGGCCCGTCGCCTGGCGCTGCTGCAGCCGACAAGTTACGTGGTCAACACCGCCCGAGGCGACATCATCGACGAGGATGCCCTGGTGCAGGCGCTGCGCGCCGGCAAGATCGCCGGTGCCGGTCTCGACGTCTTCGAGAACGAGCCCGCCGTCAATCCGAAGCTGGTGAAACTCGCCAACGAGGGCAAGGTCGTGCTCCTGCCACATACCGGCTCGGCCACCATCGAGGGCCGCATCGACATGGGCGACAAGGTGATCATCAATATCCGCACCTATTTCGACGGTCACAGGCCGCCGAACAGGGTCCTGCCGAACCGCAACTGATCCTCAGGCGAGGCGTTTCTGCATTTCGATGAAGGTGATGCGGTCATAGCCCGCATGGCTTTTCTCGGCCGTCCGGACGAAGCCCCAGGCGCCGAACCGCCTATGATTGCCGGTGAGTTCGATCCGGGTCTCCAGCCGCAAGGCCGGCTTGCCGAGTTCCCGTGCGATCGCTTCGGCCTCGGCCAGAAAACGGCTGCCGATCCCGCTGCCTTGTGCCTCGGGCGACACCGCCAGCTTGCCAAGATAAAGGAAGTGCTCTTCCGGTCGCAGGAAGGCGCAGCCGAGGAACAGTCCGTCGAGCTCCGCCACCAGTCCGATCTCGTCCCGGGCCTTGTCCTTGAGCGATGCAGCGGTCAGCCGATGCGCCGAGGAGGGCGGATCGATGACACCGTCCATATAGGCAAACGAACCCATGATCAGCGCCAGAAGCTCTTCATAGCGGCCAAAACTCTCATCGATGCGACGGATGCTCACTGTCATGTCCCTGCACGTCTCTTGTAGCGGATGGTGTCGAAGCGCGCAGCCAGCCCGTCATACATGAGAAGTCGCCCGATCAGTGGTTCGCCGATCCCGGTGATCACCTTGATCGCCTCCATCGCCATCAGCGTGCCGATCACGCCAGTCAGCGCACCGATCACGCCGGCCTCGGCGCAAGCCGGCACCAGCCCCTCGGGAGGAGGCTCGGGAAAGAGATCGGTATAGCGCGGATAGGCCAGGCCATCCGGCCCATTCTCGTAAGGTTTCAGGACCGTCACGGTCCCGTCGAAGCGCCCGACGGCCCCCGTCACCAGCGGTATCTTCATCAGCTCGGCCGCATCCGCGGCCGCATAGCGGGTGACAAAGTTATCCGAACCGTCGATCAGCAATGTGTAGCGCGGCAGATGATCCCTAGCGAATTCTGCCGTGAAACGCTCTTCATAGCGGATCGTCCGGCAATTCGGATTGAGCCGTATGATGGCCTGGGCCGCACTCTCCGTTTTCTTCTCGCCAAGCGTCCCGCTATCGTGGATCACCTGCCGCTGCAGATTGGAGAGTGAGACCCCGTCGTCATCGACGATCCCGAGCGTGCCGACGCCCGCTGCCGCGAGATACTGCAGCACCGGTGAGCCAAGCCCACCAGCCCCGATCACCAGCACCCGGGCCGCCTTCAGCAACTGCTGCCCATGCCCACCCACCTCGGGCAGCAGGATATGGCGGTGATAGCGGGAAAGTTCTTCGGGCGAGAGCGGATCCATGCGGCTCACTTTGCCACCGGGAGGCGTGGAAGAAAAGCGCGCTCAGCCATCGATCTGCCCATCCCTGACGGTCACGAATTGCGCGCGCTCGCCAAGCGCCGAGAACATGGCCTTGTCCGTCCCCGTCATGAAGGCCTGCCCGCCGAGTGCATCGATGCGGGCAAAGAGCGCCGCCCTGCGTCCTTCATCGAGATGTGCCGCGATTTCATCCAGCAGCAGGATCGGCGCAAAGCCCGTCATCGTCGCCACCAGCCGGGCATGGGCAAGCACCAGCCCGATCAGGAGCGCCTTCTGCTCTCCCGTCGAGCAGCGCTCGGCATCCATGTCCTTCTCGATATGCCGGACCACGAGGTCGGCGCGGTGCGGTCCGTCGAGCGTCCGCCCGGCTGCCGCATCGCGGTGCCGCGACTGGGCGAGAATCTCGACATACCGCTCCTCCAGTTCGAAGGCCGGCAGATCGGCGAGCTCGTCGAGGAAGCCCGTCAGAGCAAGCGATGCCGACGGGAAGGCGGAAGCGTCCCGATCCGCCTCGATCAGCCCGGAGAGGAGGCCGAGCATCTCCCGCCGCGCTGCCGCCATGGCCGTGCCGAGCGCCGCCATCTGCTGCTCGATGCCGGACAGCCAGGTCGGATCGAAGCGGCCCTCCGACAAGAGCTTGTTGCGGCTGCGCATTGCCCGCTCGAAGTCACTCGCACGCCGTCCATGAGCCGGGTCGAGCGACAGTACCAGCCGGTCGAGGAACCGCCGCCTGTCGGCCGACGGACCGGTGAAGAGCCCGTCCATCGCCGGTGTCAGCCACAGGATACGCAGATGATCGGTAAGCTCGTCGACCGACTTCGCCGGCGCGCCGTTGATCCGTAGACGCCGGACGAGATTGTCCTCTTCCGTCGTCTCCGTCCCCGTGCCGATATCGGCTTCGCCCGCCATGCCGTCGATCGCCGCAAAGATCGTGAAGCTCACCGATGCCCCGAGCCGCGGAATGTCCGAGAGCACAGCACGGCGCAGCCCGCGGCCCGGCGACAGGAAGGAGATCGCCTCCATGAAATTGGTCTTGCCGGCCCCGTTGTCGCCGACCAGCACGACATGCCGTCCGTCCAGCGCCAGACCTGCCTGGGCATAGTTGCGGAAGTCCGTGAGTTTGAGCCGGTGGATCTGTGTCTTCTGGGTCATCGGTCGGAATCGTTGTCGCCTTGAGCTAGGCCGATTGGCCGGTGAAGGCAAGGCGCAAGCGTGCTTTCGGCTTTATCTCAGGGCCTGCGGCGCCTTGCGGCATGGAACAGTTCTTGAGACGCGCTAGTTTGATGACATTGCCGACGATCTGGAGCCAGGTCATGCCCCAGCATTCCGATGATCTCACACCCGAAGAAGCCCGCCGTGACCACTGGGACATGCTGGGTTTTCTTGCACTAAACGCTACGCTCGGCGCGGCCCTCGGCTTCGCCGTCGCCTGCGGCATTGTCTGGTTCGATATCGGCGGCGTGGGCAAATCACTGTCCCGGTCTAGCCATCCCGTGCTCCCGACCATCATGATGGCCGTGCCGCTGGCACTCACTTTCGCGGCGGCGGTCACGGCATCTGCAGTCATGACCATGCCTTACCGAAAGAAGAAACAACGTTGATGCGCCCTGCAGTCCCCATTTGACCCCACCTTCGTCTTGCGGCATTGAGGCCGCTTCAGAGATGATGGAGAAGGCCATGGACACGCAGGAAGAACGCATCACGCGTCTGGAAGAAACCATTGCCCACCAGACGCGGGTCATCGAGGAACTGTCGGATCAGCTGACCGAGCAATGGAAGGTGGTGGAGCAAACCCGCGCCAAGCTCGACCGTCTGACGGAGCGTTTCCTGTCGCTGGAGGAGCAGGCGCTGGAAGCTCCCGCCATCACCCGGCCGCCGCATTACTGATCGGCATGTCACTCCGTAGAGAAACCGGTCACAACGGCATCAACCATATGCGTCAGCTGCTCCCTTGAGGCATCGAGCCGACCGGTCAGCAGTCTCTGCCAGCAGAAGCTCGAGAACAACTCCATCACGAGCGGAATGTCGAGTTCGCTGCGGATCTCGCCCCGAGTCACGCCCCGCTCGAGGATGACCCCGCTTGCCCGGCAGCGCGTGACGGCATAGTCACGCAGCGCCTCCAGAGCGGCCGGATCGCTCTGTGCCTCGGCGATGATCGAGCGAAACACTTCACCACCGCTCTTCTTCCAGAAGCCGAGCAGCGTCTCCAGGAAGGCGATCAGGTCGCCCCGCGTGCTGCCGGTGTCGGGATAGAAGGTCTCGCCCTTCTGCCGGTGGTAGATGTCGAGGAGCAGCGCCGCCTTCGAGGGCCACCAGCGATAGATGGTTGGTTTGCCAGCCTTGGCGCGTCTGGCCACAGCCTCGATGGAAAAAGCCGAAAGCCCGCCTTCGCTGAGGATTTCGGCCGCAGCAGAGAGGATCGCCTCCTCGCTTGCAGGGTTACGCTGTGCTCCGATCGAGGCGCGTTTTGTGATCCCGTGTGCAGTCTTTGTCACAGTCTGTACTCCTATGACTGAGCCATAGCAGAAAAATCTATTGAACGAAACGGTCCGTTTCAATATAAACGAAACGTACCGTTCTTATGGAGCCTCCCATGACCACCCCCTCCGCATCCCGCCCGACCCCGTCCAAGCATCGGCTTGCCCTGCTCATGCTCCTGGTCATCTATCCCTTCGTGACCGGCATTCTCTATGTCCTGATGCCGCTCACCGAGGGTTGGCCGATCTGGGCCCGGACGGCGCTCCTCGCGCCGATCATGGTTCTCTCGATCGTTTATGGCATTGCGCCCGCGATCCACAGGCACTTCGCCTGGTTCATCCTGCGCCAGCCGCGGCTGATAGCCTGAACCCATGCAAAAGGGGCGGCCCCACCAGGACCGCCCCTTGCAATTTGCTCTCTTGAAGACAACGGCTCAGTCGCTGAGCGTGTCGAAGAAATCCTTCATCCGGGCAAAGAAGCCCGTCGATTCCGGATTGTTTTCCTTCGACGACAGCTGCTCGAACTCCTGCAGCAACTCCCTCTGGCGCTTCGTCAGCTTCTGCGGCGTCTCGATCTGGATCTGAATGTAGAGATCGCCCACTTGCGTCGAACGTAGCACGGGCATTCCCTTGCCCTTCAGGCGGAACTGTTTGCCGGCCTGGGTACCCTCCGGAACCGTCACACGGGACTTGCTGCCATCGAGCGTCACGACATCGAACGTTCCGCCAAGCGCTGCCGTCGTCATCGAGATCGGCACGGAGCAATACAGATCCGCACCATCACGCTGGAAGAACTCATGCGGCTTCACCGACAGGAAGATGTAGAGATCTCCAGACGGACCGCCCCGGAGCCCGGCCTCGCCTTCGCCCTGCAGGCGAATGCGCGTGCCGTCCTCGATACCCGAGGGAATACTGACCGAAAGCGAACGCTCTTCGGTCACCCGGCCCTGGCCGTGGCACTTGCCGCAGGGATCCGAAATCGTCTGGCCGCGACCGTGGCAGGTCGGGCAGGTCCGTTCGATCGAGAAGAAGCCCTGAGCCGCACGCACGCGACCCGAGCCCTGACAGGTCGTGCAGGTCTTCGGCTGCGTTCCGGGCTTGGCGCCCGAACCCGTGCAGACGTCACAGGTGATCGAGGTCGGAACCCGGATCTGCGCGGTCTTGCCGGTAAACGCCTCTTCAAGGCTGATTTCCATGTTGTAGCGCAGGTCTGCGCCACGTTCGCGACCCCCGGTCGAGCGTGCACGACCACCCCGACCGCCGCCCATCATCTCGCCGAAGATATCTTCGAAAATGTCGGAGAAGCCGCCGCCGGCAAAACCGCCGCCACCGCCGAAGCCGCCACCGCCCATGCCGCCCTGCTCGAAGGCGGCGTGGCCGAAGCGGTCATAGGCCGCGCGCTTCTGGGGATCCTTCAAGGTCTCGTAGGCCTCGTTGATCTCCTTGAACTTCTTCTCGGCTTCGCTGTCATCGGGATTCTTGTCCGGATGATATTTCATGGCCAGCTTGCGGAAGGCGCTCTTCAGCTCCTTCTCGTCCGCCGTCCGGGCAACTCCGAGGGTCTCGTAGAAATCTGCTTTTGCCATGGTCTTACAAAGCTCTCAAAGCTTTCCCAACGCTCGTGTGGCTGCCTGTCGCCTTGCCGGCCTGTTTATCGCAGGCCTGCATGTCTTTCTGGAAGTCGGACGCCGCGGACATCGCATCCTGCATCAGAAGCTTGCGCGCCTCGCCCTTGCTGATCAGCCCATCCGCAGATGTGACCGCTGCAAAGGCCAGCGAATGCGCAGCCATGTCGCAGGAGGAGACTTCGCCACCGTTTTCACGCCTTTGAAGCGCGGCCTCGATGATCTTGCCGAGATCGTTGCCGATGCGGGAAAGGGAATTGCTGTCCTTCGCGGAAATCGCCTTGGCCACCTTGGCTTCGGCGGCGCTCACCTGGCGATGAACGGCGCTGACCTGCCCCCTGTCCTGTGCCATGGCACCGGTTGTCAGTATCAACGAAATGGCGGCTGGCCCGAGGGCCAGCCAGCGCGGAAAACGGCGTCCGAAGTGGCCCTGCATCAGGCCGACTTCTTCGCGTCTTCGTCCTTCACTTCTTCATAGTCGGCGTCGACGACGTTGTCGTCCTTGCCGCCATCCGCGTTGCCTGCACCGCCTTCGGCCTGCTGGGCTTCGTAGATGGCCTGGCCCAGCTTCATGGAGACTTCCATGAGCGTCTGGGTCTTGGCCTGGATGTCGTCGGCGTCAGGCTCGGAGGCTTCGATCGAACCCTTCAGGGCAGCGATTGCATCCTCGATTGCCTTGCGATCGGTTTCCGAAACCTTGTCGCCATACTCCTTGACCGACTTCTCGGTGGAGTGAACGAGGCTTTCGGCCTGGTTCTTGGCTTCGACCACGGCACGACGCTTCTTGTCGGCCTCGGCATTGGCTTCGGCGTCCTTCACCATCTTCTCGATGTCGGCGTCGGAGAGACCACCGGAGGCCTGGATGCGGATCTGCTGTTCCTTGCCGGTGCCCTTGTCCTTGGCCGAAACCTGAACGATGCCGTTCGCGTCGATGTCGAAGGTGACTTCGATCTGCGGAACGCCACGCGGTGCCGGCGGCAGGCCAACGAGGTCGAACTGACCGAGCAGCTTGTTGTCTGCTGCCATTTCGCGCTCGCCCTGGCTAACGCGGATGGTCACGGCCTGCTGGTTGTCTTCAGCGGTCGAGAAGGTCTGGCTCTTCTTCGTCGGGATCGTCGTGTTGCGATCGATCAGGCGGGTGAAGACGCCACCGAGGGTCTCGATGCCGAGCGACAGCGGGGTCACGTCGAGCAGCAGAACGTCCTTGACGTCGCCCTGCAGAACGCCGGCCTGGATCGCTGCACCGAGTGCAACGACTTCATCCGGGTTGACGCCCTTGTGCGGCTCCTTGCCGAACAGCTGCTTCACGACTTCCTGGACCTTCGGCATGCGGCTCATGCCGCCGACCAGAACCACTTCATCGATATCGGCAGCGGAAACGCCGGCGTCCTTAAGGGCTGCCTTGCACGGTGCGATCGTGCGCTGGACGAGATCGTCGACCAGGCTTTCGAACTTGGCGCGCGTCAGCTTCATCGTCAGATGCTTCGGACCGGAAGCGTCTGCCGTGATGAAGGGCAGGTTGATTTCGGTCTGCTGCGAAGACGACAGCTCAATCTTGGCCTTTTCGGCGGCTTCCTTCAGGCGCTGCAGGGCCAGCTTGTCGCCCTTCAGGTCGATGCCCTGGTCCTTCTTGAACTCGGCTGCGAGATATTCGACGAGACGCATGTCGAAGTCTTCACCGCCGAGGAAGGTGTCGCCATTGGTCGACTTCACTTCGAAGACGCCGTCGCCGATTTCCAGAACCGAGATATCGAAGGTACCACCGCCAAGGTCGTAAACGGCGATCGTCTTGCCGTCCTTCTTGTCGAGGCCGTAGGCGAGCGCGGCAGCCGTCGGCTCGTTGATGATGCGCAGAACTTCAAGACCCGCGATGCGGCCGGCATCCTTGGTGGCCTGGCGCTGTGCGTCGTTGAAGTAGGCGGGAACGGTGATGACGGCCTTTTCGACCTTTTCGCCGAGATAGGCTTCCGCCGTTTCCTTCATCTTCTGCAGGATCATGGCAGAGATCTGCGACGGGGAGTAACCCTTGTTCTGGGCCTCGACCCAGGCGTCGCCATTGTCACCCTTGACGATCTGGAACGGCACGAGACCCTTGTCCTTCTCGACGGTCGGATCTTCGTAGCGACGACCGATCAGACGCTTGACGGCGAAGAGCGTATTGGTCGGGTTGGTGACCGCCTGGCGCTTAGCCGGCTGGCCGACGAGACGTTCGCCATCGTCAGAAAACGCCACCATGGACGGCGTGGTGCGAGCGCCTTCGGAATTCTCGATGACCTTTGCATCTTTGCCGTCCATGACGGCGACGCAGGAATTGGTCGTTCCAAGGTCGATACCGATTACTTTTGCCATGTCATATTCTCCTTGAAGCAGGCCGCCGGAACCCCAATCAGGCATTCCTGACAGCCCCTCGACGTGGATGGTCTGGGATACACTGCAGCGCCGCTGCGGTTATGTCGCGTATATAAGAAGCGGAATTTCTGACTGCAAGGCTGGAAATCCGCCGAAAACCGGGAAAAAAGAACAGATTGCAACGGCCGATTCATGTGATCTGCCTCGGTCTTCCGTCCCTTTTTGATTGGGCATGCTACACTATCGGCCTTGCGTCAGGCCGACGGGCCAACGGCTCCGTCAATGGGGGATCACTGACCGAGAATCAAGTCGAGCAGCGTCGTGCGCCGCGTGCTCTGCTGGCCACCGACGTCACCCGGCGGAACAGGCCCAGGCGAACCGGTGATATCCTGCGACGGCACGGGCTCCGCCGGATACTCTTCTGCATAGACGGGCTCGCCGGTATAGCGCTCCTCGCCACCACCCTGGAACACATCGGAGATGATGGTGCCGATGGTCATCGGATCTTCGGAAGGTGCCGGTTCGATAAAGTCGCCACCCGGCAGCGGGGCGGGGGCAAGACCCTGATGCGCTGCCGTCATGAAGTCGTGCCAGGCCTTCGCCGGCAGCCCGCCGCCGGTCACCTTCTTCATCGACTGGCCATCGTCATTGCCGAACCAGATGCCGGTCGTCAGATTGCTCGTGTACCCGACAAAGAGAGCGTCGCGGAACGATTGCGTCGTTCCTGTCTTGCCGGCGGCTTCCCAGCCAGCAAGCTGCGCCTTCTTGCCCGTTCCGTGATCGATGACGCTGCGCATCATCACATTCATCGCTGCGACGACGCCATCATTCAGCACTTTCGGCGGCTCGAGATAGTTGTTCTCGTAAAGCAGCGTCCCGTCTGCCTTGGATATGCGCCGCACGATATGCGGCGTCGCCTTGTAGCCGCCGTTCATGAAGGGGGCGTATGCCGCCGTCAGCTCAAGCAGCGAGACTTCCGAGGTGCCGAGCGCGATCGAGGCATTGTTCTGCAGCTCCGATTCGATTCCCATGCGATGCGCGACCTTGATCACCTGAGCCGGCCCGACTTCCATCACCAACTGGGCGGCGATCGTGTTCAGCGATTCCGAGAGCGCCTGCGTGGCGCTGACCGGTCCGCGATATTTCTGGTCGTAGTTCTCGGGTGTCCAGGAACCGATCCGAATCGGTGCATCATTGCGCACCGAAGTCGGGCGCAGACCGTTCTCGACGGCAGCCGCGTAGACGAACGGCTTGAAGGCCGAACCCGGCTGCCGCTTCGCCTTGACTGCACGGTTGAACTGGCTCTCGGCATAGTCGCGGCCGCCGACCAGCGCCCGGATCGCACCTGTCCCGTCGATCGAGACGAGGGCGGCCTGCGAGGCGTTGGCCTTCTCGCCCTCAGCCGCCAGCGATTCCGTCAGCGCGGCCTCCGCCTTTTTCTCAAGCGTCATGTCGATTGTCGTCTCGACCAAGATGTCCTCGGTGACCTTGCCGATCAGCATGGTGACTTCGTCGCGCACGAGATCGGCGACATATTGCCCGGCACCGCTCCAGTACCGTTTCGCCTTCGTAGGCGGCTGCGTCATCGCCGTCTTGATCTCGTCCTGGGTGATGTAGCCTTCTTCAAGCATTGCCTGCAGAACGACCTGCGCACGCGCTTCCGCCGCTTCCGGATCGCGCGCAGGCGACAGCCGTGACGGCGCCTTGAGAAGCCCTGCGAGAAGCGCCGCCTCACCGAGGTTCACGTCACGTGCCGACTTGTTGAAATAGCGCCGGGCCGCCGCCTCGACACCATAGGCGTTCGAACCGAAGAACACCCGGTTCAGATACATCGCAAGAATCTGGTCTTTCGTGTATTTCTGCTCCAGCCAGAAGGCGAGCAGCACTTCCTGGACTTTGCGCTCGACCGTGCGCTCCGGCGACAGAAAGAGGTTCTTGGCAAGCTGCTGCGTCAATGTCGAGCCGCCCTGCACCGCCCGTCCACTGGTCACGTTGGTGACGACGGCGCGCACCAGCCCCAGGGGATCGACGCCGAAATGCGAATAGAAGCGCCGGTCCTCGATCGCCATCACCGCCTGCGGGATGAAGGGCGACATTTCCTCGAGCGGCAGCGCCTCGCCGCCGGTCGCGCCCCGGTTGGCGATCACCGTGCCTTCGACGGAAACAATCTTCATGTTCGGCGGGCGTTCCGGGATCGACCAACTGCTGGCGCTCGGCATCTGCGAGCCATAATAGGCGACCAGACCGATGACTCCGATGCCGCACCAGATCGACAGCACGAAGCCCCAATAGATCAGTTTCCCCAGGCCAAAGCCGCTGCCGCTCTTCGCTTTGCGATTTCTCTGCGGCACCGACTTGCCGCGTTTTCCAGCTGACCCAGAGGTCTTCGCTCCAGATCGGCCCGCGCGGCGGCCGACGACCCGATCATCTGCATCGAGCCGCATATCCTCGTCCTCGCGCTCGTCTTCGAAGCGCGGTTCGATGCGGTCTCGGGATTTTCCTCGGCTCACCATTGCGGTGATCTTGCTCCAGATGCTCGTGATGCTGCCTTTGGCGGGCAGGCTGGGAAATCGCTTCAAGACATCGCGATCAATCATGGCAGCGCCACACATGATGATTGCGCAATTGCACAGTAAATGCGGCGATTTAAGGGGTGGTTAAAGCCTCGTAAACAGGCCTTGAACCAGTCGTGACCTCACTGGCAGAGATCGGCCCATTCGCCGCCGACGAGAGAGAGCATGCGTTCCGGCGCGATCCGCACCGCCGCATTGGTTGCGCCGGCCGCCGGCACCACTTCATCGAAGGCCTTGAGCGACAGATCGCAATAGACCTTGAGCGGCGAGGGCAGGCCGAATGGGCAGACCCCGCCCACCGGATGGCTTGTCGCCTCGATGACGGCCTCGGCATCGAGCATGCGTGGCTTGACCCCGAAGCGGTCCTTGAACTTGCGATTGTCGAGCCGTTTTGTCCCGGCAGTCACGACCAGCACAACATCTTCGCCGATCCTGAGGCAGATGGTCTTGGCAATCTGGTCCGGCGCGACGCCGTGTGCTTCGGCCGCAAGCGAAACGGTGGCAGAACTCGCTTCGGTGACGATGACGGTGATGTCGGGAGCGTTGTCCCGGAAGAACTGGCGGACGGTTTCGAGTGTCATGGCAGAAGTCTATCCAAAGCCCACGAAACTTTTCAAGCCGATACAGCCTTGAAACGCGGCCGCATCGCTCCCATTTCTTATTTACCAGACGATCGAGCGTTTTCGAAAATCCTGTTTCAGGAACCTTTGAACGCTTAACCGGTTGTTAAGCATCCAGAGCGATCATCACGATCCGGGATGCGGTTCGCGAAGGCGGGCCAACATCCGAGACATCGAATGGCACGTTTCCGTCCCTGACCACGGATGTACTGGCAGGTAGCGTTGAAACGTAAAGGAAAGGCCGGTTTGTGACCGGCCTTTTTGCTTTTTTAGGCTTAGCCATTCGCAAGCGCGTCGAGGATCCGGATCCACGAGCGGATGCCCTTGTGGAACGAGTTCAGGTCATACTTCTCGTTCGGCGAATGGATGCGGTCGTCGGTGAGGCCAAAGCCGACCAGCAGCGAATCCATGCCGAGCATCTTCTGGAAATCCCCGACGATCGGGATCGATCCGCCCATGCCGATGATCACGGCCGGCCTCGGCCATTCATCCGAGAGCGCGTTCTTCGCCTTGGTCAGCTCCGGCGAATCATAGGAAAGCTGGATGGCCGGCGAACCGCCATGCTCGTGGAATTCCACCTTGCAGTCATCAGGAATGCGCGCCTGCACGAAGGTGCGGAAACTCTCACGCACCTTGGCGGGATCCTGGCTGCCGACCAGGCGGAACGAGATCTTGGCCGAAGCCTTGGCCGCAATCACCGTCTTGAAGCCTTCGCCGGTGTAGCCGCCAATGATGCCGTTCACTTCCGCCGTCGGCCGCGCCCAGGTGAGCTCCAGCACGGAACGGCCCTTTTCACCCGCCGGGACAGACAGGCCCACCTCGCCGAGGAAGCTTTCCGCCGTCCGCCCCAGGCTTTCCCAGGAGGCCTTGATATTGGCGGGGGTCTCTTCGACACCGTCGTAGAAACCCGGAAGGGTCACCTTGCCGGTCTCGTCATGCAGGTCGGCGAGGATCTTCGTCAGGATGTGCACCGGATTGGCAGCCGCACCGCCGAAGAGACCCGAATGCAGGTCGCGGTCGGCTGCGATGATGGTCACTTCTTCGCCGACCAGGCCGCGAAGCGCCGCAGCGATCGCCGGCGTCTCGCGATCCCACATGCTGGTGTCGCAAACCAGCGCGAAATCGGCCTTAAGCTCGTCGGCATTGGCCGCCAGGAACGGCTTAAGCGACGGCGAACCGGATTCTTCCTCGCCCTCGAACAGGATCGTGATCTTGGCCGGCAGCGAACCCTTCACCGCCTTATAGGCGCGGCAGGCCTCGACGAAGGTCAGAAGCTGGCCCTTGTCGTCGGAGGTGCCACGACCGGTGATCACCTTACGGCCGTCCTTCTCCTTGATCGCAGGCTCGAACGGATCGTCTTCCCAGAGATCGAGCGGATCGACCGGCTGCACGTCGTAATGGCCGTAGAAGAGCACATGCGGCGCGTCGGCCCGATCGGCAGCGTGATGGGCGACCACCATCGGATGGCCGGGCGTGTCGCGCAGCGAGGCGTCGAAGCCCAGTTCGGTAAGCGCCGAGACCAGCCATTCGCCGGCCTTGCGGCACTCGGCCTTGTAGGCCAGATCCGTCGAGATCGAGGGAATCCGCACGAGGTCGAACAGCCGCTCGAGGCTCTGCGGCAGGGCCTCGTCGGCCTTGGCGAGGATTGGGGAGAGATCGGTCATGGTCATGTCCTGCAATTATGAAATTGCGGCGGACGATAGACCAAAGCTCCCTGGGTTTCGAGGCGTGGAGACCGCGAATTTTTCTCAAGGTGCCATCAAGATCCATTCACAGCTTGCGCGCGTTCGCGATCGCCCAGCGGATGTATTCTTTCAGCAATTCCTTCTCGAAGCGCCGGAAACCCTTGAAGACGGCCTGTTCGGCCTCTTCGGCTGCAGCGAGCGCTTCCTCGCGCATGCCGCGCGCCTTGTCGGTCAGGAAGATCTGCTGTGCCCGCTTGTCCTTTGGGTGCGCTCGGCGTTCGATCAGCCCGTCTCGCTCCATGCGCGCAAGCGTATTGGCAATCGTCGCCTGCTCCACATCGACGCGATCGAGCAATTGCCTCTGCGTCAGCCCTTCTTCCTCCCAGAGCTCGATCAGGATCGGAAACTGTCCGGGCGAAAAGCCGAGCTTGGCCGCGCGCGCCTGCAGCGCCCGTGTGAACCCGCGCGCCAACTGGCTCGCCAGCCAGGTGGCGGATTCGGAGCGGTCAGGGGTCGTACGGTCATGGGCCATGGCGCTCGACACGTCGTCATAGGTGAAGTCTTCCGGAATGATCGCATGCGATCCATTTCCGAGGCTGACTAATTTTGGGTTCAGGAAGAAGGGGGGTGGAGGCCGTCGTGGCTTGAGGCGGGGACTGCCACGACGGCTCCGGAATATGGGGACAAAGGCCCGGAGAGGGGGATAAGGCCTTTGCCCGAGTCTGAAGCGGCGGGGGACGAGCCTCTTTCAGACTACGGCGTGATCAGTCGCCGATGACTGAGATTTGTGATCCGGAATGTGGTTTTTCAAGGGAAGCCGGGATTACAAATCGGTAAGCTTTTCGTGATGATTCGCCGCTGATCCGCCGCGACGATCTCCCATACATGGCGCGCGTTTTTGCGGCGGGCCGGCGAAACCGTCATGGACGTTTCAGCCGCCTCGCGCTATCCATGCCCTCATGAAAAAAGGCGATCATCTCTTCCTCGTCGACGGCTCGGGTTTCATCTTCCGCGCCTTCCACGCCATCCCGGCCCTGAACCGCAAGTCGGACGGCCTGCCCGTCAACGCGGTCTCCGGCTTCTGCAACATGCTGTGGAAGCTGTTGCGCGACGCCCGCAACACCGATGTCGGTGTGACGCCGACGCATCTGGCCGTCATCTTCGACTACTCGTCGACCACCTTCCGCAAGGAGATCTATCCGCTTTACAAGGCGAACCGCTCGGCCCCGCCGGAAGACCTGATCCCGCAATTCGGCCTGATCCGCCATGCGACCCGCGCCTTCAACCTGCCCTGCATCGAGACGGAAGGCTTCGAGGCCGACGACATCATCGCCACCTATGCCCGCCAGGCAGAGGCCATCGGCGCCGATGTCACCATCGTCTCCTCCGACAAGGACCTGATGCAGCTCGTCACGCCGAACGTGCATATGTACGACGCGATGAAGGACAAGCAGATCGGCATTCCCGACGTCATCGAGAAATGGGGTGTGCCGCCGGAAAAGATGATCGACCTGCAGGCGATGACCGGCGATTCGACCGACAACGTACCGGGCATCCCCGGCATCGGCCCGAAGACCGCCGCCCAGCTCCTCGAGGAATTCGGCGATCTGGAAACGCTGCTCGCCCGCGCAGGCGAGATCAAGCAGGTCAAGCGCCGCGAAAACATCGTCGCCAATGCCGAGCTCGCCCGCGTGTCCCGCCAGCTCGTCGAACTGCGCACCGACGTGCCGCTCGACATGAAGCTCGAGGATCTTGTTCTCGAACCGCAGAATGGTCCGAAGCTCATCGCCTTCCTGAAGGCGATGGAATTCACCACGCTCACCCGCCGTGTCGCCGAAGTCTGCGAATGCGATGCCGCCGCCATCGAGCCTGCCACCGTGCCGGTCGAATGGGGCGATGCCGCCCGCGGCCCCGATCTAGACGCCGGCGACGCTCCCGCCTCGTCTTCTGCCCCCGTCACTGCACCGACCGCTGCGTCAACGGCAGCCATGACCGGCAGCCCCGACGGCAAAACCCCTGCAGATCTTTCGGCAAGCCGCGCCAATGCTTTCGCCGGCAAACCGCTCGACGCCAGCGCCTATGTGACGATCCGCGATATCGAGACCCTTGAGCTCTGGATCGCCGCGGCCCGGGAAACCGGCCTCGTCGCCTTCGATACCGAGACCACATCGCTCGATCCGATGCAGGCCGAACTCGTCGGCGTCTCGCTCGCCATCCAGGACAATGTCCTGTCGCCCGGTTCGACCGACATCCGCGCCGCCTATATCCCGCTGACCCACAAGACCGGTGTCGGCGATCTCCTCGGCGGTGGTCATGCCGAGGGCCAGATCCCGATGAAGGACGCGCTGGCCGCCCTGAAGGACCTGCTCGAAGACCCTTCCGTGTTGAAGGTCGCGCAGAACCTGAAATACGACTACCTGGTAATGAAGCGCCAAGGCATTGTCATGCAGGCCTTCGATGACACCATGCTGATGTCCTACGTGCTGGATGCCGGCAAGGGCAATCACGGCATGGATGGCCTGTCGGAGAAATGGCTCGGCCACACGCCGATACCTTACAAGGACGTCGCCGGCTCCGGCAAATCCTCTGTCACCTTCGACCTCGTCGATATCGACCGCGCAACCGCCTATGCCGCCGAGGACGCCGATGTCACGCTTCGTCTCTGGCTGGTGCTGAAGCCGCGCCTGGCCGCCGAGGGGCTGACCCGCATCTACGAGCGTCTTGAGCGACCGCTGGTGCCGGTGCTTGCCCATATGGAAGAGCGCGGCATCACCGTCGACCGCCAGATCCTCTCGCGTCTGTCGGGCGAACTCGCCCAGAAGGCCGCCGCCGCCGAGGATGAAGTCTATGAACTCGCCGGCGAGCGCTTCAACATCGGCTCGCCCAAGCAGCTCGGCGATATCCTCTTTGGCAGACTGGGGCTTCCCGGCGGGTCCAAGACGAAGACCGGCCAGTGGTCCACCTCTGCTCAGGTTCTGGAAGACCTCGCCGCCGAGGGCGCGCCGCTGCCGCGCAAGATCGTCGACTGGCGCCAGCTGACCAAGCTCAAATCCACCTATACGGACGCGCTGCCCGGATACATCCACCCGATAACCAAGCGCGTCCACACCGGCTACTCGCTCGCCTCCACGACAACGGGTCGTCTCTCGTCGTCAGAGCCGAACCTGCAGAACATCCCGGTCCGCACCGCAGAAGGCCGCAAGATCCGCACCGCCTTCATCTCGACGCCCGGTCACAAGCTGCTGTCGGCAGACTACAGCCAGATCGAACTGCGCGTGCTCGCCCATGTCGCCGAGATCCCGCAGCTGCGCCAGGCCTTCGCCGATGGCGTCGACATCCACGCCATGACCGCGTCGGAGATGTTCGGCGTCCCGGTCGAGGGCATGCCGTCGGAAGTCCGCCGCCGCGCCAAGGCGATCAACTTCGGCATCATCTACGGCATCTCCGCCTTCGGCCTTGCGAACCAGCTCGGCATCGAGCGCTCGGAAGCCGGCGACTACATCAAGAAGTATTTCGAGCGCTTCCCCGGTATCAAGGACTACATGGAGAGCACAAAGGCCTTCGCCCGCGAGCATGGTTATGTGGAAACCATCTTCGGCCGCCGCGCCCATTACCCGGAGATCAAGTCGTCCAACCCCTCCATGCGCGCCTTCAACGAGCGCGCCGCGATCAACGCGCCCATCCAGGGCTCGGCTGCCGACATCATCCGTCGTGCGATGATCCAGATCGAGCCGGCGCTAGCTGCGGCTGGTCTCTCGGAGCGCGTCCGCATGTTGCTGCAGGTGCATGACGAACTGATCTTCGAAGTCGAGGACGAGGCCGTCGATGCCGCGATGCCTGTCATCGTCGACATCATGGAAAACGCCGCCATGCCGGCCGTCTCCATGCGCGTGCCGCTCAAGGTCGACGCCCGCGCCGCCCACAATTGGGACGAGGCGCACTGAGAATTCCCGGCCTCGCCGGTTAGCGAAACACAGGGGCCATTCGGCCCACAGGAGTATCAATCTTGGCCTTCAAGACCATCAACGGCAATGTCGTCCACTACGAGCTGATCGGCGAGGCGAAAGCCAAGAACCTGATCGTCTTCTCCAACGGGCTCGGCACCGACTTCCGCATCTGGCTGCCGCTCTTCGACGAGCTCGGCGACGATGTCTCGGTGCTGCTCTATGACAGCCGTGGCCACGGCCTCTCCGGCGGCGCCGACAAGCCCTTCGGCATGGCCGATCTCGTCTCGGATCTCGCAACCTTGTGCGACGAACTCGGCATCCGCAAGGCGACCTTCTGCGGCCTCTCCGTTGGCGGTCTCGTCTGCCAGGGCCTCTGGCAGGAGCGTCCGGATCTGTTCCGCAAGCTCATCCTCTGCGACACGGCCCCCCGGATCGGCACTGCCGAAATCTGGGCCGAGCGCATCGCCGGCATCGAGAAGGGCGGGGTCGAAAGCGCTGCCGACAGCGCCATGGCGCGCTGGTTCACGCCGGCCTTCCATGAAGACCGCGCCGACGAATTGGCCGGCTACCGCCTGATGATGACGCGCCAGTCGAAGGCTGCCTATCTTTCGACCTGTCATGCCCTGCGCGACACGGATTTCTCGGACATCCTGCCGACCATCACGGTCCCCACGCTCTTCGTTGTCGGCGACCAGGACGGCTCGACGCCGCCAGCAACGGTCGAGGCGGGCTCGCAACTGGTGCCGGGTGCCCGTTTCGAAGTCATCGAGGACTGCGCCCATATCCCCTGCGTCGAACAGCCGGAGGCGCTCGCCGATCTGATCCAGGGTTTCATGCGCAAGCAGTGAAAATCACCTCCCCCTTGAGGGGCGAGGTCGCCGCAAAGCGGCGGGTGGGGGGACACGTTTCCGGACGACCGGGCGCTCACCCCACCCCGGGCCTTTGGCCCGACCCTCCCCATCAAGGGGAGGGTGTTTGCCCTCAGTGGGCGCCGGACATGTCCCCCAGCACTTCCTTGGAAGCCACCGTCGAATCCGCGTTCAGCTTGTAGACCATGGGAACGCCGGTTGCGAGATTGACGCCGAGGATCTGCTCCTTGGTCAGCTTGTCGAGAACCATCACCAGCGAGCGCAGCGAGTTGCCATGCGCTGCAACCAGCACCTTCTCCCCACGCAGCACACGCGGCAGGATTTCGGTCAGGTAATAGGGCCAGACGCGCGCGCCGGTGTCGCGCAGGCTTTCGCCGCCCGGCGGCGGCACGTCGTAGGAGCGGCGCCAGATATGAACCTGCTCCTCGCCCCACTTGGCGCGCGCATCATCCTTGTTGAGGCCGGAAAGATCGCCGTAGTCGCGCTCGTTCAGCGCCTGGTCCTTGATCGTCTCCAGACCCGTCTGGCCGACGTTTTCGAGGATGATGTTGCAGGTCTTCTGCGCCCGCGTCAGCACCGAGGTGAAAGCGATATCGAACTTGATGCCGTAGTCGGCAAGCGCCTTGCCGCCGGCATTGGCTTCCTGCACGCCGAGTTCGGTCAGGTCCGGATCACGCCAGCCGGTAAACAGGTTCTTCAGGTTCCAGTCGCTCTGGCCATGGCGCACGAGCACGAGGGTACCGGTCATCGACAATTCCTCTCTTGACGATCAGGGGGTGGAGTTGAGCCCGAGCACGTCGAGCATGGTATAGCGGCCGGGCTTCTTGTCCCGGGCCCAGGTGGCGGCCTTCAGCGCGCCCCGGGCAAAGAGTGAACGGTCGGCAGCGCTGTGCGAGAGCGTGACGATCTCGCCTTCGCTGGCAAACAACACGGAGTGTTCCCCGATCACCGAGCCGCCCCGGAGCGTGGCAAAGCCGATCGAGCCTTCCTCGCGCGGTCCGGTATGGCCGTCGCGCACCCGAACGGAATGATCGGCAAGCGAGATGCCACGGCCCTCGGCCGCCGCTTCGCCAAGCAGAAGTGCGGTCCCCGAGGGCGCGTCGACCTTGTGCTTGTGGTGCATCTCGAGCACCTCGATATCCCAGCCGGCGGCATCGAGCGCGCGCGCTGCCTGCTTGATCAGCACCGAAAGCAGATTGACGCCAAGGCTCATATTGCCCGACTTCACCACACGTGCATGGCGGGCCGCAGCGTCGATCTTCTCCTCATGCTCTGGCAGGCAGCCGGTTGTGCCGATCACATGCACGATCCGCGCCTGGGCTGCGAGCGCTGCAAATTCGACGGTCGAAGCCGGTGTCGTAAAGTCGATAACGCCATCGGCATGCAGGAAGGCCGCCAGTGGATCGTCGGTCACGGCAACGCCGAGTTTCGGCACGCCGGCCAGTTCGCCGGCATCCTGGCCAAGAACGGCAGAGCCGGTCCGCTCCACCGCGGCATGCAGGACAAGACCCGGCGTTTCGCTGATGATTTTGATCAGCGTCTTGCCCATGCGACCGGCGGCACCAACGACGACGAGCTTCATGGGCGTATTCATGCGCGATTATTCCTGGCTGCTGTGCTGGCCGTTGGACGTGGCCTGCAGGTTGTTGAGGCGAGCGTAAAGACCACCCGGCTGCTGTGCAAGGCTCTCATGGTTGCCTTCCTGGACCACTTCGCCATCCTGCATGACGATGATCTTGTCGGCATTCACGACGGTGGAAAGCCGGTGCGCGATGACGATGACGGTGCGCCCCGCCATGGCGGCATCGAGCGCCTGCTGCACGGCCGCTTCCGACTCGGTATCGAGCGCCGAAGTCGCTTCGTCGAGCAGCAGGATCGGCGCATTGCGCACGAGCGCACGCGCGATCGAAAGCCGCTGCCGCTGGCCGCCGGAAAGCGTGATGCCGTTCTCGCCGACGGGCGTGTCATAGCCCTGTGGCTGCGCCAGGATGAAGTCATGGGCATTCGCCAGCCGTGCCGCATCCTCGATTTCGGCATCGGTCGCCTCCGGGCGCCCGTAGCGGATGTTGTCGCGGATCGAACCCTCGAACAGGTAAGGCTGCTGCGAAACATAGGCGAGATGCCGGCGAAGCGACGACTTCGTCACATCGGCGATATTCTGACCATCGATCAGGATCTCGCCTTCCTCCGGGTCGTAGAAGCGTGGCACCAGCGTGATCACGGTCGACTTGCCGGCGCCCGACGGGCCAACCAGCGCGGTTGTCTTGCCGCCTTCGGCCGTGAAGCTCAGATTTCGCAGCGTCGGCTCGTTGGAACCATAGGCGAAGGTGACGTTGCGGAACTCGATCTTCGCGCCGTTGACCGCAATCTGTCTGGCGCCGTCCTTGTCCTGCTGGTTGGGCTGCGTATCGAGGATCTCGTAGATCATCCGCGCGTTGACGGCGGCGCGTTCCATGAACACCTGCAGGCGCGCCAGCCGTTTGGCCGGCTCATAGGCGAGCAGCAGCGCGGTCACGAAGGAGAAGAAGGCGCCCGGCAACACGCCGCCATAAATCGACTGATAGGCAGCATAGACCATGACGCCGGAAATCGAGAGGCCCGCAAGGCTTTCGGTCAGCGGGCCGTTGCGTTCGCTGAGGCGCGCGATCCTGTTGGCACGCCCCTCGGCGGCATCGATCGTCGACTGGATCTTGTTCTCCAGCTGGCTTTCCATGGTGAAGGCCTTGACGATCGCAATCCCCTGCACCGCCTCCTGGATGGCTCCGAGCACATGCGAATTCAGGATGACCGATTCCTTCGTCGCGCTGCGCAGACGCCGGGAGATGTAGCGAAGGCCGAGGAAGAGCGGTGGCGCCACGGTAAACACGATCAGCGACAGCACGATGTCCTGATAGAGCATCACGCCGAGAAGCGCGATCAGTGTCATGAGATCCCGCGCCAGCGAGGTGATCGTCATGTTCAGAACATCACGGATCCCGTTGATGTTTTCATTGATCTGCGCAGCCAGCCGGGCCGACCGCGCTTCGCTGAAATAGCCGATCGAAAGCGACATCAGATGCGAAAACAGCCGCCGCTGGTAGCGCGCCACGATGTTGTTGCCGATCGTCGAAAGCGTCACGGCCTGCCCATAGCCGGCGAAACCGCGAATCACGAAGGCGGCGAAGATCGACCCGCAGATGATCCAGACCAGATCGGCGCGCCGGTTGGCAAACGCCTCGTTGATGACGGCTTCCATGATCCAGGCCGTGAAAGCGGTTGTCAGCGCAACCGTGACCAGGCAGACGATGGCGAAGGCATACCCACCCACATGCTGTCGCCCGTTTTCAGCGATGACGCGTTTGAGGACGGCGGAGACGCTGTCCATGTTGGGCTTTTCGGTCTGGCTGTCCTGGGCGTCCAAAAAAGAGTGTCCTGTGCTGTTGCCGTCCATGCCCCTGCCGGGCGCCGCCGCTCTATAGCCAGTCGCGGCGCCTTTGGCCATAGAGGGCCGTCAGGCAGGCCTTCAGCGCCAGTGGCGCCCCTCGGTCGCAAGCCCGAAATCTGAAGGCGCGGTCGCAAAGGCGGCCAGACCGTGCAGCGCGGCCTGCGGATGGGTAACGACGAAGGTCGGGATCCCGTGCATCACCGCCTGGTGGGGCGCCTTGTCCTCGAAGGCAGCGCGGAATTCGCCGCTCTGCAGCGCCGGCAGGATCTTCGGCGAGATGCCGCCGGCGAGGAACACGCCGCCCTTAGCCATGAAGATCAGCGCGAGATCACCGGCAACCCGGCCAAGATAGGTGGCAAACAGGCTGAGCGCCTCGCCCGCAAGCGCATCCGCTCCGGCAATGCCGGCAGCCGAAACCTGGGCTGGATCCTCATAGCGGGGCGTCAGGTTCCCGTCGGCCTTGCAGAGCGCGCGGTAGATGTTCATGAGGCCGCGGCCGGACAGAAGCTCCTCAGCCGAGATCCGGCCGAGCGTCGCGGTCGGGTCGCGCACCGGTGTCAGATGCGGCCAGATCTGGTGGTCGCGCAGGGTGCGGGGGCCGACATCCACATGCCCGCCTTCGCCCGGAACCGGGAACCACATATCGCGCGCCCGCACCAGCCCTGCAACGCCGAGCCCCGTGCCGGGGCCGAGCACGACGCGCGAGCCGATCGGCGCCTCGCTGAGCGAGCCCAGATGCTGGCGATCCTCGACGCCGAGCGTCGCAGCGGCCAATGCCTGCGCCTCGAAGTCGTTCAGCAGCAGCACCTCCGAAAAGCCGAGATCGGCCATCAGCGCCTTGGGCCGCACGATCCACGGGCAATTGGTGAGCGGCACCTCATCGCCCTTGATCGGCCCGGCCAGCGCCAGGATCAGCGAGCGCGGCTTATGGCTCGTCGTCTCGAGAACGCTAACGCGGATCGCTTCGTCGATCGTGGCGAATTCCTTGTTCACCACATTCGGAAAGCTGATCGTCTCACCGCTCTCGTCGATCAGGATCGAAAAGCGGGCATTGGTCCCGCCGATATCGCCAATCAGGATCGGGAAGGGGAGTTTGTCGTCACGCTGTGTCTTGGCCATGGTTTGTCCGGTCTTGGGCCCTGCTGCTCAGGCAGCGAGGGTCTGCATCAGGATGTCGGCGGTTGCGAGGTTGAGTGCCATCGGAATGTCGTAGACGGTAGCAAGCCGCATCAGCGCCTTGACATCCACATCATGGGGCATCGGAGTCAAGGGGTCGACAAAGAAGACGAGCATGTCCACTTCCCCCGTCGAGATCAGCGCACCGATCTGCTGGTCGCCGCCGAGCGGCCCGCTTTTGAGCCGCGTCACGTCGAGTTCGGGCACGGCATCCTTGATCCGCCCGCCCGTGGTTCCCGTCGCCACGATCCGCCAATTCATCAGCTTGGCCTGGTGACGCCTGGCAAACTCCGCCATGTCGTCCTTCTTCTGGTCATGCGCGATCAGGGCGATGCAACGGGTGCGGCTCACGACGGGTCCCCAGCTGATTTAAATCGATTTGATAGCTCCATCTAGCGCAGGCGGGAGCCGTTGAAAAGGCACCCACCGTATGGTCGCTTCTCACCAGCCGGCTGGACGGGGTGCCGGAATGGGAACCACGACCGGCAATTCGAAAGCCGTCTGTTGGGAAGGCGCCGGGGCCGCAAATGCCGACGCTGCGCTGTTGCTGGGCATGATTCCGCCGCTCGCCCGGTAGGTGACCTCAAGCTCGTTTGCCGGGCCCCTTGCATCGAGCACCATCGCGCACGCCTTCGGCAGATCGGAAACCTGCATGGCGCGTGGCTTCGGTGCGGGTTTTGCGTCGGGGTCCTTCTTCGGCGCTGCCCAGGGCTCCTTGGTGAACCACCAGGCGAGCGACTGGTCACAGCCGTCGCCGGGCGGCACGGCCGCCTGCGGCTTGCAGCCGGCAGCACCTTCGGGGCAGCGCATGCGGATATGGAAATGCGCATCATGGCCGTAGATCGGCCGGATCTTGCCGAGCACACCCCGGTCGCCTGTCCACGTGTCGCAAAGCTTCTTCTTGATCGCCGGATTGACGAAGATGCGCTCCACCTGCGGATAGCTCGCCGCCTGCACCACGAGCCGTGCATGGGTATTGGTCCAGAGGCGCTTGTCGACGGTCAGGAACTTGTCTTTCTCCAGCATCGAGGTGAAGGGCATGTCCTCGCGCTGCTGCGCGGAGAGCGGGCTTTGCGGCTTCGGCGTGAACCAGATATCCGCATCAAGCCCGATCTGATGCGAGGCATGGCCCGAAAGCATCGGCCCGCCGCGCGGCTGCGAGATGTCGCCGATCAGGATACCGGCGCCCCAGCCGAGTTGCACCGCATCTTTCGAGAAGCGTTCGAGGAGGGCGATCATCTCCGGATGGCCCCAGCGACGATTGCGCGAAAGCCGCATCGCCTGCCAGGTCGGTCCGTCGGTTGGGATGGCGACAGCGCCTGCAATGCAGCCCTTGGCGTAGGAACCGTAAGGGGAGGGGGCCGCCTTGGCCGGCAGCGCCATGCCACCAAACAACTCCTTGGCAGGTCGTCCTTCCGCAAAGGCCGTATCGCTGACGGCGCCGGCAAAGGCTGCCGCAAGCATCAGGGCCGTAGCCATCGGGCGTGCGCCCCAGGTCTTCTTCATCGTGTGCATGTCCCCGGTCTGTCCGAACGTCACCACTGATCGCTCAGCGTGAATCACCTGTCAGTCTAGCGTGAAACGGAAATGGGGTGAATCTGCGGAAGCCCGCACGCTCACTTCTATGTCAGTCATCTGTATTTTGCCGATATTTGTCCTATTCTGCTCCGCAACAAAAGCAAATCAGGGGAATTGGGCAGATGGGTCTGAACAAGGTGGGCGTTGCAGTCTGGGGCTTGGTGGCGTTGCTCGCAGGGCCGCTGCCGTCGGCCTTTGCGCAGGGACCGGCCGAGCCGTTCCGGCATGGCGTGGCGATTGTCGGTGATCTGAAATATCCGGCTGGTTTCGAGCGCTTCGCCTATGTGAATCCTGATGCGCCAAAGGGCGGCACACTGCGCATGTCCTCGACCGGCACCTTCGATAGCTTCAATCCGGTCTTGAACCGCGGAGAGGCGGCTCCCGGACTCCCAACCGTCTTCGACACGCTGCTGAAGGACGCAGAAGACGAAATCTCCACAGGCTACGGCCTGCTGGCGGAAGGAGTCTCTTATCCGGCCGATTTCTCAAGCGCGACCTTCAGGCTGCGCGCGGAAGCTCGCTTTGCCGATGGTGAGCCCGTGAAGCCGGAAGACGTGATCTTCAGTTTCGAAAAACTGAAGGAGCTCAATCCGCTCTATACCAGCTATTACAGCCATGTCGTTTCGGCGGAAAAGACAGGCGACCGCGATGTCACCTTTCGCTTCGACGAGAAGAACAACCGCGAACTGCCGATGATCCTCGGACAGTTCCCCGTCGTGCCGAAGCATTGGTGGGAGGGCAACGGCCCCGATGGCAAGCCGCGCGATATCTCCCGCACGACGCTGGAGCCTGTCCTGGGATCGGGTCCTTACAAGATCGCCGAATTCAAGGCCGGCGCCACCATCCGCTATGAATTGCGCGACGACTATTGGGCGAAGGATCTCAACGTCAATCGGGGTTACAACAACTTCAAGAACGTCACCTACACGATGTTCGGCGACCGCGACGTCGAGTTCGAGGCCTTCCGCTCGGGCAATACCGATTTCTGGCAGGAAACGCGCGCGGCCCGCTGGGCCACCGGCTTCGATTTCCCCGCCGCACAGGATGGGCGGGTGAAGAAAGAGGAGTTCGAAAATCCCTTCCGGGCCACGGGCGTCATGCAGGCCCTCGTGCCCAACATGCGACGCGAACTGTTCAAAGACCAGCGTGTCCGCGAGGCTCTCAACTACGCGCTTGACTTCGAGGAACTCAACCGAACGGTCTTCTACGGCGCCTACCAGCGTGTCGACAGTTTCTTCTTCGGAACGGAGCTCGCCTCCACCGGTTTGCCGGAAGGCAAGGAGCTGGAGCTTCTGACAAGCCTGAGGGATAAGGTGCCGGCTTCGGTCTTCGACACCCCGTTTAAGAACCCGGTTGGAGGTACCCCGCAGGCCTCGCGCGAGAACCTGCGCAAAGCGGTGGAACTCTTCAAGCAGGCCGGCTACGAACTGCGCGGCAACGCCATGGTCAATTCCAAGACCGGCCAGCCCTTCCGCTTCGAGCTTCTCCTATCGAACCCGCAGCTTGAGGTCGTGGCCGTTCCCTACCAGCAGCAACTCCGTAAGATTGGCATCGACATGTCGGTCCGTACCGTCGACGACAGCCAGTATACGAACCGCACCCGGACCTTCGACTATGACATGACCTGGGTCGTCTGGGCTCAGACCCTTAACCCCGGCAATGAACAGCGCAATTACTGGGGCTCGTCCACGGCCAATCAGGAAGGGTCACGCAACTATGCTGGCATCGCCGATCCTGCGGTGGATGCGCTGATCGAAAGGATCATCTTCCCGGCCGATCGTGAGGAGCAGATCGCCGCGACCAAAGCCCTGGATCGCGTTTTGCTCGCCCACGACTATGTCGTGCCGCTCTACTACGGCCGGACTGCCCGCTATGCCTTCTGGGACAAGTTCGAACACCCGGCAGAGCTCCCCACCTATGGGACCGGCTTTCCCTCCATCTGGTGGGCCAAGGCGCCGTGATCGGATCGCGGGGCTTGCGCCGCCTGCGTGAGACTCTAGGAATGGAGATGACGAATCGCGGTGAGACGGAGCGGCAGATATTGGCGGACAAAACGAGACCGGACATCGCGGGCAAATCTGACCGGAAACGGGAGCGCCGCGCATGACCGCCTATATTCTCCGGCGTCTGCTGCTTATGATACCCACAATGATCGGTATCATGGGCATCTCCTTCATCGTCATCCAGTTTGCGCCCGGCGGCCCAGTCGAGCAGGTGATCGCCCAGCTCAGCGGCCAGGGCGATAGCGCCGACGCCCGCCTGTCCGGCGGCGGTGACATGCTGAACCAGTCCGTCGGCACGGAGGAGGGCGGTTCAACCTATCGCGGCGCCCAGGGCCTCGATCCGGAACTGATCGCCAAGCTTGAAAAGCAGTTCGGCTTCGACAAGCCGCCGCTGGAGCGCTTCCTCGAAATGATGTGGAACTACATCCGTTTCGATTTCGGCGAGAGCTTCTTCCGCAACACTTCGGTCATCGACCTGATCATCGAAAAGCTGCCGGTGTCCATTTCGCTCGGCCTCTGGGTGCTCCTGATTTCCTACGCCATCTCGATCCCGCTCGGCATCCGCAAGGCGGTTGCCGACGGCTCCCGCTTCGATGTCTGGACGTCCGGCATCATCGTCATCGGTTATGCCGTCCCGGGCTTCCTCTTCGGCATCCTGCTGATCGTGCTCTTCGCCGGCGGATCCTTCTTCGACTGGTTTCCGCTGCGCGGCCTCACGTCAGACAATTTTGCCGAGCTCTCCTGGTGGCAGAAGATCCTCGATTACTTCTGGCATCTGACCCTGCCGCTGATCGCGCTTCTGCTCTCTGCTTTTGCGACGACCACGCTTCTGACCAAGAATTCCTTCATCGACGAGATCAAGAAGCAGTATGTGGTGACTGCCCGCGCCAAGGGCCTGGGCGAGCGGCAGGTGCTTTACGGCCACGTCTTTCGCAACGCCATGCTGATCGTCATCGCCGGCCTGCCGGGCGCCTTCATCTCCGCCTTCTTCACCGGTTCGCTCCTGATTGAGAACATCTTCTCGCTCGATGGCCTCGGTCGTCTCGGCTACCTCGCGATCGTCAACCGCGACTATCCGATCGTCTTTGCCACGCTCTACATCTTCTCGCTGATGGGCCTCGTCATCGGCCTGATCTCCGACCTGATCTATACCTGGATCGACCCGCGCATCGACTTCGACCGGAGGGACGTCTGATGTCCGCTGTCGAAACCACCACCATCGCTCCGCCAAAGAAGGGCTGGCTCAACCCCACCAACCGCCGCCGGCTTGAAAATTTCAAGGCGAACCGACGCGGCTTGTGGTCCTTCTGGATCTTCATGGTCTTGTTCGTGCTCAGCATGTTTGCCGAGTTCATCGCCAATGACCGGCCGATCATCGCCTCCTACAAGGGCGAGATCCTCTTCCCCGTGGTGGTCGATTATCCGGAGGAGAAGTTCGGCGGCTTCCTTGCGGTCACCGATTACCGCTCGCCCTTTATATCAGACGAGATCAACGCCAACGGCTGGATGATCTGGCCGCCGATC
The DNA here is from genome assembly GCF_014237835.1 of Rhizobium sp. AQ_MP. Lineage (GTDB taxonomy): Bacteria > Pseudomonadota > Alphaproteobacteria > Rhizobiales > Rhizobiaceae > Allorhizobium. The sequence continues at coordinate 61,356 of NZ_JACJVI010000001.1, forward strand.
CGTTACTCCTACCGCACGGTCAATTCCGAGGTGCCCCACTCCGCCCCCACGCCGCCCTTCTGGCTGATGGACAAGGAAACCCGCTGCGCCGCCTATCCGCTGAAGGCGGAAGACCCGAACTGCGTGCTCGGCAACATGAACTGGCTCGGCACCGACGATCAGGCGCGCGACGTGATGGCCCGGATGATCTACGGCTTCCGTATCTCGATCCTCTTCGGCCTGGCGCTGACGCTCGCGTCTGCCGCGATCGGTGTGACGGCCGGTGCCGTCCAGGGCTATTTCGGCGGCTGGACTGACCTTCTGATGCAGCGCTTCATCGAGATCTGGTCGTCGATGCCGGTTCTCTACATCCTGCTGATCATAGCAGCCATCCTGCCGCCCGGTTTCTTCGTGCTGCTCGGCATCATGTTGCTCTTTTCCTGGGTCGGCTTCGTCGGCATTGTGCGTGCCGAATTCCTGCGCGCGCGCAACTTCGAATATGTGAACGCCGCCCGGGCACTCGGGGTTGGCAACGGCACGATCATGTTCCGCCACCTGCTGCCGAACGCCATGGTCGCGACCCTGACCTTCCTGCCCTTCATCCTCTCGGGCTCGATCACCACGCTGACCTCGCTCGACTTCCTCGGCTTCGGCATGCCCCCCGGCTCGCCCTCGCTCGGCGAACTGATCGCGCAAGGCAAACGCAACCTCCAGGCCCCCTGGCTAGGCCTCACCGCGTTCTTCACAATGTCGATCATGCTCTCGCTTCTGATCTTCATAGGCGAAGCCGTCCGCGATGCCTTCGATCCGAGAAAGACCTTCCGATGAGAGCAGGTTCGTCAAAGGACAGCATGTATGGCATGATGCGTTCAGGCCTGATCAGGAGCGCGACGCGATGAACAAGATCGTCAGAGAGCATTATCCGGTTGAGAATTTGCCTGCCGACCTCAGAGAAGGGCTGACCGACGGCAGCACCGTGCGGGTTGTGGTTGAGGTGGAAGGTGACGCGCCGAACCCGGCCAAAACGAGTTTTGAAGATTTCATGAAAAAGGTGGAGGCCTATCGTAGCCAAGACGACCGCCGCGTTACGACCGCTGAAGCTGTGGCGCGTATTCGGGAACTCCGCGACGAATGGGACGACTGATGCCGCAACGGCACCAACTCTATCTCGATACGAATGCCGCGATCTTGCTCATCGAGGGGGAGGGTATCCTGCGTGAAATGCTGCGAGACCTGACCGATAGAGCATCATCCCGACCGAGCGCCATCCTCGCCACCAGCGCGTTGACTGTGTCCGAACTTTTGGTCAAGCCTTTGCGCCAAAACGACACAAGGCTGATTGAAGTCTACAGGGCCTGGGGTTCGGGGCTGCCGTGGCTGCAGATTGTTCCAGTTTCCAATGGCATTCTTGACATTGCGGCACAATTGCGTGCCAGACGGGGTGGTTTGAAGCTTCCCGATGCCATCCATGTGGCATCGGCTCTGGCGATCGGAACCACGCATTTCTTGACCGATGATCAAGGTATCGCGAACTCCGTGACAGTTAGGACCTGGGAGGAGCCTTACTTGTTTGAAGTTTGCCGCTTGGACGCTCCGTCTCTCACCTCCCTGATCGAAAGCCTCACCGCATGACCGAACCCCTGCTTTCCGTGCGCGATCTCTCCGTCGCCTTCCACCAGGGTGGCCGCGAGAGCCTGGCGGTCGATCGCGTCTCCTTCGACATCGGCCGTGGCGAGATCGTTGCCTTGGTCGGGGAATCCGGTTCCGGCAAATCTGTTTCCGCCGCTTCTATCCTGAAGCTTCTGCCCTATCCCGCCGCGAGCCATCCCTCGGGGCATATTCTATTCGACGGTCGCGACCTGATGACCGCGAGCGAGCCCGAACTGCGGGCCGTGCGCGGCAACGACATCACCATGATCTTCCAGGAGCCGATGACTTCGCTCAACCCGCTGCACACCATCGAGCGGCAGATCGGCGAGATCCTGGCCCTCCATCAGGGCCTTGAAGGCGCATCCGCCCGCGCCCGCGTGCTCGAGCTGTTGCATCAGGTCGGCATCCGCGAGCCGGAGAAGCGCCTGACGGCCTTCCCGCATGAACTCTCGGGCGGTCAGCGCCAGCGCGTGATGATTGCCATGGCGCTTGCCAACAGGCCGAAGCTTCTGATCGCCGACGAGCCGACCACGGCCCTCGACGTCACCGTCCAGGCGCAGATCCTCGAACTCCTGGGCCGCCTCAAGTCCGAGCATGGCATGTCCATGCTCTTCATCACCCATGATCTCGGCATCGTCCGCAAGTTTGCCGATCGGGTCTGCGTCATGACCAAGGGCAAGATCGTCGAGGCCGGAGCCGTTGAGGATATCTTCGAACGGCCGCAGCATGCGTATACGAAGAAGCTGCTCGCCTCCGAGCCGCGTGGCGAACCGCCGCTTCTGGACGAAACAAAACCTGTTGTCATGCAGGGCGAGGACATCCGCGTCTGGTTCCCGATCAAGGCCGGCTTCCTACGCCGCACCGTGGACCACGTGAAGGCAGTGGATGGTGTGGATCTCACGCTTCGCGCCGGCCAGACGCTTGGTGTCGTCGGCGAATCGGGCTCGGGCAAGACCACGCTGGGTCTCGCTCTCTCGCGTCTCATCTCGTCGAAGGGCCGCATCAGCTTTATCGGAAAGGCCATCCACGCCTTCTCCTATCGCGAAATGCGCCCGCTTCGCGATCGCTTGCAGATCGTCTTCCAGGACCCGTTCGGCTCGCTGAGCCCCCGCATGTCCGTGGGTGAAATCATCGCAGAAGGCCTCAAGGTCCACGAGAAGCAGTTGTCCGCCGACGAGCGCGATGCCCGTGTTGCATGGGCGCTCGAGGAAGTCGGGCTCGACCCCGCCACCCGCTGGCGCTACCCCCATGAATTCTCCGGCGGCCAGCGCCAGCGCATCGCGATTGCCCGAGCCATGGTGCTGAAACCCCGTTTCGTCATGCTCGACGAACCGACCTCAGCGCTCGACATGACCGTCCAGGCCCAGGTCGTCGATCTCCTGCGCGATCTGCAGGCCAGACACGATCTCGCCTATCTCTTCATCAGTCACGACCTGAAGGTGGTGAAGGCGCTCGCCAACGAGCTGATCGTCATGCGCGGCGGCAAGGTGGTCGAAAAGGGCCCGGCAGCGCAGGTCTTCGCCGCGCCGAAGGCTGATTACACCCGCGCGCTGATGGCTGCGGCTTTCGATCTCGAAGCCGTCGAGGCCGGCGGCATCCGCCAATAATGTGAGTTTCCAGATGTCCGAAAAACGCCCCGTCGTCGTCGACCTCCGCTTCGCACGCGAAAGCGTCGTCTCCGCTCTCCGCTCCGCCTTCAAGGATCGTCCGGTCATCGACATGGGCGATCCGACCAATGCCGACCGGGATCTCTCGGACGCCGAATTCGCCGTGGTCTGGAAGCCGGACCCGGCCCTTTTTCGCCGCGCCACCGGGTTGAAGGCCATCTTCTCGGGCGGTGCCGGCGTCGATCATATCCTCTCGGCCTATGAACTGCCGGATCTCCCCATCGTCCGCTTCGTCGATCGCAGCCTCACCGACCGCATGAGCGAATGGGTCGTCTGGCAATGCCTGCATCATCTGCGCAACGGCATCGCCTATGCCAATCAGCAGCGCGACCGCGTCTGGCACGAGATCGCCGACCAGCCGGAAGCACGCGACGTCACCGTCGGTGTCATGGGCCTCGGCGTTCTCGGCGCTGATTCCGTCCGCAAGCTGAAGGTCATGGGCTTCGATGTGATCGGCTGGTCCCGACGGCCCAGGGTGATCGAAGGGATCGAAACCTTTGATGCCGCTGGGCTGGATGCCTTCCTGGCGCGTACGGACATGCTTGTCGGCCTTCTGCCCCTGACGGATGATACGCGCAGCATCTATGATCGCGCCCTCTTCGCGAGGCTCCGCCGCAGCGGTCCCCTGGGCGGTCCGATCTTCCTCAATGCCGGACGCGGTGGCAGCCAGAACGAGACGGAATTGGCGGCATGCCTGGCCGATGGCACCTTGAAGGCCGCCTCGCTCGATGTCTTCGAGAAGGAACCGCTACCCGCCGAAAGCCCGCTCTGGTCAATGCCGAATGTGATCGTCACGCCCCACGCCGCGGCCGCCTCGGACGTTCGCGCCCTCTTCCGTCATGTCGAGGCGCAGATCGCCCGGTTTGAAGCCGGCAAGCCGCTGGAATTTGTAGTCGATCGCGCAAGCGGTTACTGATCGAGCCCCAACCTTCGCGGAACAAACCGCCGCAGGCTTCCGTTTGTCCTGAGAATTGCGCCGTGAGCGCCTCAGGACACAGGGAGCCATGATATGAGCAGCCGAACCGATCTGCCCGACACCACCGACCGCCGGACCCGAGGCCTGAAGCCGGAGCCGTTGACACCCACAGAGGCGCGCCAGGGCTTTCGCGGCAAGCCTGTACTCATCGTCTTGCTCGCCGGTCTGATCCTGGCGATGCTGGTCTGGATACCCGCCGAATGGTGGGGCAATTCGATAGCGCCGGAAAACCCCGCCAATGAACCCTCGCAGACGACGGCACCCGCCCCTGCGGGCACAGATAGTGCGGATCAGAACATGCCGCAGTCCAACCCCACTCCCGGTCAGTAATCGGTCCAGGCGTCGCTGACTGGACAATCCGATATCGATTGCCGATAACTGCTGCGGAAGCGACCGAAGCGTTCCGGTCGTCCCCCGCAGCGCTCGCTGCGGTTGAGAAGGCAGTCGATCATGACCAAGACAGACATCGCGACCAGGGTCTACAACCACGCCTGGAAGCTCGACCCCATCATCCGCAGCCTGATCGACACGGACTTCTACAAACTGTTGATGCTCCAGATGATCTGGAAGCTCTACCCGCAGGTGAACGCCACCTTTACCCTTATTAACCGCACGACCTCGGTGCGCTTGGCGGATGAGATTGACGAGCAGGAGCTGCGCGACCAGCTCGATCATGTTCGGTCCTTGCGTCTGACCAAGAAGGAGATGATCTGGCTGGCCGGTAACACCTTTTACGGCCGCGCCCAGATCTTCGAGCCGGAATTTCTGGCCTGGCTCGGCAATCTCCAGCTTCCCGAATACGAGCTCTCCAAGCGTGAAGGCCAATATGAACTGACCTTCCATGGCACCTGGATGGAGACGACGCTCTGGGAGATCCCGGCGCTCGCCATCATCAACGAATTGCGATCCCGCGCTGCGATGCGCTCGCTCGGCTACTTCACCCTCGACGTTCTCTATGCCCGCGCCAAGGCCAAGATGTGGTCCAAGGTCGAGCGCCTTCGGGAACTGCCGGGTCTGCGCATTTCCGACTTCGGCACCCGCAGGCGCCACAGCTTCCTCTGGCAGCGCTGGTGTGTCGAAGCCTTGAAGGAGGGTATCGGCCCGGCCTTCACCGGCACCAGCAATGTCCTGCTCGCCATGGACTCGGATCTCGAAGCCGTCGGGACCAATGCCCACGAACTGCCGATGGTGGTCGCGGCTCTGGCAAACACCGACGAACAGTTGGCAGCTGCACCCTACCAGGTTCTGAAGGACTGGAATCGTCTCTACGGTGGCAACCTTCTGATCGTCCTGCCAGATGCTTTCGGCACTACGTCTTTTCTTGAGCACGCACCCGAATGGGTGGCCGATTGGACGGGCTTCCGCCCGGACAGCGCGCCCCCGATCGAAGGCGGCGAGAAGATCATCGATTGGTGGAAGAAGATGGGCCGCGATCCCCGCAAGAAGCTCTTGATCTTTTCGGACGGTCTCGATGTCGATGCCATCATAGATACCTATCGCCATTTTGCCGGGCGTGTGCGCATGTCGTTCGGCTGGGGCACCAATCTCACCAACGACTTCGCGGGCTGCGCGCCGCAGGAAATCGCCGGCCTGCGTCCCATATCCATCGTCTGCAAGGTTTCGGAAGCCAATGGCCGTCCGGCGGTCAAGCTCTCGGACAATCCGCGCAAGGCAACCGGCGATCCGGCCGAAGTCGAGCGTTACCTTCGCTTTTTCGGAACCCAGGACCGTGTAGAACAGGCGGTTCTTGTCTGACGAATGCCATTCTGCTGCTTTAGCAGTCTTGCATCCGCCGCCTTCGCCATGCAGTCTTGGCGTCTGCGGGAAGGGAGCCCGTGATCGACTAGGAGGAAAGCCGGATGGATATGCAAGGCAGCGAGCGCATCGAGGCGCCCGTCGAAACCGTATGGCGTGCGCTGAACGATCCGGAGATCCTGCGCCAGTCGATACCGGGTTGCGAAAGCCTGGAAAAGACATCTGATACCCAGATGGCGGCCAAGGTTGTCCTCAAGATCGGGCCGATCAAGGCCAAATTCGAAGGGGCTGTGGAACTGCAAAATCTGAACCCGCCGCATTCCTACACGATTTCGGGGGAAGGCAAGGGTGGCCTCGCCGGCTTCGCCAAGGGGGGCGCGGATGTAACCCTCACTTCGGAAGACGGCGGTGCGACCTTGCTCACCTACACGGTAAAGGCCGAGGTCGGCGGTAAGATTGCCCAGCTTGGCAGCAGACTGATCGAATCGACCTCCAAAAAGCTCGCAGCCGAGTTTTTTTCGAACTTCAGTTCGGCCGTAACGCGTGGCGTCGAGACTGAGGCTTGACGGATAACGTAGGATCGGGTGAAAGCCCGGCACAAGGAAGCGGCGGCATCGTGGAACCAGCCGAGATGATTCGGCCTTAAGGGGACATGATGATGAACGAAGGACCTGATCAGTATTTCGAGCAGCAGGACATGGCGGTCAAGCTGATGCTTCTCGAAAACAAATCCGACGAACTGACGGATATCCTTGTCGAAGCGCTGCAGGATGCGCTGAAGCTGCTCGAAGAAGAGCTTGCAACCGTTCACTGATCACGACGATCCGGGCCATCAGAACCGGTCGGAGACCTGAATACCGGCTGGGCCCAGAATGACGGCGATCAGAACCGGCAGGAAGAACAGGATCATCGGAACCGTGAGTTTCGGCGGCAGAGCGGCGGCCTTTTTCTCGGCTTCGTTCATGCGCTCGTCGCGGCCTTCCTGCGCCAGCACGCGCAGCGCCTGGGCAACGGGAGTGCCGTATCGATCGGCCTGGATCAGCGCCTGAACGACATTCTTCACGCCGTCGAGTTGGGTGCGCGTGCCCAGGTTTTCGAGCGCCTGGCGTCGGTCCGGTAGGAACGAGAGTTCGGCCGTTGTCAGAACCATTTCTTCGGCCAGTTCCGGCGATTGCTCGCCGATTTCGTCCGAAACGCGCCGCATGGCGGCCTCCAGTGAGATACCCGATTCCACGCAGATCAGCATGAGATCCAGTGCATCCGGCCAGGCGCGCTTGATTGACTGCTGGCGTTTGGTGATGCGGTTCGAAACATAGATATTCGGCAGATAGAAGCCGACATAACCTCCAACGATGGTGGCAAACAGCCTGATCGGCAAGGGCTTTTCACCGAGATTGCCGAGCACGAAGATCCAGAAGGCTGTCAAGGCGAGGGTTGCAAACGGCAGCAGGAAGCGCGCGACGAGAAATATGTTCAGCGCATTTTGCGAACGCAAACCCGCTGCCTTCAGCTTGTCGACGGTCTTGTCGTCCACCAACGCCTGACGCAGGTTGAACCTCTCCACGATGTTCCGGACGGACTTGTTGTTCGTGGTGCGCAGCGACGCACGATTCTGAGCTGCCTCGGCATTCAGCTTTGCGCGCTCTCGTGCCCGGATCAGGTCCCGCTCGGTCGATACGGCCTTCATCCGCTTGTTCAGGTCGCCTCGCTCCAGATAGGGCATGGCGATGGTGTAGAAGGTCCCGAACACCGCCAGCGCCACCAGCACGGCGATCACCAGGGCCGGATCGGTCACTTGTGCGGCCCAGTTTTCCGACATCGGCTTGGCTCCTTAGATCTCGAAATTGATCATGTTGCGCATGACCAAGAGCCCGATGCTCATCCAGACGGCCGAGCACCCGAGGATCAAGTGGCCGCGGGAATCGGTGAAGAGGATCATGATGTATTCGGGAGACGTCAGGTAGACGAGGAGGGCAACAATGAAAGGCAGGGCGCCGATGATCGCAGCCGATGCCTTGGCTTCCATCGAAAGCGCATTGACCTTGGCCTTCATCTTCTTGCGGTCGCGCAGGACGCGGGAGAGATTGGCAAGCGCTTCCGACAGGTTGCCGCCGGCCTGACCCTGGATCGCGACGACGATGGCGAAGAAGTTCACCTCTGCCAGCGGCATTGTCAGATGCATGCGGGCGACTGAGTCGGTAACACTCAGACCCAGCTGCTGCGATTCCACGATGCGGCGGAACTCGCTCTTCACCGGCTCCTGCCCGTCGGAGGCAATCATCCGGATGGCATCGTTGAGGGGCAAACCCGAGCGGATCGACCGCACCATGACATCGAGCGAGTTGGGAAACTCTTCGAGGAATTTCTTCTGTCTGCGGCTGACGAGGAAACCCACGATCCAGCGCGGCAGGCCAAGGCCTGCCACGAACGAAGCGCCGGCGATCACGAGGGGCGGCATGCCCGCCAGAAAGGCCATGGCAAGCACGACGACACCGAAAACCACGCTGAACAGGTAGAATTGGGTGACACTGATCGAAAGGCCCGATTGCGTAAGCTTGGCCTTGAGGCTCGCCGCATTGGCTTTTTTCGTCTTCTCCTGCTGCTGCTTCTTCTCCAGTTCCTTCAGCGAGTCCTGAACCGATTTGCGGCGCTTGGAGACCTCCTGCATGCGATCGCGGGCAGCCTTCACCTGAGACATGTCCGTTTCGGCGGCACGCACCCGGTTGATGCGGCTGGCCGTCTTCTTGTCGGTTTCGATCCTGGAATAAAGCAGACCATAGGCCACGGCCGCGGTCGACACGGCGACCAGGAGGACGATGGCGAGAATGGTGGGATCCATGCCGAACATGATGCTCAGATCCCCTTCGATTTCTGTTCCATGGCATCGAGTGCGGCCGCCAGGCGACGATCCTCGTTGTAGTAGCGGGCGCGATCCCAGAAATGCGGCTTGCCGATGCCGGTCGACATGTGCCTGCCAATGATCTTGCCGCTCGCGTCTTCGCCTTCGATTTCGTAGCGCATCAGATCCTGGGTGATGATCACGTCGCCTTCCATGCCGATGACCTCGGTGATGTGCGTGATGCGGCGCGAACCGTCACGCAAACGAGCGGCCTGGATGATCACGTCGATCGAGCCGGAAATGATTTCGCGCACGGTCTTGGCCGGCAGCGAGAAGCCGCCCATGGCGATCATCGATTCCATACGGCTCAAGCATTCGCGCGGCGTGTTGGCGTGGATCGTGCCCATCGAGCCATCGTGACCCGTGTTCATCGCCTGCAGCAGGTCGAAGACCTCGGGTCCGCGTACTTCACCGACGATGATTCGTTCGGGGCGCATGCGAAGGCAGTTCTTGACGAGATCGCGCATGGTGATCTCGCCTTCTCCTTCGATGTTCGGCGGGCGCGTTTCAAGGCGCACCACATGCGGCTGCTGCAGCTGCAGTTCGGCCGTGTCTTCGCAGGTAATGATGCGTTCGTCGGAATCGATGAAGCCGGTCAGGCAGTTCAGAAGCGTGGTTTTACCCGAGCCGGTACCGCCGGAGATGACGACGTTGCAGCGCACGCGTCCGATGATCTGCAGGACCTCGGCACCCTCGGGCGTGATCGCACCGAACTTGACCAGCTGGGCAAGGTTCAGCTTGTCCTTCTTGAACTTACGAATGGTCAATGCCGGACCGTCGATCGCAAGCGGCGGGGCAATGACGTTGACACGCGAACCATCGGGCAAGCGCGCGTCGCAGATCGGGCTTGATTCGTCGACACGTCGGCCGACCTGGCTCACGATGCGCTGGCAGATGGACAGCAGCTGCGAATTGTCGCGGAAGCGGATTTCCGACTCGATCGTCTTGCCGCCGACTTCGATGAAGGTTTGTCCGGCACCGTTGACCATGATGTCGGCGATGTCGTCGCGGGCCAGCAGCGGTTCGAGCGGACCGTAACCCAAAACATCGTTGCAGATGTCTTCGAGCAGTTCTTCCTGCTCCGAAATCGACATCGCGAAATTCTTGATCGTGATGATGTCGTTGACGATGTCGCGAATTTCTTCGCGCGCGCTTTCGCCGTCGAGCTTGGCCAGCTGCGACAGATCGATGGTGTCGATCAGCGCCGAGAAGACCTGGCTCTTGGTGTCGTAATAGTCTTCCGTCCGCGGCGGTTTCTTGCGGCTCGGCGTCTGCATGGGCGGCGGCGTGACCTGCTGCCGGCTGCTCACCTCGGGGCTGCCTGGTTCGAGGAGCGTGCTGGAGCGTGCCGCAGGCGCGGCAGCAGCCGGCTGTGCGGGGATCGTGCCGACGCCCGCCCCGCCTTTGCCGAAACCGTCGTTTCCGCGTTTGCCAAACATGAGCTCTACCTGTTCCTGTTTCCGGTCTTACTTCTTGCGTAGTTTTTCAAGCAGCGAACCAAGGCCCGCTTTCTTCGGTTTCTTGATCGTGGCGCGGCCCGTCACCAGATGAGCGAGCTGCGAGAAGGTTTCGGACGTCGGCGACTTGCCGTCGAGTTCGCTGATCATTCGTCCGCTATTGGCAGCCGTCCCGAAGAGCTGCGCGTCGAACGGAATGATCGCGACTGGGTCGAGCTCGAGCGGCTCGAAGAAGTCCGCCGGCGCGATCTCCGGCCGCTTTGGCATGCCCACCTGATTGAGAATCAGATGTGGCGGCTTGTCCTGCGGCCTGAGCTTCTTCAGCGCGTCGATCATGTTCTTCATGTTGCGCAGGTTTGCGAGGTCCGGTGCGCAGGTGATGACGATCTCGTCGACATCGGCGAGAACGGCGCGGGTCCAGTCGGCCCAGGTATGCGGAAGATCGAGCACGGTCACCGGCGCGGTACGCTGCAGAACGTCGAGGATCGGCTGGAAGGCGCCTCGCTCATAGTCATACCCGCGGTCAAGCATGGACGGTGCCGCGAGCAGCGAAAGGTTCTGACCGCACTTGGTCAGCAGGCGATCGAGAAACACCTCATCCAGTCGCTCCGGCGAAAAAACGGCTTCGGCCATGCCCTGGGCGGGGTCCTGGTCGAAATCGATATTGGCCGTCCCGAAGGGCAGATCGAGATCCGCAAGCACCGTTTCGGTCGAGAATAGCGAAGCAATGCCGAAGGCGCAGTTATGGGCGATGGTCGAGGAGCCCACGCCCCCCTTCGCACCTATGAAAGCGATACTGCGGCCAAGTGGTTCGGCCTCGGGATCGACGAAAATGGAGGCGATGGACCCCATCATGTCCGCCATTGTGAAAGGCGCCACGATGTATTCGGAAATGCCGCTGCGGATCAGTTCGCGGTAAAGTGCGATGTCGTTGTGCCGGCCCACGATGATGACGCGCGAACTCGGATCACAGACTTCGGCCAGTGGCTGAAGCTCCGCCATCAGGTCGCGCGGGCCGGCATCGGTTTCCAGAATGATCAGGTTCGGCGTCGGCGTCGACGAGAACATGTTGGCGGCTGCTGCGATATTTCCATGGGTGATGCGCATGCTGACGCGCGCCATGCGCCGATCCACGGCGCACTGCTCCATCGTCCGGTGCACACCTTCGCTGATGCAGAAGGCGTGAATGGATATCCGCGGCAGCGGGCGCAGGCTTTCGACATCACCCGCCATGACGGTTTCGGAAGGCTCGCGATGTCCGCCGGTGGTGTCGCCGATGTCATAGTCGATCGCGTTCATGCTTTCATCCTGTCCTCTTGGACCGCAGTCGCATCAGTTCGTGGACGTGTCGCTGCCGCGGCGATAGAGCCCGATCACCGTCGAGCGTCTCGTCGCATCGATCGGGGCCATGTCGCGTGGAGTGACGAGGTCCATGGGATTGGCGATCTGTGCGGCGAGGTTGCTCTGCGTCGCGCAGCCGAAATTATGGTAGTTCTTGTTGCCGAAGGTGTTGTTCTGCAGATCCTCGGGCCATTCGCCGCAAGGATTGGTCGTCGCCGTTATCGCGACATAGCTGATGCGTACGGGCGCGGCATTGCTGTTCGGCTCAGCCTGATAGGAGGTCTCGATGATCCTGTTTGCAGGCACGCCGCGGGTCATCATGACCTGTCTGATCTGCTTGCGCATCGCCGACGCCGCACCCGTATTCGGCGACCCGTGCGGAATCATCACCTGGATCGTGCCGCTCGATGCGGAAAGATAGTCAGCCGCAAAGCCGGCGATCGAGTCCTGGACGCTCATGGTCAGCTTCCGGTCTCCCGAAGCGATGGGCACGTCGAGCGTGTGCTCCACCTCGCTCAGCATGATCGGGTGCCGTGTGCGATAGTCGTCGGGAACGGCGGATGTCGACATCTGGTCTTTCATGCTGCCGCAGCCGGACAGCGCCGCAACCGTTCCAAGAACGAGACCGGTAAAGACGATGCGCCGCAATGAATGACCTTGAGATGCCATGGCTGGCTGACTTTCCCTGACTTGACGTGCCGAGTGTTTCATCGAGATCCTCACGTCTTTCACTTGTAGATGAAGCCAACCGCGCCATGATATTGGCCGGCCGGTTCGTTGCTCTCGCGGCGGCCATAGACCTTGTTCACCTTGTTCAGGAAGAAGGTCGCACCGTCGTTCTCCGGGTTGAAATTGTCGTCAGGCCGCGACAGGGCACCGCGCGCCACAGGCCGCACGAGATAGGGTGTCGCGATGATGACCAGTTCCGTTTCGTTGCGCTGGAAGTCCTTGCTGCGGAACAGTGTCCCGAGGACCGGCACCTTGGCGAGCCCTGGCAGGCCGGACATGGCCTGGCGAATATTGTCCTGCACAAGGCCGCCGATCACAATCGAACCACCGGATGGAAGCTCGACGGTGGTGGATGCCTCGCGCTTGCGGATGGACATGAACGTGCTGCCGGGTGCGCCTCGCAGCGAGTTGCCGGTGACCTGCGAATTCTCCCAGGTCGGCTCCGAGACATTGGTCTCGATCTTGAGGCTGATTCTGCCGGGCGCGAGCACGACGGGGCGGAAATTCAGTTCGATCCCGTAGTCGACTGTCTGTACGGTGCGCGTGACATTCGTTCGTCCGCTCTGCCCGTCGACACTGACGTCCTGAACGCCTGCGAGACGGAACTCCCCGCCCACATAGAACTTCGCGGCCTCACCGGAAATCGCGGTCAGGCTCGGTTCCGCCAGAGTGCGCATGACACCGGCTTGTTCCATCGCGTTCAGGTAGCTTGCAAAGCCGTATCCACCCACGGACCCGCTCAGGGAAGACAGGGTCTGGCCAAGCGCGTTCGATGTCAGATTGGAGAGGTTGACGGCGTTGCCGAGATTGGCAGGGTTGGTGAAGCCGATACCGTTGCTGCCATCCTGAATGGTTCCGGAGAAGCCGAGCTGTTTCAGCACCTGCCGGCTGACTTCCGCGACGGTGACCTTCAGTGTGACCTGATCCTCACCCTCGATGGTGAGCAGGTTGACGATCTGCGATTGCTGCCGTCCCTCAGCGAAGATCGCAACATCGCCGCCATTGTCCCCGCCGGAGGCCGTGGCAAAACGCGTTGTCGCTTCACCGCCCTTGAGGAAAGCCTGTGCGAGGCTCTCGGCGCGCGTTGCATCCTGCGGCGTGCGCACTGTGCCTGTCAGAACGATGTTGTCGGAAACGATTTCGACCTTGATATCCGACTGCGGGATAAACCGACGCAGATTGGACTCCAGACCGACGATGTCACGTTCGATTTCGATGTCGAGACTGACGATTTCCTGTCCATCGGCCCCGAAGATGAAGATGTTGGTTTGTCCGACTGTCTTGCCGAAAAGATAGATCCGTCTCGAGGAGCGGGTGACCGCGTCAGCCATGAGCGGATCGGCAACCAGAATGTCGTGAGCGTCCACGGGCAGATCGACGACCAGCGCCTTCTTCAGCCCGAGTTTCACGGTGCGGCGCGTACCGGGACCGGCGTTCGTGATGCGGAGGACCGTGTCCTGCGAGGCTTCGGCCACCGGGATCGCGGGTCCGTTCGTAAGGAAGGATGTCGGAGCGCCGGTGAACGCGATCGCGAATGCGATGCTGGCGGTCAGGGATACTCGAAGTTTGTGCGTCAGACTTGCCACGATGTGTCCCCACTCACTGCATGGAATTGGCGGGCAAGGCGTTGGGCTTTATCACCTCGCCTGATTTGATGACCTGGATGTTGGGCTGGCCGTCTCCACCGCTGAGCAGATGGTCGGCAGCGGACGTGTCCTCTTCCTGCGCGTCCGCCACCGAGCGCAGCGCAAGCGAAAGGCGGTCCGCCATCTGCTGCGCCACCGCAATGACCTTGGTCTGATCCGGGGTCAGTTCGAGGGTCGCGGTGGTGCCGATGACGGATTTGGAGCCATCTGGCGCCTCCTCGATCTGCTGGTCGATTGCGAGCACGCGGACATTGGAAAGCACGGTCTCCGTCAGGAAATTGCTGTCGTCACCCTTGCGCACCATGATCACGTCGACCCGGTCATTGGGCAGGATGAAACCGCCGGCACCGGTCGCGACCGAGATCTCGGTCGAAACGGCACGCTTGCCGGAGGGCAGCAATGCCGAGAGGATACGGGAGGAGGAGTCGGCGATCTTTTCGCGCCTCAGCGGTTCGCCTTCGAAAACCGGCAGACGGACGACGACGCCCGACAGCTCCGATATGGCGTCCGGGCGGGTGGAGGAGGTGATGAAACCATCGACGACGCTGCCCTCGGGCCACGCCATCCACCGCATGGAGTTTTCATCGAGGCGGGCTCCGACGGGCAGATTGGCCGCAGAAACGAGCACGTCGACAGTCGGCTCCTTCTCGACAACGGCATCCTGCACGACGACGGTCTGATTGCCGCTGAGCCGCATGGCGAGAAGACCGGCCATACCGGCGGCCACGACGGCGACAGCAAGTATGATGAGGCGGGCGGGTTTCATGATCGATCCTCGGGCGACGCAATAGGTTCTACCGGCAAGGTTGATCAGGAATTGGTGTACTTATGGTTAATAACCCGCTTACATTTGTAGTTAACGGGAAGTTTCTGGCGATTGCGCTATAGACCCTTTTGGATCGCGGCAACCATCAAAGGAGAGCTTGGATATGCCATCAGTCCGGCGGCGCCGATTGCGATGGCATACGGGATCTTCTTCGCAACCATCAATGTCTGAGGGAGCTTTACGCCAACAGTGGCAAACTTGTCCCAGTTGGCACGCACCAGCAAGACGATGATGGTGAGCATTCCCCCGAGGTAGCCCGTAAGCACCAAGAATTCGAAGAGGGAGTGATTGAAACCAAACCACAGAGCGGCAGCCGTCAGAAGCTTTGCGTCACCGCCTCCCATGACATTGAACGCGAAAAGCGCGAAGCATATGGAGAAGACCATACCGGCAGCAGCGACATGCCAACCGAACTCGACCAGTGTCAGACCACTGAATGGGCTGAGGAGCAGGAACGCGAATACCAGCAGCAGTGAAATCCAGTTCGGAATTGTCATCTCGAAGAAGTCGGTCAACGCTGCGATGACCAGACAAAAAGGCAGAACAGTGAGGAGGATCGTTTGATACATGTTCAGCTCCAGTTGCCTCAAGCTAGCCGCAAGAGATGAATGTTTCGGAAATCACCTCTCCAAAAAGCGAAGGGCCGCATCGCTCCTCGCGATGCGGCCCTGCAGCCGATATGCCACGGGGTCTTAGCCCTTGTAATTCAGCTTCTTCGAGACTTCGTTGAACTGGTTGTTCAGGGCGCCGCCGAGGGTCGTTGCGCCGGTGATCAGGGCGACCGAGATGAGGGCGGCGATCAGGCCGTATTCGATGGCGGTTGCGCCGGACTCGTCCTTGGCGAAACGTGCGAAAAGCTTGGTCATGTTATTCTCCTACTCCGCGAGGTTGTTCAGCACTGCCGGCAACTGTTGCCGTTGCTCGGATGTCGCCAACCTAAACGGCGCCCTGTTGCCATCGACTTAAGAAAAAAGGTTAGCAGATCGTGAAAAGCCCCAAGCGATGACAGTGGTAAACGAATGCTGCAACAGATCGATAAGATGTCACGCTTTGGCCTGGTTTTCCGGCCTTTTCCAGGCCTCGGTCGGATCGGAGCCCCTTGTTCCTCGGAGACTGTCGCCGTCGTCCTCGACATCTTCCATGCAGATCGCGGCCCGGACTGGCAGTTAATGCCTCAAAACGATCCAGTTCGAGAGGTCCGCATCGGCTGAAATGATCTCCGGCAGCTTTCCGTTTGCAGCCATGCCGAAAGAACGTCGAACGGCAGAACTGTCCCTCTCCCTGATCGAGCGCGGTTCTTAACCCTTCATTCACCTAAAGCCGGCATCCTTCGGCGATCTTTCACGCGTGTATTCCAAGGCAAGCTCATGTCCGATCGTCCTATTGCCGCTGCCATGATCTTGGCCCTCGCCATGGCATTTCAGGTCACGACCGTGCATGCGCAAGACGAAGACATCCTGCGCGTCTACATGAATAGCGCCCGTGTTCTGAAGCTCGATCGGCCTGTCAGCAAGGTTATCGTCGGGAATGCCGAGGTCGCCGACGCTACAGTCGCAGATTCAAAGACCATCGTGCTCACAGGCCGCTCCTATGGCACGACCAACCTCGTTCTGCTGGACGCAGACGGCAACGCCATCGTCGATGAGCGCATCCTTGTCTCCATTGACGAGTCCAGCACTGTGCGTGTCTTCAAGTCGACCGAGAGAACTGTTTTGTCCTGCACCCCGAATTGTGAAGAACACGCCAAGACAGGCGCGACCCCTTGAACAGTAAAGGGTTTGCAGCGGCTTGAAGCACACGGATTGAAGGCCGGCAAAGGGAGTTTCTCCACTTTCAGCCCCGCCAGGCGGTGCAAAGTGTAAAGATTCGGGAAACGGAAAATCAATATTTGACCCGTAGCTTCTCCTCATCTTTGGGGATGAAACAGGCTATGACGAGCCAGGCTCTAGATAAAGATCATCGGACTGAATGCGCGCCCGGACCACAGTTTCGTCTGTGGCGGCGTCTTGCCAGGTCGAAGGATGGTGCCGCCGCGATCGAGTTCGCGATCCTGGCTATCCCCTATTTCCTCATCATCTTCGCCATCATTGAGACCTTCGTGGCCTTTGCTGCCGAGCAACTTGTCACCAATGCGGTCAATACCTTGGGTAGACAACTGCGCACCGGGCAGATCACCTATCAGATGAACCGGCCGGCGACGGACATGGATGTGACCAAATTCCGCCGGGCCTTCTGCGCTGAAGTGAGCATCATGATCCAGTGCTCCGAAACCGAGATCGCGACGCCAAGCAAACTCTATATCGACGCCCGGACGTTTAGCGGCTTCAAGGATATTCCGGTGGCCATTCCGAGGGTTTCGACGGCAGCCTTTGCCGACATCGATCCGACAAGCTTCAAGTTCACGCCCGGGGGCCCGGACTCGGTCAACATGCTGCGCGCCTATTATCGCTGGCAGGTGATCACCGATCTTGTTCGTCCCTACATCACGACCATCCGCCCCTCGAACGGCTCCATGCCATCCGACTTCCTCATCGTTGCCACGACCGCCTTCCAGAACGAGAAATATCCATGATCGAGATCGCCCGACGGATGTCTGTTCTGCTGGCCGGTGTGAGAAGCCTTCGGTGCGGTTGGCAGAGCCTGATCGACACGACAAGGCGTCTTACCCATGACCGGCAGGGAGTGGGCGGCGTTGAGTTCGCCCTCTTGGCCCCGTTGCTGATCGTGCTGTATCTGATGGCCTTTGAGCTCACCATGGGGATGAGCGTCGCCAAGAAGACGTCGATGGCAAGCAGCACGATCGCCGATCTCGTGGCGCGTCAGGAGACTGTCAACCCGACAATCCTGTCCAACATGGTGAATGTCTCCAATGCGATCTTCGTTCCCTATCCGTCGAAGAACCTGCTGATCAAGATCAGCGGCGTCAGTATCGATTCCAAGAGCGCAGCCAAGGTCGCCTGGTCCTGGTCGACCACGGGCGTCGCGCCCTATGTGATTGGCAGCAGCGCGCCGGTGCCGGCGGATATGCTCGTGGCCGATACCTTCCTCGTCCGCACCGAACTCAGCGTCTCGCATGAATTGATGATGTACCTGCCGGGCCTGACTGGGACCCAGAGCAAGACCATGACCATCGCGCGCGAATTCTATTTCCGCCAGCGTCTCAACAAGACCATCAAATGCGACGGATGCTGATCTCGAATGTTTGCCAAGCTCCGGGCTAAACGCTAAGGATGCTGTCAAAGGCCGGCATAACAACAAACCAGACCCGGCCGTGGGTTGCACATGGCGCGCGCTTTCCTCTTCGTCCTTGATTCCTTCGGTATCGGTGGTGCTCCTGATGCACCGGCCTATGGCGATGACGGCTCTGATACCCTGGGCCACATCGCCGAGTTCTGTGCCGCCGGCGCCGGTGATCGCAATGGCCTGCGCAAGGGTCCGCTGGCTCTGCCCAACATGTCGGCGCTCGGTCTCCTGGCTGCTGCAAAGCTTGCCACCGGCAGAATGCCGCAGGGCATGCCCGTGCCCGAGCGCGTCTTTGGCCTGCACGGCGCGGCAAGCGAGACCTCGCATGGCAAGGATACCCCCTCGGGGCATTGGGAGATTGCCGGAACGCCTGTTATGTTCGACTGGGGTTATTTCCCTGAAGGTGACGAAGCCTTCCCCGCCGAACTCGTGGAAGCAATCTGCCGCGAGGCAAACCTCCCCGGCATCCTCGGCAATTGCCACGCTTCGGGCACCGAGGTCATTGCCCGCTTCGGCGAGGAACATATCCGCACCGGAAAGCCGATCTGCTACACCTCAAGCGATTCCGTCTTCCAGATCGCCGCACACGAAGCCCATTTCGGACTCGAGCGCCTGCTCCAGCTCTGCCAGATCGTGCGCAAACTGCTCGATCCGCTCAACATCGGCCGGGTTATCGCTCGCCCCTTCATCGGCCAAACGGTCCAGACCTTCGAGCGCACCGGCAACCGCCGCGACTATTCCGTTCCGCCGCCCGAACCGACCCTGCTTGATCGCCTTGTGGAAGCCGGCCGCAAGGTCCATGCCGTCGGCAAGATCGGTGACATCTTCGCCCATCAGGGTGTTTCCCGCGTCATCAAGGCGAACGGCAACATGGCGCTCATGGATGCGACACTGAAGGTCATGGACGAGGCCGAAGACGGCGATCTCGTCTTCACCAACTTCGTCGATTTCGACATGCTCTTCGGCCACCGCCGCGATGTCCCGGGTTATGCTGCGGCCTTGGAGGCCTTCGACCGCCGTCTGCCGGAAGTCCACCGCAAGCTGAAGCCCGGTGATATCGTTCTGATGACCGCGGACCACGGCTGCGATCCGACCTGGCGCGGCACCGATCACACCCGCGAACGCGTGCCGATCATGTGCTTCGGCCCTGGCGTCCGCTCCCGCAACATCGGTGTGCGCAACACCTATGCCGATATCGGCGAAACCATCGCGGCGCATTTGGGGATCGCCCCCGGCCGCCACGGACGGAGCTTCCTGTGACGAAACGACTGAAGAAGGCCGAACTGCACTGTCATATCGAAGGTGCGGCGTCGCCGGCTCTCGCACTCTCTCAGGCCGAGAAATACGGCGTCGACCCCGCGACCTTCATGCGCGACGGCACCTATGCCTGGACCGACTTTGCCGAGTTCATCAAGGCCTATGACCGCGTTGCCGCCCTCTTCCGCACGGAGGAGGACTACGCCCTGTTGACCGAGACCTATCTGCGCGAACTCGCCGCCGTGGACACGGTCTACAGCGAGATCATTGTCTCTCCCGATCACGGCGACCGCATCGGCCTTGGCGCCGATACCTATCTCTCCGGCATCACCGCCGGCATCGAGGCTGCGAAAGCCGCCACCGGCATAGAGGCGCGCATCATCGTCACCGGAGAGCGCCATTTCGGCCCTGAAAGCGTTACTGCCGCCGCCGAATATGCCGCCCGCAGCAACAACCGGCTGGTGACGGGCTTCAATATGGCCGGCGAGGAGCGCATGGGCCGCGTCGCCGATTATGCCCGTGCCTTTGATATCGCCCGTGAAGCGGGTCTGGGTCTCACCATCCACGCCGGGGAAGTCTGCGGCGCCTTCAGTGTGGCCGACGCGCTCGACCTGGTGAAACCCGCCCGGATTGGTCACGGGGTCCGTGCCATCGAGGATCCCGAACTCGTCCGCCGCCTCGCCGATCTCGGCACCGTGCTCGAAGTCTGCCCGGGTTCGAACATCGCACTCAAGGTCTTCCCCGATTTCGTCAGCCATCCGCTGAAGAAATTCCACCAAGCCGGCGTCAAGGTCTGCATCAACTCCGACGATCCGCCCTTCTTCGGTACGTCGCTCGCCCAGGAATATGATTGGGCGTCCAGCGAATTCGGCTTCACAGACGCGGAGATCGACGGCATGACGCGCACGGCGATCGAGGCGGCCTTTGTCGATGAGGAGACGAGAGCGCAGCTTCTCGCCCGCCTTTGATGCCGCAGCTGTTGAAGACCCGGCAAAATCCGGCATCGCTCTTGCGGGTATCCAACAGAACGTGAAAATAGACGCACCTCAGAAAACAAGAAAAGAAGGCTCGACCATGGACGGCGTAACAGTCATCGATCACCCCCTCGTGCAGCACAAGCTGACGATCATGCGCCGCAAGGAAACGTCGACCTCGAGCTTCCGCCGCCTCCTGCGCGAAATCTCCACGCTGCTCTGCTATGAGGTTACGCGCGACCTCGAGCTGACCATGGAGACGATCGAGACGCCGCTGACCGAGATGCAGTCACCCATCCTCGAAGGCAAGAAGCTGGTCTTCGCCTCGATCCTGCGCGCCGGCAATGGCCTCTTGGAAGGCATGCTGGAACTTGTGCCAGCCGCCCGTGTCGCCCATGTCGGCGTCTACCGCGATCACGAGACGCTGCAGGCCGTCGAATACTACTTCAAGGCTCCCGAAGCGCTGGCCGAGCGCCTGATCATCGTCGTCGACCCGATGCTTGCGACCGGCAATTCCTCGATTGCCGCCATCGACAAGCTGAAGGAGCGCGGCGCGAAGAACATTCGCTTCCTCTGCCTCTTGGCGGCACCGGAAGGCATCAAGAACTTCCACGCCGTCCATCCGGATGTGCCGATCTTCACCGCCTCCATCGACAGCCATCTGAACGACAAGGGTTACATCATGCCCGGCCTTGGCGATGCCGGCGACCGCATGTACGGAACGAAGTGATTTCTTAACCAGATCGCAAGGTTTGACGGCCCGAAACCCCGGTTTCGGGCCGTTTTCCATGACGGGTTATCCAACTTGTTCATCCTGGCTGCTACGATCTGGCATTGTCTACGGGATCATGCCGATGTTCGCTCGCACGCTGTTCACAGTTCTGATGCTCGCGCTCTCCGCCAGCCAGTGGCCGACGATTGCAGGCAAGGTTCAGGCTATGCTGGATAAACGCGAACCGGCAGCCCCGGCAGACATCGTGCCGAAACCTGCCGACGCCAGGTCCGGCCAGACGGTGTTGACCATGGGGCCCGGCGGCCACTACGAAGGCACGTTCAGGATGAACGGCAAGCCCGTCGAGGCCATGGTCGATACCGGCGCATCGCTCATTGCGATCAATGTGTCGACCGCACGCCGCCTCGGCTTCAGCCCCGCAAGTCTCGATTTTCGTTATCAGGTCAACACCGCGAACGGATCGATCAAGGCGGCCCACGTGGTTCTCGACAAGGTCGAGATCGGCAGCATAAGGGTGCGCGAGGTCGATGCTTTCGTGCTTGGGGATGAGGCACTGTCCTCGACCCTGGTCGGCATGAGCTTCATGAAAAAGCTCAGATCCTACACTGCCGAGGGCCGCACCCTCAGGATGATCCAGTAGCGCGAATTGAGGTCAGGCCGCACCGATGCGCAGCCCGATGACGGGAGTTTCCGCCGGCTTCGTCTCCGAGATCCGATAGCATTCTGCCACCGTCTTCGCGGTCTTGGCGGCAGATGCCTCGTCATTGGCCTGCACAAAGGCAATCGGCTCGCCCTTCGCAACCCGGGTGCCGAGCGGCTTGAAGCCGGAAATGCCGACGCCGTGGTCGATGCTGTCGCTCGGCCGCTGGCGACCACCGCCGAGCGCAACAACGGCAAGACCGAGCCCGCGCGTATCACAGGCGCTCAGATAACCGTCCTGATCGGCCAACACGACCACTTCGACCTTCGCACGGGGCAGATAGCGTTCCGCCTTGTCCATGAAGTCCGAGGGCCCGCCGAGTTCGCTGACCATCTGGCCAAAGATTTCGGCCGCACGTCCGGATCCGAGAGCCGCGCTGCAGCGCGCAAGCGCCGCCTTCTGATCGGTTTCGACGCCGGCATTGACAAGCATTTCGGCCCCGAGTGCCAGCGTCACCTCTTCAAGTCGTGTGCCGCTCTTCTGGCCTTTCAGGAAATCGACGGCATTCTGCACTTCGATCGCATTGCCGGCGCAATCGGCCAACGGCTCGTTCATATCTGTCAGAAGTGCCGTGGTCTTCACGCCCGCTCCATTGGCGACCCTGACCAGCGAACGCGCCAAGGCCTCCGCATCTTCGCTCCTGGACATGAAGGCGCCATTGCCTACCTTCACGTCGAGCACCAGGCTTTCGAGCCCGGCGGCAAGCTTCTTGGACAGGATGGAGGCCGTGATCAGCGGAATCGACTCGACCGTCGCCGTTACGTCGCGGATCGCATAGAGACGCTTGTCGGCGGGTGCGAGATCGCCTGTCTGGCCGATGATCGCGCAGCCGGCGCGGTCGACCGTCCGTCGGAATACCGTATTGTCCGGCATTACGTCATAGCCGGGGATCGACTGCAGCTTGTCGAGCGTGCCGCCCGTGTGCCCAAGCCCACGCCCCGAGATCATCGGTACGGCAAGCCCGCAAGCCGCCACGATCGGCGCCAGCATCAGTGAGACATTGTCCCCCACACCGCCGGTCGAGTGCTTGTCAGCCACGGGCTTGCCGACACCGGCCCAGGAGAGCACGTCGCCGGAATCGCGCATGGCCAGCGTCAGCGCCACGATTTCGTCCGGCGTCATGCCCTTGAAGAACACGGCCATGGCAAAGGCCGCCACCTGCCCCTCGGAGATCGTTTCCTTCGACAGCCCCTCGATGAATGCGGCAATCTCTTCGCCTGTCAGCGTGCCGCCATCCCGCTTGCGACGGATGATCTCCTGGGGAAGCATGGTCAATACCCCGAAACCTGAGCCTGAGCCTGGTGGCCCGAAAGCACCGCGAGAATGTTGTCGAGCAAGCCCGAAGCACCAAAGCGGAAGGTTGATGGCATCACCCAGTCCTCGCCCATGATGGTGTCGGCGAGCTTAAGGTAATGGGCCGCATCGGCGACCGTCGAGATCCCGCCGGCCGGCTTGAAGCCGACCTTCTTGCGGCTGTCCCGGATCGCCTGCAGCATGATGTCGGCCGCCTCCAGCGTCGCATTGACGCCGACCTTGCCGGTCGAGGTCTTGATGAAGTCCGCGCCGGCTGCGATCGAGAGATCCGAGGCACGACGGATCAAGGCGATATCCTTGTGCTCGCCCGTTTCCAGGATCGTCTTGAGGATCGCCGGACCGCAGGCGCCCTTCACGGCGGAAACCATGTCGGTCACGGCCTTGTCGTCACCGGCCGCCAGCGCCCGGTAGGGGATCACCAGATCGATGTCGTCGGCGCCATCGGCAACCGCATCGCGTGTTTCGGCCAGAACATCCTCGGTCTTCATTTCGCCCGAAGGAAAGTTGACCACCGTCGCGATCCGGATCGGGCTATCAGGTCCAAGCAGGGTGCGCGCCTGCATCACGAAGCGCGGCCAGATGCAGATCGCCGCCGTCGGGCCAAAGGCGCTCTGGGCCTTGCCGCACAGCGTCACGATCTGTTCGGGCGTGCAGTCGTCCTTCAGGTTGGTGAGGTCGAGCAGCGAAAGCGCCCGCGAAGCGACAGCGCGCAGTTCTTGATTATCCAATGTCATTTCCTCCGCCGATCATCCGTTTCAGGATGGTGGCCAGACGTTTGCCGCCGATCGGCGCCATGTCCTTGGTTTCTTCGTGGCTCAGTTCGCCACCGGTCATGCCTGCCCCATAATTGGTGATCACGGACGCGGCTGCAACCCTGAGACCGAAGAAACGCGCCAGAATGACCTCTGGCACCGTCGACATGCCGACGGCATCAGCCCCAAGCACACGCGCCATCCGGATCTCCGCTGGCGTCTCGAAGCTGGGGCCCGAGAACCACATATAGACCCCTTGCGAGAGCGGCACGCCCTCGGCTTCGGCCGCCGCCCGCATCGCTGCCTGCAGTTCGGCATCATAGGCCGAGGTCATGCCGACGAAGCGCCCGTCGCTCGGCTCGCCGATCAGCGGGTTCTTGCCGGAAAAGTTGATGTGATCCGTGATCTGCATCACCGAGCCGGGGGCCATGTCCTCACGCAGTGATCCCGCCGCATTGGTCAGGATCAACGACTTTACGCCAAGACCCATCAGGACCTCGATCGGCTTGCGCATCGCATTCGCATCGCCATGCTCGTAGTAATGCATTCGACCGGCAAGCATGATCACCGGCGTGCGCCCGAGATAGCCGGCAACGATCTCGCCGGCATGGCCGGAGACACCGCTCAAGGGAAAGCCGGGAAGCTCGGAATAGGGCACGCGAACCGCATCCCGAACCTCGTTCACCAGCGAACCGAGGCCAGATCCCAGCACGATCGCATGGCGCGGAACAAGCCCGTTGAGCCGTTCCACCAGAAGATCGACAGCCGCCTTCATCCGATGACATCCGTCTTGAAGCTGAGCGGCAGAAGCTCGTCCATGGTCATGGTCTTCTGCACGCCGACTTCGTCGCAGAGATAGATCTTGGTGTCGGCAGATGCGAATTCCGAGATCTTCTGCCGGCAACCGCCGCAGGGCGGGCACAGCGCCAGCTTCTCGGCAATCACCGCCATCTCCACGATCTTCTTGCCGCCACCCATGATCATGCAGCCGATCGCCGTCGGCTCGGCACACCATCCTTGAGGGAAGGAGAGGTTCTCGATATTCGCGCCAGTATAGATCTTGCCGTCATCGGCACGGATCGCAGCCCCCACCGGGAACTTGGAATAGGGCGCATGCGCAAAGGCCATTGCGCCGCGCGCCGCTTCGAAGAGATCGTGAGCCATGGATCAGCGCTCCTTGGTATAGGCCACGCCACCGGCCTTCGGCGGGTTGGCGGCGCCGATAAAGCCGGCGAGCAGGATGCAGGTGAGGATATAGGGCAGCGCCTGGAAGAGCTGGACCGGCACCTCGCCGATTCCTGGGATCGCCTTGCCCTGCATGAAATTTGCAAGCGCATCGAGGAAGCCGAACAGCAGGCAGGCGAACATGACAGGGACGGGCTTCCACTTGGCGAAGATGAGGGCGGCAAGCGCGATGAAGCCCTTGCCCGCCGACATGTCCTTGATGAAGGCCGCCGACTGCGCGATCGCCAGATAGGTGCCGGCAATGCCGCAGAGCAGACCGGCGACCAGAACCGCGCGATAGCGCAGGAAGGTCACCGAGATACCAGCCGTGTCGACCGCACCCGGATTTTCGCCCACCGCGCGCAGGCGAAGACCGAAACGCGTGCGATAGAGAACCCACCACGAGATCGGCACCGCGAGGAAGGCGATATAGGTGATGATGTTGTTGCCCGAGATGACGTTCGAATAGAGCGGCCCGATGAAGGGGATCTCGCGGATGGCATCAGCGCCCGGCAGGATGATTGGCGCGAAACGGCCTTCGCCGGAGACCTGCGGCGTCCGGCCACCCTGGCCGAACCAGGCTTGCCCAAGGACGACGGTGAGCCCCGCCGCCACGAAGTTGAGCGCCACGCCGGAAACGATCTGGTTGCCGCGATTGGTGATCGAGGCAAAGCCATGGACCAGCGAGAACACCAGCGAGACGGCGATGCCCGAAAGCAGCCCGAGCCAGGCCGAGCCGGTAAGATAGGCCACACAGGCCGCGGCAAAGGCTGCCGCCAGCATCTTGCCCTCCAGGCCGATGTCGAAGACGCCGGCGCGTTCAGAGTAGAGCCCGGCAAGGGCCGCCAGGATCAGAGGGATCGACAGACGAATCGTCGAGCCGAGGATGCTGATGAGCATGTCAAAGGATTCCATGGTCGCGTCCTCAGGCCTTTGTCAGTGACTGATAGATCCGCACGATCATCGGGCGGCACATGAATTCCAGCGCGCCGGCAAACAGGATCACCAGACCCTGAATGACCACGATCATTTCGCGGGTAATGTTGGGCATGTCGAAGGAGAGCCAGGCACCGCCCTGATAGAGAATGCCGAACAGGATTGCGGCGAGCACGATACCGAGCGGATGGTTGCGACCCATCAGTGAAACGGCAATGCCGACGAAGCCGGCACCGGCAACGAATTCCACCTGCAGGCGGGCAGATGCACCGAGCACCGGGTTGAGCGCCATCATGCCGGCCAGACCACCCGAGATCAGCATGGTGATCATGACGATCTTGACATAGGGGATGCCGGCATAGGCGGCTGCCGAGCGGCTGATGCCGAGCGTGCGCATCTCGTAGCCAAGCTTGGTGCGCCAGATCAGCACCCAGACGAGAACGCACATCACGAGTGCGATCAGGAACGACACGTTGAACGGGGCAGGGCCGAGCGTGCCGCCGAACATGGCGATCAGCCAGTCGAGCTTCGGCAGCTGGCCGCCTTCGAGGAAGGTGCGGGTTTCCGGCGCCATCTTGCCCGGAACGATCAGCACGTTGACCAGCAGATAGACCATCAGCGCCGCGCCGATGAAGTTGAACATGATCGTGGTGATGACGATGTGGCTGCCGCGCTTGGCCTGCAGCCAGGCCGGGATCAGTGCCCAGGCGGCACCGAAGAGGGCCGCCGCCATGATGGCGAACGGCATGGTCACATACCACGGCACATAGTGATCGAGCGCGAGTGCGGCGAGCGCTGCACCCAGGCCGCCGAGATAGGCCTGGCCTTCGGATCCGATGTTGAACAGACCGGCATGATAGGCAACGGCCACCGAAAGCCCGGTGAAGATGAAATTGGTGGCATAAAACAGCGTGAAGCCGATGCCTTCACCACTGCCCAGCGCGCCCTCGATCATCAGTTTCAGTGCCTCCCACGGGTTTTCCCCGATGATCCAGACCACGAGGCCCGACACCAGGAAGGCAAGCAGGAGGTTGATCAGCGGCAGCAGCGCATAATTGATCCAGTTTGGAAGGGGTACGGATGCAGTGCTCATCAAAACCTCAAGCGGCAATGCCGGCCATCATCAGGCCGAGTGTCTGTTCGCCAGTGTCAGGCGTCTTCTCGCCGACGACCTTGCCGGCGAACATCACCAGAATGCGGTCGGAAAGCGAGCGGATCTCGTCGAGTTCGACGGAGACGAGCAGCACGGCCTTGCCGGCATCCCGCGTTTCCACGATCCGTTTGTGAATGAATTCGATGGCACCGATATCGACGCCGCGCGTTGGCTGGCCAACGATCAGGAGCTTCGGGTCGCGCTCGATTTCGCGCGCCACGACGATCTTCTGCTGGTTGCCACCGGAGAAGTTGGCCGTCTTCAGCCGTGGGTTCGGCGGGCGGATGTCGTATTTCTCGATCTCTTCCACCGCCGCCTTGCGGATCAGGCTCGGATCGAGGAACGGACCTTTCCCGTAACGCTCGTCGCGGTGATAGCCGAGAATGGCGTTCTGGCTTTCCTCGAAGGGCAACACCAGGCCCATGTGGTGGCGGTCTTCCGGGATATGCGCCACGCCGATGCCGCGCAGTTCTGCCGGATCGAGACCCGCCACGTTCTGCCCGTTGATCCAGATCTCGCCGGAGGTCGGCTTGCGGATGCCGGTGATCGCTTCCAGGAGTTCGCTCTGGCCATTGCCGGCCACGCCCGCGATCCCGACGATTTCGCCGGAGCGTACATCGAAGGAGACGTTGTCGACCATCACGACGCCGCGGTTGTCCTTGACCGTCAGATTGCGCACAGAAAGGAAGACATCGCCCGGATTGGCCGGCTTCTTCTCGACATGCAGGAGCACGCGGCGACCGACCATCAGCTCGGCGAGCTCTTCCACCGTGGTCTCCGAGGTCTTGCGGGTCGCGACCATCTCGCCGCGGCGCATGACCGAGACCGTGTCGGTGATCGCCATGATCTCGCGCAGCTTGTGGGTGATCAGGATGACCGTCTTGCCCTGGTCGCGCAGCACGCCGAGGATCTTGAACAGGTGATCGGCTTCGGCCGGCGTGAGAACGCCCGTCGGCTCGTCGAGGATCAGGATCTCAGCGCCGCGATAAAGGGCTTTCAGGATTTCGACGCGCTGCTGCAGACCGACCGGCAGTTCCTCGATGATCGCATCGGGATCCACTTCCAGCTCGTAGTCTTCTTCCAGCTTCTTCAGCGCAGCGCGTGCTGCATCCGTGCCCTTGCCGAGCAGGGCGCCGCCTTCGGCCCCGAGCATCAGGTTTTCCAGCACGGTAAAATTCTCGACCAGCATGAAGTGCTGGTGCACCATCCCGATCCCCGAACTGATGGCGGTCTGGCTGTCCTTGATGGTGATCGGCTTGCCGTCGATCTGGATGGATCCATGATCGGCCTGGTAGAAGCCGTAGAGGATCGACATCAGCGTCGACTTGCCGGCACCGTTTTCACCGATGATGCCGTGGATAGAACCCTTGGCGACCGTCAGATTGATGTTCTTGTTGGCATGCACCGCACCGAACTTCTTGTCGATGCCGATCAGTTCGATCGCGGGTGCCTGGTTCGCTGCATTCATTCCGGTCCCCCAGACATACAAAAAGGGCGCAGGACGACTTGGTCGCCGTCCTGCGCCCGGATTTCAGATCACTTCGGGCAGGAATTGTCCGACATGTAGTCGTGCACCTTGACGGTGCCGGCGATGATGTCGGCCTTGGCCTTTTCGACGGCAGCCTTCATGTCGTCCGTGATCAGCTTGGCGTTGTTGTCGTCAAGCGCATAGGCAACGCCGTCTTCGGCAACGCCGAGAACCTGAAGGCCGGGCGTGAACTTGTCACCCTTGGCATCGGCATAGGCGTTGTAGACGGCGAGATCGACGCGCTTGACCATCGAGGTCAGGACCGAACCCGGATGCAGGTGGTTCTGGTTGGAATCGACGCCGATCGACAGCTTGCCGTTGTCGGTCGCCGTCTGGAGCACGCCGAGACCCGTCGCACCGGCTGCCGCGTAGATGACGTCCGCGCCTTGGTCGATCTGGTTCTTGGTGAGTTCACCGCCGCGAACCGGGTCGTTCCAGGCAGCACCGGTCGTGCCGGTCATGTTCTGGAAGACTTCGATATCGGCCTTGGCAGCGCGTGCGCCCTGCTCGTAGCCGCAGGCGAACTTGCGGATCAGCGGAATGTCCATGCCGCCGATGAAGCCGACCTTGCCGGACTTCGAAGCCATGCCGGCCAGCAGGCCGACGAGATAGGAACCTTCGTGCTCCTTGTAGACGACCGAACGCACGTTCGGCTTGTCGACGACGGAGTCCACGATCACGAACTGGGTGTCCGGGAATTCGGCTGCGACCTTTTCGATGGCCGAGGTCCAGGCGAAGGAAACGGCGACGACCGGGTTGAAGCCGCGCGATGCAAAGTTGCGGATCGCCTGTTCGCCCTGCGTGTCGCTGGTCGGCTCGAAGTCGCGATATTCAATGCCGGTTTCGGCCTTGAACTTCTCGGCACCGCCATAGGCAGCTTCGTTGAAGGATTTGTCGAACTTGCCGCCCGTGCCGTAAACCAGCGCCGGCTTGATGTCGGCCGCAAGCGCGGTCGTCGACATCGCGGCCAAGGCAAAGAGACTGAGGAGGGTTTTCTTCATTGTGCAGCCCTGTTGTTGCTATTGATCTTGTTGGGTCCTCCCGCAAGCCTTTCCGCGAGGGAAAAGCATGTCTGCGGAACCGCCGCCCCCTTTTCCGGAGGTCCTGGCTGGCTTTCATCCTTGCATGGCTTGTTCGAAAATTCACCAGATTTTTTTCATCTGGTAAAGATTCACAAGCCTACTGATTTTTCAGCGTTTGTCGCTGAAAAATCAGTCAGATCAATGGTGTTTCTGCTGCGGGTTTGAGCAAATGCTCTCAGGCTGCGGGCGAAATCGGGCAGGAAACGCCCGTCCCCCGAAGCCCGCAATAGCCGTTCGGGTTCTTCGCCAGATACTGCTGGTGATAGTCCTCGGCGTAGTAGAACGTATCGGCATGGGCGATTTCGGTGGTGATCCGGCTGTTCTTGCCGGCCTTCACCAGCGCCTCCTGGAAACGGTCGCGAACGGCAACCGCCAGCGCCATGTCGTCGTCGTCCTCGACATAGATCGCCGAACGGTATGTGGTGCCGATATCATTTCCCTGGCGCATGCCCTGTGTCGGATCATGGGCCTCGAAGAACACCTTGAGCAACCCTTCGAGCGTGATCTTTGCGGGATCGTAGACGACCTTCACCACTTCCGTATGGCCCGTCAGGCCGGTCACGGTTTCCTGATAGGTCGGATTGGGCGTGATGCCGCCCTGGTAGCCCGATGCCGTCAGATAGACCCCCGGCGTCTGCCAGAGCAGCCGCTCCGCGCCCCAGAAACAGCCCATGCCCAGGTACACCGTCTTCATGCCCTGCGGCACGGGGCCCTTGAGCGGCAGGCCCGAGACGAAATGCGTGGCTGCGGTCGGAATCGGTTCGGCCCGGCCCGGCAGCGCCGTTTCGGCCGTGGGCATCACCGTCTTCTTGTTGAACATGTCGATCAGGAACATCTGAAACCTCCTGAGGCCGTCCGTCGGCCTGCTTTTCCGTTCGAAAATCTGCCATGCCGGCAGTTCGCCGCCTGCCGCCCCCGAAGGGATCGGCTGCGGCCTATGTCTCTATGGTCGCCGCAACCCGCTGAAACTTACAGGGCGGCTACACACCACCGCCTGGCCGCGTGGCCACCCGCCTGTCCCGTCAGGCGGCAAACCGACCGGCCGGCGAAGGCTTTTTGTACCCGACCATCCAGAAGATCAGGGAGAGCACCAGCATGGCCGCAAAGGCCGGCTGCGGCAGCACCACATCCCGCAACGTTAGCCACGCACCGTCACCAAGCCTCGTAACCACCAGGGTCTCAAGCCACATCAGCGATCCCGGATGCGCGCCGATCCAGGCGACGGAAAGCGGCGTCAGCAGCGCTTGCGACGCCGAAACGGATGCGATCGCATCCACCACGCCGAGCACCACAGCCACGCAAAGCGCAAGCAAACTCAAGAACCTGAACAGGAACCGCACTGCAAATGTCTCCGGCTGAAGCCCGCTTCCCTTTCCGGGCCGTCGGGCTGTCCTTATAAATAGGGAATTGTCGGCAGTTGTCAAAATTCTGATAGATTTCGGTTGATCCCTCGGAATTCATCGGTATATATCCCGCCCGACCGACGCGGTGGCTTCCTCCCCGCGATCCTCCTGGACAGGTGGCCGAGTGGTTGAAGGCGCACGCCTGGAACGCGTGTATACGTGAAAGCGTATCGAGGGTTCGAATCCCTCTCTGTCCGCCACCCTCCGAAAAGATCCGCTTGCCCATCCGCACCTCTGGCCGGAGTCCGAGCTTGAGCATTCGGGCCAGCGCTGCTTCCCCCCAATCCTTGTCACACAATCCGCGACGCCTCTCTTCCTCACCCTCTGTCTGTCCGCGTGCCCGGAACCTCGTCCTCGGTCGGTCGTTCTTCTGGGTACCGCTGGCGTCGCCTTGCCCCACGTCAAGCACCGACGCCACCATGATGCATGCCGGAGGAAGCCGAGATGTCCGATAGGTTCAAGCCGCCCGCAGCCGTTGCCAGGGAGGCCGCTCGGGGGCTGGAGTTGCGCCAGAAATTCAAACGCGGCGGAACCGAGGTGGGCGTTGCACGGGCGCGCGACCTTAAGAACCAGCGAAATCTGAGCGAGGACACGATGAAGCGCATGAAAGGCTACTTCGCGCGTCACACGGTCGACAAGAGGGCGAAGAACTTCGGTGACGACGACAGCCCCTCTGCAGGTTACATCGCCTGGCTCCTCTGGGGTGGTGATGCCGGGCGCGACTGGGTGAAGGAACAGCTTCAGTAACCGCGATGGGCGCTGCAATCCAATCCGATCAGGGAGATCAGGACCATGACGAAGAACCTGCGCAAGGGCGACAAGGTCGAGTGGGAAACAAGCCAGGGCACGACGGAGGGCAAGGTCGTCCGGAAACAGACCGCGCCGACAAGGATCAAGGGTCACGAAGTCAAGGCGTCGAAATCGGACCCTCAATACATCGTCGAGAGCATCAAGACCGGCGAGCGCGCCGCCCACAAGCCGGATGCCCTGCACAAGGTCTGAAAGCAGGGGCGAGCAGGGGGCGCCCGCAATCGGAATGTGTAGCCCGGCCGCTTATGCGTGACGGCGGCAGCCTTTGTCAGGAAGCGTAGATGCATACACCCATCGACATCGACCCGGATTACCTCCGGTCACGGCTGAAAGCACTGCTCTCCATCCCGAGCCCCACCGGTTTCACCGATGAATCCGCCCGCTACACGGCGCAAGAACTCGAACGCCTCGGGCTCGAAGTCAAGCTGACCCGCCGCGGCGCGATCCGGGCGCGGCGCCCGGGCACCCATGAGAGGCCGGCCCGCGCCATCGTCTCCCATCTCGATACACTCGGCGGCCAGGTCAAGGCATTGAAGGATAACGGCAGGCTTGAGCTCGTGCCCATCGGCCACTGGTCTGCGCGTTTTGCGGAGGGGGCGCGTGCCTCCGTCTTTTCCTCGAAAGGCATCTATCGTGGCTCGATCCTGCCGCTGAAGGCCTCTGGCCACACCTTCAACGATGAGGTGGATACCCAGCCGACCGGGTGGCGCCATGTCGAGTTTCGCATCGATGCCCTGGCGCGGGATCGCAAGGATATCGCCCAGCTCGGGATCGATATCGGCGATATCATCGCCATCGATCCGCAGCCGGAATTCTTGGACAACGGCTTCATCGTTTCCCGCCATCTGGATGACAAGGCCGGTGTCGCCATCATGCTGGCGGCGCTCGAAGCCATGCAACGCGAGAGTGTCGAGACACCCGTGGATACCTACTGGCTCTTCACCATCGGCGAGGAAGTCGGAGTCGGAGCCTCTGCCGCTCTCGTGCCGGAAATAGCCTCCCTTGTTGCTGTCGACAACGGCACTACGGCGGCGGGCCAGAATTCCGACGAATTCGGCGTCACACTCGCCATGGCCGACCAGACCGGTCCTTTCGATTATCACCTGTCGAAGAAACTCTACGAGCTTTGCGGCGAGCACGGTATCCGCGTTCAGAAGGATGTCTTCCGCTATTACCGGTCCGATGCCGCATCGGCGGTTGAGGCCGGGCACGACGTGCGCACGGCGCTTTTGGCCTTCGGTGTCGATGCCTCGCATGGGTATGAACGCATCCACCTTCACGCCTTGATGTCGATCGCAAAACTCGTCATCTACTACGCGCTCAGCGAGGTGCAGATCGAGCGCGATTCGGAGGAAGTCTCCGGCCTGAGCGGCTTCACACGCCAGAAGGCCGTGCCCGCCCGGCAGGATCTGAAAGCGAACGATCCCGATGAGTCGTGATTGCAGCGACATAGGTCCGCTGCTAGCTTGGATAATGGCGATTTCGCCGGTTTTTCGGAGACCAGGACAATGTCGGGTGACGAGGCAACGAAGAGGCCGCGACTGAAGATCGGCTTTGTGCTGTCCCGTTCCTTCACACTGTCGGCCTTTGCCCTGTTCATCGATACGATCCGGCTTGCAAGCGACGAGTATGACCGCTCCGGCCGCGTTTTGGCAGATTGGCAGGTCATCGGCAGTACCCGGCACCTGATCACCTCGAGCTGCGGTGTTCAGGTCGCGCCGACAAGCGATTTCGTCGATCCCGGCCGATTCGATTACATCGTGGTGGTCGGCGGCCTGCTCGGCCGCCAGCCGGCCGTCGACGACCAGACCATCGCCTTCCTCAGGAAGGCCGATGCCCAGAAAGTGCCGCTGATCGGGCTTTGCACCGGCACCTTCATCCTCGCCGAAGCCGGTCTGATGAAGAACCACCAGACCTGCGTCAGCTGGCTGCATTACCAGGAGTTCCGCGATCGTTTTCCCGATCACGAGGTCCGCTCCGACCGCCTGTTCAATCTCGACCGGCGGCGCGGCTCCTGCGCCGGTGGCAGTTCTTCGGCCGATCTTGCGGCCTTCATCGTGCGCCAGTATCTGGGGCATGATGCCGAGCGCAATGCGCTGGAAGTCCTGCAGATCGAGAAGGCCCGCACCAACAGGGACATCCAGGTCCGCCGTCCGCTGACCATCGAATGCGACGATCCTCGGGTGAAGGCGGTTCTGATCCTGATGGAGCAGAGTCTGGAAAACGAACTGACCATCGATCAGCTCGCCCGCTCCGTCGGGCTCTCCCGCCGACAGCTCGAACGTCTCTTCGCCCAGAAGATCGACGTCTCCCCCGCCCGCATCTATACCAAGCTCCGGATGGAGCGCGCCAAGATGCTCGTGACACAGACGAACGCATCGTTGATCGACATCGCGCTGCAGGTCGGCTTCCAGAACACCTCCCATTTCACCCGCGTCTTCAAGGGCACCTACGGCCGCACACCCGGCCAGATGCGAAGCCAGCCGGCCGCCTGACGGTCGCATTGATACCTGCCCGCTCATTCAGGAGCTGCTGTTTTAGCGGCCCTGCCTGCGACGTCATGGATTGCGGTCACCCGCTTGTGAGCGGCGCGAGCGGGTGCTATCCACGTAAACTCTGTCGGGGGATAGAATGGCCAAGTGGGGCTCGCCGAAAAGTCTTGATCGGGCGATACGCATGTTCTGCGTCGTCGCGCTGGTTATGCTCGGCCTTGCGCATCGCCCTGCCGTTTCTTTCGCGCCGCAGCTTTCTCCTCAGGAAATCGCAGCGCTGACCCTTCCCGATGGCACGCTGCCGGAACTCTGCCTGCCCTCGGAAGACGGCAAGAGCAAACCGCATGCCGGCAATCCGACATGCGAAGCCTGCCGGATTGCCGCAACCGCCCTCCTGCCCACGCCGTCCGATGCGGTCGGCGTTCGGCTCCCGCTGATCGCTGCCGTCACCCTGCCGCAGCCGGCCGAGGCACATTATCGCCAGCTTTTCCCGCCCGCGGGCCATCCCCGCGCACCACCCGTCACCGTCTGATTGAACCTCGTCGCCGGCGCTTCGCGTCGGTCGGTCGTATCGTCAGACCGGTGGGCCTGCAGTTTTCGCAGCTCCGGTCGCAATCGGATGTCTGTCATGCTGCAAATGCTCGCCAATCCCGCGGCACAACCCGCGTTCCCGCGTGTCTCTTCAACAACGCCGGAGATGCGCGCGGTCTCTCTGGCTGGACCGCTTCTGCCGCCGCGCACCGTCGTCTTTCTCGAAGGCCTTACCCGCTGCCCGCAATACCGTGTGGTCGACGGCTGCGTCGCAACCGCCCAGACCCTCTCCGATGGCCGACGCCAGATCATCGACCTGGTTGGCCCAGGACGCCTGATCGGTTTGGGGTTCGGGGATCAGAACCGCTATTCCGCCGAAACACTGGGATTCACCCGGCTGGAACTTGTGTCGGACAGCATGGCTCAGGGCGAGCGCGATCAGGCGCTCAGCGAAATGCTCGCCCGCTCGCAGAGCCTGGTCATGTTGCTTGGCCGCAAGACCGCTCCTGAGCGCGTCGCCTCCGCGCTGATCGACCTGTCCCGACAGTTCGGCCGCCCGGCACGCGACAAGCGGCGGGGCGCCATCACCTTTCATCTCTATCCCACGCGCGGCGACCTTGCCGATTGGCTCGGCCTGACCCTCGAAACGGTCAGCCGCTGCCTCACCCGCCTGAAGAAGGCGGCCCTCATCGACATCAGACAGGGCGATCTCGTCACCCTGCTCGATCCGCAACAGCTCGCGGGCATCGCCGCCGGCGATCGATCGCTGTCCCATTGATCCTTCCAACCATCGAGACCCAGAATGACGACCGTTTCCGATCTCTCTCCCACAAGGGCAGACAGCTCCGCCCTGTCGCGCCGCTTCTACATCACCGCCTGGCGCTGGCATTTCTATGCGGGCCTCTATGTGGCGCCCTTCCTGTTCATGCTCGCCATCACCGGCCTGATCATGCTTTGGACCGCAACGCTTTTTGGCCGGGACGGCGAAAAGCTCTTTGCCGTCGAACCGCAGGCAAGCCTCGCCTCGGTTTCCGCCCAGGCAGGTGCCGCCACGCTCGAAGTCCCCGGCCAGATCATCCAGTACATCGCGCCGCGTGATCCTGAGCAGGCATCGCTCTTCCGAATCAATCAGGGCGAATCCTCCGTCATGGTGGCAGTCGATCCCTACACGGCCGAAGTCCTTGGTCACTGGGACCGCCGTGACGGCCTCTATGATCTCGCCAACAAGATCCACGGCACGCTGCTGATCGGCGACCTCGGCGACCGCCTGATCGAGATTGCCGCGGGCTTCGGCATCGTGCTGGTCGTGACGGGGCTTTATCTCTGGTGGCCGCGCGATGGCCAAGGCTTCGGTTCGGTGCTTGTCCCGCGCCTGTCTGCGAAAGGTCGCCAGCTGTGGAAGTCGCTGCATCTGACCATCGGCTTCTATGCCTCGATCTTTCTCGCCATCTTCCTCATTTCGGGCCTCACCTGGGCCGGGATCTGGGGCGAGAAGATGACCCAGGCCTGGAGCACCTTCCCGGCCGCGAAGTGGGACAATGTGCCCCTCTCCGACAAGACCCATGCCAGCATGAACCATGGCGGCGTGAAGGAAGTGCCGTGGACGCTGGAACAGACGCCGATGCCAGCATCCGGCTCCGTAGCCGGTGTCACCGGCACACCCGAAGGGCAACCCGTGACGCTGGATGCCATCGTCGCGCTCGCCCGTACGCTCGGTTTCGATCAGCGCTTCCAGCTCGCTTTCCCGAAAGACGAGACAGCCGTCTGGACCATCTCGCGTGACACCATGAGCAATGACAGTGCCAACCCGCTGATGGACCGCACCGTCCACATCGACCAGTATACCGGCCGCATCCTCGCCGATGTCGGCTTCGCCGATTACGGCGCCGCCGGCAAGGCCATGGCCGCCGGCATTGCCTTCCACGAAGGCGATATGGGCCTCTGGAACCTGATCCTGGTCACGGCCTTCTGTCTGTCGGTCATCTTCCTCTCTGTGAGCGGTTTCGTCATGTGGTGGAAGCGCCGTCCTAAGGGGGCCGCCCGCCTCATGGCACCCAGCGTCGGCGAGCCCGGACCGCTCTGGAAGACCGGAGCGCTGGTCATGCTGGGAACGGCGTTGCTTTTCCCGCTATCAGGCGCCGTACTGCTCGCGGTTCTCCTCCTCGACCTCCTCGTCTTCCGCCACATCACGCCGCTGAAGAAGGCGCTGAGCTGATCGACGTCTATCGGTGCGGCAGCAGGTTCGCCACCGCCGCACCAACTTCAAATCTACGAAATACAAAGGGTACCATTGATGAAGAAACTTCTCCTCGCCGCCGTTGCGACGCTGGCCTTTGTCGGCCAGGCCTTCGCCGATATCACCGTCACCGACGTCAAGGGCCGCACGGTCACCGTCCCGGACGTGCCTGAGCGCGTCGTGCTCGGCTTCTACTACGAGGATTATCTGGCGATTGCCGGCCCGGAGGCACTCGACAAGGTGGTGGCGCTGTCACTCTCCACCTGGAAGGACTGGCGCCCGAACCAGTTCGCCCTC
Source organism: Rhizobium sp. AQ_MP (assembly GCF_014237835.1). GTDB lineage: Bacteria > Pseudomonadota > Alphaproteobacteria > Rhizobiales > Rhizobiaceae > Allorhizobium. Next base: position 98,946 of record NZ_JACJVI010000001.1, read on the forward strand.
TATGAGAAGGCCCTGCCGAAGCTCTCCTCCATTCCGGATGTCGGCAACACAGAGGACAATACCTTCTCGATTGAAAAGGTCGTGGCCGCAAAGCCGGATCTCCTGATCCTCGCCGCCTGGTCCTATGATGCACTCGGCGAAGGCATCAAGCAGATCGAAGCCGCGGGCATCCCGATTGTCGTTCTCGACTACAATGCCCAGACCGTTGAAAAGCATGTCGCCTCGACACTGGCCCTCGGCAAGCTGATGGGCACTGAAGATCGCGCCGAGCAGCTCGCCAAGGACTATGAAGCGGCAATGGCCGACATCGACGCCCGCATCAAGGCAGCCGGCCCGACGGATAAGAAGGTCTATGTCGAACTCGCCCAGAAGGGAGCTGCCGAAGTCGGCAACTCCTATGGGGATACGATGTGGGGTGCCGTCATCGAAAAGCTCGGCGGCAAGAACATCGCCAAGGGTCAGGTCAGCAACTGGGGACCGCTCAGCCCCGAATATGTTCTCGCTGAAAAGCCCGACCTGATCTTCCTCGCCGGTTCCGAATGGGTCAATCGCCCGCAGTCGGTCCAGGTCGGCTTTGGTGCTGATCCGGCGCTGACCCGCGAACGCATGAAGCCCTATGTCGAACGTGCCGGCTGGAGCGAGCTCCCGGCAGTCAAGAACGGCCAGGTTCACGCGATCTACCATGGCGGCGCCCGCACCTTGTCGGACTTCGTCTACGCCCAGTATATCGCCAAGCAGCTCTATCCGGATGCCTTCAAGGACGTCGATCCGGCGAAGAATATCGCCGACTATTACGCCAAGTGGCTGCCGATCACGGCCGATGGCGTCTTCGTGCTGCCCTATCAGGCCGCCGGCCAATGAGCCTCGCCTCCGGCGATATCGATGCGATGCACGGCGCGTTTCGCCGTGCATCCGTCCGCCGTGCGGTCAGCCTCATGCTGGCCGCATCCGCACTCGTGGCGCTCATGCTGCTCGACCTGACCACCGGCCCTTCCGGCATGCCGCTTGCCGATGTCTGGACGGGACTGCTTGCAGGGCCCGCCGGCGAAGACAAGACGATCGCCACCATCCTCTGGCAGTTGCGCATGCCGCAGACCCTGATGGGAGCCATTGTCGGTGCCTGCCTCGGACTTGCCGGCCTGCAGATGCAGACCATCCTCGACAATCCGCTGGCCAGCCCCTTCACGCTCGGCTTCTCGGCCGCCGCTGGCTTCGGTGCGGCACTCGCCATCATGTTGGGCGGGCTTCTACCTCTCCCGATTTACATCGTAACCCCGCTTGCCGCCTTCGCCATGACACTTGCCGCCGCCGGCATCGTGCATCTGATCGCAAGACTGCGCGGTGTCTCGCCGGAAATCCTCGTGCTGGGCGGCATCGCCGTCTCCTTCTTCTTTCAGTCCCTGCAGTCGCTGTTGCAATTCATGGCCTCGCCGGAAGTCCTGCAACAGATTGTCTTCTGGCTCTTCGGCAGCTTGCTCAAGGCCACCTGGACAAGCGTCATGGTCAGCGGCCTCATCTTCCTCGCCTGCCTGCCCTTCGTCGCCCGCAACTGCTGGTCACTCACCACGCTGAAGCTCGGTGACGCCAATGCCAGGAGCCTCGGCCTCTCCGTCGACAGCCTGCGCCGTCAGAGTTTCCTGCTCGTGGCACTGCTCACAGCCGCCGCCGTCTGCTTTGTCGGCACCATCGGCTTTGTCGGCCTGATTGCCCCGCATGTCTGCCGCATGTTGGTCGGCGAGGATCACCGCTTCTCACTGCCGCTGTCGGCTGTCATAGGCGCCATCATCCTGATCGGCGCCTCGGTGCTGGGCAAGGCGATCTCGCCGGGTGCGGCAATCCCGGTCGGCATCGTCACCGCCGTGGCCGGCATTCCCATGCTTTTTGCCGTCATCCTGTTCTCCGGCAACCGGGGGCGCGCATGACCGACTTGCTGACGCTTGAAAACCTCTCGGTCACCCGCAATCGCCGGAGGATCCTCGATAGCATCGATTGCAATCTCGCCGCCGGCCAGATCATCGGGGTGATCGGGCCGAACGGCGCCGGAAAGTCCACGCTTCTCGGCGCCATCGCTGGTACCGTTGCCTGTCAGGGCCTGATCCGCTTTGCCGGTGCCCCGATCCACCATGCCGAAATCGGCTTCATGCCACAGCAGGCCCATGTCGCAGCCGACCTGACCGTCATGGAAGTCGTCCTGCTTGGCCGCCATGAACGCCTCGGCTGGCGCGTCTCACCCGATGTACTCGAAGCGGCAGGCGCCATCCTCTCGGAATTCGGCCTTGCCGATCTCGCAGCCCGCAAGATCCGCACGCTCTCGGGAGGCCAGCAGCAGCTTGTCATGCTGGCCCAGCGCCTGTTGCGCGAACCCCGCCTGCTGCTGCTCGATGAAGCCACCAGCGCGCTCGATCTCGCCCACCAGATGCGCGTCTTCGATCTGCTGCGCCGCTATGTCCAGCGCACCGGAGCCCTCGTTCTCTTCGCCATCCATGACCTTAATCTCGCCGCGCGCCACACCGACGGCATCCTCATGCTCGGCAAGGGCGGTCTTGTCGGCGCAGGCAACTTTGAAGCCGTCATGACACCTTCGACACTTCGGGAAATCTACGGCGTCGAAGCCGAGTTCCTCACCTGCCGAACCGGGCGGCCGGTGATCCTGCCGCTGTCGACAATCCAACACCCATCACCCTGAGGAGGATGCAATTCATGAACAGACATCTCGTGCCGGCCCTCGCGGCCCTGCTTGCCCTGACGCTGCCCGTATCGGCTTCGGCCCATCAGGCTCACAAGCACCCGGAGGCCCATGCCGCCCATGGTGCAGGCTCCGCCCACGAGCCCGCCCCAACAGGTGACGCCGCCGTCGATATCACCGCAAAGCTCAAGGCGATGTTCGAAACAGAGGGAAATCCGCTTGCCGTCGAGCCGGTTGTCGTGGCCGGTGACTGGGCGATTGCCGGCTGGATCCAGGATGGCAAGGGTGGCCGCGCGCTGCTGAAGCGCAAGGGCGAAGGCTGGAGCATCCATCTCTGCAGCGGCGACAGCCTCAAGGAGGCCGCAGTGCTGACCAAGATCGGTATTCCGGCCTCGGATGCCGAGCATCTGGCCCATCACCTTGCCGAAGCCGAAAAACCGCTGCCGGCTGAAACACTGGCTCTGTTCGCCAGCTTCGAAGGCACGGTCATGGTCGAAGGTGCCGAAGGCGAGGCCGGTCATGCCCATGGTCACGGGGATAGCCAGCACAAGCCCTGACGACCCACATCAACGCAGCCGTGTCCTCTGCTCTCAATGCGCAAGACAAAAATAGGGAACATTGGAACCTCTCGGCCATTTGCAAAATGTGCGTCCGGTCAGCCGTCCTTCGATGAGCGGCTGCGCGGCGCCTTTTCGTTTGGTCTTTCAACGGAGGTTTCAGCCCGGTTCATGTGTGGCATTTGCGGAGAAGTAAGGTTTGACGGCGCATCGCCGTCGGTTGTGGCAGTTTCGATCATGGCGGATGTTCTTGCCCCTCGGGGGCCGGATTCGGCCGGCGTGATGGTCAGGGGCAATGTCGGGCTCGGCCATCGACGATTGCGCATCCTCGATCTCTCCGACAAATCGCAGCAGCCCATGGTCGATCCGGACCTTGGCCTGTCCCTGGTTTTCAACGGCTGCATCTACAATTTCCGTGAACTGCGTGGCGAACTGGAAGCCAAAGGCTACCGCTTCTTCTCGGATGGCGACACCGAAGTCATCCTGAAGGCCTGGCATGCCTGGGGTCCCGATTGTGTCGCCCGCTTCCACGGCATGTTCGCCTTCGTCATCCACGAGCGCGACACCGGTCGTGTCGTCATGGCCCGCGACCGTTTCGGCATCAAGCCGCTCTATATTGCTGAAGTTTCAGGCGCCTTGCGCTTTGCCTCGTCTCTCCCGGCCATCGTCAAGGCCGGTGGCGTCGATACGTCGATCGACCTCAACGCTCTGCACAACTACATGACCTTCCACGCCGTCGTGCCGCCACCGCGTACGATTCTCAATGGCGTCCGCAAGCTGCCGCCCGCAACGATCCGCATCTATGAGCGCGATGGTCGCTTCGAGGATCGCCGCTATTTCGATCCGCCCTATCAGCGTCGTCCGGAAGACGCGACCGTTACCCGAGAGGAGTGGCAGGAGCGCCTGCTGGATGCGCTGCGGCTGGCCGTCAAGCGCCGGATGATCGCCGACGTGCCTGTCGGCGTGCTTTTGTCGGGCGGCGTCGATTCCAGCCTGATCGTCGGCCTGCTGGCGGAAGCCGGTCAGACGGGCCTGATGAGCTTTTCGGTCGGTTTCGAGGAGGCTAATGGCGAGAAGGGCGACGAATTCGTCTATTCCGATCTGATCGCCGAGCGCTTCGGCACCGACCATCACAAGATCTTTGTGCCCTCGGCCGATCTCATGGGCGCGCTGCCCGGCACCATCGCCGCCATGTCGGAACCCATGGTCTCCTACGACAATGTCGGCTTCTACCTTCTGTCGAAGGAGGTTTCGAAACACATCAAGGTCGTGCAATCAGGCCAGGGCGCCGACGAAGTCTTTGGCGGTTACCACTGGTATCCGCCGCTGGTCGGCTCGACAGACGTGGTGCGCGACTACGGCCAGGCCTTCCGGGATCGCTCCCATGAGGTTCTGAAAACCCAGCTTGAGAGCCGATGGATGGCCGAGACGGATGTCAGCGGCGAACTCCTGCGAGAACATCTCCTTCGATCGGGCGCCGATACGCCGGTTGATCAGGCGTTGCGCCTCGATAGCTCCGTCATGCTGGTCGACGACCCGGTCAAGCGCGTCGACAACATGACCATGGCCTGGGGGCTCGAAGCCCGCGTGCCTTTCCTCGATCACGAACTGGTTGAGCTCGCCGGCCGCATCCCGCCGGAAGAGAAGTTGCGCGACGGTGGCAAGGGCATCCTGAAGGACGTGGCCCGCAAGGTGATCCCTTCCGAGGTCATCGACCGCAAGAAGGGCTATTTCCCCGTGCCGCAGCTCAAATACATTGCCGGTCCTTACCTGGACATGCTGCGCGATACGCTTTCCTCAAGCGCTGCCCGCGAGCGCGGCCTCTTCCGTCAGTCCTATCTCGATGCGCTGATTTCAGCGCCATCCGAACACATCACGCCGCTGCAGGGTTCGGAACTCTGGCAGGCCGGCCTGCTCGAAATGTGGCTCCAGACCCACGAGGTATGACCATGAAGAAGCTCGAAAAACCTGCCACCGTCCTGCGCGCGCCGCGCAGCACCAAGGCTGTCTCTCACCGTCTCAGCCGTTTGCGCGCGCCCGGTGCCACGACCCGTGCCTCGCGCCCGGGCAAGGGGCAGGCCGGAGAGATCGGGAGCAACATCGTTCTCGATTGCGGCTGGGGCCGCCTTCTCTTTGCCAGCACCTTCGCCGATGACGAGGTGCTGCTCGAAGCGCTGAAGGAAGAAGCCCCCGATAGCCGCGACATCGCCTTTTATGTCGCAGAGCCGCATGTCCTGCTCTCCCGCGCGCCGCAGGAAATCTTCCTCGACCCCTCCCATACCTTCCGGCTCGATTTGTCCACCTATCGTGCCGGCGGTCGCCGCCCGCGCGGCATTACCCTTCGCCGCCTCGCTTCGGAAACGGACGCCGCCGGCATCAATGCCGTCTATGCCGCCTGCGGCATGGTGCAGGTGCGCGAGGACTTCTTCACTGGCGAACGCGACAACCGGCCCGTCACCTATTTTGTCGCCCAGGATGATGCGACCGGTGAGATTGTCGGCACGGTCACCGGCATCGACCACCAGCGTCTCTTCGATGATCCCGAGCGTGGTGCTTCGCTCTGGTGCCTCGCCGTCCATCCGCAGGCCCGCCAGCCGGGTATCGGCGAGGGGCTCGTTCGCATTCTCGCCGAACATTTCCACGCTCGCGGCCTCGCCTATCTCGACCTCTCCGTACTCCACGACAACGACAAGGCGATCCGTCTGTACGAAAAGCTCGGCTTCCGCCGCGTCCCGCTGTTTGCGGTCAAACGCAAGAATGCCATCAACGAGAAGTTCTTCGCCCAGCCGGTCGAAGGATATGAAGAGCTCAATCCCTATGCGCGCCTGATCGTAGACGAGGCCCTGCGCCGCGGGATCCATGTCGAGGTGACCGACGCTGCGGGCGGCTTCTTCCGCCTGATCCATGGCGGACGCACGATCCACTGCCGCGAGAGCCTGTCCGACCTGACGTCCTCCGTCGCCATGTCGATCTGTGACGACAAGGCGGTGACGCGCCGCTTCGCCGAAACCGCTGGCCTGAACGTTCCCGAACAGCTCTCGGCGGATGCGCCTGACAGTGACAAGCGGGCGTTTCTGGAAAAGCATGGCAAGCTGGTGGTCAAGCCCGCCCGTGGCGAGCAGGGTCGCGGCATCTCCGTCGGCATCTCCTCGATGGAAGCGCTGCAGGCGGCCATCCGCCAGGCCCGCCAGGTCTGCGACCGCGTCCTCTTGGAAGCCTGCTTCGAGGGCGAAGATCTGCGACTCGTCGTCATCGATTACAAGCTTGTGGCGGCGGCCATGCGCCGCCCGCCGCGCGTTGTCGGTGATGGCCAGACGCCCATCCGCAAGCTCATCGAGCAGCAATCCCGTCGCCGTGCCGCCGCAACCGGTGGTGAAAGCCGCATCCCTGTCGACGCCGAGACCAGGCGATGCCTCGCCGAACAGGATCTCGATCTCGATAGCGTGCTGCAGGAGGGGCGTGAAATCACCGTCCGCAAGGCAGCCAATCTCCACACCGGCGGCACGATTCATGATGTCACGGCCCAGGTCCATCCCGATCTCGTCGACGCGGCCTGCCGTGCGGCCCGCGCCATCCGCATTCCGGTCGTCGGCATAGATTTCATGATCCGCGATCCGGCCAGGCCCGACTATGTCTTCATCGAAGCTAATGAGCGCCCGGGCCTTGCCAACCACGAGCCCCAGCCGACGGCCGCCCGGTTCATCGAACTGCTCTTCCCCGGCAGCCGGGAGGTGACCGCCTCTTGAGGATCAGCGCGGCTTAAGGATGCGCTTCGCCGAGCGTATCGGCCATCCGGGCCCCCCGCTCGCCCATCGGCTTGCCGGGTCCAGTGGTCGAATCCCGCGCCGTCTGATGTTCGAGCTCGGCATTGATGATCGCACCGACGATCAGGATCACCGTCGAGATCCAGGTCCAGAGCATGAAGCCGATAAAGGTCCCGAGCGTCCCGTAGGTGGCGTTGAGATCGGCGAAATTTTCCAGATAGTAGGAGTAGCCGAACGAGGCGATCAGCCAGGCCACGGTGCTGAAAATCGTGCCGGGGCCAAGCCAGCGCAGCTTGGCGTCCTCCCGGCTGGGACCATAGCGATAGACGAGCACCGTCCCGCCCCAGATCAATGCCAGCAGGATCGGCCACCGCAAGAGTTTCATCAGAAGCTCCACCCGATCCGGGATGAACACGACAGCCATGACTGCAGGCAGGACCGCAAATGCCGCGGCAAGGATCGCTGCAACGACCATCCCGGCCAATGTGAAGGCGGTACTGAGCAGTGTGATGTGCAGGAAGCTGCGTCTCTCATCTTCCGCATAGGCGAGGTTCATCGCCTCGAACAGGGCCACTATGCCGTTATGCGCGCTCCAGAGAGCAATCCCGAGACCGACCAGGAAGCCGATGCTGAGCGTGCTGTTGTTCTGCCGCGTCAGTTCTTCGAGCTGCCCAAGCACCAGGTCCATGGCATCGCCCGGCACCAGGCCGGAGAAGAACTGCATCTGCCCGGCGATTGAGGATGTGTCGAATACGAGGCCATAGAGTGAGACCATCGCGGCCAGACCGGGAAAGAGCGCCAGCAGCAGATAAAAGGCGACACCCGCCGCGGTTAGCGTCACGCGCTCGCGCATCAGCCGTCTATAGATCCGGATGGCCACGTCCTTGAGCCCGCGCCGGGGTATCTCGCCTGGTGACTTGGCATCCCGGCCACGTTCGACATCGCAATGGGCTTGCGCGTCATGCTGATCCGGCCTGTCTGACATGGCATCCCCCCTGAGGCGGGAACACCTTTGCCCGCCATTGGTTCCGCACGATCGCCAGCGTCCGGCCGGAACTGTAGCCGCCGGCGAGACGTTGAAAGGCACGACCAACGGGAGAAGCAAGATGGATCGCGACAGACAGGACGCTCCTGCCTGGGAGCAAAAGCCGGATGAAACGCTGACAGGAAGGCCACTGGAAATCGAAGCCCGCCAGGGTGATGCGGCTGCCGCTGCGGGTACCGATAGCGGAATGCGTCGCTCCGAGGTTCTGAACCTTTACCGTCTTGTCCCGACCGCAGAGCCCGACGATCCCCGTTGGAAAAATTCGCCTTTTCAGGGCGAGGTTGTCGTTGCGGCCCGCTCCAATGGCGATGCGCGCCTCGTCGCCGCAGCCGGCGAGCTCGATTACATGGAAATCGATGCCAAACCGGCAGAAGACGTGACCACCAGCATGGCCAGCGCCTTCCGCTCGGAAAAGCTCTACACGGTCGTCGAGATCGATCGGGACCGCACCGATCTCAGCCGCGGCGTGATCGAAGGCAATATCGCCATCGACACCATCCGACCGGTACAGGACTGATCAGAACGGTTTCGACGGATGGGGGCTGTCCTCGTAGGCGCCCCAGATCGACTGGTCGAAGTTGATCGTCGCCCCGGTCATCAGCCCTGATTCCTCCGAGGACAGATAGGCGCAGGCCCGCGCCACCTCGGCCGGGTCAACCAGGCGTCCGAAGGGCTGCCTAGCCGCAGCTTGCTCAAGCCAGTTCTCCGGCGCGCCGTGAAACTCGCGCTGGATCCGGTCTTCCCCGTCGCTCGCCATCCATCCGATATTGAGCCCGTTCACGCGGATCCGGTTCTTCAGCAGCGCGAAAGCCGTGTTGCGCGTCAGCGTGTCGAGAGCCCCCTTGGAGGCACAATAGGCCGCGATGAACGGCTGGCCGGCCATCGCCGACATCGAGGAGATGTTGACGATCGTGCCTTCCGTCTTCGTCTCCAGCATCAGCTTGATGGCCTCCTGCATGAGGAAGAACGGTGCGCGCGTGTTGATGGCAAACATTCGGTCGAAGAGTTCCGGATCGGTATCGAGAATCGTGCCTCGGTCGGTGATGGCTGCGACATTCACCAATGCGTCCATCCGCCCGAATGTCGAGCGTGCTTCTGCAATGACCTTGCGGCAGTCTTCGACCTCCGCCAGATCCGCCGAAACGAAATGAACCTTCGTCCCATAGGCCTCGTGAATGGACCTGGCACGCGCTTCGCCTTTTTCAGTGCTGCGTCCGCAGACTACGAGACCTTCTGCCCCGCGTTCAGCAAAGAGCCGGGCAACCTCGGCTCCCAGCCCCTGCGTTCCCCCTGTCACGACCGCGATCTTGCCATCCAGACGACTCATGCTCTTCCTCCTGCCATGCGCCACTGAACGTGACGTGCGGCGCAATCTGGACCAGAGCCAGGGCAGGTCACAAGCCCCGCGGGCTTCTTGATGCATGAGTTTTTGCGATCGATCAGGGCAGTGCGTAGACGGAGACCAGTACCCCAATGCCGATGATGGCGATGAGGAGAAGCCCGAAGAAATACAGCCAGAACGGCCCTTGTCTTGCGCGGTTTCCGGAAAAACTGGAGCGCATGGCTGTGCCGCTATCTCCGGAGACATCTCTGGGACGGCCCTCGCGTTGCTCTTGCCGCGCGGTCTGGATTTCGGCTTGCGAAAGCGAGACGCCGCCCGCTTCCGCATCTGTTTCGAGCGGAGCCATGGCCGGATCGAAGCCCGGGCGCTTGTCGCCCGTCAGCCCCGCCTGGATGTCGCCTCTCACCTGCGCCGGATTGGCGCTTCGGTGTCGCGGTTCTTCGGCCATGGCTTGCCCTCGCGTGCTATGTCAGACCTTGGCGCTTTCGCCGGCTTCGCGGCGGGTCACGAATTCCGCTGTAACCTCGCGCAGGTTTTCGCTCAGCCAGCGCGCCATGTTTTCCTCTTCGGACAGGTTCTGGCGCAAGGACGCCATCGCGCCTTGGAATCCACCCATCTCGGCCATCACAAGCAGAGAATTATAGGCAGCGATCTCGTAGTTTTCGAAGGCGTAGTTCGCCAGGGAGTTTTTCAGGATCTCGTCGTCAGCCATGGAGTGGCCGATCGCCGCCATGCTTCCACCGGCAGATAGCATCCAGTCCTTGATCGATGAATGATCTTCGTCGAGGCTGGCAAGAATGTCCTCGATCCGCTTCATTTGGGTTTCCGTTTCCCGCAAGTGCTCCTCCAGGCGTCGCGCCACCTGCGGATAATTCTCGATGCGTTTCAGCTGCGGCTTGATGATGGATGTTGCCTGGTTTTCCATCGCATGTGCGTTCTTGAGGCCGGTGACGAATAGCGAGCGTCGGTCTTCTACCATGTGAATGTCTCCCGTGTCGGTTTGCCCTGGTCCAACTGTCGCCCCGGGTGACGGTTCCCTGGCTTGACCGTGCTTGGTGAGGACTGCACCCTGCAGACCCGATCGGCGGGAGGAGACGCGATATGAAATCCATCATCATGACAGGCGCATCCGAGGGGATCGGCCGCGAACTGGCGCGGCAGATCGCGGCGCGCGAGAAGAGCGCCGTCGCCATCGTGCTCGCGGCCCGAAATGTGACCCGTCTCCAGGAACTCGCCGCAGAACTACGCCCTTACGGCGCCCGCATCGAGGTGATCCCGACCGATGTAACGGACCGCGAAGCCTGCCGGCGCCTGATCGCCGAAACCATCTCTCGCCTCGGCCACATTGATATCCTCGTCAACAATGCCGGCATGTCGGCCCATGCCAATTTCGAAGGCTTCACCGATGCCGATTTCGACTGGTCCGAAAGACTGATGGTGATGAACTATTGGTCCGTCGTCTGGCTGACAAAGGCGGCGCTACCGCATCTCATTGCCTCGAAAGGCCTCGTCGTCGGCGTCAGTTCCGTGGCCGGCCTCGTCGGCGTCCCGGGTCGCACCGCCTATTGTGCCACCAAGTTCGCCATGAACGGTTTTCTTGAGGCGCTGCGTGCTGAACTCGCCCACAAGGGGCTGAGGGTCATGATTGCCTATCCCGGCACGATCGATACGGATCTGCGCAAGCGGGGCTTCGGCCCCGGCGGTTCACCGGCCGGCGTCTCGATGATCCGGGACGACCGCGCCATGCCGGTCGAAACCTGCGCAAGGCTCATCCGCGAGGGCATGGAAAAGGGGCGCCGTGAGGTTCTCATGACGCCCCGTATGAAGCTCGGTCGCTGGCTCAGGCTGCTTGCGCCTCAGATCGTCGACCGCCTGGCGATGAAGGAGGTCAAGGCCGAGTTCCGGCCATGACAATCAGCTCATGCCTCAACCTTCGAAGTCGCTATCGCCGCTCACCTCGCGCCCGCCGACGATGATCGCCCGCTTGCCGACATGGTTGGCAGCCCCGACAATACCCTCCTGCTCCATGCGCTCGACCAGCGAGGCGGCCTTGTTGTAGCCGATCGACAGGCGGCGCTGGATATAGGAGGTCGAGCACTTCTTGTCGCGCAGCACCACCTTCACCGCCTTGTCGTAGAGGTCGTTGGTGTCCTCTTCGCCCATGGCGCTCTTGTCGAAGACGGCCACATCCTCTTCGGGCTCGTCTTCCGCCTCGTCGGCATCCTCGGTCACGGTGCCCAGATACTCGGGGCGTCCTTGCAGCTTCAGATGCGCGACGACCTTCTCGACTTCCTCGTCGGAAACGAAGGGACCATGTACGCGCGCAATACGCCCGCCGCCGACCATGTGCAGCATGTCGCCCTGGCCGAGCAGGTGTTCGGCACCCGGTTCACCCAGGATGGTGCGGCTGTCGATCTTCGAGGTCACCTGGAAGGAGACGCGCGTCGGGAAATTGGCCTTGATCGTGCCGGTGATGACATCGACCGAGGGACGTTGGGTCGCCATGATCAGGTGGATACCGGCCGCACGCGCCATCTGCGCCAGCCGCTGGATCGCGCCTTCGATCTCCTTGCCGGCCACCATCATCAGGTCGGCCATCTCGTCGACCACGACGACGATGTAAGGCATCGGCGAAAGGTCGAGTTCCTGCTCCTCATAGACGATTTCGCCGCTCTGCCGGTCGAATCCGGTCTGCACGGAAACGGTGATCGTCTCGCCCTTCTCGCGCGCCTGGGCGGCCCGGGCATTGTAGCCGTCGATATTGCGCACGCCGAGGCGGCTCATCTTGCGATAGCGATCCTCCATCTCGCGCACCGCCCATTTCAGAGCCATCACGGCCTTCTTCGGGTCGGTAACAACGGGGGTGAGCAGATGCGGAATGCCGTCATAGACGGAAAGCTCCAGCATCTTCGGATCGACCATGATCAAGCGGCACTCGTCCGGTCGGAACCGGTAGAGCAGGGAGAGGATCATCGTGTTGATCGCCACCGACTTGCCCGAACCGGTGGTGCCGGCGACCAGCAGATGCGGCATCTTAGCAAGCTCCGCGATGACGGGCTCGCCACCGATGGTCTTGCCGAGGCACACCGGCAGCTTGTAGCGCGTCTCGGCATAATCGGGCGTCTCGATCAGCTCGCGCAGATAGACCGTCTCGCGCACCGGGTTCGGCAGCTCGATGCCGATCACATTGCGGCCGGGGACGACGGCAACACGGGCCGACAGCGCCGACATCGACCGGGCGATGTCGTCGGAGAGACCGATGACGCGCGAGGATTTGACCCCCGGCGCCGGCTCGAATTCGTAGAGTGTCACGACCGGGCCGGGGCGCACGTCGATAACTTCGCCCTTGACGCCGAAGTCTTCGAGCACGCTTTCCAGAAGACCGGCACTCTGTTCGAGCGCTTCTGCCGTCATCGTCACGCCCGTCTGCACCGGCGGCATTTGCAGGTAGTCGAGATAGGGCAGTTCGTATTCGCCTTCACCCAGCGCTTCCTGCGCCTTGAACAGCGGCTGGCGCGGCAAGGCGGCTGACATCGGAGCAATGGACGAAGAGGTCACCTGAAGCGGTGCCGGAGCGGCCATCTCCAGCGGCGCGACAGGCTCGGTCATCGCCGGCTGGGCCTGTGCCGGCACCAAGGGCGCCGCCGACACGGCGCGGTTTGCCACCTCGCGGTAAAGCGCCACCACCGAGCCCGGCGTCGCCTCGAAGACAGGCTTGCGCGGCAGCGCCGTGACCGGCTGCGCGGCGAGCGAGACACCCTCGGGACGATAACGCACGACTTCGGCGCGAACGGCGGAAACGGCCTGCGGTGCCGGCGCGGGAATGCTCCGCACGGGCTGGGGCGCGCTTGGCTGAACCGGCGGACGAGCGACCGGCATGCGCGACTGCGCCACCGGCCTTGCGGTAGCAGGTCGCGCCATCTCGATCTCGGCGGGCGCCTCCACCGGCGCCACCATGGCCTCGAAGAAGATGTGGTCAGACAGGAGCGAAGCGATCGGAAGTCGTGCGGCTTCAGCCTGCTCTTCGGCAACGACAGGTGCCACGGCGGCGAGTGGCTCGGGCGTGGCCGGCGCCGGATTGGTCATCTGCGCCCAGGCGGCAAAGCCCGCTGTGGCTGCCGGGTTTGCGACCGGAACCGTTGCAACTGGTTGCGCAGGTGTAAACGCTGTCACGGGCGCCACAGCTGGCTCCGGAGCGATCGGCTGGGGTGGCGTGCGCAAAAACGCATTGCGCACCATAGGGGGACGCGGCGTCGGCGCCGCCTGGTGGGCGGCAAGCCGCGCGGCTTCGGCCTGCTGGGCCAGCGACCGCTGCAGATGCGGCGGCACCTGCGCCTCGGTTCCGGGACGTGTGGCAGAGCCGACACTGGCGGCCTGCGTGCTTGCCAGCACGCTACGCATACCCTGGACAAGCGGTGCAGGCTGCGCCTGCTGCGGCGCCGGGCCGATCTCGCTCGGGGAGGCGCCCTCGGCCATCGCTGCTTCCCAGGCGGCCTGCTCGGCCTGCTGGCGCGCCAGTTCGCGACGAAGCTTGTAGGTGAGCGCCCGCGCACCGACGGCGTCCGGTGGCTGCGGCAGTGTGACCGAGGCCGGCATGCGCGGTGCTTCCAGCTTCGGTGCCGGCGAAGGCGCGCCGGTTCGCGGCAATCCGGCAAACGGAACGCCCGTCGAGGTCGACGTCGCAGGCTTTGCCTGGGTGGAGGGGGTGCGCTGGCTCGCCGGCACATACGCCTGGCGCGGCGGCGTCTGCTGAGACAGTGGCTCCGGCGCGGCTGTGCGGACTGTTGGTACGCTTGGAGGAGACGTCGGGACCGGAGTCGCGTCGGGCTTGGCCGGCACCCGGTCGGGCGTGCGCGTGAAGCGGACGTTCGGGCCCAGCACGAAAGCCTTCTGCCAGACCGGTGTTTCCTCACGCCCCTCGATCTGGTTGGCCGCCGACTGATCGGCGCCTTCACCCGTGTTGTCCCCTAACTGATTGACCTGATACGCGGAATTGGAACGGGGAGGGTGCATCGAAAACCTGAACGCTGGCGGGATACAAGAACGCGAAAACGGAGCTATCTGAGTAGAAAATAAAGGTTAACGACCGCTTTCCGTCCAACAGAAATCGCTAATGCACGGACGCTCGAAAAACGGCTGTTTCGACCCCGATGCCGCTGTTGCCAAAGCCGAATTTCCTCCCCTGCGACAAGAAGCGGGACCCCAAGTTTTTTTCTCGCGCCCTGTCTCGGCTCGGGCTATGGACGGTAACGAACAGAAAGCCGGTCATGTCGAAGAAAGAGAAGCCCAGCCCCTTGAAGAAGCTCCTGAAGGCCTGGACATCAGCAGGTCCGGAAGAGCGTCAGGCCTTTCTGGATCTGGTCCAGGCCGAGGCGCGGGCGAGGGGCACCGACACCTCGTGCCAGGGCCAGGACCCGGTGCCCGGGGATGCTGCCGCTCTGATTGCCAATGGCCGCTATCTCCTGCCCTCGACCATCGAGCGTGTGGAAGCCGTCATGCGCGCCCGAAAGCTCTCGCCTTCGGGTGTCATGGCCGAACTCGGCTTCTCCAGCCGGGATGCCTCGCTCACCCGCGCGCTCGCTATGAAGGCCGCCCTGAGGCTCTCCGTCATCGCAGCCCTCGCCGATTGGCTCGCCGAGCACGAGAGGCAAGGCTGAGTCGCCCATGCCCCATACCCTCGTCGCCCCCGTCGAATTCGTCCAGGACATCAAGAAGAGCCGATTCATCGGCCAGGCGGCACCGATCTCCAGCGAAGAAGACGCCAGGGCTTTCCTCGCAAAGGTCTCAGATCTCGCCGCCAACCACAATTGCTGGGCCTGGCGCCTCGGTCAGTCCTACCGCTTCTCCGATGACGGCGAACCCTCAGGCACGGCCGGCAAACCGATCCTCCAGGCGATCGACGGCCAGGATCTCGATGGCGTGGTCGTGGTCGTCACGCGCTTCTTCGGCGGCATCCTGCTGGGCAGTGGCGGCCTGGTGCGGGCCTATGGCGGCACGGCGGCCCAGATGTTGCGCCAAGCCGACAAGCGCGAGATCATCCCGATGGTCTCGGGCACCTGTGCCGTGAGTTTTTCCGATCTCGCGCTGGTCAAATCGCGGCTGACTGCGATCCCGCATCTCGTCCTTGCCGAGAGCTTCACCGCAGAAGGCGTCGATCTCACCGTCACCCTGCGGCAAGGCGACGAGCCACAGGCAATCCGCCTGGTGCGTGATCTCACCAGCGGTCGCTCGAACCTCTTCTTTCCCGATTGAGGGTTTAGCCGTTCTGCTTGGCCTTGTCCTGGCTGGACAGCTGCTTCCACGAATTCTGCTGGGCGAGCATGCCGCGCAGATATTGCAGGTTTGCCGCTGCCTGCTGCGGGTCGAGTTCCTGCGCCGCAAGCTGCTCGGCTTCCTGGAAGCGCCCCTGCAGACCGACGACCAGCGCCAGGTTCTGGCGCACGCGGCTGTCGGCGCCCGGCTGCTGCGAGGCCTGTCGCAGATAGTCTTCCGCCGTCTTCAGATCGCCGGAGAGCACGAAGGACATGCCCATGTTGGAGAGCACGCTCGGATCGTTCGGCTGCATCTGCAGCGCCATGCGATAGCGCGAGCGCGCTTCGCTGGAGCGGCCGAGCTGGTCGAGCACGGCACCTTCCGCCGAATAGAGCCGCCAGTCGGGCCGGTCGGGCGTCTGCGCCCGCTGAATGGTGCCAAGCGCCTTTTCCAGCTGGCCGGCCGCGGCCTGCGCCTTTCCGAGCGCCGCCAGCACTTCGCGGTCGCTCGGATGAGCGATCGCCACCTGCTGCATCACGGCGAGCGCCTGGGTATTGCGCCCGGTCATCATCAGGCCGTTGGCATAGGAAAGACCCGTATTGCGGTCCTTGGGGTCGCGCTCATAGGCCTGGCCGATCCCTTCGACCGCGGCATTGAGCTGCGGTCCGCTCAGCTGGTCGAGCTGCCGGTTCATCTTCGGGATCGAACCGGTCGTCAGCTCCTTCTTCGACGAGGCACAACCCGTCAGCGTCAGCGCCGCCAGCACGAGGCCGGTCGTGGCCATGATCCGCAAACGGTTTGCCGAGCCTGGATTTCGCATGCGCATGGTGATCGTCCCGCGTTAAGTCGTCTCCACCGCCTCGTCAGTGCAGGGCGGCGCAACCTCCACTCAAGCAATAATCTGTTAACCCTAACGGAGTGTTAATCCGGCTCGTCCGCGATTCCTCAGCCGTCTCTCCAGAAAGCGTCCACCATGGCCCCGTTCCAGTATATCGAAAGACCATCGCCCTTCAGCACCAAGGGCGGCAAATCGCTGCCGGTCTTTGCGGTCACCCCGGCCCATGTCGAGACAGGGACGCTGGAACCGCTGGCACTGGACTGGGCAAAGAAAGCCGGCTTCAAGGCAGAGGCCGGCTCGGTCCTGCTGATCCCGACGGCCGATGGCCATGTCGGCGGCGCCCTCTTCGGCCTTGGCTCCAACCCCTCCGAAAACCCCTATCTGACCGGCAAGCTCGCGCGCGCTCTGCCGGCCGGCGAATGGCACATCGAGACCGCACCCCTGACCGCCAACCGCCTGCTGCTCGGTTATGGTCTAGGCGCCTACAGCTTCGACCGCTACCGATCCGAACGCGTCACCGAACCGCGCCTGCTGATCCCGCAGGATGCCGATGCCGCTGATATCAAGCGCCAGATCGCTGGCGTCTATCTCGCCCGTGACCTGATCAACACGCCCGCCAACGACATGAGCCCGGCCGATATCGAAGCCGCCGTCCGTCGTCTCGCCGAGCACTACAAGGCGGAAGTCTCCGTCATCACCGGCGATGAACTGATCGAGAAGAATTTCCCCCTCGTTCATGCCGTCGGCCGCGCCTCCACGATCGCTCCGCGCCTCATTGAGATGCGCTGGGGCAAGAAGGGCCACCGCAAGGTCACCCTTGTCGGCAAGGGCGTGAGCTTCGACACCGGCGGCCTCGACATCAAGCCGGCTTCCTCCATGCTGCTGATGAAGAAGGATATGGGCGGCGCGGCGAATGTTCTCGGCCTTGCGCTGATGATCATGGATGCCAAGCTCAAGGTCGACCTGCACGTCGTCATCCCCGCCGTCGAAAACGCCATCGCCGGCAATGCCTTCCGCCCCGGCGACGTTTACAGGAGCCGCAAGGGCCTGACCGTCCAGATCGACAACACCGATGCCGAGGGACGGCTGATCCTCGCAGATGCACTGACTTACGCAGATGCCGAGGAGCCGGAACTCCTGATCGACATGGCAACGCTGACCGGTGCCGCTCGTGTCGCCCTCGGCCCGGATGTGCCGCCCTTCTTCACCGATGACGAAGACCTCGCCCATTCAATTGCCGAGGCGAGCCTGGAAGTCGATGACCCGCTCTGGCGCCTGCCCCTGCACAAGGGCTATGAGCGCATGCTGAAGGCCCAGATCGCCGACCTCACAAACGCCCCATCCGGCGGCATGGCCGGTGCGATCACCGCAGCCCTCTTCCTCAAGCGCTTCGTCTCGCCGAAACGCCGCTGGGCGCATTTCGATATCTTCGGCTGGTCCCAGACCGAGCGCGCCCACTCGCCCGTCGGCGGCGAAGCCCAGGCCATTCGCGCTCTCTACCGTTATCTGGAGTCCGGTGCCGACTGAGATGATTGAGAGGCCCTTGCCAGATCGTTCCATTGCCGGAATGATGCGGGCGAGGGGTTTTTCCGCCCCGCAGGATGACGAGGGGAGGGGCCATGGGCCTCGAAATGACGGCAACCCAGGCGCTCGGCCTGTGGCACAGGGTAACGCTTGATCAGGTCCTCAAGGATGGACATGATCTCACCATGCGCCAGCTCGCCGTCCTGCTCGAGATCTATCTCGTGCCCCCGCCGCATACCGTGCGCGGCCTGGCTGCAACCCTCAACGTCACCAAGCCCGTCATCACCCGCGCGCTCGATACGCTCGGCGAAATGGGCCTGGTGGACCGTGTTCGCGACGACCTCGATCGCCGCAGCGTCATCGTCAAGCGCACCGTCAGCGGTGCGCTCTATCTCGAAAAATTCGGCGATAACATCATCGCCAGGGGCCGATCGCTCGGCTGACGGAGAATTCTTCATGCTCGACCGGCGCCTCCACGCCTTCCGTCCGGATCTTGCCGACATCGCCCTTGAGGGTCAGGTCGAGGCCGATCGGTTCGTCTCCCCCGAACCGGCAATGATCACCGTGCCGGTCGTCGCGCTCCGCCCGAAACCGGATCCCATGGTCGGCATCGACACCGAGCTGCTGATCGGGGAAGAGGTCCGCGTTTTCGAACGCAGACAAGGCTGGGCCTGGGTCCAGGCCGTCGACGATGCCTATGTCGGCTATCTGCCGGAAGAGGCGCTCGGACCCGTTGTCGCCCCGACCCATATCGTCACGGCACCCCGCACCTTCGTCTATTCCGGGCCCGATCTCCGCTTTCCCACCCGCATGGCCCTGTCGATCGGAAGCCGGCTAACGGTCGTCGGAGAGGCGGAGACCCGCGGCACCCGCTATCTCCTGCTGTCGGATGGCGGCGCCCTCGTCGCCCGCCATCTTCGCCCGATCGCGGATCCGCCGGCGCCGGATTATGTCGGCGTTGCCGCCCTTTTCCTCGAAACGCCCTATCTTTGGGGCGGCAAATCCGGCTTCGGCATCGATTGCTCGGGCCTCGTCCAGCTCGCCATGCGCCTTGCCGGCCAGAAAGCCCCGCGCGACAGCGACATGCAGGCAAAGGACCTTGGCACACCGATCGAACGGCCGGAGCTGAAGCGCGGCGATCTCGTCTTCTGGAAGGGCCATGTGGCGATCATGGAAGACGAGACGACCATGATCCACGCCAACGGCAACACCATGTCCGTGGCGCGGGAAACGCTGGAAGCCGCCATAGAACGCATCGGCTGGCTCTACGGCACCCCGACCGGCTACCGTCGCCCTGTCGCCGAAACGTGATGATACCGGGCTTGGTGGCAGCGGACGGAATGCTTATATCGACGTCGATACTGCTGACGAGATGATTGCCCATGCTGCCTTTGTGCCGAAATCCTCATGTATCCCGCAAGCGCCTTTTGTTTCCCGTGGCCTTGCTGCTCGCAGCGCTCGTGTCGCCTGTCCAGGCAGCCGAGGGTATCGCCTGGGGCCGGGCAGGCCAGGAAAGCTTCAAGGACCTGCCGGGCGTCAAGCCGCAGGACCCGGCAAACCAGTTCGGCGACAACCTCAGCTGCGAAACGCGCACCGTCTTTCCCGACCGCCGCTTCGGACGCTATGAGCTGCGTGATTCTCTTCCCTACACGGTCTACCGCTGCGAAAAGAACGGCATCGTCTACGAGGGAACCCAGCCGCCCCGCACCGGCCGCATGTGGTATCCGGGCGTCAATCCGCGCGTCATCGACTGACGGGATAGTCCGGGACTGCGGCGTCAGCCGTCATCCTGGCCCAGCAGGCCGTCGAAGACTTCGAGAAGCGCTTCGCTGATCGCCCCACCGAGTTTGTGGCCGGCTTCGCGCAGGGCCTCTTCGTCCATGTCTCGGGCAGCCAGTGCCAGCGCCGTACCCTCCTGCGACACGATTTCCTTGGCCCGTTCGATGGCCCAGAGCGCGAAATCGCTGCGGCTTTCGATTGCGACGGTCTCGTCCATGATCTGTCCTTCTCGTCTGTTCGAGGTGCTGGAGAGTGGGAAGCGCGGCCGACCGCATCGCGGCACGACGCCCTGTGTCAGGGCAAGAAAAAAGCCCGGCGAACCGGGCTTTTTCTGCTGTTTGAGGACCGCATAAACTGCTGATCTCAAATCGGAATTTGGTGCCCAGAAGAGGACTCGAACCTCCACGCCTCGCGGCACAGGTACCTGAAACCTGCGCGTCTACCAATTCCGCCATCTGGGCGACGAGGAGCCGTGTAAAGGCACTGCTCCGGCCTGTCAACCGGCATTTTGAAGTTTTCATGTCGACGCCGAAAAACCGTTCCGCGGAAAGCAGGCGCCCTCAGTCTCCGAGCCATATCCGCCAGGCGCCATCCAGGAATATGCAGGCGACCGACCGATGACGCCGTCGTGAAAAAGCCGTGATCGAAACGCTCTACTTCTCGGTCGGTGCGCCTTGATCTCGGGCGTGTCGGGACGAAAAACAGGATGACGCGATGACGATTCGATCTGCTTGCCTGGCCTTGGCATTGGCCGGTGCCCAGTTCATGACCCAGGCGGCGGAGGCCGCCATGCCCATGCCGGCGCAGCAATCCCTCGCACGACACTCCGATGTCGAACGGGTTGATCTCGTCTGCGACTTCTCCGGCTGCTACGAAACCTGGGATCGTCCGCCGCCGCCGGACTATGATCCGCCATCGGTCTATGACGAGCCGCCGGTTTACCGCCCGCGCCCGCGCCCACCCGTCTATGACGAACCGGTCTACCGTCCACGGCCCCGCCCGCCAGTCTATGCCGACCCGGGCTATCGCCCGCCACGCCGGTCCTGGGAGCGGCACGTCGACTGGTGCCTTGATCGCTACCGGTCCTATAGCCCGCGTACCAACCAGTTCCTCTCCTCGAGTGGTTACTACAAGGTCTGCCGGTCGCCGTTTTATTGAGCGACCCAAGCTTTGAGGCGGCCTCCGGGCCGCCTGTTTCCCATCAACTGTCGAGACCTTCGTTTGCGCTTGCGCGGTCGACATGGCCGAGATCGCGCTCGGGGTCGATTGCGTCCCTGACCTTTTGCTTGAGCTCCTTCGGCCCCGGAAAGCCGCCATCGCGCTTGCGTTCCCAGATCAGTTCGTCGTTCAGCCGGATCTCGAAGATCCCGCCTGTCCCCGGTATGAGCGCCACCTCGCCGAGGTCGTCGGCGAAGGTGTGCAGCAGTTCCTGCGCCATCCATCCGGACCGGAGAAGCCAGTTGCACTGGGTGCAATAGGTGATCGATAGCCTGGGCTTGCTCATGCTTGTCATCCTCGTTTTGCAGATTCGATTCCCGCAATTTCCCCCTGTCTATCGCCTCCGCATCGAGCCCGTCGAGACCCGGGCGGCGACTGTCCGTCGTCATTCCCCTTGCACTTGCAACCGAGCGTCCCGGCTTGCCGAGAAGGTGCCGTTGCAGCGCCCTCCCGTCTTGCGACAAGGGCGCACTCATGCTTTCTCTAGGGCACCCCGCCTCAGAGATCCGATTCCCCCATGCGCGTCGCCATTGTTGAGAACACCAGAGTCACCGAAGCCGGTCAGGTCGGCATTGCGCTTGCAGAGGCCGGCGCGAAGACTATCACCTTCAGCCCCTATGCCGGCGAAGCCCTGCCCAATTTCGAGGCCCATGACGCTCTCGTCGTCTTCGGCGGGGAGCAGAGCGCCCGCGATGACGACAGACATCCATACTTGCCGGAGTTGGCAAAGCTGATGCGCCGTTTCGGTGACAGCGGCAAGGCGGTGCTAGGCATCTGCCTCGGCAGCCAGTTGCTCGCCCGTGCCTATGGCGGAGAAAACCTCATTGGTGCTGCTCCCGAATTCGGCTGGCATACCATTGGCCGCACCGAAGCTGGCGGGGTAGACCCGGTCCTTGCGGCCATGCCTGATCGTTTCCTGTCCTTCCAGTGGCATGACGACACCTTCACCCTGCCGCGAGGGGCGACCCACCTTGCCGAAAACGCCGCCGCCCGCCACCAGGCCTTCCGCATGGGCCGCGCGGCCTATGGATTCCAGTTCCATTTCGAGGCCAATCGCGACGTCGTGCGCAACTGGATGACGCATTTCCCCGAAGTCATCGAGAGCAAGGAGCCGGGCTGGCTTTCCCGCCATGCGGAGCTCGAGCCGACCGATGGCGCCCTCTCGGACGAGGCGGGACTGGCGATTGCCCGCGCCTGGGTTCGCCAGATCAATCCAGCCTGACTGCCGACGCGCGCTCGATGCAGAACTGGCTTGACCGAAATCAAGCTGCCAGTCCGATCCGGATGTTATCTCGGGCGTCATGATATCGGAGTATCCCGCTTGTCCTGGTCCGCCTTTGCCCTCGCCGTTCTTCTCCTGCTCTTGACGCCCGGCCCGACAAACACGCTGCTCGCCGTCTCCGGCGCGACGCGGGGCCTGAAGGCTTCCCTGCCGCTGATCGGCGCTGAACTCGGCGGCTATCTCACCACCATTCTGCCGCTTGTATTTCTCGCCGCGCCGCTGCTGGCCGATCAGCCGCTGGCAGCGCTGTTGGTCAAGCTGGCCTCGACGCTCTGGGTTCTGCTGCTGGCGGCCCGTCTCTGGACCCGCCCACCCTCGGCGAGCAGGCCGGGCGCCGTCACGGTTGCCAGTGTCTACTGCACCACCGTGCTCAATCCCAAGGCTCTCATCATTGGCCTCGCCCTGATGCCTGCGGCCTCGCTGGCCTCACTGGAAACGCTGCTTCAGCCTCTGCCTTACATCGGCGTGTTTTGCCTGACGGTGGTCTGTGTCGCCACCTGCTGGTTGATTGCCGGCGCCGCCATCCTGCGTCGTGTCGCAACCACAAGTCCGCTGCTTTTCGGACGGGTCGCCGCAAGCTTCCTCGTGGTCTTTGCCATCAGCCTTGCGGGCCGCGCCATCGGCTGGATTTGATCTTCCGTCATCGCCTGCCCCCTTGCGACTGTTCCGTCACCGTGCTTAATCGGCATTCAATCGATTGAGATGGCTTCAGAAACCTGTGGGAGGGGGACATGAAAGCAGTGGGGAAGCGCCTGATGGCGCTCTGCTTCATCATGCTGGCGCTGGCGCTCCAGCCGGCTTACGCATCGACGGTCGGGGCCGACAAGGTCATGCGCGACTGGTATCGCCTGATCCTGGAACTCGTCCGCCACACGCCGACCTATTCGCCTCCGGTTGCAAGCCGCGCCTTTGGTTATCTCGGGGTCACGGCTTACGAGGCGCTCGCTTCCGGTGATCGCAGCATGACCTCGCTCGCCGGGCAGTTGAATGGCCTCACGCCGGTGCGGCAGCGCCAGGGAGGCATGGCCTATGACGAGGCCGTTGTCATGCAGGCCGCACTGTCATCCGCTGCCCGCGAGTTCTTCGGCAATACCGGCCCGACCGGACAGCGCGCGCTGAATCGCATGACCGAGAAGCTCTCCGCCGAAGTCTCGGCCGGTCTGGCCCCAGATCTCGTCGCCCGCAGCCACGCCTATGGCGAGAGCATCTCCGCGCATATTCTCGCCTGGTCACTGCAGGATGGCGGGGCCAAGGTCGAGAACATGGGCTTTCCGCTCGAGTTTGCGCTTGGCAGTCGGCCGGAGAGCTGGGTGCCGACCAGCCTGATCAACCAGCAGCAGCTGCCGCTCCTGCCCAAATGGGGCGAGAACCGGCCCTTCGCCATGCCGACTGGCAATGCCTGCCCGCTGCCGCCGCCGCCCGCCTATAGCGAGGAAAAGGGCTCGGACTTCTACAAGGAAGCTCTCGAAGTCTACGAGACCGTCAAGAACCTCACCCCCGAGCAGCGCGCCATTGCCCGCTTCTGGTCGGATGATCCCATGCTCTCGCCCACCCCGCCCGGCCACTGGATCGTCATCGCGCTGAAGGTGCTCGATGAGCGCAAGGCAAGTGCGGCCGAACACGCCGACCTCCTGGCCCGTCTCGGCATCACGCTTGCCGATGCCTTCATCGGCTGCTGGCATTCGAAGTTCGAATACGATCTGCTGCGCCCGGTCACTTATATCAAGCGCGTCATCGACCCGAAATGGGAGCCGGTGCTGATCACCCCGCCCTTCCCGGAATATCCCTCCGGCCATTCCACCCAGTCGGGAGCGGCGGCGACCGTTCTGACCGCCTTCTTCGGCGAGAATTTTGCCTTCACCGACAGCACCCATGAAAAGGACAAGCTGCCCAACCGCAGCTTCAAGAGCTTCTGGGATGCGGCCAACGAGGCCGGCATCTCCCGCCTCTATGGCGGCATCCATTTCCGTGCCGCCATCGAACGCGGCCTGGATCAGGGAAGGTGCATCGGCGAAAAGGCGGTTGCATTGAGGACACGCGGATGACCGGATCGATCACCTCTGGCGCAACGCGCCTTACCATCCTGGGAACGCTGGCCTTTGCCTTGCATGCCGGCACCGCACTGGCCAATGGCGGCCCGCTCGCTCCCCGCTTTGCCGATGAAACATCGACCAGTGGCATTGCCAGCACCTATCGCGGCGACTGGGAGTTCATGGTCGGCGGCGGCGCTGGCAGCTTCGACTGCAATGCCGACGGATTTCCGGACCTCGTCCTGGCTGGCGGCGAGGACAAGGCCAGGTTCTATCTCAACCGCAGCCAGCCCGGCGGCGCACTGAAATTCGAGGAACAGGCCTCGGGCCTCGAGCTCGACAAGGTGATCGGCGCCTATCCGCTCGATGTCGATGGTGACGGCAACCAGGACGTCGTGCTCCTGCGCTCCGGCGAGAATGTCTTGATGCGGGGCCTCGGCGAGTGCCGCTTCGAACGCGCCAATGAGGCCTGGGGCTTCGATGGCGGCGACGCCTGGTCGACGGCCTTTTCCGCCACCTGGGAAAAGGGCAATGCCTGGCCGACGCTCGCCGTCGGCAATTACATCGACCGCTTCGAGGATCTCGAACCCTGGGGCTCCTGCACCGACAACTGGCTGCATCGCCCGGCATCGGGCAGCGAACGCCGCTTTAAGCCGCCGCTGTCGCTCAACCCGTCCTACTGCCCGCTCTCCATTCTCTTCACCGACTGGGATCGCTCGGGTACGCCGTCGCTGCGCGTTTCCAACGACCGTGAGTATTACAAGGGCGGTCAGGAGCAGATGTGGCATGTCGAGCCCGGCCAGCCGCCGCGGCTCTTCACCCAGGAGGAAGGCTGGAAATATTTGCGCATCTGGGGCATGGGCATCGCATCCCACGACCTCGATTTTGATGGCTATCCCGAGTATTTCCTCACCAGTATGACGGACAACAAGCTGCAGAAGCTCGCCGAAATCCCCGCCGACGGCAAGCCGAAACCGTCCTATGCCGACGTCGCCTTCGCCAAGGGCGCGACCGCCCACCGGCCCTATATCGGCGGCGAAATCCGACCCTCGACGGCCTGGCATACGGATTTCGAGGACGTCAACAATGACGGCCGCACCGATCTCTTCATCGCCAAGGGCAATGTTGCCAAGATGCCCGACTTTGCGGCCAAGGATCCCAACAACCTGCTGGTCCAGGGCGAGGACGGCAAATTCATCGAAATGGGCGACAAGGCCGGCGTCGCCTCCATGGCCACCGGCCGCGGCGGCGCGCTAGCCGACTTCAACCTCGACGGTCGCATCGATCTGCTCGTCGTCAATCAGGGCTCACCGGTCGAGATCTGGCGCAACACGACGGAAACGCCCGGCCGCTTCCTGCAGGTGGCACTGCGCCAGGATGGCCCGAACCGGGACGCCATCGGCGCCTGGATCGAGGTGAAGACCGGAGACTATATCCAGCGCCGCGAAATCACCATCGGCGGCAGCCATGTCAGCGGCAAGACCGGCTGGCACCATTTCGGTCTGGGCGATCAGGCCGAAACCGAGATCCGCGTGCTCTGGCCGGACGGCGAGGCGGGTGCGTGGGAGAAGGTGTCGACCGATGGTTTCTATGTGGTCGAGCGAGGGGCAGTGCCGAAAGCCTGGAAGCCGGGCGAGGGGATTTGAGGGAAGTCTGTGGGGCGCCTATCTCCCCCCTTGCGGGGGAGAACGGAAAATCGAAGGCTTGAGGTCAGCGCAAGCCGCCTAAACTTCAGATTTTCCAAGAGAGGGGCAGCGTTCCGCTGGTGCTCACCTGACCGAGCCCCCCTCTTGCGAAATCTGAGGTTTGGCCCTGATCGGGCCAATTCCTCGATTTCGCTTTCTCCCCCGCAAGGGGGGAGATGGCCCCGCCGCAGGCGTTTCGGCGCCCTCATGCTCAGGTGCCCGCGAGAAGCGCGGGCCTCGAAGCATCCTTATCTGTGGCCTCGTGCTTCGAGGCCGGGCATTGCCTGGCACCTCAGCATGAGGTTGGGGCAGGGGTGGTGGCCTCGCCCTTCGAGGCCCGACGCGGTCGGGCACCTCAGGGTGAGGGGTGATCTTGTGTTGTCAAAAACCCCAAGCTTCGCCGCCGGTCAGGATCACTCCCTCCGGGTGGGTCAAAACTTGTCTCGGACGAGGCGCCAGAAGCAACCTGTCTATGTAGTTTTATGTGGCTCCTTCCGGCGCCTCGTTCGGCGTCTATTCCCGCTGCATACGTCTCTCTGGCAAGGCGGCGACGGTCTTCGGTCCTCGGGTCAGGCCCGAGGATGACCGAAGATTGACCGGGCGCGGGTCCGGCTGCGGCATCACCGTGGGATGACGCTTCAGCCTGGCCGGTGGCCCGGGAGGTTCCCGCCGGATGGTGCACCACTCCGACCGGGACCCTCGCCCGGGGGATGGGGCTCTGGTCATTTCCGACCTCGGTCCTCATCCCCGCCGTTTGTTTCGCCCCGCTGTCTGGGTGTTCGCGACAGCGCGGGCGCCTTGTCTGTGTGCCTCTGAGGCACGTCCTTCCGATCAGGGTATCCAGGTTCTGGGGACATCCGACCCCATCACCCTCGTCAAGCCCTTCGTCCGGAGGGAGACCGTTGCAGCGGGCCGGGACTTCAGGTCTGCGACAACCCTCCACCCCGGCGCCGGCCCCGCCTCGCCTGACATCGCATCGTCAGGTGTATCCGAGGGCGGGACAGCTCTGAGTCTAGGAGAGGAAAAATGGGCGGGGATGAAAAAACATGTCGGGGTCTGAATTTGCTTGGGATTTTCTCAAACTCATCCCCCTTTTTCATGCGGATACGTCGTGTTTTTTGCTTTGCCCCTCACCCTACCCTCTCCCCGCAGGCGGGGAGAGGGAGGCACGCGCGGTTGAGGTCTCGGCCTTCTCCCCGCCTGCGGGGAGAAGGTGCCCGAAGGGCGGATGAGGGGCTAAGGCGGCGGGTAATGAGGGGCGGTTGCGTCTTGCGCGACGCCCATCTCCCCGTTGGTGGGGAGACTTCGGAGCGGTGGCCGAAGGCCAGAAATCGATCCCGTGAATCGATTTCAGCGAACGGAGGCCTGAGCGCGACGCCGCGCGAAGGCTGGAAGAGAAATTGGCGAGCGTAAGCCGCCTAAACATCTGAAATCGCAAGCGAGGGGGTCGGTTATGTCGTGGCAACGGAACCGATCCCCTCGCCAACAAAATCTGAAGTTTAGGCCGCTTGCGCTGGCCTAAGCCTTCGATTTTGTAACCTCTCCCACCTAGGGGAGAGGTGGAAACCCGCCGGCGCCTCAGTTTGACGGATAGAGCCGAGGCGTTACTCAGCCCCCTCCACCGCAGCCTCGGCGGCGCGTTTCTGGATCGAGGCGATGCAGTTCTTGGCGCTGGATTTCGACTTGTAGGTTTCCGAGCGCACCATGATTTCGCCATTGGCGGCGCGGAAGCGGACGAAGGTTTCGCCGTTCTTGGCCTCGTCAATCTCGAAGCGGTAGCCGCTTCCGGTTTCCTGCTTGGTGAGATCGATGACCGGGGCGCCGGGGGCGTTCTTTTTCAGAGACTCGATGCAGTTCTTGGCGCTCGCTTTCGAGGCATAGTTCTCCGACCAGACCATGACCTCGGAATTGTAGACGAACTGGGCCCGGAACTCGCCCTTTTCCGTCTTCAGGATCTTGAACTTGTGCATGCTCGTCTCCCCTGTCGTTTGGCCTTTCGGCTTATGATTGCATTCGAATGCTAACTCGACTGGGGCAGACGGGCAAGCAGGAGCTCAGAAGCCCTGAAAGAGGAAATCGGTCGCGGCGGTGATCTCGTCGGCCCGGGCGGAAAGGTCTTCGATCGAGGGGCCGATGGCGGAGACCGGGACCGTCGTGACGAACTGCGTGAGCATCGCAAAGCGCTGACCATCTACAGTGAGGCGCGGATTGAGGCGCGGAACGAGCGTCGCCACGTCTTCGACCGGTGCGAGCGGCACGACCACGCGGGTCGTCAGGGCATCAAGCAGATTGGACTGGACGTCGAGTGCGAGACTTCCATCGTTCCCGATCCGGTGAACGTGGAAACGGGTCATCGTCAGAACAGCCGATACTTCGCGAGCGGCAGGCCATGTTTGGCAACATAGTCGTTTGACGCCTTGATCGCTTCGGCATTCTCGATTTTCCAGCGTCGCTCCTTCTCTGCCTTGATGGCAAGCGCAATGCCCTTCTCGGCGGCCCCTGTCACATCGAGCCCGAGCGCCTCCGCCTCGGCGGCAAGCGTTTCGCTGATACTAAGGTCACGTGGCCTTCGGGCTTCGATCGACATGGCGGCGCTCCGGGAATGCGCCATCATAGCGTGAAATCGGCTGCGTGGGGAGGGCCTTGGCCCGCCTCACTCGTCGTTCATCTTCAG
The DNA here is from genome assembly GCF_014237835.1 of Rhizobium sp. AQ_MP. GTDB lineage: Bacteria > Pseudomonadota > Alphaproteobacteria > Rhizobiales > Rhizobiaceae > Allorhizobium. The sequence goes on from NZ_JACJVI010000001.1 coordinate 127,622, forward strand.
CGCCGCGATAAACGCTTCCTGCGGGATCTCCACCTTGCCGAACTGGCGCATGCGCTTCTTGCCTTCCTTCTGCTTGTCGAGCAGCTTGCGCTTGCGGGTGGCGTCGCCGCCGTAGCACTTGGCGGTGACGTCCTTGCGCAGCGCGCGGACGGTTTCGCGGGCGATCACCTTGCCGCCGATCGCGGCCTGGATCGGGATCTGGAACATGTGCGGCGGGATGAGCTCTTTCAGCTTCTCGCACATGCCGCGGCCGCGACGGTCGGCTGCCGAACGGTGGACGAGCATGGAGAGCGCATCGACGGGATCGCCATTGACCAGGATCGACATCTTCACGAGGTCGCCCTCGCGATAATCCATGATGTTGTAGTCGAAGGAGGCGTAACCCTTGGAGATAGACTTCAGGCGGTCGTAGAAGTCGAAGACCACTTCGTTGAGCGGCAGCTCATAGGTGATCATCGCGCGGTTGCCGACATAGGTGAGTTCGGTCTGGATGCCGCGACGGTCCTGGCAGAGCTTCAGGATGCCGCCGAGATACTCGTCCGGCGTCATGATCGTCGCCTTGATCCACGGCTCTCGGATTTCCTCGATCTTCACGACATCGGGCATGTCGGCCGGGTTGTGCAGCTCCTTCTCCGTGCCGTCGGTCATGACCATCTGGTAGACGACGGAAGGGGCGGTCGCGACGAGGTCGAGATTGAACTCGCGCTCCAGGCGCTCCTGGATGATTTCGAGGTGCAGCAGGCCGAGGAAGCCGCAGCGGAAGCCGAAGCCAAGTGCTGCCGAGCTTTCCATTTCGAACGAGAAGGAGGCATCGTTGAGGCGCAGCTTGCCCATGGCGGCGCGCAGGTCTTCGAAGTCTGCGGCGTCGACGGGGAAGAGACCGCAGAAGACGACCGGCTGGGCCGGCTTGAAGCCCGGCAGGGCCTTTTCCGTCGGGCGGCGGTCATCGGTGATCGTGTCGCCGACGCGGGTATCGGCCACTTCCTTGATCGAGGCGGTGATGAAGCCGATTTCGCCGGGCCCGAGCGAATCGACATTGACCATCTTCGGGGTGAGCACGCCGACGCGTTCGACGGAATACTTCGCACCCGTGCCCATCATGCGGATCGTCTGGCCCTTCACCAGCACGCCATCGATGATGCGCACGAGAACCATGACGCCGAGATAGGTGTCGTACCAGCTGTCGACCAGCAGCGCCTTGAGCGGGGCCTTCTCGCCGCCTTCGCTCTTCGGCGCCGGCAGCTTGTGCACGATGGCTTCGAGAACATCGGGGATGCCCAAGCCCGTCTTCGCCGAGATCAGCACGGCTTCCGAGGCATCGATGCCGATGACTTCCTCGATCTGCTCCTTGATGCGCTCCGGCTCGGCGGCGGGCAGGTCCACCTTGTTGAGCACGGTGACCAGCTCGTGATTGTTGTCGATCGCCTGATAGACATTGGCGAGCGTCTGGGCCTCGACGCCCTGGGAAGCATCGACGACGAGCAGCGAGCCTTCGCAGGCCGACAGCGAGCGCGACACTTCATAGGCGAAGTCGACGTGTCCGGGCGTGTCGATCAGGTTCAGCACATAGGTCTCGCCATTGTTGGCCTTGTAGTGCAGGCGCACTGTCTGGGCCTTGATGGTGATGCCGCGTTCCTTCTCGATCTCCATGTTGTCGAGAACCTGTTCCGACATCTCGCGATCGGCAAGGCCGCCGGTCGTCTGGATCAGACGGTCGGCCAGCGTCGATTTGCCATGGTCGATATGGGCGACGATGGAAAAGTTGCGGATATGGTCGAGGGGAGTGCGGGACGATGTGCTCATGGCTCGCGCATATAGCAGCGACCCCTTGTATCGCAAAGCGGAAAGATCGGGTTTTCCGGGCGATCACGGTGGTTTTGACGTCGCAGGCGACGGGCTGCGAAGCGCAACTGAAAGCCGCGGTCGCTCATGAGCTTTGGGGCCAATCCCCTTTCGGCCAGTTGCGGGCGGTATGGATGACCCTGAGAATGAGAATGCGTTGTTCGCCGAAGCCGTCATCGACAGCATAGCAGAGGATCCAGGGCAGCGGAGCAAGCGATTTCTCGAATGTGCCCCGGACGCGTCCGGGGCGGCCCGTGGGGATCTCGCCAAGCCGGTAGCCTGCGACCTCGATGAGATCGACGATGCGCTCGGCCACATCCGGGTCGTCTTCCGCGATATGGCGGAGGATGTCGAGAGTGTCCCGCGTGGCATCGGCTGCCCACAGGACCGGCCCCCTCATCCCCGCGCCGCCTGTTCGTCACGCACCGCGGCAATCATGGCGCGCATTTCGGCGATAGCGTCTGAATGGGCAACGGTGTCGCCTGTCCGACCCTGCGCAAGTCCTTTTTCAATGGATTGCCGCAAGGCGAGTTCCTGCTCGACAAAGGCGGTGACTGCTTCTTCGGCGAGGCGCTGGCTGCTTTGATCGGCGCCGGATGCCAGCGCATCAAGCTGGTCCTTCACGTCCTGGCGGATCTCGATGGTCATCGTGGTGCGGGAAGACATGGCGCTGTTCCACAGGTTTCGTGGTGATCATAGCCTGTCTGCAGGTCATTCGCCAGAACCACCGCTATGTCGGCTCAACCCCCGAACTGTTCCGGCCAGTCGCGGCGTGTGGCGACCTGGCCTTCCGTGCGCAGGCGCCGGACGGTGCCGAGGTCGATCTGCGTGATCAGCCAGTGGCTCTCTTCGACCGCGTCGCTCTCGCTTTCCGCATAGATGCCATTCGGCGGCATGCCGTAGTCGGAAGGCACGTAAAGGGCCGCACGGCCGCGGTTTTCGTCGAGCGCCGGCGACCAGGGTGCGGTGCCTGCGGTGGGCGAGGAGAGGACGGCGATCTGGTTTTCCAGCGCCCGGGCCTGGGCGCCGATGCGCACGCGGTACGCCCCGGCCAGCGTGTCGGTGCAGGAGGGGGCGAGGATCAGGTCGACGCCCTGTTCGGCGAGGGTGTGGGCCAGCATCGGGAATTCGTTGTCGTAGCAGATGAGTATGCCGAGCTTGCCGAGTGGCGTGTCGAAGGCGGTGAGGCCGCCCTTTCCGGCAGCAATCCCCCATTGTTCGCGTTCGAAGCGGGTCATGATGATCTTGTCCTGATGGCCGATCAGACCGTCGGGGCCGAAAAGGAAGGCGCGGTTCCGGTACTGGTCGTCAGGATCGAGCACTGGTGCGGAGCCGGGCTGGAAGACGATGGCATGGGTGCGGGCGAGCTCCTCGCAGAGCTCGACCCAGGCCGGGATGAGCGGCTGGATGCCGGCGATCGAGCCATGCAGGTCTGAGCGGGTGTCGGCATCGAGCTGGCCGGCGAGCACAAGGCCGGCATATTCGGGCAGCAGCACGAGCTTTGCGCCCCGTTCGACGGCCCGATGCACCAGACGCGTCAGATGCAGGACGTAATCCTCCCAGCTCTCGATCAGATCGATCTTGTACTGGCAGGCGGCGAGCGTCAGGGCTGTCATGCTTTGAGATCCCGGATCCAGAAGGAGAGCGGCTTGGGGCTTTCGACGGTGTCGTCGAGGTCGCGCCAGGTAAACGTCGTGCGAAGGGCGGGGTGGTGCGTGTAGCCACGCTTGGCCCAGAAGGCATCGAGCGGCAAATAGTCGGCGGGTCGGCGCGGATGGTCGGCCGGGCGCTCGACGGCGCAGAACGTGGCGTAGCGCAGCCCGAGCCTCTTCGCCTGCGCCTCGCGGTTCTTGAAGAATTTCACGCCGATGCCCTGGCCGCGATACTGCGGCAAAAGCACGCTTTCGCCGAAATAGAAGAACTGTTCGGGATCGAGGTTCGCCTCGATGAAGGGACGTTTGACCTCCTCGGTCTCACCCGCCATCGGCGTTCCCGTGGCCACCCCGACCACGGCGTCGCCATCGCGCGCGATGACGAAGACGGAGCCTTCGGATTTCGCATAGGTGGAGAGATAGGTCTGCTCGTACGCAGGATTTCCCTCGTAGAGATAGGGAAAGGCCCTAAAGACACTGGTTCTAAGCCGCGCCAGGTCGCCGAAGAAAGGCGTGGCGTCGCTGCCGGAAAAGGATTGGATCGTGAGCGTCATAGAGTGTTTTCAGTCCGTTGCGGAGTGGTTATACCCATCTGCGACCACGCAAGAAAGCAATTCCACGACGAGGAGTGACCGATGACCGCCGCTGACACCATCCGCGCCTACTACGACGCCTTCAATGCCGGCGACATGAACCGCTTCCTTTCGCTCCTGACCGACGACGTGGCCCATGACATCAACCAGGGTGCGCGCCAGACGGGCAAGGACGCATTCGCGAAGTTCATGGACCACATGAACCGCTGCTACAAGGAAGAGCTGACCGACATGGTGATCATGGTCAGCGAGGACGGGACACGCGGGGCTGCCGAATTCATCGTCAACGGCACCTATCTCGCGACCGACGAGGGTCTGCCGGAAGCCAATGGCCAGACCTACCGCCTGCCGGCCGGCGCTTTCTTCGAGATCCGCGACGGCAAGGTCGCCCGCATTTCCAACTATTACAGCCTGCCGGACTGGATCGCCCAGGTGGGCGGCTGAGCTTTTACAGAAACAAAGAAAGGGCCGTCACGCGGATGCGGGACGGCCCTCCTGTTTGCCAGCATCATGCCAGCCATGATCGGTCAGTTGACCGACCAGTCGCGCTTGACCGTGTCGGCGTCCTTGGAGAGGTGCACGTGCTGGTCGACGTGGTCGACCCAGTCGAGCGGGATGTAATGGTGCTGGCCGTCGGCCGAATCCTTCTTGGTCAGCTTGATGCGGCTTTCACCATCCATGTGGTCGACGGTGCCGACATGGGCGCCGTCCTGAGCCAGAACTTCCATGTGCTCGCGGATCTCGTCTGCGGAAATCATCGGTCATTCTCCTTTGGGGTTGCGATGCCGAAGAAAGGCGCGACCGGCGGGATTTGTTCCGGAGAGAATCTGCGGCGAGATCGGGCATGCCGCAACGGAACATCCGCCTTGCGCGCGCATTGTGAGAGACCCCGCGCGAGATCCCTCGCCGGCAAGCGAGTACATCCATGCTTCCGAGAATTGCGATCATCGGCACCGGCCCGACCGGCCTCTACACGTTCAAACAACTGATCGGCTCGACTGTTCCCTTGTCGATCACGCTCTACGAAGCGGAAGGCGAACCGGGCAAGGGCACGCCCTATCACCCTGATATGAACGACCCGGCCATGCTCTCCAACATTCCGAGCATCGAGCTTCCGGCCTTTGCCGAGACGCTGGCCGACTGGTTGCGGCGACAGGATGACGACACGCTGATGCGCCATGGTATCCGCCGGGAGGCGATCGACGAGCGGGAATTCTATCCGCGTCTGGTGCTTGGCGACTACATGCAGGCACAGTTTCAGCAGATGCAGGCTCAGGCAGCCGATCGCGGCCACCAGGTGACGGTGCTGGCGCGCCACAAGGTCACAGATATCGAGATCCAGGCTGAGGCGATCCGGCTGAGGATTGCCCATCCCGACGGCGAAGACGATGCGATCTTCGACCATGTCGTGATGGCAACCGGCCACAACTGGCCGGAAAGCACCGAAATCCGCCCGGGCTACTTCGTTTCGCCCTGGCCGGCGAGCATCCTGAAGTCGGTGCGCAACGAGGCGGTCGGCATTCTCGGCACGTCGCTGAGCGGGATCGATGCCCTGATGACGGTCGCAACGGCCCACGGCATGTTCTATGCCGATGCGGCCGGCGATCTGCAATATCAGCCGGCAGCGGATACGGAAGATTTCCGCGCCACGCTGATGTCGCGCAAGGGTATCCTGCCGGAGGCCGACTTCTACTGCCCGCTCCCCTATGTGACGCCGCTTGTCTGCACGGAAGAGGCCATCGAGGCGCTGATCGCGACAGGTCGTCACGACTTGCTCGATGACGTCTTCGAGCTGTTCCGGGGAGAAATCGTCGCCCGCGACCCTGAATATGCTGCCCGGATCGGGCTGTCGCAATTGACGGTCGAGACTTTCGCCGCCGCCTACTATGCGGACCGGACGGAGAGCGATCCCTTCGTCTGGGCGGCCAAGAACCTGGCCGAAGCCGAGGAGAACAGGCAGAAGCGTTATACGGTGCCGTGGCGTTATGCGATCCTGATCACCCACGAGATCGTGGCAAAGGTCATTCCCCACCTCGATGAAAACGACCTGAAGCGCTTTCATCGGCACTTCAAGGGCATTTTCATCGATGACTATGCAACGGTGCCGTTGATGTCGATCCGCAGGCTGCTGGCGCTGTCCCGGGCCGGCAAGCTCTCGATCCTGAAGCTCGGCGAGGATTACCAGATCCGCACGGCGGAAGATGGGCTGGAGCGTGGCGCGGAGGTCGAAGTGAATGGCGAGGTTCATCGCTTCGGTGCCTTCATCGACGCAACGGGTCAGGAGACACTCTCGGCCACGGACCTTCCATTCCCGACCTTGGTCGCCCAGGGCGGCGTGCAGGTATCGGCGACCCCGAAGGCGGCCGCGATCCGGCAGCCGGACCGCGATCCCGATACGGTCCGCACCGGCGGCATCGATGTCGATGAATTCTATCGCCCGCGTCTCGGCCTCATGTCGGAAGGCCGGCTCTATTGCGCGGCGATCGCCTTCTTGCTGCACAAGGAGCCCTTCGTCCAGGGCATCACCAGCGCGCGCGACATCGGTGAAACGGTTGGCCGCGCGATCCTGAGCGATATCACCGACGAGAAAACGCCGCTGTTTCAGATCTCGGCATGAACGGGATCGCCGACACGGATAGTGACGGGGTCGGCAGGCGTGGCATAGACGCCGAGATTGCGCTTGTTGTGGCGCATGATGCCGCGCAGCACGTCGGGCTCTTCCGCAAGACCGGGTTGTGCGACCAGCGTCATGCCACAGCGGCGCGAGGCTTCCGTCACATGAATGTCGGCGTCGCCGATTCGTAACGTATGACCCACCCAGTCGTTCTCGATGAAGCCTTCGCCGTCGTCCGTTTCGATCAGAACGGAGGGCCGGAACCGTCTTGCATCGAGCGGCGGAAGACCGGTCACTTTGGCAAGGGCCTCCGCCGAGGCGGTTGTCACCAGGTGAAGTGGCGCAGGCTTGTAACGGTTGGAGACGACGGGGAAACGGTAGTCTCCCGCGCCGACGAGGCCGACTGCAACGGCGAAACCGAAATGCTCGGCCAGTCGGTCCGGCAGGGCTCCATCATCGAGCGCATGCTCGGCACCGTCGGCAAAGCGCAGCACCGGCAGCCCGGAGGACGGTTGCGACGCGGTGATGAAGAGGGCGGGACGCCAGCGCGTTTCCTTCTCGGGGGCGGCGGCAAGACCAGTTTCCGGATCAAACAGTGCAAAACGCCGATCGCCTGCGATGCCAAGGGGCGTGATGGTGATTGATTCGAGAGCCTCGCCCCCGACCGAACTCACGGGATAACGCCAGACTTCCTGTACCCGGCCGATTTTTCGCATGGTGGCTCCCCATAAAAGACCGTCACCATACGCCCGGCGGCGTGCATTGTTCCATCGAAACAGCCTGAGTTCGGTTTGGCCGCCAGCGGTCAGGTCCAGTCGAGCACAATCTTGCTCGCCTTGCCGGCAGCCGCAAGTTCGAAGGCTTCAGCGTAGTCGTCCACCTTCATCCGGTGCGTGATGACCTTGCGGATGTCGAGGCCGCTTTCCAGCATGGCGAGCATCTTGTGCCAGGTGTCGAACATTTCGCGGCCGTAGATGCCCTTCAGCGTCACCATGCGGAAGACGACCTTGGAGAGGTCGAAATGGAAGGGCCGGGCCGGGACGCCCAAGAGTGCGATGCGACCGCCCATGACGAGATGGTCGATCATCTGATCGAGGGCCGCGGGGGAGCCGCTCATCTCGAGGCCGACATCGAAGCCTTCCTTCATCTTCAGCGTCGCCATGACGTCGCGCAGGTCTTCGTTCGCGACGTTGACCGGATGCACGTCGGCGACTTCGGCCGCAAGCGCCAGGCGCTCCGGATTGACGTCGGTGATGACAACATGACGCGCGCCGACATGGCGGGCGATCGCGGCCCCCATGATGCCGATCGGCCCGGCGCCGGTGATGATCACGTCCTCGCCGACGAGATCGAAGGCGAGTGCGGTATGCACGGCATTGCCGAGCGGATCGAGGATCGCGCCGATCTCGTCGTCGATCGTGTCGGGGAGCGGGATGATGTTGAAGGCCGGGATCTTGGCGAATTCCGCAAACGTGCCCTGCACATTGACGCCGATGCCCTTCGTCTCCGGGTCGAGATGATATTTGCCCGCCCGCGAAGCGCGGCTGTTCATGCCGACCAGATGGCCCTCGCCGGAGACGCGCTGGCCGACCTGGAGGTTGCGCACATTGGCGCCGATGGCGACGATCTCGCCGGCATATTCATGGCCGGTGATCATCGGCACGGGGATCGTCTTCTGCGCCCACTCGTCCCATTTGTAGATATGCACGTCGGTGCCGCAGATGCCGGTCTTGTTGATCTTGACCAGCACGTCGTCGGGCCCGATCTCCGGGACCGGCGCGTCGATCATCCAGATGCCGACCTCGGATTTCTGTTTGGAAAGCGCCTTCATGATCAGATCATCCCGATGGTCTTGCCGGCATCGATGAATGCGGCGATGGCGGTGTCGATATCGGCCTCACTGAGCGCTGCCGACATCTGGGTGCGGATGCGGGCCTGGCCCTTGGGCACGACGGGGAAGAAGAAGCCGGCGACATAGACGCCGCGCGCATCGAGTTCGGCGGCGAGCTTCTGGGCGAGCACCGCGTCATGGGTCATGACCGGGATGATCGGCGTTTCGCCGGGAAGCAGCTCGAACCCGGCCTCGGTCAGGCCCTGGCGGAACCGCCGGGTATGACCAGAGAGCTTGGCGCGCAGATCGTCGGCACTTTCGGCGATCTCGATCGCTTTCAGCGAGCCGGCGGCGACGGCAGGCGCCAGGCTGTTGGAAAAGAGATAGGGCCGCGCCCGCTGGCGAAGCAGGTCGATCGCGGCTTTCGGGCCGGCGATGAAGCCGCCCATGGCTCCACCCAGCGTCTTGCCGAAGGTGCCGGTGATGATGTCGACGCGGGTGCCGACGCCGGTCAGCGTCGGTGTGCCCTTGCCCTTGGCGCCGAGATGGCCTGTGGCATGGCATTCGTCGATCATCACCATGGCGCCGTATTTCTCGGCGAGCGCGCAGATCTCCGGGAGCTTGGCGACATAGCCGTCCATCGAGAAGACGCCGTCGGTGACGATCAGCCGGAAGCGAGTACCCTCGGCAATCGCCTTTTTCAGCTCGTCTTCCAGCGCATCCATGTCCGAATTGGCATAGCGATAGCGCTTTGCCTTGGAGAGGCGCACGCCATCGATGATCGAGGCATGGTTGAGGCTGTCGGAAATGATCGCATCTTCCGGACCGAGCAGCGTCTCGAAGATCCCGCCATTGGCATCGAAACAGGCGGCAAATAGGATGGCGTCGTCCTTGTCGAGATAACGGGCGATCGCCTGCTCGAGCTGACGGTGGATGTCCTGCGCGCCGCAGATGAAACGCACCGAAGCCATGCCGAAGCCGTGGCTGTCGATCGCGGCCTTCGCGGCCCGTTCGATCTCGGGATGGTTGGCAAGGCCGAGATAATTGTTGGCGCAGAGATTGATCATCTCGCGCGTGCCCCTGGCATCGCGCACCTGGATGCGACCCGATTGCGGGCTGACGATCTCGCGCTCGCGCTTCAGAAGCCCGTCGGCTTCGATGCCCTTAAGTGTTTCGGTGATATGGTCGAGAAAGCCGGCCTGCATGGGAAATCCCTCGATGCTGAATAATTCCAGCATATCGGAATTTTGCGCTTCGGCAATCGATATTTTGGAATTGCCTTTTCGTCTATCTGTGTAGCACGACCAGCAGGCCCTTGCCGATATCGCTTCCGGCATTGCGGATCGCATGTGGAACATCGGCGCGGTAGCGGGCGGTTTCGCCTGATCGGATCACTGTCGTGCTGCCGCCGCAGGAAATCTCGAAGCCATCGGTGAAGGCGGTGAAATGCTCAAACGCGCCGATCGAATGCGGCTGGCTGACAAGCGCGCCGCCCGGATCCATTTCGAGGTCATACCATTCCGTCTGGCCGGCGAGCCGGGGCGAGCTCAGGATCTTCAGCCGGCAGGAGCCGTCGGCGCTGCGGATGACAGGCGTGTGCATGACTGAGGTCACCTCGATCTCCTCGCGACCCGCGACGGAGGTGCCGTTTCCGATCAGATCGGACAACTCGATCTCCATGGCCTGGGTGAGGCTCCAGAGCACGGCAAAGGTCGGGTTGGCCTCGCCGCGCTCGATCTGGCTCAGCATCGACTTAGAGACGCCGGACAGTGTGCCGAGCTGCTCGAGCGTCAGCTTGCGCGCCTTGCGCTCGCGCTTGATGGCCGGGCCGATCTCGGGAGTGTGCTGCATGGGGTCATGTCCTGCGGTTTGGACGGCGTTGGCCGACAATCCTTTTAAGCTGAGCCTGCGGGAATGCGGAAGAGGCAAGTGCACGGAGCTTGACTCCAATATCAGCGCATGAAATTCTCAGATAATGGAATCGATCGATCAATTCGAGGAACATGTTGCCGAACGGCTGAAGCGCCTGCGCCTTGAGCGCGGCCTGACGCTGGACCAGTTGGCGGAGCTCTCGGGCGTCAGCCGGGCGATGATCTCGCGCATCGAGCGCATGGAGGCAAGCCCGACTGCAGCGCTGTTGGCGCGGCTCTGCTCGGCCCTTGGGGTATCGCTCTCGGTCTTCTTTGCGGGCAATGAAGCCGAGCTATCGCCGCTGGCACGACGCGCCGACCAGGCGGTCTGGCGCGATCCGGAAAGCGGCTATCTGCGCCGTGCCGTCTCGCCTCAGGGCACGGGCAGCGGCACCGATATCGTCGAGGTCGAATTTCCGGCCGGTGCCGAAGTGCGTTTTCCCGGCCGCCCGACCGGCCGCAGCCAGACCCAGCATGTCTGGGTCTTCGAAGGCGCAATCGAGCTGATGGTCGGCGAGACGGTACACCGGCTGGAAGCCGGCGACTGCCTGTTCATGAATGTCGGTGATGTGCACGGCTACAGGAACCCGACCGACCGACCCGCCCGCTATGCCGTGGTGATCTCCCTCGGCCCCTGAACACCAAAGACCACAGGACCTGACCATGACTGACACCACCACGGACATTCGCCTGCTTTCACAGGCCGATGCGATCGCCGCCTTGCCGGATCTCTCCGAGACGCTCGCCGACTGCGTCGAGGGCGGGGCCTCGCTCGGCTATATGTCGCCTTTCAGGCCTGATGACGGACAGGCCTTCTGGCGGGGTGTGGCGGACGCCGTCGGGCGCGGCGAAGTTTTGCTTTACGGCGCCTTTGTCGGGGACAGACTGGTTGGCACCGTGCAGGTCGGTTTTGCCTCCAAGCCCAACCAGCCGCATCGTGCCGATCTCATGAAGCTGCTCGTGCATCGCGACGCGCGCGGCCTCGGGCTGTCCAAGGCACTGATGGCGGCGGCCGAAGCCGGTGCCGCCAAGGCTGGACGCTGGCTGTTGGTGCTCGACACCGCCGCGGGCGAACTGGCCGAGGGCCTCTACGAAAAGCTTGGCTGGCAGCGCTCCGGCGTCATCCCGAGCTACGCGCTGTTTCCGGACGGGCGTTATTGCGACACGGTGATCTTCTGGAAAACTGTGGCTTGAGCGCATCGCCCGCAAGTTCCTGATATTCAGCCCAAAAAACGTCCGTTTCACGCCCTTTTCAGCAAGTCGTGCATCTGCTTATCGTCCGGACGTTTCTAGTCTTGGGGGATGAAACGTAATGGCTGTGAAAGCAACCTTGAAATGGATGGCAGTCGGTCTGGCGATCGCCGTCGCGGCACCTGCGCTGGCTGCCGACGTGACCTTCGTGATGCGCAATGACCATCCCAATGCGGTCGAAGTCGAACTCTACAGCCAGGACCGTGACTATGTCTGGCCCGGCAATGGTGAGGTCTTCTACCTCGACGACGGCGAGACGAAGCAGATCCCGCTGTCCTGCCAGGAAGGCGAGACCATCTGTTATGGCGCCTGGCTTTCGGGCGACAAGCAGAGCTATTGGGGCGTGGGGCCGAACAACGCGGAAAACTGCGAGAACTGCTGCTACACCTGCACCGGTGGCGAGACCGAGCAGATCAATCTGACCGAGTAACATCGGATCGGCGGGGGCCGAGGGGCGGGGGCGATTTTTCTGGTCAAACGACCAGGAAATCGCCCCCTTTGCACTTGTGGCTTTACCTGTGACAAGGCTAGTTTTTCCTCCAAAAGAACCAGAGGGAAAACGAAACGATGCGCGTATTCTATTCCGAAAAACACAAGCTCCGGGATGCCAAGACCGAGCTGCATGGCGGCCTGTTGGTCAAGCCTTTCGAGGGGCCTTTCCGCGCCGAATGGGTGCTGGCAGGCGTCAAGGAGGCCGGCTTCACCGATGTGCGCGCGCCGGCGGAGCACGGGCTTGAAACGGCGCTCAAGGTGCATGATGCGGGCTACCTCGAATTCCTGCGCACCTGCTGGGATCGCTGGCAGGCACATGGCTTCGAGGGCGAGGCAATCGCCACCTCCTTCCCCTGCCGCCGCAGCCAGACGGGCCGCGTGCCGAAGAACATCGACGGTGCGGTCGGCTACTACACCAATTCGGCGGAAACCTCGATTTCCAAGGGCACCTACGAGGCGGCGATCGCCTCGATGGATGTCGCGCTCTCCGGTGCCGACTGGCTGAATGAGGGCAACCGCTTCGCCTTCTCGCTCTGCCGCCCGCCGGGCCACCATGCCGGCATCGATCTCTTTGGCGGCTATTGCTTCATCAACAATGCCGCCGTCGCTGCCCAGCGCCTGATCGACCACGGCGCGAAGAAGGTCGCGATCCTCGATGTCGACTTCCACCATGGCAATGGCACGCAGGACATTACCTATCGCCGCGGCGACATCTTCTTCGCCTCCCTGCATGGCGAGCCGGAAGACGCCTTCCCCTTCTTCCTCGGTTATGCCGACGAGACGGGCGAGGGCGACGGCGAAGGCCTGAACGCCAACTATCCGATGCCCTCGGGCACGCCATGGGAAATCTGGTCGGCCGCCCTGGAAGACAGTCTGAAGAAGATCAGGGCCTATGGTGCCGAAGCGATCGTCGTCTCGCTCGGCGTCGATACCTTCGAAAAGGACCCGATCAGCTTCTTCAAGCTGAAGAGCCCGGATTACATCCGCATGGGCGAGATGATCGCGCAAAGCGGCGTGCCCGTACTCACCCTGATGGAAGGCGGCTACGGTGTGCCGGAAATCGGGCTGAACGTCGCCAATGTCCTGAAGGGCCTGGAAACCTAGATCTAGCCCGGCTGGCCGGGTCCGCTGCCTTGACCCCGCCACGCCTTCTGCGCCCGCCAAAAGACGGTCGAGTCGGCATAGCCCAGCACCTCGGCGATCCGCGCCTTCTGAACATGTGCCGCCAGCTGGGTGGCGGCGATCATCTTACGATTGTCGCGTACCAGGTCTCTGAGGGTTGTCCCCTCTTCGGAGAGGCGGCGCTGCAACGTGCGCACTGAGATGCGCAATTCGGCCGAAAGCGCGGACAGGGTGATCGGCTTGTGGCCGAGATAGATGCCGATCAGGGCACGCACCTGGTCGGTCATCGTCTCGGGCATCGCGGATTGGCCACCGAGTTCGGCAACATGCCGTTCCAGCACCCGCAAGAGCGCGGGGTCCTCCTGCCGGTGAACACGGTTCGCATCCTCGCTGGAAACAAGGATCCGGTTGGCTGTTTCGCCAAAGACCAGAGGACAGCGAAAGATGCGCTTCAGCACCGTCTGGTCGCGCGGTTCGACATGCTCGAAATGCACCTCGATCGGCCTCCAGCCCCAGGCGAAGCAGGACCGCAGCAGCTGGCAGATGGCGGCAACACTGAACTCGCTGTCCTGGCGCCTCGGCCACATCCGGGGGTCATCGAGCCTGTAGCTCCAGACAAGATTCCCGTTTTCCTCGAAAAGCCCGGAACTCGTGGCTCCCTGGACGGCGTTGGCATGTTTGGCCAGTCGCTCCAAAGCGATGCGCATGGTGGCGGATATCGAAAACAGCACGCCGATCGGGCCGATATCGCTCGGCTGCACCAGTGTGCCGAGGCGTGCACCCAGCGTTGGCTCTCCGGTGATCAGCGCTGCCTCCTCGAAGATCGCCACATAACGCGGCATCGGGATCATCGCATAGGGATCGTTGAGCTGGCTCCGCAGGATGCCATGGCAGGCCAGCAGGAGATCCGCCTTGCCGCTGCACCTGTCAATCTGCTCGACCAGTGGCCACAAGACCGAGGCTCGAATGGATGCAATTCTTGGGATTCGATTGTTCAATTCCGGTGCAGATGCCATTTTCAGCGTCCCCACGGCCCGTGTTGGCATGAATTATCGATTCATTGACGTAGATCGCAATTACGAGACCAAATTGTCGCGCCTAACCTCTTGACCAAAATCAAGCATAAGAGGGGTTACCATGACAATACAATCCATTCAGGTTGGTCCACCGGACCGGCTGGCGAAAAACTCCGTCGGTCTCGCCCATATCGTCTTTTTCGTCGTCGCTGCCGCAGCGCCCTTGACTGCCGTGGTCGGGGCAACGCCGGCGGCCTTTGCCTTCGGCAACGGCGCAGGCGTCCCAGGCGCCTTTGTACTCGCCGGCATCCTCTATCTCTTGTTCGCGGTCGGCTTCACGGCCATGAGCCGTCATGTCGGCGGGGCGGGTGCGTTCTACACCTATATCACCCATGGCATCGGCAAGCCGGCCGGTGTGGGAGGGGCGCTGATGGCGCTCGTCACCTATTCGGCGGTGCAGATCGCCGTCTACGGCCTCTTTGGCGTGTTCATGGCCGGTGCCATGGCACCGATCGCGGAGCTGCCATGGTGGGTCTGGTCCTTTGCGGCGCTGCTGATCGTGCATGTCTGCGGTCAGCGCAACATCGCCTTCTCGGGCGCCATACTCGGCGTTTGCATGATCGCCGAAATCGCCATTCTGCTGCTGCTCAATATCGGGATCGTGTTATCTGGCGGAGGACCGGAAGGCTTCGGCTTCACATCCTTCGATCCGGCCACGGTCTTTGTGCCGGGCCTCGGGGTGGCCCTCGTTTTTGTCGTCGGTTCCTATATCGGCTTCGAGGCGACCGCGATCTTCGGTGAAGAGGCCGAGAACCCGGAAAAGACCATTCCGCGCGCAACCTATGTCGCGGTGCTGCTGATTACGGGTTTCTATGCCCTTTCCACCTGGGCGATCGTGCAGTTCTACGGTCCGGCAGCGGTACAGCCGACGGCTGAAGCGGCGCTTGGAACCTTCTATTTCACCGCCACGGACACCGTCTTGGGTCCCTGGGCCTCGCAGGTGATGAACATCCTGCTGATCACCAGCCTGTTTGCCTGCGTGCTCTCCTTCCACAACACGCTGAACCGCTACTTCTTTGCGCTCGGCCGCGAAGGGCTTGCCTTCAAACTGCTCGGCAAGGTGCATCCGATGCATGGTTCGCCCTACGTCGCCGGCATGCTGCAGAGTGCCATCGCGGCGGTCGTGCTCGCCCTCTTCGTCTTCGCCGGCGCCGATCCCTACGCGGTCGTCTTCTCCTGGATGTCGGCGCTGGCGGTCATCGGGATCCTCACGGTCCAGGCCCTGGTATCCGTCGCAATCATCCTGTTCTTCCGCAAGGTGAAGACCGGCTATGGTGTCTGGACGACCGTGATTGCCCCGGCGCTGGGCTTGGCCGGTCTGCTCGGGGCGCTGGGACTGGTGATTGCCAATCTCTCGCTGCTCTCGGGTTCCGAAAGCCTGATCGTCAAGTCCTTCCCCTATCTGATCGTGCTCATCGGCCTCGTGGGGGCGGCCTTCGCCATGCAGATCCGCAAGGCCAGGCCGGAACTTTACGCCTCGCTCGGAAAGGCCTTCGAATGACGGCACTCCGGACCCTTCCTGCAGCGGACCGGTTGCTCGGGATCACGCTCGCCGCCCTGACCGCTGCGACCATCGTGATGGCTGCCGAGGCCCATGCCTTCTGCAATCTCTTCTGCATCCATGGCACGCCCATGGTCGAGACCGAGATCTGCGCCGGCCGCGGCTGACACGACTGGGGTGGCGCAACGGCGCCACCCGACCTTTCCAACCATATTGCCTGAAGGACGCCCCCATGGACGCCGTCGTTGAAGCTATCCTCCATCCGCTCGATCCATTGAGCCTCTCCGAGATCGCGGAAGCCGTTGCCATCCTCAAGGATGAGAAGGCGCTCGCGGAAACCATCCGTTTCCCGATCATCCGCCTTGAAGAACCAACCAAGGCGGATCTTGCCGCCTTCCGCGCCGGCAGGCCACTCGCCCGCCTCGCCTTCATCCTCTCGCTCGATATCACCACGGGCGTGTCCCATGAGAGCATCGTCGATCTCACTGCCAAGCATGTCATCGACCACAAGCGGCTGGCCCATGACGAGCTGCCCTATGGTCAGCCGCCGGTCATGCTCTGCGAGTTCGAGACAGTCGAAGCGACGGTGAAATCCGACCCGCGCTGGATCGCAGCGGTCAAGAAGCGTGGCATCACGGATGAGGATATCCCGCTCGTCCAGATCGACCCCTTCTCCTCGGGTTACTTCGGCCTCGAGTTCGAAAAGGGCCAGCGCATCGTCCGTGCTGTCTCTTACTGGCGGGAAGACATCCGCGACAACGGGTACTCGCATCCGATCGAAGGCGTGGTTGCAGTGGTCGATCTGGTCAAGAACCAGGTCGTCGATCTCGTCGACGATGAGAAGATCATTGCGATCCCCAGGAAGAAGCGCAATTATGGCCAGGAGGCCTTTCCGGAAATCCGCCAGGGCCTCAAACCCCTGGACATCGTCCAGCCGGAGGGACCCAGCTTCACCGTCGATGGCTGGAAGGTCGAATGGCAGAACTGGTCCTTCCGCGTCGGCTTCACCCCGCGTGAAGGTCTGGTGCTGCATGAACTCGGCATCAGGGATGGCGGCAAGATCCGCCCCATTGTCTTCCGCGCCTCGGTGACGGAGATGGTGGTGCCCTATGCCGATCCGACCGCCAACCACTTCTGGAAAAGCGCCTTCGATGCCGGCGAATACGGCCTCGGGCGTCTCGCCAATTGTCTGGAACTTGGCTGCGATTGCCTGGGCCACATCCACTATTTCGACGTGCCCTCGGCGGATGATTTCGGCCAGCCGATGGTGATGAAGAATGCCATCTGCATGCATGAGGAGGATTACGGCATCCTCTGGAAGCACTACGAATTCCGCAACGGCATCTTCGAGGTCCGCCGCTCGCGTCGGCTCGTCATCTCCTTCTTCGCCACCGTCGGCAATTACGACTACGGTTTCTACTGGTATCTCTACCAGGACGGGACGATCCAGCTGGAGGCAAAGCTCACCGGTATCATCCAGACGGCAGCCGTCGCTCCCGGCGAGACCTATGCATGGGGCGGCATGGTCGACGACAATCTCGGCGGCCCGACGCATCAGCACTTCTTCAACGCCCGCCTGCACATGGATGTCGATGGCGGCGGCAATACGGTCACCGAGCATGAGTTCGTTCCCCGTCCCTGGGGCGACGACAATCCCTATGGCAATGTCTTCGACACCAAGACCAAGGTGCTGAAGCGCGAGCTCGATTCACCCGCCATCGCCAACGGTGAGACCGGGCGCTACTGGAAGGTCCAGAACCCCAACGTCAAAAACTCCGTCGGCAAGGCGCCGGGTTACAAGATGGTGGTGATGCCGAGCCCGCTGATGTTGGCGCAGGAAGGGTCGACCGTGGCCCAGCGCGGCGGCTTTGCCAAGAAGCACATCTGGGTGACGGCCTTCGATCCGGCGGAGAAATATGCCTCCGGCGACTATCCGAATGTCCATTCCGGCGGCGATGGCCTGCCGAAATATGTCGCCCAGAACCGCAATATCGAAAATGCCGATGTGGTTCTCTGGCATTCCTTCGGCCACACCCATGTCTGCAAGCCCGAGGACTTCCCGATCATGCCGGTCGAATATGCGGGCTTCACCCTGAAGCCGAACGGCTTCTTCGACGCCAACATCGCGATGGACCTGCCCGCCGAGAAGAACGGCCACAGCAAGGACAACCGCGAGGCGGACTGCTGCCCACCCAAGGCCGAGACGAAGAGCGGCTGCTGTCACTGATATCCAGACCTCCCGAGACGAAGAGGCCCGGGTCGATGCCCGGGCCTCCGTCGTTTCGAATGGTGGCAAGCATTCAGAGCGTGCCCTGACGCTGCTGGATCATCTGGTAGGTGTCGAAGCTGTATTCGGCGATCTGCGCCCAGAGATAGGCGTCCTGCTTGAAAGCCTGCTGGCTGTCATAGAGCTTCTTGAACCACTCGTTCTTGGCCGAAAGGTCCGCATAGGTTTCCTTCGCCGCCTTGTGGCAGGTGTCGAGGATGTCGGACGAGAACGCGCGCAGCTGTGCGCCGCCGGCGACGAGCTCGCGCAGCGCCCGGGCGTTCGACGCATCGTAACGGGCGAGCATGCGGGCGTTCGCCGCAGCGCAGGCATCGGTCAGGATGCGCTTGTAGCTTTCCGGCAGCGCGTTGAACTTGTCGAGGTTGAAGAAGGCATGCACCGCCGGGCCGCCTTCCCACCACGCCGGGTAGTAGTAAAACGGTGCGACCTTGTAGAAGCCGAGCTGCAGATCGTCATAAGGGCCGACGAATTCGGTAGCATCGATGGCGCCCTTCTCGAGCGCCGGATAGACGTCGGAGCCGGCGATCTGCTGTGGCGTGACGCCGACCTTGGTCATGATTTCCCCTGCAAGACCGGCAATGCGCATCTTCAACCCCTTGAGGTCGTCGATCGTCTTGATCTCCTTGCGATACCAGCCGCCCATCTGGGCCCCGGTATTGCCAGCCGGAAGGGCATAGAGCTTGTAAGGTGCGAGGAACTCGTTGAGCAGCTCATTGCCGCCGCCGGCGGTGAACCAGGCATTGGTCATGCGGGCATTGAGGCCGAAGGGAATGGCCGTGCCGAGCGCAAATGCGGGATCCTTGCCGATGTAGTAATAGCAGCAGGTATGGCCCATTTCGACGGTTTCGTCCCTCACGGCGTCGGCGACTTCCAGCGGTGGGACGATTTCGCCTGCGGCATAGACCTGGATCTGGAACTGGCCGTCGGTTGCCTTCGCCACGCTCTCGGCGATGTCGGTTGCGGCACCGTAGATGATGTCCAGGCTCTTGGGGAAGGACGAGGCAAGGCGCCAGGTGATCTTCGGGTTTTCCTGGGCGAGGGCGGGGGCCGCAAGGGCGGCGGCACCGATGCCCGCAGCGCTGGCCTGCTTGAAGAATTGACGGCGGTTCATGATCTCTTGCCTCTGATTTTACGGACCTCCAGCTCCCCCGGCGGGTCTAGTCGCGCCGGTCGGGCAACGCAAGGGCGAAAAGACGCAATCTTGTCTGACAACCCGACCAAATCTGCGTTTGTTTCCAAAAACCGGTGGTGTGCGCAAGGAACTGTCAGGGCGCGCTGCGCATGCGCGGGTCGTCCAGGGCCGGGTTGTAGAAGAGTGACAGGACAAGGCTCTTGGCGATCCGCTCGGCACTCGCCATGAACCAGCGATGCGCCTCCTCCGAGGCACCGATCTCGATCAACGTGTCGGAGAAAAGTTGCAGCCATTGCAGGAAGAGGCCTTCCGCCATGCCGTCGACACCCTGATGGGCCTGGACCGGCTTGCCGCCATAGGCCCCGGTCTTGAAGGCCACGGAGCCCCAGAAGGCCTTCATCTTGACCATATGCTCCGGCCAGCGCCCGGCAAGCCGCCCTTCAAAGACGGGCCCCAGGTCGGAATGCCGACGGATATTGCCGTAGAAGGTGTCGACAAGCCGGTCGATGAAGACGGCATCCACACCCATGGCTGACATCTCTGCTTGGGCGCGGGCGGTGATCTCGGCGCGGTGGGCGGCGCGGCCCGATAACTCGGTGGTCATGGCGTCGTCTCGTTTCGTGGCTGTCGCAATGCTGATGCACGCTCGAACGCAAATGGTCCATGCGGCATCTTGATACAAGACGCGATCAGGACTAAGTTTAGAATTATTCTAAGATGGGTGATGTCCAGTCATGTTCAGTCTCTTTCGCAATGGCGGCAAACGCCCCTTTGATGCACTCTCCGAACAGGAGATCCTCGCGCTCGCCATATCCTGCGAGGAGGACGATGCCCGCATCTATCTTGCCTATGCCGATCAGCTGCGTGCGGATTATCCGCAATCTGCCAAAGTCTTCGAGGATATGGCCGAGGTCGAGCACACCCATCGCAACATGCTGATCGCCAGGCACCGGGACCGGTTCGGCGAGCGCATTCCGCTGATCCGGCGCGAACATGTGCGCGGCTTCTACGAGCGCAAACCGGACTGGCTCAGGAAGAACCTGACGCTGGACCAGATCCGCGAGGAGGCGATGCGCATGGAAGAGGGCGCCTATCGCTTCTATCATGAAGCGGCGCAGCGCACCTCGGATGCGGAGACCCGCAAACTTCTCGGCGATCTCGCCATGGCCGAACAGGGACACGAGGAGATCGCCACCATGCTCGGCGACCGGCATCTGCCGGAGGATGCGCGTCAGGCGGAGGACGAAACGAAGAAGCGGCAGTTCGTCCTGACCTATGTGCAGCCGGGTCTGGCGGGCCTGATGGACGGCTCTGTCTCGACGCTGGCGCCGATCTTTGCGGCGGCCTTTGCCACCGGTGACACCTGGTCGACCTTCCTGATCGGCCTGTCGGCCTCTGTCGGCGCGGGCATCTCGATGGGCTTCACCGAAGCCGCCCACGACGACGGCAAGCTCTCGGGCCGCGGCTCACCGCTGAAGCGCGGCCTTGCCTCCGGCATCATGACGACGGTCGGCGGACTGGGCCACGCTTTGCCCTATCTGATCCCGCATTTCTGGACCGCCACGATCACCGCCATCGTCATCGTCTTCTTCGAACTCTGGGCGATCGCCTTCATCCAGAAACGCTACATGGAAACGCCCTTCTGGCGCGCCGCCATGCAGGTGGTGCTCGGAGGCTCGCTGGTGCTGGCCGCCGGCATCCTGATCGGGCAGGGATGACGAGGCCGCTGACTGGGGCAAGCGGCCTCAGGCCATGGCCTTCAGTTGCCGCGGCATGTCCGCCGTCTGATACATCGACAGGGTATGCCCGTCGGGGTCGGCAAACTCTGCCGACCAGCCGCCCGGCGAATGGCTGACCGGTGTCACGATCGTGACACCCTGTTCGGCAAGCCCTTTTACCATGTCATCGATGCCGCCATCTTCGAGGTCGAACACGACGATCGGCGAGTTGCCCGGCTTCGATTCGACCTGGAAGAACAGGAGATCGATCCCGTTCGCCGTCGAGGCGATCAGCCAGTCCGGCTCTCCCGGTTCGTTTTCCATCCGCTGCAGGGGCAGCCCTAGGGTTTCGCCGTAGAAGCGGGCGGTCCGTTCGATATCGGTGACAAAATAGCAGATATTGTTGAGCTTCTTGGTTTTCAGCATGGAGAACTCCCGTGTTGGAACGCTAACGCCTTGTTGTTGCCGCCAACCGCATTTTCGTGAGGTCATGGCCGAAACAAACAAGGTGACCGTCCGGGTCGTGGGTCGCGAGCCGTGCCCCGAGGCGCAACACCAGCGGACGCAGTGACCGCCGGATTGCGCCGAAGGACAGCTGCAGCGAGAGGCGTTCGGGTGCCGCACCGGACAGTTCGGCGGCCCGCAGGCGCTTGCGGATCTCGCAGATCCGTTGCCGCAGCGCCACTTCGCTGACCGAGAGGAGATGCCGGATTTCGCCATGGGTCTGGCCGTTGACGGCAAGCAGAAATGTTGTGCGCAGTGCAGGCGGCAACAGCTCGACCTGTCGGGCGACATCGTGTGGCGCCACCGGCTCGCTCGTCGCCGGCTGCTGGGAAACAAAGACGCTCTCGCGCTGTCGCCGACGGACCGCCGAACGGGCGATGAAGGTGCTCCGATGGCGCAATACGCCCCGCATCCAGCGCATGTTTTCCGGTTGCGTAAGATCGGCTCGACCTGCGGCGAGCGCCGCGACAAAGGCATCCTGAAGCAGGTCTTCGGCCTCATCCGCGCGTCGGGCGTGGCGTCTCGCTTCGTTGAGAAGCTGTTTGAACTGTTTGCTCTGCACCTGTCCCCCCCATCAGGAGAATGGTGGCAGACGGCGGCGGATGCGACAAGCCAGTTGAATAACGATTGGCGAGGCGGATCCCTTGCGTCAAAATGACAGTCACACACCTGCAATCATCCGTCGTTATGGCGCATCCATGAAAGCCTCTCCCGCGACCATCGGTCTGGGCGTCACCATGACCATCGGTTACGGGACGCTCTATTATTCCTTCTCTGTTCTGGCCCCCGAAATCGCCCGCGAATTCGGCTGGGGGCAGAGCTTTGTCTTCGGCGTGTTCTCCTTCGGCCTTCTCGCAGGCGCTGTGGCAGCACCCGTGCTTGGACGTTTCGTCGATCGTTATGGCGCGCGGCTTATCCTTTGCCTCGGATCGATTGCGACGGCAGTCATCCTCGCCCTGTTTTCGGTCATGCAGAACGTCTGGCATTTTGCTGCGATCATGCTGGCGGCAGAGTTCATCGCGCTTGCCGTCCAGTATGATGCGGGTTTTGCCGCTCTCGCCCAGGCGCATGGACGAGAAGCGCGTGCGCATATCACGCTGGTGACGCTGATTGCCGGCTTTGCCTCGACCATCTTCTGGCCGCTCTTGCAATGGCTGCTGACATGGATGACCTGGCGCGAGATCTACCTCGTCATGGCGGCCATGAACCTGCTGATCGCCCTGCCGATCCATCTCGCTTTGCCAAGAGCGCGGATCGACGAAACCAAGCCCTCGACCGAGCCGGCGCAATCCGCCATCGACATGAGTCCGGATGGCGAACGAAAGCGCCGGATGATCCTGATGGCAACGGCATTCGCTGCCGGCGGCTTCGTCATTTCCGCGGTCGGCGCGACACTGCTCGTCTTGATGCGCGACCTCGGTTACGCGACCGCGATGGCAACACTCGCCGGCAGCCTGATCGGACCAAGCCAGGTGGCGGCGCGGCTCTTCGAATATGTCAGGCGCAACCTCTTCTCCCCGCCGCTGACCGCCATCCTCGCAGCGGTCTCCATGGCGCTCGGCCTCGCCTTGCTCTTCGGCGCGCTGATGCAGCCGCTGGCGGCCTTTGCCATCGCCTTTGCGGTTTTCTACGGCGCAGGGCAGGGGCTGACCTCGATCGTCCGCGGGGTCCTGCCTTTGCATTACTTCGGTGTCGCCGGTTATGGCAGGACCATGGGCACGCTGGCTTCGGCCCGCATCATCGCGTCCGCAATCGCACCGGTGTCGGTCATCTGGTTGAATGAGGCCGTTAGCTCGGCGGCGGCTCTATCGGCATTGGCCGGCATGGCTTGTCTGGCGGTGCTGGCGACCCTCGCGCTCACGCGAGGGCATGGGCACTGACGGGATTTACTGCAGTGCGCCGACGAGGACGTCGGATGTGCCGTTCTCGATGGTGACCCAGCGGCCGCTATCGGTTGAAGACTGGCGCTTCAGGAAGGCATAGCGCGTTTCGCTCCAGAGCTTCACGTCATCGTTCAGGTTGTCGAGCACGAAATCGCCGGACTGGGTCCGCACCGTCAGGACCGCATGACCTTCGCCATCGGGCTTGCGCACGACGGTGATCAGAAGGTCTGCCGCCTTGAAGCCGGCTGCCATCAGCTTCTTGCGTTTCAACAGGACGAAATCTTCACAATCGCCGACATCGACCGGATAGGCCCAGACTTCCTCGCGGCCGTAGATCTCCATATCCGTCATCGGGACGATGGCGTGATTAACGCTTGCATTGATGTCGCGGATCACGGTCCAGCCATGGTCGGTCACCTTTGGCGGGAGCGTCGGACGGGTCCGGACATTGCACTCATCGGGCAGAGCCTTGCAGAACTCGTAGTGCCCGATGGGCTGGGACGTCACGGCGCCGGTGATCATCGACCGCAATGACTGCGGTGCCGAAAGACCCGCATGGGCAGGTGCGAGCACCGCAACTGCAATGATCAGCGCCTTGATGGCGCGCGAGCCGTTCTTCATGAACACGTCCCCTGTATCCTTAACAAAACGTTAAGATTGCAGGAGGACGCGAGTCAACGGCGCGGGAAGAGGGGCCCCACGCAAATCATCCGGTATGGTTAAAATGCGACAGTTGGAACCGGTGAAAGGAGAATTGGTTCCCAAAGAATCGTGAGATATAGAAAGACCGAAATACTCAGATCATCGAGAGTATTGCGGTTTTCATCTTTGCGATGTCTTCGGGGCGGGACAGACGGTGATCTCCGTCGCGAATCAGTGTCAGCACGACGTCATCGAGCGGCAGGAATTCCATCAGCTTCAGGGCGTGCTGATATGGTACATCAGGATCCTTCATGCCCTGCAGGATATGGACCGGGCAGCCGGTTTCGATCAGGCCGGTCAGCACCCGGTTCTTCAACCCGTCCTCCATCAGGTCCCGCGTGAAGATATTGGGTTCGGGGCTGTATTCGGACACCTCTTCGAAGTAGCCGCGCTCGGCAAGAGACTGTCGCTCCGCCTCCGTCAGGCTGGGTTCGATCAGTTCAGACGTGAAGTCGGGGGCTGGAGCGATCAACACGAGCCCGGCAACCTTGAGGCCCTGGTTAAGGCTACGCAGCTCCTGTATGACGCGCAGCGCAATCCATCCGCCCATGGAGGAGCCGATCAGAACAACCTGTTCGACGCCTGCGGCTGCAATCACGGCCAAGGCCTCTTCGGTCCAGCGCGAGATCGTCCCCTTTCGGAAGTCGCCGCCGGAGACCCCATGACCGGAATAGTCGAAGCGGATGGCGGTCAGCCCCTGTTCTGCCGCGAGCGCATCCATTTCAATGGCCTTGGTGCCGGACATATCGGAGCGATAGCCACCGAGCCAAACCAGTGCCGGTCGCTCGACAGCCGTGCCGAGTCGGGTGATGACGGTAATGTCGCGCGCCGCCTCGCCCGAGCCGACGGTGATTTCTGTCTGTCTGAGGATGTTGGCGGTCCCGGTCATCGCATGCTCCTTTTGTCGAATCGCTGTAAAACACATCCAGGAAGTGAGCGACAACAGGTGATTTTCTTTCGCAAGCATGCTATTGACACTGCCGTCGCAGATATCACATAGCCCTTTGCCGTGGATGCGCGCGGGTTTGCGCTGCGACATCCCGAAATGATTTGAGGAGAATACGACCATTCGCAGACCGTTCAAAGCCGATGCCCCCGTGAAGGATGGGCCGCGCTCCAACCGTGAAATCCGCATTCCGAAAGTCCAGCTGATCAACGAGGAAGGCCAGAACCTCGGCATCGTGCCGACGGATCAGGCGCTTCGTATGGCCGAAGAAGCCGGGCTCGATCTGGTCGAGATTTCGCCGAATGCCGAGCCTCCGGTCTGCAAGATCCTCGATCTCGGCAAGCTGAAGTACGCCAACCAGAAGAAGGCGGCCGAAGCGCGCAAGAAGCAGAAGATCGTCGAGGTCAAGGAAATCAAGATGCGCCCGAACATCGACACCCATGACTATGAGGTGAAGATGAAGGCGATGAACCGCTTCTTTGAAGACGGCGACAAGGTCAAGGTGACCCTGAAGTTCCGCGGCCGCGAAATGGCCCACCAGGAGCTCGGCATGAAGCTCTTGCTTCAGGTCAAGGAAGACACCGCCACGATCGCAAAGGTGGAAGCCGAGCCGAAGCTCGAGGGCCGCCAGATGATGATGGTTCTCGCACCGCGTTGATCGCCGGCCACGTGCTGGACCAGATAGAGCCGCCTTTCGGGGCGGCTTTTTCGTGTGCGGCTCTCACCGACTTATCTGACAGAATGCTGATCGAGAGGCCAACCGGTCTGTCAGCCCGCCTGATGCATGCTCCCTCCATCGAAATCATCGAGACTTTGGAGGACATTCTGATGACCGCATCTCTTCGCCGAACATTACTGGTCTCGACCACGGCAATGGCCGTTCTCACCTTCATCCCCGTGCTCAGCACGCTTGCTCCCTCTTCCTTCGCATCCCTGTTCGTCAGCCAGGCCGAGGCCCGCGGCGGAAGCGACGATGGCGGCAGCGATGACAGCGGCGGCGGTGGCAGCGGTGGTGGCAGTGGCAGCGGTGGTGGCGGGCGCGACGATAGCGGCCGCAGCAGTTCTGACGATAGCCCCGGTCGCTCCGATGACAGCTCTGGCCGTGACCGTGACCGTGACCGCGACCGGGATCGGGATCGGGATCGCAACCGCAGCAGCGACGACAGCGGCGACAGCTACGACGACAGCGATGGCCGCCCCGACGATCGCGCCGCCGACGACAGCAGTCGCCGCGGCAACCGGGATCGTGACGAGATCCGGCTGATCGTCAACAACACTCAGCTCCAGGGGCTGATCAGCGGCGCTCTGATGCCCGTGGATCAGAACGGCAGACGCTTGCGATATGAAGTCGAACAGGAGGACGGCGGCACCGAGATCAAGCTTCGGGCCCCGCGAGGCACGTTGTCGAGGGTCACCGTGGTGCCTGCCACCTGATGGAACCGGAGCGGTGAAGCCCGAGCCGCCGCGGGCACCCTTTCACCGTTTCGCCCCGCCCGGCCCCCACCGGGCGGGGATGCCTTTTCTCCAGTTGGCGCGGCCGAAGCCTCGCGCTAGTCTCTCTGAAACCAGAACAGAGCCCCATGGATCGTCGCCTCTTCATCCTCCTGTTGCTAAGCCTCGGATGTGCCGCCGCACTTCCGGCCGCAGAGGCGCATGCCAAGGACGGAGAGGATGATGATGGTGGCGGCGACAGCGGCGGCAGTGGCAGTAGCAGTGGTGGCAGCGGGTCCGACAGCCGGAGTTCCGACGACAGCAGGTCTGGTCGTGACAAAAGTGAGGACCGGGATCGTGGCGAAAAGCGCAATGACGATGGTGCCCGGTCCGAAGACCGCAGCGGCTCCGGACGCGGCTCACGCGATGATCGAAACGACGACAAGAAAGACGGTGAGAACGATGACCGATCGGGCCGTTCGGCCCGTGAGCGGGATCAGAAGGAGGCGCGGGAAGCCGTCAAGCGTGGAGAAATCCTTCCGCTCAAGGACATCCTCAAGCGGGTGGACGATGAGGGTGGCGGTCGCGTCATAGGGGTCGATCTCAACATGCGCGCCCTGAAGCCCTTCTACACGCTGAAGGTCCAGAGAGGATCGAGCGTCAAGACCCTGAAATTCGAGGCCGCCACCGGCCGCAAACTCAATATCTTCGGATGGTGACCCATGCGTATTCTGCTCGCGGAGGACGATCAGACGATTGCGACCTACACACGGACCAAGCTGGAGGCCGAAGGTTTCATGGTCGAGCACATGGCCAACGGACCCGATGTCTGGGCCGAGGGTGAGACCGGAGACTACCAGGCGATCATTCTCGATTTGGGCCTGCCCGGCATGGATGGTCTTTCCATCTTGAAGCGTTGGCGCAATGCGGGTCTGGAAGTGCCGATCCTCGTGCTGACGGCCCGCGGCTCATGGATGGAGCGGGTCGATGGCTTCGAGGCCGGCGCAGACGACTATCTGCCCAAACCCTTTCGCAGCGAGGAATTGATTGCACGCCTGAAGGCGCTCCTGCGGCGAGCCCATGGTCGCGCCAGGACGACTGCCTCTGCCGGTGGCTTCGTGCTCGACGACAATTCCAGGCGGGTGACTTTTGAAAGCCGGCCGATCGAGCTCACGCCATTGGAATACCGGCTATTGTCAATGCTGATTGCAGAACCGCAGAAGGTGTTTGATCCCATAGATATCGCCCGTCAGGTGCAGGGCCGCGACGACGAGCAGGCAAAGAATGCCGTCGAGGCGATGATCGCACGGATCAGGCGGAAGACGCATCCTTCGGCGATCGCAACCCGGCGTGGCTTTGGCTACACGCTCGCCGGCGAAGAATCATGAGCCAGTCGCTGCGCCTGCGTCTGCTCTTCGGCGCTGTTCTGGCGATTGCCTTCATTCTGCTTCTGGTCGCCTCCGGGCTCAGTCGTATCTTTGCCAATTATGTTGCGGACCGATACCGGACGGACATGGCGGCGATCATTGATCAGCTTGCCGTCGGCGTGGAGTTCGAGGGTGGCACGGCGCGCATGACCGCCGAGCCTGGCGATCCCCGCTTCAATCTTCCCGGCAGCGGGCTCTATTGGGAAGTGGTGGCGCAGAACGGTCTTGTGTTCCGGTCACGCTCGCTGTGGGACGTCGAGCTGGCACCGGAAAATCTCACCGAGGGTCCCTATGGCTTTCGTCAGGGAGAAGGGCCGGACGGTGAACCCGTGCTGGTGCAGTTGCAGGCCCTGGAACTGGAAACGTCCGAGGGCAACCAGCCCCTGACGCTGCTCGCCGCCTTCGATCGGAAAGTGATCGACAATGCGATTGCCGAATATCGGGGTGCCATGACGATCATGCTGGTGTTGACTGCGGCAGTGCTCCTCGCTGCAGCCTTCATGCAGATCGGCATCGGCCTTGCACCACTTTCGAGATTGCAGGCCGCGCTCTCGCTGGTGCGTTCCGGGCGCACGGACCAGCTGCCGGATGCCGGTCCGACGGAATTGCGGCCACTGGTGAGCGAATTGAACGGCCTTCTCAAGGAGCGGGAAACGGCGGTGGAGAGAGCGCGGGCGCGCGCAAGCGACCTCGCCCACGGTCTGAAGACACCGCTGACCGTACTTCTGCAGCTGGCCGACACCCTGCCCGATCGGGAACGCCGCATGATCCGCCAGCAGGTCGATCTCATCCGCCAGCGTGCCGATCGTCAACTGCAGTCGGCGCGTCTTGGCGTCGAGCAGATGGCGCAGACCGGCCTGGCATCCTTGACCGGCAAGCTGATTTCGGTTCTCGCCCCTGTGACCGCCGCACGCGAAGTTGCCTGGGAAGTCGATGTGGACGAGGGCCTCACGGTCGACATGGATCCGGCCGATCTGGCTGAAGCGCTCGGCAACGTGCTCGACAATGCCACACGATTTGCTGGCACGAGGATCAGCGTTTCGGCCGAACGCGAGAAGGATCGGATCCGCGTCGATGTGGAGGATGACGGGCCGGGCGTCGAGGATGCCGTCCTTCCCGAAATCGCTGCCCGCGGCGTGCATTTGGCGGATGATGAGGGGACAGGGCTCGGCCTTGCGATCACGTCCGACATAATCGCCGCTTATGGCGGCTCGATCGATTTCTCGCGTGCGACCGGTGGCGGTCTGAAGGTGAGCCTCGGCCTGCCTGCGAGCCGCTAGCCGAAGATTCCCTCGGTCGACCCGTTGCGCTTTCCAAGGTCTGCGGTTATAAGCGCGCGTCCGAACGGTCCGGCAGGGCATGCCGTGGCCGTTCTTTATGCTTGAAAACGGGCATTCGTCAGCCTGTTTCGATACAAGAACAATGGAGTAGCAAAATGCCCAAGATGAAGACGAAGTCTGCCGCCAAAAAGCGGTTCAAGATCACGGCGACCGGCAAGGTTCTCGCCGCTGCTGCTGGCAAGCGCCACGGCATGATCAAGCGTTCCAACAAGTTCATTCGCGATGCCCGCGGCACGATGGTTCTGGCTGAACCGGATGGCAAGAAGGTCATCAAGAACTACCTGCCGAACGGTCTCTGAGACCCGATCGCTGTTGGACAATTAAGGAGATCATGACATGGCACGCGTAAAACGTGGCGTAACTTCCCGCGCCAAGCACAACAAGGTATTCAAGCAGGCCAAGGGCTTCTACGGCCGCCGCAAGAACACGATCCGCGCAGCAAAGGCTGCCGTTGATCGTTCCAAGCAGTTTGCTTACCGCGACCGCAAGGCCAACAAGCGCAACTTCCGCGCTCTGTGGATCCAGCGTATCAACGCTGCTGTCCGCGAATTCGGCCTGAGCTACGGCCGCTTCATCGACGGCCTGAACAAGGCTGGCATCGAAGTCGACCGCAAGGTCCTGTCCGACCTCGCCATCCATGAGCCGGCAGCATTCGCGAAGCTCGTGGAAGCCTCGAAGAAGGCGCTCGCCTACCTCAAGGACGCCGGCACGGCCAACGAGTTTGAAAGCGCGGTCAAGTAACCAGCGCTTCCCAGACTGAATTCAAGTATTGGGAAACCCGCGCTGGCAGGGCTGGCGCGGGTTTTTTCATGTGATCTTCATGCCGCCGGGAAATGGTGGCGAGACAATGGGGCAGGAAACGGAAACATGTCCGATCTCGACAGTTTGAAGACGACGCTTCTCGCTGACATCGCCGCGGCTGCGGACGAGGCTGCGATCGAGGCGGTGCGCGTGGCGGCCCTCGGCAAGAAGGGGTCCGTCTCGGAGCTCCTGAAGACGCTCGGCACGATGACGCCGGAAGAGCGCCAGACGCGCGGTGCCGCGATCAACGCGCTGAAGAACGAGATCACCGAGGAAATCGCGACCCGCAAGACGGCGCTGAAGGATGCGGCGATCAACGCCCGCCTGAAGGCCGAGACTCTCGATGTCTCGCTGCCCGTTCGCTCCTCGCCGGCCGAGCGCGGTCGCATCCACCCGATCAGCCAGATCGTCGACGAGATTACCGCGATCTTCGCCGACATGGGCTTCTCGATCGCCGAAGGTCCGGATATCGAGACCGACTACTACAACTTCACGGCCCTGAACTTCCCCGAGGGCCATCCGGCCCGCGAGATGCATGACACCTTCTTCCTCCAGCCGGACGAGAATGGTGAGCGCAAGGTGCTGCGCACGCACACCTCGCCGGTGCAGGTGCGCACCATGGAAGCCCAGAAGCCGCCGATCCGCATCGTCATTCCCGGCAAGACCTATCGCCAGGACAGTGACGCGACCCATTCGCCGATGTTCCATCAGGTCGAAGGCCTCGTCATCGACAAGACGGCGAATGTCGGCCACATGCGCTGGATCCTGGAAGAATTCTGCAAGGCCTTCTTCGAGGTCGACAGCGTCACCATGCGCTTCCGCCCCTCCTTCTTCCCGTTCACGGAGCCGAGCTTCGAGGTCGACATCCAGTGCGACCGCTCCTCGGGTCCGATCGTCAAGTTCGGCGAAGGCAAGGACTGGATGGAAATCCTCGGCTGCGGCATGGTTCACCCGAACGTGCTGCGCGCCGGCGGTCTCGATCCGGACGAGTACCAGGGCTTCGCCTGGGGCATGGGCCTCGATCGCATCGCCATGCTGAAATACGGCATGCCGGACCTGCGCGACTTCTTCAACGCCGATGTCCGCTGGATGAGCCATTACGGCTTCCGCCCGCTCGACGTGCCGACGCTGTTCGGCGGTCTGAGCAGCTAATGATTATATCGTGGCCACAATTAAATATATGTGGTAGAGATGGAGCTGAAATGGGACGAGGAGAAGCGACAACGCAACCTGCGTGAGCGGGGGATCGACTTTGCCGAGGCCTATGAATTCGACCTTGCTTCTTCCGTGACGCGCGTCGACGACCTGGTTGATTACGGGGAAACCCGCTTTGTGACCTACGGTCTACTTGGTGGTCGGCTGCATGTCATGTGCTGGACCGAGCGCGGCGAACGAATGCGGATCATCTCACTGAGGAAAGCCAATGAGCGAGAACAGAAAGCCTTCGCCCAAGCCTTTGGATCAGGATCTGCCGCTGACGGATGATGATGGTGAGGTTCGCGAAATGACGTTGGAAGATTTCAGCGCATTTCGACCGACGCGTGACCTTGTTCCGGAGGTGGTCGAGCGCTGGGAGAGGACCCGCGGCCAGCGCGGGCCCCAGAAAGCCCCGGTCAAGGAGCGGGTCGGTCTGAGGCTGAACCGGGACGTGGTTGAGCATTTTCGCCGGACCGGTCCGGGATGGCAGGGTCGGATCAACGAGGTGCTCGAGGATTATGTGAAGGCAAGAGAGAATTGATTGAACATCTCGACAACATGCGGCCGGTCGATCTGCTTTGCGATGACGACCTCTTGCATGTGAAACTGACGGACGGTCGTATCGTCAGCGTTCCGGTCTGGTGGTACCCGCCCCTTCAGGAGGCGATGCCGGTGGAGCGGAACAATGTGGAATTCATGCCGTCGAGCATCCACTGGCCCGACATCGATCTCGATGTGACGGTGGTCAGCATGCTCCTCGGAAGACAGGCGTCAGGCGCGCGACCGCTGGACGCTTCGGGCAAGATGCGGATGGGAACGAGACAGTAACGACCAAGCCAATCTGGACCCACATGGAATTGGACCTGAATCTGCAATAGTGCCAGTCTGATCGAGAGGTGAGAAAAGTCGATGCCAACACTCCTTGTGTGGCATGGATACAAGTTCAGGTTCTACGCTCTCGACCGAGACGAACCGGCGCATATCCACGTGGTCAAGGATGGTAAGTCGCTCAAGGTCTGGCTGACGAATTTGGCGGTGGCGCGGAATGTCGGATACAATGAGCGGGAAATAGAACGGATCTTGGCGGTGATCGCCGAGCATCGAAGCGAATGGGGGGCCTGGAATGACTTCTTTGGAATTTGAGACCGAGGAAATGCGTCCGGTAAAGGCATGGTGCACAAAGGAGGAGGTGCATGTGACGCTTGCCGATGGGCGCACGATCTCCGCGCCGCTCTGGTGGTATCCGTTTCTGTCTGGCCTCAATGAGCAGGGCTTGAACGAGATTGAGCTGATGTATGAAGGCATCTGGTGGACGAAGGTCGATGAGGGCATCTCTGTGAAGAGCATGTTCCTTGGAGCCAAGGCCCCGGGCGCGAAAGCGCCGGAAGAGGCGGCTTAACTTCACGCTGACGTATCGATGAGACCGTGACGGAATAGTGAATTGGCGCGACTGGCGCGCATGAGGAAGACGAGAAAGTTCGATGAAATTCACACTCTCCTGGCTGAAGGATCACCTGGAAACCGAGGCCTCGCTCAAGGAAATCTGCGAGCGGCTGACGGCTATCGGCCTCGAGGTCGAGGACGTCGACGACAAGGCGGCCTACAAGCCCTTCGTCATCGCCAAGATCCTGACGGCCGAGAAGCATCCGGAAGCCGATCGCCTGAAGGTCCTGACCGTCGACGCCGGCGACGGCAAGCCGGTGCAGATCGTCTGCGGCGCGCCGAATGCCCGCGCCGGCATGATCGGCGCACTTGCGCGTCCGGGGACTTATGTGCCGGGCATCGATGTCACGCTGTCCGTCGGCAAGATCCGCGGTGTCGAAAGCCACGGCATGATGTGCTCCGAAAAGGAGCTCAACATCTCCGATGACCACAACGGCATCATCGACCTGCCCGAGGATGCGCCGGTCGGCACTTCGTTTGCCTCTTATGCCGGTCTCGACGACCCGGTCATCGAAATCAACCTGACGCCGAACCGTCCGGACTGCACCTCGGTCTTCGGTATCGCCCGTGATCTGGCCGCTTCCGGTTTGGGCAAGCTCAAGGCCCCAAGGGCGCCCGCCTTCAAGGTTGAGGGCGAGACGCCGCATCAGGTCAAGCTTGAGCTCGAAGACCATCTCTGCCCCGGCTTCGCCTATCGCCTGGTGCGCGGCGTGAAGAACGGCCCGAGCCCGAAGTGGATGCAGCAGCGTCTGCTGTCGATCGGCCTGCGCCCCATCTCGGCGCTCGTCGACGTCACCAACTACATGACCTTCGACCAGGGCCGTCCGATGCATGTTTTCGACGCCGACAAGGTCAAGGGCGCGCTGGTGGTTCGCCGGGCGAAGGAGGGCGAGGAGATCCTCGCGCTGGACACCCGCACCTACAAGCTGAACCCGAACAATGTCGTCATCGCTGATGATAACGGCCCGGAATCCATCGGTGGCATCATGGGCGGCGAGCATTCGGGCTGCGACGAGAACACCGTCAACGTGCTGATCGAGTCGGCGCTCTGGGACCCCATCAACATCGCCAAGACCGGCCGTGCCCATGGCATCATCACCGATGCGCGTTACCGTTTCGAGCGCGGCGTCGATCCGGAATATATGGTCCCGGGTCTGGAGCGCACGACCGAGCTGGTACTCGAGATGTGTGGTGGCACGGCAGCGGCAGCGAAGGTCGAGGGCTACAAGGGCCACCAGAAGAAGGTCGTCGATTTCCCCTATTCGGAAGTCAAGCGCCTGACGGGTCTGACCGTCTCCAACGATGAATCGCGCCAGATCCTGACAGCCCTCGGCTTCGAAGTCCTGTCGGGCGACGAGACCTCAGCCAAGGTTTCCGTGCCCTCCTGGCGTCCTGATGTCGACGGCAAGGCCGACCTCGTCGAAGAGGTCATGCGCATGCACGGCGTCGACAAGATCAAGCCGGAACCGCTGCCGCCGACCGGTTCGGTCAATGGCAAGATCCTGACCACGCTGCAGATCCGCACGCGCTCGGCCCGCCGGGCACTTGCCTCGCGCGGCATGCTGGAAGCCGTCACCTGGTCCTTCATTTCGGCTGAGCATGCCAAGCTCTTCGGCGGCGGCAGCGACAAGCTGAAGCTGGTCAACCCGATTGCAGCCGACATGTCGGACATGCGGCCCTCGCTGCTGCCGGGCCTGCTGACGGCAGCCCAGCGCAATGCCGACCGTGGCTTTGGCGATGTGGCGATCTTCGAAGTCTCCGGCACCTATGAGGGCGACACGCCCGACACGCAGCGCCGCGTTGCCGGTGGCGTGCGCCGTGGCACGGCCTCGATCGCTGGTGCCGGCCGCATGTGGTCCAACCAGGCCAAGGGCGGCGGCAAGCCGGTCGACGTCTTTGACGCCAAGGCCGACGCACTCGCCGTGCTCGAAGCCAGCGGCATTCCGATGAGCAATGTGCAGATCGAGCAGGGTGGCCCGGAATGGTACCACCCCGGCCGGTCCGGCACGATCAAGGCCGGCCCCAAGGTTATCCTCGGCACCTTCGGTGAATTCCATCCGAAGACGCTGGAAGCGCTCGACGTCTCCGGCACGCTGTGTGGTTTCGAAATCTATCTCGATGCCCTGCCCGAGCCGAAGAAGAAGGCGACCCGCACCAAGCCGGCACTTGAGCTGTCGTCCTTCCAGATGGTGAAGCGCGACTTCGCCTTTGTCGTCGAAAAGGCGGTCGAAGCGGGCGCGATCATCAAGGCAGCGACAAGCGCCGACCGCAAGCTGATCTCGGGCGTCAACGTCTTCGATATCTTCGAGGGCGCGTCTGTTGGCGAGGGCAAGAAGTCGGTGGCGATCGAGGTTCTGATCCAGCCGACCGACAAGACGCTGACCGATGAGGATTTCGATGCGCTGACGAAGAAGATCGTCGGCAATGTCGAAAAGTCCACGGGCGGCACGCTGCGCGCCTGATCTGTGTTTGACGGGCAAGCTTGCCTGTTTCGTTCACGAAAAAGCCCTTTCCCTGCATGCTAGGGAAAGGGCTTTTTGATTTGAACCTGTTGGTTATTCACCGCCAGGACATAAGGCTTCGTCATCACGCCTCAGAGGCTGACGCGACGGCCTTCCTTGTCGGCGGACTTGCGGTCGCTGCCGTGCTTTGCAAGGATTGCCTTGGCATCTTCGACCGAGATGCGGTGCTTCTTTGCAAAGGGGATGGGCTCATAGCCCTTGGCTGTATTGTCGTCTGCCATGCTGGTCTCCAATTCTGGAAATGCGCCGGCGGGATGCCGGAGCCTGGTATGTCGCGGGTATACGGGGAAGGAAAGCTCGCAGATGGCGAGCGGATACGACGCGTGCGAAGGGCGTCGCCTATGATGCCTATGTAGGGATCGGGAGACGAAAGCTCAATACTTCTTCTTGCGCAGCGTCTTGTTGCCCTTCGGCCCGGAATAGACCGGTGTGCGCTCCCGGTTCTCCGCCTGGAGCTGACGCCAGCGGTCGAGACGGGCAGGATCGAGGCTGCCGTCCTTGATCGCCGCCTGCACGGCGCAGCCCTTTTCATGCGAGTGGCTGCAGTCGCGAAACTTGCAATGCGGCACAAGCTCGGTGATTTCGGCAAACAGCCTGTCGATGCCGTCGGTGATGTCGCTGACATAGAGCGTGCGGATGCCGGGCGTGTCGATAACCCAGCCGCCGTTTGCGATCGAATGCAGCGAACGGGCCGTGGTCGTGTGCCGCCCCTTGGCATCATGCTCGCGGATCGCGCCGGTCTTCTGCGCCGTCTCCGCGCCGTGGCCGGCGAGTGTATTGACGAGCGTCGATTTGCCGACGCCGGAGGAGCCCACCAGCGCAACGGTCTGGCCGGGGCCGCACCAGGGCATCAGGGGGGTGATGGCTTCAGGCGAGCGCGCATTGACGATGACGACGGGCAGATCGCGCTGCAGGCCCTTGGCCTCATCGGCAAAGGGAGATGCGTCGTCGACGGTGTCGGCCTTGGTGAGAACGATGACAGGCCGCGTTCCCGCCTCGTTGGCCATCACCAGATAGCGTTCCAGCCGCGCGGCATTGAAATCGGCGTTGCAGGAGGTGACGATAAACAGCGTGTCGATATTGGTGGCGGCGAGCTGCTGGCCGAAGGCGCCTTCCGTGCGTCGCTGTAGGACGGTCTGGCGATCCAGGCGCCGCACCAGGAGGCCTGTGTAGCGCTCGGCGAGCACCCAGTCGCCCACGGCAAAATCGGCGGTATTGCTGTTGGGCGGAAGTTCGATCTCCACAGGCCCGGTGCTGTCGATCGCTTCCAGACGGTCGCGGTGTACCGAGGAGATCCGACGCACCAGCAGATCGGCTTCATCAGCGCTTACCTGCTCGGCGAAAAAGGCGCCGAAGCCAAGCCGGGCGAGGGCGGCGTTATCGTTAAGGCCGGTCAAGGGCGGATCACCGGGGTGAGACGTAAAGCCATGGGCACTTTCGGCGTTGAGATCGGAGATTGACGCTTCTCATAGCGCAGAAAGTCGTCGCTGACGCGGGAAATCGTCCGCGCCATCCGTCGCAGGTGCGGTTATGCGATCAGACCTTGAGTTCCACCGGCTCGACGGTGGCTGCCGGCTGCCGGCGCGGCAGCCGCGCAAACATGACCGCATTCCCAGCGAGCGTCAGCGCAAGACCCGTCATGGCGAGCGGCGTGAAGTGATAGTCCTCGTAAAGGCTCGACAGCGTCAGCGCGACGACCGGGAAGAGCACTGTGGCATAGGCAGCCTTTTGCGAGCCTATGCGCGAGACCAGCATCAGATAGGTGGTAAAGCCGACGACCGAGCCGATAACCGCGAGATAGACAAGGGCGGCGAGATAGGTCTGGTTCGGCGGCAGCACGATGGGCGTGCCGGTGATGCCAATCAGGGCGAGCAATGCGATTGCTCCGTAACTCATGCCCCAGGCATTGGCGGTCACGGGCGCAATGCCCTCCGCGCTGTTGCGACGGGACGCCATGTTGCCGAAGGAAAAGAACAGCGTTCCGAGGGCAGAGAGGCCGATGCCCTTCCAGCTGTCCGGATTGACGGCGACGAAGATCTCAGGCCCGAAGAGCAGCGCAAGCCCGGTGGCGCCGAGACCCGCGGCGACCAGCGTGCGCGGCTTGATCTGATCACCGAAGAAGATCCGGGCATTGACGGCGTTGTAGACTGTGGCGAGCGAGAAGACGACGGAAATGAGCCCCGAGGGCACATAGCTTGCCGCGTGATAGAAGCAGAGAAAGTTGCAGCAGAACAGCGACAGCGCCTGGACAAGGATGAAGGGCTGCTGCTTCAGCGTCGGCACCTTCAGGCGACCTGTCAGGGCGAGCACGCAGACAAGCACGAGGGCGGCAAGCGCGAAGCGGTAGAAGACCGAGACCAGCACGGGCACCGGCCCGATCTGCAGCGCAATGGCGATCCAGGTCGTGCCCCAGATCAGCACCGTCGATGAGAAGAGAAGAAGATTGGTCATGGATTGCGCCTCGCTTTCGGGAGGCAGGTAACGCCGCACGTCTCGTCAGTTCTTGCATGATCTTGCGGTGAACTTCGGCCTGTCGGCCAAAGGCACCCGATTGGTGGTGGCACAGCACGACAACCGCGCTAAAATGTGAGGCGATCTCTTGAAGGCCATCCATGCTGCACACCGCCACCGTTTTCGGCTCCCTGTCCGCCTCGTCCCGTGCCGAGCGTGGGGAAACGCTTGACCTCGGCGAGGGCCGGGCAAGTGCGATCTGGCGCAACAGCCATGACCGCATGCGCTATGAGCGGACCGACGGCCACACCTTCAGCTGCTATCTGCGCGGCGGCGACGGCACGCGAAGGATCGATGCCGGTAGCATCGCCGGCTGGCCGGGTGCGCTCTGCATCATGCCGCAGGGGGCCTCGTCCGAGTGGGAGATCACCGACAACTTCGAATTCGTGCATCTCTACGTCGCCGACGACGAGCTGCGCCGGCTCTTTTCCGAGACCTTCGACCGCGATGCGCGGCTGATGCTTCTGCCCGAAGCGACCTTTGCCGAAGCGCCAAGACTGGCGGAGGCGCTGGTGCATCTGGCCACGGCCACGCAGGGCGGCGACCGGCTGCTTGCCGAACAGGCGATCGTCACGGCGGTGGAGCAGCTGTTTGCCGATCCCCGATATGGCGGTGAGCGGCGCCCTGTGCTGCGTGGCGGTCTGGCACCTGTCCTGCGGCGACGCCTCGTCGAGCATATCGAGGCGAGCCTCGATCAGACGATCACGCTGAAGGATCTGGCGAAGCTCGCCGATTTGAGCGAATTCCATCTGCAGCGGATGTTTCGCTTGAGCTGCGGCGTCTCCCCGCATGACTTCATCCTCAACCGCCGCATCGACCGCGCCCGGCATATGCTGAAAGGCAGCGAGCCGATCGCCCAGATCGCCTCAGCCTGCGGTTTCAGCAGCCAGAGCCATCTGACTCGCATGTTCAAGGCTGTCACAGGCACGACGCCGTCCACCTATCGCCGCGCGGTCAGCGGCTGAACGAGGCGCGCTGTGGTCGCCTCGACCTAGCGGGCAGTCCGGGTAAACTGGATAAGCGGCCGGCCATGATGTGCCGATGGCTCGACATGGGCGTCGATCGAGAAAACCTCGCGCAGCAGATGCTCGGTGAGCACCTCCTCCGGCGTGCCGCAGGCGACGACGCGGCCTTCCTTCAGCACCATCAGCCGGTCACAGAACATCGCCGCGTGATTGAGATCGTGCAGGGCGATCACGCTGGTGACCGGCAGATCAGAGATCAGCGACAGAAGCGCGATCTGATGTTGCACGTCGAGATGATTGGTCGGCTCGTCGAGAATGATTTCCTTCGGGGCTTGCGCCAAGGCCCGGGCGATGTGCGCCCGCTGTCGTTCGCCCCCGGACAGGCTCTGCCAGGTATGGTCGCGTTTTGTCACCATCCCCGCACGCTCCAGCGCCTGCTCCACAGCTGTCTGGTCTTCTACAGTCCAGGCAGAAAACATCGAACGATGCGGGAAGCGGCCGAGCTTGACGACATCGATGACCTTCAGATTGGCATTGGTCGTCGCATGCTGTTCGACGAAGGCCACGCGCTGGGCGATCGTCTTGCGCGCGATCGACTGGAGATCGCGCCCCTCGAGGCTGATGCTGCCCGAATGGGGGCGCTTCAGGCCCGCGAGCAGCCGCAGCAGCGAGGTCTTGCCGGAGCCGTTGGGGCCGAGCAGGCCAAGCATCTCGCCGGGACGTGCGGCAAAGCTCACCTGGTCGAGAATGGTCTTCGACCCGATCTTCCAGGTGATGGTG
The DNA here is from genome assembly GCF_014237835.1 of Rhizobium sp. AQ_MP. Classification (GTDB taxonomy): domain Bacteria; phylum Pseudomonadota; class Alphaproteobacteria; order Rhizobiales; family Rhizobiaceae; genus Allorhizobium. The sequence continues at coordinate 167,095 of NZ_JACJVI010000001.1, forward strand.
TCGGCCGTGATGCTCATGTCGGTCGCTGGAAACGATAGAGGATGATGGAGAAAACGGGGACGCCGACCAGCGCGGTCACGACGCCGATCGGCAGCACCTGCTGTGGCACCAGGATCCGCGAGGCGATATCGGCGAGCACCATGAAGATGGCGCCACCGATGGCGCAGGCTGGAAGCAGGCGGATATGCAGCGGCCCGACGAGAAAACGCGCGGCATGCGGGATAACAAGCCCGACAAAGCCGATCGAGCCGACCATGCTGACGATCGTTGCCGTCAGCATGGCGGTCAGACAGAAAAGCGCGAGCCGCGCGCGACCGACATTGACGCCAAGTGCTGCTGCGGCCTCGTCGCCAAAGGCGAAAGCATCGAGGATGCGGGAATAGGCGAGGCAGGCGATCAGGCCGAAGCCGACGACGACGGAAACGAGCATGAACTCCGGCCAGCGCACGCCGCCGAAACTGCCAAGCAGCCAGAACATCACGTCGCGCGCCTGCTGCGCATTGCCCGCGGTCGTCACGATGTAGGAGGTGGAAGCGTTGAAGAGCTGGGAAGCGGCAACGCCAGCCAGGATCGTGCGGTCGGCCCCACCGCGCGTGCCGTTGGACAAGAGGGCGACGAAGAGAAAGGCGGCGAAGGCACCGGCAAAAGCGCCTGCGGAGAGAGAGACCGTGCCTGCCCCGACGCCGAGGATGACAATGCAGACAGCGCCGGTCGACGCGCCTGCAGAAATGCCGAGCACATAGGGTTCGGCCAGTGGATTTCGTAACAGCGACTGCATGATTGCGCCGGACATGGCAAGGCCTGCCCCGCAGAACGCCGCAACAAGAGCCCGGCTGAGACGATAGTCCCAGATGACGGACTCATGGATGCGGTTAAGCTCGACTGCAGTCCAGCCGAGCTTGTTGGTGATTGCCGTATATGTGGTGGCAAGCGGGATCGGCATGTCACCGATCCCGACGCTGATGCCGACAACCAGGGCAATGGCTGCAAGGCTGGCGAGCAGCAGGCCCAGCGTTACCAGGGAACGCCTTCTTGCGTTGCCAGACTGGCTTGTCTCGAGCAGCATGCTCACCGCAGGCCGAGCGCCTTGAGCTGCTCTGCCACCTGTTCGGCGCCGAAGATCGTGCGAACGGTCGGGTTCATCGCCTGTCCGTCCATGATCACCATTGCCTTGTTCTTGACGGCAGGCATCTGGCTGGTTGCCGGGTCCGTGGTCAGAAACTGGATCTTGGCCTCGGCCTTGTCGAGTTCCCAGCGGTTACGGTCAACACGGGCAACGACGATGACGTCAGGATTGGAGGCGATGATGCTTTCCCAGCCGAGGGCCGGAGATTCTGCTTCCGAGGTGATGGCGTTCGTCCCGCCCAGAACATCAGCGATGAAGCCCGATGCACTGTACTTTCCGCCCAGATAGGCATCTGCGGACGGGGACGGGCTGGAGAACCAGAATACGTAAGACAGCTTCTTGCCGTCCTTCGGCGAAGCGGCGCGCAGAGCGGCCTCACGCTTCTTCAGGTCGGCGATAAGCGCCTGCCCCTTGTCCTGAACATCAAAGATCTGAGCGAGGTCTTCGATCTCCTTGAAAAGCGTGTCCATCTGCCAGAGCTCGGAGCGATCACCATAGCCGAACTTGTCCTTGGCAGCGCCTTCTGCGACGCAGGTGCTGGGGGACAGGTAGGTCGGTATCTCCAGCTTTTGAAAGTCTTCGCGCTTTGCAACTTTGCTCGATGCGCCGATCAGGCTCGGCAGCGCAGCGGCTACAAAGTCCGGATTTTCAGCAAGAATGGCTTCGAAGGTCGGGAACTCGACCGTCAGGACCTTCACTTTGGCATTGGCTTCCTCCAGCTGAGGCAGCACCTTGTTCGGCCAGAAAGCAGTGCCAACCATCTTGTCCTCAAGGCCGAGCAGCAGCATGATTTCTGCGCTGTTTTGGCCAAGGCCAACGGCCCGCTCAGGCGCCTTCGTGAAGGTGACAGACACGCCGCAGTTCTCGATGGTCAGCGGATACTGGGTTGGCGCGGCGGAGGCTTCCGTTGCCAGAAGAGCTGCGTTCAGCAATCCGGCTACGAGCAGAGACGACGAAAACTTGGTCATGATGGGATCCTGCAAAAATTGATGCGCGCCACCTAACCGCAAACGGGCACTGAAACAAGATTAATTTTCTCATGTTATCGTCAGTCCCGCTTCCGTGTTCAGGTTCTGCCTAATCCGATCTCCTTCAGGACGCGTTCCATCACCCTGAACGGCCGTGCGTCACCCATATGCGCGACATTGAAGCGCATGAAGCCGTCGGCCGACAGCGAGGGGCTGAAGACATTGCCGGGCGCCAGCACCACGCCCTGGGGCAGGGCGGCCTGGGCGAGCGCGGTCGAGCTGACGCCATCGGGCATGCGGCACCAGAGATAGGGACCGCCACGGGGCATGAGCACGGGGCAGATGCCGAGCTCCCCAAGCCGGGTGGCGACCGCGCGCCGTTCCGTGTCGAGACGCCGGTGCAACTGGTCGAGATGCTTGCGATAGCCGCCGCTCGACAGCACGCCATGGATCGCCTCGGTCGCCACCTGGCTCGGGCCGCCGAACTGGATCGCGACCTGCAGGTCGGTCAACAGCCGGATGCGCTCGGGATCGGCGGCGATGAAGCCGGTGCGCAGCGAGGCTGAGATCGTCTTGGAAAAGCTGCCGATACGGATGACGCGAGAAAGCCCGTCGAGCGTGGCGAGCGTGATCGCCGGCTCCGGCTCGAAATCTGAGAAGATGTCGTCCTCAACGACCAGCATATCCGCACGCGTGATGATGCCGAGCAGCCGGAAGGCAATCTGCGGCGAGAGCGTCGCACCGGTCGGATTGTGCAGGCCGGAATTGGTGAGATAAAGCCGCGGTGCCTCGCGGGCGACGGCGGCCTCGAAGGCGGCGATGTCGGGGCCGTTTTCCGTATAGGGCACGGGGATTGCGACCGCTTGATGGGCGCGCAGCAGCGTCTGGAAATTGAAGTAGCAGGGATCGTCGACGATGACGCGGTCACCGGGGCGAAGCAACAGCCGGCAGATGAGATCGAGCGCCTGGGTGGCGGAACCGGCAAGCAGGACCTGATCCTCGGACAGCGTCATCGACTGCTGACGCAGCCGCGTCTCGACGAAACGCCTGAGCGCCGCACTGCCCCGCGAGGGGCCGTAATCGGTGGTGAGGCTTGTCGCCTGGCGAAGCACGTTGCGCAGGCCGGCATGCAGGAGGGCGGTCGGCATCCAGTCCGGTGGCAGCCAGCCGCAGCCGGGCTTCGATGTGCCGGGATCGGCATCGAGCGCCTGGCGCGCCACCCAGAAGGGATCGACCTCCATCGCACGCGGCGGCTCCAGCCGGACGAGGGGTGCAGGCGTGCGACCGGCCTCCGTGACGAAGAAGCCGGAACCGGGGCGGGGACGGATCAGGCCTTCCGCCGCCAGCCGGTCATAGGCCTCGACGACGGTGGAGGGTGAGACCGAGAGCTCTATGGCCAGCCGGCGGATCGAGGGCAGCCGATCATTGGGCACAAGTTTGCCAGAGCCGATGCGGCCGCGAATATCGGCCATGACCTGCGCCGTCCGCGTGGCCGGCAGCTCCGGTGGTTGAACGCGCTCGTTCATTTGTATGGCCTTTGTCATCAGTACAGTTTGGCCAGATTGTATCGCTCCGTTTCTGGATGCGCCAGCCTCCTCGCGCGATAGGGGAGGGCAGGAAAGAAGGAGATAAGAATGACGACGTCTTGGAAGGCCTGGGCCAGCGGTTTCATCGGCGTGCTGATCTTCAGCGGCTCGCTGCCGGCAACGCGCGTGGGCTTGGCTGATTTCGCCCCGCTGTTCCTGACCTCGGCGCGTGCCGTGATCGCGGCGGGGTTGGGCGCCGTCCTGCTGGTTTTTCTCCGCCAGAAACGGCCCTTGGGCAGCGACCTTCTTCCGCTCGCAGTCGTAGCGCTCGGGGTCGTTGTCGGCTTCCCGCTGCTGACGGCACTGGCGCTGCAGAGCATTACGTCCGCCCAGTCTATCGTCTTCATCGGTCTGCTGCCGCTCTGCACGGCGCTGTTCGGCGTGTTGCGGGCGGGTGAGCGGCCCTCGGCCGTCTTTTGGATGTTCTCCGTGACCGGGGCAGCCCTGGTCGCCGGTTTTGCGCTGTCGACCACGGCGGACATGGCCGTGGCCGGTGCCGGGCTGATGATCGCCGCAGTGCTTGCCTGTGGTCTGGGTTATGCCGAAGGCGCGCGGCTGTCGCGTCGGCTGGGTGGCTGGCAGGTGATCAGCTGGGCTCTGGTGCTGTCGCTGCCGGTGATGCTGCCGCTGGCACTCTGGACCCTGCCGGAGGATCTCGGCACCGTTTCGACATCCGGCTGGTTGGCTCTTGCTTACGTTTCGCTGTTCAGCATGATGATCGGCTTCATCTTCTGGTATCGCGGCCTGGCGCTCGGCGGCATTGCCTCGGTCGGTCAGCTGCAGCTGCTGCAGCCCTTCCTCGGCTTCGTGCTGGCCGCAGGGCTGCTGCATGAGAAGGTGAGCCTTCCCATGCTGGCGACAGCCTTGCTGGTGGTGCTCTGCGTGGCGGGCAGCCGGCGCTTTGCGTAAGGGGTGTCTCAGCGTCCCGCCATCTTGGCCATGGCCTCGTTGTAGCGCGCGCCGGCCACCTTGTCGGGTGAAACAGCATTCGACAACGCGGCAAGATCCTCGGTCGAGAGCGTGATCCCGGTCGCATCGATATTGCTGTCGAGATTGGCGATCTTCGTCGTGCCGGGGATCGGCACGATGAAGTCGCCCTGGGCGAGAACCCAGGCGAGCGCCAGCTGGCCGGGTGTCACACCCTTCTCCGCCGCCATGCTTTCAAGTGCCGTGACCAGCGCCAGATTGGCGTCGAAATTCTCCTGGTCGAAGCGCGGCAGGCCCCGGCGGAAATCGTCCTTGCCGAGCTTGGAGAGGTCCTTGAGCGCCCCGGTCAGCATGCCGCGACCGAGCGGCGAGAAGGGCACGAAGCCGATGCCGAGTTCGCGGCAGGTTTCGAGGACGCCGTTGGTCTCGGGGTCGCGGGTCCAGAGCGAATACTCACTCTGGATGGCGGAGATCGGATGCACGGCATGCGCCCGGCGTAGCGTCGCGGCACTGGCCTCCGACAGACCGAGCGCCTTGACCTTACCTTCCTTCACGAGCTCGGCCATCGCGCCGACGGTCTCTTCGATCGCAACATCCGGATCGACGCGGTGCTGATAGAAGAGGTCGATGACCTCGACACCCAGCCGCTTCAGCGAGGACTCTGCGACCGCGCGCAGATGCTCCGGTCGGCTGTCGAGACCGGACGGACGCGCGGCCTTGGCCTCGTCGCCGATGGTGAAGCCGAATTTGGTGGCGATCACCACCTTGTCGCGATGCCGCTTCAGGCCCTTGCCGACCAGCTCCTCGTTGGTGAAGGGACCATAGACCTCCGCCGTATCGAAGAAGGTCACGCCGTGCTCGACCGCATGGTCGAACAGCTTTTGCGCCGTCGCCTCGTCGATATTGGTGCCATAGGCATGGCTCATGCCCATGCAACCGAGGCCGATGGAAGATGTGGTAAGCGTGCCGAGTTTGCGGGTCTTCATGATCATGCTCCGGCTTGGTTGAGTTGGTCCATCTGGGCTTTCGTAAGCTCCAGCTTGCCGGCGGCGATCAGGCTGTCGAGCTGGCGCAGACTGGTGGCGGATGCGATCGGAGCGGTGACCCCGGGTTGCGCGGCAATCCAGGCGATCGCGACGGTCGCAGGACTTGTGCCTGTTTCGGCAGCCACCTGGTCGAGGGCGCCGAGAATGTGGAAGCCGCGGGTGTTGAGATAGGGTTCCATATCCTCGCCGCGCGCCTTGCCCTCGGTATCGGCCGCACTGCGGTACTTGCCGGTGAGGAAACCAGAGGCGAGCGCATAGTAGGTGATCACACCGATCTCTTCGCGCTGGCAAAGGTTCGCGAGATCCCCCTCGAATTTCGAGCGGGTGTAGAGATTGTATTCCGGCTGGATGACGTCATAGCGCCCGACGCCGACCTTGGCTGCCGCATCGAAGGTCGCCTGCAGCTGTTCGGCATCGAGGTTCGAGCAACCGATTGCCCGCACCTTGCCCTCCTCCTTCAGCTTGCCGAACGCCGCGAGGCTTTCCTCGTCCTCGGTTTCTGCATCCGGCCAGTGGGCGAGATAAAGGTCGATATAGTCGGTCTGCAGACGGCGCAACGAGTCTTCAACGGCCTCCGCAATGCGGCAGGCGCTGAGGCCTCGCTTCTTGCCGCCAAGATCGGCGCCGACCTTAGTGACGATAACGGCATCTTCACGCTTCACGCCACCGCGCTTCAGCCAGTTGCCGATGATCGTCTCGCTCTCCCCACCGACATTGCCATCGGCCCAGAGCGAATACATGTCGGCCGTGTCGATCGTGTTGAAGCCGGCCCCGAAGAAGCGGTCGAGAATTTCAAAGGAGGTCTTCTCGTCGGCGGTCCAGCCGAAGACATTGCCGCCGAGCACGACGGGAGCGATCGAAAGGCCGGTGCGGCCGAGAGCACGTTTCTGCATGGGAAAGCCTTAGATGCGTGAGGGGATGGACTGGAAAGAGACGCTAGCAAGCGTCAGGCATGGGCACCATTGAAAAGCATTGATGGGATCTGAAACACCGCTGTCTCGACACTCCGGCCCAAAGTCTGAAAGCGAAATCGATATGGGGCATGGCGCCAGTCTTTCCAGTCTCTCACAGCCATTCAGTCCGCCGTTTTGCGAAAGGCACTCGGGGAGAGGCCGTGGTGTTGTGCAAACACCCGTCGCATGTGGCGGGAAGACGCAAATCCGGCGCGATGCGCCAGGCTCTCCATGTCGAGCCGGCTCTGCTTGAGGAGCTCCTGGGCGAGCGTCACCCGCATCAGGTTGACATAGTCGACGACCGACTGGCCGACATGCTCTCGAAACAGTCGCGACAGGTGCCGCTCGCTCAAATGCGCGATACCGGCGAGCCCCGGCAGCGACCAATCGCGGGCCGGATCGGCCATGATCGCATCCTGCGCCCGGTGAATGGCGGGATGGATGTGGTTGCGTCCCGAAAGCCAGGGCGACAGCTGCGGGTCCTGGCCGCCGCGACGCAGATAGATGACCATCTTGCGGGCCGCGGCAAGGGCTGCCTGCGGCGAGGCGAAGCGGCTGACGAGATGCAGCATGAGGTCGATGCCGGTGGAGATACCGGCGCTCGAAAAGCGGTTGCCATCCTCGACATAGAGACGGTTCTCAAGGACGGATGCCGTTGGCGCAAGTGCCCTGAGCTCGTCCAGGCATTCGGCATGCGTGGTGCACTGGAAGCCTTCCATCAGGCCCGCGGCAGCCGCCAGAAGCGCGCCGGAGCAGATGGTGACGAGACGTGTATCGGGTCTGACCGCGCGGGCAAGCCAGCGGGTCAGCCCTTTGAGCTCCGCGTCGCGCGCGATTTCCTCGATGCCGACGGTAAGGCTGCCGGAGATCACCAGGATCGCGTTCTTCGGCAGCATCTCGGGCAGAGGATCGAGCCCGTCGAGAACGAGCCCGATCGAGGTTGACTGCCGTGGCTTTGCCGAGATGTAGCGGTAGTCGAAGCGAACCCGGTCCTGTTCTCCGTTCGCATAGCGCAGCACTTCCAGCGGACCGGCAATGTCGATCAGCAGCGTGTCTGGCGGAACGAGAATGAAGACCGGGATCATCTCCATGAGGATCGCCTTCAGGCTGCCTTGGACAGCGGTGAAAGCGCCTGCTCGACCGTGGTGATCCGGGCAAACCGACCGGCAAGAACCAGCTCAGTCCGAACGCGGATATCCTCGGCCGTGAAGACGCGACCGGACGCATGCGTCATCGGGAAGGTCAACGTTGCCTCGGTCACGAAGTCGACCTCGAAGCCGAGATCGGAGGCGTGACGGGTGGTCGTCTCGCAGCACTGCTCGGTGCGGATGCCGGAAACGATCACACGGCGGATGCCATGTTCCCGCAGCCAGGCTTCGAGCCCGGTATCGACAAGCGCCGAATGCACGCCCTTGTGGAAGGTGACGTCAGGCGCGATCCTGATCTCTTCGAGCGCACGAACCAGCCCGCTTTCAAGCGTGAAGGCCTCGTCCGTGTCGACATGGAAGATCTGGACCACCGGCATGCCGGCCGCCTTCGCGCCATCGATCAGCGCCTGCTGGCGGGCAATATAGGTCGGCAATTCCGACGCATCCCAGTAGGGCGCCTTGCGGAAGCTCTCCTGGACGTCGACTACGATGAGGGCAGTGTCTTGAGCGGACATGTTTGTCTCCTGTCGTTGCGATGAGGTCTAGCATAAGCGCAGCAGATGCGCATACCATGCGCCGTCCGGACGAAGACCGGACATTTTCGGCCAAGCATGCCCTCGATCCGGTCGGCCAATTGTCTGACAACCCGTTGCGCCCCGCCGAGGCTTCGCCTAATGTCCGCGCCGACATTTTTGAGGAGGATTTGAGATGCTGCGTTTCGGAATTCTGTCGACGGCCAAGATCGGTCGCGAACTTGTGGTGCCGGCGATCCAGGATGCCGAAAACGCCGTGGTGACGGCGGTTGCCAGCCGCGATCTCGCCAAGGCCCGCGAAATGGCCGATCGCTTCTCGGTGCCGCATGCCTTCGGCTCCTACGAGGAAATGCTTGCGTCCGACGTCATCGATGCCGTTTACATCCCGCTGCCGACCTCGCAGCATGTCGAATGGGCGATCAAGGCGGCCGATGCCGGCAAACATGTTCTCTGCGAAAAGCCGATCGCGCTGAAGGCCGCCGAAATCGACGAGATCATCGCGGCCCGCGAGCGCAACAAGGTGCTCATCACCGAAGCATACATGGTCACTTACGCACCGGTCTGGCTGAAGGTCCGCGAACTCCTGAGCCAGGGTGCCATCGGCACGCTGAAGATGGTCCAGGGCTCCTTCACCTATTTCAACCGCGACCCTGGTAATATGCGCAATATCCCCGAGCTTGGCGGCGGCGCGCTGCCGGATATCGGCGTCTATCCGACGATCACCACCCGTTTTGTCACGGGCAAGGAACCGGTCCGTGTCCAGTCGACCATCGAGCGCGATCCGGAATTCGGCACGGACATCTATGCAAGCGTCAAGGCCGACTTCGCTGACTTCGAACTGAACTTCTACGTCGCGACCCAGATGGCCAACCGCCAGCTGATGGTCTTCCACGGCACGGATGGCTTCATCGAAGTGAAGTCGCCCTTCAACGCCGATCGCTGGGGCGCGGAGGAAGTGGAACTCACCAACCGCAGCCACAATGTCTCGCAGATCTTCCGCTTCCCCGACAGCCGCCAATACAAGCTGGAGGCGGAAGCCTTTGCCCGCGCGGTGGCCGGTACGAAGGGTGAGGTCGTCACGCTGGAAAGCTCCAAGGCAAACCAGAAGCTGATCGATGCGATCTATCGCGCAGCCGAGAAGGACGGCTGGGAAACGGTGTAAGCTGCGGCTTTCGCTCTAGCGCCGGAAGACGTAGCGCGAATAGCCGAAAAAGCTAAACAGCATCGCCGCGATGGACGCAAAGACCAGCGCGGCGTAAGGGCTGAGCAGCGGTGCGCCGATGAGAAGCAGGGCGTAGACCCCGTAATTGATCAGCGACGTCACCACGCCGATGAAGCCATAGCGGAAGCCTTCGGCCACCAGCGTGCGCTTCGAGGCGCCGAAGGTGAAAGTGCGGTTGAGCAGCCAGGTTGTTGCCATCGCAACCGCGATCGCAACGATGCGGGCGGGAAGCGGGCCGATCGGCGTGAAGGTCAGGAAAAGCCAGAGTACGGCGGCGTCGACAACGAAGCCGGTCCCGCCGACAAGCACGAAGCGCAGGAACTTCTTCATGCCGCGCGGGACGACCGGGCCTTTTCCGTCGTCTTCGGCGAACGTTCGCGGCGTGCCTTTTCGTTTTCGGCGGAGGCTTCGACGGCAAGCTTTGCCGTGTTGAGCGCAGGCAAGGTCAGGTAATGGATGCGCAGCTGCTCGGCACGGGAGCGGGCGACCGAATCCAGGATGAGTGCGGCCGTAAAGGACAGGAACGACATCATCATCAGCGCCATGGCGCCTATCCAGGTCGGCATGCGCGAGACGAGGCCGGTCGTGAAGAACTCGTAGAGAACGGGTGCCATCGCAGCGAGACTGACGCCCATCAGGCCGGCGGCGATCAGGCCGAAGAAGGCAAAGGGGCGGGTTTCCTTCATCAGCATGGCGAACATCCAGAGGATCTTGAAGCCATCCTTGAAGGTGGAAAGCTTCGAATGTGAGCCTTCCGGACGCCGACCGTAGTCGAGTTCGATCTCGCAGACCGGAAGCTTCAGGCGGGAGGCATGCACCGACATTTCCGTCTCGATTTCGAAGCCGGCGGAAACGGCCGGGAAGCTCTTCACATAGCGGCGGGAAAAGGCGCGGTAGCCGGAGAGGATGTCGGTGAAATCATTGCCAAACAGCACACGGTAGAGCTGGTTGAACAGCCGGTTGCCGAAGGCATGGCCGTTGCGGCCGGCATCGTCGTGGACCCCACGGCGCGTGCCAACCACCATGTCGGCGCGCTCGGTGATCAGTGTGCGGATCAACTCCTCGGCGTCTGCGGGGCCATAGGTTCCGTCGCCGTCGGCCATGATGTAGATATCGGCATCGATGTCGCAGAACATGCGGCGCACCACATGGCCCTTGCCCTGGCGGCGTTCGCGCACGACGGTGGCGCCTGCCAGCATGGCCTTCAGCGCCGTGCCATCGGTCGAATTATTGTCGTAGACATAGATCCTTGCCTCGGGCAGGGCGGCGCGGAAATCGCGGACGACGTCGCCGATCGTTGCGGCCTCGTTGTAGCACGGCAGAAGCACGGCAATGTCGAGGGCGGAGGTGGCCGTCTGGCTCATGGGGACCTGCTCAAGGCGCTGGGGTTCCGACAGCCGGCAAGCTGTCTCTGGTTTTACTATTTCTTGAGAAGGTTAAGGCTAGGTTTCGGGCAAGATCAGTCTTTGAAATATGGTCCAACGATCCCCTGCCGGTGGGGAGCGATCCGCACGGACAGAGAGGTTTGACGAAGCATGGCCGACATCACTCTGCCCGGCGCGTCTCGAACGTCTGCTCAGCGACCCTTGCTGGTCTGGCCCCTGGTCTATGGCCTCGTTGCCATGGCCGTGATCGCCCTGCTGAACATCCCGGCGATGAGCGACTATGTCGGAACCGACAACGACGATGTCATGCGCCTCGTACAGGTGCGCGATCTGCTGGCTGGGCAGTCCTGGTTCGACGTGACTCAGTACCGGCTAGGGCTGGACGGCGGCACACTGATGCACTGGTCGCGCCTGATCGACCTGCCGATTGCATTTCTCATACGGCTTTTCGCACAGATCCTGCCGATGGATCAGGCCGAGGCGCTGGCGCTGCTCGTCTGGCCCTTGTTTCTTGTTCTGCCACTGATGGGGGCAATCGCCGTCGCCGCTCGCAGGATCGGTGACGAGGTGACGCTGCATATCGCTTTGCTCCTGACGGCTGTCTTCGTCATCACGAGCAATCGCTTTTTGCCCGGGTCGATCGACCATCACAACGTCCAGCTGGTTTTGGTCGCAACAATGGCTGCCGGTCTTCTCGATCCTGCGCGCGGAGCAGCAAGCCATGCTCTGGCGGGCGTTGCCGCAGCGCTTGCGATTGCAATCGGCGCGGAAACCACGCCGCTCGTCGCAACCGTCTGTGCGACAGTCGGTATTCTCTGGGGCATCGAGGGAGCTCCCTATGCCAAGGCGGCCCGTTCCTTCTCCCTGGCGCTCGTCATCAGCCTCTCAGCCATGTTTTTTTCGACCGTCCCGCCGGTTCACTATGCGATGGTGACCTGCGACAGCCTTTCGGTCGGTTTCTACGCCGTGGTCGGTATCGGCACAGCGTCGCTCTTCATCGCCACGCAGCTGCCGGGCATGCACGACATCCGCTATCGCATCGCCGCAATCGGCGGGACGGGCGTGCTGGTGGCGTTGGGAACAGTCAGCATTGCGCCGCAATGCCTTCAAAATCCGCTGAATGAACTCGATCCGCTGCTGCATTCGCTCTGGCTTGCCGGCGTCATCGAAGCCCAGTCATTCCTGGACCAGCTTGCCAAGGAACCTGCAGCCTTCGGTGGCTTCTATGCGGTATCCTTCTTTGCCATGGGCGTCTGCAGCTTCCGGATCTTCAATGGTGATCGTGTCCGCGCCCATGCGATCATGCTCGGTCTCATCGCCGTTTCCTTCCTGATCGCGCTTATCCAGGTGCGCGGCGCAATCTTTGCCAATCTGCTGACCATTCCGCCCCTTGCGCTGCTGATCGGGCAACTGCGCTTCAAGGCGCGCCAGGAACCTGCGCAGCTTGGTGCGGGCCTGCTTTTTGCCCTCGCGGCCTTTCTCTCGGTCCCCAGCGCCTGGTCTCTCTTCGGTGTGCTGTTCGTCGAGGGCACAGCGGGCGTGATGAACCGAATGAAAGGTCTATCCGAGACGTCAGCCGCACAGGCAGAGAGCAAGCCGGCCTGCGATACGCCCGCCGGCTTCGCCGCCCTGAACCGTCTGCCGGACGGTGTCGTCGTAGCGACCGCAGATCTCGGTCCGGAAATCCTGCGTTTCACCCGTCATCGGGCGCTCGCCGGACCCTATCACCGCAACGAGGGTGGAATGTTGACGGAACTGCATGTCGGCCTTGCCAAGCCGGATGAGGCCTCCGCCTTCCTGCGGGGATCTGGCGCGACCATTCTGGTGTTCTGCCCCGAGCTCTTCCAGACCAAGAACATTGCCGCGACCAAGGCCGATGGCCTTTATGCAGGCATGTTGAAGGGGGAGGTCCCCCCCTATCTTCGGCCTGTGGCTTTAGACGGCCCCTCCGGCATGCAGATCTACCGCGTCGAACTGCCCTGAGGGAAAGCGGCAGATGATCGGCGTGTCGGGCTGATCTTGCCGCCATTTTCCGCTAGGGAAGGGGCATGAGCAATTTCTTCGACAACGATTCGCCGACGAACCTCACCGAGTTTTCCGTTTCGGAACTCTCGGGCTCGATCAAGCGCACCATCGAAACCTCCTTCGATCATGTTCGCGTGCGCGGCGAAATCTCCGGCTATCGCGGTCCACATTCCTCCGGGCATGCCTATTTCAGCCTGAAGGACGACAAGGCGCGCATTGATGCGGTGATCTGGAAGGGCTCTTTTTCCAAACTGAAATACCGCCCGGAAGAGGGCATGGAGGTGATCGCGACCGGCAAGGTCACCACCTTCCCCGGTTCGTCGAAATACCAGATCGTCATCGAGCAGATGGAGCCTGCCGGCGCTGGTGCGCTGATGGCGCTGATCGAGGAGCGTAAGCGGCGCTTTACGGCGGAAGGCCTGTTCGACCCCGCGCGCAAGCAGCTCTTGCCCTTCCTGCCCAAGGTCATCGGCGTTGTAACCTCGCCGACGGGTGCGGTCATCCGCGATATCCTGCACCGCATCTCGGACCGTTTCCCGGTGCATGTGCTGGTCTGGCCGGTCAAGGTGCAGGGCGAAGGCTCCGGCGACGAGGTGGCAAACGCGATCCAGGGTTTCAATACGCTGGAGCGTGGCGGAGCGATCCCGCGGCCCGACGTGCTGATCGTCGCCCGCGGTGGCGGCAGCCTCGAAGATCTCTGGAGCTTCAATGACGAGGCGGTCGTGCGCGCGGCTGCTGCGAGCACCATCCCGCTGATCTCGGCCGTCGGCCACGAGACCGACTGGACGCTCATTGATTACGCCGCCGACGTGCGTGCGCCCACGCCGACGGGCGCGGCCGAAATGGCGGTTCCGGTGAAGGCCGATCTCGAGGCGCAGGTGGCAACGCTGTCCGCCCGGCTTTCCGGCGCAATGAACCGGCAGATGGACAATCGCCGCCAGAACCTGCGTAGCCTTGTGCGGGCGCTGCCCTCGCTCGACCAGCTTCTGGCTCTGCCGCGACGCCGCTTCGACGAGGCTGCCGCAGGTCTCGGGCGCAGCCTCGAACTCAACACCATGAACAAGCGCCGCAGCTTCGAGCGTGCGGCGGCGAAACTTTCGCCAGACATGCTGGCGCGCCGGCTGGTGGAGCGAAGGCAGAAACTCACGGAAAATGCCGTGCGGGCCGAACGCGTCATCGAGCGACTGATCGAGCGCAACAAGGCGCGGCTCGGGCGTTTCGACGCGACGCTGACGGCAGTCCCGGCGCGGCTGAAGGCGATGACCGAGCGCTCGAAGGACAGGCTGGAAAGCCTTGGTCGCCGCGCCGACAGTGCGGTGATGAACGACCTGCGCCGCGCCCGTCAGTCGCTGGTTTCGCAGGACCGCGTGCTGCAGTCGCTCTCCTACAAGAACGTGCTGGCGCGTGGCTATGCCGTGATCCGCGACGAGCATGATCGCCCGGTTTCGCGCGCCGATGGACTGGCCTATGGTCAGGCGATCGCGATCGAGTTTGCCGATGGCCGCGTGGCTGCGGTGGCGGGTGAGGGCGTCTCACCGCCGGAACCATCGGCGCCGCAGCCGGCGCGCACCCCCAGCATCGCAAAGCCGCCTCGCAAGAGCGAGCCGCCGGCCGGTCAGGGAAGCCTCTTCTGATGGCCCAGCACTTCCTGGTCGTGCTCGCCCATCCCTTGCCGGAAAGCTTCGCAGCTTCCGCTGCAAAAACAGTGGTCGAGGCGCTGGAAGATCAAGGCCATACGGTTGATATGCTCGACCTCTATGCCGAGGATTTCGATCCCCGGCTTTCCCCAGCCGAGCGCGCCGCCTATTTGGAGCCGGGCTATCGGCCGGCTGAAGACGTCTCGGGCATTATCGCCCGGCTGAAGGCCGCCGATGGCCTGATCCTCGTCTTTCCGCAATGGTGGTTCAATCTGCCGGCGATCATGAAGGGCTTCATCGACCGCATCTTCGTGCCCGGCGTCGCCTTCGAACATGACAAGGCTGGCGGACGCATCGTACCGCTGATGACCCATATCAGGAGATTCTGGGTCGTGACCTCCACCGGTTCGCCCTGGTGGGTGGTGCATCTCTACATGGGCAATCCTGTGAAGCGCATCCTGAAGCGCGGCGTGGCGGCCTTCTGCGCCAAATCCGTCGATTTCCGCATGCTGTCGCTGCACGACATGGACCGTGCGAAAGAGGACAAGCGCAAGCGCTTCCTGGCCCGGGTCCGGGCGGCAATCAGCGCGGTCTGATGCATGCACCGGCACTCCGGTTGCATCGACTAAAATTACACTTTTGATTGAGAAATCAACCGGATTGAAAACCGATGGTTGACTTTCATTAGGAAGACCTCTATCTAGGGGTCATCGATGTTTGCTTGCTAAGCTTTGGTTATCGCGCGGAACAGCCCGCGCCCTGTCGAACCTTCCTTTCAAAAATCGTTACCTCCACAGCGCATCCGCGCTGGGGCACTCTATGCGCTATGAAAGGGTTCAACATGACCACTGGCACAGTAAAATGGTTCAATTCCACCAAGGGCTTCGGCTTCATTCAGCCTGACAACGGCGGCCCGGACGCCTTCGTGCACATCTCCGCCGTCGAACGGTCGGGCATGCGCGAAATCGTTGAAGGCCAGAAGCTGGCTTACGACATGGAGCGCGACAACAAGTCGGGCAAGATGTCGGCCTGCAACCTGCAGGCAGCCTGATAGATCCGGGATCCGCTTTCCTTTGACCACGGATGTACTGGCACTGTTGAAGGCACGATCCCATGGAAGGTCAGGCGGTTCGCCTGGCCTTTTTTATTGCCCTGACGGGCAGGCTCCCGAAAGGAGACATCATGACCGAAAATCACACCAAGTCGCGCCAAACCGCTGAAATCGCTTTTGCCAAGACGCAGTCGCAGTTTCTCGCCCGCGGTCGTGCGATCGACGAGCAGGATGCGATCGCATCCGCCCGCGATGAAAAGACCATTCGCCTGCGCGAGGCGCGTCTGACGCGCGAACGCGAAGCCCGCGAGAGCGCGACGGCGGCCCTCGTCGCCAAGCGCGCCCGGACCTGACCCTGACTCGAGAGATCGGAGCACCGATGAAATTCACCAGAGACCATGGCCTGGCCGAGCGCCGCACGACGGCCTCCGACGCCAAGGCAGCCCTGCTGCAGGCCTACAAGGCAGCCCAGGCTGCCACCGACCCCGAGCGCGAAGCCCGCAAGGCCGAACGTGCCGCCCGTGCCGAAGAGCGCGAGAGGCGTCACGCCGAACGCGACCGCCTGAAGGCCGAGGAAAAGCTCCGCGCCGAGCAGGAAGCCCGCGCACGGGAAGAAGCCCTTGTCGCCGAAGCCCGCGCCGAAAAGGAAGCCCGCGAGCAGGCGGAAGCGTCGCGGATTTCCCGCGTTGTCGAAGACGAAGCTGCCCGCAAGGCCGAGCGCGACCGTCGCTACGCCGCCCGCAAGGCCCGTCAGGGCTGAACGCGTCACCGCTCCAAGGGGCGAAATGCCCCTGCATCACGGTCAGCGGGTCTGGCTCCGTCAGGCGTCGCTAATTAAGTTGCGCGCAATTGATCAATCCAACGTGATTATGCTGGACAACAATCGTCGTCATCGCCACATGTGGCACTGAAGCCGGACGGGCTCCCAAGCGTCCGGCCTAAAGGAGTATGATCATGATAAAGAAAATCATGGCTGCCGCCGCGATTGCAGCAGCCGCTTTACCAGCCCTTCCGGCCTTTGCGGCACCAAATTCTGCCGGCTATGTCGAAGTCGGCAACTGGACACCGCGGGAAATTCTCTTCGGCAAGCAGTATAACGGTAACGTCACGGCCATTCACGTCGATCGTGGCGGCGTCAACCGCCACACCTATCCGATGCAGGTCATCTACCCCACTGGCAACAGCATGCGGCTGGCCCAGTCGGCCGTGACAGAGGACCCGAGCCTCGCAGCGGCTCTGAAGGTCAGGGGGATCTCTCCCCATAACGTTCTGTGGGTCGACACCGCCTTCAACGGCGGCAAGATCGTCTATTATCGCTGAGGCGACATTAGGCTCTTTTCGGTTGCGTTTTGCGCCGCGATCTTCGCGACATGCGCGCATCAAAAATCTCTGATATGACTCCCTCCCTGTCCAAAAGCCTGGGAGGGAGCAATGCGCCTTGCAGTCTATAACGTCGAGAACCTGTTCGATCGCGCCAAGGCGATGAATCTCGAGACCTGGGAGGACGGACGGCCCGTCCTCGAAAAGTTTGCGGAACTCAATGCGCTTCTGGGAGAGGTCACCTATTCCTCTACCGCCCGCCGGAAAATGGCCGCTCTGATCGTCGCGCTCGGCATGGAAAAGAGTGATACCGGCCCCTTCGTGATCCTGCGCCGCAATCGAGGCGGCCTTCTGAAGCGCCCCAAGACGGGTGGCGTCGAGATCACCGCATCCGGCCGTGCCGATTGGGTCGGCTCGCTGGAACTGCGCGATGAACCCATCAACGAACATGCCATGCGCAACACGGCGCGCGTGATCCGCGATTTGAAGGCGGACGTGCTGGGCGTGGTCGAGGCCGAAAGCCGGCCGGTGCTGAAGGCTTTCAACGAGGAGATCGTCGCGTCTGTCGAGGGCACGCCGTTTCGCCATGTGATGCTGATCGACGGCAATGACGAGCGCGGCATCGATGTCGGTCTGATGTCAGGCCAGCAATTCCCGATCGGCCGGATGCGCAGCCATGTCGACGATCGTCTGCCCGATGGCAGTGACCGCATCATCTTCTCGCGTGATTGCCCCGAATACGAGGTGACGACCGCAAGCGGTAACAGGCTGCTGATGATGGTCAACCATTTCAAGAGCAAGGGCTTCGGCGGCAAGGCCGAGTCTGACCGACGCCGCAAGGCCCAGGCGACCCGTGTCGCCGAGATCGTGCAGGAGCGTCTGGCTGAAGGCTGGGAGTATATTGCGGTCGTCGGCGACCTAAACGATACTCCCGGGAGCGATCCCTTGAGCCCGCTCTTGCAGCACGGTGGCATGAAAGATGCCTTCGATCATCCGAGCTTCGACAATGGCGGCTATGAAGGCACCTATGGCCTTTCCAATCCCGGCAACAAGATCGATTACCTGCTGATGTCTCCCAAGCTATTCGACAAGGTGGAGAAGGGCGGGGTGATCCGCAAGGGCATGTGGCCGGGGGTAAAGCCGAAGCGCTGGGACACCTATGAGGAACTGAAGAGGCCGCAGGATGCGGCCTCTGATCACGCGGCGCTCTGGGTCGATCTCGCCATCTGAGTGCTCAGGCCCATTCACCCTTCCGCATCACCGGCACCTTCGAGCCGTCGGCCCGGATGCCGTCGATATCGACCTTGTCCGATCCGATCATCCAGTCGATATGGATCAGCGAGGAATTGCCGCCCTGCGCCTTGATCTGGTCCTGGCTGAGCGAGGCGCCATTGAGGAAGCACTTCGAATAGCACTGGCCGAGCGCGATGTGGCAGGAGGCGTTTTCGTCGAAGAGGGTGTTGTAGAACAGGATACCAGAGGCCGAGATCGGCGAGGAATGCGGCACCAGCGCCACCTCGCCGAGACGCCGCGCGCCCTCGTCGGTGTCGAGCACCTTGTTGAGCACGGCCTCGCCCTTCGAGGCCTTGGCCTCGACAATGCGTCCGCCTTCGAAGCGTACCTGGATGTTATCGATCAGCGTGCCCTGATGGGAAAGCGGCTTGGTCGAGGAGACATGGCCCTCCACTTTCAGCGCATGCGGTGTGGTGAAGACTTCCTCGGTCGGAATGTTGGGATTGCAGGTCACGCCGTTCTTCGCCGTCGAGGCGCCGCCGTGCCATTCATGGCCGTCTGCGAGGCCAACCGTCAGGTCCGTGCCGGGGCCGGTGAAATGCAACGCCGAGAAACGCTCGCCGTTCAGCCAGGTCGAGCGTTTCTTCAGTTCCGCATTGTGATCGACCCAGGCCGCGACCGGATCGTCGAGATCGACGCGCGAGGCGGCGAAGATGGCGTCGGCCAGTTTGCGCACGGCCTCTTCGATCGGCATGTCCGGGAAGACGAGCTTCGCCCAGGAGGGGTTCGGATACGAGCAGATATTCCAGTTGATGTCGAAATTGGAGATATGCTCCAGCGCCGGCTTGTAGGCAATCGAGTTTGCCTTGTTGGCACGGCCCACCTTGGCAGGATCTTGCTCGGCAAGCAGCATCGGATTGTCGCCGGCGATCGCGAGGCGTGCAGCTCCATTCTCATAGGCCTTCGCCATGCCGTCATAGAGCCAGTTCGGCGCCCGGTCGAAGCTTTCGTCATGGCCGTGGCGATAGCGTGCCAGCGTTGTCTCTTCGTCGGAATAGAAGGTCGTCACCGTCGAGGCACCCGCTTGGTAAGCATGGGCCGTGATCAGCCGCACCAGCGGCACGGCAATGAGCGGTGCGGTCAGCACCAGATCCTGCCCCTTCTGCAATCGCAGCCCAACCTTGATCGCCACCTCGGCGAGCTTGTCGAGCTTGACGGGATCAATGGAGG
Organism: Rhizobium sp. AQ_MP; assembly: GCF_014237835.1. Classification (GTDB taxonomy): domain Bacteria; phylum Pseudomonadota; class Alphaproteobacteria; order Rhizobiales; family Rhizobiaceae; genus Allorhizobium. The sequence continues at coordinate 186,485 of NZ_JACJVI010000001.1, forward strand.
CGGAGAGATCGGGGAGGGTCATGGGGTATTCCTGTTGTGGCTGTCACGCCAGACTTATACCAAGTGTTGATGATAGGAACCTATAGGATGGCTTATTTTGGGTCTCTGGCTAGGCGCGGCGCGCCGGGCGATGCTTGCGCATCGGCCAAGCGGCGCAACAACGCCAGAGACCCAAAGTAAGCCACCTTCGGTCGGCTTCCCGCCCGTTCTGGCGTCGTCGAGCTCCTTGACCGATGCGAGAGCATCGCTCTTCGGACCTCTCCTAGCCAGAAAGGGCGGTCGAGCCGATCCTATTGGTTCCTATCATCGACACTTGGTATCAAGGGGAAAGATGGCGAAGTCCAGACCATGGGCGCCAAAGCATGGATGACGTCAGGCAACGAGCGGCGCCGCAATCGCACCCAGCGCCTTGAGTGCATCCTGCGGCGAGAGCCGCACCTGCAAGCCGCGCTGCCCGCCATTCATATAGACGAGCGCCTCGTCCATGGCCGAGATCTCGATGGCCGTCGGCACCTGCTTCTTCTGGCCGAAGGGGCTGATACCGCCGACCACGAAGCCGGTGAGTTTTTCCGCATTGGCCGGTTTCATCATCGCCGCCGATTTGCCGCCGAAGGCGCTGGCGAGCTTCTTCATCGAGACCTCCTTGTCGGAGGGCACGACGACACAGACCGGCTTGCCATCGAGTTCAGCCATCAGCGTCTTCAGCACCCGCGACGGATGCTCGCCGATCGCTTCCGCCGCCTGCAGCCCGATGCGCTCGGCATTCGGGTCGTAGTCATAGGTCGCGGTGGTATAGGCCACACCGGCCTTGTCGAGAAACTGCGTGGCGCGGGTGGTCTTGGCCATGGAGTCAGGCCTTGAAGGTCTGCTGATAGATCTCCGGCTTGAAGCCGACCGTGAGCGCGCCGTCCACATCGAGCACCGGCCGCTTGATCATCGACGGCTGCTCCAGCATCAGCGCCTTGGCCTTGGTTGCGTCAAGGTTCTCTTTCTGCGCCTCGTCGAGCTTCTTGAAGGTCGTGCCGGCCTTGTTGAGCAAAACCTCCCAGCCGACCTTGCCGATCCAGCTGTCGAGGGTTGCCGCATCGATGCCCTTGGCCTTGTAGTCGTGGAAGTCATGCGCCACGCTGTGTTCCTCGAGCCAGGTGCGCGCCTTCTTCATCGTGTCGCAGTTCTTGATGCCGTAGATGGTGATTGCCATGGGCCGCTAGTCTCCTGTTCGTGACCGACCGATAGCAAGCCGATCCCACGGCTGGCAAGCCGAGCGCTTGGTCGCGCTGCCCACCCGTTGGAAAGTCTGTGCTTGCCCTGCATGAAACGGGTTGATCGATCGCAAAGAGCGGGCCAACCTGTAGCGTCGGGAGAGGATGCTTGATCATGGCGACCAACCACGCTTATGCGGTGTTCGATACGAAGAGTGGCACCTGCGCCATCGCCTGGAGCGATGAAGGAATTTGCGGCTTTCACCTGCCGGGCGACGAGACGGAGCAGGCAGAGCGCGCCATAAGCCGACGTTTCGCGGGGGCAGAGCGCGTGTCTCCAATCCCCGAAATCGCTGTCGTCATCGATCGCGTGCGAGCCTACTTCGAAGGCGAACGCAGCGACTTCTCCGACCTGCGCCTCGACCTTTCCGCCCAGACGGACCTCTTTCGCCAGATCTATCTGGCCACCCGCCGTCTCGGCTGGGGCAGCACGACGACCTATGGCGGCCTCGCCGGAGAGCTTCAGCTTGGGCCGGCGGGCGCCTGGACGGTCGGCCAGGCCATGGCCAAGAACCCCATCCCGCTCATCATCCCATGTCACCGGGTTCTCGCGGCAGGACGAAAGATCGGCGGCTTTTCCGCGCCCGGCGGATCGGAGTCCAAGCTGCGCATGCTGGAGTTGGAAGGTGTCCAATTGCCCGACACGACCCCGGCCCAGCAGTCCTTCGCCTTCTGAAGGGGCATAAGAAAAACGGAGGGCGATGGCCCTCCGTTTCATTCGTTCACTGTGGCTGAGGCGTTCGCCTCATTCCCACTCGATCGTGCCCGGCGGCTTCGACGTCACGTCGTAGACGACGCGGTTGATGCCGCGGACTTCGTTGATGATGCGGGTGGCAGCCCGTCCGAGGAATTCCATGTCGTAGTGGTAGAAGTCGGCGGTCATGCCGTCGACCGAGGTGACGGCGCGCAGCGCGCAGACGAATTCATAGGTGCGGCCGTCGCCCATGACGCCGACGGTCTGGACCGGAAGCAGCACGGCGAAGGCCTGCCAGATCGCGTCATAGAGGCCGGCCTTGCGGATCTCGTCGAGATAGATGGCGTCGGCTTCGCGCAGGATGTCGAGCTTTTCGCGGGTGACACCGCCCGGGCAGCGGATGGCAAGGCCCGGACCCGGGAAGGGGTGGCGACCGATGAAACTGTCGGGCAGGCCAAGCTCACGGCCAAGCACGCGCACTTCGTCCTTGAAGAGTTCGCGCAAGGGTTCAACGAGCTGCATCTTCATGCGCTCGGGCAGGCCGCCGACATTGTGATGGCTCTTGATCGTCACGGACGGACCGCCGGTGAAGGAGACGCTTTCGATGACGTCGGGATAAAGCGTGCCCTGGCCGAGGAAATCCGCGCCGCCGAGCTTCTTGGCTTCTTCCTCGAAGGTCTCGATGAACAGGCGGCCGATGATCTTGCGCTTGGTTTCCGGGTCGGAAACACCTTCCAGCTCGCCGACGAACTTGTCGACGGCGTCCACATGGATGAGGTGCAGGTTGTAGTGTTCCTTGAACATGGCAACGACATCGGCTGCCTCGTTCTTGCGCATCAGACCGTGGTCGACGAGGATGCAGGTCAGCTGGTCGCCGACGGCCTCGTGGATCAGGAGCGCTGCCACGGAGGAGTCGACACCACCCGAGAGCGCGCAGATGACGCGCTTGTCGCCGACCTGGGCGCGGATCTGCTCGACGGCCTTCTGGCGATAGGCCTGCATGGTCCAGTCGCCCTTAACACCGGCGACATTCTGGACGAAGTTCTGGATCAGCTTCGCGCCATCGGGCGTGTGCACGACCTCGGGGTGGAACTGCACGGCGTAATACTTGCGCGCCTCGTCGGCGATGAAGGCAAACGGCGCGTTGGCGGAGGTGGCAAGCACCTTGAAGCCCGGCGGGATCGCGGTGACGCGGTCGCCATGGGACATCCAGACCTGATGGCGGGAGCCGACCGACCAGAGACCGTTGAAGAGTTCGCAATCCTGCTCGACATCGAGGAAGGCGCGGCCGAATTCGCGGTGATGGCCGCCTTCGACCTTGCCACCGAGCTGGGCGCACATGGTCTGCTGGCCATAGCAAATGCCGAAGATCGGAAGACCACTGTCGAACAGCACCTGCGGCGCGCGGGGGCTTCCCTCATCCAGCGTGGAAGCAGGGCTTCCCGACAGGATGATCGCCTTGGGCTTCAGGCGATTGAAGCCTTCTTCGGCGGACTGGAAGGGGACGATTTCGCAATAGACGCCGGATTCACGAACGCGGCGGGCGATCAGCTGCGTTACCTGGCTGCCGAAATCGACGATAAGAACACTGTCGGGATGTGCTGTCTGGGTCATGGCGAGCCTTTAAAGAAATCGCGGCCATCTTTCAATGGCAGATGACCCACAGAACCTGGATTTTTTGTGCGCCTGCTCAGAACCAGAAGACGCCGTCTTCCAGCGCCGTCTGCAGGCTGTCGACCGCCAGCGCCAGCTTCTTGTCGATGATGTGCAGATACTGCGTCCAGTCGTCGATGTGGTTGACGTCGTGGCGGCCATCGGAAATGCCGCGCAGGCCGATGAGCGGGCTGTTGAAGCTCTGGCAGGCCCTGAGGATGGCGAAGGTTTCCATGTCGACCATGTCGGCGTCGATCGACTGGTAGGCGGCGCCTGAGACGACATTCGCCCCGGTCGAGAGTGTTGCTGTCGGAATGCCGGGAATGCGCAGCGGCAGTTCGACGGAAACGGGGAGATCGAGAAACGGCGTCTTGCCCTTCTCGAAACCGAAGGCAGAGGCATCCATGTCGCGATAGGAGACGGCCGAAACCTGGTAAACTTCCGCCTGCTCGAGCGTCGCGGATCCGGCCGAACCCAGCGAGACCACGAGATCCGGCAGATCGTCATGGCTTGAGAGGCGGGCCAGTTCCTTGGTCAGGACAACGGCGGCCTCGACAGGTCCGACGCCGGTCATCAACGGCGAGATGCGGGTGCGCAGGAAGACGCCGTATTCGGCATCCGCCGCCATGACGAAGAGCACGTTCTTGCCGGCGATCGGCTTCATCTCGTAGGTCATCCGGAAATCCCCTCGCGGCCGCGGATGACCATCATCGTGCTGGTCATTGAGGCAATCAGCTTGGCCGGACCGTCGGTCAGCGCATAGCCGCGACCGTCGGCGACGATGATGTTGGACCCGGGCTTGGTGATCTCGCCGCGAAACAGGAAGCGCTCGCCGCGCCCCGGCGACATCAGATTCACCTTGAATTCGATGGTGAGCAGCGAGACCTCTGGCGTGGTCACCGTATAGGCCGCATAGCTGCAGGCGGTATCGAGGGCAGCGGAAATAACGCCGGCATGCAGAAAGCCGTGCTGCTGGGTGAGCTTGCGGTCATAGGAAAGTTCGATCTCGACCACGCCGGGGCTGACGCTCGAAAGCTCCGCTCCCAGCGTTTCCATCGCCCCCTGACGCGCAAAACTCTTTCGGATCCGTGTTTCGACGGCTTCCTGATCGTAGTCCACCATGCCTTGTCCCCTTCGGCGGCGAAATTGGCACGGGTGTTCCGGGCAAGCAAGCCGGAGACGGGCGAATTAGTTCAGCCAGGCGATCGAGAGGTTCAGCACGCTCGCGAAGGCGACCCAGGCGAGATAGGGCACGAAGAGCAGGGTCGAAATCCCGTCGATCGGCCTTGCCTTGACCATGAAGGCGATGATCGTTGCCAGCATGCCGGCAATGACCACCAGCGCCAGTTCCGGATTCTGCAGACCGAAGAAGGCGGGCGACCACATCAGGTTGAAGGCCACCTGCGCGAACCAGAGCTGCATGGCCGCCGATTTCGGTGCCCGCTGCCAGATCCGGGCACCGGCCACGCCGATCATCACGTAAAGCGTGGTCCAGACCGGCCCGAAGAGCCAGGAGGGCGGGTTGAAGAACGGTTTTTCGAGGGACTGGTACCACTCGCCCGGCATATTGGTGAGACCGGAGAGCAGGCCTGCGCCGACAACGAAACCGATGAAGAGAATATAGCTCAGGATTTTTGACATGGCAGGCATCTAGGGCTTGGCTTCCGGTTCGACCAGTGTTTACAGGCGGATGATGTGCTGATCCCAGGCCACCCTGGTCTTTCGGTCGAGGAAATCGCCGCGATAGGAGGAGACGGCAAAGCTCTTCGGCGAGGGGGCAATGCCCGCTGCATCCGCGAGCACTGTCTCTGACAGAAGGCGCCCGTCCTTGCTATCGAGCACCGCCCACAGCCCGTTTTTCGGTGAGGCGATGCCGACGAGGCCTGACGCGCGGTTGACGGCGATGGCGCCGACATAATTGCCCAGCCGGTCGGTCGTCTCGTCGGGCAGCTGGACATAGGAGACGGGAACGCCCTTGGCGAAATGTCCGACCAGCGGCGGTCGATCGGTGCGCGGGCCTTCATACTGGCAGGCAAACCAGATCCGCCCATCGGCGGCGACATCGAGATGTCGGGTGGAGAGCTGCCTGAGATCGGGCGGAAGGGTGTGCTTCTCGATCAGCGCCCCGGTCCGGGCATCGGCCAGAACAAGTGACGGCTCCATATGGTCGAGGTTGAGCTTGGTGCGGCCGAAATCCGGATGTGTCTCGATCCCGCCATTGGCGATGACCAGAAGCCCGTCCGCCGTGACGGTGATGTCATGCGTGCCGATGCCATGGGCCGGCACCTCGCCCACCCGCTCGAAGCCGGTGAGGCAGTCATAGATCCCGATGACCCCGGCATTGGCGTCGAAGTCGTTTTCGCTGGCATAGAAGAGCCGGCCATCGGGCGCAAAGGCGCCGTGGCCGAAGAAGTGCCGGCCTTCCGCTGCCGCGATGATCCGCGGCTCAAGCGCCTTCTTGGCGTCGAAGATGACAGCAAACGTTCCGGGACGGCGGGCAAAGGCAACGGAGAGGCCGTTTGCCGGGCTATGGCAGAGCCCGTGAATGCGGCCCGGCAGGGCGATTTCGTCGATCAAGCTGCCGACATCGCTGACAAGCCCGATGGCGAAGGAGCCATCCGCACGCTTCAGGCCGCTGGCATAGACGGCATCCGCGCGTTCCAGCGCAAAGGCCGCGCGTGGTGCCAGGCCCGCGACGAAGGCGAGGCCAGCAGAACGCAGGAAGGCACGTCGATCGATCAGCGGCGTTGCAATCATCTCAGTCGCCGTCGGAGAAGGAAAAGCCTGCGGCAAGCCCGATGCCGCCGCCGAGATCGTTGTTGAGGCGGAGGATGAGATCGCGGCTGTTGAGCAGCAGGAAGTCGAGCTTGGCGATTTGGGCCGGATCCTCGAAGACCTTCGCCACATCCGGCTTGATGTCGCCGGAGACGCGCGACAGGGAGCGGGCCACGAAATCGGTCGAGGAGACGACCGAGCGATTGTCTTCGGCCAGAAGCTCGGCCATGCCAGAGGTGTCGAGCAGGTCGCGCAGTCCCTCGATATTGGCCGTGATCGAACGGAAGGTATTGCCCGAGCGCCAGTAGATCGCCTGGCGCGGCAGGGCCTTTTTCGGGTCGCCCTTGTAGAAATGCTCTATGCGCTGATCGCGGATCGTCTCGGCCGCATGCACGAGCACGCCGAGCAGTTCCTTGGCGGCCTCCGCCTCGTCGCGGTAGAGCGGATTGTCGGGGCCTGGCGCCTTCCAGGCGGCAGAGACACCATCAGGCGCATCCCAGGCTGAGGAGAGTTCCGAACCGAGGCGCTCAAGGTTGGCCGCAATCGCCGTGCCATACTGGCAGCGGTAATTGCCTTCGTTGGCCGTGAGCGTTTCCGAGCCAGTTCCGAAGAGCACGAATTCCAGCGCGCCCAGCCCCTGCATGGCAACGCTCTTGCCCTTCAGCGTCTCGACCGACGTCACGCTCGGGTCAGGCTTGGCGAGGGCTGCCTGAACCTGCTTCAGCCCCGTGCCCTTGCGGTCGGGGAAAAACAGGATGCGCTCGAAGCGGTTGTCGTCGAGCACAGGGCCGACCCGAACGATCTCGATGCGCGACCAGGCTTCGACGAGATCGCTGAAGGTCGATTGCGCGTTCAACAGGCTCTCGGTCGAGGGCGCTTCGCAGAGCATGGCCATGGATTCCTCCATGGTCGCAGCCTCTTCGGTGAAGTGGCGGTAACCGGGGCGGATGAAACCGTCGACGGCCCGGGCCATCACGGCCGGCACCTTGGCGGTGTCGAGCACGCCAACGGCCGGGCTCGATTCCTGCGCCAGCGCGGGCAGGGGCAGCAGCATCGTGGAGAGAAGGGCAAGGCACGCGACGAACCGCATCAGAGGGACTCCAGAAACGTGATCAGGGCCTTGCGGTCCTTGGGGGTGGCGGCGGCGAAGGCATTGCGGGAGGCTTCTGCCTCGCCGCCATGCCAGAGAATGGCCTCGGTCAGGTTACGCGCCCGCCCGTCATGCAGGAAGAAGCTGTGGCCGCTGACCACCGGTGTGAGACCGATACCCCAGAGCGGCGGCGTGCGCCACTCCCGGCCGGTGGCATCGCCCACGGCCTGACCGTCGGCCAAACCTTCGCCCATGTCATGCAACAGGAAATCGGAATAGGGCCAGATCAGCTGAAAGGCCTGTGCCTTGTTCTCGGCCTTGCGGCTGGTGACGAATTTCGGCCGGTGGCAAGCGATGCAGCCGCTCGCATAGAAGATTTCCTTGCCGCGCAGGACTTCTGCGTCCTCGACATCGCGGCGCTTCGGCACAGCGAGGTTCTTGGCATAGAAGGTCACGAGATCGAGCACAGGCGCTGGACCTTCGGTATCGCCGAGACGTGGCTGCACGCCGGTTGCGGCCTCAAGGCAGGCGGTCTGCTTCGCCGTGCAGTCGCCGAAATGCCTGGGATCATCGGGCGTCGATATCCCGATATCGCCGGCAAAGGCGCTGGAGCTCTGGTCACGCACCGAGGCGTTCTGCGCTTTCCAGCCGAAGCGGCCGAGCTTGATCTCGCCTGTGCGGTGGTCGCGGGCGCGGGCAGCGCGGCCGGATATCCCGTCACCATCAAGGTCGTCCGGATCGGCCAGCGCCCGGATATCCTCCTCCGGGATCGCCTCGATCAGGCCGAGCCCGATCATCGGATTGGCAATGCGGGGTGAAAGAACGGTCGTCGGATCGAGCGGGCCGTAACTCAGGTCGCTGACGGAATAGCTGGGGCGTCGTAGCATAACCGTCTCGCCGCCGGCCAGTGTCACCGGCTCCTCGGTATAGGTGATGACCATGCGCCCTTCGGCGGAGATGCCGGGAATGGCCTGGTCCTGCAGCTGGCCACCATAGACGGGGTCGGGCAGGGAGGCGATCTCCAGCCGCTCCAGCTCCGCCTTCTCCTCTGCCGTGGCGGCAGGGCGGGCGAGGCGGAAGAACATCGAAGTGTGGTCACGATCGCCCTCCGGCGGATGACCGCGGCCATCCTTCAGGTGACAGCTCTGGCAGGCGCGTGCGTTGTAGAGTGGACCAAGACCATCGGAGGCCTGGGTCGAGGACGGCGAAGAGACCCAGAGCTTGCGGAAAAGCGCATTGCCGAGCTTGAAATCCTGCTCTTCGGCAAAGGTGATGTTGGTCGAAAACTGCGAAAAGGCATCCTGGTTGACGCCATGGGTGGAGGTGCCCGCACCCCCCTGCATCAGTTCGAAGGCCTCGGCCTTGCTGAAATCCTCTGCCGGCTTGGTGACGGCTGCAACGCGGGCGGCATCCTTGGTCGTCAGGTCGCCGCGCTGCGGGGCATCATCCGCCGCAGCCAGCCCGGGCTGGGCGGCGACCACCAGCAGTGTCGCAAGGCTCAACGTGAAGAGGCGGGAGGATGTCATCGGAGGATCGGGCCGCATCCGGAAGATACGGCCCGCCTTTGCTGCTTACTGGAAGACCGCGCCGGGATTATCAAGGCTGTCGGAGCCTTCAAGCTCGATCGTGCCGAGATCCAGCGACGCAATGACGCGCTGGATGGTCTGGGTCTGGTCGATCAACCCGTCGATGGCGGCCTGGACGGTGGCATTGCCCTCGGCATTGCCTTCGCCGATCATCTGGTCGTAGGCTTCCGTGGTCTTGGCACGCTCTGCCATCGCATTCATGGCATCAAGCGTCCTGTCGAGCTTGCCCTTCATTTCCGCGTTGAGTGCGGCATCCTTGGCAGCAACGAGTTCCGACAAAGACGGGCCGGTGAGCTTCGTTCCGTCGACGCGCGTGTATTCGCCGGTATAGGCGGATGCGATGCCGATCGCGTCGTTGAGATGCGAGGCATGGGTATTGTCAGAGAAGCAGTCATGCTCCTCTTCCGGGTCGTGCAGCAGAACGCCAAGCTTCATGCGCTCGCCGGCGAGTTCGCCATAGGAGAGCGAGCCCATGCCGGTGAGCATGGCGGAAATGCCCTTCTTCTCGTCGGCGAGAACGGCTTTCGTTGCCTCGCCCTCGGGCGCCCAGGCAGCAACCATCTCTTCAAGGTCCTGGACCAGAAGGGTGGAGGCAGCCTTCAGATAGGCCGCGCGGCGGTCGCAATTGCCATTGGTGCAATTGGCCGTGTCATAGTCGGTGTAGGGGCGATTGCCGGCGCCCGGACCGGTGCCGTTCAGATCCTGGCCCCAGAGCAGGAATTCGATGGCGTGATAGCCGGTCGCGACATTGGCCTCGACTTCGCCGGCTTCGTGCAGCGTTTCGGCGAGGAGTTGTGGCGTGATCTTGGAGGCGTCGACGTCTTCGCCATTGATCTTGATCTTCGGGTTGGCGATGACGTTTGCCACGTAAAGCGCATTGCCGTCGCTTTCGGTGCCGTAAGCAGCATCGACGTAATCGATCAGGCCTTCATCCAGCGGCCAGGCATTCACCTTGCCTTCCCAATCATCGACGATTGGGTTGCCGAAGCGATAGACTTCCGTCTGCTGGTAGGGCACGCGGGCGGCGATCCAGGCTTCGCGGGCGGCCTTCAGCGTCTCGTCGCTCGGTTTGGCGATCAGCGCATCGATGGCGGCATCGAGCGCTTTGGCGGTCGAAAGCGCGTCCTGGAATTTTGCCTCGGCCAGCACGGTGTAATGCGTCAGCACGTCCTTGGGCGTAGGTGCGGCGATGGCCGGGCCCGCGAAAATCGCAGCCGATGTGACGAGCAGCGCAATCGACGCGCCGATGACGGAATTCCGGATCATGGTGTCTCCCTCCGGCGCGGACTGGGCGCCTCGATGTAAACGGACGGCCATGTCTTCGCGCAAAAAGAAACTGGTGTCAAACAGTCGAGTATAACAAATAACGACCGTAATTGACTGCGATCAAGTCAGGTGGGCCGGCGCCGCATGCGGCAGAAGAAGAAGCCGTCGGTATCCATGCTCGCGGGGCTGAGGGTGACGGTCCTGCCATCGGCCGAGCGCGGCTTGGCAGCCGAAGCGCCGAAGAGGCGCGTCCAGTCCTCGACGACGGGAGCAATCTCGAATTGCGGATTGGCCTCGCAGAAAGCCTGGACCTGGCGATCGTTCTCTTCCGGCAGCACCGAGCAGGTGACGTAAAGCAGCGCGCCGCCTGGCTTGACGAAGGCAGAAGCCTCGGTCAGCGCCTCCTGCTGCTGGGTTATGCGCTCCTGCAGGTTTCGGTCGGTCAGGCGCCACTTCGTGTCGGGGCGGCGGCGCCATGTGCCGGTTCCGGTGCAGGGGGCATCAACCAGCACGGCGTCGCAACGCTCTCGAAGGCTTGCGAGCCCCTTGCTGCTGTCATGCACTTGCACGTTATGCGTACCCGCGCGCTTCAGCCGCTCGATGATTGGTGCGAGCCGCTTGCGGTCGGCGTCATAGGCATGCACCTGGCCCTTGTTGTTCATGGCAGCCGCCATGGCGAGCGTCTTGCCGCCGCCGCCGGCACAGAAATCCAGCACTTGGTCGCCTTCGCGTGGCGTCACCAGGTCGGCGACGATCTGGGAACCCTCGTCCTGCACCTCGAACCAGCCCTTCTGGAAGCTGAGTTCTGCCGTGACATTCGGGAGGCGTGACGGGCCTTCGCCGGCCGGCACGCGCATGCCAAAACGGGCGATGGGCGAGGCCTTGGCGCCGGAGCGATCGAGTGCCTTCAGCACCTTGTCCCGGTTGGCCTTCAGCGTGTTGACGCGCAGATCGAGCGTCGGGCGGGTGGCGAGTGCCTGAGCTTCGGCAAGCCAGTCGTCCCCGAAGGCCTGCTCGACGGAGGGCTGGACCCAGTCGGGAATGTCGCCCTGGACATGCAGCGGCGCATCCGAAAGGTCGCGGCTGGTAAAGGCCTGGACCTGGCTTTCCGAGAGCGGCGCGGGGGCAAAGTTGTCCCCTTCGAAATCCGCCTGCAGAGCCTCAAGGCTCATCCCCCACTGGCGCAACAGGACGGCCCAGCCGAGGGAATGGGCACTGTCGTCGTCCATCAGCCAGGCATGCGACAGCTTCATGCGCAGGGCGTCGTAGACGATATTGCCGATCGCCGCACGGTCGCCGGAGCCGGCGAAACGATGCGACAGGCCCCAATCCTTGAGGGCATCGGCAACGGGACGGCGACGGGTCTCGATATCGTTCAAGACTTCGATCGCACCGGCAAGACGGCCGCCCAGGCGCATGGTCATTCTCCTCTGAAAGAAGAGAGCGTGGTAACGGCGATCAGGGGCAAGAGCAAGCGTCTAAAGCCATCAAGCGAGCACCGTTCCAGAAAGGGTCGGCGATCAGCCGATGATCTCGTAGCAGACCTTGGCATGGCCCGAGCGGATCATGCCGATGTTCTGCGCGGCGGCCTTGGAGAGATCGAGCACGCGGCCGCGGATGAAGGGGCCGCGGTCGTTGATGCGGACGACGACGCTCTTGCCGCTTCGCGAGTTGGTGACCTTCACCTTGGTGCCGAAGGGCAGCGTCTTGTGGGCGGCAGTCATCTTGGCCGGGTTCATGCGTTCACCGGAGGCGGTCTTCGAATGCAGGGCATACCAGGAAGCGCCGCCGCAGGAAGACTTGGCATTTGCACTATGGGGCGCGAAAGCACAGAGTGCAGCAATAGTTGCAGCGGTGAAAATAGAGCGTCCGGTGATCGTCAAGTTATACGTCCCTAGTCGTTGACACGAGTGGTTTTTTGCGTGCCGACGCCTAGGCAGGGTCAAAAATGGCAAAAAAGTGCCATTATGCAATCACGAAAAGCTACAATACGTAACATATGTGATGAAGATCAGCAGGATGTTTACCTTGATCAATCATGAATTTTTGAGAAAAATCGTTTGATTCCATGAGTCTTCACGGAATGAAAAACTTCTGATCGAGCGTTTGCAGGCGATCACGGAATCGCTGGAGAAAAATTTTCCTTTGCTGCCCAATTTCACGCCCCATTTGTGTTTTGAAAGCGGCGAGAGCCTATATTCTCCCGGCTCTTCTCAAGGCTTGCCGCAAAGTTTGACCCCGTGGAACGCCTTCCTAGGCCTTCTGGTTCCAGCTGCCGGACCCAAGTAGATCCACCAAGGACATATGGTAATTCGGGTACTGGAAGTTGAATCCGAGTGCCTTGATCTTGGCGTTCGAAACGCGCTTGTTCTCGCCATAGAAGGAGCGTGCCATGGGGGTCAGATCGGCGGTCTCGAAAGGCTGCTCCGGCGGCGCCTCCATGCTCATTAGACGGGCGGCTTCGGTCACCACGTCCTGGGGCGGAGAGGGCAGGTCGTCGGTGACATTGAAGATCCCGGGGGTCCTGGGCGCGGCCAGGAAGGCGGTCGCCGACGCGATGTCCTCGACCCGGATCCGGTTAAACACCTGGTCCTTCTTCACCAGTCGCCGTGCGGTTCCGTTGGCAAGGTTCATGAAGGTATTGCGACCGGGACCGTAGATACCGGAAAGACGCAGGATCGCGAGCGGCAGGCCGGCACGCGCCGCAACCACCTGCCAGGCCTGCTCGGCCTCCACCCGCTCGACCGAGCGCACAGAGACCGGCTTCAATTCCGTATCCTCATTGACCCAGGCGCCGTGATGATCGCCATAGACCCCGACGGTCGAGAGATAGGCGATCCATTCGAGTTTCGGCATGAGGACCTTGATGCCCGCCTGACCGCAGAGCCGGATCAGCGGGTCGCCTTCGCTGCCGGGCGCAATCGACTGGACGAGGTGAGTGGTTTCCGCAAGCTCTGCCAGCAGAGTATCGGTGAGGCTTGTGCCGTCGAAGAGGAAAGGCCGGATGCCGGCGTCTTCGAGCCCCTTGCCCTTTTCGGCGCTGCGTGTCGTGCCGGCGACGGATGCGCCTTGATCATGGAGCAGCCTGCCGATCGCCTTGCCCGAATAACCCGCTCCGAAAATCATCACACGCATGCGTCAGCTCTCCGTCATCCATTCCTGTCGGACATGCTCGTCCGTTTCTTGTTCCAGATGCTCCGCCCGGAGCCTTATGAAGTCTGGCCCCAGCAGAAGCCGCGATAATGCCCAGACCGCCATGCCGCGCACATCGGCCGAGACGTCCGTCAGCAGTGCGACACAGGCCGGCGCCAGATCGGGCAATCCGGAATTGCCGGCCGCAATCAGCACGTTGCGCACGAAACGGTCCCGCCCGATCCGCTTGACCGGCGAGCCGCTGAAATAGGTGCGGAAGGCCGGATCGTCCAGCGTCAGGAAGGAGGCGATGTCGGGTGCTTTCAGGTCCTCGCGCGCGACGAGCTTCATCTCCCGGGCCGAAGCCGCAAACTTGTTCCAGGGACAGGCCGCAAGACAGTCGTCGCAGCCATAGATGCGGTTGCCGAATGCCGGACGCAGAGCCCGGTCGATCTGTCCCTTGTGTTCGATCGTGAGATAGGAAATGCAGCGTCGCGCATCGATCTGGTAGGGAGCCGGGAAGGCGTCCGTCGGGCAGGCGTCGAGACAGGCCCGGCACGATCCGCAGTGGTCACGCTCAGGGGTGTCGATCTCAAGCTCGGCTGTGGTGAACAGGCTGCCGAGGAAGAGCCAGGAGCCAAAGTCGCGGCTGACGAGATTGGTGTGTTTGCCTTGCCAGCCGAGCCCGGCGGCAGCGGCCAGCGGCTTCTCCATGACGGGTGCGGTATCGACGAAGACCTTGACGTCCTCACCCGCACGCGCGGCAAAGCGCGTCGCCACTTCCTTCAGGCGCCCCTTGATGACATCATGATAGTCGCGGTTGCGGGCATACACGGAGATTGCAGCTTTATCGGTCTGCGACTGCAAAAGCCGCGGATCCTCGTCAGGTCCATAATTCATGCCGAACATGACGATGGAGCGGACATCCGGCCAGAGCACGCGCGGATTGGCGCGGCGATCCCTGGTTTCTTCCATCCAGGTCATGGTGCCGTGACGACCGGCCTCAAGGAAGGTTTCAAGCCTTGCTGGAGCCTCGGGGATCGCGTCCGGCAGCGTGATGCGACAGAGATCGAAGCCCTGTGCTTCCGCCTCCTGCCGCAAGAAGCGTGTGAGGTCTGCCCGCCGCTTCCGGATCTTCATGTCGATCTGCGGCTCGTCCATGGCGGTGTCAGTCAGAAGTCGAGGTCGGCGTAATGCGAGACCGGCGTGATGCCGCGCACCCGCTCGGTCAAGAGCGGGCGGAAGGAGGGGCGCGACTTGATGCGTTGGTACCATTCCTTGGCGACCGGGAATTCGTTCCAGTCGATCTCGCCGAGATAATCGAGAACGGAGACGGCCGCTGCCGCAGACAGGTCGGCATAGCTGAGTCGCTCTCCGGCGATCCACTGGCGCGAGCCCGACAGCCAGGTGAGGTATTTCATGTGGTGGCGGATGTTCGAGCGCGCGGTGCGCAACACCTTCGAGTCGGGCGCGCCACCGCCGAGACCGTTGGGGATGATCAGCTTGTGCACGCGCTCGCGCACCAGCGGTTTCGTCACGTCCTGCTCCATCTTCTGCAGGAACCATTCCGTCAGTCGGCGGATCTCGGCGCGCTGGAACGGGTCTTCGGCAAAGAGGCGCCGGTCGCGCTTCAAGACGCCATGCGTCTCATCGATGAATTCCGAGATCACGAAGGGGCCGCAAAGCGCCCTCATGCTGTCGTCGACATAGACGGGCAGGGTGCCGGCCGGGTTGAAGGCGAGGAACTCCTTGCGCTTCTCCCAGGTCTGTTCTTCCACCAGATCCGTCTGGAAGCCGTATTCGGACAGGACCAGACGAATGAAACGGGACGCGGTGGACATCGTGTGATGATACAGGGTCGGCATCGGAACTCGGATTCTCGGATTTTTCAGTGGCCGCGACGCAGGCTGTCTAAGCGGCTGGTCATCAGCGCGGCTTCCAAGCTATAGGGTTTCGGCCCCCGCAATACAAGCAAATCACTTTGCCTTCCCCTAGAAGGAGACCTCATGGAAGATCAATCCATTATCAGCGCGCTCGTGCTCGGCATAATCGAAGGCCTGACCGAGTTCGTGCCGGTGTCGTCCACTGCGCATGTGCTACTGGCCGGCCATTTCCTCGGCTTCGAATCGCCCGGCAACACCTTTGCGGTTCTCATCCAGTTGGGCGCAATCCTCGCCATCCTGAGCGTCTACTTCGCCAAGCTGCTCCAGATCGCGCTGTCGCTGCCGACGAGCGCTGAGAGCCGGCGCTTCGTCGGCGCCGTGCTTCTGGGCTTCCTGCCGGCCGCTGTGATCGGCGCGCTGGCCCACGACTTCATCAAGACGGTGCTTTTCGAAACCCCCATGTTGATCTGCGTCGTGCTGATCCTCGGCGGCTTTGTCCTGCTATGGATCGACCGCCTGCCGCTGAAGCCGAAATATCACGACGTCACCGAGTATCCGCTGTCGCTTGCGCTGAAGATCGGCTTTTGCCAATGCGTGGCCATGATCCCGGGTACTTCGCGTTCGGGTGCCACCATCGTCGGCGCGTTGTTGCTCGGCGCCGACAAGCGCTCGGCGGCGGAGTTTTCCTTCTTCCTCGCCATGCCGACCATGCTCGGCGCCTTCACGCTCGACCTCTACAAGAACCGTAACGCGCTGACCTTCGATGACACCATGATCATCGCCATCGGCTTCGTGGCTGCCTTTGTCTCGGCGCTCTTCGTTGTCAGGGGGCTATTGAATTTCATTTCGAAGCGAGGCTATGCGCCCTTCGCCTGGTGGCGCATCGCCGTCGGCATGGCCGGCCTTGTCGGACTTTTGATCTTCGGCTGAGGCCGACAGATCAGAGGCAAGAAAAAAGGCTGTCCCGAGGGGCAGCCTTTTTGATTTGGGAAATCAGTTGGTGGACGGGATCGACGCCGTCGAGCAGGGGTCGATGCCATAGGCAGGCGAGCAATTGTCCTTGCGGGCGGCGACGGTGGTCGGCGCGACGAAGGAGCCAGCGATGATAACCAGTGCCGCACATGCGAAGAACAGTGCGATGGACTTGCCCATGGAAATGCCTCTTGAGACTGACTTGAAATGAAGGGCCGGCAATCGTTGCCGGCCGGCCGTTGGGGGCCAGTCTTTACGCATTGCCACGATCGTCATCAATAGGCGAACTTGCTTTATCCGCGGTTAACGCAGGTCTTTGTTTAGCTGCGTCTTTTGTGCAACGGCGTGACGATTGCCAGGCGGGTGAAGGCAGCCTCAGGCCGCCTTGCCGGATCCCGTATACTGGCCGTGAACGCGATACTGCACCAGGTAGGTCGGCAGGATGGCCGCCATGGTGACGGGCTGGATGCCGAGGCCTTCGAGCGTGCGTCCTTCCGCCTTCGCGGCAGCAGAGACCACATTGTCCTTCTTCAGGAGCTTGACCTGATCGCTGGTGAGCGGCGGGGTGATCAGCGGTACAGCCGAGGCAATGCTGCCGATCAGCGAAGCGATGCCGAAGGGCAGCGTGACCAGGGCACGCTTGCGGCCGACGATGTCGAGCATCATCTCGAGACACTGCTTGAAGGTCGCAACGTCACGGCCGCCGAGCTCGTAGATCTTGCCGCGGGCGATCGTGCCATCGACGGCGCGCGCCACGACTTCGGCGACGTCACCGACATAGACCGGCTGGAACTTAGTCTTGCCGCCGCCCACCAGCGGCAGCGCCGGCGCCAGGCGCGCCATGGCGGCAAACTTGTTGAAGAAGCCGTCCTCCGGACCGAAAACGATCGACGGACGCAGGATGGTGGCATCCGGGATGATCGCCTGGACGGCGGCTTCCGCACGGCCCTTGGTCGCTGCATAAACCGAGTCGGACTTGGCATCGGCGCCGATCGCCGAGATATGCGTTAGCGTCGCGCCGACGGAGCGGGCAGCTTCTGCCACCGCGCGGGCACCGAAATCCTGAACGGCGTCAAAGCCATTGCGGCCGCTCTCGAACAGGATGCCGACGCAGTTGACGACATGGTCGGCGCCTTGGACCGCAGCATCGACCGACGACCGGTAGCGCAGATTGGCCTGGACGAAGGAGATCTGGCCGACATTGCCGAGCGGCTGCAGGAAACCGGCGAGATCCGGGCGGCGTACGGCGACACGGATCCGGTAGCCGCGCTTGGCGAGCGCCCGGACCACATGCCGTCCGACGAAGCCCGAGCCCCCGAAAACGGTGACGAGCGGCGGAAGGTTGGACAAGGTCATGGACGGCTCCCCTGAACGAAAATGGGCGCACACGATGTGCGCGATCTGGCCTCTCTTAACCGAATCGTCCGACGGGGGAAAGGCCCGTCAAGGCCGCACCCGAAGGACATGGAGGCGCAGGGCTGGAGGCGCGATCAGATGCCTTCGACAACGACGATTTCGCCGTCCGACACTTCCTGGCGGATCTTCGCGGCGATCTGGTATTCCGGCGAGTTGTAGCAATCGACGGCAGCCTGGTGAGACGGAAATTCGACCACCACGTTACGCGCCCGGCCCGGGCCTTCAAGCTGGGTATAGGCACCGCCACGCGCGAGGAAGTTCGCGCCGTATTTCTCGAATGCAGGCTTTGCAGCCGCGACATAATCCTTGTAGCGCTCGGTGTCACGAATATCGACGCGTGCGATCCAGTAGCCCTTGGCCATGTCTTCCTCCCGGTTTTTCTTTGTTCATGCCTGCTTGGTAAGTGCCTCGTCCATCTCGGCAAGAATGGCCAGCGCTGCAGCCTTCGGATCCGCAGCCTTGACGATCGGGCGCGCGACGACAAGGTGGCTCGAGCCGGCGGCGATTGCATCGGATGGTGTCATGACACGCTTCTGGTCGCCCTTGTCGGCGCCGGCCGGCCGGATGCCGGGCGTCACGATCGCCATTTTCGGACCGACAATCTGGCGCACGGCCGAGGCTTCCTCCGCCGAGCAGACGATTCCGCCCATGCCAGCGATGCGAGCCTGTTCTGCGCGACGCATCACCAGCGTGCGCGGATCGTATTCGTATCCGGCATCCGTCAGATCCTGCTCGTCCATAGACGTCAGCACGGTCACGCCGAGCAGGCAGAGGCCGGATCCCTCGGCCGCCTTGACCGCCGCAGCCATCGCCTTCGGATAGGCATGCAGCGTCAGCATGGTCATGCCCATGCGCGCGATATTCTCGACGGCGGATGCCACCGTGTTGTCGATGTCGAGCAGCTTCATGTCGAGGAAGACCTGCTTGCCCTGTTTGGCGAGGTCACGGGCGAATTCCAGCCCCCCGGCAAAGGCGAGCTGATAGCCGATCTTGTAGAAGGAGATGCTGTCGCCGAGCGTCGAGACGACCCGCTCCGCTTCCTGGACGGTCGGAACATCCAGTCCGACGATGAGACGGTGACGTGCGCTCAAGTTTAAGACTCCTGCCAGATCTCCATGGCCGTCCAGTCGCATGCCGCGCGATGAAGCGCAAGCACGACAAATGGTGGTAACGCGACGATCCCCTGTTCTGCTGAGGCGGCCCTCAGGCCTTGCGATAGATCCAGAGCTGGGCCGGCGGGATGTTGCGCACGACGAAGTCGAAATGCTGGATATGATAGCGGTCAGGCCGGGCGATGATCGGAGACACCGGGCCATAGGTGATCTGCACCACTGGGCGCCCCTGCGGAATGCGCGACAACAGGTCTTCCAGCAGGGCGATACGCGTTTCCATGGGGAAGCTCAGCATCGGCACGGCGGAGATGACGCAATCGAACGTCTTGTCGGCGAAGGCACCAAGCGAGTTCTTGAGATCGAAGGCATCGCCATGGATGAAGTTGACGCCGGCATAGTCCTCGACCAGGCGACGATAGAAGTCTTCTGAATACTCGACCGAAACGATCTTCTCGGGCGATACGCCGCGCGCGAGGATCTGCTTGGTGATGACTCCCGTCCCGGGGCCGAGCTCAAGCACAGGCAAGCCAGACTTCACGTCGATGACGCTTGCCATGCGCTTTGCCGTGACAGAGGACGTCGGCACGATCGCGCCGACCGTCTTCGGACCCTGCATCATGCCCTTGAAGAACCGGATTTCCTCGTCGAATTTCTTCTCGAACCGTTCCTTCAGTCGAATGGCCATGATCGTCCCTCTTCTTGTTGCTGCTCGATTGCTGCGAGCCGATTGCGACAATTTTGGGCCTGTCTGTCGCAAACGCAAGGGAGAATGACGCAGTCGGAGCAAGAATCCGGAAAGAAAATTCCCGACTTAGACGCGCATCGGCATCAGGACATAGAGCGCATCAGCGCCAGCCGTGTCGCGAATGAGCGTCGGCGAGCCGGCGTCGGCCAGCAGGAAGATCGCATCGTCACCGGAAAGCTGGGCGGTGATGTCGAGGAGATACTTGGCGTTGAAGCCGATCTCCATCGCGTCGCTCTCATAACCGACGGCTACTTCTTCCGTCGCACTTCCGGAATCCGGATTGTTGACGGTGAGCATCAGCTGGCCGTCGGCGAGTGCGAGCTTCACGGCGCGGCCACGCTCAGACGAGATGGTCGAGACGCGGTCAACGGCACGCGCGAAGGTCTGGCAATCGACGCGCATCTCCTTGTCGTTCGCCTGCGGAATGACTCGCTGGTAATCGGGGAAGGTGCCGTCGATGAGCTTGGAGGTCAGAACGATCGAGCCGATGGTCAGGCGGATCTTGGAATCGGAAATCTCTGCAGAGATGACAAGATCCGGATTGTCGATCAGCTTCTGCAGCTCGCCGACCGTCTTGCGCGGAATGATGATGCCCGGCATGCCCTCCGAACCCGAGGGCGCATCGACATCGGCGCGCGCCAGACGGTGACCGTCGGTTGCCACGGCGCGCAGCTTCAGCGCACCGCCGGCTTCGATCGTGTGCAGGAAGATGCCGTTCAGATAGTAGCGGGTTTCTTCCGTCGAGATTGCGAACTGGGTGCGATCGATCAGCATCTTGAAATCGGATGCCTTGATCTTGAACGAATGGGTGAAGGTGCCGGCCGTCAGGTCCGGGAAGTCGGACTGCGGCAGGCACTGCAGCGAGAACTTGGAACGTCCGGAGGCGACCGTCATGGTCGAGCCGTCCGGATTGGTGGCAAGCAGGACTTCCGAACCGTCGGGCAGCTTGCGCACGATTTCGTAAAGCAGATGGGCTGGAACCGTCGTGGCGCCGGCCTGCTCGACCATGGCGGGTGTGCCCTCGGTGATTTCGAGGTCGAGGTCCGTTGCCTTCATGTCGAGCTCGGCACCTTCGGCCTTCAGCAGCACGTTCGACAGGATCGGGATCGTGTTGCGACGCTCGACCACGCGGTGCACGTGGTTCAGAGACTTGAGGAGATTGGACCGTTCAAGAGTTATACGCATGGGATGCTACCGCTTTCGACGTGTCGTCTTCCGGAGTTCCGGATCGGAAAAAGGGGGCCGGGCAGTCCCCGGGCCGGACGATGTGGACGGGCAAAATGGCAGCAAAAGAGCGGGAAAAGCAAGAGGCTCCAAGGTTTTCCACGTTCGTCCCACGCGAAGGTTATCGGAATGGTTTATGACCGCGTCGCCCTTGCCGCGGGCAAGGGGCTGGAGGATAAAGGCCGAATGACAACAGAAGAGAAAAATGCGGCCGCGGCGCCTGGTGCCAAGCGCTACCGCCTGAACGATACGCCGATTGCGGCCCGCCCGTTGGAGCCTGCGCTCTATCTCGTGGCAACGCCGATCGGCAATCTCGGCGACATCACCATCCGCGCACTGGAAACGCTGGCTGGCGCCGATGTGCTCGCCTGCGAGGATACGCGGGTGACACGTGTGCTTCTCGACCGCTACGGCATCGAGAACCGGCCTTATGCCTATCACGAGCACAATGCCGATGAGGCGGGCGCCCGTCTGCTGGCCGCGCTGGAAGCCGGCAAGTCCGTCGCCCTCGTTTCCGATGCCGGCACGCCGCTCGTCTCCGACCCGGGCTATCGCCTCGGCCAGCTCGCCATTGAGGCCGGCCACCGCGTCGTGCCGATCCCCGGCGCCTCGGCCCCGCTCGCAGCCCTCGTCGGATCCGGCCTGCCGAACGATGCCTTCCTCTTTGCCGGCTTCCTGCCCACCAAAGACAAGGCCAAACGCGATCGCCTCCGCGAACTCTCCAAAGTGCCCGCAACGCTGATCTTCTTCGAATCGCCCCATCGCATAGGCGATACGCTGACAGCCGCGGCCGACGAACTCGGCAATGATCGACCGGCTTCCGTCTGCCGCGAGCTGACCAAGACCTTCGAGGAATTCCGCCGGGGTCCCTTGGGCGATCTCGCGCAAGACTATGCGGAGAAGACGGTGAAGGGCGAGATCGTCCTTGTCATCGGCCCGCCGGCTCCCGATGCGGCGCCCGATGCCGCTGATGTCGACAGCCTGCTTGCCGAACTGTCCGCCACCATGCCGACGGCCAAGGCCGCCACGGAAGCCGCGCGCCTGACCGGCCTGCCGCGCAAGGATCTCTACCAGCGCCTTCTGGAACTCAAGGGGGCCGCATGAGGCCCAAAGGCGCGGATCAGAAACGCATCCGCGCCGAGAGGCTGGGCCGCTGGTCGGAATACCGTGCAGCGCTCGCGCTCCTCCTCAAGGGCTACCGGATCGTGGCTCTGCGCTACAAGACAAAGGCGGGGGAGGTGGACATTATCGCCCGCCGAGGCGACCTCGTCATTTTCGTAGAAGTGAAAGCCAGACGAGATCTGCGCGCTGGCGTCGATGCCGTCGGATACGAGGCCGAGCGCCGTATCGCGAATGCTGCAGATCATTGGCTGCGCAGGCAATCCGATGCAACACGTCTGTCACTTCGCCATGACATCATCGTGGTGCGGCCATGGCGCTGGCCGACCCATTTCGAGGGTGCATTTTAGCTTCGTTTCACTTTCGAGCTGGGGTGAATGAAACCTTCGTTTTGTGACAGCCCTGACACAAAACTTTCAAGGCGCTGTCACGGAGCACGCCTATTGGAGCCCTCACCGCAACAACCGGTGGAGAGGATCTGACCCATGATCAAGAAGATTTCCCTGGCCGCTCTGGCCCTGACCATGACCGCATCGACGACGCTTGCCGCGACCAACATCACCTGGTGGCACGGCATGGGTGGCCGCAACGGCGAAGTCATCAACGAGATCGCCCAGAAGTTCAACGCTGCCCAGACCGAGTGCGTTCTGACGCCTGTCTCCAAGGGCTCGTACGAAGAAGCCCTGTCGGCCGGCATCGCCGCCTTCCGGTCGGGCGAGCAGCCGAACATCCTGCAGGTCTTCGACGCCGGTGCCGCCACCATCATCAACGCCAAGGGCGCGACGATTGCTGCCGAAGACCTCCTGAAGGAAAACGGCTTCGAATTCGATCGCAATGCCTTCATCGAAGGCGTCCGCTATTTCTACGCCGACTCGGACGGCAAGTTCGTCGGCATGCCGTTCAACTCCTCGGCGCCGATCATGTACATCAACGACGAGGCCTTGAAGAAGGCCGGCGTCGAGGCCCCGAAGACCTGGGAAGAGTTCGAAGCCATCGCTCCGAAGCTCAAGGAAGCCGGCTTCATCCCGCTCGTCCAGTCGCAGCTCACCTGGCAGTTCACCGAGAACTTCTTCTCGCGCAACAACCTCCAGTTCGCCTCGAACAACAACGGCTATGACAGTATCGTCGACACGACCATCAACGTCACCGACGAAAATCACGTCATGATGTATGACAAGCTGAAGGCCTGGTACGATCAGGGCCTGTTCGGCTACTACGGTGCTGCCTGGAACGACAACCAGAAGGTCTTCGAAGAAGGCAAGGCCGCTCTCTGGATCGGTTCTTCGGGCTCCTTCGGTGGCCTGCAGAAGACCGCCACCATGCCCTTCTCGGCAACCTTCCTGCCATACTGGAACTCGATCGAAGGCGCTGGCGTCCACTCCTTCATCGGTGGCGCTGCCCTCTTCGCAATGGCTGGCAAGTCGGCTGAAGAAAACAAGTGCTCGGCGTCCTTCTTCAACTTCCTGACCTCGACCGAAGTCCAGAAGTTCTACCACCAGGCCACCGGCTACGTTGCGATCACCAACGCAGCTTACGAACTGTCGAAGTCGGAAGGCTACTACAACGAAAAGCCGGCCGCCGAAGTTGGCATCAAGCAGCTTCAGCTGCCGACTGCGGAGTGGAACAAGGGCTATCGCCTCGGCTTCTACCCGCAGATCCGCGCCGTGATGGAGCGCGAATACAACCGCCTCTTCGCCGGTGAGACCACGGCCAAGGACGCCATGGAAACGATCAAGAAGGAAGCCGACGAGCTTCTCGCCCGCTTCGCCAAGACGGCCGGCTGATCATTTCTGAAACTTGATTGGGACCCGGGGGCGACAAGCCCCCGGGACTTGCATTGAGAGGGCTCCATGAAGCGCGTCCAGTTCAACTCGCGATACCTGCCATATCTGTTCCTGCTGCCGCAGTTCGCGATCATTTCGATCTTCTTCTACTGGCCCTCGATGCAGGCGATCACCTCGTCCTTCTACATCGAGGATCCCTTCGGCTTCGGCTCGACCTTTGTCGGTGCAGCCAATTACACTGATGCGCTGGCCTCGCCCGAATACCAGAAGATCGCCCGCTTCACGATCGGCTACAGCCTGATCGTCACCTTCCTTGCTCTTTCGATCGGCATGCTGCTTGCCCTGAAGGCCGATGCGGTGATCCGCGGCAAGTCGGCCTACAAGACGCTGTTGATCGTCGTCTATGCCATCGCCCCGCCAGTCGCAGGCTTGATCGGCATGATGCTGTTTGACCAGCATATCGGCCCCTTCGTCAAATTCGCCGCCCTCTTCGGCTGGGAGATGAAGGTCGGCCTCAACTATTTCGACACGGCCTTCGCCATGGTCATGGTCGCCGTCTGGAACCAGATCCCCTACAACTTCATCTTCTTTCTCTCGGGCCTCCAGGGCATCCCGGTCTCGATCCGCGAGGCGGCCGCCATCGACTGCAAGTCGGGCACGCGCCGCTTCTGGACGGTCATCCTGCCGCTGCTCACCCCCACCGCCTTCTTCCTTCTCGTCATCAACATGACCTATTCGCTCTTCGACACCTTTGGCGTCATCGACGTCATCGTGAAGGACAAGGCGGCCAACAACCCGATCACGCTGGTCTACAAGGTCTATCTCGACGGCTTTCGCGGCAATGACCTCGGCTCGTCTTCGGCCCAGTCGGTCATCCTGATGCTCGTCGTCCTCGTGCTGACCATGATCCAGTTCCGCTTCATCGAACGCCGCGTCCACTACGGTTGAGGAGAGCGAAATGTACCGCACCAAATTCTTCGACCATCTGATCCTGATCGCGGGCGTGTTCTTCATGCTCGGGCCGCTGGTGGTGGCCTTCACCACATCGACCCATTCTGCAGCCGAGATCCATACAAACGGGCTGATGCTGTCCATCGGCGACGACTTTACTTCGACCTATGACAAGGTCCTCTTCAAGTCCGGCGGCTTCACCGGTCAGGTGACCGGGCTCACCATGGCGATGAACTCACTGATCCTCGGCCTGGGCTTTGCCATCGGCAAGATCGTGCTCTCAATGCTGGCCGCCTATGCCATCGTCTATTTCCGCTTCCGCTTCGCCACACTCGCCTTCTGGCTGATCTTTACCACGCTGCTCCTGCCGCTCGAAGTGCGCATCATGCCGACCTACAAGGTGATGAGCGATCTCTCGCTGCTCAATAGCTATCAGGGCCTGATCCTGCCGCTTCTGGCATCTGCCACCGGCACCTTCTTCTTCCGCCAGTTCTTCAAGTCGGTCCCTGACGAACTCCTGGAGGCCGCCCGCATCGACGGTGCCGGCCCCTTCAAGTTCTTCATCGATATCCTCTTGCCGCTCTCGCGCACCATGATCGCTGCCGTCTTCATCATCATGTTCGTCTACGGCTGGAACCAGTATCTCTGGCCCATGCTGATGACCACGGACGAGGGCTTCTACACCCTGATGCGCGGCATCAAGCAGATCCTGCAGGTCTGGGTCGGCTCGCAGATCCCCGATTACAACGAAGCCTTTGCCATGGCCGTGCTCGCCATGCTGCCGCCCGTCATCGTGGTGGTGGTGTTTCAGAGCTGGTTCATCAAGGGCCTCACCGAAACCGACAAGTAAAGGGAGTGCCGACCATGGCGTCCATCGACATCAACGAGGTCTCCAAGATCTACGACAAGAGCGGCGCCAAGGCCGTGGACAGCGTCGATATCCAGATCGAGGATGGCGAGTTCATCGTGCTCGTCGGCCCATCTGGCTGCGGTAAGTCCACGCTTCTGCGCATGGTGGCGGGCCTCGAAGACATCTCCCAGGGCACGATTTCGATCGGCGACCGCGTGGTCAACCAGGTCGAGCCAGCGGATCGCGACATCGCCATGGTCTTCCAGAACTATGCGCTTTATCCGCACATGACCGTCTACGACAATCTCGCCTATGGCCTGAAGAACCGCGGCACGCCGAAAGCGGAGATCGCCGCCCGCGTGGCGGAAGCGGCCAGGATGCTGGAGATCGAGAAGTATCTCGACCGCAAGCCGCGCGCGCTTTCGGGCGGCCAGCGCCAGCGCGTCGCCATGGGCCGTGCCATCGTCCGCAAGCCGGCCGTCTTTCTCTTCGATGAGCCGCTGTCCAATCTCGACGCCAAGCTGCGCGTGACCATGCGCGGCGAAATTCGCAAGCTGCAGAAGCGGCTGAAGACCACGGCGATCTATGTCACCCATGACCAGTTGGAAGCTATGACGCTTGCCGATCGTCTTGTCGTCTTGAACGGCGGCCGCATCGAGCAGATCGGCACACCGCTTGAGGTCTATAACCGCCCCGCTTCCACCTTTGTCGCGAGCTTCATCGGCTCGCCGGCGATGAACCTGGTCGATGCGCGGATCTCAGGCGGACGCCTGCTCTTTGCGGATGCGTGTCTCTTGAGCGGTGCTGGCTGGTCAGACGGTCCGGTCCGTCTCGGCATGCGCGCGGAAGATCTGGTCCTCACAAGCGACGAGGATGCCCAGTTCGCGATGACCATCGATTATGTCGAGGAACTCGGCGCGCAGCGCCTGGTTCACGGCCTTGTCGCCGACCAGGTCTTGACGGCCGTGGTTGCATCCCACGTCGCGTTGAACGGCCGTCTGCCGCTGAAGATCGCCCCCTCCAGGCTGCATGTCTTCTCCGCCGAAAACGGTCGCCGTCTGGAACCCGTCCTCTCCCCATCCGAGGATCGGGCGAACGAAGACAGCCCCGACCGCGCCTTTGCCTGAACGCATTCGCAGCCGGCCTCATGCTCGCTTCAGCAAAATTCAAGAAGGGCGGCGTTGCCATCGCAAAGCGCGCCGCCTAAATCTGCGGGGCAATTGCAAGGGGATAGCGCATGGCCAGAATCAGAAACGTCGCGGTCCAGATGGACCATGTGTCCACGATCAACATCGCGGGCGACAGCACCTTCGCCATGAGCCTGGAGGCCCAGAGCCGCGGCTACAAGCTGTTCCACTACACGCCGGACCGGCTCTCCATGCGTGATGGCAAGATTTTTGCCACCGTCGAGCCGATGGAACTGCGCGACATCAGGGGCGACCACTACACGCTTGGCGCCCCTGAGCGCGTCGACCTCTCGACGATGGACGTGATCCTGCTGCGGCAGGATCCACCCTTTGACATGGCCTATATCACCTCGACCCATCTGCTCGAGCGGATCCATCCGAAGACGCTCGTCGTCAATGATCCGGCCTGGGTACGCAATTCGCCGGAGAAGATCTTCGTCACCGAATTCGCCGACCTGATGCCACCGACCCTGATCACCAAGGATCCCGCCGAGATTGCCCGTTTCCGCCAGGAGCAGGGCGACATCATTCTGAAGCCGCTCTATGGCAATGGCGGCGCCGGCGTCTTCCATTCCACCCGCGACGATCGCAACTTCTCCTCGCTGATGGAGATGTTCGGTCAGATGTTCCGCGAACCCTTTATCGCCCAGGGCTACCTGCCGGCCGTGCGCAAGGGCGACAAGCGCATCATCCTCGTTGATGGCGAGCCCGTGGGCGCGATCAACCGCGTGCCGGCCGAACATGATGCCCGCTCCAACATGCATGCCGGCGGCAAGCCGGAGCCGACCGAACTGACGGCACGTGAGCGCGAAATCTGCGCCCGCATCGGCCCGGCCCTGCGCGAGCGCGGCTTCCTGCTTGTCGGCATCGACGTGATCGGCGACTACATGACCGAAATCAACGTGACGTCCCCGACAGGCATCCGGGAGGTTAAGAAGTTCGGCGGCGCGGATATCGCGGCTCTCCTCTGGGATGCCATCGAGCGCAAGCGCGCCTAGGGCCGTTCATTCCATTTGAAGTCGAACGGCTCTAAAGGCCTGTTTCGACGTTGAAGATGAGCGCTTGTTTGCCGTATGCAACCCGGAACAACTGTGGCCCTACTTGAGGCTGCGGATGTTCCGTAAATGTTCTTGCGTTCCAATGCTTCTTATGCGAGATTGTTCCCGTCGCCACACGCAATATGAAGTTGCAGTGGCGACCATCGGTCGATCGGCGAGGACGGGCAATGGTAGCGCGTGTCAGTACGGTTGCATTCCAGGGCATCGAGGGTGTGCCCGTCGAAGTTCAGGTCATGGTCGCCCCCGGCAAGACGGGCATGCAGATCGTCGGCCTGCCCGACAAGGCAGTGGCCGAAAGCCGCGAGCGGGTGCAGGCGGCCCTGCATGCCTCGGGTCTGGCGCTTCCGGCCAAGCGCGTGACGGTCAATCTGGCACCGGCAGATCTGCCGAAGGAAGGCTCACATTTCGACTTGCCCATCGCACTCGGCTTGATGGCAGCCTTGGGCGCCATTCCGGGTGACGCGCTCTCCGGCTTTCTCGTGATCGGCGAACTCAATCTGGACGGCACGATTGCGCCGATCGCTGGCGCGCTTCCGGCCGCCATCAGCGCCAATGCCATGGACAAGGGGTTGATCTGCCCGGCAGACAGCGGTGCCGAAGCCGCCTGGGCCGGCAGCGAGATCGACATACTCGCGCCCCGCAGTCTGATCGCGCTCGCCAACCATTTCCGCGGCACCCAGGTCCTGTCCCGACCGGAACCATCGATCCGGGCGCTGGCAGCCAACCTGCCTGACCTTGCCGACATCAAGGGCCAGGAAAGCGCGAAGCGGGCGCTGGAGGTCGCGGCTGCAGGTGGTCATAATCTGTTGTTCGTCGGTCCGCCTGGCTCTGGCAAGTCGATGCTGGCGGCGCGTCTGCCCTCGATCCTGCCGCCACTGTCTGCTGCCGAACTGCTTGAAGTCTCGATGATCCACTCGATCGCCGGTCAGCTTTCCGGCGGCAAGCTATCTGATCGTCGTCCCTTCCGCACGCCGCATCATTCGGCCACCATGGCGGCCCTGGTCGGGGGTGGCCTGAGGGCGAAACCCGGCGAGGCCTCGCTTGCCCATCACGGCATTCTCTTCCTCGACGAACTGCCGGAATTCGCGCCTCCCGTGCTCGATGCCCTGCGTCAGCCACTCGAAACCGGTGAATGCATCATTGCCCGCGCCAATCACCGGGTTTCCTATCCCTCCGACTTCCAGCTGGTGGCCGCGATGAACCCCTGCCGTTGCGGCATGGCAGGAGAGCCGGGCCATGTCTGCGCCCGAGGCATCCGTTGCCAGAGCGAATATCAGGGCCGTATCTCGGGGCCGCTGATGGACCGCATTGACATCCGTATCGATGTCCCGGCCGTTTCGGCAACGGATCTCATCCGGCCACGGGCCGCTGAAAGCAGCACCGAGGTCGCCAGACGCGTGGCTGCCGCCCGGGCCCGCCAACGCGAGCGCTTCGAGCGGCTTGGCCTACCGTTCAGCACCAATGCCCGCTGCTCGACAGCGCTGATCGAGACGCTGGCAGAACCGGATGCTTCGGGGGTGCAGCTGTTGCGGGATGCCGCCGAAAAGTTCCGGTTTTCGGCGCGAGGTTACCATCGGGTGTTGAAGGTTGCGCGCACACTGGCAGACCTCGACGGTGCAGAGACCCTGGGGCGGATCCATCTGGCCGAGGCGATTTCCTATCGGATTGCGTCCGAAAGACTTGCAGCGGCAGCTTGATCGGCAAGGGTGTGGAAAAGCATGAAGCCTGGAAGGAGGATCAGACCTGCTTCACCATGGGATTGAGCATGTCGACAGGCAGCGTCAGGGTGACTTCCGCACCACTCGCAGGATAGGTGATCTCCGTCTGGCCGCGCACGCCGGCGATCACTCGTTTCATCAGGGTCGAGCCGAACCCTCCTGAGCCCGGTGGCGGGGCGAGGGGCGGCGGGCCGCCTGTTTCGCGCCAACGCAGCACGAGGTTCTGGTGGGCTGAGGTGTCGGTATCGATATGCCAGTCGAGGGATACCTGCCCGTGGCTGACGCTGAGCGCCCCGTATTTGGCGGCGTTGGTTCCAAGCTCGTGCAGGATCAGGCTCAGTACGACGACGGTCTGGCCGCCGATCGGCACGCGCGGACCGCTCGATGAAAAGCGCGAGGTGCCGACGATCGCGAAGGGTTCCAGCGCCTGGTCAATGACGGCCTGCAGGGAGGCGTCCTCTCCCTGGCGCAATCCCCGTAACAGCAGGTTCGAGCGTCCAAGCGCGGTCAGTCGGTCTCTGAGTCTGGCAGCGAGTTCGTCCGCGCTTGATGCGTTCTTAAGCGACAGGCTGATGATGGCGTTGATGGTGGCGAAAATGTTCTTCAGCCGGTGGTCCAGTTCCTGTGCCATGACCTCCTGCTGCTCGGCCAGTCGCTGGATCTCTTCACGTGCCGTGATCTCGTGCCTGTAGGCGCTGGTCAGCAGATAGGTAAGCCCCAGCGCCGTGGTCACGACGAACAGATAGAGGCTCATCGCCAGCAGCGTGCCGATGGAGAAATCGAAGCGGCCCGGGCTGATGAAGAAATACCAGGCGGAAAGGCCGGACAGGGCGGCCACGAGGATACCCTGACGCAACCCGAAGACAAAGCCGCAGATGATGACGGCCGGAAAAAAGGTGAGAAAGGGGAAGCCGGCGGGCAGCACGGAATCGAACCACGCGCGTATCGCAAGCGCGACAGCGAAGACCATCAGGCTCGCGACATAGGTCGCGACAAGTTTGCTCGGAGACAGCCTGTCTTGGACGGATGCGAAGGCCGGTAGGCGTTGTAGGAATGCGCGCATAAGTCCCCAGAAGATGCATTCGATTTCTCGGAAATCATCCTAACCCGGTAAAGGGATGCCCGCAATCGGAGGCAGAACGCCGGAGGGTGCCCCGGCGTTCCATCAGGTCATCACTCGCCGAGACCGGCAAAGAGCGCCGTCGAGAGGTAACGCTCGGCAAACGAGGGGATGATCACGACGATCGTCTTGCCGGCGTTCTCCTCGCGCTGGCCAAGCTTGATCGCCGCGGTCAGGGCCGCACCCGAGGAAATGCCGACCGGAACGCCCTCAAGGCGGGCAACCAGACGCGCATGCTCGAAGGCTTCGTCATTGGTGACCGTGACGACCTCATCATAGACATGGGTGTCGAGGATCGCAGGTGCAAAGCCCGCGCCGATGCCCTGGATCTTGTGCGGGCCGGGATTGCCGCCGGAGAGCACCGGGCTGTCGGCCGGCTCCACCGCGACGATCTTGATCTCCGGCTTGCGGCTCTTCAGGACCTGTCCCGTGCCGGTGATCGTGCCGCCGGTGCCGATGCCGGAGACGAGGAAGTCGATCGTGCCCTCTGTGTCGTTCCAGATTTCCTCGGCGGTGGTCTTGCGGTGGATCTCCGGATTGGCCGGATTCTCGAATTGCTGCGGGATGATCGCGTCCGGCGTCGTCTCTGCCAGTTCCTGCGCCTTGGCGATAGCGCCCTTCATGCCCTTCGCGCCTTCCGTCAGCACGAGCTCTGCGCCGAGCAGGGCCAGCATCTTGCGGCGCTCGATCGACATGGTCTCCGGCATGGTGAGGATCAGTTTGTAACCCTTGGCGGCAGCCGCGAAGGCAAGTGCGATGCCGGTATTGCCGGAGGTTGGCTCGATCAGCGTGGTCTTGCCGGGGACGATCTTGCCCTGGGCTTCCAGGCTCTCGATCATGGCGACGCCGATGCGGTCCTTGACCGAGGCGATCGGGTTGAAGAATTCGAGCTTGGCGAGCAGATGCGCCTTGACGCCTTTCTCCTTGGCCAGCTTGTCGAGCCGCACGATGGGCGTATCGCCGATCGTCTCCGTGATCGAACCATAGATGCGTCCGCGACCGGGTTTCTTCTGCTCAGTCATGTGTTTCTCCCTGGTGATTTGGTTGAGCAGAGCTTACGCCGCACGTTGCGCGCATGCCAGCATGCTCATGTCGCCGGGCAGGCCATCCTTGGAAAAATCTGCCCCGGTTGCCCGCGAGACGGTCTCTGGCGCCGTGTCGGTGCTCAACTGGCGCGCACCGCGATATAGGCGGCAGTACCGGCCAGAATGCCGGCCGCACTGCGGTTAAGCATCTTCAGGGCTTCGGGACGCTTCAGCAATCCACGCGCCTGGGCGGCGAGCAGGATATAGGGCAGCAGGACCGCCATCAGCACGATGAAGGTCAGGCCGACAAGCAGGACATAGTCGGCAAGCCCGATTGCCTCGAGCGGTATCAGCGTCGGCACCAGTGCGACGTAAAACAGCATGGTCTTCGGGTTGCCGAGTGTCACCAGCAGGCCGGAGAGAAAGGACATGGAGGGGCGAATTGCCTTTTCCGCCTTGATGTCCTGGGGAACAAGGCCGGCCGTCCAGAGCTTCCAGGCGACATAGACGAGATAGGCGGCGCCGAGAAATTTCAGGATCAGGAACGGCGTGACGAATGTCTTGGCCAAAACCGAGAGCCCGAGGATCACCGCGGTCAGATAGACGAGATCGCCGAGGATGAGCCCGAGACCCATGAAGAAGGTCGGCCGGAAGCCCGAGCCCAGGGCCCGCGCCACGATCGCGGTCATGCCGGGTCCCGGAATGGCCGCCGCGATGAAGAGCGCGCCGCAATAGGCAATGATTGTCGTCAGGGTCATGGGTGTCCTCCTGCGTCGCGATTCCTAAACCTGGAGCGAAAGACTTGCAACGGTGACACGATCGCGGTTGCGGCCCCGAGACGGTTGCCGTTACGAGGCATCAACCGCCGTGAGGAAAAGATCTCTTGCCAAGCATGCCCGCATTCCTTGCCTTCAGCCTTGTCTGCCTTGGTATGGTGCTGACGCCCGGGCCGAACATGACCTATCTGGTGTCCCGGTCTATCTGCCAGGGCCCCATGGCAGGCCTCATTTCGCTGGGCGGCGTGGCTCTTGGCTTTGTCGTCTACATGCTTCTCGCAGCCTTCGGCATCACCGTCCTGCTGCTCGCCGTTCCCTTCGCCTTCGAGGTGCTGAAATTCTGTGGCGCGCTCTATCTCGGCTGGCTCGCTTGGCAAGCGTTGAGGCCTGGAGGCCGCTCGCCCTTTCATGTGCGTGATCTGCCCGCTGACAGTCCCCGCAAGCTCTTCTTCATGGGACTTGTCACCAACCTGCTGAACCCCAAAGTCGCGATTCTCTACATGTCGCTTTTGCCGCAGTTCATCGATCCTACCCGCGGCAGCGTTCTGCTCCAGTCGCTGGTTTTGGGTTTTACGCAGATCGTCATCGGCGTGACGGGCAACGGCCTGATCGCCCTGTCCGCAGGCTCTATTGCGGTCTTCCTCGCCGGGCGCCCGTTCTGGATGGTGGTGCAGCGCAGGCTCATGGGCACGGTGCTCGCGGCTCTCGCGATCCGCATGGTGACGGAAGCGCAGCGCTGAACATCCGAAATAGGGCCACTTCTCAGAAATCTGCCAGGGGCGAGAGCATGAAAGGCTGCGTCAGAGACGCAGGCTCAAGGTCCTTTACCATGAGCACACAGGCGCTTTGATGCGGTCTTGCTGCACCTTTCCAATCCAGCCGATCTACGGGGAAGAAAACCTCGGCATTCTCGAAATTCGGCCCGAGGCTTGCCACGATATGGCTCAGCGGCGGGACATAGCGGGCCGCGACATCCAGGATCTGCAGCGACGTTTGCCCCTGGGGCTTCCAGGCAATCACTGCACTGTCTTCCGCCAGCAGGCTCAGTCTGATATCCGAATCAAAGTGGGCGTTAAGCAGGAACATTTCCTTTTGCCTAACGACGGAGAATGTTTCCGAGACGGGTTGCCGAGTCTCGAGCGCCATCTGAACGATGTGGAGATCCGCCGTTTGCTTCAGGTCGAGGTCACGCGCTCTGGGCACAGGCAAGTCAGCTTGTGGAACGGCACCATAAAATTTGAACTGGGGTATGATCCGAAAGCCGTAGGGTTCATAAAGCCCCGGCTTGTCCGTCAGCAACATCCCGGCTTCGAAGCCTCCGCGTTCCGCCCAGTCGAAGGCTCGCTTCATTAGGGTCCGGTATAGCCCCTGTCCGCGATAACCCGGCAGCACGGCTCCAGACTGGTAGCCAGCGGCCCGAACCATACGGCCATTGACAACAAGTGGCATGGAGAAGGCGGAGAAATTCGCAACGCATCGTCCTAACGGATCGAAATAGCCGAACGGCATGGATGTGGGATCAGGTCCGCCCAGTTTCATCTGGTTGGAGATGTCGATGTTGAAGATGTCCTGGAGCAGCTCCGCGAGCGCCTGAAACGCCGGAGGATCTCCAAAGTAACCTTCCCGCAGCGTCAGTGCCTCCAGCATGCTGGCGCCCTCACACCCCGGTCGACCCGAACCCGCCCGCACCGCGCGTCGTGTCGCTCGTCTCGTTCACCTCGGTCACCCGCACCTGCGTCACCGGTGCGATCACCATCTGGGCGATCCGCATGCCGCGGGTGATGACGAAATTCCCCTGGCCGAGATTGATCAGCAGCACCTTCACCTCGCCGCGATAGTCGCTGTCGATGGTGCCGGGCGTGTTGAGGCAGGTCACGCCGTTCTTGAAGGCAAGCCCCGAGCGTGGCCGGATCTGGGCCTCGAAGCCTTCGGGGATTTCCATGATGAAGCCGGTTGGCACCAGAGCTCTGGCGCCCGGTGTGAGTGTCATCGGCTGACCCTCTTCGACAGCCGCACGCAGATCCATCCCCGCTGCCCCGGCCGTCTCGTAGGCGGGAAGCTCAAGCCCTTCGCCATGCGGCAGGCGCTTGAGTTTGAGCACGGGACCGAGGATGTCGGAACGGATGGCGGCCATGGCGGATTTCCTTTGTTGTCCGCGCTCAATTGCATATTGGCCCTCGAAACGCTAGATAACCGCCCGACCAGAAGGAATTCCGAGATATGGCTGAAACGCTCGCCGAGGCGGTCTCCCGCCGCCGCACCTTTGCTATTATCGCGCACCCGGACGCGGGTAAGACGACGCTGACCGAAAAGCTGCTGCTGTTCGGCGGCGCCATCCAGCTTGCTGGTGAAGTCAAGGCGAAGAAGGATCGCATCCAGACCCGGTCGGACTGGATGAAGATCGAGCGCGAGCGCGGCATTTCGGTCGTGACCTCGGTCATGACCTTCGAATATGAAGGCAATGTCTTCAACATCCTCGACACGCCCGGGCACGAAGACTTCGCCGACGACACCTATCGCACGCTGACCGCCGTCGACGCGGCCGTCATGGTCATCGACGCCGCCAAGGGTATCGAGCCGCGCACGCTGAAGCTGTTCGAGGTCTGCCGCATGCGCGACATTCCGATCATCACCTTCGTCAACAAGATGGACCGCGAAAGCCGTGATCCCTTCGAGATCCTCGACGAGGTCGAAGAGAAGCTGGCGCTCGACACCGCCCCGATCACCTGGCCGGTCGGTCGATCCAAGACCTTCTGCGGCTCCTATCATCTTGCCAACAACACCTATCGTGGCGGCGATGCCCAAGTTGAGCCCATCAAGGTCAACGGCCCGCAGAGCGTCGCCGAAAACCTGCCCGAAAACGAACGCCAGGCCTTCATCGACGAGCTGGAGCTCGCCCGCGAGGCCTGCCGGCCCTTCGATCGCCAGAGCTTCCTCGAAGGCCATATGACGCCCGTCTTCTTCGGCTCGGCGCTGCGCAATTTCGGTGTCCGCGATCTGATCAATGCGCTGGGCGCCTATGCGCCGCCGCCGCGCGACCAGGTGGCCGATGTCAGAACGGTGCATGCGGCGGAAGAAAAGATGACGGCCTTCGTCTTCAAGATCCAGGCCAACATGGATCCGAACCACCGCGACCGCATCGCCTTTGCCCGCATCTGCTCCGGCAAGCTCGAGCGCGGCATGAAGGCGCGCCTTGCCCGCACCGGCAAGCAGATGGGCCTCACGGCGCCGCAGTTCTTCTTCGCCTCGCAGCGCCAGCTGGCCGATACCGCCTATGCCGGTGATGTCGTCGGCATCCCGAACCACGGGACGCTCAGGATCGGCGACACGCTGACCGAAGGCGAAAACCTCGTCTTCCAGGGCGTGCCGAACTTCTCGCCGGAAATCCTGCGCCGCGTGCGGCTGGAAGATGCGATGAAGGCGAAGAAGCTGAAGGAAGCGCTGCAGCAGATGGCCGAAGAGGGCGTCGTGCAGCTGTTTTCGCCGGAAGACGGTTCGCCCGCCATCGTCGGCGTTGTCGGTGCGCTGCAGCTCGACGTGTTGAAGGAGCGCCTCCAGGGCGAATACGGCCTGCCGGTCTCCTTCGAAATGTCGCGCTTCTCCGTCTGCCGCTGGATTTCGGCCGAGAACAAGGACGATCTGGAAAAGTTCATGACCCAGCGCCGTGGCGACATTTGCCGCGATCTCGACGGCGACCCGGTCTTCATGGCGCAGGACCAGTTCTCGCTGCGCTACGAGTCCGAGCGTTACCCTGCGATCAAGATGGTTGCCATCAAGGAATATCACGTCGCCAAAGCGGCGTGAGGCCTGGCGGGCGGTGGCGGATTTCCCGTCGCCCCCGCGGCGCCCGACCCGAGTGCTTATTCTGCCGGTCTGATCCGAAGCCCCTGGTTGGGCTCGAACCCAACCCGCAGGTGCTCGTAACTTGAAATCGTCGGATGCGACGTTTCAAAGGGGTGGGTGTGGGTCGCAGTGATCACCGCGACATCCGCGCCAGCTGATTCTCCAGCCCTCACACCGGCCAGCACATCCTCAAACACCAGGCAGCGGGACGGATCGACACCCAGCCGCTCCGCACCCAACCGATAACCGGCGGGATCGGGTTTGCCGATCTTCACGTCTTCAGCCGTGACGATCTTGAGCGGCTGCGGCAGGCCGGCCGCCCCGATGCGGGCGCGGGCAAGCGCTGATGGCGCCGAGGTGACGATCGCCCAGCGCTCCGCCGGCAGGCTGTTCAGAAACGCGATGGCGCCAGGGATCGGCACGATGCCCTCGAGATCCTCGATCTCGCCGCGCTCGATGTCCAGCGCTTCCTTCACCACGTCAACGCCCGGCAGGTTGAGCGCGCTGATCGTGTCGATGCCGCGCTTGCCGTGCATGGTCGGCAGGAAGGTTTCGAGGTTCAGACCGTGCTTGAGTGCCCAACGGCTCCAGACCCGTTCCGCAGCGGCGATAGAATTGAGCAGCGTGCCGTCCATGTCGAAAAGAAAGGCATCGTAAAAGCGGTCGAAAAGCCGGTCGGGGGAATGATGCAAGGCGTGAATCCTTTGGTCAGGCGCGATGACGCTCCCGTAGCCGCTCCGGGCAGACCCTGCAAACACATAAATGGAAAACGACCCTGATGACAGGTGACAGGCCGGCTGCTCTCGCCTAGTCTCTGGCATGAGACAGGGGCGTCCGGAGAAGCCGGGCTGAGAAGCACCCTTTGAACCTGAACCAGATCATGCTGGCGGAGGGAGTCGCTCGGGTGCCATGCCAGATCCGCGTGTGCTGCCTGCCGCTTCTCCGCCCGGAAGGAGAAGCAGAGATGACGTCCAGCCCCATCCGCAATGTGCTCACCATCGCCGGGTCCGATCCTTCCGGTGGTGCCGGCATTCAGGCGGATTTGAAGTCGATTTCCGCACGCGGCTGTTACGGCATGGCGGTCATCACGGCGCTCACGGCGCAGAATACCTGCGGTGTTTCGGCGGTCGTGCCGCTCGATCCCCACTTTGTTGCGGAGCAGATCCGCATGGTTTTCGCCGATATCAGGGTCGATGCGGTAAAGATCGGGATGATCGCCAATGCCGGCATAGCTTCGGCGGTGGCGGAGGTCCTGAAACCGCATCACGGCATTCCCGTGGTTCTCGATCCGGTCATGATCGCCAAGGGTGGGGCCTCGCTTCTCGATCCCGATGCTGTCGAAGCACTGAAGTCTGAACTCCTGCCGATTGCGACACTGCTGACGCCCAACCTTCCGGAGGCTGCAGCCCTGCTCGGCGATCCCGAAGCCTCCGATCGGCGCATCATGGAATCCCAGGCGGTCAGGCTGACCGCGCTTGGCCCGAGGGGCGTGCTGGTCAAGGGCGGCCATCTGGCGGGGGGGCAGAGCCCGGATGTTCTGGTGGCGGGCGGGCAGGTGACCTGGTTCGAGGCGGACCGGATCGCCACGCGCAACACCCATGGAACAGGCTGCTCTTTGTCGAGCGCGCTGGCGGCGGAGCTTGCAAAGGGGAGGGTGTCTCAGGAGGCCGTGCAGGCTGCAAAGGCCTGGCTCAAGGAAGCCGTTCGCACCTCGAACGATCTCTCTGTCGGATCTGGGCACGGGCCCGTGCACCATTTTCACGGGCTCTGGCGAGACTAGTCGTCTCTGCTGGGCGGCAGGCCGCTGATGTCGAAGACAAAGGGCAGGGCGGATTCGAGGAAGGACTGGTGCGTCGGTGACAGTGCTGCGCGCTGGTCGATGCATCCGAGACGAAGACCGATTTCTCCATCGGCGCTCTGACGCCACAAGGGTGAGCCGCAGGTGCCGCAGAAGAACTGGTCGCTCGGCAAACCGCTGTCACCGATCTTGCGATAGCGCTTTGGCTGCCCCTGGATCAGACGAAGCTGGTTTGGTTCGGCATTGACGGTGACCCGGTAAGCTGAGCCTGTCAGCCTCTGGCAATCGGTACAGTGGCAGATGCCGACGGCCTGTGGATCGGCCTCGGCTTCATAGCGCACGTCGCCGCATTGGCATGATCCGGTAATCCGCATCGCACCCTCGAGAAAAAGAAAACCCGGCGCTGGAGACGCCGGGTTGAAGTGAACTTGACTGCGTGGGGTTAATGATCGGCTTTGATAAAGGTTCCGTTCTGCAATTCCTTCATCGCCTGCATCAGCTCTTCGCGCGTGTTCATGACGATCGGACCATGCCAGGCGACCGGCTCCTTGATCGGCTTGCCGGTGACGAGCAGGAAGCGGATCCCCTGTTCGCCAGCCTGAACGGTGATCTCATCGCCTGTATCGAACACGACCAGCGTGCGGTTGCCGGAGAGGTCGCGGATATTGAGCTCCTCCCCCATATATTCCTTCTCGACCTTCACGCCGAAAGGCTTGGAGGCATCGCGGAACGAGCCGGAGCCGGCGAAGATATAGGCGAAGGCCGAGCGGTAGGTATCGACGGGGAAGGTCTTGCGCTTGCCCGGCGGCACCGAGATGTCGAGATAGACAGGCTCGGCGGCAATGCCGTCGACCGGGCCGCTCTTGCCCCAGAAGTCGCCACAGATGACACGCACGGCAGTGCCGTCGTCATCGATGACAACGGGAATGTCGGCTGACTTGATGTCCTGGTAGCGCGGCTTGGTCATCTTCAGCGAAGACGGCAGGTTGGCCCAGAGCTGAAAGCCGTGCATCCGCCCGGCAAAGTCACCCTTCGGCATTTCCTGGTGCAGGATGCCGCTGCCGGCGGTCATCCATTGCAGGTCACCCGCACCCAGCATGCCGTAGTTCCCGAGGCTGTCGCCATGTTCGACGGTGCCGGCCAGCACATAGGTGATCGTCTCGATGCCGCGATGCGGATGCCAGGGGAAACCCCGCAGATAGTCGTTCGGCTCGTCATTGCGGAAGTCGTCCATCATCAGGAAGGGATCGGTCATCGAGGGGTCGCCGAAGCCGAAGACGCGGTGCAGCTTGACGCCGGCACCTTCCATGGTTGGGGTGGCACGGCTCTCATGCTTGACGGGGCGGATGGACATCGGCGGATCTCCTTGTGGATGGGCGCGTGGATTGCTCGTGCGGCAATATATGCGAGCATCTTGCCCTGCGCAGGTGGGCCCGCCAGAACGCAGTGTTCACATTTGCGCCAATCAAGCCGGGAAGAAATGTTGCACTGCCCGACAAAATTTTGTCATGAAGGGTCTGATGTTTGCAAATCATTAGTCTATCGGGCGAAGACTACCCAGGATTCGCAGTCGGTCGATGGACCTGGGGCAGAATTCATATGTGTCGTTGGGCAGCTTACCGTGGTGTTCCGATCTTCCTCGAAGAGCTTGTCACCTCGCCTGCGCATTCCCTGATCGAACAATCCCATTGTGCGACCCGCGCCAAGACGGCGACCAACGGCGACGGCTTCGGTCTCGCCTGGTATGGTGACCGTCCCGAGCCCGGCCGCTTTCGGGACGTGCTCCCCGCCTGGTCGGACTGCAATCTGAAGAGTCTGGCAAGCCAGATCCGCTCGCCGCTGTTCCTGGCCCATGTCCGCGCCGCCACCCATGGCGCGACCCGCCGCGACAATTGCCATCCCTTCGTGCAGGGCACCTGGTCCTTCATGCACAATGGCCAGATCGACAATTTCGACCGCATCCGCCGGCCGATGGAAGGCATGCTGGACGACGAGCATTTCCATGCCCGCGTCGGCACCACGGACAGCGAATTGCTGTTCCTGCTGGCGCTGCAGTTCGGCCTGCGCGAACGTCCGCTGGCGGCCATGAGCGAGGCCGTTGGCTTCGTCGAGCAGATCAGCCTGCATCTGACAGGCTCGGCGCGCATCCGCATGACCGCGGCCTTCTCCGACGGTAAGACGCTCTATGCCGTGCGCTACTCGACGGACGAGCATGCCCCGACACTGTTTGCAGCACCCATGGGCCCCAAGGGCAGCTTCTGCCTCGTCTCCGAGCCGCTGAACGACGAGACGGATACCTGGGTGGAAATTCCGGCCGGAAGCGCCGTGATCCTCAGCGAAAAGGGGCTGGACGCTGCCGAGTTCAAGCCCCAGGTCGACCGCACACGGGTCGAACATGTGGGTCAGCCAGCCATGGCTGTGGGGTGAAGCCTTAGCTTACAGGATGATCCCGAGCTCGCTCCGGGCCTTGCGCGTCAGCGAAGCTGCGACGGCGCGATAAGATCGGCCGATATACTCCACCAGATCCGCCTCGTTGAGTTCCGTGGCGGGCGCGACGGTCACCCATTTTCGCTTGGCAAAGTAGGGTGCCTGAGAAACGCCCTCAAGCGAGGTCAGGATCTCGAAGCTCTCTTCGCTCACCTTGAAGCAGAGCCGTTTCTCGCCGTCGGTCAGAAGCGCGAAGACCTTATCTCCGACCTTGGCGACCCGGGCGTCCCATTGATCGGTGAGAGAGGTGCCGGTGAACTCCTGAACGAAGCTGTCGAAACCGGGGCGGGAAAACAAGCTCATGCGCCGGTACCGCCCATCTGCATGGCAATCCAGAGAGCCAGCCTCTCGGCCACCTCTTCCTTGGAAAGATCCGGCCATGCCTCGACCCCGTCCCGGCTAATCAGCTTCACCCGGTTGCGGTCGCCGCCCATGATCCCGGTCTCGGGCGAAACGTCATTGGCGACGATCAGGTCAGCGCCCTTGCGCTCCAGCTTCTTCCGGCCGTTCTCCTCGACGTCTTCCGTCTCGGCCGCAAACCCGACGACGAGGCGCGGTCGCTGGGCGTGTTGACCCACCGTCTTCAGGATGTCGGGGTTCTCAGCGAGCTGTAGCGGCGGCGGCGCCTCACCCGGCTGCTTCTTGATCTTCTGCTCGGCAGACGACGCCACACGCCAGTCGGCAACGGCAGCGACCATGACGGCAATGTCTGCCGGAAGTGCGGAGAGAACCGCATTGCGCATTTCCTCGGCCCGCTCGACATGCCGAGTTTGGACGCCTGCGGGATCAGCAATCGTCACCGGTCCCGAGACGAGCGTCACATCGGCGCCGAGACGGGCAAGGGCCGCCGCAATCGCATGGCCCTGCTTGCCCGAGGAGCGGTTGGCGATGTAGCGCACCGGGTCGATCGGCTCGTGCGTCGGGCCCGAGGTGACCACAGCCTTCATGCCCGCAAGCGGCTTGGGGCCGGAGAGCAGGTCTTCGACACGGTTTGCGATCTCGATCGGTTCGGCCATGCGTCCACGCCCGCGCTCGCCGCTTTCGGCCATTTCGCCTTCCATCGGGCCGATGGCCTCGATGCCGTCGCGCTGGAGCACGGCGAAATTGCGCTGGGTGGCCGGATGCGCCCACATCTTCGGGTTCATGGCAGGCGCAATCAAAACCGGGCGATCTGTTGCAAGCAACACGGTCGATGCAAGGTCATCAGCAAGTCCGTTCGCCATCTTCGCCATCAGATCGGCGGTGGCAGGGGCAACCAGCACTAGGTCGCATTCCCGCGCCAGCCGGATATGGCCGACATCCTGTTCGTCCTCGCGCGAAAAGAGCTCGGTATAGACATGGCTCGCCGACAGCGCACCGACGGCAAGCGGCGTGACGAATTCCTGGGCGCCTCGCGTCATGATCGGCCGCACGCTCGCCCCGCGCTCCCGGAGCCTTCGGATGAGATCGAGGCTCTTGTAAGCGGCAATGCCGCCTGCAATGACAAGCAAAATTCGCTTTCCGGCCAAGCTCATGAAGTGCAACCCTTTCTCTGCGGCCGCGACCCTAGCGCAATTCCGGTCGCTGGCAAATCGTCGAGAACTGGACTGGTAAACGGCGTGCCTCAGCTGGCGCTGTCGAGCTTTAACGGGACTTCCGCCACGGTGCCTTGGGTACCTTCGAGATAACGCAGCCCGTCTCCAAGCGTCGAGGCCATGGATTTGACGATCCGACTCCCAAGACCGGTTCCCTTTGGCGCGCTCTGCGGATCGATCCCGATCCCGTCGTCCTCAACGCGGAGCAAGGCCTCTCCGTCGCCTGTCATCTTCAGGTGCACCCGGATGTCACCAGGCTGACCGGAGGCATAGGCGTACTTGAAGGCATTGGTCACGAGTTCGGTGACGATCATGCCGACGGAAACGGCCTTGTCGGCGCTGAGCGAGATGGGATCCGCATCCAGCAGGAGGCGGACCGGCTTTTCGGCGCTGTGAAGGGAATTGTAGAGCTCGACCGTGAGTCGGTTGAGATAACGATCGAGCTCAACGCGGCTGACGTCGTCGGAAGTGTAGAGACTGCGATGCATGCCG
The DNA here is from genome assembly GCF_014237835.1 of Rhizobium sp. AQ_MP. Classification (GTDB taxonomy): domain Bacteria; phylum Pseudomonadota; class Alphaproteobacteria; order Rhizobiales; family Rhizobiaceae; genus Allorhizobium. The sequence goes on from NZ_JACJVI010000001.1 coordinate 229,077, forward strand.
GCGATGGCCGTGATGCGCGCCTGGGTTTCCGCCAGCTCCGCCTTCACTTCCTCGCTACGGGCGGCGGAGATCTGCAGGCGCAGCAGGCTGGCGACCAGCGCCAGCGAGTTGGCGACACGATGGTTGACCTCGGCCAGCAGCGCCTCGGCCCGCTCCTTGCCAAGCCGGATCTCTTCATCGGCACGGGCCTTCGCTGCCCGCAGCTGGGCGTTGGCGACCGTCTGTTCGATGGCGCTCGACAAGAGCGACAGGAAGTCGTCGCTGACAGTCTTGATGACATAATCAGCAGCACCCGCCTTGATCGCCTCGATCGCGACCTGCGCCTCGTTGGATCCGGTGACATAGACCACCGGCACGTCGATCTCGGCTTCGCGCATGCGGCCCAGCACGTCATGACCGGTGGTCTGGCGTAGATAATGATCGAGAACGACGACATCGAACCCTGCCGTCTTCAGCAGTTCAAGCGCGTCCTCGGCATTTTCCGCATGCGACACCTCATGGCCGAGGCGCCCCATGTGCTTCTGGACCAGCCGGGCGATGGCAGCATCGTCGTCTATGTAGAGAACGCTGAAGCTCATCGCCCGGCCGCCATCAGGGGATTTGCATGACGGAGAAGAACAGTCCGAGCTGGCGAATGGCGTTGGCGAAATTGTCGTAATCGACAGGTTTGGTAATATAGACATTGGCCCCGAGATCGTAGCAGCGCTGGATTTCGCGTTCGTCATCCGTCGTTGTGAGGATGACGACCGGGAGCCGTCGCGTGTGCGGGTTGGATTTAATCTGGTCGAGAATATCGGTGCCCGACATGTCGGGCAGATTGAGGTCAAGCAGGATCAACAGGTAGCGGTCTTCCGAAACCTTGCCGCTACGATCCTTGCCCAGCACATAGTCAAGCGCCTCGGTGCCGTTTGTGAAGGGCACGATTTCATTGTTCACGCCGGCGCGGCGCACGTTCTTTTCGATCAGACGGGCATGACCCTCGTCGTCTTCGACCATGATGATGGTGACTTCTTTACCCACGGCTTTCATTATCAACTCCGTACCAAGCGTGACAGGTCAGATGGCAGTCGCAGTACGAAGGTCGATCCTTCTCCTAAACGGGATCGAACGGTGATCTCCCCCCCGAGGTTCCGAGCCAGGGAGCGGACATGGGCAAGGCCTATGCCTTCACCCGATTGATCCTGCTGACCGGAGCGGCGGAAGAGTTCGAAAATGCGTTCGTGGTCCTGCTCTGCAATGCCACGGCCGTTGTCCTCCACCTCGATCCGCACCATGTGACGCCCCTCGGGCGCGGTTCGGACGGCGAGGGTCAGGGGCCGTTCGGGATGCTTGTATTTGATAGCATTGTCGAAAAGGTTACCAAGAATCTGTTCGACCGACAATCGATCAGTGTTCAGGCGGTTGGCCTTGATGTCGAGATCGATGCTGCCGTCGCTCTCGCTGATCTGATGGTAGACGCTGTTGGTGATGGTCTCCAGCAAGGGCTGCAGCTCGACGATTTCAGGCTTCAGCTGACGACGCCCGTCTCGCGAGATCTTCAGGATTGCGTTGATCAGTCCGTCCATCTTCTTGGTCGACGAACGTATGAAGCCGATGGCTTCGGGCAGGTCTTCCGAGGCGGCCAGTCTGGCCTCGCGGATCTTGTCTTCGGAGACGGGCTTGCCATCGTTCAGGACATAGGCCTGGAGGGATTTCAGTGAGGCGTCGAGCTCCGCAGTAAAGCCCATGATGTTGACGAGCGGTGCCCTCAGATCATGCGTGACGATATAGGCGAAGCGCTGGATCTCCTGGTTGGCCTGCATCAGATCTTCCGTGCGCTCTGCCACGCGCGCCTCAAGCCCCTGATTCAGGACCTCTACCTCGCGCCTGGAAGCCGCAAGCGCACGCACATGCTGAGCGACGACCAGGATGGCGCCGCCCATGACGGCGATGATGGCGATGCCACCACCCACCGTGATCCATTGAAGCTGCTGCGTTGCCGCCACCTGGGCCTCGGTCCCGCGCTCGACATTCTCGTCTGAAAGCTCCTTGAACTGATCGAGCATGGTACGGATGTCGTCCATGAGCTGACGACCGACATCGCTCTGGATCAGCTCGACGGCCTGTGCCTGCTCGCCGCTGCGCACGAGATTGATGACCTGACCCATCTCGGCGAGCTTCCCGCGGATCCGGTCGCGCAACCGCTCCATCTGAGCGGCTTTGACGGGGCGATCGGCAACCGCTGCCGCCAGCCTGTCGACCTCCTCCCGGATCTCCCCAACGGCGGCCTCGTAAGGTTGAAGAAACAGCTCGTTGCGCGTGATGACGAAACCGCGCTGGCCTGTCTCGGCGTCTGTCAGCTTCTGCATGAGATCAGCGGCCATACGCCGGATGTTGCGCTCCTGCAGGATATAATCGAAGGTCGCCTGGGTGCGCTCGACGAGCCCGAAGGTGGCGACGATGATGCCGAGCAGAATTGCTGTGCCGATCAGGAGAAAGAGCAGCGTGGACCGGACAAAGCCGGTTTGGGTGGCAGACATGTAACTCCCGACGGAACAAAGAAAGCGCAATGCCGTTCTAATGCGCCTCGCCGGACTTTGTTCCATCGAAAGATCAAGAAAATCCGGTCCATCCGCGCTTGCTAATGCAGGCGGCTCATCCGATCTGGACCGCGATCGCCACGGCCGCCACAGCTATCACCCAGAGCGCGACGCGTCCGAGCCGCGTATGACGGGCCTCGGCCCGTCCAATCCGCTCGGCGGTGTCCGCATCGAAACGCAGGCCTTCCTCGCTCATACGCATGATTTCGCCATGCAGTTTCTCGGTCTTGACCGCGATCTCCGGCAGGGCCTCGGCCAGCCGAAGAGCCGCCTTGGCTCCGTCCTTCAGGTCCGTGGCAATCCGCTTCGGGCCGAGATTGTCACGGATCCACTGCGACACGACCGGATCGGCCGCTTTCCACATGTTGAAGCGTGGATTGAGAATGCGCGAGACACCCTCGACCACCACCATCGTCTTCTGCAGCATCACCAGTTCGGGGCGCGTCTGCATGTCGAAGATCTCGGTCACTTCGAACAAAAGCGTCAGCAGCTTGCCCATGGAAATGGTTTCGGCCGGCTGCCCATGGATCGGCTCGCCGATCGCGCGGATCGCCTGGGCGAAACTCGCTACATTGTGGTGCGACGGCACGTAGCCGGCCTCGAAATGCACTTCGGCGACCCGCATGTAGTCGCGGGTGATGAAGCCGTAGAGGATTTCGGCGAGGAAACGGCGCTCTTTCTTTCCAAGGCGACCGGCGATACCCATGTCGACCGCAACGATCATTCCGGCGGGGTCAACGAAAAGATTGCCCGGATGCATGTCCGCGTGGAAGAAGCCGTCGCGCAACGTATGGCGCAGGAAGGACTGGATCAACGTGTCGGCAAGCGCATTGAGATCATGGCCGGCAGCCTTGAGACCCTCGACATCGGACATCTTGATGCCGTCGATCCACTCCATGGTGACGACGTCACGGCCCGTGCGCTCCCAGTCGACCTGAGGCACGCGGAAGCCAGGATCATCCTTGGTATTCTCCGCAATTTCGGACAGGGCGGCTGCTTCCAGCCGCAGATCCATTTCGACCTTGGTGGTCTGCTCCAGCGTCTTGGTAACCTCGACCGGGCGCAGGCGCCGCGTATGCGGCAGGAAGCGTTCCTGCAGATGCGAGACGAGATACATGGCCTCGAGATCGGCGGCAAAGCGTTTGCGCACGCCCGGCCGGATCACCTTGACGGCAACCTTGCGGCGTCCCTCGGCGGTCTCGACTTCGGCCGGATGGACCTGCGCGATGGAGGCGGCGGCGATCGGCTCGCCAAAATGGCTGTAGAGCTCGTCCACGGAGCGGCCGAGCGACTCACGGATCGTGGTCTTCGAGGCTTCGGTCGGAAAAAAGTCCATCCGGTCCTGCAGGCCGGCCAGGTCTTCTGCAAATTCTGCGCCCACCACGTCGGGACGCGTCGCCAGGAACTGGCCGATCTTGACGTAGGAAGGACCGAGACGCGCAACGGCGCGGGCAAGGCGATCGGAACGCTCGACCGTTTTGGCGCGGCCGCGCGCCAGCGGTGCGACAGCGGCTTTGGCGATGCCGACCATGGGCGGCAGACCTTCAGATGGAAGGGCCGCGACGACGCCTTCGCGCACCAGCACCCAGCCGACCCGCGCCAGGCGGAGATATGCCCCGATCGTGCTCATGTGCCTTAGATCTTCCAGCCGGAATGCAGGGCAGCGATCCCGCCTGTATAATTGGTGAAGCGCACGTTCGAGAAACCGGCGCGTTCGATCATGCGCGCGAAATCCGGCTGGTTCGGGAACTTGCGGATCGATTCCACGAGATACTGATAGGGCTCTGAGTCACCCGTGATCATCTTGCCGAAGCGCGGGATCGCGTTGAACGACCAGGCATCATAGACCTTGTCGAGGAGTGGCATTTCGACTTCGGAGAACTCGAGCACGAGAAGTCGTCCGCCGCGCTTCAACACGCGGAAGGCTTCCGAAAGCGCCACATCGATATGCGGCACATTGCGGATGCCGAATGCGATCGTATAGGCATCGAACGTGTTGTCCTCGAAAGGCAGGCTTTCGGCATTCGCCTCGACGAAGGTGAGGTTGGGCGAAAGACCCTTCTTTTCCGCTCGCTCGGCGCCGACGCCGAGCATGGAGCCATTGATGTCGAGAACGGTGGCATGTGCCAGCCGGTTGGACGCCTCGACGATGCGGAAGGCGATGTCGCCAGTACCGCCGGCAACGTCGAGCACCCTATAGTTGGCATCCTTGCGCGGATTGAGCGCTGCCACCATCGCATCTTTCCAGACGCGGTGCAGGCCGGCCGACATCACGTCATTCATGATGTCGTAGCGCTTGGCCACCTTGTGAAAGACATCGTTGACGAGGCCCTGCTTTTCCTGCTCGTCGACCTGGCGGAAGCCATAGGAGGTTTCCATGCCGCCATCGGCGGAAATGCGGCTTGCAGTCATCGGTTCACTCCACATATCGGAACGGTCGGCAGACCATAGCGAAAAGGCCTGACACGCGCTATCTGCGCAGGGGAAGCCTTGGTTCCGCTGGTCTATAGACCTTTAAAGAAGCGGTTCAAACAGAAAGATGGGCGGAAATGCCGGAATTGCCAGAGGTTGAGACAGTCAGACGCGGGCTCGCTCCCGCCATGGAAGGCGCGAAGGTTCAGCGTCTGGAGTTGCGGCGTCCGGATCTGCGCTTTCCCCTGCCGCGCGATTTTGCCGCAAGGGTCGAAGGTCGCCGTATTCTTGGCTTGTCGCGCCGGGCAAAATACCTGCTCGTCGATCTGGAGGACGATCTGACCGTGATTGCCCATCTCGGCATGTCCGGCTCCTTCCGGATCGAAGCGCCGGAGGGCGCCAACCTCCCGGGCGTCTTCCATCACGAGCGCAGCAAGGATGAGAAGCACGATCACGTCGTCTTTCATCTCGAGCGTCCGGAGGCCCCCGTCCGCATCATCTATAATGATCCGCGTCGTTTCGGCTTCATGGAGCTGATGGCGCGCTCTGAACTCGATACCTACCCGGCCTTCCGGGATCTTGGTCCTGAACCCCTCGGCAACATCCTCTCGGCCGATTATCTCGCGAGCCGTTTCGCCGACCGCAGCCAGCCGCTGAAGGGCGCCCTGCTTGACCAGAAGGTGATTGCCGGTCTCGGCAATATCTATGTCTGCGAGGCGCTCTGGCGCTCGCATCTGTCGCCCATCCGCAAGGTCTCCACCCTCGTCACGCCCAAGGGCAAACCGAAGGCGGAATTGTCGCTGCTGACGCAGTCAATCCGCGATGTCATCGCCGATGCGATCGAGGCCGGCGGCTCGTCGCTGCGCGACCATATCCAGGCCGATGGCACCCTGGGCTACTTCCAGCACTCCTTCCGGACCTACGACCGGGAGGGAGAGCCGTGCCTTTCGGATGGTTGCGGGGGTACCGTCGAAAGGATAGTTCAATCCGGCCGCTCGACATTCTATTGTCGGCACTGCCAGAAATAAGGCCCGTGCGGCCGCGTTAGGGAGGAAGCCATGACCTATGAAACCCTGCTGATCGAACGGCGCGACCGCGTTGCGCTCGTGACGCTCAACCGGCCGCAGGCACTGAATGCCTTGAACTCGACGGTCATGCGCGAACTCAGCCAGCTCCTGAGCGAATTGCAGGCCGACCCGAGCGTCGGTGCCGTGGTGCTCACGGGCTCTGAAAAGGCCTTTGCGGCCGGCGCCGACATCAAGGAAATGCAGTCGCTGGATTTCGTCGACACCTATACCGGAGACTTCATCGGCGGCTGGGATCATATTGCCGGCTTCCGCAAGCCCATCATCGCCGCTGTCTCCGGTTTTGCGCTGGGCGGCGGATGCGAGCTTGCGATGATGTGTGACTTCATCATCGCCTCGAAGACGGCGAAGTTTGGCCAGCCTGAAATCACGCTCGGCATCATTCCCGGCATGGGTGGCTCTCAGCGGCTGACCCGCGCCGTCGGCAAGGCCAAGGCCATGGATCTTTGCCTCACCGGTCGCATGATGGATGCCGCAGAAGCAGAGAGTGCCGGCCTCGTGGCCCGTGTCATCGAGCCGGAGCGCCTGATCGATGAGGCTCTGGAGGCAGCTGCCAAGATTGCCTCTTTCTCTCTGCCTTCGGTGATGATGGCGAAGGAAGCCGTCAACCGCGCCTTCGAGCAGACCTTGAGCGAGGGATTGCGCTTCGAACGCCGCCTGTTCCACTCGCTGTTCGCGACTGAAGATCAGAAGGAAGGCATGGCCGCCTTTGTCGAGAAACGAAAGCCGGCCTTCAAGAACAGATAAGCGAGACGAGGGACGCGTTATCTGCAGAATCCGCGTTGACGCATCCCAGCTTTCCCGCTATATGCCCGCCCACGGTTGGGAAAGCCACTGGGCTTTTCCATGAAACAGCTCCCCAAGTGCTGAATGGTGCGGTCGCTCTGACCCGACGCGGCGATGGTGGGCTTTGGTTTGAATTCGAAGAGAGGCATCCATGGCCAACACAACTTCGGCGAAGAAGGCGACCCGCAAGATCGCTCGCCGCACTGCAGTCAACAAGGCTCGTCGTTCGCGGGTTCGTGGTTTCATCCGCAAGGTCGAAGAAGCAATCGCTTCCGGTGATGCAGCGGTAGCCAAGGACGCTCTCAAGGCGGCTCAGCCGGAGATCCAGCGCGCAGCCACCAAGGGCGTGGTTCACGCCAACACGGCATCGCGCAAGATCTCCCGCCTCGCTGCTCGTGTGAAGGCTCTGGCCGTCTAATTTTAGACACCATTTTGACAAGTTTCGAAGAGCCTGGCTGTAAGCCGGGCTTTTTGGCGTTGTGGTCTCGACTCGGTTGAAATTGACGTTTTAGAACTTCCTGACGGATGCAACCTTGTCAGTACGGTGACATAAAAAAGTTTTTAAATTCAGTAACTTGCAGGAGGTGCCGGCCCGGCCGGCTTCTTAACCTTGGGGGAGGTTGGCCCCCTTGCGAGTCAAGAGAATTTTTATTTTTTCTCGCTGCAAGCGCCCTCTTTTGTACCTGTTTGGGAATCTCCTTGATTCAAAAGCGATTCTTTTTCGCCCGAATGTGACGCAAAAATGAAGTACGAAGAGTCAATGGCAGAACCGCGCGCTAGCCTAAAAATCGGTGTTGATCTTGGCTTTTGATCCTGCCTTAATGTTTCTCAGCAAGGGGCCAGCCAATGGCCAAAAACGACGGTCCGAACGGCAGAAATGCAGTTGAGATCGGTCGCTCTTGCCGGAGCGGGGTGTTCCAACTCCGTTTTCTCATAAAGTGATCGACATTGCATCGGAGACTTTACTGTTTCCGCGTGGTGGCGGTTTTGCGTCTTGTGGGTGGCCGATGGCCACGACAAGGACACGGATGTGCGGCATGACGAGGATGCCGCAAGAAGGCACGACTGTCGACGTGAGGGGGCGACAGTGAATTGAGCCGGCTTTTGGCTAAGGTCGGCGCAACGTGTTTGGGGACCGTCGATTCCTCAAGGGATCGACTAAAGATGAAGCGGCTGTCGGACGGCGATGACATTACGCCCGGCACCTGGAATGAATTGGAAGGCGGCAAAATGCATATGAACTCTATGACGGCCGGTGCGTTGGCGAACGGGGACAATGCACAGTCGGCGCTTGGCGCCGCATGCTCCGAAGGAGCAGGAGAGAACGCCGGAATGACCCACAATGATCTCTTCGACCGCTTCAGCAAGAGACTGAAGGCCCAGGTCGGGGCGGATGTCTACCAAAGCTGGTTTGCCCGTCTGAAGCTGCACTCGGCATCCAAGAGCGTCGTGCGCCTGACGGTTCCGACGACCTTCCTGAAATCCTGGATCAACAATCGTTACCTCGATCTGATCACGTCGATCTTCCAGGCGGAAGATCCCTCGATCCTCAAGGTCGAGATCATGGTGCGGACTGCAAGCCGCAGCACCCGTGGCCCTGTCGCTGAAGAGCGTTCTGCCGGTACGGAAGCCGCACAGCCGGTGTCACCGCGCAAGACCGGACCGCAGAGCGTCGGCCAGATTGCATCGGCGCAGACGCAGGCGCCTGTGGCATCGCGTGCCGCTCCGGCGGGACCGCTGTTCGGCTCTCCTCTCGACAGTCGCTATACCTTTGACGGTTTCGTCGAAGGCGCATCCAATCGCGTGGCACTTGCTGCGGCCAAGACGATCGCCGAAGCTGGCGCCGGTGCCGTTCGGTTCAACCCGCTCTTTATCCACTCCTCCGTCGGTCTCGGCAAGACGCACCTGCTGCAGGCGATCGCCAATGCGGCGATCCAGAGCCCACGCCAGCCGCGCGTCGTGTATCTGACTGCCGAATATTTCATGTGGCGCTTCGCAACCGCGATCCGCGACAACGACGCCCTGACGCTGAAGGACTCGCTGCGCAACATCGACCTCCTGATCATCGACGACATGCAGTTCCTGCAGGGCAAGATGATCCAGCACGAGTTCTGCCATCTCCTGAACATGCTGCTCGACAGCGCCAAGCAGGTCGTCGTCGCTGCCGATCGTGCGCCTTGGGAACTGGAATCGCTCGATCCGCGCGTTCGCTCGCGTCTGCAGGGTGGCGTCGCCATCGAGATGGAAGCGCCCGACTACGACATGCGCCTCGACATGATGAAGTCGCGCCTGGATGCCGCTCGCAAGGACGATCCGTCGATCGACATTCCCGCCGAGATTCTGGAACATGTCGCCCGCAACATCACCAGCAGCGGACGCGACCTGGAAGGCGCCTTCAACCAGCTTCTGTTCCGCCGCTCCTTCGAGCCGAACCTCTCCATCGAGCGCGTCGATGAACTTTTGGCCCATCTGGTCGGAGCCGGTGACCAGAAGCGCGTGCGCATCGAGGACATCCAGCGCATCGTCGCACGTCACTATAACGTGTCGCGCCAGGAGCTGGTTTCGAACCGCCGCACCCGCGTCATCGTCAAGCCGCGACAGATCGCCATGTATCTGTCGAAGACCCTGACCCCGCGCTCCTTCCCGGAAATCGGTCGGCGTTTCGGCGGTCGTGACCACACGACTGTTCTCCATGCCGTCCGCAAGATCGAGGAGTTGATCTCAGCCGATCAGAAGCTGTCGCAGGAAATCGAACTGCTGCGTCGTCTCATCAACGAGTAAGCGAGCCGTTGAAAACATAGAGGTCACCGCGATCCCATCGGTCGCGGTGGCCTTTTTGGTATCCGACAGTCGGTTCAGGCTCGCGCGATTGCGATGATTTCGGGACTGGTGTCCGAATAGGGGGTGCGGTCCCACCAGCCAAGCAGCTCGACTTCGGCAAAGCCCGCCTCACCGAGAAGGCGCGTGATGGTGTCTGCGGGCGCAAACCTCAGACGGCTTTCGCTGATGAGGATCTCGCCACTGGTTTCGATCGTGAAGACTGCATCGAAGGTGACGTGTTCGGCTTCGACCTCTTTGGTCTGATAATGGACATCCACCGGCCCGACGCCCTCGACGGCTCCCCTCTCATGGGTCTTGTCCCGCGTCCATTCTTCCCAGGCCCGATCCAGCGGATTGCGGCTTTCGATGATGAGCTGTCCGCCCGGTGCCATGTGCCGATGAATGTTGCTGAGGGCGGCCAGTGTCTCCGCATCATCGAGAAAGACCTGGAACACGTGACCGGTCATGATGGCGAGGTCAAAGCGGTCGCGAAGTGAGAAGCTCCCGGCTTCGGCCGCTACCCACGTGACGAGGCCGTCTTCGTCCTTCATCCGCGCGACCTGCAGCATGCCCTTCGCCGGATCGATACCGGTCACCTGGTGCCCGCGCTTTGCCAGGCGCAGCGTCACCGACCCTGTGCCGCAGCCGATATCGAGCAAGCGGCAGGGCGCTTCGGCGAAATTTTCGTAGAAATCGCCGTCTTCGCCGTGATGATTGAAGGCATCGTAGAGACGGGCCATGTCGAAACGGTCAAATGCGGCATCGACGGGCATCGTTTCCAACTCCTCAGCAGGCGAGATCGGCGACGACAGCGTCGAGGATCAGCATGCCCGGCGGCGTGCAGCGCAGCCGCGAATTGCCGAGCCGCTCGATAAAGCCCTGCTCCAGTAGGAACTGCTCCTTCTCCGGATCGGGATCGCGTCCGGACAGCTGCTGCCAGCGCGCGAGGTCGACGCCTTCCCTCAGACGAAGACCCATCAGCAGCAGCTCATCGGCCTGTGCCTCGTGGTCGAGCTCTTCACGTTCAATGATGCCATGAGCATTCTGCTCGACGGCGGAAAGCCAGGTTTCCGGATGCCGCTCCGCGACGGTGGCGATCTTGCTCCGTCCTTGCGTCAGCCGTCCATGGGCGCCTGGACCGACGCCGGCATAATCGCCATAGCGCCAATAGGTGAGGTTGTGGCGGCTCTCGGCGCCCGGGCGTGCGTGGTTGGAAACCTCGTAGGCCGGAAGCCCCTCGCGGGCGGTAATCTCCTGCGTCGCCTCGTAAAGCGTTGCGGCGTGATCGTCATCGGGCACGATCAGCTTGCCGGCCTTGTGCAGGCCATAGAAAGCGGTGCCTTCCTCGATCGTCAGCTGGTAGAGCGAGAGATGGTCGACAGCATAGGAGATCGCTTCCTTCAGCTCCTTCTCCCAGGCCTCGACCGTCTGGTTCGGGCGCGCATAGATGAGGTCGAAGGACATGCGCGGGAAAATCTCGCGCGCCAGCTTGATGGCCTTCAGAGCATCCGCCACGTCATGCAGGCGACCGAGAAAACGGAGGTCCGGATCGTTCAGGGCCTGAACCCCGAGCGAGACCCGGTTGACCCCGGCGGCCCGGTAGCCGTGGAAACGGGTCGCCTCGACGCTCGAAGGGTTGGCCTCCATGGTGATCTCGATGCCGTCGGGCATGTGCCAGTTGGCGGCGATCCCGTCCAGGATCGCGCCGACGGTGGAGGGATCCATCAACGAAGGGGTGCCGCCTCCCATGAAGACGCTGGTGACGGTCTTCGGGCCGGACAAGGCACGTACTGTCTTCAACTCCGCGAGGAAGGCGGCGACGAAGCGCGCCTGGTCCACCGGCTGGTGGCGCACATGGCTGTTGAAGTCGCAGTAAGGGCATTTGGCCGCGCAGAAGGGCCAGTGAACATAGACACCGAAGCCGGGCTCACCGGTGTCGGGCAGCAGCGTGAAGGACCGGTCGGTCAACGCGTCAGGCCTCCAGACAGGTTTCGACGAAGAGCTTGAACGCCCGGGCACGATGCGAGAGTGCCTCCGGATCGCCCGGCTTCCAGCCATGTTTCTCGTCGGCGGTCATCTCGCCAAAGGTGCGCTCATGCCCTTGCGGCTGAAACACCGGATCATAGCCGAAACCCGCTGTCCCACGCGGCGGCCAGGCGATCACGCCTTCGACCTCGCCCCGGAAGAATTCGGTGTGACCATCCGGCCAGGCAAGGCAGAGCACGCTGACAAAGCGGCAGGTCCGCTGGGCTGGCTCGGTGGCCCCACGCTCCTGCAAGGCCTTCTCGACCTTCTCCATCGCCATCGGAAAATCGCGGCTGCCGTCCTCGCGCTCGGCCCAGTTTGCCGTATAGACGCCGGGCGCGCCGTCGAGCGCATCGATGACGAGGCCGCTGTCATCGGAGAGCGCAGGTAGCCCCGAAGCCTTGGCCGAAGCGAGCGCCTTGATTGCTGCGTTTTCTTCGAAGGTCGTCCCGGTTTCGTCCGGTTCGATGAAGTTCAGATCCTTCGCCGACTTGGCAGAAAAGCCGAAGGGACCGATGAGATCGGCGATTTCGGCGATCTTGCCAGCATTGTGGCTGGCAACGACGATCGTGCGGGTGTCGAGCTTGCGCATGCGATAGGTCCGTTCAAGAAGTCCAGAGGGTGCGGGACGCGCATTCCAGGCTGTTGCCGGCCGGATCGCGGAAGTAGATCGAGCGTGCGCCGTTCGGCCATGTCAGTTCGGATTCAATCGGTACCCCGGCCTCTTGCAGATTTCTGGCCATCGCATCGAGATCATCCTGCGTAACGAAGAAACACGCATGACCCGGTCCCTTTGTCCCATGGGTCGGGACAGGGAAGGGGTCATCTGCGATCGGGACGCTGGTTGCTGCTGGATTGAAAATCAGCAGGACGCCGGGACCGCACCGATAGAAGATATGCCGGTTGCCGCCGCGACGGATCTTTTCGAGACCGAGGACGCTGTCATAGAACACCTCTGCCTTGTCCAGATCGTCCGCATAAAGTGCGGTTTCGAGTATCCCTTCGATCATGCGGACCTTCTTCTCAGCCGATCGCCTGTTTCTGCAGCGTCACCAGTTCGTCGATGCCATTGCGCGCAAGGCCAAGAAGCGTCAGGAACTCGTCCTGGCTGAAGGGCTTGCCTTCGGCCGTCCCCTGGATTTCGACGATGCCGCCCGAGCCGGTCATGACGAAGTTTGCGTCCGTTTCGGCGGCCGAGTCTTCGAGATAGTCGAGGTCGATGACCGGCTGGCTGGCAAAGATCCCGCAGGAGACGGCAGCGATATGGTCCTTCAGGACCTTCTCGACCTTCACCATGTTGCGCGCTTCCATCCACTTCAGGCAGTCATGCAGCGCCACCCAGGCGCCGGTGATCGAAGCCGTGCGTGTGCCGCCGTCCGCCTGGATGACGTCGCAGTCGATCGAGATCTGTCGCTCGCCGAGTGCCTCCAGATCAACGATGGCTCGGAGAGAGCGCCCGATCAGCCGCTGGATTTCCTGCGTGCGGCCGCTCTGCTTGCCCGAGGAGGCCTCACGCTTCATGCGATCACCGGTGGCGCGCGGCAGCATGCCGTATTCGGCCGTCACCCAGCCCTTGCCGGAATTGCGCAGCCACGGCGGCGTCTTGTCTTCGAGACTTGCCGTGCACAGCACATGCGTATCGCCGAACTTCACCAGGCAGGAGCCTTCCGCATGCTTGGAAAAGTTGCGCTCGAACGAAACCTTGCGCATTTGATCGGTTTTTCTGCCGGATGGCCGCATTGCAATCTCCTGGGTTGTCTGTTGCCTTCTACGGACGCAGCCTCGCTTTTGCAAAGAAAAACCATCCCGCAGCATCGCAAGCTCGAGCGAGGTGGAATTAGCCCTTGGTCATCCAAAAAGCGGTGACTATATTTGTATCATGAAACCTCTGAGATTTTGTTCGCTCCGATAATGGCATCACCGAAGACGACCGTCACAGACGTTTCCGCCTCGCTGGACGACCGCTCCAGGGAAGTCTTCCGCCGTATCGTGGAAAGCTATCTCGATTCCGGCGATCCGCTCGGCTCCCGCAATCTTTCACGCCTTCTGCCGATGTCGCTGTCGCCCGCCTCGGTTCGCAATGTCATGAGCGATCTCGAAGCCCTGGGCCTGATTTACGCCCCCCATGTCAGCGCTGGACGCCTGCCGACCCAGGCGGGGCTGCGCTTCTTCGTAGACGCGTTCATGCAGGTAGGCGATCTCTCCGACGGCGAGCGCGACGAGATCGAACGGCAGATCCGCCCGACCAGCGCCGACCAGCCGATGGAAGCCATGTTGACTGAGGCAAGCCGGATGCTGTCCGGCCTCTCGCGCGGGGCGGGACTGGTGATCTCGGCCAAGAACGATCCGGTCTTGAAGCATGTGGAATTCATTCGTCTGGAACCCACCAAGGCGCTGGCGGTGCTGGTGGGTGAAAACAACCAGATCGAAAACCGCATCATCGATCTGCCGGCTGGCGTCACCGCATCGCAGCTCACCGAAGCCGCCAATTTTCTCAACGCCAATCTGACCGGCCAGACGCTGCGCGAACTGCGTGGCCAGATCGAGAAGCTCAAGAGCCAGGTGGCCACTGAACTCGACACGCTCTCCCAGGATCTCGTCGAACGGGGTCTCGCGGTATGGTCAGGAGAAGTTGCGGAAAAACAGCCTGCACGGCTGATCGTCCGAGGTCGTGCCAACCTGCTCGAGGGGCTGGCAGGCTCCGAGGATATCGATCGGCTTCGCCTGCTCTTCGACGATCTGGAGCGCAAGGAAAGCCTGATCGAAATCCTCGATCTCGCCGAAAGCGGCCCAGGCGTTCGGATCTTCATCGGCTCGGAGAACAAGCTCTTCTCGCTCTCCGGTTCCTCGCTGATCGTCGCGCCCTATCGGGATGGTGAAGACCGCATTGTCGGTGCCGTCGGCGTCATCGGCCCGACTCGCCTTAACTACTCGCGCATCGTTCCCATGGTCGACTACACCGCCCAGCTGATGGCGAGGCTCTCGCGCGGGTCGCGCTAGCCAATTTCCTTGCAAACCCTTGATTTTTTCTCGTCAAACCCTGATATCGGGCACGCATTCGAAACCTTGAGTTTCGAAACCGAGACATCATCCGGAGAACGTCATGACCGAAGAAACCAACAAGAACGGACCTGACGCGGCAGCCACCGAGGCAGAAGCAACCGCGGCCACCGAAGGCCAGACTGCGAATGAAGGCGAGGCCGCTGCCGCGCAGGACATCGACCCTGTAGAGGCGCTGAAGGCTGAAAACGCCGACCTGCGCGATCGTTTCCTGCGGCTGGCCGCCGAGATGGACAATCTCCGCCGCCGCACCGACCGCGAAGTCAAGGATGCCAAGTCCTATGCGGTGACGAGTTTTGCCCGCGACATGCTGTCGGTGTCCGACAACCTGCGCCGCGCCATCGAAACCCTGCCTGACGACGCCCGCGCGGCAGCCGATGCGACGGTCACCGCCCTGATCGAAGGTGTCGAGATGACCGAGCGCGGCATGCTGTCGACGCTCGAGCGCCATGGCGTGCGCAAGATCGATGCAGAAGGTCAGAAGTTCGATCCGAACTTCCATCAGGCGATGTTCGAGGTTCCGAACCCGAACGTGCCGAACAACACCGTCGTGCAGGTCGTCCAGGCCGGCTACGCCATCGGCGAGCGCGTGCTGCGCCCGGCCATGGTGGGTGTGGCCAAGGGCGGCCCGAAGGCTGAAGCCGCAGCCGAGGATGCGGCGAAGGCGTGATCCGCCGTGATCGTCTGTGAATACAAAAAAGCGCCCGCTGAGGGCGCTTTTTTCGTGCGGATTGGGATCCCCGTAAAGGTTCAGGCGGCGTTCGATGCCTGCTCCTCGTTGAGGAAGGTATAGATGGCGGACGCTGAATCGGTCGCGCGAAGCTTGGCGACAAGATCGTGATCGCGCAGCACGCGGGCAATCCTCGACAGGGCCTTCAGATGATCCGCGCCTGCACCTTCCGGGGCCAGCAGCAGGAACACAAGATCAACGGGCTGATCATCCAGCGCTTCGAAATCGACCGGTGTCTCCAGACGTGCGAACACGCCGGTAATCTTGCTGATCTTGTTGAGCTTGCCATGCGGGATGGCGATACCGTTGCCCACGCCGGTGGAACCGAGGCGCTCCCGCTGCAGGATCACGTCGAAGATCTCTCGCTCCGGAATGTCGGTGAGCTTGGAGGCTTTGGCCGCAAGTTCCTGAAGCAGCTGCTTCTTGGAGTTCACCCGGAGAGCCGGTACGACAGCATCCTGCTGCAGCAAATCTGCCAATGCCATATCAATGTCCTTCATGCTTCAGGCCGAAGCTTGGGCGGCCGCCTGTCGGGGCCGCCCAAGTCAACCGTCAGCCTTTGATGTTGGCGGAATCGATCCACCCGATATTACCGTCATTGCGACGATAAACGATATTCAATTGTTCTTTTCCCGGGCTTCTGAACAGAAGAACCGGCTCGTCAGTCATGTCCAGAGCCATAACGGCCGAGGCCACCGACATGGTCCGTAGCTTCTTCGTGCTTTCCGCCACGATGGTCGGCGCGTAGTCTTCCGGCACTTCGTCATGTTCTTCGGCGATCGAATCCATGACCGTATAGGCAATCTCGGCCGGTGGATTGACCGGTTCTCCGGCGTGATGATCCTTCAGCTTGCGCTTGTAACGGCGCAGGCGCTTCTCGACGCGTTCGAACGCGTTGTCGAAAGCCAGCTGCGGGTCATTGGCCTCTCCTGCGGCATGCAGGTTTGCGCCGGTATCGAGATGCACCAGGCAATCGGCCGAGAATCGCGACTGCGACTTCGTGACGACCACTTGCCCGGAATACCCTCCGTCGAAGTACTTGGTAACCGCATCCTGGATTCGGTCTTCGATCCGCTGGCGGAACGTCTCACCGATTTCCATCTGCTTGCCGGATACACGCACACTCATGGAGTTTCCCTTCTTATGATTGGTTGCGTATCCATTTTACGCCAAGCGACGTCCGCGTCCAAGCTTTTCGAGCGGTTCGGTCAGTCTCTGCCTTCGTTTGTCGGGCGTCTTCGAGGGGTCTCTTCCCCGGTCAACAGTGTGCGCTGTCGATTGCGGCGCGCTTCTAGCCCCCTTGGCAGCGAGAGTCAATCTCCTGTTAATCTTTGCGGCTAAACGGCGTCCATCAGAGAGCCGAAACCTTCGCCATGGCACGTTTTTCCCGGCGTCTCTGGACGGAGGAGGGGATGTTCATGGCCTCGCGATACTTTGCGACCGTACGCCGGGCGAGATCGACCCCTGTCGACTTGAGTAGGTCGACGATATCGTCATCGGAGAGAACGGCCTCCGGGCTTTCCCTGTCAATCAGGGCGCGGATCCTGTGACGAACCGCCTCAGCGGAGTGGCTGTCTCCCCCTTCGGCCGACGCAATCGAGACGCTGAAGAAATACTTGAGCTCGAAAAGCCCGCGTGGAGTGAGCATGTATTTGTTCGTCGTCACCCGGCTGACGGTCGATTCGTGCATCTTGATGGCGTCGGCAACCGTTTTCAGGTTCAGCGGTCGCAGGTGATCAACGCCATGATCAAGAAAGGCCGATTGCTGCCTCACGATTTCTGCCGCCACCTTGGTAATCGTCCGCGCCCTCTGGTCGAGGCTGCGGGTCAGCCAGTTGGCGTTCTGCAGGCATTCGGACATGAAGGTCTGGTCCGGGGTTTCTTTCGAACCGCCGCGGCGCGCGACGGCCGTCATGTAGCTGTGATTGACGAGCACACGCGGCAGGGCGTCCGGATTGAGTTCCACGCGCCAGCCCCCGGCCGCGTCTGCCTTGACGACGATGTCCGGCGTCACGGATTCGCTGACTGAATGCTCAAAGCAGCTGCCCGGCTTCGGATTGAGCTTGCGAATTTCAGCCAGCATGTCGACGAGGTCTTCCTCGTCGACGCCGCAGATCTTCTTCAGCGTCGCGAAATCCCGCTTGGCAAGCAGTTCGAGATTGTTGACGAGGCCGGCCATGGCCGGATCATACCGATCCAGCTGGCGGAGTTGAATGATCAGGCACTCACTGAGAGTGCGCGCGAAGACCCCGGCTGGCTCGAGTGTCTGCAGAGCTGCCAGCACCCTTTCGACTTCTGCAATGGTCAACCCGAGGCGAGCCGAAACCTCGTCGAGATCCGCTCGCAAATAGCCCGCTTCGTCCAGATGATCGACGAGGACGGAGGCAAGGAGCTGGTCGGATGCGGATGGAAGCGCGAACGGCACCTGCTGATTGAGGTGGTCACGCAGGCTGATCTGTCCGGCAACGAAATCATCGAGGTCATAGCCATCGCTTCCCTCGCCGGATTGGCCTGGCATGGATTTCCACTGCCCGAGCAATTCCGGTGCATCGGGTCTTTGCGCCGTGCCTTCATCTGTAAAGGCGATATCGAAGTTTGCGTCCAGGCCGTCGTTGAGACGTTCGCTCGCACTGTTTTCGTACCAGTCGCTGTCCAGTGCGGGAGACGCAGCAATCTCATCGGAGACGGGCGGGTTGTCCTGAGCATTGCTGTTGTGGCGATCGGAGGGATCGAGCGAATCGCCGCTCAAATCTCCGTCATCTGCGGCTATTTCAAGCAGCGGGTTCCGCTCCACTTCCTGCGCGATGAACTGCATCAGTTCGAGATGTGTCATCTGCAGCAGTTGAATCGACTGCATCAGCTGGGGAGTCATCACCAGAGACTGACTTTGTCGCAGCATCAAGTTGGCGGATAAGGCCATGGCGGACGTTCGACTCCCCTACATTCCCCCGCAATCCCGCCCTTGATGGCGGAAAACTCCACTTGGCCCAAAAATTGCTTTTTATTTCACTTTGGTCAAGCGGCTGCAGGGAGGCTGAGCCTCGTTTTCTGGCTCCGCCTCAGAGGCTGAACTTGTCGCCGAGATAGAGTCGGCGCACATCGGCATTGTTGACGATGTCGTTCGCCCGGCCGTGGGTCAGAACCTCGCCGGCATGGATGATATAGGCCCGGTCGATCAGCCCCAGTGTTTCGCGCACATTATGGTCTGTGATCAGGACGCCGATGCCCCGCGCAGTGAGATGACGGACCAGGTTCTGGATATCGGAAACCGAAATAGGATCAACGCCTGCAAATGGCTCGTCGAGCAGCATGAAGGTCGGATCCGTCGCCAAGGCGCGAGCGATTTCGAGACGCCGCCGTTCGCCGCCGGACAGTGCAACGGCAGGTGACTTGCGAAGCTTCTCGATGTGGAATTCGGCGAGCAACTCGTCGAGCTTCGCCTCGCGCTTGCGCTTGTCGGAAACATGCACCTCGAGCACAGCGCGGATGTTCTCTTCGACCGTCAGCCCTCGAAAGATCGAGGCTTCCTGGGGCAGATAGCCGACACCGAGACGCGCGCGCCGGTACATCGGCATGGACGTGACGTCATTGCCATTGATGGAAATCGTTCCTGCATCCACCGGCACGAGGCCCGTGATCATGTAAAAACAGGTGGTCTTGCCGGCGCCGTTCGGGCCGAGCAGACCGACCGCTTCGCCACGGCGCACCACCAGCGATGCACCGTTGACCACGCGACGCGAGTTGTAGGTCTTCGTCAAGCCATGGGCGATCAGCGTACCTTCATAGCGCGACTTGTCGCCCGGAAGGCCGGTCGGGGTCGCGCCCTTCTTGGGCCGCTTCGTCCTGGAAAAAAAGGGTATTTGCACGTTCACGCGAATCCGTCAGTTGCTGGGCTTCTGCGACTGCGGGTCGAGCTGGATCTGAACGCGCCGACCACAGCTTTCAAGCTTGGCCTGGCCCGATTCCATTTGAACCGTGAGTTTGCAGCCGACAAAGACATTCTGCCCTTCCGACAGCACCACGCGCTCGCCTTCAAGTACGAAAAGCTGCTGTGCCATGTCGAAGTAACCGGTGTCGGCAGTCGCCTGCTGGGTTTCTGATGACAGGAAGACCTTGTCCGCGACATCAATCTTCTCGATGTCGGCATTGCCTTGGGTGACGGTCTGGCCCTCGCCGCGATAATGGACCACCATGGTGCCCGCCTGCAGCGTTGTCGTTCCCTGGACCACCTTCACATTGCCGGTAAAGAAAGCCTTCTTTTCCTGCTCGCGGATTTCCAGCTGATCGCTTTCAATCTGGATCGGCTGATCGTTCGACAGCTTCAGGCCGTTCATCTGGCTGTTGGTCGTCTGCGCGGATGCGATCGAGGCAAACGCGCCTGCCGACACGAGCAGGAAGCCAGCAAGAGAAATCTGGGCGAACGAGCGGTAAATCATGGCTGAACTGCTTCCGTAGACGGATTGGTGCGGACGGCGGACGGCTCGATGTTCAATTTGACGCTGCCCGCGAAGATCATGGTTCGCCCCTTATCCTTCATCTCGAGCGAGTTCGCAACAATCGACGCACCTTTGGTCTGGATAGCGACCGGATCGTCCGTTTTCATCGTCCCGCCGGAAATATCGAGCTGCGCAGAATTGAACTGGGCATCAACGCCGCTGCTGAGATTGAGGGTGAAGGGCTTGTCGAGCGTAAGGAAATTCGCAGTGCGGTCAAAGATGCCGCTGGAGGCGACCACGCGCGCGATGACGCTGTCACTCACCGGTAGGGCGGCGGCGATGGTATCGAGCGTGATCAGGTTCGGGTTCTTGATATCCTGCAGCGCCCGCTCCGCCCGCATGGAGTAACGCACGCCGTTCTCATTGCGGCCGGCGATCGCAGGTTTTTCCATGACCACCTTACCGTCTTCGATCTTTGCCGATTCGATCTGCAATTCGTCCGGCAACATGCTGCGCACCAGGGAAACAGCGATAAAGCTGAACGTGATCACGAGGGCTGTGACGGGCAATAGGATCCGCAGGCGCCGGACTCGTCGCGAATGGCTGACAGCACGCCGATAGGCATCGGCGTCGGACCGGCTTCCGGCAGACTGAACCACATCTCCTGTCGCTTGCAGCATTCCTGTATCCATCCTTGTGGCAGCCGGCTTGCGCCCGCTCACCATTCATCCCGGTTTCGCATGTCCCACGAGCCTTGCCAATAAGATTGTGTCAGACCGGTTACAGCGGCATGGGAATGATGCATGCCGCGACCGGCTGAAGAAAGTGAGGCGCACGTGATCACGATTTAGCGTGTGACAGCTGTCATATCGCTCGCAAAGACGGCAATTTATGGTTAAGTTGTTCCTTGACTGAGCTTTTTCGCTTTGGCAACTTTGTCGCCGCTCGAAGTCACAATAATGTAGGGGGTCCGCGTGATAAAGTCGGAATTGGTGCAGATCGTCGCGGCCCGCAATCCGCATCTTTATCATCGTGATGTGGAAAACATCGTCAATGCAGTGCTGGACGAGATCACCGACGCCCTGGCAGCGGGCAACCGTGTGGAGCTGCGTGGCTTCGGCGCATTTTCCGTCAAAAACCGTCCTTCGCGGTCCGGACGCAATCCACGCACCGGCGAAACCGTTTTCGTCGAGGAAAAGTGGGTACCCTTCTTCAAGACAGGCAAGGAGTTGCGCGAGCGTCTGAATCCGGGAATGGGCGACGAAGACGACGAATAGTCGCTTTTCGCGTTGAAAATTCCGCCCCTGTCCTTAACTTGAGCCGGTGAGGTGACCTCTTTCACCTCGGACGCAGCAGGGAGTTGTCGAGATGATCCGCAAAGTCGTGAGCCTCGTGGTGTTTGTGCCCCTCGGCGTGCTTCTCGTTGTTCTGGCCGTGGCCAATCGTGGGCCGGTCAGCCTGGCGCTCAATCCCTTCAATCCGGCCGATCAGGCGCTGTCCGTGTCTGCACCTTTCTTCGTCTTCCTCATCCTGTCGGTCATGCTCGGCATCCTCATGGGATCGGTCGTCACGTGGTTTACCCAGGGCAAGCACCGCAAGAAGGCCCGCAACCAGTCGCGCGCGGCGCAGCAGTGGCAAGCGGAAGCGGATCGCCAGAAGACCCGTGCCGAGCAGATCGCCGGTTCAACTCTTCCGCAGCTTGGCGCGAAGTAGCGTAAGCTGGACGGCCCTCGCGGCAAAATTCCTTTTCGCACCGGGCCGGCAATGCTAAGGGCAGGCCGAAACGAACGAGACACGACGGATCATCCACGTGAAGAACAAGGAACGTCGCCCCGGTGCCAAGCCATTTCCGGGAGCGAAGGCAAAAGCCGGTGGCGACAAACGGCAAGGATCGGCAAAGCCCGCATCAGCCAAGCGGCCGGACGAGCGCCAGAACCACGCGCCGCGTCGCCAACCCGATTTGGCAAAAGCCAAGCCTCAGCCGCAGGCTGCCGAGACCGGATCCGAACCGGCCCGCGTTCTGACGGTCCGCAGTGGGGACCGTCCGGCCGAACGCGTGCCGTTGATCCTGGAATCGACCGGGGCCGGCGATTTCCATCTGATTGACAGTGGTGAGGGACAGAAGCTCGAACAATACGGCCCCTATCGCATCGTCCGCCCTGAGGCGCAGGCACTCTGGCCGCGCTCGCTGCCCGCCCATGTCTGGGAGAAGGCGGATGCCGTTTTTACCGGTGACACCGATGAGGACGGCATGGGCCGGTGGCGCTTCCCGCGCGAAGCACTCGGCGAAACCTGGCCGCTCGCACTCCTGGGCGTCGATTTCCACGGCCGTTTTACCGCCTTTCGCCATGTTGGCGTATTCCCCGAACAGATTGCCCACTGGACCTGGATGAAGGAAAGGATCGAGGAGGCGAAGCGCCCGCTGAAGGTCCTCAATCTTTTCGGCTATACCGGTGTCGCCTCACTGGTCGCCGCAGCGGCCGGGGCCGAAGTCACCCATGTCGACGCGTCGAAGAAGGCGATCGGCTGGGCACGCGAAAACCAGTCGCTGAGCCGTCTCGACAAGGCGCCGATCCGCTGGATCTGCGAGGATGCGATGAAGTTCATCCTGCGTGAGGAGCGCCGCGGCCATCGCTACGATATCATCCTGACCGACCCGCCGAAATTCGGCCGTGGCCCGAATGGCGAGGTCTGGCAGCTGTTCGACCACCTGCCGCTGATGCTCGATGTCTGCCGCGAGCTTCTGGCGCCGAAAGCGGTCGGCCTGGTGTTGACCGCCTATTCGATCCGCGCGAGCTTCTATTCCATTCACGAGTTGATGCGGGAAACCATGCGCGGCAAGGGCGGCTTGGTCGAAGCCGGAGAACTGGTCATCCGCGAGGCCGGCCTCGATGGCAGGACGCCGGGCCGCGCGCTGTCCACCTCTCTCTTCAGCCGCTGGGTACCGAAATGACCGATGATTTTCGCCATGAGGGGCCGCGCCGCGTCGGTCAGGTCAAGGAAGTCACCAGCCTCGCCAATCCCATCATCAAGGATATCAAGGCGCTGTCGCTGAAGAAGGCGCGCGATGAGAGCCGCACCTTCCTCGCCGAAGGTCTGAAGCTCGTCATCGACGCTCTGGATCGCGGCTGGACCATTCGCACGCTGGTCTACGCCAAGGCCGGCAAGGGCAAGCCGCTGGTCGAAAAGGTCGCCGCCCGCACGGTGGCCGCTGGCGGTCTTGTGCTCGAAGTCAGCGAAAAGGTCATGTCCTCGATCACGCGGCGCGAGAACCCGCAAATGGTCGCCGCCGTCTTCGAACAGCGCTGGACAGCGCTGACGGATATCCAGCCTAATGGCTCCGAAACCTGGATCGCGCTGGATCGCGTCCGCGATCCCGGAAATCTCGGCACGATTATCCGCACGGCAGACGCCGCCGGCGCGTCGGGCGTTATCCTCGTCGGCGATTGCACCGATCCCTTCTCGCTGGAAACCGTGCGCGCTACCATGGGTTCGATGTTCGCCCTGCCGCTGGTGAAGACCACGTCTGCCGAGTTCCTCAAATGGAAGAAGTCGGTCGATGCCCGTCTGGTGGCCACGCATCTCGCCGGCGCCGTCGACTATCGCACCATCGACTACAAATCGAAGCCGGTCATCCTGATGATGGGCAACGAACAGTCTGGCCTGCCTGATGATCTGGCCCAGGCCGCCGACAAGCTCGCCCGCATTCCTCAGGTCGGCATGGCCGACAGCCTCAATCTGGCGGTCGCAACCGGGGTCATGCTCTTTGAGGTTCGGCGCCACCTTCTGACGCTCGAAGGAGCCAAGTGACCATGCTTGCAGCCTTCAATCGACCGCTGCCCGTCCTCGCCTTCATCGCGATTGCCCTGATCCTCGACCAGGCCATCAAATACGCGGTCGAGATTTACCTGCCGATGCACGAGCTGATCCCGGTCTTGCCGTTCTGGGCGCTCTACCGCACCCACAATCTCGGTGTCGCCTTTTCCATGCTATCGCATCTCGACAGCTGGTTCATCGTCGCCCTGCGTCTTGTGATTGTGGGCTTCGTTCTGTGGCTCTGGCGCAAGACCGGCCCGGAACAGCATTTCGCCCATCTTGGCTTCGCCATGATCATTTCCGGCGCGCTCGGCAACATCATCGATCGCTTCACCTATGGCTACGTTGTGGACTACATTCTGTTCTACACCCAGACATGGTCCTTCGCGGTTTTCAATCTTGCAGATAGCTTCATCACAATCGGTGCGATCTGCATCGTCATTGACGAGATCATCCAGCATCGCAAGCCGAAGTCGCCGGAGGCGTGACAGCCGTCATGAAACTTCGAAGTTTTGTCACTTTCCTGTAGCAGTGTCGTGTTTAAAGGCCGTGACTTCAACGCTGGATAGATCCGATGAGCGTGGAACTGATCGAACGAGACCTTATCCTGGAAAGCCCGGCTGCACCGTCGCTGGCGCTTTCTGCATCCCGTGATCTTCTTGGCCGCATTGGCAGTCTTGAAACGCGTCTTGCCCGCAACGAGCGCGAGATCGACGCCGCCCAGGCTGTGCGCTACCGCGTCTTCGTCGAGGAGATGAACGCTCAGGTCGACCCGGAATGCGCCCGTCGTGGCCGCGACATCGACCACTGGGACATCGTCTGCGATCACCTGCTGGTTCTCGACCGCGGAATCGAGGGCGATACGGAAGACCAGATCGTCGGCACCTATCGCCTGCTGCGCCATGAAGTGGCGATGAGCCATGGTGGTTTTTATTCGAGCTCCGAGTTTGCCGTCGGCGATCTCGTGGCCCGCCACAAGGACAAGCGCTTCATGGAGCTCGGACGCTCCTGCGTCCTGCCGCAATACCGAACCAAGCGCACGGTTGAATTGCTTTGGCAGGGCTGCTGGGCCTATGCGCTGCAGCACCGGATCGACGCCATGTTCGGCTGCGGCTCTTTCCCCGGCACGCAGCCGGAAGAGCATGCACTGGCTCTCTCCTTCCTGCATCAGAACGCCGTCGCGCGCGGCGAATGGGCCGTCGATGCCCTGCCGCATCTCTATCGCGAGATGGACCTGATGCCATCGGAAGCCGTCAATGCCCGGCGCGCCCTCTTCGCCATGCCGCCGCTGATCAAAGGGTATCTGCGTCTCGGTGCCATGGTCGGCAATGGCGCGGTGGTCGACCAGGCTTTCAACACAACGGACGTGCTGATCATCCTGCCGATCTCGAGCATCTCCGGCCGTTACGTGAATTACTACGGCGCCGACGCCGGCCGCTTCGCCAGCGCCAGCTGATCCTCGTCTCCCCATCGGGCAGAAGGTGGCGCGCAGCGCTCAGATGCAACTCGTTGCACTGGGGATGAGGGTGCGGCGAAGCCAAAAGAGAAGGCCTCGGCTCGGTCGTTTCAGCGTGACACCCCACATCGGGCCGAAAACTCATTGGCGAAGCCGTCCCGGCAACCATGCGCCAGTTTCGCCTGGCCCGTCCGCATGGGCATCTCCGCGACCATGGGCAGGTCGGCAAGCTCGCGAAGGCTCATGCCTGTCAGCGCCGGGTATCCCAGGGGATCGTGTCGCCAGTCGACAGCCTTGCATGGCGTGGCTTCGTAGCGTCTCCAGAGAAACTTGAACATGATTCCACCTCGACACCGCTGCTAGGGTGACCTTTGCGTTCTGAATGGTTGGATTTTCGACTGAGTTTGCCGCAATTTCAATTGAGTTTTGTCCGCAAGCCATTTAGTTTTTCTATATGAAGAGCCTCAATCAGGTACATTTGAATGGCCTGCGTGCCGTGGAAGCCGTCGGCCGTCTTGGTTCGCTTCAGGCCGCAGCGGACGATCTTGGCGTGTCGATCGGTGCCGTCAGCCAGCAGGTCATCAAGACCGAGCAGCAGCTTGGCCGTCCGCTCTTCGAACGCACCAGCCGCGGCATGCTGCCGGTCGAAACCGCTGTGGATGTGCTGGCGCGTCTATCGGACGGATTTCGTCACCTGTCGGGCGCCGTGGACCTGGCGAAACGCAGCGATGACAGCGTGCTGACCATATCAGTCGCCCCTGTCTTCGCAGCCCGTTGGCTCGTTCATCGGATCCCGGCCTTTTCGGAGCGCTTTCCAGAGATCGGCCTGCGCATCGATGCCAATGACCGCCTGACCGACGCCAGCCAGACAGATGTCGATCTGAGAATCCGGGTTGGACGCGGTCACTGGCCGGGCTTCAAGGCCGAGCTGATCCTCGAACAGCGCGTGGCTCCGCTCTGCACACCGGCGATGGCCGCAGCGCTTGAAAAGCCCGCAGACATCCTCGACCTGCCCAAGGTGATCGATGGCCGGGCGATGTTCACCTGGGATGTCTGGCTTTCCGCCGTGAGTCTCGAGGGTGCGGAGATCAAGGCGCGCCACACCTTCAGCGAAGCCTCGCTCTGCCTCGATGCGACGATTGCCGGGCAGGGGGTGATGCTCGCCTGGCAGACCATCGCCTCGCATCAGTTGCAGCACGGCCAGCTCGTCGCGCCCTTTGGCCCGGCGGTTAAGACCGGCTTCGGCCATTACTTCGTGACATCAGAGAATGCGCGGCGTTCCGACAAGGTGGAAAAGTTCAAGCGCTGGCTGAAGCGGGAGCTCGACGACGACATGGAGCGGCTCGCAAAAGCCGCGCCTGTTTTCGCTTGAAGGCGTGCAGGCCTTGATCAGACCGCCGCGTTATAGGCCGCGATCGCCGCCATGTTGACGATGTCGCTGTCCTTGGCACCCATCTGGGCGATCTGGACGGACTTGTCGAGGCCGATCAACAGCGGCCCCATCACGGTCAGTCCGCCCAGTTCCTGCAGCATCTTGGTCGAGATCGCCGCCGAATGGATCGCCGGCATGACCAGCACATTGGCTGTGCCCGACAGGCGGCAGAACGGATACTGCTCCATCCGATGCTGGTTGAGCGCAATGTCGGCACCCATCTCGCCGTCATATTCGAAGGACACGCCGCGCCGGTCGAGGACCTTCACGGCCTCGCGTACTCGCTCGGAGCGCTCCCCGGTCGGATGCCCGAAGGTGGAGTATGCAAGCAAAGCGACGCGCGGCTCAAGCCCGAGTCTATGGGCAACGCCGGCGGCCTCTTCGGCGATGTCGGCCAGCTCCTCGGCGGTCGGCATGTCATGCACGGCGGTATCCGCCACCACGATCGTGCGCCCGCGGGCAAGCGCCAGCGACACGCCGATCACCCGGTGCCCGGGGGCCGTGTCGATGCAGCGGCGCACGTCCTCCAGTGCGGTAGAATAATTGCGCGTCGTGCCGGTCACCATCGCATCGGCATCGCCGAGCGCCACCATGCAGGCGGCAAAGTGGTTGCGGTCCGTATTGATCAGCCGCTGCGCATCGCGATGCAGATAGCCCTTCCGCTGCAGGCGGGCATAGAGATATTCGGTATAGGCATCGACGCGGGTCGACATGCGGGCATTGACCACCTCGATGCCCGGACGATCGAGATCGATCCCCGCCCGCTCGGCCGTCGCCTTCAGCGGCTCGTCGCGGCCAAGCAGGATGGCCGTTCCCAGTCCCTGGTTGACGAAGGAGATCGCCGCGCGCATCACTTGCTCCTCTTCGCCCTCGGCAAAGACGACCCGCTTCGGATGGCTGCGAACTTGTTCGTAGATGCGCTGCGTGGCAGCCGCGATCGGGTCGCGGCGGGCCGAGAGCTCATGCGCATAGGCGCCGAGATCCTCGATTTCCTTGCGCGCCACGCCGGTCTCCATTGCGGCCTTGGCAACAGCGACGGGGATCGCCGAGATCAGGCGCGGGTCGAAGGGGACCGGGATGATGTATTGCGGCCCGAAGCGTGGCCGCTGGCCCTGATAGGCGGCCGCCACATCGTCAGGCACGTCCTCGCGCGCCAGATTAGCCAGCGCCCGGACGGCGGCAATCTTCATCGCGTCATTGATCTGGCTGGCGCGCACGTCGAGCGCGCCGCGGAAGATGTAAGGGAAGCCCAGAACATTGTTCACCTGGTTCGGATAGTCCGATCGACCGGTGGCCATGATCGCATCCGAGCGGATTTCGGCGACCTCTTCCGGCGTGATTTCCGGATCCGGATTGGCCATCGCAAAGATGATCGGATTGTCCGCCATTGAGGCGATCATGTCGGCGGAGAAGGCGCCCTTTTGTGACAGGCCGAACACGACGTCGGCCCCTTCCATCGCCTCGCGCAGCGTCCGCCTGTCGGTCTTGACTGCGTGGGCAGACTTCCACTGGTTCATGCCCTCGGTGCGGCCCTGATAGATCACGCCCTTGGTGTCGCAGAGAATGATGTTCTCGCCGTTGAAGCCCATGGCCTTGATCAGCTCGATGCAGGCGATGGCCGCAGCGCCCGCGCCATTGCAGACGAGCTTGGTCGTCTTGAAGTCCCGTCCCGTCAGTTCCAGCGCATTGATCAGGCCAGCCGCTGCGATGATCGCGGTCCCGTGCTGATCGTCGTGGAAGACCGGAATGTCCATCAGTTCGCGGAGGCGGCTCTCGATGATGAAGCAGTCCGGCGCCTTGATGTCTTCGAGATTGATGCCGCCGAAGGAGGGGCCGAGGTAACGCACGCAGTTGATGAACTCGTCGACATTTTCGGTGTCGACCTCAATGTCGATCGAATCGACATCGGCAAAGCGCTTGAAGAGAACGGACTTGCCTTCCATGACCGGCTTGGACGCGAGCGCCCCGAGATTGCCGAGGCCCAGGATCGCGGTGCCGTTCGAGATGACGGCGACCATGTTGCCGCGCGTGGTGTAGTCGTAAGCTGTAGCCGGATCGGCGGCGATCGCCTTCACGGGAACGGCAACGCCAGGGGAATAGGCGAGCGACAGATCTCGCTGCGTGGCCATCGCCTTGGTCGGCGTGATCTCCAGCTTGCCGGGCCGCCCCTGGGAGTGAAAGTCCAGCGCTTCCTGTTCCGTGACCGACACCTTCGTCCGGCCGGTCTTCGTCTCGCTTGCCATGCTTCCCCTCACCTTGTTGTGGGCAGCGGGCGAACGCCGGCCCATCCTGGTTGTGTTTCCTCGCCTTAAGTCGTTAGTGTCACAGCGCATCCTTTTCAAGAAAACATTGAGCCCGTGACGCTATATCAAGCCACCCCGAGTGATGTCCTGAATGTCGCCGAGCTGACGTCAGAGGAAAGCCGCGCCACGGCGACCCCGATGATGGAGCAGTATATCGAGATCAAGGCCGCCAATCCGGGCAGCCTGCTGTTTTACCGCATGGGCGATTTCTACGAGCTCTTTTTCGAGGATGCGGTCGATGCCTCCCGAGCGCTCGGCATTACGCTGACGAAGCGCGGACAGCATCTCGGCCAGGATATCCCGATGTGTGGCGTGCCGGTGCACGCGGCCGATGACTACCTGCAGAAGCTGATCACGCTCGGCTTCCGCGTCGCCGTCTGCGAGCAGGTCGAAGATCCGGCCGAAGCCAAGAAGCGCGGCTCGAAGTCGGTCGTCAAACGCGACGTCGTGCGGCTCGTCACGCCGGGCACGCTGACCGAGGAAAAGCTACTCTCGCCCTTCGAATCCAACTATCTGATGGCGCTCGCACGCATTCGGGGCGGCTCCGCCCCGCAGCTCGCGCTCGCCTGGATCGACATCTCCACCGGCATTTTCCGCCTGGCCGAGACGACCGAGACGCGTCTGCTCGCCGACATCCTGCGTATCGAGCCGCGCGAGCTGATCGTGCCGGACACGCTTTTCCACGACGAGGAGCTGAAGCCCGCCTTCGACGTGCTCGGCCGTGTCGTCGTGCCCCAGCCCGCCGTGCTCTTCGACAGCGCCAGCGCCGAGGGCCGCATTGCCCGCTACTTCGGCGTCGGAACGCTGGATGGCTTCGGCGCCTTCTCGCGCGCCGAAATCGCCGCTGCGGCTGCTGCTGTCGCTTATGTCGAAAAGACCCAGATTTCCGAGCGCCCGCCGCTCGGCCTGCCCGAGCGCCAGAACGCAGCTTCGACCCTCTTCATCGACCCGGCAACCCGCGCCAATCTGGAGCTGGTGAAGACGCTGTCGGGCGAGCGCAATGGCTCGCTCCTGAAGGCGATCGACCGCACCGTGACAGGTGGCGGCGCGCGTCTGCTCGCCGAACGCCTGATGTCGCCGCTGACAGATCCCGAAGCGATTGCAGAGCGGCAGGATTCCATCGCCTTCCTGCTGGCCGACGGCCTGCTCGTCGACCGCTTGCGCGATGCCCTGAAGCGCGTGCCCGACATGCCGCGCGCGCTGTCCCGCCTGGCGCTTGATCGTGGTGGCCCGCGTGATCTCGGCGCCATCGTCGCTGGCCTTGCCGCCTCCGCCGAGGTCGGTCGCCTGCTCGATCCGGCGAGCCTGCCGAAGGAACTCACGGAGGCCTTGGCCGATCTCGCGGCGCTCCCCGCCGATCTTGGCTCCAGCCTTGCATCGATGCTGGCCGACGAGCTTCCGCTCCTGAAGCGTGACGGCGGCTTCCTGCGCGATGGTGCAATTCCAGAGCTCGACGAACTGCGCGCACTGCGCGACCAGTCCCGCCGGGTGATCGCGGGGCTGCAGCTGCAATATGCCGAGGAAACCGGCATCAAGTCGCTGAAGATCAAGCACAACAATGTGCTCGGCTATTTCATTGAGGTGACCGCCGGGAATGCCGGTCCGATGACCGACACGGATGAGGCGAAGTCCCGTTTCATCCATCGCCAGACCATGGCCAATGCCATGCGCTTCACGACGACCGAACTTGCCGATCTCGAAAGCCGCATCGCCAATGCCGCCGGTCAGGCGCTCTCGCTGGAACTGGCGGCCTTTGACCAGATGGTGTCTCAGGTGATTGCCGCTGCCGAGCCGATCAAGGCCGCCGCGAGGGCGCTTTCCGTGATTGATGTCGCCGCCGGTCTTGCTGCCCTTGCGGAAGAGCAGGGCTATTGCCGCCCGCTGGTCGATGACAGCAGGATGTTCTCGATCACCGCCGGCCGCCATCCGGTCGTCGAGCAGGCGCTCCGCCGCCAGGCCGCAAGCCCCTTCATCGCCAACGATTGCGACTTGTCGCCGAGCGATACCAAAGGCCCCGGCGCGATCTGGCTGCTCACCGGTCCAAATATGGGCGGTAAGTCGACCTTCCTGCGCCAGAACGCTCTGATCGCCATCATGGCCCAGATGGGCTCCTTCGTTCCCGCCGGTGCCGCGCATGTTGGGATCGTCGATCGCCTCTTCTCCCGCGTCGGTGCTTCCGATGATCTGGCGCGCGGCCGCTCCACCTTCATGGTCGAGATGGTCGAAACGGCCGCCATCCTCAATCAGGCGACGGATCGTTCGCTGGTTATCCTGGATGAAATCGGCCGTGGTACGGCGACCTTCGACGGCCTTTCCATCGCCTGGGCTGCCGTCGAGCATCTGCATGAGGCCAACCGGTGCCGCTCGCTCTTTGCCACCCACTTCCACGAACTGACGGCGCTGTCGGAAAAACTCGCTCGCATGTCGAATGTCACCATGCGCGTCAAGGAATGGGATGGCGACGTCATCTTCCTGCATGAGGTCGGCCCCGGTGCTGCCGACCGCTCCTATGGCATCCAGGTTGCCCGTCTTGCCGGTCTGCCGGCAGCCGTTGTGTCGCGTGCCCGGGAGGTCCTGACCCGGCTCGAAGACAGCGATCGTAAGAACCCGGCTGCCCAGCTGATCGACGATTTGCCCCTCTTCCAGGTTGCGGTCCGCCGCGAGGAGATCCAGAAGGCCGGCCCCTCCAAGGTAGAGGAAGCCCTGCGGTCACTCGATCTTGACGATCTGACGCCTCGCCAGGCGCTCGATGCGCTCTATGATCTCAAGAAACAACTTGGCAAGCCTTGACCGGTAGAGTTGCCTGTCAATCGCGCCCGAAAGGCGCTATAGCGCCACCAATCCCGGCTGATTCCCGGGTTTCCAAGAGATGATGCCGCCCCCATGGCCAAAGCAGACCTCGCCTTCGACGACCTCCTCGACATCGACGCCCTGAAAGCGTCCTGTAAAGCAGTGGCCGAGGCCGGATCCGGCAACATGCTCGAGACCCGCTCGAAGCTCCTGCCGATCCTGAAGAAGGCGTCCGCCGATGCGCGGGAACAGGCGCGCCTGAAGCTCTTCGAGGATGGCAGCGGCATGAACTGCGCCAACCGCATCTCCTGGATCCAGGACCAGCTGATCTCGGTCATTTTCGATTTCGCCCGCACCCATGTCTATCCGAAGGATACGAATGGCCTCTCCGTCGCGGCTGTCGGTGGTTATGGCCGCGGCACGCTGGCACCCGGCTCCGACATCGACCTGCTCTTCCTGCTGCCGGCCAAGGCCGGTCCCGCCATGCACAAGGCGGTCGAGTTCGTGCTCTATCTGCTCTGGGATGTCGGCTTCAAGGTTGGCCATGCGACCCGCACAGTTGAGGAATGCATCCGCCTCTCGAAGTCGGACATGACCATTCGCACGGCGATCCTCGAAACGCGTCATATCTGCGGCGACGAGGCGCTGGTGACTGAACTCCAGCACCGCTTCGACCAGGAGGTGACGACCGGCACCGCGCCGGAATTCATCGCCGCCAAGCTTGCCGAACGCGATGAGCGCCATCGCAAGGCGGGCGACAGCCGTTATCTGGTCGAGCCCAACGTCAAGGAAGGCAAGGGCGGTCTGCGCGATCTGCAGACCCTCTTCTGGATCGCCAAATACAATTACCACGTCCGCGATACCGACGATCTGGTCCGCCTCGGCGTCCTCTCGCGCCATGAATGGCGCCTTTTCCAGAAGGCCGATGACTTCCTCTGGGCCGTCCGCTGCCACATGCATTACCTGACGGGTAAGCCCGAAGAGCGGCTCTACTTCGATATCCAGCCGGAGATTGCCAAGAGCCTGGGGTATCAGGCCCGCCCGGGTCTCTCCGCAGTCGAACGCTTCATGAAGCACTACTTCCTGGTGGCCAAGGATGTCGGCGATCTCACGCGCATCTTTGCCGCAGCGTTGGAAGACCAGCAGGCCAAGGCCGCTCCCGGCATCGGCGGCATGCTCGGCCGCTTTGCCAACCGACCGCGCAAGATCCCCGGTGCCAGCGAATTCATCGATGATCGCGGCCGCATTGCGCTCGCCGATCCCGGTGTCTTCAAGAAGGACCCGATGTCGATCATGCGCCTCTTCCATGTGGCGGATCTGAACGGGCTCGAATTCCATCCGGATGCGCTCAAAGCCGTCACCCGTTCGCTATCGCTCATCGACAATGATTTCCGCGAAAGCGAGGAAGCGAACCGTCTCTTCCTGTCGATCCTGACCTCGCGCAAGGATCCTGGTTTCATCCTGCGTCGCATGAACGAAGCCGGCGTGCTCGGTCGTTTCATGCCGGAATTCGGCAAGATCGTCTCGATGATGCAGTTCAACATGTATCATCACTACACCGTCGACGAGCATCTGATCCGCACCGTCGAGGTGCTCTCCGAGATCGACAAGGGCAAGGCGGAGGAAATCCACCCGCTCGCCAACAAGATCATGCCGGAGATCGAGGATCGCCAGACCCTCTATGTGGCGGTGCTACTGCACGATATCGCCAAGGGCCGTCAGGAGGATCACTCCGTGGCCGGCGCCAAGGTGGCCCGCAAGCTCTGCCCGCGTCTTGGCCTGTCGCCGAAGCAGACCGAAATGGTCGCCTGGCTGATCGACCAGCATCTTCTGATGTCCATGGTCGCCCAGACGCGTGACCTGCATGACCGCAAGACGATCACCGACTTTGCCGAGAAGGTACAGTCGCTCGACCGGTTGAAGATGCTGCTGGTGCTGACGATCTGCGATATCCGCGCGGTCGGCCCCGGCGTCTGGAACGGCTGGAAGGGCCAGCTTCTACGCACGCTCTATTACGAGACCGAACTTCTGCTCTCCGGCGGCTTCAGCCAGGTGTCCCGCAAGGAGCGCGCCAAGCATGCCGCCGAGCAGCTCACCCTGGCGCTCGAGGGCTGGAGCCAGAAGGACCAGCGCACCTACACCAAGCTGCATTACGAGCCCTACCTGCTCTCGGTCGATCTCGAGGATCAGGTGCGCCACGCCAATTTCATCCGCCAGGCCGACAAATCCGGCCAAGCGCTGGCCACCATGGTGCGCACCCACCAGTTCCATGCGATCACCGAAATCACGGTGCTCTCACCCGACCATCCGCGCCTGCTGTCGATCATCGCCGGTGCTTGTGCTGCGGCCGGTGCCAACATCGCCGACGCCCAGATCTTCACGACATCAGACGGTCGCGCACTCGACACGATCCTGATCAACCGCGAATTCCCGATCGATGAGGACGAGATGCGTCGCGGAGCGACGATCTCCAAGATGATCGAGGACGTGCTCTCCGGCCGCAAGCGCCTGCCGGAAGTCATCGCCACGCGGTCGAAGGGCAAGAAGAAGAACAAGACCTTCCCGGTCCAGCCGGACGTGCGCATTTCCAACGCGCTCTCCAACAAGTTCACCGTCATCGAGGTGGAATGCCTCGACCGTATCGGTCTTCTCGCCGAGATCACCGCAGCCCTCTCGGATCTCTCACTCGACATCCAGTCTGCCCGTATCACCACCTTCGGCGAGAAGGTGATCGACACCTTCTACGTCACCGACCTTGTGGGCCAGAAGGTGACCAACGAGAACCGGCAGGCCAACATCGTCGCAAGACTGAAGCCTGTCATGATCGATCAGCAGGACGATCCGAAGGATCAGGCCAGCAAGGATCAGCCCGCAGCCGCCGGCTCCGTCACGACGCTGCCGCAGTCGCGCAGCATCGTCCCGCCGAAAAAGGCCAGGGCGTGAGAGAATGAGCCTCGTCAAGAAATTCATGACCGTCGGCGGGGCGACGCTCGGCAGCCGCATTTTCGGCTTTGCCCGCGAAACCCTGATGGCGGCAGCACTCGGCACAGGCCCGGTCGCCGACGTCTTCTACGCCGCCTTCCGCTTCCCCAATCTCTTTCGCCGGCTTTTTGCCGAGGGCGCCTTCAACGCCGCCTTCGTGCCGCTCTTTGCCAAGGAGATCGAAGCGAACGGCATTGATGGCGCGAAGCGCTTTTCCGAGGAAGTCTTCGGCGTCCTGTTTTCGGTTCTGCTCATTCTGACCATGGGCATGCAGCTTTCGATGCCACTGCTCGTGCAGTGGATCATAGCCCCGGGCTTTGCCGATGATCCGGAAAAGTTCAGCCTGACGGTGCGCCTTGCGATCGTCATGTTCCCCTATCTGATGTGTATGTCGCTGACGGCCATGCTGAGCGGGATGCTGAACTCGCTGCATCACTTCTTCGCCGCCGCCATAGCACCCGTTTTCCTCAATGTGCTGATGATCGGGGCGCTGGCCTGGGCGCTGTGGACGGGAGCTGATCCCGCCGCGACCGCCTGGGCCTTGTCCTGGTCGGTCCTGGGGGCGGGTCTTCTGCAGATGGCCGTCGTCTATATCGGCGTGCGCCATGCTGGCATCCGCATCGGCTTCAAGCGTCCGCGTTTCACGCCGAACGTCAAGCGTCTGCTGGTGCTGGCCGTGCCCGCCGCGATTACCGGCGGCATTACCCAGATCAATCAGCTTATCGGTCAGGCCATCGCCTCGACCAAGGAAGGCGCGATCTCGGCCCTGCAATATGCCGACCGCATTTACCAGCTGCCCCTCGGCGTCGTCGGTGTTGCGGTCGCCGTCGTGCTGTTGCCGGAACTCGCCCGTGCGCTCAAGGGCGGACACATGAAGGAGGCGGAAACCCTCCAGAACCGCTCGATCGAGTTCGTTCTCTTCCTGACGCTGCCGGCCGCCGCCGCCATCTGGGTACTCTCCGACGAGATCATCCGCGTGCTCTATGAGCGCGGTGCCTTCTCCGAGCAGAACACCGCCGTCGTTGCCTCGATCCTCGCCATCTATGGCATCGGTCTGCCCGGCTTCGTTCTGATCAAGGCGCTGCAACCGGGTTACTATGCCCGCGAAGACACCAAGACGCCGATGCGCTTCACCATGGTCTCGGTCGCGCTGAACACTGGGCTTGCCATCACGCTTTTCCCGATCTTCGAGGAAAGCGGCATCGCGATCGCCGAAGCCGCTGCCGGCTGGACCAACACCATTCTTTTGTTTTCCGTCCTGCTCTGGCGCGGTCACCTGATCTTCGAATGGTCACTGCTCACGCGCACGCTCCGCCTGATCGTCGCCTCTGCAATCATGGCCGGTCTGCTCGTCTACCTCTCCGATCGCTGGTCCGCCTGGCTGGCGCCGTCCAGCCCACTGCTTGACCAGGTGATGGCGCTCGGTGGTCTCGTGGTGATCGCCATGCCCGCCTATTTCGGCATCGCCTTCCTGATCGGCGGCGCCGATTTCGGCATGGTACGCCGCAGCCTCAAGCGCCGGAAAAAGACCGCTGCCGAGCCCGCGACGACCCCGACGGATACGGATCAGCAGTAGGTCCAGGTCCGTTTCGGCCCAATATCGACATGCACGATGCCGTTGCAGTAGCGCCCGATCCCGCCAATGCCGGGCGCGGTGCGCGCAGCGGCAACGATCTTCTTTTCCGAGACGCCGGGCACGCGGATATCCGCGGCAAAACAGTGGCTGTGCTGGGAGCGCCCGGAACGCGGGCGGTGGCCGGAGGTGACGACCGGTTTCTTCCCGGTCTTCTTGGCGATGTGGGCGAGGATCGCCTTCAGTTCGTCGGGAAAGCAGTTGGCTTTGACGCTGACCCGCTGCAGCGTATAGGCGACCGTCGTATCATGTTTCATGAAGAAGTGACGCTTCTTCTTCTCCACGGCCTCGACGGGAGAGAGGAGACAGAGCGAAAGAACGCAGCCGAGCGCGACGCGAAACAAAGTGCGCATGAGTGACCTTCTGGAATGGGATTGTTGTTTTGAGCGATCCAGATCGCTTTCGGCAGTTTTTTATTCCCGCAAATGTGTCAAATTTGGTGCGCTTTGCTCATTTCTATTTTTTGGGGCGTTGTGGGTACGCGAATCGCTGTTTCTGAATGTCGCCAATTCATTCCCTAAACCACTCGATTCTGGGAGGAAATTTCCCTATGCGTGACATCGAGAGCCTCCGCGTCACACATCGAACCGAAAGTGCGATTTCATGAGCGCAAACAGCCTCTTTCTCGTCAGCCTCGTCGTCGACAGCTACGATCGGGCCAAGGCCTTCTACTGCGACAGCCTCGGCTTCGACTGCTTGGAAGACACCGCGATGCCCGACGGCAAGCGTTGGCTGGTGGTCCGTCCCAGAGGCGGCGAGGGGGCTTCAATCCTTCTTGCCCAGGCCTCGGACGAGGCCCAGCGCGCTGCGATCGGAAACCAGACCGGCGGCCGTGTCGGCTTCTTCCTGCGGACGGACGATTTCGCCCGCGATCACCGCCGCTTCACGGAAGCCGGCGTGCTCTTCCAGGAGGAGCCACGCCACGAGCCTTATGGAACCGTCGTCGTCTTCCAGGATCTCTATGGCAATCTCTGGGATCTGATCGAGCCGGCCAAGGCTTGAGCGGATGCCTCCGCAGAAGTGAGCGCTTGATTGCACCCCGCCCGCCGTGCATAAGCCGTGACCGACACGCGATCGCAAGATCGGGCCCTCCACCAGCCTGTTGAGGACAAAAATGACTGAGTTCAAGCCGCTGGTCTTCTCCGGCGTTCAGCCGACCGGCAATCTCCATCTCGGAAATTATCTCGGTGCCATCAGAAAGTTCGTTGCGCTGCAGGAGAACAACGACTGCATCTACTGCGTCGTCGACCTGCATGCGCTGACGGCCCAGCTCGTCCACGAGGACATGGCGACCCAGATCCGCTCGATCACGGCAGCCTTCCTTGCCGCGGGCATCGATCCGAAGAAGCACATCGTCTTCAACCAGTCGCAGGTGCCGCAGCATTCGGAACTCGCCTGGATCTTCAACTGCGTCGCCCGCATCGGCTGGATGAACCGCATGACGCAGTTCAAGGACAAGGCCGGCAAGGACCGCGAGCAGGCCTCGCTCGGTCTTTACGCCTATCCGAGCCTGATGGCGGCCGACATTCTCGTCTACCGCGCGACCCATGTCCCGGTCGGTGAAGACCAGAAGCAGCATCTGGAACTTGCCCGCGACATCGCCATGAAGTTCAATATGGACTTTGCGGAGAAGATCCGCCCGACGGGGCTCGGCATCGATATCAAGGTCGGCGACGAGCCGGTGCATGCCTATTTCCCGATGGTCGAGCCACTGATCGATGGTCCGGCACCGCGCGTCATGAGCCTCAAGGACGGCACCAAGAAGAT
Organism: Rhizobium sp. AQ_MP; assembly: GCF_014237835.1. GTDB lineage: Bacteria > Pseudomonadota > Alphaproteobacteria > Rhizobiales > Rhizobiaceae > Allorhizobium. The sequence continues at coordinate 267,189 of NZ_JACJVI010000001.1, forward strand.
GTCGAAGTCGGATCCGTCCGATCTCTCGCGCATCAACCTGATGGACGACCAGGACGCGATCTCGAAGAAGATCCGCAAGGCCAAGACCGACCCCGACGCGCTTCCGAGCGAGACTGATGGTCTGAAGGGACGTCCAGAAGCCGACAACCTCGTCGGCATCTTTGCGGCCCTCGCCGACAAGTCGAAGGCAGAGGTTCTTTCCGAATTCGGCGGCCAGCAGTTCTCGGTCTTCAAGCCGGCCTTGATTGATCTCGCCGTCGAGGTTCTCGCCCCGATCAATGCCGAGATGCGCCGCCTGATGGAAGATCCCGGTCACATCGACGCGGTCCTGCGCGACGGGGGCGAGCGTGCCCGCGCGCGGGCCGAAAAGACCATGAACGAAGTCCGCGACATCATCGGTTTCGTGCGATAAGGTCGCGGGCGCTGGCGGGTCCGCCCGGAGCCCGCCCGCGTCCCATCACATCAGTCCGGCGGCGGGGTTCTCCATGGTTTCAACACGTCTGTCACGTCTTGAAGGTCACCGCCGCAAGTTCATGGCGGTGATCGACAACACCCCGGAATGCTCGCGCGCGGTCCATTATGCCGGCCGCCGCGCCAAGAATTCCAATGGCGGACTGGTGCTGATCTATGTGATCCCAGAAGGCGATTTCCAGCAATGGCTGGGCGTCGAGGAGATCATGCGCGCCGAAGCTCGGGAAGAGGCAGAAGCGATCATGGCAAAGGCTGCGCAGACGGTCCGCGATACAATCGGCATCGAGCCCGAAATCGTCATCCGCGAAGGCAGTTCGTTTGCCGAGATCAACCGCCTGATCGAGGAAGACCGGGACATCGCGATCCTCGTGCTCGCAGCCGGCTCGACCAAGGAAGGCCCGGGGCCGCTCGTTTCGATGATCGCCGGACGAGGTGCGGCCTTCCCGATCCCGGTGACGGTCCTGCCGGATACGTTGACCAACGAGGAAATCGACGCCCTCTGCTGATTTCACCATCTGCGAGATCGCGCCTTGAAGATGCGACCCGCAGCGTCTATTTTGGAAGTATTCTAATCTTTAGCGGTGGTATCGCCGCCCGGAGGCCTAAATGTTCATCCAGACCGAAGCCACGCCGAACCCGGCGACCCTGAAATTCCTCCCCGGCAAGGTGGTCATGGAAACCGGCACCGCCGAATTCCGCGACGCAAGCAGCGCGGCAGCTTCGCCGCTCGCCTCCCGCATTTTCGCGATCCCCGGCGTCACCGGCGTCTTCTTCGGCTATGATTTTGTCACCGTCTCCAAGGACGGTCCGGAATGGCAGCATCTGAAGCCGGCGATCCTCGGCACGATCATGGAACACTTCATGAGCGGTGCTCCGGTCATGGGCTCTGCCTCGACCTTTGCGGAAACCGACAGCGACGAGGAATTCTTCGATGCCGGCGACGAGACGATCGTCGCGACCATCAAGGAACTCCTCGAAACCCGCGTTAGGCCCGCCGTTGCCCAGGATGGGGGCGACATCACCTTCCGCGGCTTCAAGGATGGCAAGGTCTTCTTGAACATGAAGGGCTCCTGCGCCGGCTGCCCGTCCTCGACGGCAACCCTGAAGCACGGCGTGCAGAACCTGCTCCGCCACTTCGTTCCGGAAGTGCAGGAAGTCGAAGCGGTCTGATTGGACCGGACGGGAGACGAGATGATCGTTCTTGCGATCGACACGGCGGGTGTGGGCTGCGCAGCCGCCGTTTTTGATTCTGATGCAGACAAGATGTTGGGCCTCGTCAGCGAAACCATCGGTCGCGGCCATGCCGAGCGGCTGATGGCGATGATCGATGAGGCACTCGCCCAGGCGAAGCTGTCGCTTGCCGATGTCGATCGCATCGGCGTCACTGTAGGCCCCGGTTCCTTCACCGGCATTCGCGTGGGGGTTGCGGCTGCCCGTGGTTTGGCCCTTGCGCTCGGTGTGGATTGCGTCGGAGTTTCCACACTTGAAGTCCTAGCCTGCACGGCCCCCGAAACCGGAAAGCCGGTTCTCTCTGCCATCAACGCTCACCGCAACGAAGTCTATGCCCAGAGCTATGAGGCCGGAGTTCCCCAGGGTGAGCCGCTGCTGCTCGAACTGGAGGATTATCTCGCCCGGGCCGCCATCCCTGGCACGGTCCTCGTCGGCTCCGCTGCTGCCCTTGTTAGAGACCGCGAGGCCGAAACAGTCCCCGATCACTACCCGATCGAGATCGTCGCACGGATTGCCGCGATGGCGAAAGCTCAGGGCAAGCCGAAGCCGCTCTATCTGCGGGGACCGGATGCGAAACCGCAGACGGGTTTTGCCGTATCGAGAGCCTGACATGCGCGACAGCCTGTTCTACCGCCAGCCCGAATTCGAACTTGTCCCGATGACCTCGGAGCACTGCCGCGCAGTCGCCGAACTGCATGCCCAGAGGTTTCCCCGTGCCTGGGGCGATGGTGAATTCTTGAGCCTTCTTCTGCAGCCGAACAGCTTCGGCTTTGCCGCTTGGCAGACCAACACGCTGATCTTCAAGGCTCCGCTTTCAGGCTTCGTGCTTGCCCGCGAAGTCGCCGGCGAGGCGGAAATCCTGACGATCGCGGTGAGCGACAAGGTCTCCCGCTTCGGGCTCGGCTGGCGCCTGATGCAGGCAGCGCTTCGCGAAGCCAAGGCGCGGGGAGGGGAATCCATGTTCCTCGAAGTCGACGACGGCAATCAGGCTGCACTCGGTCTCTATCGCAAGCTCGGCTTCGAGAAGGCCGGTGAACGCCCCGCCTACTACACCGATGAAAACGGTCGCCGGTCCTCCGCGCTTGTCATGCGCCGCGATCTTCGTTAACCCGGCAATTGGACGAACACATATTCGACATATAAGCTGGGCCAATGAACGACGCCTTGAAATCGCTGGAAACGCTGTGCGCCGAACGGGGCATGCGCATGACCGAGCAGCGCCGCGTCATTGCCCGTATCCTTGAGGAATCCGACGATCACCCTGATGTCGAGGAGCTTTACCGCCGCTCTTCCAAGGTCGATGCCAAGATCTCGATCTCGACGGTTTATCGCACGGTGAAGCTCTTCGAGGACGCCGGCATCATCGAGCGCCATGACTTCCGCGATGGCCGCTCGCGTTACGAAACGGTTCCGGAAGAGCACCACGACCACCTGATCGATCTGAAGACCGGCACAGTGGTCGAATTTCACTCGCCGGAAATCGAGGCGCTGCAGGAGCGCATCGCCCGTGAACACGGCTTCCGCCTCGTCGGACACCGGCTCGAACTCTACGGCATCCCACTGTCGAAGGACGAGAAATAAGCCGATGTCCGCCATGCCAGCGAGGCCCGCGTGATCAACTGGCTGAGGGTCGGCTTCTTCCTGGTCGTGCTGCTGCTCGTCTCGGGCCTGATGATCCCGGTGCAGCTCTTGGCACTCCGTCTCGACTGGCCGCTACGCCGCCGCATGCCGCGATACTGGCATCGAATGGCGTTGTGGTTCCTCGGCATCCGTGTGCATGTACACGGAACCCTTGAGACACGGCGCCCGTTGATGATCGCCGCCAACCACGCCTCCTGGAAAGATATTCTTGTCCTTGGCTCGCTGGCCGACGTTGTCTTCATCGCCAAAACGGAGGTATCCTCCTGGCCCGTCTTCGGCTTTCTTGCGAAGCTGCAGAAGACGATTTTTGTCGTGCGCGAGGAAAAGCGTCGCACCGGCGATCAGGTCAACGAGATTGCCGCCCGCATGGCCGATGGCGAGATTGTCGTGCTTTTCCCCGAGGGGACGACGTCGGACGGCAACCGCATCCTCGGCATCAAGTCCTCGCTGTTCGGCGCAGCGGCTGCTGCCCTGCCGGAAGGCGAGGATGCCGTGGTCCACGTCCAGCCCGTTGCCATCGCCTACACCCGCGTCCAGGGCATGCCGATGGGACGCTACCACCGCCCGATCGCCGGCTGGCCCGGCGACATCGGCCTCATGCAGCATCTGATCGGCGTGCTGCGCGCCGGCGCGCTGGATGTCGACGTCACCTTCGGCGAGACAGTGGAGTTCCGCAAGGGCGACAGTCGCAAGACGCTCGCTCTGCGCATCGAGGAGCAGTTGCGCACCATGCTGCTCGCCCATCTGCGCGGTCGCCATCGCCACTGAACGTGGCGAGCAATTTTTCGGTTTAATCGCGGCACGAAAACCACTAAATAGCGCCGCATGACCCAGGAAACCGCGAGCCTCACAGATACCCCGGCGCCGGGCGCCAATACGCGCAAGGTCTTCATCAAGACCTATGGCTGCCAGATGAACGTCTATGACAGCGGCCGCATGGCCGATGCCCTGGCAGCGGACGGCTATGCTCCGACCGAGGTGATGGAAGAGGCCGATCTCGTCCTGCTCAACACCTGTCACATCCGAGAAAAGGCCGCGGAGAAGGTCTACTCTGCCCTTGGGCGCCTACGCGAGCACAAAAAGGCGCGCGCGGCCGAAGGCAAGGAATTCATGATCGGCGTCGCCGGCTGCGTAGCTCAGGCCGAAGGCGAGGAAATCTCCCGCCGCGAGCCGGCCGTTGACGTCGTCATCGGCCCGCAGACCTATCATCGCCTGCCGCAGGCGTTGCAGAAGGCTCGAACCGGAGAGCGGGTGGTCGACACCGAATACGCGCTGGAAGACAAGTTCGAGCATCTGCCGGATCCAACAAAGGTCGCGGGCAAGCCACGCTCCGTCACTGCCTTCCTCACGGTCCAGGAAGGCTGCGACAAGTTCTGCACCTTCTGTGTGGTTCCCTATACGCGTGGCTCGGAAGTCTCCCGTTCATTGGCGCAGCTCCTGACAGAGGCCCGCAAGCTGGTGGACAGCGGCGTGCGTGAGCTGACCCTTCTCGGCCAGAACGTCAACGCCTGGCATGGCGAAGACGAGAAGGGCCGGGCGATCGGCCTTGGCGATCTTCTCTACCGGCTCGCTGAAATCCCCGGTCTCGCCCGCCTGCGCTACACCACAAGCCATCCCCGCGACATGGACGACCGCCTGATCGAGGCGCATCGCGATCTCCGGATGCTGATGCCCTATCTGCATCTGCCCGTGCAGTCCGGCTCCGACCGCATCCTGAAAGCGATGAACCGCCGTCACAAGGCCTCCGAGTATGTGGCGTTGATCGAACGCATCCGCTCCGTCCGTCCCGACATTGCCCTGTCGGGCGATTTCATCGTCGGGTTCCCAGGCGAGACGGATCAGGATTTCGAAGATACGATGAAGCTCGTGCGTGACGTGAACTACGCGCAGGCTTATTCGTTTAAGTACTCGACACGTCCTGGAACGCCCGGTGCTGACCTGCCGGATCACGTGGCCGAGGACGTGAAGACCGAACGCCTGGCACGGCTCCAGGCGCTGCTGCTTGAACAGCAGCAGGCCTTCATGCAGTCGATGATCGGCAAGACCATCGACTTGCTTCTGGAGAAGCCGGGTCGCATGCCGGGGCAGCTCATCGGACGCTCACCCTGGCTGCAGTCGGTGAATGTTGATGCAAAGTCATCGCAAATCGGTGACATTATACAGGTACGAATCACCGCAGCCGGCCCAAACAGCTTGTTTGCCGAGGTGGCAGAGGGTTAGAGTGAGGGCCTGAACCTGATCGAACAGGAGCCTGATCGCTTGAACGCAACAGAAGTGGTTTCCTCACCCTCGCGCAATGTCCGCAGCTCTGCGACCGACGCCAATCACTTCATCTTGACGTTCGAGAACAACCGGCTTGCGAGCGAGCTCTTCGGACAATTCGACCAGCATCTGAAACTGCTCGAGCAGCGCCTTCAGATCGAGGCCCGTGCGCGCGGAAATTCCGTCGCCATCACGGGAGAGTTGCAGGCCACCAACCAGGCCCGTCGCGCGCTCGATTTCCTCTATGCCCGGCTCCAAAGCGGCGGCTCGGTGGAGGCCTCGGATGTCGAAGGTGCCATCCGCATGGCAGTTGCAGCCGATGACCAGCTGTCCCTGCCGACGCTGGAGCGCAAGGCGAAGCTTTCGATGGCCCAGATTTCCACCCGTAAGAAGACGATCGCTGCGCGCACTCCGACCCAGGACGCCTATATGCGGGCGCTGGAACGGTCGGAAATGGTCTTTGGCGTCGGGCCGGCTGGAACCGGCAAGACATATCTCGCTGTGGCCCATGCCGCCCAGTTGCTGGAGCGTGGCGTCGTGGATCGCATCGTCCTGACCCGTCCTGCGGTCGAAGCCGGCGAGCGCCTCGGCTTCCTGCCCGGCGACATGAAGGAAAAGGTCGATCCGTATCTGCGTCCACTTTACGACGCGCTCTACGACATGATTCCCGGCGACAAGGTCGAACGTGCCATCACCGCAGGCGTCATCGAGATCGCCCCGCTTGCCTTCATGCGTGGCCGCACGCTGGCGAACGCTGCGATCATCCTCGACGAAGCGCAGAACACGACGTCGATGCAGATGAAGATGTTCCTCACCCGTCTGGGCGAAAACGGCCGCATGATCATCACCGGAGATCCAAGCCAGGTCGACCTGCCGCGCGGCGTCACCTCCGGTCTGGTCGAGGCGCTGAATGTGCTCAAGGGTGTGGAAGGCATCTCGGTTGTCCGCTTCAAGGACACCGATGTCGTGCGTCACCCGCTTGTCGGTCGCATCGTGCAGGCCTATGACGCCAAGTACAAGGTACAGGACGAGAGCGAGCAGAGCGAGCATTAAGCCCGCTCCGCCACGGAACCATGAGCCAGTTGGACATACAGATCGCCGTCGAGGCGGACGGTTGGGCAGACGAGACGGCGCTGGAGGCTTTGGCCTCCCGCGTGCTCGGTGCGGCGGAAACCCATCTTGCAAAGGTCGAGGGTCAGCCCTTTCCGAAGCAGCCGACGGAGGTCTCGCTCGTCTTCGCCGACGATGAAATGATCCGCGAGATCAATGCGGAATGGCGCGACAAGGACAAGCCGACCAATGTCCTGTCCTTCCCAGCCTTTCCCGTAACCCCCGGCAAGATGCCTGGTCCCATGCTCGGCGACATCATCATCGCGCGCGAGACGCTGGAGCGGGAGGCGATCGAATTGGACAAGACGTTCGAGGATCATCTGACCCACTTGATGGTTCACGGATTTCTGCATCTTTTCGGCTACGACCACATTGAAGTGAACGATGCCGAGAAAATGGAAGCGCTGGAGACTCGCATTCTGGCGGAACTTGGCCTATCTGACCCCTATGCGGGGCAGGACCCCATCTGATAGTCTGGAACAATGAGCGATTTTGCGACGAAAGCGGCCCCGGAGGCCAAAGAAGGTAACGAGGGATCCTCTTCTGAAGAGGGCAGTAGTCCTTCCCGAGCGGAAAGCTCGGCCCGACAATCTCCATCCTTCTGGGGCCGACTGGCCCGAATTCTCAAACCGTCATCCTCCACGAGCTTGCGTGAAGACCTGACGGTGGCACTCAGTGCCGATGCCCAGCTGGGCGAAGCGTTCACGCCCGAAGAGCGGGCGATGCTCAACAACATCCTGCGATTCCGCGAAGTGCGCGTTGAGGACATCATGGTCCCGCGCGTTGACATTGAGGCGGTTGATCAGAGCGTGACCATCGGCGAGCTGATGACGATCTTCGAGGTCTCCGGCCGATCGCGCATGCCCGTCTATGCCGATACGTTGGACGACCCGCGAGGGATGGTGCATATCCGTGACCTCTTGTCCTACGTCACCAAGCAGGCGCGCAGCCGCAAGCGTGTGGCCAAGCCTGCCGCTGCTGCAAATGGAGCCGAGAAGCTCGAGAAGGCGGAGAAGGTCACAAAGCCGAAGATGGATTTCGATCTGGCCCGCATCGATCTGAGCAAGACGGTCGCCGAAGCCGGCATCATCCGCTCCATTCTCTTTGTACCGCCCTCAATGCTGGCCTCAGACCTGATGAGCCGCATGCAGGCCGCTCGCACGCAGATGGCGCTGGTGATCGATGAATATGGCGGGACGGACGGACTGGTAAGCCATGAAGACATCGTCGAGATGGTCATCGGCGACATCGATGACGAGCACGACGATGAAGAGGTGATGTTCAGCCGCATTTCGGACGACGTGATCGTCGCCGACGCCCGCGTTGAACTGGAAGAGATTGCAGAGGCGATTGGCCCTGATTTCGATATCGCCGATCGTCTTGAAGATGTCGACACGCTTGGGGGACTGATCTTCTCTGCACTCGGTCGAATTCCAGCCCGCGGCGAAGTGGTTCAGGCCCTGCCTGGTTTCGAATTCCACATTCTCGATGCCGATCCGCGTCGTATCAAACGGGTACGAGTTGCCCGCAAGCGGGCGAACGCCCGCCGCCGGTCGACAACCAAGGGTGAAATCGAGACACGCAGCGAGGCCGAAGTCGAGGCAAAGCCCTCGCAGGCGACTGCAGTTGCATCCGCGGAAAACGCAACCAAGCCAAAGGCCAAGGCTGTACCCAAGCCACGGGCGCCGAAACTGCAGCAAGCAGCCGCCGATACGCCAGCAGAACATCCCAATCCAGCGATCGAAGGCACAGATCGGCAGTCAGCCTGACGGGCCATCTGCAACACACCGTAGACCGCGACATGGCTCCCGTTTTTTGGGAGACTGCCGGCGATTGATTCGTGGTCGGAAGGGGTGGACATGCAGGCTTTGGCAGCAAGGATCCTGCTGTTGTGGGGTGTCAGGCGGGCGGGTCTCGCAATTCTAGCCGGCGCGATCGGCGCACTTGCGCTTCCGCCATTCGATGTTTTCGCATCGATGTTCATTTCCTTCACGCTGCTTGTCTGGCTGCTGGATGGCGCGACCGGCAATGCGGAAACCGGCAGGGCAGGGCTGTCGTCCTCCTTCTGGACCGGCTGGTTCTTTGGCCTCGGCTACTTTGTCTGCGGCCTGTGGTGGCTGGGAAATGCGTTGCTGCTGGAAGCAGATGAATTCGCCTGGGCCATTCCCCTTGCTGTCCTCGGTCTGCCGGCGGTGCTGGCCATCTTCTACGGCCTGGCGACAATGCTGGCGCGACTGGTCTGGTCCGACGGCATGGGCCGCATTGCCGCGCTCGCTGCCGCATTCGGTTTGGTCGAATGGCTTCGCAGTTTCGTAGCAACAGGCTTTCCCTGGAACGCGATCGGCTATGCGGCCATGCCGGTGTCGCTGATGATGCAATCGAGCCACGTGCTCGGCATCCTGGCCATCACACCGCTTGCCGTCTTCGTCTTCGCCGCTCCGGCCCTTCTGGGCACGCGTCGTGGAGCCTGGCCCGGTCTGCTCGTTGCGCTGATGCTCTTGTGTGCTCACTTCGGCTACGGTGCCTTCCGCCTGTATGTCGCGCCAGCTGGCGCAGCGGACACGACACTGACGGTCCGGCTTGTTCAGCCGGCTATCGACCAGTCGCAGAAAATGGAGAATACCGATCGCATCGGCGTCTTCGAAAAGCACCTTGCGCTGACGGCCGCCCCGCCGGAGGAGGGCAAGCCCCGCCCTGATGTCATCGTATGGCCGGAAACGTCCGTCCCCTTTATCCTGACCGAAAATCCCGATGCCCTGGTGCGTATCGGTGACGTTCTGCAGGATGGGCAGATCCTGCTGACCGGTGCTGTGAGGGCCGAGGAACGCGGGGCCGGCCAGGCGCCGCTTTATTACAATGCCGTCTACATGATCGATGACAAGGGGCAGATTCTGAGCGCGAGCGATAAGGTTCACCTGACGCCATTCGGCGAATACGTACCCTATGAGAACCTGCTGCGTGAATTTGGGATTGAGGAGCTGATCAGTCTGCCTGGTGGCTTCACGGCAGCGGCGAGCCGTTCTGTACTTAAGCTTCCAACCGGCATCGGTTTGTATCCGCTCATCTGCTACGAGGCCATCTTTCCAGCAGAAATTGCACCCGATCTCGCTGGCGCGAGCGTCATCCTGAATGTCACCAACGACGCCTGGTTTGGTGCAACCCCTGGGCCATATCAGCATTTCCAGCAGGCACGTTTGCGTGCTGTCGAGACGGGTGTTCCTCTCATTCGTGTCGCCAACAGCGGTATTTCGGCCCTGATCGACCCCTATGGCCGTATCATTGAGGGACTTTCTCTCGACACGGCCGGGGCAGTCGATGCAACTTTCGGTGTAGAAAATGCGCCGGAACGAAACACCCAAAACCACAGTTTAAACTTTTGGTTGGTGCTGGCACTGATGGCTTTGATTGCGGTCGTTTCTAGTCTGGGTTTTATTAGGCGGAAGAATTGACCAAAAACCCCTAAAATTGCATAGTGGCTTGGACCGTTACTCTGCAAGTATGCTGAAAGATCATCGATGGCGAGCACAACGTCTCGTTATGGTGTGGCGGGCATGGGGTTAGGTCGCAACGCCAACAATTTTGTCAGGACGACATTAATGATCGAGAACAAGAAGAAGCCGAACCCGATTGACATCCACGTCGGTAGCCGGATTCGCCTTCGTCGCACGATGCTTGGCATGAGCCAGGAAAAGCTTGGTGAAAGCCTCGGGATCACATTCCAGCAAATTCAGAAGTACGAGAAAGGCACCAACCGTGTGGGTGCAAGCCGTCTTCAGAACATCTCCAATATACTGACGGTACCGGTTTCCTTCTTCTTCGAAGATGCGCCGGGCGAGCAACCGTCCAGTTCCGGCATGGCGGAAGCCTCCAGTTCCAACTACGTGGTTGACTTCCTCTCCTCCTCGGAAGGTCTTCAACTCAACCGAGCCTTTGTGAAGATCGGCGACCCCAAGGTTCGTCGTAAGATCGTGGATCTGGTCAAGGCGCTCGCTGCCGAAGCCGACACCGAATAAGCAGCGGGACTTCGATCCTGACAAAGAGAGCGGCCGCAGGGCCGCTTTTTTTTGTTCGCCAAGAGGGAAAATTTACTCACATAAAGATATATTTATGTGGTTGTGTCCTTGTCATCGCTGCTTGAACTGAGTAACGATGCCGGCCGTCCATACTTTGAGGGGAATCCCGATGCGAGCAAATTACCTCTTTACCAGTGAGTCCGTTTCCGAAGGTCACCCGGATAAGGTTTGTGACCGTATTTCCGATGAAATCGTTGACCTGGTGTACCGGGAAGCGGCCAAGACTGGCGTCGATCCCTGGACCGTACGCATCGCTTGCGAAACGCTCGCAACCACCAACCGGATCGTCATCGCGGGCGAGGTTCGCCTTCCGCCGAGCCTGATGAAGACCGACAAGAACGGCAACGAAGTCATCAATCCCGCGAAGTTCAAGTCCGCCGCCCGCAAGGCCGTGCGCGACATCGGCTATGAGCAGGACGGTTTCCACTGGAAGACCGCCAAGATCGACGTTCTCCTGCATTCCCAGTCCGCTCATATCGCCCAGGGCGTTGACAAGGCCGCCGACAGCTCGAACAGCGAAGGCGCAGGCGACCAGGGCATCATGTTCGGCTATGCCTGCAAGGAGACGCCGGACCTCATGCCGGCCCCAATCTACTACTCTCACAAGATCCTGCAGCTGCTGTCTGCCGCCCGCAAGAAGGGTGAAGGCGACGTTGGCAAGCTCGGCCCGGATGCCAAGAGCCAGGTTACCGTTCGTTACGTCGATGGAAAGCCGTCCGAGGCAACCTCGATCGTCCTGTCCACCCAGCATCTTGATGATAGCTGGGATTCGAAAAAGGTCCGCCAGGTTGTCGAGCCCTTCATTCGGGAAGCTCTGGGTGACCTGAAGATCGCTGACGACTGCGCCTGGTACATTAACCCCACCGGCAAGTTCGTCATCGGCGGTCCGGACGGTGATGCGGGCCTCACGGGCCGCAAGATCATCGTTGATACCTATGGTGGCGCGGCTCCTCATGGCGGTGGCGCTTTCTCGGGCAAGGACACGACCAAGGTCGACCGTTCCGCCGCCTATGCTGCGCGCTATCTGGCCAAGAACGTCGTTGCCGCCGATCTGGCGGACCGTTGCACGATCCAGATCTCCTATGCGATCGGCATTGCCCAGCCCCTGTCGATCTATGTCGACCTGCACGGCACAGGCAAGGTCACCGAGGATCAGGTTGAGGCTGCCATCCGCAAGGTTATGGACTTGTCCCCGTCGGGCATCCGTCGCCATCTTGACCTCAACAAGCCGATCTATGCTAAGACGTCCGCCTATGGCCATTTCGGCCGCAAGGCTGGCCGTGACGGTTCCTTCTCCTGGGAGAAGCTCGACCTGGTCAAGCCGCTCAAGGATGCGATCAAGGCTTGAACTGAATGACGGAACAGGAACGCCGGACGAGGTCGACCGAAGCATTCTTCGGTCGACGCAAGGGTAAGCCGTTGCGCGACCAGCAGGTCGAGCGGATGGAAACCGTCCTACCGGAGCTGAAGGTCGACCTCACCTCCAGGGTGCCGGCCGACCTGAAGTCCCTGTTTCCGGTGCCCGTCGGGAAGATCCGCCTCGAGATCGGCTTCGGCGGCGGTGAACACCTGGTACACCGCGCCCGCACCAACCTTGCCACGGGTTTCATCGGTGTCGAACCCTTCGTCAATTCCATGGCGAAGCTGCTTGCGGTCGTGGAAGCTGAAGGACTGAGGAACATCCGCGTCTACGACGACGACGCGACACAATTGCTGGACTGGCTGCCCGAGGGACAGATCGACCAGATCGACCTGCTTTACGCCGATCCATGGCCGAAAAAGCGCCACTGGAAGCGCCGTTTCGTCTCGCAGGTCAACCTTGAGCGTTTCCACAAGGTGCTGAAGCCGGAAGGCATGTTCTGCTTTGCCTCCGACATCGACACCTATGTCAATTGGACGCTGCAGCACTGCCGCGATCATGGTGGGTTTGAATGGACGGCTCGCAATGCGAGCGACTGGCTCACGCCCTACGAGGGCTGGCCAGGGACGCGCTATGAAGCAAAGGCGCGTCGGGAAGGCCGCTCCTCGGCCTATCTCACGTTCCGCAAGCGCTGATTCGCACTGCAGTTTTGAACTAGGTGGTTCGCTGCACCAATCAGTGCAGCGAAACGGTCTTCAGGTCGTCTTCTGCCGCCTTGAAGAAGGTGCTGGAACGGTTGTCCGTGAGCAGGATGGGCGTTCCATCTGCAGCAAAAAGCGCCCACAGATCAAGAGTCGGGTCGATTTCCGGGGCTTCGGGGAAGCAGCGCGATACCTCGTCTGACTTCATCTTGCGGATGTAGCCCACTTCGCCGGCGCCCAGATGCGCCAGTTCGGATTTCGTCAGGCGGGCTGAAGCTTCTTTCAATAACATTCCGATCCTCCGCGAATGAGGGAGAGGCGGCACAACATTGCCGCACCCTTCATTCTGCAGTGGAGATGTTAATTTTCCTTACCAGATGCACCGGATCATGGCGGATGATCTCGATTGCGAGCAGTCCGTTGCGCAACGAGGCACCCGTGACTTCCATGCCATCCTCGATCGCGAAGACGCGCTGAAACTGTCGCGAAGCGATGCCCCGAAACAGGTAATCCGCCTCCTCGCGCTCAGTCTGCTTGCCGCGAATGACCAGTTGATTCGCCTCGACGCTGACATCCAGTTCGTTTTCGGCAAATCCGGCCACCGCAAGCGTGACGCGCAGGCGCTCGGTGCCCTTCTGCGGCGGCAGGCGCTCGATATCATAGGGCGGATAACCGTCACCGCCGCGCGGTCGCCGGAAGGCATTGCCGTCGCCCGTATCGAAGGTAATGATGAAGGCTTCCGTAGGCACTCTGTTGCGTGTCATTTCCATCTCATATGCGGCCTCGCCGGGCCATCCGTCATCCTCGAATATGGGAAATCGCGACACGACGGGCAAGCACTCTCTTGCTTGACAAAAGCGAAGCCGCGTTCCAAGCCTCGCCCTTTCGACTTTAGGATTTCGCCATGACAGAACCGCGCAAGATCATCATCGATACCGATCCCGGTCAGGACGATGCCGCCGCCCTGATGCTCGCCTTTGCGAGCCCCGAGCTCCAACTGCTGGGCATCACCACGGTGGCGGGCAATGTCCCGCTGCGCATGACCAGCCGCAACGCGCGTATTGTGTGCGAGCTGTGCGGCGAGACCGGCCGTCGGGTCTTCGAAGGGGCGGATCGACCCATGGTGCGCCCGCTCGTCACGGCCGAGCACGTGCATGGCAAGACCGGTCTCGACGGCGCGGTGCTGCCGGAGCCGACGATGGCGATCGAGAGCCAGCACGCCGTTGACTTCATCATCGAGACGATCCGCAACGAACCGGCGGGCACCGTGACGCTTTGCACGCTCGGACCGCTGACCAATATCGGTCTCGCGCTGCAGAAGGCCCCTGATATCGCCCCGCGCGTCAAGGAACTGGTGATGATGGGCGGCGGCTTCTCCGAGGGAGGCAACATCACGCCGGCCGCCGAGTTCAACATCTATGTCGATCCACATGCCGCAGCCGCCGTCCTCGGCTCCGGCATCCCGGTCACCATCATGCCGCTCGATGTCACCCACCAGCTGATGACCACCAAGGCGCGCGTGGCCCGTATCGCGGCCTTGGGCACCAGGCCCGCCAAGGTCATGGTCGAGTGGCTGGAATTTTTCGAGCGCTTCGATGAAGAGAAGTACGGTTCGGACGGCGGTCCGCTGCATGATCCGACGGTCGTTGCTTACCTTCTGAAGCCGGAGCTGTTCGGCGGACGTCACTGTAATGTCGAGATCGAGCTTCAGTCGGAACTCACCGTCGGCATGACCGTGGTCGACTGGTGGCGTGTGTCGGGTCGCACGCCGAACGCAAATTTCATGCGCAGCGTCGATGCCGATGGCTTCTTCGATCTGCTGATCGAGCGCTTTGCTCGCCTCTGAAGGGCATGAAAAGAGGGCGCGGATCCACCGCGCCCTGCCGTCTGCTTCGATCCGGCCTCTCGGCTCAGAACTCTTCCCAATTGTCGGCACTCGCTGAGCCGCCGCCCGCCGCCGCAAGTTTGCGCGGTGCGGGTGAATAGGACGCAGTCCGGGGGCTTGGGGCGGGCTGGCTTGCAGCGCTCCGCATGGTTTCGGCCGTCGCTCTGAGCGCTGCACCGGGCTGCGAGGCGCCTGACACCTGGAACTTCGCCACCAGCCCTCGCAGCGTGTCGGATTCGTTGCGCAGCGCCATGCTGGCCGCCGTCGTTTCCTCGACCATGGCGGCGTTCTGTTGCGTGACCTGGTCCATCTGGTTGACGGCCGCGTTGACCTCCTTCAGCCCCGAGGCCTGTTCGCTGGCCGAGGCAGAGATCTGCCGGATGAGGCCGTTGATCTGCATGACCTGCTGGGCGATCTTTTCCAGGGTCTGACCGGCTTCGCCAACCAGTTCGACACCGTCCTTGACCTGTGCGGCCGAGGCATTGATCAGTGCCTTGATTTCCTTGGCGGCCGTGGCCGAGCGTTGCGCAAGCTCGCGCACTTCCTGCGCGACGACCGCAAAGCCCTTGCCGGCTTCACCGGCACGCGCGGCTTCAACGCCAGCGTTGAGTGCCAGGAGGTTGGTCTGGAAGGCAATCTCGTCGATGACGCCGATGATGCGCGAGATTTCCTGCGACGACTGCTCGATGCCATGCATGGAGGCAACCGCTTTCTGGACTACCTCGCCGGACTTCTCGGCATCCTTCACGGCCACCGAAACCGTGTTGGCCGCAGTGCCGGCATTGTCGGCACTCGAATTGACCTGCTCGGTGAGTTCGTTAAGGGCTGCTGCCGTTTCCTCAAGGCTTGCCGCCTGCTGTTCTGTACGCTTGGAAAGGTCGGCCGCACTTTCGGAGATTTCGCTCGTGCCGGCGGCAATGTTGACGACACTGCCATTGACCGAGGCGATCGCCTGTTCGAGGCTTGCCACGGCATCGTTGAAGTCCCGTTTGAGGGCCGCATATTCCCCGGGAAATTCGTCAGCGATGCGATAGGTGAGATTGCCCTGCGACAGCTGGGCAAGGCCGCTGCCGAGCGCGGTGACGACATGCTGTTGCACCGAAGCGGACTGATTGCGCTCCTCTTCGTTGCGCCGGCGCTCGCCTTCGGCGGCCTTGCGCTGCGCATCGGCTTCTGCGGCCAGCGTGCGGCTCTCGGCGAGCTTGTGGCGGAAACCATCAAGCGCCTTGCCGACGAGGCCGATTTCATCCTCGCGATGCTGGTTGGAAACGTCAGTGGAATAATCGCCCTTGGTCATGCGTTCGACATCGCCGACCAGCCCGTGCAGCGGACGCTGGGCAAGCGAGCGGACGGCGAGGAAGAGCGCCAGCATGACCGCACCGAGCACGATCAGACCACCAACGATCATCATCATCGTCTGCGCTTCGACCGGCGCATTGATGGCGGTATGCGGAATATCGATGATGACCGCCCAGGTGGCGTTTACGCCAGGAACTGCGAAGGGATAGAGCAGGCGGTCGAAGCCTTCGCCATTGGCATCCGTGAGATCCGACACGACGCTGCCACTGCGGCTCGAAAGGGCAGCCTTCAGGGCCTCGGAGCCTTCTGCTTCGTAAGGCTTCATCATGAGATCGTCGCTCGGAGCAACGAGCCATTGCGCATTCTGAGCAACCAGCAAGACGCGGCCAGTTTCGAACGGCTTCAGAGCCTTCAGCTTGTCGGAAAGTGACTTCAGCGAGATATCGACGCCACTGACGCCGATCATCTTGCCGCCGGAGAAGACCGGGTAGGCGATGGAACTCATCGTCGTCGGTACGTCGGTGCCTTCGGCCAGATAGGGGGCTGTAATCGCGCCCTTGCCGCTTTTGGCAGCGAGCGCATACCATTCGGCGTCGTATTTCGCCGCGAAGGTGGAGAACTGGACCTCGCCATCCTTGTTCTTGGACCAGTAGGGCGTGAAGTCGCCGTCATCATTTGCGGAAAGCTCTTTCTTTCCCTTGATCTCGTCCTTCTGGCCGTCAATCGCCCGTGGCTCTTCCGCCATCCAGCTGCCGAAGGCAAAGGGGTTCTGCTCAAGGTTCGCCTTCAGGATGTTCGTGATGCCGAGGCGGTCCAGGGACTTGCCGTCGTGGCCCCGGCCGATGACACCGGACATGGTGCGAGCGGCACTCGCCAATTCGCCGATATCGCCAGCGATTTCACGGGCAATGGATTTGGCTTCCGCATCGGCCTGGCTCATGGTGAGGGAGTGGACGCGGTCGCGGGTCTGAGAAATCAATACGAGGTTGGAAAGGAATAGCACCAGGCCGATAGCGACACCTGTCACAACAAGCAGCTTGGCGGCGATCGAACGGGTAAAGAAGGCGAACATGGGAGCCTCGACATAGGAGGTTCTGGACGCAGGCACATTCGTTCCGCACCTTCATGGCGCGGCCGGGCACGCTTTCGCGCACCCCGTTCGTACCGGAGCTTATGTTCCATTGCTTAACGGGCGATAAATCTGACAGCGCGCGGAAGAGTTGCCCCTAGATCGCGGCGCTGACTTCGTTTGCCGTGGGGATCGATGGCTGTGCGCCTGGTTTCAGGCAGGCCAGCGAACCGGCAACCGCTGCTCGGCGAAGGGCGTCGGCGAAGGGAAGTCCCGCATCGAGGCCCGCGGCAAGATAGCCGCAGAAGGTGTCGCCTGCCCCGACAGTGTCCACAGGATCGATCTTGAGCCCCTTGGTCCGATGCAACGCTCCCGCTTCGGCGGCAATGACGCCATCCGCACCCAGGGTGACGATCAGAGTCTGCCCCCCTCTGGCATGCATGTCGAGCAGCATCTGCTCGCGTTCGGCACCTGTCAGGTTGTCTCGCCCGACAAGTCGCTCGAATTCGGTTTCGTTGGCAATGACGATGCTTGCAAGAGCCGCCAGCTCCGCAGTCTCGGCAATCAACGGGGCGATATTCAGAACTGTCCTGATGCCTCGGCCCTTTGCCAGGGTCAGCGCTGCTTTCACCGCAGCGGCCGGTACCTCCTGCTGCAACATCAGGATATCGCCGTCCGCCATTCTGTTGATCGCCTGATCGGCCTGCGCCATGCTGACCGTCCCGTTTGCCCCTGGAACCACCGCGATCATGTTCTCACCATCGCCACCCACGAGGATCAGCGCTGTGCCTGTCGGTCCATCGACACGCGCGACGGCAGAAAGGTCCGTTCCTGCCTTATCGAGCAGGTCGAGGGCGGGGCCTGCAAACTCGTCTCGCCCGACCGCGCTCACCATGCGCACGGTTGCGCCGGCCCGACGGGCTGCCAGCGCCTGATTGGCGCCCTTGCCGCCCGCAGCCGTGGCAAACCCGGTACCCGGAACCGTCTCGCCGGGCTTCGGCAAGCGTGGCGTGGTGGCGACGAGGTCCATGTTGATGGAGCCGAAAACGGTGATCATGAGCGCAGGGCCTCCCTAGGTTCTGCGCTCTTTTGGACCGGGTCTCAGTCCTCGTCAACAACCCTGAGCTTGAGCAGGCCGGTCCTGCTTTCAACGCTGCGGGGCGCAGCCTCGTCGCCGTCCGGCCGCGCGCCAGGCGTCTCGAACTCCATCGCCTCTATCTTGGCACCACGCTTGGCCAGTTTATCCGATGAGGTGATGATCATCTCGACATCCTTCTGCGCGGCCAGGAAATGGCTTTGCAGCTTGCGGGTCCGGTCGTCCAAACGTCCGAGGTCCTCCATCAAACGGATGACCTCGCCCTGTATGAGATGCGCCTGCTCGCGCATGCGCTGGTCCTTCAGCACGGCTTGGATCACCTGGATCGAGAGCATCAGCAGAGATGGCGAGACGATGACCACTTTCTGTCGGTGCGCCTTCTGGACGATGCCTTCAAAGTTCTCGTGGATCTCCGCGAAGACCGACTCGGAAGGGACGAAGAGGAAGGCCATGTCCTGTGTTTCGCCCTGGATCAAGTACTTCTCCGAGATGTCGCGGATATGGACCTCCATGTCGCGGCGAAACTGCTGGGCGGCGACCTTTTTCTGATCCGGATTCTCCGTGTCCCGGATCGCATTCCAGGCTTCTAGCGGGAACTTCGCATCCACGACCAGCGGAGGCGAATTGTTCGGCATGCGGATCACGCAGTCGGGGCGCGAGCCGTTCGACAGCGTCTTCTGGAACTCGTAGGCGCCCATGGGCAGTCCGTCGGCAACGATGGTCTCCATCCGCGACTGGCCGAAGGCCCCGCGTGTTTGCTTGTTGGATAGGATCGCTTGCAGGCCGACTACGTCCTTGGCCAGCGACTGGATATTGTTCTGCGCCGCATCGATGACAGCCAGCCGCTCCTGCAGTGTGCGCAGATTGTCGTGTGTCGACTTCGTCTGCTCGGTAATGGTCGCGCCGATCCGATGCGTCATTCCATCAAGTCTTTGGCTGATCGTCTGGTTCAGCTCGGCCTGACGGCTGCCGAACACTTCGGCCATGGTCGCGAGCCGTCCTTGCATCTCGGCCTGCGCTTTCAAAAGTTCCGCAAGCCGCGCTTCCGCGGCTTCGTCGCGCCGGGCGGTTTCTTCCATGAGCCGTTCACGGGCTGCAGATGTCCGGATCGCGACAATGATAAGCGCCAGAATGGGCAGCAGCACCAAGGCAGCGGCCAGCGCCACGAGAACCGCGGGTGAAAGGGTGACTGAGCCGATGGTCACCGCCGGAATGTCCTGAATGTTCATTCATCGACCATAACTGATTCGGGCTTCAGCGACAGATCAAAGAGTGAACAAGAGTCCCGTGCCTGGTTTGCTGTTTGCCAATTGTAGAAAATTGTGACGCTCAAACTTGACGAAACGCAAGTGGCTGGGCCGGGTCGGCGGAAAACCAGAAGCCAAGTGAAAAGCTGTACTGAGAAAGCAACCGAAGATTTACCAATTTAGCGCTCCTTTGGATACGTTAATCAGCGCATGCTGATATTCCTAATGGTTGTAGAAAGACGCGTAAGCCATGTCCCACTCTGACAATTCCGACCTTAGCAATCGCCTGCGTTTTCTGGGACTCGACAACAAGGGGCGCGAAACGCTGAAGCGGCTCGGACCGCTGATCCGAAACAACATAGGCGGCGCGCTCGACATCTTCTACGACAAGGTGCGAAGGGTCCCTGAGACGGCCGCCTTTTTCCGCAATGACGACCATATGAAAGGCGCCAAGAAGCGCCAGGAAGAGCATTGGGGCATCGTCGGCACCGCAGACTATACCGACAGCTATGTGGAAGGCGTCACCAAGGTCGGCAAGGCCCATGCCCGGATCGGTCTTGAACCACGCTGGTATATCGGAGGTTACGCGCTCGTCCTTGAACAGCTTGTACACGCGGTTGTTCGTGAGCGCTGGCCGAGTCGCTTCGGTAGACGCAATTCCGAACAGCTGGCCGAGGAGATCTCGGTTGTCGTCAAGGCTGCGCTTCTCGACATGGATTATTCGATCTCCGTTTACCTCGCTATCCTGGCCGAGCAGCGTCAGGCAGCTGAAGACGCCCGAATGAAAGCGGAAGCCGAGCAGGCAATGGCGCTCGCCGCCCTGCGCGATGCGCTTGGCAAACTCTCGGCCGGCGATCTGGATGCACGCCTGCCCATGGATCTGCCGGCGAATTTCGTCCAGATGGCACAAGACTACAACGCTTCGGTCGATGCCCTGCGTGCGACGATCAGTACGGTCCGACACTCGGCGGATGAGATCTTCAAGTCGACGACTGCGATTTCGGACGCGACCGACGACCTTGCCCAGCGTACCGAGCAGCAGGCGGCGGGCCTTGAGCAGAGCACGGCCGCTCTGCATGAATTGACGCAGAATGTCACGTTGACGGCTGACGGTGCGAAGGAAGCCTCGGCGGTCGTGGGAGCCGCCTTGACGGAAGCCCGCGTCTCCGAAGAAGTAGTCTCGCGCGCCGTCGACGCCATGGGCGCCATCGAGAAGTCCTCCGACGAAATCTCCAAGATTATTGGCGTCATCGACGAGATCGCCTTCCAGACCAATCTCCTGGCACTCAACGCGGGCGTCGAGGCCGCCCGGGCCGGAGAGGCGGGACGCGGCTTTGCCGTCGTTGCCCAGGAAGTCCGGGAACTTGCTCAGCGCTGCGCCAACGCTGCCCGAGAAATCAAGAACCTGATCTCGCAGAGTTCGTCACAGGTCGAAGCAGGCGTTGGCCTGGTCAACAATGCCGGAGATGCTCTGGGCAAGATCATCGTGCGCATTGGAGACATCAACGAGATCGTTGCCAAGATTGCCTCTGCTGCCGCCGACCAGTCGGGCGGGCTGCGCGAGGTCAATACATCCGTCCAATCGATGGATCAGATCACCCAGCGCAATGCTGCGATGGTCGAGGAAAGCTCTGCCCAGACAGCAACGCTGATGGAAGAGGCCGAACGGCTCGTGCGGGCCCTCCAGGGTTTCAGGACGAATGGAAGTCGCGCGCAGGCTTCCGGGTATGCCGCTGGCAGCAACTACCGCATGGCTTCATGACGGCGATCTCCCACAATACATGGCTATGCATATGATTTGCCTTCCGCGTGGAAACCACCTGCCTTGAACCATCACGAAACGGAGAAACCCAAGCGTTTTTCCGTTTCCTCCGTTTTGAACTTGCGCTATGGGAGGCCATGACCATCAAGCCTCTCATCATCCTGCCCGACCCCCTGCTGCGCCAGGTATCCGCGCCCATCGAGCGCGTCGATGCCGAGCTTGAGCAGTTCATCGATGACATGCTCGAGACCATGTACGACGCGCCTGGCATCGGGCTTGCCGCGATCCAGGTCGGCGTGCCGCGTCGTCTCCTCGTCATCGATCTCGCCAAGGAAGGCGAAGAGCCCGCACCGCTGGTCTTCATCAATCCTGAAATCCTCAAGTCGTCAGACGAGCGCTCGGTCTACGAGGAAGGCTGCCTGTCGATCCCGGACTATTACGCCGAGGTCGAACGCCCGGCCGCAATCACGGTGAAGTCGATCGGCCGCGACGGCAAGGAGCAGCTGACGGAGGCCGACGGCCTGCTCGCCACTTGCCTTCAGCACGAGATCGACCATCTCAATGGCGTACTCTTCATTGATCACATCTCCCGTCTGAAGCGCGAGATGGTCATTAAGAGGTTCACCAAGGCCGCCCGTCAGAAGATCTGATCCCGGCGTCTATCCATTCGCGCGTTGAGGCAGATACGATGGCACTTCGCATCATCTTCATGGGCACGCCGGATTTTTCCGTAGCGACCCTGAAAGCGCTGCATGCGGCAGGCCACGAAATCGTTGCCGCCTATTCGCAGCCGCCGCGTCCCGGCGGTCGCCGTGGCCTCGACCTGCAGAAGTCGCCGGTCCATCAGGCCGCCGAAGACCTCGGCATCGAGGTCCGTCATCCCCTCAACTTCCGTGACCAGACCGATCGCGAGGCCTTCATCGCGCTGAACGCAGACGTTGCCGTGGTCGTTGCCTATGGCCTGCTGCTGCCCGAGGCGATCCTCAACGGCACGCGGCTCGGGGCCTATAACGGCCATGCCTCTTTGCTGCCGCGCTGGCGGGGTGCAGCACCGATCCAGCGCGCCATCATGGCCGGCGATGCCGAAACCGGCATGATGGTGATGAAGATGGACAAGGGCCTCGACACAGGCCCCGTCGCGCTCACCCGCAAGGTCACGATCGGCCCCGATATGACCGCCGGCGAACTGCATGATGCCCTGAGCCTCGTCGGCGCCGAAGCCATGGTCGAGGCGATGGCGAAGCTCGAAGCCGGCGCGCTGCAGACTGTCGCCCAGCCGGACGAGGGCGTGTTTTACGCGGCCAAGATCGACAAGGCGGAAACCCGTGTGAACTTCTCCCGCCCGGCCCCCGAGGTCCACAACCACATCCGCGGCCTCTCGCCTTTCCCGGGCGCCTGGACCGAGATGGAGGTCGGCGGCAAGCCCGAGCGGGTCAAGCTCCTCGCCTCGCATCTGGTTCAAGGTGATGGAGCGCTCGCTGCTCCCGGGACAGCAGTTGACGACCGCCTGACGATCGCCTGCGGGACCGGCGCGGTCGGTCTCGTGCGTCTGCAGAAGGCCGGAGGCAAGGCGTTGAGCGCCGAGGATTTCCTTCGCGGAACGCCGCTGCCCAAAGGCACGGTGATCGCCTGATGCCTCGTTTCCGGATGACCGTCGAATATGATGGCTCGGCCTATGTCGGCTGGCAGCGCCAGGAAAACGGCCACTCCATCCAGGCTGCCCTGGAACAGGCGATCCTGTCCTTGACCAGCGAGAAGGTCGTCATCCGCGGGGCCGGCCGCACCGATTCCGGCGTCCATGCCATGGGCCAGGTCATCCATGCCGATCTCTCCCGTGACTGGGTGCCGCACAAGCTGCGCAATGCGCTGAACGCCCATCTGGCGCTCGCCTCCGAGCAGGTCGCGGTGCTCGACGTGCGCGCCGTGCCGGACGATTTCGATGCCCGCTTTTCGGCATTGCGCCGTCACTATCTCTACCGGATCATTACCCGTCCGGCGCGTCTGGCACTGGAGGACAAGCGCGCCTGGTGGGTGCCAAAGCCGCTCGACCACGAAGCCATGCATGCAGCCGCCCAGCAGCTTGTGGGCCATCACGACTTCACCACCTTCCGCTCCGCCCATTGCCAGGCGGCAAGCCCGGTACGCACGCTCGATCGGCTGGATGTGACCCGCTCGGGCCATCTCATCGAGATCCGCGCCACGGCCCAGAGCTTCCTGCACAATCAGATCCGCTCCTTTGCCGGAACGCTGAAGCTTGCGGGCGAGGGTAAGATGACACCGGCCGATGTCCGCGCTGCGCTTGACGCGCGCGACCGTGCCGCCTGCGGTCCCGTCGCGCCGCCTGAGGGCCTTTATTTCATGGCCGTGGATTATCCCGGTGACGCGCCCTTCGAAGGCTGACGGGTCTTAGCCCGGATAGACGCCGAGAAACTGTTCCAGCAATTCGGCAATGATCATGGATGGTACTAGCAGCACCATGACGATCGAGGATACCATCAGCAGTTGGTCCCCAACTATCATCCGGATGATCCGGAAGAGGGCCACAATGACTGAAATCATCAGGATCAGCCAAAGCAGCGCGACCACGCCGGCCAAAGCCGGCATCAGCATCATCATCAGGACGAGCAGGCCATAGGAGTAGGAAATCGGCAGCGACAGCCAGTTGATCACCACCACCATCGAAGAGAACTTCTCGCCGATCCCGATGAGCAGGCAAAGCACCCCGAGCAGCACGAGCGGGAAGATCCAGTTCGATGCCTCGACCAGCGTCAGGCGGAAGAAGAACAGTGCGCCCGTTTCGGTCCCTTCCGGCAGGCCCTGCAGAAAGAGTAGCCGCCACCAGGCAAAGGAAATCAGGATCGCCGGTAGCGCCCAGACGACGGCCCAGAACGAGCGCAGCGCACCGCGGTCGGTGAGGTCGAGGTGCAAAAAGCCGGCCGGATCCTGCTTGAACAGCAGCCAGAGGCCTCTGAGATAAATCTCGACCTCCTTAAGCGTCGGCATGGGCGAACCACTGCTCGATGAAGGTCTGGTAGATGACAGTCAGTGTCTCCAGGTCCGAAACAGCGACCCGCTCGTCGACCATATGCATGGTCTGGCCGACAAGGCCGAATTCGACGACCGGGCAATAATCCTTGATGAAGCGTGCATCCGACGTGCCGCCCGTAGTCGAAAGCTTAGGCGTCCTGCCGGTCACTGTCTCGATCGCACCGGAAAGCGAGGCGATCAGCGCATTATTGCGCGTCAGGAACACGTGGCTCGGTCGCTCCGACCAGACGATATCGTAGCCGATCGCGGCACGGCCCGGCCGAAGCTCGGGATCGACGGCGGCGGCATCGAGCCGGCGGACGATTTCGGCCTTCACGCTATCGGCGGTCCAGATGTCGTTGAAGCGGATGTTGAACTTGAAGCGGGCCGATGCCGGAATGACATTGGTCGCGACATTGCCGACGTCGATGGTGGTCACTTCGAGGTTCGACGGCTGGAAGTTCTCCGTGCCCTCATCGAAGGCCGGAAACATCAGGCTCTTTGCAAGCGGCAGCGCGCCGCGTACCGGATTGTCGGCGAGATGCGGATAGGCCGCATGACCCTGCACGCCCTTGACCGTCACCGAGCCAGAGACCGAGCCGCGACGCCCGATCTTGATCATGTCGCCAAGGGTGTCGGGATTGGTCGGCTCGCCGACCAGGCAGGCATCCCAACGCTCGCCCCGTGCCGCTGCCCATTCGAGCAGCTTGACCGTGCCGTTGACAGCAGGGCCTTCCTCGTCACCGGTGATCAGCAGTGAGACCGAACCCTTCGGTACCTTGCCGGCTTCGACGAGCCGCGCATAGGCGGCAATGAAGCACGCGATCCCGCCCTTCATGTCGACCGCGCCACGGCCATAGAGCATGCCGTCGCGGATATCGCCGGAGAAGGGGCCGGCACTCCAGTCGCTTTCGGCGCCGACGGGCACGACATCGCTATGGCCGGCAAACATCAGATGCGGGCCGTCGGACCCGGCCCGGGCGTAGAGGTTCTCGATATCGGGCGTGCCCTCGTCCTTGGCGATCATCCGGTCGACCTTGAAGCCGAGCGGAGACAGGAGGTTTTCGAGCACATCAAGCGCGCCGCCTTCGGCAGGCGTGACGGAGGGGCAGCGGATGAGGGCCTGGAGAACGTCGACGGGATTTGTAGCGGTCATGGACACTGATACGGGAATGGCCGCATGCCGGTTCAGGACCGGAAGGGCGCCTTGAAGATCAGCGAGTGTTAGCCGATCCGCCGGGGCGTGTCACCCATGCAAAGGTTCAGCCGGCGCGCCTGTTTGACGCTGTGCCATAGCGATTGGCACTGTCGGTAGAGGGCCAGACGCACAGAAGGAAGAAGGCGATCAGGGAAAAGGCCGGGATGACGAGAAATGCGGCAGCGATCCCCGACATGCCGATGTCGTGCAGCCTCTTTGTCCCAAGCATCAGCAGGGAGAGAAGCGAGAGGCTGGCGGTGGTCAGGAAAAGCGAGAAGGAACCGGGTGAGATCTCGTCCGAGCCCGTCACGAACGCGACCACTGCCGCATTCGCCATCATCCAGAACAGCGTGCCGAGGATGAAGACACGTCGGCCGATGCGCCCGTCCCAAAGAAAGAGCGCCCAGCCGACCGATATCTCCCGCCCCGGCAAGGCCATCAGGGCTTAGTCGCGCAGCAGCTCGTTGATGCCGGTCTTCGAGCGGGTCTTTTCATCGACGCGCTTGACGATGACGGCGCAGTACAGATGCGGCGCCGGCTGGCCATTGGCCATCACGGCATTGCCCGAGGGCATCGAGCCGGCGACAACGACGGAATAGGGTGGCACTTCGCCATACATCACTTCGCCGGTGGCGCGGTCGACGATCTTGGTCGACTTGCCGATATAGACGCCCATGCCGAGCACCGAGCCTTCGCGGATGATGCAGCCTTCGACGACTTCCGAGCGCGCACCGATGAAGCAATTGTCCTCGATGATCGTCGGGCCAGCCTGCAGCGGCTCGAGCACGCCGCCGATGCCGACGCCGCCGGAGAGATGTACATTCGCGCCGATCTGGGCGCAGGAGCCGACCGTCGCCCAGGTGTCGACCATGGAGTTCTCACCGACATAGGCGCCGAGATTGACGAAGGATGGCATCAAAACGACGCCCTTGGAGATATAGGCCGAGCGGCGAACGACGGCGTTGGGAACCGCGCGGAAGCCGGCCGAGCGGAATTCGCTTTCGCCCCAGCCTTCGAATTTCGAGGGCACCTTGTCCCACCAGGTGGAAGCACCCGGGCCGCCCTTGACGACTTCCATGTCGTTCAGGCGGAAGGAAAGGAGCACGGCCTTCTTCAGCCACTGATGCACGGTCCAGGTGCCGTCTTCGCCGCGGGCCGCCACGCGAACCTTGCCGCTGTCCAGGAGGTTGAGGGCCGTTTCGACGGCATCGCGGATCTCGCCCTTGGTGGAGGTCGAAACCGTATCGCGGTTGTCGAAGGCCGCTTCGATGACGTGTTCGAGCTGGGTGAGATCGGAGGCGCTCATCTGAATTCCTTAAACTTCGTTGTCTACCGTGGGTGGGATGCAAACGATCAGGATCTGATCGAAAATTCGCGCAAAGCTCTAGCGCATAAAGGGCTGGAAGAAAACAGCCGGCGGAGCCCCGCGCGTTGGAAAGGACAAGGCATGGCACGGTGGAAAAATGGCAAGCACAGACGCAAGGATGGATCCTGGGATCCGCTGAAGGATAGCTCGACCGACAAGCAGACGGCCGAGGTGATTCCGCGCACCCCGCAATCGGCCTCGTCCTCCTATACGCTCGCCTATGTCGACGATGAATTCCTCTGCCGCGAGGAGCTTCGTCCCGTCCGCCTGCAGCTCGAACTCCTGAAGACGGAGATGATCCTGACCGAGCGCAGCATCAAGTCGACGGTTGTGATGTTCGGCGGGGCGCGCATTCCCGCCCCTGGTCAGGCCGCCTGGGCGGCCAAGAACGACATCCAGAAGAAGAACCTGGAGAATGCCTCGATCTATTACGAGGAGGCCCGCAAGTTTGCCCAGCTCTGCTCGGCTCAGGCGAAGAAGATGGATTATCACGAATATGTGGTGGTGACCGGTGGTGGCCCCGGCGTGATGGAAGCCGGAAATCGTGGCGCTTCGGAAGTGGGTGCGCCCTCGGTGGGGCTCAACATCGTCCTCCCTCACGAGCAGGCGCCGAACCCCTATGTGACGCCGGAACTCAGCTTCAACTTCCACTACTTCGCTATCCGCAAGATGCATTTCCTGATGCGGGCCAAGGCGATCACCATCTTCCCCGGCGGCTTCGGCACGCTGGACGAACTCTTCGAGACCGTGACGCTGATCCAGACCAAGCGCATGGCGCCAATCCCGCTGATCCTGTTCTCCCGCGCCTTCTGGGAGGACATCATCAACTTCGAGGCGCTCGCCGCCTTCGGCACGATCGCGCCCGAGGATCTTGACCTCTTCCAGTTCGCCGAAACGGCCGAGGAAGCCTGGAAGATCATCGAGGATTTCTATGATCTGAACGAGGAAACGGCCCCGTGAGGGGCCGCCCGTCATCTTTGTCGATATTCTGGTGCGCTGCTTAGCGCATCATGATGGGACGCTTCGGCATGTCGTCGGCGCTGATGAAGCCATCCTTGTTGCGGTCCATCCGGGTGAACATCCGGTCGGCCAAGGCGGTTGCTTCCGCCTGGCTGATCTGGCCGTTCTCGTCGGTATCCGCGATCCGCATCATGCGGCCGGGACCACGCATGCCGTCCTGACCACCACGCTCGACACGCTCATTGTGCCAGCCATGACGCTTGCCGTGGCGTCCTTCGCCTTCGCCGCGCGGACCATCGTCATTCATGGCCTGCTCCTGTGCTGCTCCACCGGGCGGAGTGGGCGCATCGGCCTTTGCGGCTTCGCGAGCTGCCTGACGTTCGGCGCGCATGGCCTCACGTTGAGCCTTGCGTTCTTCGCGCATGGCTTCACGGTGCTGGCGCATCTCGCCCGGCGTCAGGACGCCATCCTTGTCAGCATCGATGGACGCAAACAGCGCCGTGCCGGCCGCGTTCGCCTCTTCCTTGCTGATCTTGCCGTCCTTGTCGACATCGTGCTTCTGCAGCATCTGCACGAACATCACTTCCGGACCGCCACGGCCCGGGCCACGGCGCTCGCCGCGGTCTTGCGCAAAGGCGCCGCCGGCGGTCGTGCCAACAAGGAGAGAGGCTGCCACGGCGGCCAGCGTCAGGGTCTTGCCGTTCATCAGGGTATCCTTTCGAGGTTTCGTTTCGATGGGATAACCGTAGCGGCGACAACCGGTCGCACCTACTTAACTCTCGGTAAGCTGCATGAAACTTTCGTAAGCTTTTGCTCACGTGTCCTGCGGTAGCAGCGCCTGCAGAAAGCCGGTGAGATCGTCGGTCAGATAGTCGACGGTTTCGGCGTCCACGTGTTCGACCCGCTCCCAGGTCTCAAGAATCGCCGTGCCCAGATTGCGCGGCACAAGCAGCACGGTCTTCATGCCAAGAGCCTTCGGCACGGTCAGATTGCGCGGCAGATCCTCGAACATCGCGGCATGTTTCGTGTCGATCCGGTTCAGGCTCGCGAACTTGTCGTAGGTGGCGCCTGCCGGCTTCGGCACATAGTCGGCGGCAACGATGTCGAAGATGTCGTCGAAATGGTCGAGAATGCCGAGTGCCCGCGCAGCAGCCTCAGCATGCGCCACCGTGCCATTGGTGAAGATGAATTTGCGACCCGGCAGCCGCTTGATCGCAGACCCCAGCGCCTCGTCCGGGATCAGCGCCGAATAATCGATCGCATGCGCCCGCTCGAGAAAGGCGTTCGGATCGACCTTGTGATGCAGCATCAGCCCGGCGAGCGTCGTGCCGTGCTCGTGATAGTAGCGCTTCTGTAGAAGCTTCGCCTCGGCCGGCTCCAGTTGCAAAAGCTCGGACACGAAGGCGGTCATGTTCGTATCGATCTGCGCGAAGAGGTTGATATGATGCGGATAGAGGGTGTTGTCGAGGTCGAAGACCCAGTCGCGCACATGGGCGAAATCGGCAGGCGAGGGGATCTTGGCTGGGCTGTTCATCAGGTCCTCTTGGGGCAGTGCTGGGCGGCTGCGGAATGCAGGCCGCCGCCGGCGCATCGGCCTCTAATTAGCATTGGTCGCGGCTTCGGGAAGTGCTATCTGGAAAAGATGGGAAAGAAGATGTCGATAGCGGCAATGGAACGGGTCGTGGTCCTGCAGGACCGCAAGCGCCTGCCTGCGCGCTTTCATCCGGTAAGCGCGGGCACCATCCGCCACCGTCAGGTCTGAGCCAACCGGCCCGCGTTTCGAACGCCAGAGGCCAACCGCCACCCTTTCCCAACTCCGCCGCATCCCTGCCGACGCGCGCTGCGGCTTTTCTGGACACTCTCCCATGGAACTCTGGGCCATCATCACGGTCGGCAGCGCCTTCCTGCAGAACCTGCGTTCGACGCTGCAAAAACACCTGAAAGGCAAGATGGGCACAACCGGCGCCACCTTTGTGCGTTTCGGCTTCGGCCTGCCCTTTGCCTTCCTCTATCTCGCCATCCTGCATGTCGGCCTCGGCCGTCCGCTGCCGGTCCCGGGGCTGGCCTTCGCGATCTGGGCCATCATCGGCGCGCTTGCACAGATCAGTGCGACCTTCCTGCTGGTCCACCTCTTCTCCTTCCGCAACTTCGCGGTCGGAACAGCCTATTCCCGAACCGAACCGGCTCAGGCCGCGCTAATCGCGCTTGTTCTGTTCGGTGAAACAATTGGGCTTGGTACGGCAGCCGCGATCCTCGTTTCGATCCTCGGCGTGATGCTGATTTCGGTGGCGCGCACGGCCTTCACCCCCGTCAGTCTCCTGACATCAGTGACCAGCCGCACTGCACTGATCGGCCTTGCCTCCGGTTTCTTTTTCGGCATCTCCGCAATCTCCTATCGCACCGCGTCCTTGTCGCTCACCCCGAGCCTGCCGGCGCCCGATGCCCTCGTTCAGGCCGGCTACACGCTCTGCGTCGTTATCACCATTCAGACACTGTCGATGCTGTTGTGGATGGCCTGGCGCGACCGGGCGGAACTCGCCCGCGTCCGTTCCGCCTGGAAGGTCAGCGCCCTCGTCGGCTTCGTCGGCGCCACCGCCTCCTTCGGCTGGTTTACCGCTATGACCCTGCAGCAGGTGGCGGTGGTGAAAGCCTTGGCTCAGGTCGAGATGCTCTTCACCTTTGCCTCCTCGGTGCTGTTCTTCAAGGAGCGCATCAACTGGCTCGAGATCGCAGGATGTGTTTTGATCGTTTTCGGGGTGCTGTTGCTGGTTCTGGTGTGAGGGCGGGCGCGACGCCCATCTCCCCCCTTGCGGGGGAGACTTCGGAGCGGTGGCCGAAGGCCAGAAATCGATCCAGTGAATCGATTTCAGCGAACGGAGGCCTGAGCGCGACGCCGCGCGAAGGCTATGAGAGGAATTGGCCCGATCAGGGCCAAACCTCAGATTTCGCAAGAGGGGGGTTCGGTCAGGATGTTGCCGACGGAACGGATCCCCTCACCGGGAAAATCTGAAGTTTAGGCGGCTTGCGCTCGCCTAAGCCTTCGATTTTCCATCCTCTCCCGCAAGGGGGAGAGGAACGCCGCCATGCCCGCCTCACCTTGACCGGCACCCTTGCCCCGTTGCGACCCATCCCGCTGCGCGATACACCGGAGACACGCGCGCGCCGAGAGCGGGGAGACAACATGCACACCAAGACACCCGCGACACCAACGATCAGCGCCGACGCCGCGCATCCATACCCAAAGCGCTGGACGGCGCTCATTGTGATGATGCTGGCCAACTTCATGAACCTGCTCGACGTCACCATCGTCAATGTGGCGCTGCCGAGTCTCCAGTCGGAGCTTGGCGCGACATCAAGCCAGATTGAGTGGGTGGTGGCCGGTTACGTCCTGGTGTTCGCGCTTGGCTTGCTGCCGTTCGGTCGGCTTGGCGACGTCCGGGGCAAAAAGCAGGTCTTCATCGCCGGTGTCGCGGCGTTCACCTCCGCCTCGCTGCTCTGTGGTCTCGCGCCCGATATCGGCTGGCTGGTGGCCGCGCGTCTGTTGCAGGGAGCGGGAGCAGCCGTCATGACGCCGCAGGTCCTGGCAATCGCCCAGATGATGTTCCCGCCGAAGGAGCGCGCGGCGGCATTTTCGCTCTTCGGGCTCAGCGCCGGACTCGCGGCCGTCTCGGGTCCGATCCTCGGGGGCTGGCTGATCGCGCTCAACCTCTTCGATCTTGGATGGCGGCCGATTTTCCTCATCAATATTCCGGTCGGGATGATGACCATCCTGCTCGGCTGGCGGCTGATCCCGGCCCTGCCGCCAAAGCCCGGCCTGAAGAACGACTTTGGCGGTATCGCGCTCGCGGCGGTCACGATCTTCTGCGTCATCTTTCCGCTGATCGAGGGGCGTGGCTTCGGCTGGCCGGCCTGGTGCTTCGCCATGCTCGCGATGGCCGTGCCGTTCGGCATCGCCTTCGCGCTCTGGGAACGGCGCCAGCACCGGCTGAAGGCGCCGGAGCTCTTGCCTGTCGCGCTGATGAAGAACCGCAACTACGTCATCGGTTCGTTGATGACAGCGAC
Organism: Rhizobium sp. AQ_MP; assembly: GCF_014237835.1. Classification (GTDB taxonomy): domain Bacteria; phylum Pseudomonadota; class Alphaproteobacteria; order Rhizobiales; family Rhizobiaceae; genus Allorhizobium. The sequence goes on from NZ_JACJVI010000001.1 coordinate 299,008, forward strand.
CTTTTTCTCGACCTTGCCGGGCTTTTTCCTGATCCTCGCGATGTTCCTGCAGCAGGGTTATGGGCTGACACCGCTGCAGTCGGGCATGACGACGGTGCCTTTCTCCGTCGGCATCTTCGTCGCCTCGCTGATTTCGGGCCGCCTCGGCAACATCACCCCACGCATCCGTGTCGTGGTCGGCGTGGTCATGGTCACCGTCGGCATGGCCCTGCTGCGGTCGGAGATCCAGTCACTGGGCGAGGCTGTCGACCGCATGGCGCTTCTGCCCTGGTTCCTGCTGAGTGGGCTTGGCATGGGGATTGCGATCGCGCCGATGTTCCAGCTCGTGCTGGCGGGTGTCCCGCCGCAGGATGCAGGCGGCGGATCGGGTGCGCTTCAGGCAATCCAGCAGGTGGGCAGTGCGCTGGGGATCGCGATTGTCAGCGAAATCTTCTTTTCGGACCTGGCCCGCAATGCGGCTGAAGGCCTGAGCGGCAAGGCGGTCTATGCCGAAGGCTTGAGCCTTGGGCTGATCTACAACTTCATCGCCTATGCTGTCGTTCTGGTCGCCGTGCTGTCGATGCGCACGGTGACGCCGGGCAGCGAGAAGCTGGAGCGGCCGCTGCCGATCGAGTGACCGGCAGCGGATGACTGCATCGGCTTAAGGGACGAGCAGCGTGCCGGCACCGGTCTCGGTGAAGAGCTCGAGCAGCACGGAATGAGCCGTCTTGCCGTTGAGGATGACGACACCCTGGACGCCGGCCTGGATGGCCTCGATGCAGGTCTCGACCTTCGGGATCATGCCGCCGGAAATCGTCCCGTCCTTGATCAGTGCGCGGGCTTCGGCGACCGAAAGCTCCTTGATCAGCTGGCCGTTCTTGTCGAGAACGCCGGGAACGTCTGTGAGGAACAGCAGGCGCGACGCATTGAGCGCACCCGCAATGGCGCCTGCAAAGGTGTCCGCATTGATGTTGTAGGTATGGCCATCACGACCCGGCGCGACAGGCGCGATGACCGGGATCATCTCGGAACGTGCAAGCAGGTCGAGCAGCGTGCGGTCGACTTCGACCACTTCACCGACAAAGCCCAGATCGAGCACGCGCTCGATATTGCTGTCGGGGTCGCGAACCTTCTTCTGGGCCTTCTCGGCAAAGACCATGTTGCCGTCCTTGCCGCAGAGACCGATCGCCCATTCGCCGGTCTGATTGATCAACGCGACGATTTCCTTGTTGATCGAGCCCGCGAGCACCATCTCGACGATCTCGACCGTCTTCTGGTCGGTGACGCGCAGGCCGTTCTCGAACCGCGATTCGATGCCCATCTTGGCGAGCATGGCTCCGATCTGCGGGCCGCCGCCGTGTACGACGATCGGGTTGACGCCCGACTGCTTCAAGAGCGCGATATCGGCGGCAAAGGCTTTGCCGAGCTCCGGATTGCCCATGGCATGACCACCGTATTTCACAACGATGGTCTTGTTTTCATAGCGCTGCATGAAGGGCAGGGCCTGGGCGAGAAGCCGAGCCTGCGTTTCGCTTTCGGAAGCTGACATGGGAAACCTCACTTTGGATCGCGGCCTTTTAGCGCATCAATGCGACGGAGGGAATAATTCCGCCGCAATATAAGCGGCGCGTAAGTCGCTTCTTCTTCTCGTCGCATTGTCCGCCGATGATGACACGCTATATTTCAGCCAGCTGCACCAGGGGGCTCAATGGAACGCGACGATATCGGCGGCTTGCTGGCCCGTGTGGCATTGAAGGACCGTGGCGCCTTTTCCTTGCTCTATGGTCGCGTTTCGGCGAAACTTTTCGCCATCTGCCTGCGTATGCTGAAGGACAGGGGAGAGGCCGAAGAGGCGCTTCAGGATGTGTTCGTCAAGATCTGGCACAAGGCCGGGAGCTATACGGGCGAGGGCGACAATGCCTATCCATGGCTTTGTGCCATCGTCCGCTACCACTGTATCGACAGGCTGAGGGCGCGCCGGCCGCAGGGGGAGGATATCGAGGCGGCGGTCGATATCGCCGATCTCGCACCGGATCCGGAACAGCATGCTGTGCTGAGATCGGAAGGCGGCCGCATTGACACCTGCCTGGAGGCATTGGATCCTGATCGGGCGCTGGCTGTCCGGCAGGCCTATGTCGAGGGACTGTCATACCAGGAACTGGCGGATCATTTCGCGGTTCCGTTGAACACGATGCGCACCTGGCTGCGACGCAGCCTTTTGAAACTGAGAGAGTGCATGGATGAGCACGCCTGACCAGAGCAAGGGAGATCGATCGCGGGACGAGGTTCTCGCCGGCGAATATGTCCTCGGCGTCCTGAGCGGAGCCGAGCGGCTGAAGGTTGACGCGCGCCTGCGCCACGACCGGCAGTTCGCCGCCATGGTCAAGCGTTGGGAGGAGAACCTCACCCAGTTCAACGATGATTACGCCGAGACGCCCGCTCCGGATCAACTGTTCTCGAAGATCGAGGATCGGCTTTTCGCGTCTCCTGCTGCCGTGGCAGCCGTCAAGGGAAGCCTTTGGAATTCACTTCTGCTCTGGCGTGGCCTGAGCTTCGCCTCCATCGCAGCACTCGGCCTTGTCGTCGGCCTCGATTACGCCGAACGCATGCGACCGAAACCACAGGCAGCGCTCACCGCCGAACTCGCCGGCGAGAACCAGGCCATTGCGCTTCATGCCCGTTATGACGGAAGCTCCGGCCGCCTGGCAGTTACGCCCGTGGCAAGCGGGGGCGTGGAACACAAGTCTCTTGAACTTTGGCTTGTCGAGGGCGAACAGGCACCAATCTCGCTCGGCGTCCTGCCGCAGACCGGCCAGGGGGAACTCGACGTACCCGAAGAGCTGCGCGCGCGCGTGACGCAAGGCGTCGTGCTGGCCGTCAGCCTCGAACCCTTCGGCGGCTCGCCGACCGGCAAGGCGACCGGTCCGGTGGTTGCCCTCGGCGAAATCCGTCCCTGAAGAAGAAACTTCGATTTGAAATCAATGCAATGACGATCGGGCGGCCGAAATCTTCGAGCCGCCTGAAACTTGTTTGAACAGGCTTCCGTCCTTCAAGCTGTTCCCGCTGACGGGAATGAAACCCAGTGTCCCGCCCGAAATCAGGGACACGGATCGCGAACACCAAGGACAGAGGAAACCTAAAATGTTCAAGACCGCTCTTCGCCCCCTCGCATTCTCCGCAGCCATCCTGGCAGGCGCTGCCGCAGCCTATGCCGCCAATCCGATGGTCGGCGGTGGTGAAATGCTCGAAACCAAGAACATCGTCGAAAACGCTGTCAACTCGAAGGATCACACGACGCTCGTCGCCGCCGTCCAGGCCGCGGGCCTGGTCGAAACACTTTCGGGCACCGGTCCGTTCACCGTCTTCGCACCGACCAACGACGCTTTTGCCAAGTTGCCGGCCGGCACGGTCGACACCCTGCTGAAGCCGGAAAACAAGGAACAGCTGACCAAGGTCCTGACCTGCCACGTGGTGGCAGCCGACGTGATGTCGGAAGCCCTGGTAAAGATGATCGCTGATGACGGCGGCGAACACGACGTGACCACCGTGGGTGGCTGCGTGCTCAAAGCCAAGGCTGCCGACGGCAAGGTCACGTTGACCGATGAGAACGGCGGCGTATCGACCGTCAACATCGCCGACGTCAAGCAGTCGAACGGCGTCATTCACGTCGTCGACGCAGTGATCCTGCCGAAGATGTAAGGAACTTGGTTCGGCCCTGTATCCGCCAGCAGGGCCGACCTAATCGGAGCCTGAGCGTCAAAGGCTCCGACCGACGGCCTCGCTGATCGCCCCGCGCAATTGGTCGAGGCCGTCACCTTTTTCGGAGGATGTTGAAAGCACGACCGGGAAGGCAGCAGGCCGTTTCTTGATCTTGTCCTGCGTCTCGGTGATCAGCTTCGCCACGCCCGGCGCCTTGATCTTGTCGGTCTTAGTCAGCACGATCTGGTAGGAGACGGCCGCCTTGTCGAGCAGGCCGAGAACCTCCTCGTCATTCTTTTTCAGCCCGTGGCGGCTGTCGATCAGCACATAGACACGCTTCAGCGTCGCGCGACCGCGCAGGTAATCGAAAACGAGCTTGGTCCAGGCATCCACCTGTTCCTTCGGCGCCTGTGCATAGCCGTAGCCCGGCATGTCGACGAGCGCCATCGGCGGAAGATCATCGCCTTCACCGGAATAGCCGTCTGGCACGAAGTAATTGAGCTCCTGGGTGCGGCCCGGCGTGTTGGATGTACGCGCAAGACCCTTCTGGCCGACCAGCGCATTGATCAGCGACGACTTGCCGACATTGGAGCGACCCGCAAAGGCCACTTCGAGCGGTCCTTCCGGCGGCAGGAATTTCATCGACGGAACGCCGCGGATGAAGATCCAGGGCCGGCCGAAGAGCGGCAGGTCATTCTTGTCGTGTACGTCGGTCATGGGTCTGGCCTTTCTTGAGCCGGACAGATCCGGGTTTTGACCCGGAAAGTCAAGCTGCAGCGGTCGGGACGGATCGCGACGCCTGCCGCGCATGGCTGATCAGATAGGTGAAGAGGGCAGCCATCACCAACGCACCGCCAAGGATCGTTCTGCCGGATGGGATCTCGTTGTGCAGGATCACCATCCAGACGGGGGCGAGGATCATTTCCGCTGTGCCGAGAAGCGCTGCGAGCGCCGATGGGATCATCCGCGCACCGACGACGTAAAGAGCCATGCCAAGGCCCAAGTTGAGCGCGCCGAAGCAGAAGAGCAAGGCGAGATCCTGCAAGCCGACGGCGATAGCGCCGGCCTGGGTGGCGGCAATCGCGGATGCGATGAACGAACCGCCACAGGCTGCAGGTGTCATTCGGATTCCGGGATAACGTCGGGTGACCACCGTCATACCGGCAAAGATTGCGGGGATCGCTGCGGCGAGCGTGAGTCCGAGGATCGAGCCACCTTCGCCGACGGACGAGGAAACCATGATCCCCACCCCCAGAATGACGGCACCGATGGCGCCCCAGGTGACTGGCGTGATGGGTTCTCCGAGCACCATGCGGGCGAGCACTGCCGCGAAGAGAGGTATGGATGCCATGAAGAGCACGACGTTTGCGACGGGCGTCATGGTCACGGCCAGCACAAAAAGCGTGGAGACCGAAGCAAATCCGACGGCAATGAATGCCCCCGGCCAACCCAAGGCGCGGAAGAGGCGGACCGTGCCGCCAAGTCCGTCGCGGATCAGCATGAAGGCAAGAAGAAAAAGGCCTGCAAACAGGCACCGCCAGAACACGATCGTCCAGCCATCCTCTACACCAATGAAACGCTGGATCGCTCCGCCATAGCTCCAGGCGATCGCCGATCCGGCGACGAGAGCAATGCCGAGCCGTGAACGTTGTGAGGAAGAGGAGTGGTCTGTCATCGGATTTTTGGTCACCAAAGAGAAAGCCCCGGCCGTGCCGGGGCTTTTGAAGTCACTTGGTTTGAGCCGGTTTTCGCCGGAACATGTTGGCGATGTTTTTGAACAATTCGATCTCCACGCCATGACGCTTCATGATCAGGGCCTGCTGCAGGATCGACAGGGTGTTGTTCCAGGCCCAGTAGATCACCAGACCGGCGGGGAATGTGCCGAGCATGAAGGTGAAGATGACCGGCATCCAGTTGAACAGCATCGCCTGGGTCGGATCCGGCGGGGTCGGGTTCATGCGCATCTGCAGCCACATGGTGACGCCCATGATGATCGGCCAGATGCCGAGATGCAGGAAGGTCGGAGCCTCGAACGGCAACAGGCCGAAGAGGTTGATGAAGCTCGTCGGGTCGGGCGCGGAAAGGTCCTGGATCCAGCCGAAGAAAGGCGCGTGGCGCATTTCGATGGTGACGTAGATGACCTTGTAGAGGGCGAAGAAGACCGGGATCTGCAGGAGCACCGGCCAGCAGCCGGCCACCGGGTTGATCTTCTCTTCCTTGTACAGCGCCATCATCGCCTGCTGCAGGCCCATGCGGTCGTCCTTGTACTTCTCCTTCAGCTCCTCAAGCTTCGGCTGGACGCGCTTCATGTTGGCCATGGAGGCGTATTGCTTGTTGGCGAGCGGGAAAAAGATCAGCTTGACGACGATCGTGGTGAGCAGGATGGCGACACCAAAATTGCCGACCAGATGGAAGAAGTAATCCATCAGGTGGAACATCGGCTTGGTGATGAAGTAGAACCAGCCCCAGTCGATCATCAGATCGAACTTCGGAATGCCGAGATTTTCCTGATAGCTGTCGATGACCGGGACCTGCTTGGCACCGGCGAAGATCAGCGTTTTGACCGACGTGCTCTGTCCGACCGGGATGCTGATGGCATCGTTCTTGAAATCGGCCTGGAAGCGGGGCTGCCCGTCGGTGAAATGCGAGAAGCGCGATTCGTAAGGAAGCGTCTGCTGCGGGATGAGCGACGCGGCCCAGTACTTGTCGGTGATGCCAAGCCAGCCGCCCGTTGCCTTGGCATTCGTGACAGCCGCTTCTTCAATGTCGGTATAGTCGTGCTCGACCAGGCTGCCCTCGTTCCCGAGAACACCGAGGAAGCCTTCATGCAGAACGAAGATCGATGGCGTCGAAGGCTTGGTGTAGCGGGTGACACGGCCATAGGGGGCGATGCTTGCGGATGCCGAACCGTTGTTGACGATCTTGTCTTCCACCGTGAACATGTAGTGTTCGTCGACGGCGATCGTGCGGGTAAAGGTCAGGCCGGCTTCGTTGGTGTAGGTGAGCGTGACCGGGGTCGTCTCAGTAAGCTTGGCGCCCTCGGGAGCGGTCCAGACGGTGTTGGGACCGGGGACAGAACCTGCATTCTCGCCAGCAATGAAGCCGAGTTCGGCAAAGTATGCGTCACGCGTCTCGGCCGGATTGAAGAGCGTCACGATCGGGCTCGCCGGGTCGACGGTCTCGCGATACTGCTTGAGCTTCAGGTCATCGAAGCGGGCGCCGGTCAGGTTGATCGAGCCGGCAAGGTCCTGGGTCTCGATTTCAACACGTGCAGTCTTGGCCACGGCGGTTTCGCGGGTTGCCTCGGCACTGGCGGCGCCGCTGGCCGGCAGGGTGCCGTCGACGGTGGCGGCCGGCGTTGTCGCCTGCTGCTCGGTCTGTGCCTGCTGCTGGGCGATCTGCGCTTCCTGTGCCTTGCGCTGGGCCTCGATGCGCGGGTTCATGTAGAAGAACTGCCAGGCGAGGACGATCACCACCGATAGGGCAATCGCGATGAAATAGTTGCGGTTGTTCTGCATCACTCTTTCCTGGGAGCGGTCCTGGGGGACCGGGTGTTGTTCGTCTGGCGGTTCTCGATGCGATGGATCAGCTGTTTCGACAACTGATCGAACGGTACATCCAGCACCTCGCGCCGGGCGACAATGACATAGTCGTGTCCCGGCTGCATTGCAAACGCCGCATTCAGTCGCACGGCTTCTTTCAGCCTGCGCCGCATGCGATTGCGTTCCACTGCATTGCCGTGTTTTTTGGTGACGGTAAAGCCTACGCGGGGCGGCGCGTCGTCCTTGCGGTCGAGCACTTCCAGAAGGAAGGTGCGACCCTTGCGCGCTTCGCCGTGCCTGACGGCGAGGAACTGAGGCCGGCTCTTGAGCCGGCCAACAGGTTTCTTGGAGTCCGTGGACGTCATGGGCCCGTCAATCTCGTCGGGCTCATCCGGCCCTTAGGCCGAGAGCTTGGCGCGACCGCGAGCGCGGCGTGCGTTGAGGACCTGACGGCCGCCCTTGGTGGCCATACGCGCACGGAAGCCGTGGCGGCGCTTGCGAACAAGCTTGGAAGGTTGGAAAGTACGCTTCGACATTTATTTAATACCGCGGTGTGCGGCCCTTCTTGGATGTGCAAATTGCAACAGCGTTTTGGTTTGTCGCACGGGAAAGCGCCGCCGGGCGCCTGTTACCGAACGTGCGCGGCTTATAGTGTCAGGGGGCGCAGGAGTCAATTGCCGTCCCGTCCGGGGAAAAGCTTGCGAAAAAGACAAAAAACCTTTGTGTGCCACACATCCGCCACGCAATTTCCATCGTTAACATGACCAAACTTTCATGTTTGTTCGCGGCTTGGCCGTGCTAGGCATGTCTGTGTGTGATGGGATGAAGGGGTGAGGCCGCTTTCGGTATCGCCAGAAGGCACACAGAGAACAGGGACGACAGGAACAAGAGCCGATGCTCGACCGGCAGGATCATGATCCGCAGGCCGACCTCTCCGGAGGTTACGCGATGCCGTCCCGCATTCGCGGCCTGTCGGGTAAGCTGCTCTGGCTGACCATAGCCTTTGTCATGCTGGCTGAAATCCTCATTTTTGCGCCCTCCGTCGCCACCATGCGCCAACGCTGGCTGCAGGACAGGCTCAACACGGCAGCGGCTGCCGGCGTCGTCATCGACGGGCTCCAGCCGCTCGAACTGCCGCGGATGGTTCAGGAAGACACCCTGACGACGACCGGAACAAAAGCGATCGTGTTGCGCAAGGACGGCACGTCACGCCTGCTGGCCGCCACCGACATGCCTAGCGAAGTCGATGCCGCTTTCGATCTATCCGATTATTCGGAGCTCGGATCGATACGCGACGCCTTTTATACTTTGCTTTTTGGCGGCGATCGTCTGCTGCGCGTCTACGGCCCGATCCCCGAAGGCAGTGACGTCACCGTCGAAATCGTCATCGACGAAGGCCCGCTGCGCAATGCAATGCTCGCCTATGCACGCAACATCCTGATCGTTTCGCTGATCATCTCCATGATCACCGCCTTCCTGATGTTCCTGGCCATCAACCGAGTGATGATTGTGCCGGTTCGCCGGCTTGCCAGAAGCATGCAAGTCTTCGCCGAAAATCCGGAAGACCCCGCACGCGTGCTTCCGGTGACCTTCGGCAAGGACGAGATCGCCGTGGCGGGGCGCCACCTCTCGCGCATGCAGGATCAGTTGCAGAAGACCTTGAGACAGCAGAAGACGCTGGCTGATCTCGGTCTCGCTGTCTCGAAGATCAATCATGACATGCGCAACATTCTAGCCTCTGCCCAGCTGATGTCCGACCGCCTCGTCGATGTCGAGGATCCGCTGGTCAAGAGTTTCGCCCCCAAGCTACTGCGCACGATTGATCGGGCCGTCGGCTACACAAGCGAAGTCCTGTCTTACGGCCAGACTTCCGAGGCCGAGCCGCGCCGGCGCCGGTTCCTTCTGTCGGAGGTCTGCCAGGAGGTGAGAGACCTTCTGCATCTGAGCCACGAGGCCGGAATCGAATTCGTCGACAATGTCGGGCCCGACCTTGAGATCGATGCGGACAGCGAGCAGTTGTTCCGTGTCATTCACAACATCTGTCGCAACGCCGTTCAGGCTCTCGCAACCTTCACCCCCGAGGCTCCCGATCACGTGCGCCGGATCACTGTATCCGCGCAACGCACCGGTTCTGTCGTCGCCATCGTCATCGACGATACTGGTCCAGGCATGCCGCGCAAGGCGCGTGAAAACCTGTTCGCTGCGTTCCGCGGGTCAGCGAGATCAGGGGGCACGGGCCTTGGTCTTGCCATCGCACGCGAACTGGTGATTGCCCATGGCGGGACGATTGCGCTTGTGGAAAAGCCGGGCCCCGGCACCATGTTCCGCGTCGAAATCCCCGACAGGCCAGTGGCTCTCGACGACTGGCGCGCCCGCGCCTGAGTGGCCCTCGGGGAGCATGTGACAGGAAAATTCTCTTTTTTCGAAAAGGGCGCTTGCAATCCGGATCGTCCCGCTTTAGAGGATCGCCACACGCCGACGGACAGTCGGCCTTGGCAAGCACCCGTAGCTCAGCTGGATAGAGCACCAGACTACGAATCTGGGGGTCAGGAGTTCGAATCTCTTCGGGTGCGCCATTTCCTTCTCCCATTTTGAAATGCATCGTCTTCGCCAAGACCGCGATAGTCGCCATGCGCTCTCGATCGGCGAATCGGACGATCGTCTCGACCCGTTGTCGCGCGGACGAATTTGCCTTTCGGTTTGATCGATCCCAAGCAATGCAGTGGATCAGCCTCGGTCCAGGGCGTGTTCTTCGATGTCTCCCCTTGAGCGAAAGCACAAGCTTGTGCTCTTGAAGGAAGCTCGACTGTTTCGGGCTGCTCGATCAGCTTAGGAAAACGACATGAGATGGAAGCGCACTCTTCAACTGCTCGACGTTCACGCCGAGGGTGAAATCGGCAAGGTCGCGGTCGGCGGCGTGCCGAAAATTCCGGGTGACTCCGTGGCTGACCAGCTGATGTGGCTCAATACGGATCCCAAAGGGGAGGCTTTGCGCCGAATGCTGGTGCTGGAGCCGCGCGGTGCGCCGATCGGCTCCGTCAATCTGCTGCTTCCCCCCAAGGATCCTTCTGCCGACGCGGCGTTTATCATTCTGCAGCCGGATCAGGCGCATGCCAGCTCCGGATCGAATTCAATCTGCGTGACGACGGCTCTGCTGGAAAGCGGCATGGTCGAGATGATTGAGCCCGAAACAGTCGTGGTGCTGGAAACAGCCGCCGGTCTTGTCAGGGCAAGAGCGACCTGCCGCGACGGGCGCTGCGAGCGCGTGACCTTGACCATGGTGCCCTCCTTCGTGCACGAACTGGACGTCGTTCTGGATACACAACAGTGGGGTCGCATCACCTTCGACCTCAGCTACGGCGGCATATTCTACGCTCTCGTTGACGTCGGACAGGTGGGCCTGACGATTGAGAAGGGGAATGCGCGCGCGCTTGTTGAAGCCGGTATGATCCTCAAGGAGGAGATCAATCGGCAGATTCTGGTCGCGCACCCGGAAATTCCGGCGATCTCGGGTGTCGCCTATGTCATGTTCCGCGATGTCGACCCCGACGGTGCAATCCGCACCTGCACGACCATGTGGCCAGGACGTGTCGATCGCTCGCCATGCGGCACTGGAAACTCCGCCAATCTGGCAACACTCCATGCACGCGGCAAGGCGAAGGTGGGCGATGTGATGCTGTCGCGCTCGATCATCGGATCGGAGTTTGAGGTCGGCCTCTCTGGTCTCTCGCAGGTCGCGGGACGTCCGGCGGTGATCCCGACGATCAGCGGTCGCGGATTCACCTTCGGCCTTCATCAGGTGGCGCTCGATCCTTTCGATCCCTTTGAGCATGGCTTCGCGCTCACCGACGTGTGGGGACCGTCATCCGGGTCGATCGGTTGACTCTTCCTAATCGTCTTCGGCATTGTTCCAATTTGAGTAAAATTCGATCATATGCGCTAGCTGAATTGTAAGGGTCTTGATTCCCCGCATCTTGCTAAGGGTCAAGACAGGCGACTAAGTAACCACCATCGTCATGAACGCGACAAGTATTCCGTAAATGAAAGCAAACGCTACGACAGGTTCCGCCCTGCCGCTTTCGGCCCACACGCTCCCGACACTGCGCGGTTGCGCGATATTTGCAGGATTGTCGGTCGAAGAAGATCGGGAATGGCTTGCCCGCTGCCACTCCCGGACCTTGAGCGCCGGCGAAAGCCTTGTCGATTTCGAGGACATGTCGAAGGATGTCTTCATTGTTCAGACGGGCGAGATCCGCGCCGTGCTTCGATTTTCGGTGGGCAAGGAAGCTATTCTTGGAAGCTTCAAGCGCGGCGACATTCTTGGCGAACAGTCGGCCATCGACGACATGGCCCGCTCCGCGAGCCTGATGGCCGTCAGCGACGCCACGGTGACGGTCATCCCCTGCATCGTCTTCCTCGATATCCTGCGACAGAGATCGGATGTGGCGCTGGCGCTGCTGCAGCTGCTGTCGAAACGCATCCGTGCGATGAATGACCGTCTCTCCGAACTGTCTTTCCTCGACACCAAGCACCGGCTTTACAACACCTTGCTCAGGCTTTCACGCGTGCGCAACGACGGGGGGCGAGAGCGGATCATTTCGCCTCCGCTCGTTCATGCGGAACTGGCCGAACATATCGGCGCAAGCCGTGAGACGGTGTCGCGCGAAATGTCGAGGCTTGCGCGCGAACAGCTGGTGGAGCGCACCAGCCGCGCGATTGTTCTGAAAAACCCGATCGAGCTCTCTCGCCGCATCTCTCGCGCGCTCGAGGGTTGAACGGCTCTAGGGATAGATGACGCCCTTGCGCAGAATAACATTGGCATAGAGGCGTGGCTCGCCAGTCTGGATGACGGTATGAGCAGCCTTGACCCGGTTGTAGAAATCCGGGCCGATCAGCTTCGTCACGGGCACCTTCGGCTCGTGCTTTGCGCAGCAGTCGATGATCTCCTGATGCACGGGATCGACTTGATCCGGCTTGCCGCCCACCACCGAGCGGAAGATTGCCTCCGGCACGAAATCGTCGATCGGCATGACGCTGAGAACCGCGTTCAGCACCGGGACCAGCGCGTGTCCGTCAAGGCGCACCAGCCGCCGGGCATGTTCCAGCGCCGGGTAATTGCCATCAACGATGGCAATCTCGTCGCCATGGCCCATGGCGCGCAGTGTGGAGAGAAGTTCTGGGCTCAGGAGGGGATCAATGCCCTTCAGCATGTGCGGTATCCTTGAACAAGACAGTTTGGTCGATGAGGTAACGGTCGAAGATCGGCAGGCTCGCCCCGCCAATGGCGCGGGCCTGGTCGCCCACCTCGCCTTCAACGATGTCGGGAATGACGACACCCTGCAGGTCGAGGCGGTTCATGGCTTCGATGGTGGCCTTGACCAGCCTGTGCCGGACCCAGGCTGGGAAGCCGCCGTCGATGATGGCAGCGGCAAAGTCGATGATCGAGGCTGCAGCAATGACGGCCTGGGCCAGAGCTGCCGCCGTATCCTGCAGCCAGATTTCCAGGGGCTCGCCGAAGTCGATCCATTCTTCGGCCGCATACCAGAGAGGCTGCGGATCGATGCCGCGCTCCCTGAGCAGGTTTTCGAGAACGAAGATGGAGGCGATGTCGAGCAACTGCCGGGTCTGGCCGTGCTTGTCGCGTACGGGAAGGGGGCCGATCGCCCCGGCGGTGCCCGTGCGGCCGACGAACAGTGAGGAATTGACGACGATGCCGCCGCCGATGAAGGAACCGATATAGAAATAGACGAAATCCGGGTAGCGCTGCCCGGCGCCGAAGACGAGCTCTGCGCCACAGGCGCTTGTAGCGTCGTTGCGCAGATAGACGGGATGGCTCATGCGCGACTGCACTTCGGCCTGCAGATCGACTTTCCGCCAGATCTCCATGGCACCCTCGGGCGCGCCGACTTCTTCGGCCCAGTTCCACAGTTCGAAGGGCGCGGCAATCCCGATGCCGGCGATCCGGCCCCGCATCGGCGCGTCCATATCTGCTTCCATCTCGGCAATGCCGTCGCAGATAAAGGGCAGCAGATGGTCGGGGTGGGGGTAGCGATAGGTCCGGTGCCGCTGCTCGCGGATGGTGCCAGCAAAATCCATCAGCACGAGATCTGCACTTCGGCGGCCGATCTTCACACCAAAGGAAAACACCGCCTCCGGATTGATGAACATGGGAACCGAAGGCTGGCCGACGCGGCCGCGGATCGGTTCGCCGCGCATCAGCAGTTCGTCGCTTTCCAGCGACCGCATGATGACCGAAACGGTCTGCGCGGAGAGCCCCGTCAGACGAGCGATATCCGCCTTTGAGCAACCTGGATTCTGGCGCACGAGCGAAAGCACCAGGCGCTCATTGTAGGCACGCACGCGTACCTGGTTCGAGCCACCGCCGGCACCCACCCTGGGCGCCGGATCCACCAGTCGTGCAAAATCATCCTGTGACACTGAAGGCCGCTCCTCCCGACCGCTTCCTTTTACGAAAGCGCTTGCAGAATGTCACACCGATTTAATAATTCAACTGGATTTATTTATTGACAGTCCAAATGTTCTGATGTTCTAAATGGGCTCGTGGAGGAGTGGGTGCCGTCTGGCAGCCGATCGGATCGCCAGGGGGCGGCCCGTGCCGACACGTTGCGGCCGGAGGAGCTGGCCGATACCATTCGGGAGGATACCAAATTGAAAAAGTCTCTGATCACTGCTGCCCTGTCGACCCTGGCTCTCGGCGTTGTCTTCGCCGCACCGGTGCAGGCAGCCGACGTTTCCGCCTGCCTCATCACCAAGACCGACACCAACCCCTTCTTCGTCAAGATGAAGGAAGGCGCGACGGCCAAGGCTGCTGAACTCGGCGTGACGCTGAAGTCCTACGCCGGCAAGATCGACGGCGACTCCGAAAGCCAGGTCGCTGCGATCGAAACCTGCATCGCCGATGGCGCCAAGGGCATCCTGCTGACGGCATCCGATACCAAGGGTATCGTTCCGGCTGTGCAGAAGGCGCGCGATGCTGGCCTGCTCGTTATCGCACTCGACACGCCTCTGGAGCCGATCGACGCTGCCGACCAGACCTTCGCGACCGACAACCTTCTCGCTGGCGAACTGATCGGCAAGTGGGCTGCCGCCACCCTCGGCGACGCTGCCAAGGATGCAAAGATCGCCTTCCTGAACCTCACCCCCTCGCAGCCTTCGGTCGACGTCCTGCGTAACCAGGGCTTCATGAAGGGATTCGGCATCGACGTTGCCGACATCAGCAAGATCGGCGACGAGACCGATCCGCGTATCGTTGGCCACGACATCACCAATGGCAACGAAGAAGGCGGCCGCACCGCGATGGAAAACCTTCTCCAGAAGGATCCCTCGATCAACGTCGTCCACACCATCAACGAGCCCGCAGCCGCCGGTGCCTACGAGGCCCTGAAGGCTGTCGGCAAGGAAAAGGACGTGCTCATCGTGTCGGTTGACGGCGGCTGCCCGGGCGTGAAGAACGTCGCTGAAGGTGTCATCGGTGCAACCTCGCAGCAGTATCCGCTGCTGATGGCGGCTCTCGGCATCGAGGCCATCAAGAAGTTCGCAGACACCGGTGAAAAGCCGGCTGCCACCGAAGGCAAGAACTTCTTCGACACCGGCGTGGCTCTCGTCACCGACAAGCCGGCAGCAGGCGTGGAGTCGATCGACACCAAGGCCGGCACCGAGAAGTGCTGGGGCTGATCCAGCCTCCTGCGCCTGACTGAAAAAGAGGCGGGAGCTCGGGCTCCCGCCGATAGGCGCAACGCCCGGCCTTGCGCGGCGGCAGGCCGGGCGTATCCTTCATGTAAAAGAATTGAGACCAACGGCAGGGAGGATGACCCATGCAGCCGGCCAATCCCGAAACGCGGGCACCACAGGAATTCGAAAAGGTCCTGGCGTCGAGTTCGACCGAGGTCGCCTCGTTCGACCGTCATGAGAAAAGCCCCCTCGAGCGCTTCCAGCATTTCCTGCATTCGAGCCCCGCAGCCGTAGCGCTGATCGTGCTCGTGCTGTCCATCGCCGTCTTTGGCCTGATTCTCGGCGGCAAATTCTTCTCCGCCTTCACGCTGACTCTGATCCTGCAGCAGGTTGCGATCGTCGGCATCGTCGGTGCGGCCCAGACACTGGTCATCCTGACGGCGGGTATTGATCTCTCGGTCGGCGCCATCATGGTGCTGTCCTCGGTAGTCATGGGCCAGTTCGCCTTCCGCTACGGCCTGCCTCCGGAACTGGCCATTCTCTGCGGTTTCGGCGTCGGCGCGCTTTGCGGCTTCATCAACGGCGTGCTTGTCGCGCGCATGAAGCTGCCGCCTTTCATCGTGACGCTCGGCATGTGGCAGATCGTGCTTGCAACCAACTTCCTCTTCTCCGCAAACGAGACGATCCGTGCTCAGGACATAGAGGCGAGTGCGCCGATCCTGCAGTTCTTCGGCGAGAATGTCCGCATGGGTGGCGCCGTGTTTACCTATGGTGTCATCGCCATGGTGCTTCTGGTGGCCGTGCTCTGGTACGTTCTCAACCACACCGCCTGGGGACGCCATGTCTATGCGGTAGGTGACGACCCCGATGCGGCAGAACTCGCCGGTGTCAACGTCAAGCGCATGCTGATCTCCGTCTATACGCTGTCCGGCCTCATCTGCGCGCTGGCGGGCTGGGCTCTGATCGGCCGCATCGGCTCAGTCTCCCCGACCGCAGGTCAGTTCGCCAATATCGAATCCATCACGGCTGTGGTGATCGGCGGCATCTCGCTCTTCGGCGGACGTGGTTCGGTTCTCGGCATGCTGTTCGGAGCGCTGATCGTCGGCGTCTTCCAGCTTGGTCTGCGCCTGATCGGCACCGATCCGCAATGGACCTATCTCTTGATCGGCGTTCTCATCATCGCCGCCGTGGCAATCGACCAGTGGATTAGAAAGGTAGCAGGCTGATGACCCAGAACCCTATCCTCACCGCACGCGGACTGGTCAAGCGTTATGGTCGCGTCACGGCTCTCGATCATGCGGACTTCGATCTTTACCCAGGCGAAATCCTCGCCGTCATCGGCGACAACGGTGCCGGCAAATCTTCGCTGATCAAGGCGATTTCCGGAGCCGTCACGCCGGATGAAGGCGAGATCCGGTTGGAAGGGAAGCCGGTTCACTTCCGTTCCCCGATCGAGGCGCGCAAAGCCGGGATCGAGACGGTCTATCAGAACCTCGCCCTGTCGCCGGCGCTTTCGATCGCCGACAACATGTTCCTGGGTCGCGAACTGCGCAAACCGGGAGTGATGGGCAGCGTTTTCCGTAAGCTGGATCGTCCGGCGATGGAAAAGATTGCCCGTGACAAGCTATCCGAACTCGGTCTGATGACGATCCAGAATATCAACCAGGCCGTTGAAACGCTGTCAGGTGGCCAGCGGCAGGGTGTAGCGGTCGCCCGTGCGGCAGCCTTCGGATCGAAGGTCATCATTCTCGACGAGCCAACGGCCGCTCTCGGGGTCAAGGAGAGCCGCAAGGTGCTTGAATTGATCCTCGACGTCCGTTCGCGTGGACTGCCGATTGTCCTGATTTCGCACAACATGCCGCATGTCTTTGAGGTGGCCGACCGTATCCACGTCCATCGCCTCGGCAAGCGTCTCTGTGTCATCAACCCCAAGGACTACACCATGTCGGACGCCGTCGCCTTCATGACCGGTGCTCGACCGGCCCCCGAGGTCGAGCGGGCTGCATGACGTCGGCTCTGGACGACTTGATCGTCGAAATCGAGCGACGGGCACAGGATGGCGCCCGTCTGCTCGTGGGCGTTGCCGGGCCGCCTGGTGCGGGCAAGTCGACACTCGCGGACCGGCTGCACGAGATCCTGTCCGACAGGGGACACCGCAGTGCGGTTCTGCCCATGGATGGTTTCCATCTCGACAACGCGATCCTGGAGCAACGCGGTGATTTGCCACGCAAGGGTGCCCCGCACACATTCGATGTTCGCGGCCTCGGCGATCTGCTGAGGGCCGTGAAGGCTGGTGGGGAGGTTTTTGCGCCCGTTTTCGATCGGGACCGCGAACTCGCGATTGCGGCTGCCCGCTGCATCAGTCCTGAAGATCGCATCGTTATCGCCGAGGGCAATTACCTTCTGCTTCAGCAAGGCCGTTGGGCAAGTCTCGCAGACGTGTTTGATCTGACCGTGATGGTCGCACCTTCGATCGCCGAGCTGGAGCGGCGACTTGTGGCACGCTGGACCCATTATGGTCTCACCCCGGCACAGATCCATACGAAGGTTCATGGCAATGACTTGCCCAACGGAAGGCTTGTCCTCGAGCGCAGCCGCACCGCCGATTTCAGCATCGACGTCTTCTAGAGCTTTAGATTTACAGGGTCATGTTGAGCGTTTGAAAATTCTTAAGTTCTAATTAAATGGGCCATCGGTAAAATTGTATCGGTTTGGTTCAGCGAATTTCAGCCTCCCCCTGATACAACCCCTCCATGAAAGGTTAACGCAGTTCCCGCGGGGGCGATAGTCCCTGCGGAGCCCGGGTTGGGGCGTGTTCATGGGGGTGATGAAATGACTATACTGATTGTCGAAGACAATCCGACCAACGCGATGATCATCAAACACCTCGCCAAGAAGGTGACGAGCGAAGAGATCAAGGTCGCGGGCGACGGCAGCACGGCACTCAAGATGTGCCATGTAGAGAATTTCGACATGCTCATCGTCGATCACTTGCTGCCAGGCATGTCTGGTCTGCAATTCGTGCAGGCCGTGCGTCTCATGGATCGCTACCGCGATGTGCCGGTGGTGATGGTGACCGCAGACGACGAGCCGCGTTTGCGCGAAGAAGCGCAGGCAGCCGGCGTTACGGACTTCCTGCATAAACCAGTTGAAGCGATGGCGTTCCGCAAGCTGCTTTCGGACCATGTCGGCCTTGCCGCCGTCCAGCCGGAACTGCGCTCGGCCTAACCAGGGGATCACGAACATGAAGAGTATTTTCGCCACGCTTCTCGCAAGCGTTCTCTCTGCAACCGCTGCCTTCGCGCTCGATGCCCCGACGGGACCGGTAGTCCTGACCGTGAAAGGCGAGATTTCCAACACCAATGCGGGTGACACCGCGCAGTTCGACATGGCCATGCTGGAAAAACTGCAGGGTCGCAAGGGCGAGATGGAAACACCCTGGACAACCGGCAAAGTGACCTTTGAAGGGCCCTTGCTGCGTGAGGTCCTCGCGGCGGTGGGAGCGACCGGAACCAGTCTGAAAGTCCGCGCCCTCAACGACTATGCTGCCGACGTGCCGGCCGAGGATGCCAAGCTCGATACGATCCTGGCGACAAAGCTTGATGGCAAGCCTATGTCGATCCGCGACAAGGGCCCGCTCATGCTCGTCTACCCCTTCGATCTTGATGCAGGCCTCTACAACGAGAAGTACTTCTCGCGCTCCGTCTGGCAGATCAAGGAAATCGAGGTCATCAAGTGACACTCACAGGCGCCACAGCACGGAAATTTGCAGGCGGAGGCACGGTTGCCTTCGTCTTGCAAACCGTGTCTGCGGTTCTCCTGATCGTCCTGCTCGTTCTCTTCGTCGACATCGCTCGGCAATATCGCATCATGGAAGACGGGGTACGCGAAAACTCGCTGTGGTCCGTCTACCAGCTCGACCGCGAGGTTCGGCAACTCAGCCACAGCCTGGCGACAGTTCAGCACGACGATAACAATCCTCAGCTCCTCGACGAGCTTTCTCTCCGCTACGATATCCTTTATTCCCGCGTCTCCATTCTCGATCAGAGCAAGTTTGGCACCTACTTCTCCGGCGACGAGAAAATCCGTGGCTATATCGCTTCGGTGACCGATGGCGTGCAGCACATGCAGCCGCTCTTTGATGCCTACGCGGCCGGCAGCGTGCCAAGCGCGAAGCAGCTGGCCGAGCTCCAGGGCACTCTTGCGGCCATGGGACGCTTTGCAGAGGACTTTCTGCTCTACACGAATACGCGTGTCAGTTACGAGCGCGCCGAGAGTCGCGCGACGATCCTCAACCTGGAACGCAGCTCGACAGTGATGCTCTCGCTGTTGATGGTTTCGGTCGTGTTCCTCGTCATCACCCTCAATCGCCAGCTGCGATCCGTGCGCCGATCGAGCCACGAACTTCAGGTCATGGCCACCCAGCTCAGCGAGGCCTATGAGGCAGCAGACGCCGGCAACCGCGCGAAGTCGCAGTTCATGGCCACGATGGGCCACGAAATCCGCACCCCGCTCAACGCCATCCTCGGGATGTCGGAACTTCTGGAACTGTCCGAACTGCCGGACGATGCGTTGTCCAGCGTCAAGACGATCCGCACGTCCGGCGAGGCGCTGCTTGAAATCATCAACGAAATCCTCGATTTCTCCAAGATCGAACACGGCAAGCTGGAACTTGAGGAACGCGCCTTCGACGTCTGCGCGCTCGCTGAAAGCACCGTCAGCATCCTCAGGGGCCGCGCCGACGATCATGGAAACACCGTGATCCTCGACCTGCCCGATTCACTGCAGGCGC
Organism: Rhizobium sp. AQ_MP; assembly: GCF_014237835.1. Classification (GTDB taxonomy): domain Bacteria; phylum Pseudomonadota; class Alphaproteobacteria; order Rhizobiales; family Rhizobiaceae; genus Allorhizobium. The sequence goes on from NZ_JACJVI010000001.1 coordinate 318,712, forward strand.
TCTATGTCAAGACGGATCCCACGCGTCTGCGCCAGGTCCTGCTCAATCTCCTGTCGAATGCCGTGAAGTTCACCCATCAGGGAACGGTCACACTCCGTCTGCGCGACTTCTATCGCGAAGGCAAGCTGATGATCCGTTTCGAGGTGGAAGACACCGGTATCGGCATCGATGAAGCCGGTCTCGATAAGCTGTTCAAGCCCTTCTCTCAGGTCGACGCATCCATCAGCCGCCGTTACGGCGGTACGGGATTGGGCCTCACCATCTGCAAGCAGATCGTCGAGAAACTCGGTGGCGAGCTTGGCATGAGCAGCACCGTGGGCGTCGGCTCCATATTCTGGTTCGAACTGGCTGTCGTGCCGGTCACCCGCGAGGAGGCCACAGGTCTCGCGACGAAGGCTGTATCCGAGGAAACGCTGCCCCGTTTCCGGATCCTGCTGGTTGAAGACAACAAGGTGAACCAGATCGTCGCCACGCGTTTCCTTGCGCGATTGGGCCAGGATGTCGAGATCGCCAATGATGGTGCAGAGGCGGTCTCCATCACCCGAGAACAGGCTTTCGATCTCATCCTCATGGACATGCAGATGCCGGTCATGGATGGCATCGAAGCGACAAAGCGGATCATTGCCGAAGGCGGTCCCTCTGCTGCCGTTCCAATCATTGCGATGACCGCCAATGCCTCCGACGATGATCGTCGTCGCTGCATCGAAGCCGGGATGAGGGGCTTTGAATCCAAGCCTGTGACGCTAGAAAGACTGAAAATGATGATTGCCCATGCCACGCCTGCAGCGCGGGGCTCCGCACCGCCTGCCGCGACGACGACTGCCCCCCAGAAGCTTGAATTGCCCGAAGTGGACCTTGCGGAGATGCCCCTGCAGTCGATGCCGGCGCTTGGCATTGAGGGTCTGGACGAGGCTCGGCATGCCGAACTGGTCGAGGCGCTCGGTGAAGATGTCTTCCAGGAACTGGTCGAATCCTTCTTCGACGATGCCACGAGCCTGCTCGACGAGTTGAACGAAGCGCTTCAGGTCAATGATCCCGAAACGATCGATCGAGTCCTGCACACGATCAAGGGAGCAGCCTTCAATGTCGGTCTGAATGATCTGGCCGTGAAAGCCAATGCCATGCGCAACCACACACCTGCGCCTGCGGAAATCGAAATGCTCGGCGAGGAGATCCTCGCGCTCAAATTTAAACTGGTTGCTTAGAAAGCACGGAGGCGTTCATGCGTATTTTGTTGGTGGACGACAACAGCACCAATTTGAAGCTCCTGACGAAGCTCGTCGGCAAGCTCGACACCTGCGAGGCTCTGCCCTATGCGAGCCCGGACGCCGTGCTCTCGGCCCTGCCGGAGCTCGATTTCGACATTGCGATCATCGACTATCAGATGCCGGTCTATAACGGTGTCGAGCTCTACACCGAAATCGTGCGCTTCGAAAAATATGCCGATGTGCCCGTCATCTTTGTTACCGCCGACAAGGACATGACCACCCGCATGGCAGCGCTCAATGCCGGTGCCATCGACTTCCTGACCAAGCCTGTGAACCCCGTCGAGTTCCAGGCGCGCGTGCAGAACATCGTCAGCCTCGCCCGCGCCCGCCGTCAGCTCGCCGATCAGGCCGAATGGCTGCGCCGCGAGGTCGAGCGCGCTGTCGGCGAACTGCGCGAACGCGAGCAGGAGATCATTCACCGCCTGACTCTCGCCGCCGGCTACAAGGATCCGGAAACGGCGCGCCACACGCTTCGTGTCGCCGCCTATTCGGAAGCGATTGCACTCGAACTCGGTCTGCCGAGCCAGGTCTGCCATGACATCCGGCTCGCAGCCCCGATGCATGATATCGGCAAGGTCGCCATGCCCGATACGGTTCTCCTGAAGCAGGGTCGCCTGACGGAAGCCGAGTATCGCCAGATGCAGGCGCACGCCCAGATCGGCAGCGACATCCTCGGCCGGTCCCATTCCTCGCTGCTGCAACTCGCCTCGGAGATTGCGGCGAGCCACCACGAGCGCTGGGACGGCCAGGGTTATCCGAACCGTCTTATTGGCACCGCGATCCCGATTTCCGGCCGCATCGTCTGCATTGCCGACAATTTCGACGCCCTGACCACCGAGCGTCCCTACAAGCCGGCCTGGAGCTTCGAGCGCACCGTAGAGCACATCCTCGGTCGCGCCGGCACCCAGTTCGATCCGGATTGCGTAGCGGCCTTCGAGCGTGCGCTGCCGCGGATCCAGGCGATTATGGAGCAGGACCGCCGCGAACAGATGGAAGAGGCGGAGAAGGCAGTGGTGCCCATGAACGAGCGGGTCGCCTGATCCTTTGATCCCCGTAGGCGGACATGCTAAGGGCGGCGAGTTCTCGTTTAGCCGGAGGCCCGCCCATGTCATCTCTCACCATCCGTCGCCCCGATGACTGGCATCTGCATCTGCGCGATGGCGCCATGCTGGAGGGCGTGATTGGCGATACGAGCCGGCATTTCGCCCGCGCGATCATCATGCCGAACCTCGTGCCGCCGGTGGTGACCACCGAGGATGCGCGCGCCTATCGCGAGCGGATCCTCAAGGCAGTGCCGGCTGGCGACAGCTTCCAGCCGCTGATGACGCTTTATCTCACCGAGCACACAAACCCGGATGACGTCGAGGAGGGCAAGCGCTCCGGTCTGATCACGGCGGTGAAGCTCTATCCGGCGGGTGCCACGACCAATTCGCATGGCGGCGTACGCGACATGGAAAAGGCCATGCCGGTGCTGGAGCGCATGGCCAAGGTCGGCCTGCCGCTCTGCGTGCATGGCGAGGTGACGACGCCCGAGATCGATATCTTCGACCGCGAGAAGGTCTTCATCGACACGGTTCTCGATCCGCTCCGCCGTCGCCTCCCGGAGCTGAAGGTGACCATGGAGCATGTGACCACCGAGGACGGCATCCAGTACATCCGCTCCGCCGAGCGCAATCTGGCGGGCTCGATTACCACCCATCACCTGATCATCAACCGCAACGACATTCTCGTCGGCGGCATCCAGCCACACTACTACTGCCTGCCTGTCGCCAAACGCGAGAACCACCGCCAGGCCCTGCGCAAAGCGGCCGTTTCAGGCGATCACCGCTTCTTCCTTGGCACCGACAGTGCGCCGCATGTCGATCCGCTGAAGGAATGCGCCTGCGGCTGCGCCGGCATCTACACCTCGATCAACACGATGAGCTGCCTTGCTCATGTCTTCGAACAGGAGAATGCGCTCGACAAGCTCGAGGCCTTCGCCTCGCTGAACGGGCCCGCCTGGTACGGCCTGCCGGCAAACGAGGAGACCATCACGCTGGTAAAGCGCGAGGAGCCGGTCGAATTGCCGGCCAAGATCTTCACCGGCGCTGGGCCGGTCACGGTCTTCAACCCCAAATTCCCGCTGCACTGGGATGTCGCCTGAAACGAAAAATGCCTCGCGAATGACGCGAGGCATTTTTTGAAGGTGGGCAGGGCTGAAACAGCCTGCATCAGGTCCCGAGCGAGCCGAGCTGTGGCCAGAGGCCGAGAACACCGATCACGATCAGATAGATTGCGACCACATAATTGAGCAGGCGCGGCATGATCAGGATCAGGATGCCGGCGATAAGGGCGACGAGCGGTTGGATGACGAGCATGTTGTCCATGGAAATGGTCCTTCGTGGATGGGCCAGCCGTAAAGATCTGTCGAGGCTGATTGTTCCATTCTCTGGCCATCTGGCGGCTGGCCCTCCTTGCTGCTATTGCCGAAGAAACCAGACAGACAGGAGCGCCCGATGATCCAGACACCCTTCACCGATCCCGCCGTGATGGCCGAACTCGTGGCGAAGATGCTCTGGGAGATCAAGGCGGTGCATTTCAATGCAGCCGAGCCCTACAAGCTCTCCTCGGGCATGAGGAGCCCCGTCTACATCGACTGCCGCAAGCTTCTGTCCTATCCGCGCGTGCGCTCCGCCGTCATGGATTTTGCCGCAGCGACCCTGATGCGCAATGCCGGCTTCGAGCAGTTCGACTGCATCGCCGGCGGCGAGACGGCGGGTATCCCGTTTGCAGCCCTGCTCGCCGATCGCCTCGGCCTGCCGATGATCTATGTGCGCAAGGCCCCGAAGGGCCATGGTCGCAACGCCCAGATCGAAGGCCATATGCCGGAAGGGGCGCGCGTTCTCGTCATCGAGGACCTGACGACGGCGGGCGGCAGCATGTTCAAGTTCATCGATGCCATCAGGGCTGCCGGCGGCGTCGTCGACCATGGCATCGCGCTGTTCTTCTACGGCATCTTCCCAGAGGCCGAGCAGCGTTTTGAAGATGGCAAGGTGAAGCTCCACTACATCGCCACCTGGCGGAATGTTCTGGCTGTGGCCCGCGATCAGAAGCTCTTCGATGAAAAGACCCTGTCGGAAGTCGAAGCCTTCCTGGATGCCCCGCTTGCCTGGTCGGGTCGCAATGGTGGGATTTCGTCTCTTTGATGAGCAGATGCCCACGCTGCCCTCTGGCTTAATGGCCCGAGTTGGTTTAAATCGATTGAAAATGATGCCTGGGAGGCCTCGATGATCCTGTGTTGCGGCGAAGCGCTGATCGACATGTTGCCACGCGAAACCACGCTCGGCGAGCGCGCCTTTGCGCCCTATGCCGGCGGCGCGATCTTCAACACGGCCATTGCGCTTGGCCGTCTTGGCATCGAGACAGGCTTCTTTACCGGCCTCTCCGACGACATGCTCGGGGACATCCTGCGCGACACGCTGAAATCCTCGGGCGTCGACTACAGTTATTGCGCCACGCTTTCGCGCCCCTGCACGATCGCGCTGGTCAAGCTGACCAACGGCCAGGCTTCCTATGCCTTCTACGACGAGAACACAGCAGGGCGTATGATCACCGAAGCCGACCTGCCCAAGCTCGATGACAGCTGCGAGGCCCTGCATTTCGGTGCGATCAGCCTGATCCCGGAACCCTGCGGCTCGACCTACGAGGCGCTGATGACCCGCGAGCACAAGACCCGCGTGATCTCGCTCGACCCCAACATCCGCCCCGGCTTCATCAAGGATAAGGCGGCCCACCAGGCCCGCATCGCCCGCATGGCCGATATGTCCGACATCCTGAAATTCTCCGACGAAGACCTCGACTGGTTCGATCTCCAGGGCAGCCAGGACGAACGCGCCGGCTATTGGCTGACGCGCGGCGCGAAGCTCGTGGTGCTGACCAAGGGTGCTGAAGGCGCGACAGCCTACACCGCCAATTTCAAGGTCTCGGTGCCCTCGAACAAGGTCGAAGTCGTCGACACTGTCGGTGCTGGAGATACGTTCGATGCGGGCATTCTGGCATCGCTCAAACGCCAGGGTCTGCTGACCAAGGAAAAGGTCGCAACGCTCTCGGAAGACGCCGTCCGCGAGGCGCTGACGGTGGGCGCGAAGGCTGCGGCCGTGACCGTGTCGCGTGCAGGGGCCAATCCGCCGACGGCGGCGGAGATCGGGTTCTGAGGATAGGGAGGCGGCAGGGGAGATCGACTTGCCTGCCAACAGCCTCATGCTTTGCCGAACGGATTGACGATACGCAGGCGGTCATCGATGACGAGGCCGTCCTGCATGTCTTCGGACATCAATGTATCGCACCCGGCCAGAAGTGCGGCGGCAACAATCATCGCATCATAGATGGAGAGCCCATAGCGCTCGGCGATCCGCAGTCCGGTCTCGTGTGTCGCCTGTGTGATGGGTTCCACCGTCAGCAATGCGCGGGTCATGTCAAGAAACACATACGTCTCCGGCCATGACATCCCCATTTTCCGACGCAGGACATTGGCGATTTCGTTGAGGACCTGAACGCTGATCGTGCCACCTTGACCGAGTACGGCCTCCACCCTATCGGCTTTCTCGTCATCGCCGGAGGCGAGGTAAAGCAGCACGTTCGTATCGACGAACCTACCGCCCATTTGCCTCATCCCGGTCGAACTTGAAGTCGACCGGCAACCGTCCTCGGAAGGCTCGCAGGCGTTCAAGCAGATCTTGCGGTGTCGGCTTGCGCGCCACATCGAGTTCGCGCCAGTCTGCGGCGCGAATTTCGACATGATCGCCTTCCTTCAAGTTCAGGGCTTCGACCACGCTGGTGGGAAGGCGGACGGCAAGGCTATTGCCCCATTTCGCGATCTGCATGGTGGGCTCCGATGATATCTGGTCCTTCAAATGTATATCACCGTAGCCTCAAATCAAGCGGGGCCCCCTGGGATTGAATCGGAGAATTGGTTGGAAGCTTTACAGACTGTAGGTTCCAGCTTCGTCTAGCTGGATCGGAAAGCGCTGCGATGCGACTTCATCGAGCCTCAGATTGCTCTTGGCCTGTTTTTCCAGGGCCTTGGTCAGCTTGTCGTTCGCCTCGGGATCCTTGGCGCTGTTGATCACGTCCTGGATTGACACGCCCAGCTTGTCGAGACCGAGTTCCTTCTCCAGGCCCCGAACAGCGTTATCGCCGCCTTTCATCTTGAGTTTGCCGAGCGCTTTCTGCATGGCATCAACAAAGTCTTCTCTCGACGCAAAGTTTGCCTGGTCTACGCCAAGGGCTTTGCCGGTCCGGTCGATCAGATCGAGCTTCAGCTTGTTGATGCTGAGATGGTTCAAGCTGAAGAGGGAGCCCGAAATTTTTGACTGTGCCTGCGTCGGCTGAAGGGCGCTGCTGACCTGTTCGCTGATGCCATTTGCGACCGCCAACAGGTCGCCGGAACCAGCGTCTGGCTGATGGTTCGGTTGGACAGATGCAGTTTGTTGGAGGATCAGCAGAGCCGCAGAATTTGTCGAGGTGATACTTGTCATGGGGTTCTCCAGCTAGCTCGATACCTCCGGATCATGGACGGTCCGAGTAACAGCGCCAAAGCCTCATGCAGTAGCCGCGAAAAACGATTAGGTTCGCAACCTAACAGCGAATCATTAAAACTTCCAGATGCCGAATGAGATGGAGCTATTGCTCGCAACTCACCCCGTCTTCCGCTCCGCCAGCGCCGACACCAATCCCGCCGTCGAGCTGTCATGCCCGGTCGCCGCGACCTTGCCCTGCACGACCGGCAAAAGCCCCGTCGCCAGTTCCTTGCCGAGCTCCACGCCCCACTGGTCGAAGGAATTGATGCGGAAGATCACGCCTTCGACGAAGACGCGGTGTTCGTAAAGCGCGATCAGGCGCCCGAGCGTATAGGGGGTCAGCTGCTCGTAGACGAAGGTGATCGACGGGCGGTTTCCGGAGAAGACGCGGTGCGGGGCGAGGAAATCCGCTTCCTCGTCTGACACTCCCTTGGCGGTCAGCTGGCTCTTGGCTTCGGCCAGCGTGCGGCCCTTCATCAGCGCTTCCGACTGCGCCAGGCAATTGGCGATCAGCAGTTCGTGCTGGTGGCGCAGTTCTGGCTCGAAGCCATTGGCGGCGATCAGGAACTCGGCCGGGATGACGCTCGTGCCCTGGTGGATGAGCTGGTAGAAGGCATGCTGGCCATTGGTGCCCGGCTCGCCCCAGACGACGGGGCCCGAGGCACCCTGAACCGGCTTGCCGTCGATCGTCACGCTCTTGCCGTTCGATTCCATGTCGAGCTGCTGCAGATAGGCCGGGAAACGTGACAGCCGCTGGTCATAGGGCAGGATCGCCCGCGTCGCATAGTTGAGGACATTGCGGTGATAGACGCCGAGCGCGCCGAGCAGCATCGGCAGGTTCTGCCGGAAGGGGGCGTTGCGGAAATGCTCGTCCATCGCATGGCCGCCGGCAAGGAAGTCGCCGAAATTGTCTGGCCCGATCGCGATCATCAGCGGCAGGCCGATGGCCGACCAGATGGAATAACGACCGCCGACCCAGTCCCAGAAACCGAAGACGCGGGATTGATCGATGCCGAAGGCGGCGACCTTGTCGAGCGCGGTCGAAACGGCGCAGAAATGATGGCCGACAGCCGCTTCCCCGAGCGCATCGGCAATAAACGCGCGCGCCGTCTGGGCGTTGGTCATCGTCTCGATCGTCGTGAAGGTCTTCGAGGCGACAATGAAGAGCGTGGTCTCGGCATCAAGCGTTTTCAGCGTGTCAGCAATATGCGCGCCGTCGATATTGGAGACGAAATGCAGGCGCGGTCCGTCATGGAAGGGCGAGAGCGCCAGCGTCGCCATGACGGGGCCGAGATCCGAGCCGCCAATGCCGATATTGACGACATCGGTGATCGCCTTGCCGGTGGCACCCTTCATCTCGCCGGAGCGGATGCCGTCAGCAAAGGCACCCATGGCCTCGAGCACACCATTGACGTCAGGCATGACGTCGCGGCCATCGACGATGACCGGGCGGTTGGAGCGGTTGCGCAGCGCGGTATGCAGCACGGCGCGGCCCTCGGTGAAATTGATCGGTGCGCCCGAAAACATCTGATCGCGCTTTTCGGCGACACCGGCAGCCACCAGCAGCTGTTCGAGTTGGTCGAGCACCTCGTCATTCACGGCGCATTTGGAGTAATCCATCAACAGGTCGTCGAGCGAAGCCGAGAAACGGCTGAAGCGCTGCGGATCTGCGGCAAAGGCGGCGCGCAGGTCCTCGGCATGCGTGGCAGCGACCGTGCTCGTCAGTGTGTCGATGATGGATTGCATCGGAATGTCCCTGGTTCGACGATGATGCCGGGGACCTTATTAGCGACTTGAGACGGGATCAAGACGAAGGGGAGGCCGAAGCCTCCCCAAATTTAAATCGATTTATTTTCCGTCGCGCAACTCGCGCCGCAGGATCTTGCCGACATTGGTCTTCGGCAGTTCGGTACGGAATTCGATGTAGCGCGGCCGCTTGTAATTGGTGAGGTTCGCGGCGCAATGCGCCTTCAGCTCGTCGATGGTAAGGTTCGGATCCTTCTTCACCACGAAGAGCTTGACTGCTTCGCCCGAATGCTCGTCCGGTACGCCGACGGCCGCGCATTCCAGCACGCCCGCATGCATCACGGCCACTTCCTCGATCTCGTTCGGATAGACGTTGAAGCCGGAGACCAGGATCATGTCCTTCTTGCGGTCGACGATCTTCACATAGCCGCGTTCGTCCATCAGGCCCATATCGCCGGAGCGGAAGAAGCCGTCCTCGCTCATCACCTTGGCCGTTTCTTCCGGGCGCTGCCAGTAGCCGGCCATGACCTGTGGTCCACGGATGCAGATTTCGCCTACTTCGCCGATCGGCAGCGTGTTGCCGTCCTCGTCACGAATCTCGATATCGGTCGAGGGAAGCGGCAGGCCGATCATCCCGGTGAATTCGCGCACGTCGAGCCTGTTGACGGTCGCTACCGGCGAGGTCTCGGACAGGCCGTAGCCCTCGGTGATCGGACGGCCCGTCATGTCGAGCCAGCGCTCGGCTACCGGCCGCTGGATCGCCATGCCGCCGCCCAGAACCAGCATCAGCGAGGAGAAGTCGATCTTCTTGAATTCCGGGTTGTTCATCATCGCGTTGAACAGCGTGTTGAGGCCCGGGAACACATGCGCCTTGAAGCTCTGCAGCTCCTTGATGAAGGCCGGGATATCGCGCGGATTGGCGATGAGCAGATTATGGGCGCCAAGAGCAATGCCCATCAACGAATTCACGGTCAGCGCGAAGATATGGTAGAGCGGCAGCGCGCAGACGAAGTTGAGCACGTCGGGACGGGCCTGGCCGGCAAACGCCGCTTCCAGCCACAGCGCGATCTGCTGCTTGTTGGCGAGCAGATTGGCATGCGTCAGCGTCGCGCCCTTGGAAACGCCGGTTGTGCCGCCGGTATACTGCAGGAAGGCGACATCGCTCGACGCCACGTCGACAGGCTTCAGCGACTGCCTCTCGCCTTGGGCCAGCATGGCCTTGAAGCCGGTATGACCCGGGATCGACCAGGCCGGGACGAGCTTTTTCACCTTGCGGACCACGAGATTGACGATGTGACCCTTCAGGCCCAGCATGTCGCCCATAGTGCAGACGACGACATGCTTGACGTCGGTGCGGGCCACGACCTGTTCCACCGTATGGGCGAAGTTTTCCAGAACCACGATCGCCTTGGCGCCTGAGTCCTTCAACTGGTGCTCAAGTTCGCGCGGTGTGTAGAGCGGGTTGACGTTCACGACCGTCATGCCTGCGCGCAGGATGCCGTAGACGGTCACCGGATTCTGCAGGATGTTCGGCGTCATGACAGCGACGCGGTCACCCTTGGCGAGACCCTTGGACTGCAGCCAGGCGCCGACCTTGCGGGACTGCTGCTCCAGTTCGCGGAACGTCATGCCCCGACCCATGCTGGAGAAAGCCAGCCGGTCAGCGAATTTCGCGCAGCTCGCTTCAAACAGCGCACCGAGCGAGGGATGCGCGTGCGGCGCGATTTCGGCCGGAACCGAGGCCGGATAGGAATTGACCCAGATCTTTTCTGCTGCGCGCCCGCTGAGGCGGCTCAAGGTTTCCGTCATGTAATCCTCCCGAATCAATGGTCTGCCGTGCACGCCCTTTCGGAACCGGTTCCTCCCCAGGTCCCGGAAGCTTATGCTTTCGCACCGGCAGTGCAAGTGCGAGAACGCTATATAACCTTGACGTAAACGTCAACAATTCCATCACGCGTCTCAGCGCTGGATTGTGGGGAACCATGCGGGAGCGCTTCCCGTTACCTCTTTCATCGACAACCAGGAAGGAGGATTTTCCATGTTGCAGGAAAACCGCAATACCGCCGCCGGACAGGATCCCTATGTCAAGGATACCCCGAGCCTGATCGCCAGCGACAAGGTCGAGGGCACAGCCGTTTACGGCCGCGATGGCGATCGTATCGGTTCCATCCAGAGGGTCATCCTCGAAAAGAGGGGCGGCCGTGTCGCCTATGCCGTTCTCGGTTTCGGCGGCTTCTGGGGGATCGGCGACGACTATTACCCGCTGCCGTGGGAAAAGCTGACCTATGACGAAAGCCTCGACGGCTATCGCATCGACCTCACCAAGGAACAGGTGGAGGGGGCGCCACGCGCTCGCGACGATAGCGACGAGTGGTACCGTAACAATGGTCGTTCGGTCTATGACTACTATGGCGTTCCGCCTTACTGGATCTGACCGTTCGACGACCTTCGTCGACCATCATGAGAAGGCGTCACCCGAACCGGGTGGCGCCTTTTTCTTGCGGTTGACATGATGGGCCTGACCGGAGAAACCACGCGGCAGAGTGGTTTTGGGAGGCGGGCATGCACGGCACTGAAGGGATCGACGCGGCGAAAGGCAAAGTGACAGCAGCAGTGGTCGGCATCGATCTGGGCGGTACCAAAATTCTGGCCGGGATAGCCGATCTTGAAGGCAAGGTTCTGGCCACCCTCCGCGAAGAGACCGCTCACGGCCCGGGTGCGCCCGTCCTCGATCAGATGGCCGCTCTCGTTGGCAACCTCGCGATCAAGGCGGGTCTGGACGTGGCAAGCGTCTGCCGCGTGGTGATCGGTGTGCCGAGCGCGGTGTCGCCGAAAACCGGTCTTGCTTCTCTTTCGCCCAATCTGGCCCTTCCAGAGGACCGGCCCTTGGCCGAGCTGATGTCGGACCGTCTGCGTCTGCCTGTCGATGTCGAAAACGACGTCAATCTCGCAGCTTTCGGCGAGGCGGTTGCCGGCGCAGGGAGGGGCCTCGACAATGTCGCCTTCCTCTCCTTCGGCACCGGCGTCGGCCTGGGTCTGGTTGTAGATGGCAGGATGCTGCGCGGTGCCTTCGGGCGCGCAGGCGAAATCGCCTATCTGCCGACCGGATCGGACGTGCATCGGCGCGCACCCAGGTCGGAAAACGGTCTCTTCGAGGATGAAGTCGGCACCCGGGGTGTGGTATCACGAAATCCGGATATCGGTGGCGTCCGCGAACTCTTCGAACGTGCAGAGGCCGGCGACGCAACAGCCAGAGAAGCTATCGATGATCTCGCCCGGCGGGGCTCGGTCGGCTTGGCCTCCGTCCACGCGCTGATTGATCCTGAGGTGACGGTCATTGGTGGCGGAATCGGCAGCCAACCCTGGTTTTTCGAACGCATCCGCCACCATCTGGCGCCGTTGCTTCCCTTCGACTGCCACCTCGAGCCGAGCCGCCATGGCGCCGAAGCCGGCATGCTGGGCGCTGTGCTGAATGCGGTCCACAGGGAAACGCGACGCGCTTGAGGTTCAAAGACTGAGAGACGGAAGTTATATGGTGCCGCTTACGTGACTCGAACACGTGACCCCATCATTACGAATGATGTGCTCTACCGACTGAGCTAAAGCGGCCCGCGCTGAACGGGTGTTGACCCGCCGCGTTGGTGAGGGGCTGATACAGGGATTGCCCGCTGATTTCAAGACGGATTTCGGCGGCCGGGGGAAAAAATCCTGGGCCGCCGAAACGTGCACCTGCTTACTTCAGGGGCCATGTCTTCGGCCATTCGGACGGGTCGATCTGCTGATCCTCACTGAACTCGGAAGGGCAGTCGCGGAAGGTTTCCTCGACAAGCGCGAGCTGCGCACCCATCGCGCCTTCGACAAGCTTCCACTCGCTGTAGGTGCCGCAGTCGCCCACGCCACGTCCCTTGAAAAAGGACGAGAAAGTCCGCTCCTTCCAATCATAGCCAAGATTGAAGGCCTGTATGCTGGCGCTCGGTGCGCCCTCGACCATGCCTGGGAAGGCAAGTGGCGTGATCATCTCATAGGCGTCGACATAGGCTGCGAACGGCATGTTGTAGGCACCGCTCGAACCACAAGGTGTGATGTAAACAGTGGTGTTGTCGTCGATCTTGTGGGAAAGCGCATTGCCCTCGAGCATCGACGGCTCGGTGCCGGCGCAGGCGCCACCTTCGGCAAACTGGCTGCGGATTCCTGCCGGCAATTCCTCGATCGTTGTGATGTCGTTGACCGGAAGAGGTGCGTTCGGCGCCTTGTCGCCGATAGATACCAACGCATCGGTATGGCCAATACGGTCCTGGTATTCGTCGATGAAGAGCAAGCTCGCTGCGGCACCTGCCAGCGGAACCTCCCCCTCGACACGTTTTTCGCCGCGGCTCAGGCGGATCACGGCTGTCGAGCCGTTCTTCAAAGCCTCGATCAGGCCGCTGCCGGCCAGATCTCCGCTGACCGCCAGGGAGCCTGCAACCGTGTCGACAGCGACATCCTCCCCGCCAAAGCGAAACGCTTCGCCGCCATCAACGGTGATGCTGACTTCCGCAGCCCCGTCGCTTTCCGTCAGGCTGCTGTCGCTGGACGAGAACATGATCGAGACCGGGGCTTCCGGCTTGCCGCTGCGGCGCAGTTCGACGCTCGACAAGGCACTGTCGGACAGGAACTGGCGCATGGTGCAGGCTCGTGTTTGGCCGCAGAAGGTCTGCCAGGACTTAAATTCCTTGTAGCTCTCATCTTCCGCCTGGGCCATGGGTGCGCCACCGAGAAGAAAAGCGAGCGTGATGAGAAGCTTGGTATGGCGCATGGGGTCCCCGCAAAAACGAATCTGCGGGGACGCTAGCAGTCACGGCCTCAGCCGCAAATCGCCTTTTTTGCGTTCAAATATTCGCGCTCGAGACGGTCGACGACCACTGCGACCGGCTCGACGGCCTTGACCGCGCCAATGCCTTGGCCGCAGCCCCAGATATCCTTCCAGGCCTTCGCCCCCGTAGTGGCCTTGTCGAAGTCCATTTTCGAAGGATCCGCGACAGGCAGGTTGTCCGGATCGAGCCCGGCCGCCTTGATCGACGGCTTCAGGTAGTTTCCGTGTACGCCGGTGAAGTAGTTGGAATAGACGATGTCGTTTGCATGGGCATCGACGATGGCCTGCTTGTATTCGTCAGACGCCCGTGCCTCTTCGGTCGCGATGAAGGGCGAGCCGATATAGGCCATGTCGGCACCCATCGCCTGGGCAGCCAAGACCGCGCCGCCATTCGCTATGGCGCCGGCGAGCAAAAGCGGTCCATCGAACCATTCGCGGATTTCCTGGACTAGGGCGAAAGGCGAAAGCGTGCCCGCATGTCCGCCGGCGCCCGTAGCGACCGCGATCAAGCCATCGGCACCCTTTCGGATCGCCGAATTGGCGTGGCGATTGTTGATCACGTCATGCAGCACGATGCCGCCATAGGAGTGCACGGCGGCATTGACCTCCGGAACGGCGCCCAGCGATGAGATGACGATCGGCACCTTGTATTTGACGCACATCATCAGGTCGTGCTCAAGCCGCTTGTTCGACATGTGCACGATCTGGTTCACGGCAAAGGGCGCGGCCGGGCGATCGGGATTCTTCGCGTTGTGAGAGGCGAGTTCTTCGGTGATCTCGGCCAGCCATTCGTCGAGTTGTGCCTCGGGTCGGGCATTAAGCGCGGGAAAGGCGCCGACAATCCCGGCTTTGCATTGGGCGAGTGTCAGCTTCGGATGTGATATGATGAAGAGCGGCGAGGCCACGACGGGAAGCCTCAGATTGTCTTTCAGGATCGGCGGCAGGGCCATCACTTCACCTCCCATGAAGTTTACGTTTACGCAAACGTCAAATAGCAGATCGCAGCAAGCGAGGAAAGCCGGTCCGTCAATACCACTGCGACCTCGCCAGGCAGTCATGTCGACCGGGTGGACCAGACGCCGCCCGGTCGGCCTCATTCCTGTGTTTATTCGACGCCATACCAGTTTTCCGGGCTTGTGCTCGAAAAATCCAGAGTTTACCGAATCGAAATCATGTTTGCGATGTGGCAGGGGCGACCCCCGAAGGAGTATGGCGGCCAATGAGTGGATTGGAAACGGCCATCAGAAACGCCCTGGAGCGCGCCGACCGTTCGAATGCGGAAGCACGTGCGCGCGTCTATCAATCGGCGCGTCAGGCGCTCGAAGCCGGCCTGCGCAAGCAGAACATCGATGACCCCGAAGCCGTAAACTATCAGCGCCGTCGGCTGGAGACGCTTATTCATTCCATCGAGCTGGAAGAACGCGCCCGCCTTGAAGTGCGTGTCGAGCCTTCTCACCGAGGTGTCGCAGCACCCGTTTCATCGACCATGCGGCCTGCAGCGGAACCGATTGCGCCACCGCCGATCGACCGGCCGGCCGGGCGCGTCGAGCCAGGTTTTGCGAGCATCGATCCGCCGATGGCGCCTCAGCCCGTCCAGCGGGAGCCGGTGTTTGAAGATGATTTCGATCCTGCGCCACGTGCGTCGGTGGACACCCATGCCGATGACGAAGGGCCGATACCCGACATGCGGTCGGAACGCCCGCTGAAAGCGCCGCGCCGTCGCAAGGGGCTCTTTGCGAGGCTGATGATCACGTCAGTCTTTCTGGCGACACTCGGCATTGGTGCTTGGTGGGTCTATTCCTCCGGACTGCTTCTTTCTGAGGCTGCACGCGACACCTCCGTTCCCAATCCTCCGCCGCGTGTAGAGGCTGAAGACTTCACTGAGGCACCCCAGGCTACCGCGCCAGCGGGATCGGGCGGCCCCCAGGCACTCGATGCCCAAGGTGGCTTTTCCGATGACTGGATCGAAGTCTTCGAGCCGCAGCAGATCTCGTCCTTGCGTCCGCGCGCCAACGCGCTCGTCGATATCGTGACCGCCAGCGACGGCAGTGCCGCACAGATCATTTCCCGCAGTGGCGATCAGGCCGGCGTTATCGAGGTGACGGTGCCCACGGAAGTGCTGCGCGAACTGGCAGGCCGTACCTCCACGATCGCGCTGACCGTGCAGTCGACGGACGACAAGCCGGTGCAGATTTCGGTGGAATGCGATTTTCCGCGCATGGGCGACTGCCCGCGCCACCGCTTCACGGTCAACCCGCAAAAGCTCGATGCGCTTTTCCGGGTGTCCTTTGACAATGGCATGGCGCCATCCACGCCAGGCCGTCTGTTGATAAACGCGGATCTCGAAGGCCGCGGGCGTGGCGTCAATCTCTACGCTGTCCGTGTGCTGCCCGGGCAGTGAACGTGTTAAGGGGGAGCCCAGTGCGGAGCGCCGCCCTTCCTACTTCAGGAAGTCCGGTCCGCTGCCGATGATTTTTTTGTCGAGCTTGCCGATCTTTTCGAGATCCTTACCCTCGTAGTCCAGCGACTGCAGCATGTGACGGATGAGATTGAGCCGTGCGCGGCGCTTGTCATTGGCATGCAGGACCGTCCAGGGCGCGCGCTCGGTGTGGGTTTCCTTCAGCATCCGGTCGCGCTTCTTGGTATAGTCGTCCCACTTGTGCAGCGCTGCAATATCCATCGGTGAGAGTTTCCAGCATTTCAATGGATCATGCCGACGGTCATGGAAGCGCTTGAGCTGCATCTCCTGTCCGGTATCCAGCCAGAACTTGAAGAACCGGATGCCCTCCCTTTCGATGAGCTTCTCGAACCGCGGCACTTGTTCGAGAAAACTCTCATACTGGTCTGGCGTGCAGAAACCCATGACAGGCTCGACGCCTGCGCGGTTGTACCAGGAGCGGTCGAAGAGAACGAATTCGCCAGCCGTCGGGAAGTGCGAAACATAGCGCTGGAAGTACCACTGGCCCCGCTCGGTTTCCGTCGGCTTGGTCAGGGCGACGACACGGGCCGAGCGTGGGTTCATGTAAGAGAGTGTCGCGTGGATTGCGCCACCCTTGCCCGCTGCATCGCGGCCCTCGAAGAGCGCCATCACCCGCTCGCCGGTCTTCTGCATCCAGAACTGAACCTTCACCAGTTCGATTTGGAGTTGGGTAAGCTGCTGCTCGTAATCCTTTTCGGAAAGCTTCTTGCCATACGGAAAGCCGCCGGACTTGAGCGCATTGTCCTCGATCCAGGCAGGTAGATCGGGTAGGTCGATGTCGAAAATCCTCTGGGTGCCCCCCACCGACAATGTCACTGCCCTGCTTTCTGTCTGCGCATCCATCCGCGGCTCCCTTTGGTTTGTGTGCGTTCGATCGCTCTACTTGAGACCAAGCCGAAATGAAGTTCAAGCCGGTCGGTTCTGCCTGCACCTTGGCATCTAGGCGGGGATAGGACGGGGAAGCGATGGCACAGCGGCGTAACTTCTGTCATGAATCCCGGATATCAGGCTTCCAAGGACAAAACGGCAGAGAGTGTGTGCGCATGCAGGACGATAGGGGTGACGGCTGGCGCGACGATCTCCGACGCGTGCTTTCGGCCTGGGTCTATATTCTTGCGGCCGCTGTTCTCTCGATAACTGCCTGGGCCACCGGAGCAGCGACCGGTTACGCAGTCATCCTGTTTGTCCTGCTGTTCTTGCTGGTGGTGTTTCGACAACTGCCGGGAGAGGAGGTACCCACCACCGCGCCGACTGCACCGGCGCTCCAGACGCCTGCTGCCGATCCGCTCCCGCTGATCCTGGCTTCGCTGGACGGGATCGACATGCCGATCTTCGTACTGAATCCGGAAGCGGAGATGATCGCCCAGAACCAGTCCGCAGAGAGGGTCTTTGGTGCCTTGCTCAGTGGGCTGCATGTTTCCACCCGCTGGCGGTCTCCTGGGATACTCGACATGATCCGCGAGACCACGGAGACTGGCGTGCCCGACCAGATCGAGCATTCCGAACGGCATCCGTCCGAGCGGGTCTATATCGTCCGCGTCGCACAGGTCGATCCGGCCGTAACGTCGGGCGCCGACTACTTCCTTCTGTCCTTCCGGGATATCTCCGAGCTGCGTCGCCTGGATAGGATGCGCAGCGATTTCGTCGCCAATGCCAGCCATGAATTGCGCACACCACTCGCCTCGCTGCGCGGCTTCATCGAAACCATGCAAGGCCCGGCCCGCGACGACGTCAAAGCCAAGGACCGATTCCTCGCCATCATGCTGGATCAGGCGAACCGCATGAGCCGACTTGTGGATGATCTTCTGTCTTTGTCGCGTCTTGAGCTTAAGGCACATGTGCCGCCGGATCAGACAGTGGAACTGGCGCCGATCATCGGCCATGTCCGCGACAGCCTGGCTCCGCTGGCCGCCGAACTCGGTGTCGAAATACGCCTGGATCTGCCCGACGAGAAGATCGAGGTCATGGGTGAACGCGATGAGCTGGTTGAGGTTTTCGAGAACCTCATCGAGAACGCCTGCAAGTATGGACAGGATGGCAAGGTCGTCGAGGTAACGCTGCGCCAAGACGTCGGAGGCGCAACCGAAGTCAGCGTCAGGGACCACGGCCCAGGCATCCCCGCTGAACATGTTCCGCGTCTCACCGAGCGCTTCTACCGCGTCAACGTGGAGGACAGCCGCTCCAAGAAGGGGACCGGTCTCGGCCTTGCCATCGTCAAGCACATCCTGACGCGTCACCGCGCCAGGCTGATTGTGAAGTCCGAGATCGGCAAGGGAAGCGTCTTTACCGTCAGGTTTTGACATAAAAGGCGCGTTCCCTGTGGTGCTCTTGGCGTAACAGATTGAAATAAAAACAAAATATATGTCACAAATGTTTCACCGAACTGACATAAAAGCGTGAGCGTTGAGCCGCTAAGAACGCAGTCGCCGCTGCTTGGGAGACGCCGCAACGGCCGCAAAGACACACAAGCCCATTTCGGGAGATGATCATGAACGCTCTGAAACTTTCCGTAGCTGCCTTGGCGGCCTCCGTGGCCTTCGCCGGCGCTGCCGTAGCCCGCGACCAGATCCAGATTGCTGGTTCTTCCACCGTTCTGCCTTACGCTTCTATCGTTGCCGAAGCCTTCGGCGAAAACTTCGAATTTCCGACCCCGGTCGTTGAGTCCGGCGGTTCGGGCGCCGGCCGCAAGAAGCTTTGCGAAGGCGTGGGTGAAAACACCATCGACATCGCAAACTCGTCCTCGCGCATCAGCAAGTCCGACATCGAGCTCTGCAAGACCAACGGCGTGAACGACATCCAGGAAGTTCGCATCGGTTACGACGGCATCGTGTTTGCTTCGGATATCAATGGTCCGGAATATGCCTTCACTCCGGCTGACTGGCACAACGCTCTCGGTGCCAAGGTCGTCAAGGACGGCAAACTCGTAGACAACCCCTACAAGAACTGGAACGAGATCCGCGCTGACCTGCCGGCCCAGCCGATCCTGGCGTTCATCCCGGGCACCAAGCACGGTACCCGCGAAGTCTTCGACACCAAGGTCATCGAAGCCGGCTGCGAAGAGAACGGCACCCATGAAGCTCTCCTGACCGCCAACAACGGCGACAAGGACGCTGCCAAGAAGGGCTGCATGGCGCTTCGTACCGATGGCGTATCCGTTGACATCGACGGCGACTACACCGAGACGCTCGCTCGCGTCGACGCAAACAAGAACGGCATCGGCGTCTTCGGTCTCTCCTTCTACCAGAACAACACCGACAAGCTGCGCGTAGCCACCATGGGCGGCGTTGTTCCTTCGGTTGAAACCATCGCTAAGGGCGAATACCCGGTTTCGCGTCCGCTGTACTTCTACGTCAAGAACGCGCACCTCGATGTCATTCCTGGTCTCCAGGAATATGTAGAGTTCTTCGTTTCTGACGAAATGGCCGGCCCGGATGGCCCGCTTGCTGCCTATGGCCTCGTTTCCGACCCGGAACTCGCCAAGACGCAGGAATCGGTCAAGGCCCGCACGCCGATGGCGCCGCTGAACTAATCTGATGCATCGACCGGCGGCACCTTCGTGCCGCCGGTCTTTTTTGCTGGGGAAATGGCGGGTAACATGGACGCGAGCATCATTATCCTTTGTATTCTAGCGCTTGCGGCACTCGGCTTCGTTCTGGGACGTCGGCAGGCTCTTTCGGTATCGGCGTCGAGCGGCAAGAAGTTGCACTCGCTTCCCGGTTATTACGGCCAGGTGATTGCTTTGGTCACGGCTGTTCCAGCCTTCATCCTTCTCGTTCTGTGGCTTCTCGTGCAGCCGCCGATCGTCGAAAGTCGCATCAGCGGCATGATCCCCGACAGCATCGTGCCGGAAGGCGGAGCCCGTAGCCTGGTAATGGCGGATGTTCGGCGCATTGCAGACGGTATGCAGGCCGTCGAGGCGCGCGCAGCAGGAGCCGGCGCGGATGTCGATGTCGAAGCCCTGGATGCAGAGAATATCCGTGCGCGACTTGGCGAAGTCGGCATCGCGCTCGGCGCGGAAGTCCCGACGGAAGTCTTCGAGGCCGCCAAGGCCTATCGTGAACAGTCCGACTTCGGCCACCTTCTGATGACCATCGCGGTTCTGGCTTTGGCAATCGCGGCCCTCCCCCTGGCCTATATCCGTATCAATCCGGATTTGCGCGCGCGCAACTTGAGCGAAAGCTTCGTCAAATCGATGCTGCTCATTTCCTCACTGGTCGCGATCCTGACAACCGTCGGCATCGTCGGCTCGCTGGTTTTCGAGACCTATGTCTTCTTCACCATGTATCCGGCGAGCGAGTTCTTCTTCTCGACCGTCTGGAACCCTCAGTTCCGCGGTGGGTCCGAACTTGGCATCCTGCCACTCCTCTGGGGCACCTTCTACGTCTCGATCATTTCCTTGATCGTGGCCGTCCCGATCGGCCTGATGATCGCGGTCTACCTGTCGGAATATGCCGGCCCGAACACCCGCAGCATCGTCAAGCCGGCGATCGAAGTCCTGGCCGGTATTCCGACCATCGTCTACGGCCTTTTCGCGCTCGTCACGGTCGGTCCATTCCTGCGCGACTACTTTGCTCAGCCGCTTGGCCTTGGCACTTCCTCTTCCTCAGTTCTGACCGCCGGCCTCGTCATGGGCGTGATGATCATTCCCTTCGTTTCGTCGCTGTCGGATGACATCATCAACGCCGTCCCACAGGCCCTGCGTGACGGTTCCTATGCTCTGGGGTCCACCCAGTCCGAAACCATCAAGCAGGTCGTTCTTCCGGCCGCCCTTCCGGGCATCGTCGGTGCCATCCTGCTCGCCGCCAGCCGCGCGATCGGGGAGACCATGATCGTCGTTCTCGGTGCCGGCGCTGCGGCCAAGCTCGACATCAACCCCTTCGAAGCGATGACCACCGTCACGGTGAAGATCGTCAGCCAGCTAACCGGTGACACCGAGTTCGCAAGCCCCGAGACGCTTGTTGCGTTCGCACTCGGCCTGACACTCTTCGTCATCACGCTCGGCCTCAACGTCGTCGCACTCTACATCGTCCGCAAATACCGGGAGCAGTACGAATGACCGATATGACCGCCATCGGAGCTCCCATGCCCGTAGAAAAGAAGTCCATCCTGACGGTCGACGAGCGCACGCGCCGCCGCAACAAGGCCGAAGCCCGCTTCCGCCTACTCGGCAAGGCTGCCGTGACCTTCGGGATCGTCGCCCTGATCGGCCTGCTCGTCTCGATCATGTCGAACGGCCTGTCCTCCTTCCAGCAGACCTACATCACGCTGGACATCTATCTCGATCCCGCAAAGCTCGACAAATCAGGCAACCGCGACTTGGCCGAAATCTCGAAGGTTTCGACCTTCGGCTATGCGCCACTCATCGAGCAGGCTATGGCCAAGAAGCTTGAAGAGAAGGGGCTGGCAGGCGAGGGCCTGACGCCGAAGGCGGCGGCTGAACTGATCTCCAAGGAGGCCCCCGCCGATCTGCGCCGCTTCGTGCTCGCAGATCCCTCGGTGATCGGCCAGACCTATCCCTTCGACTTCCTCGCCGGTGGCCGCATCGACGGCTACTACAAGGGTCGCGTGACGATGGAGAGCGCAAAGCTCGACCGCAACGTCTCCCCCGAACAGCTCGTACTCGCAGACAAGCTGAAGGAAGCCGGCATCCTGGTGACCAAGTTCAACTGGGCATTCTTCACGGCACCCGACGCCTCCGACACCCGTCCGGAAGCGGCTGGCCTTGGCGTTGCGATCATCGGGTCCGCCTACATGATGCTCATCGTGCTGGTCCTGTCGCTGCCGCTCGGTGTTGCCGCCTCCATCTATCTCGAGGAATTTGCCCCGCAGAACTGGTTCACCGATCTCATCGAGGTCAACATCGCCAACCTTGCGGCTGTTCCCTCGATCGTATTCGGTATCCTCGGTCTTGCCGTGTTGATCAATTTCGTTGGTCTGCCCCAGTCGGCGCCCATCGTCGGTGGTCTGGTGCTCACGCTCATGACGCTGCCGACGATCATCATCGCCACGCGTTCGGCGCTGAAGGCGGTGCCGCCCTCGATCCGCGACGCGGCTCTCGGGGTGGGTGCCTCCAAGATGCAGTCGATCTTCCATCACGTGCTGCCGCTTGCCATGCCGGGCATCCTGACCGGTGCCATCATCGGCCTGGCACGTGCCCTCGGCGAAACCGCTCCCTTGCTCCTGATCGGCATGGTTGCCTTCGTCCGCGAATACCCTGCCGGTCCGCCGGATGGCTTTTTCCAGCCGGCCTCCGCCCTGCCGGTTCAGGTCTACAACTGGACCCAGCGCGGTGACCCGGCCTTTGTAGAGCGTGCATCCGGTGCCATCATCGTGCTCCTGGTGTTCCTGATCCTGATGAACCTGATCGCAATCATTCTTCGCCGCCGCTTCGAGCGTCGCTGGTAAGGAGCTCCCAGATGATGAACAATCTCGCGACCAAGATGACCACGACGAAAGCCCCGACAATGACTGAAGCCAAGATCACCGCCCGCAACGTGCAGGTCTTTTACGGTGAGAAGCATGCCATCAAGGACGTCAATATCGACATCCGCCCCCGTTCGGTGACCGCCTTCATCGGCCCGTCGGGCTGTGGAAAGTCGACCTTTCTGCGCTGCATCAACCGGATGAACGACACGATCGCGAGCTGCCGCGTGGAAGGCCTGATTCAGATCGACAGTGAGAACATCTACGACACCAAGGTGGATCCGGTGCAGTTGCGTGCGAAGGTCGGCATGGTCTTCCAGAAGCCGAACCCTTTCCCGAAGTCGATTTATGAGAACGTTGCCTACGGACCGCGCATCCATGGCCTGGCCCGCAACAAGGCCGAGCTCGATGAGATCGTCTCGACGGCTCTCCAGAAGGCCGGTTTGTGGAACGAGGTCAAGGACCGTCTCGACGCTCCAGGCACCGGTCTTTCCGGTGGTCAGCAGCAGCGCCTGTGCATTGCGCGCGCCGTTGCGGTGAGCCCGGAAGTCATCCTGATGGACGAGCCCTGCTCGGCGCTCGACCCGATCGCGACCGCCAAGGTCGAGGAACTGATCCACGAGCTGCGCGAGAACTTCACGATCGTCATCGTAACCCATTCGATGCAGCAGGCTGCACGCGTCTCTCAGCGGACCGCGATGTTCCACCTCGGCAATCTCGTCGAGGAGAACGACACCGACAAGATGTTCACCAACCCGGATGACCAGCGCACCCAGGACTACATCATGGGCCGCTTCGGCTGAGCCCTGACGTCATCAACGGTCGAACTCAAATTCAAGGACGTTTCAAATGGGCTCCACACACATCTACTCGGCCTTCGACGAGGAACTGAAGTTCCTGATGCGCCGCATCTCTGAAATGGGCGGTCTGGCGGAACAGATGGTCGCCGAAAGCGTGCGGGCACTGGTCAACTCCGATGCCGCGCTCGCCCAGAAGGTCATCTCGGACGACGTCCTGATGGATGCCATGGAGCGTGAAATCGGGGACAAGGCTGTCGTGACGATTGCCAAGCGTCAGCCGGTTGCCTCTGACCTTCGCGAAATCATCGGCGCGTTGCGGATCGCCGCCGATCTTGAGCGCGTGGGCGATCTGGGCAAGAGCAATTCGAAGCGCGTCGTGGCCATCCAGGCAACCGGCGTTCCGCGCAAGCTCGCCCGCGGCCTTGAGCACCTGTCGGATCTGGCCCTGGCCCAGCTCAAGGAAGTGCTCGACGTCTACACGACGCGCTCGGCCGAGAAGGCAAAATCGATCCGTGACCGCGACGAGGAGATCGATGCGATCTACACCTCTCTGTTCCGTGAACTCCTGACCTACATGATGGAAGATCCGCGCAACATCACGAGCTGCACGCATCTGCTGTTCTGCGCGAAGAACATCGAGCGCATCGGTGACCACGCGACGAATATCGCCGAGACCATCTACTACATGACCACCGGCGCACAGCCGGAAGGTGAGCGCCCCAAGGAAGATCAGACCGCTTCCGTCGGTGCGATCAACGAGTGACGTTGGCCAGCGAGGTTGGTGTTTGATGCAGCCTAAGATTGCCGTGGTGGAAGACGAAGAGGCGCTCTCGGTCCTCCTCCGTTACAACCTTGAAGCCGAAGGATATGAAGTCGAAACCATCCTTCGGGGTGACGAGGCGGAAATACGCCTACAGGAACGGGTGCCGGATCTGCTGATCCTTGACTGGATGCTGCCGGGCGTCTCTGGCATCGAGCTCTGCCGTCGCCTGCGGGTGCGACCCGAGACAGAGCGTCTGCCGATCATCATGCTGACGGCACGCGGCGAAGAAAGCGAACGCGTGCGCGGTCTGGCAACGGGTGCCGACGACTACGTCGTCAAGCCCTTCTCGACACCGGAACTGATGGCCCGCGTGAAGGCTATGCTGCGCCGTGCAAAGCCCGAGGTTCTGTCCAGCGTTCTACGCTGCGGCGACATCGAACTCGACCGTGAGACGCATCGCGTCCATCGCAAGAGCCGCGAGGTCCGTCTCGGACCGACCGAATTCCGGCTGCTCGAGTTCCTGATGGCATCGCCAGGCCGCGTCTTCTCCCGTTCGCAACTTCTGGACGGCGTGTGGGGACATGACATCTATGTCGATGAACGCACGGTGGACGTTCATGTCGGTCGCCTGCGCAAGGCGCTGAATTTCTCCAACATGCAGGATGTGATCCGCACCGTTCGCGGCGCGGGCTATTCGATGGAAGCGTGAAAGACATCCACAGTCGCGCATAAGGGGGCCGCGCGGGTGATCGTCGCGGCTCTTTTCTTTTGCGCGAATATCAAACGAAAACAGGCCCCGGAGGGCCTGTCTGAAGTTTCTATCGTGCAAGCTTATTGAGTTGCACTCAGCGGGCCGCCTTGCGGCGCTCGCTCACCGGCTGATAGGCGAGCTTTGCGTGATAGGTGCAGTAGGGTGCGCTGTCGGCAATTTCGCAGCCGCAGAAGTGGAAGTCGTCCTTCATCGGGTCACCGATCGGCCACTTGCAGGTGCGTTCCGTGAGTTCCGTCAATGCCAGTCGACGCGAAATCGGCACGACCACGTTCAGCGGACGGCGAACTTCGACTTCCTCGTAGACCTCGATCTCGACCTCTTCCTTCAGCAGGGTTGCGCCGGCTGCTCGCGCCACGGTCCGCGTGGTCGGATTTGCCGCTGGACGGTTCTGCAGGGCCGCAGGACGCTGCGTCTGGGCCGGACGCTTCGCAGGACGGGCTGCAGACGAGCTGCCGCCGGCCTTGGCGCGGCCCGGAAGGTTCAGCCGGTGAACCTTGCCGATGACAGCATTACGGCTCACGCCACCGAGCTGTGCTGCAATCTGGCTTGCGCTGAGGCCCTCGGCCCACAGCCGTTTCAGTCTTTCGACTCGCTCATCACTCCATTGCACGTTCATGCCGTTTCTCTCCGCCGCTCGCGTCTGTCATGGCAGAATCCGTCACCGTTGCCTCGGATAAATCCGAAGCACAACCGCCTCGATACTGTCGGTGAGCACTTCCGCCGCATGCAATCTATTAATGAAATTTAACCTAGTGGCACGCTGACTCCGTGACAAGAGTCGCGGGAATCATCTGGAATCGATTTCTCGGTTTTCCCCAACTTGCTTCCCGAGTGAGTCAAGTATGCAACAGGTGGAATCTTGTTCCGCACGCTCTTGACGCGAGTGGTCCAAATCCGCGCCTACCCAAGCGATTCCTCCGGAATTCATTGACATCGCAGGGTGAAATGCCGATAGTGCCGGCGCCGCCGCGAGGCGGCATTTTTAATTTTTCTTGGGCCTCCTGCAGGCCGCACCGTCCCTTGTGACGGATCGTCGAGAAGGATCGTGACAGCCATGGCCGAAGCTACGCCGCTCTACCAGACCTACAATCGGGCGCCGCTGCGTTTCGAGCGAGGCGAGGGCGTCTGGCTCGTAACCGAGAGCGGCGATCGCTATCTCGATTTTGCCGCAGGCGTTGCCGTCACCTCCGTCGGCCATGGCCATCCCCATGTGGTCGGTGCCTTGAAGGATCAGGCTGACAAGGTCTGGCACCTCTCGAACCTCTATGAAGTGCCGGGCCAGGAAGTGCTGGCAAAGCGTCTGACCGACGTGACCTTTGCCGATCGCGTCTTCTTCACCAATTCCGGTGCAGAAGCCCTGGAATGTGCGATCAAGACCGCCCGTCGCTATCACTTTGCCAAGGGGCATCCGGAGAAGTTCCACATCATCACGATGGAAGGCGCCTTCCATGGCCGCACCATCGCGACGATCGCCGCCGGCGGCCAGGAGAAGTATCTCGAAGGCTTTGGCCCCAAGGCGCCCGGCTTCGACCAGGTCCCCTTCGGAGACCTTGACGCGGTAAAGGCGGCGATTTCGGATGCGACGGCTGCGATCCTGGTCGAGCCGGTGCAAGGGGAGGGCGGTATTCGACCCATCCCGGTCGAGATGCTGAAGGCATTGCGCGCCATTTGTGACGAGCATGGCCTGCTGCTCATCCTCGACGAAGTCCAGTGCGGCGTGGGCCGTACAGGCAAGCTTTTCGCCCATGAATGGGCTGGCATCACGCCTGACCTGATGGCAGTCGCAAAGGGCATCGGCGGCGGTTTCCCGCTTGGCGCCTGCCTCGCAACCGAGGAAGCTGCCTATGGCATGAAGCCGGGTACCCATGGCTCCACCTATGGCGGCAATCCCCTTGCCATGGCGGTCGGCAATGCCGTGCTCGATGTCGTGCTGGCCGATGGCTTCCTGGATAACGTGCGTGACACCGCTCTCGTCTTCCGCCAGGGCCTCGCTTCGCTGAAGGACCGATATCCCGATGTGATCGAGGATATCAGGGGCGAGGGCCTGATGCTCGGCATCAAGGCCAAGATCCCGAACACCGAACTCTTGATGGCGATGCGCGACGAGCACCTGCTTGGCGTTCCCGCCGGCGACAATGTCATCCGTCTCTTACCGCCGCTGACCGTGACGGCAGAAGAGGCCCGTGATGGTCTCGCCCGTATCGAACACGCCGCGGAGCATATCCGCGCCAAGGCCGCAGTCGCAGCGTCTGCCTAATACAGGACCCATTCATGGCATCTCCGAAGCATTTTCTCGATCTCTCCGCAGTCACGGCAGAGGACCTGCGCGGCATTCTCGAAGACGCGAAGTCCCGCAAGCAGGCGACGAAGGCCGGCACCGCCGACAAGCCGCTGGCCGGCAAGATGCTGGCAATGATATTCGAAAAGCCCTCCACTCGGACGCGCGTTTCCTTTGATGTCGGCATGCGCCAGCTCGGCGGCGAAACTCTGTTCCTATCGGGAACCGAGATGCAGCTCGGCCGTGCGGAAACCATCGGTGATACGGCGAAGGTTCTGTCACGCTACGTCGATGCGATCATGATCCGCACCACTGACCACGCCCGCCTGCTGGAAATGGCAGAGCATGCGACGGTGCCGGTGATCAATGCGCTGACGGATATGACGCATCCCTGCCAGATCATGGCCGACATCATGACGATCGAGGAGCATCGCGGCTCCGTCGCCGGCAAGACTCTTGCCTGGACCGGCGACGGCAACAATGTTCTGCATTCCCTGGTCGAGGGAGCGGCCCGCTTCGGCTACCGCATGAACATGGCCGTGCCGCTCGGCTCCGAGCCGGACGACAAGATCCTCAACTGGGCGCGCAACAATGGCGGTGAGATCATGCTCTGCCATGATGCCGATCGGGCAGTTGCTGGCGCTGACGCGGTGATCACCGATACCTGGGTCTCGATGAACCAGGAGCACAAGGCACGGGGCCACAACGTCTTCCAGCCCTTCCAGGTCAATGCCGAGCTGATGAAAAAGGCCAAGGATGAGGCGCTGTTCCTGCATTGCCTGCCGGCCCATCGCGGTGAAGAAGTCACCGACGAGGTGATTGATGGCGCGCAGTCGGTGGTCTTTGACGAGGCGGAGAACCGTCTGCACGCGCAGAAGTCGATCCTTGCCTGGTGCCTCGGCGCCATCTGAGATCGGATTTTGGGCCGCCTGTCGGGCGACTTGACGTTTTGCGCAGGTGATCCCATCTGTGCCCTTTCTGATCGGGCCGCTCGGGCCCAGCATATGGCGCTTTATGTGCCGGGAGTACATTCATGTCGACGAGACAAGTAGAACTCGGCGAATTCGGTTTCGCCGGCGATGATCGCGTGGTTCCTTTCCAGGTGGAGGGCCTCGACGTCCGCGGCCGTGCCGTGCAGCTCGGACCGCTGATCAACACCATCCTCGAACGCCACGCCTATCCGGCGCCTGTGGCGCGGCTTCTGGCAGAAGCCATTGTATTGACCGTGCTGATCGGCACCTCGCTGAAGTTCGAAGGCAAGTTCACCGTTCAGACCAAGGGCAACGGCCCCGTCGACCTGCTTGTCGCCGACTTCGCCACGCCGGAAAACGTGCGCGCCTATGCCCGCTTCGATGAGCAGGCGGTGACTGACGCCGTCACCGCTGGCCGTGCCTCGCCGGAAGAGCTTCTGGGCGAGGGCGTGCTTGCCTTCACCATCGACCAGGGCTCCTTCATGCAGCCCTATCAGGGCATCGTACCGCTCGACGGGACCTCGCTCGAAGACATCGCCGGTGTCTACTTCCGCCAGTCGGAACAGATCCCGACGCGTGTGCGTCTCGGGGCTGCCGAGCTCTTCGACCGCGATGCCGAGGGCAAGCCGCGCCGCACCTGGCGCGCCGGTGGCCTGATCGCCCAGTTCCTGCCTGATGCTCCGGAGCGCATGCGCCAACCGGATCTGCACGGCGGCGATGGCGACGACCGCGATGCCGACCTGCATGGGGACGACGCCTGGGAAGAGGCCCGTATGCTGGTCGACACGATCGATGCCGACGAGCTCACGGATCCGCAGGTGGGGATCGAGCGTCTACTGTTCCGTCTCTTCCACGAACGCGGTGTGCGCGCCTATGATCCGCAGGCGGTCTACGATCGCTGCAGCTGCTCCCGCGAACGGCTCAAGGGTGTCCTTCAGGGCTTCTCCGCTGAAGAAATCGAGGCCAGTTCGGAAGACGGCAAGATCACTGTGACCTGTGAGTTCTGCTCGACAAGTTATGATTTCGAGCCTGGCGAGCTGACACCGGCTTGAAACACTGAAGGTGAGAAAGGCCAGAGCGATCCGGCCTTTTCTTGTGGTAAAGCACAGAGGGCGCCGATGAGCCTCACGCTTCCAATCAGGCCGGGCGACCGCTGATCACCTGCTCGACGGCAATCTCGGCCATGGCCAGGATTGCTTCGCGCGAGGTGGCGGCGGCAATGAAGCGGCCATTGTGACAGAAGCTTGCGCCCTTCACGCCGCAGACGGCCTCCAGATCGCCGTTGCTCAGGCCCGCCCAGGCTGCGGGCAGATCCGCGCGCTGCTCGAAACTGTCTTCAGTCTTGCGGATTCCGGTGATGCACCAATCCTTGTCTCGCGGATGCACGACGAAGAGCAGGTGGTCGGCGCCTGCCTTGATGATTGCCGGACGAAATGGCATGCCCATCGGCAGTTCCAGAACATGGCCGGCACCCGTTGCGGCGATCGCGTCGAGAACCATGGCTTCCGCCCGAAGCTTCGCCGCCCGCTGCCGGATGGCGGCCTCCACGACGGCGCGAGCGATTGTGAGGGCCGCATTAAAGCCGCGGTCGTCCGCTCCCGGCGCCTTGTCGTCAAACACGGGTTTCAGCGTCTCAAGCAGGCTCGGCAGGGTGAGATCCGCAAGCGGTCCTGCAGTCGCCGGGCTCAAGGCACCGTTGTCCATGAGATCGACCGGCAGCACGAACTTCTGGTCGAAACTCTCATGGATCACCTCTACGTGGTCCGCCGGAACATCTGTGGCTGTGAGGTACGCCCGCCCATAGTGCTTCCAGACGAGGCCGAACGAGCTGTAGGGCTGACCGTCGTCGCGCAGCGGTGCGCCGCGCTGATGGTGATCGAAGATCTGGGCCGCCGCGTCATAGGCACCACCCACGTCGTAAATGATGCGATCCGTTGCCGGCGTGATCCAGTCCGGCGCACGGCTACGCACGATCTGGGCCTCCGGATAAAGCCGCGTGAGGATGACGCTCGACAACAGTTCGTCGGCATGGAAGCCGCCACTATGGGTGACGAGATGGGTAATGCTCATGCCAAAAAACGACCTCTGGACGGCGTCGGGATCAATACCTTCAGATAGCCTCTGGTGCCGGTCAACTCAACTGCCATTTGTCAATTGAGGGTGCGGACCATGCCTGGGCTGTCAAGGGAGAATGCGGGGATCTCGACGTCGAAGCTCTCGCCGTCATCGGTTTCCATCCGGTAGGTGCCATACATCATGCCGGACGGCGTATCGAGGGGGCAGCCGGAGGAGTATTCATAGGTATCGCCGGGATCGAGCCGTGGCTGTTCGCCAACGACGCCCGGACCGCTGACTTCATCGACCTGACCGTTCTGATCCGTGATATGCCAGTACCGATGGGTCAGACGCACGGCCTTGGCCGAGTGGTTGGAGATGACGATCCGATAGCCCCAGACATATCGGCTGTCATCGGGGTCAGACTGTTCCTCGAGATAGTAAGGTTCGACTTGAACCTCTATGTCGCGTGTCAGCGCGCGATACATGCCTTGACCCTGAAAGCTTGCTTTGATGCCGATAGAAATGGCGTTCATTGTGGCGGCAGCAAGAGCGACACACAAACACCATGGCTTTTCAAGGGATAACGACGCTACTGTTTACGTCAAGGTCAATTGCTCAGCCGCGGCGCCTCCCGCGGCTGAAATGTTTTTTTGGTGAACGCTGAAGGTCGTCTCTCAGAGACCCTTGAGCGCCTGAGCGAAGTCTTCGAGCAAGTCCTGGGTGTCTTCGATGCCGCAGGAGAGGCGCACCGTTCCGCCGGAGATGCCGAGTTCGGCGCGTGCGTCGTCGGTCAGGTTCTTGTGCGTCGTGGTTGCCGGGTGCGTGATCAGGCTCTTTGCATCGCCAAGATTGTTGGAGATCTTGATGATCTGCATCGCGTTCTGCAGCTTGAAGGCTGCTTCCTTGCCGCCCTTGAGCTCGAAGCAGACCAGCGTCGAGCCGCCGGTCATCTGTTTGGCGATGATATCGGCCTGCGGATGGTCCTTGCGCCCCGGATAGATGACCTTGGACACGGCGCTCTGATCCGCCAGAAAATCGGCGATCGCCGCCGCGCTCGCCGTCTGCTGCTTGACGCGCAGTGGAAGCGTCTCGATGCCCTTCAGAAGCGTCCAGGCGTTGAACGGCGACATGGCGGGGCCGGTGTGGCGAAAATAGTCGTGCAGGTTCTCGTTGATCCATTCCTTCGACGAGAGCACCACGCCACCGAGGCAGCGGCCCTGGCCATCGATGTGCTTGGTCGCCGAGTAGACGACGACATGCGCGCCGAGCTCCAGCGGCTTCTGGAAGAGGGGCGTTGCAAAGACATTGTCGACGATCAGCTTGGCGCCGATCTGGTTGGCAAGCCTGGCCACACCGGCAACGTCGATCACTTCGAGCGTCGGGTTGGTCGGGCTTTCGAGGAACATCACCTTGGTGTTCGGGCGGATCGCAGCTTCCCAGTTGGCGAGATCACGTCCGTCGACCAGCGTGCATTCCACACCATAGCGGGGTGCAAGGGTCTCGACGACATAACGGCAGGAGCCGAACAGCGCGCGCGCCGCGACGATGTGGTCGCCAGCCTTCACCTGGCAAAGCACGGCCGCAGCAACGGCGGCCATGCCGGACGCCATGGCACGGGCGTCCTCCGCGCCCTCCAGCATGCACATGCGGCGCTCGAACATGTCGTTGGTAGGGCTGCCGTAGCGGGCGTAGATATAGCCCTCGCTCTCCCCCTTGAAGCGAGCTTCCGCCGCTTCAGAACTTTCATAGACGAAGCCCTGGGTGAGGAAGATCGCTTCCGACGTCTCGCCATAGGGAGAGCGCAGCGTGCCGCCATGGACGAGTTGGGTGGCCGGGCGCCAGTTCTTGCTCATGCACGTGCCTTTCGAACACAAAAAAACCGGTCGCGAGAACGGACCGGTTTTGCTACCCGGTCTATTTAGCCACTTGTTTAACGTGGCTGCAAGCCGACCGGCCAAATCACCACGGGATAAGGCTGCAATTACGCCTTTGCAGGCCTTGCGTCAATTGGTGGGCTTTGGTTTTGTCGAGCCCAAACAGGATTGAGATCATGACCTTGAAACCCGGGATATTGTCCGATCGCGCGATCGGAGCCTTGTTCGGTCAGGGCCAGCTGAAAAGCGAGGCCATGCTCGACAAGGACCAGATCCAGCCGGCGAGCCTCGACCTGCGTCTGGGCGGCAAGGCGATGCGGGTGCGCGCAAGCTTCATGCCGGGTCGCAACAGCACCGTCGCCGACAAGCTTGAGAAGCTCACGCTGCACGAGATTGATCTGGAGCAGGGGGCGGTTCTCGAAACCGGCTGCGTCTACATCGTGCCGCTGATGGAGAGCCTGGACCTGCCCGCCGCGATCTCGGCTTCCGCAAATCCGAAAAGCTCGACGGGCCGGTTGGATATCTTCACCCGCGTCATGGTCGACTACGCCCAGGAATTCGACAAGGTGCCGGCCGGCTACAAGGGCCAGCTCTATCTGGAAATCTCACCGCGCACCTTCCCGATTATCGTGCGACGCGGCTCACGCCTGTCGCAGATCCGCTTCCGCGTTGGTCATGCTTTGCTCGCCGAGACGGAGTTGCTCGACCTGCACAAGGCTGAAACCCTTGTCGCCAGCGACATGCCGAACGTCTCCGGGGGCGGGATCGCGCTCTCGATCGACCTCAACGGTTCGGGACCTGATGGCTTGATCGGCTATCGCGGAAAGCACCATACATCCGTCATAGACGTCGACCGCAAGGGCGCCCACGATGTGCTCGATTTCTGGGAGCCGCTCCACAGTCGCGGGAGGGGCGAACTGATCCTCGATCCGGATGAATTCTACATTCTCGTCTCGAACGAAGCGGTCCATGTTCCGCCTCTCTATGCTGCCGAGATGACACCTTACGACCCGCTGGTGGGCGA
The DNA here is from genome assembly GCF_014237835.1 of Rhizobium sp. AQ_MP. GTDB lineage: Bacteria > Pseudomonadota > Alphaproteobacteria > Rhizobiales > Rhizobiaceae > Allorhizobium. Next base: position 351,578 of record NZ_JACJVI010000001.1, read on the forward strand.
GTTCCGTGTGCATTATGCAGGCTTCTTCGATCCGGGTTTCGGCCATGCCGCCGCTGGTGGCTCGGGAAGCCGGGCGGTGCTGGAAGTCCGCAGCCACGAGGTCCCCTTCATTCTGGAGCACGGCCAGGTCATCGGTCGCCTCGTATACGAGCACATGCAGGAACGCCCGGAAGGACTTTACGGCAGGGGCCTGGGGTCGAACTACCAGGCACAGGGGCTGAAGCTCTCCAAGCACTTCCGCCTGCCATGACGACCAAGGCACCTGCAAAGCCGTCTGCCGGTGCTTGACACCAGCTGCGAACTGTTGGATTCCTCTGACCGTCGCGGGTGTAGCTCAATGGTAGAGCAGCAGCTTCCCAAGCTGAATACGAGGGTTCGATTCCCTTCACCCGCTCCAGTTTTCCAGCTACTCCCCTGCAAACCGCGCGAACGCTGCGAGCAGGTCCGCCAGCCGCTTGGCCGTGGCTTCATCCGTCAGCTTGCCGTCCCCGTCGAACAGCGTGTGTGCCCGCGAGACCATCAGGCGCTTCTCCGAAAACGTCCGGCAGCCGAGCGTGTGAAGGACGGACAGCCAGGCGTTCTGGCTGAGCAGCGTACCGAAATTGCCGGGTGAGGCCCCTACCAGTGCAAAGGCCTTGCCGCCAAAGACTTTGGCGGTGTCGGAGGAGGGGCGAGACATCCAGTCGATGGCGTTCTTGAAGACGCCGGGAATGCCGTTGTTGTATTCTGGAGTGAACAGGATCACGCCATCGGCCGCGATGATCTTTTCCTTGAGCGCCGTGACAGCGGCTGGAATGCCTTCAGCCTCTTCTAGATCGCCGTCATAGAGCGGAATGCCCTGAATTCCGGCCGTCTCCAGGCGGTAGCCTTCCGCCGGCAGTTGCGCTGCTGCCCTCAACAAGGCGGTGTTGAGCGAGTTCTTCCGCAGGCTTCCCGAAATACCGAGCAGTGTCACCATAAACGTCGTCTCCCGGATGGATCGTATCGCTCAACACTAGGTGCCCGATTGGTCGAGAGCAATCACTCTATGGCCGACAAAACAGCCCGGCTGGGGCGATGTGGTGTCTTGTTCCAGTGGAAGGGCTTCAACCTCAGCTCCACCACCGCCTTCCAGGCGGCCAGTGACACAGCCATCCAGTAAACCGGGATCGTCATCCATTTCCAGCCGACGTCCGCCTTCTCGTTTTTCGTCATGGGAGTTGCTCCCAACACGAAGAAGATGGCGTAGCTTCCGAGAATGTTGAAAATGTCCATGGCCAGCATCATCGTTGTGAACAGGCTTGGCTCTGTCGAGGGAGGCTGCAACAGGGAGATCACCAGCAGGGTCAGGAAGACGATGAGACCCGGATGGCTGAGGGCGGCGACCAACATGCCGCCGACCAGTAGTTGGAAGACCAGGAAAGCCGGCCAGCCCATGTCGTGTACCGTTTGCAGGGGGTTGCGCATCAGGACCAGCCAGGTCTGCAACCAGCCTTTGTACCAGCGCGTTCGTTGGGCCAGCCAGACGCGGAATTCAGTCGGGGCATCCTCATGGGTCGGCAGCGTCAGCGTGGAGGAGCGGTAGCCCATCCGATAGAGACGCATACCCAGATCCGCGTCTTCGGTCACGTTGTAGGGATCCCAGCCGCCGCTTTCTCTGAGAAGCTCGGTCTTGAAATGGTTTGAGGTTCCGCCGAGTGGCAGCGGCATGCGATGATAGCCGAGGGCCGGCAGCAGGCGGCGAAACAGCGCGGAATATTCAAGTGCAAAGACGGCACTGATCCAGCTGTCTCGAGCGTTGCCGATCACCAGCGGTGCCTGCAGGCATGCAAGATCCGGTGGACCGAGCCGGAACGCATGATAGGCTTCCCGGAGTTGTTGCGGATGCGGACGATCCTCTGCATCGTAGATCGTAAGGAAGGCGCCGCGTGCGCCGGCCAGGGCGTAGGTGAGGGCCTTGGGCTTGGTGCGAGGCGCCATCGCAGGCACGACGACAACTTCCACATGAGGGCCAGGTTTCGCTTGGCGGATCGCCTCGATCGTCGCGAAATCGTCAGTCTCGCAGACCAGTTTCACGTCGAGAAGACTGCGCGGCCAGTCGAGCTTATCGAGCGCTGCAAGAAGCTGCGGCACGACATCGGCCTCACGATAAAGCGCCACCATCACCGTGTAGATCGGTAGAACCTCGCTGTCATGCTCCAGCCTCGCCTCCGATATGGGGTGGCGTCGTCCATGGGTGACGACTGCCAAACGCAGCATGAGTGCCGCGGCATGAAAAAGGGAGAGGGCCAGATGGCTCGCGACAGCGGCAAGCATCGGTGCCATCATTGCAAGCAGGCACAAAAGGCACAGACCGGTACCGGCGACGAAACCCTGGTCGCCAGTCACGACGAGCCGCGCTGAAAGAGGTTGAAGCCTGTCGAACAATCCCCGCACGGCGTGAGCCACGCGCCTGTTTTCGCCGATTTTCCAACTCGCACGCCGGATGGCGCTTGGCGTCGTCAGCACAAGACTGCCTGCTCCATGACCATGGCGGCCAAAGCGCCTGGCCAGGCCTTCCATGTGAACAATCTGCGGAGCAATGGCCATCACCGGAGGCCTGTCGCTGTAATGCAGCCGCAGCATCCTCGGCTCCGCAAGCTGTGTGTCGCTATGGGCGTAGTCCACGAGCAGCGATAGGTCGATGTCTGGCAGAAACTGCAGACCGTACATCCGCGCGAGGCCTGCGAAATATGCCTCTTCCTCGATGAGGCCGCTTGCGAGGAGTTCCGCTTCGACACTGGTACCGTTGGCGGATGCCCGTTTGGCCATGCGAGCGATCAGCGGTTTCGAAATGCCCAGCATATGCAGCAAGCGTGCTTCGCATTTCAGTTGGGTCCATGTCTGTGCATCGGGCGCGCCTTCTGCGCTCCGCCGGACTTGCCCCCGCTCAGATCCGAGGCGCGCGGGAACCATCCGCGGGCCGTATTCCCTCGTCCACACCAAGCTGCTACACGTCATCCCGTTCGGACGACGCCCCACCCTGACCCCGGTTGAAGATGATAGAGATGCGCGGCAAAGTTACATCCCTAGATTTAGTTGGGTTGTGGCTCTTCGGATTGGCCTTTTTCGCGATGCTGGTGTTGTCCGCGTCGCCAGCGCGATCGCAAAACACCGAATTGCCGGTTCTTTTCGACGCACGCGAACGGCTGGTCCGCCCCGATGTGAGCGGGGTGCTCCGTCTGCGCTTCCTGACCACGACCGACTTTCCGCCGTTCAACTTCATTGATCAGACTGGGCGACTGACCGGTTTCCACATCGATCTCGCGCGGGCGCTCTGTGATGAACTCGGGCTTCAGGCGCGTTGTCAGGTCCAGGCACTGCCCTATGGCCAATTGAGTTCGGCCCTGGAAGCCGGCCAGGGCGAGGCGGTGATCGCCGGCGTCGCAGTGACGGAGCAACTGCGCGAGAAATTCAACTTCACGCGGCCTTATCTCTTGTTGCCCGCACGGTTCCTGATGCGAAATGACACTGCGCTGACCCGACAGAATGCAGAAGGCCTTGCAGGCAAAAGGGTCGGTGTTGTCAGGAATACGTCACATGAGGCAATGCTTCGGGCCTTCTTCCCCAGCATGTCTCCGACCACCTTCGAAGATCAGGCCTCGTTGATGACGGGCCTCAGGGAAAAACAGGTAGAGGCGGTCTTCGCCGATGCCCTCCAACTCTCCTTCTGGATGATGAGCCCTGCGGCAGCCGGGTGCTGCCGTTTCCTCGATGGCCCCTTCCTCTCGGAGCGGCATCTCGGAGAAGGCATGACGATCATGGTTGGCGGACAGGACGGAAGCCTCGCCGCCGCGCTTGAGAGTGCGCTGGCGGCCGTTTCGGAAGACGGGCGGCTGGAGGAAATATACCTCCGATACTTCCCGGCTGGCCTCTTTTAAGACCTGTCAGATCCGTCGATAGCGCGCGGAAGCGCTCCGCTCCAGAGCGGCGCAGGTGAGCTTGTCGAGTTCCAGTCGATCCCGCAACAACTGCAGGAGGCGCACCTCTTCGGCACGGATCGCCAGATCGACAGCGATGATTTCCACAGCCAGAGCATAGGCCGTTTCGTGCAGCCAGTCTGGCAGGGCATCGCGAATGGTCTCGAGCGCGATATCCAGCCCCTCGGGGCCCGACAGCAAGCCAGCGCAGCGCTGGGAAACCTCAATCAAGCGTTCCTTGTCGAAGTTTTCAAAGACCGGAAGGATGTCGATCAGTTGGCCGATACGCACAAGTTCTTTTTCGGCCATGGCATTATCGACGGCGGACGCCATGACCATGACGAAGATCAGGGCTTCTTCCGGAGAGACGGGCTTGTTCATGTAGGATGGTTTCCAGTTGCAGTAGCGCTGAGAGTAGGAGGCGGGCTGGGGTGATTCAAGGGATTGGGCCATGTCATCTTACAGGCTCACCAAAAAGCCCGCGTCTTGCGGCGCGGGCTTCTTCGGTGAGGACGGCGAGGGGCGAATCCTTTTCCGCTTCGGCCCAACCATATTTTGCAAGCCAGGACGAAACATCCTGAACGCCGACCCAGCATCGCGTCCGGATCTCTCCCTGCCAGCTTGTCGATCCGGTTTCGCAGGAGAGCGACCGGTTGCGCAGAAAGAGCCGCTGCTGTGTCCTCGCCATGGCCCCGCATGGCCAGGGAGTGCTGTCTGCGGCAAGGCAGGTACGGTCGGGCGGTGTTTCGATGATATCAGCGAGCCTGACCCGTTGGTCACGTCCGAAGGTCACGACACCTGCGGCAACGCTTGCCGGTCGATGCAACAGCACGACCCGGGGCTTTGTGCGGCTGGCAGTCTCCGACAAGGGCGCTCGCGGTGCGACCCTTTCAAGATTGCCGTCATCGGCGAAAGCCGGAGAGCCAAAGACATCGGGCTGGATCGCACGCACTTCGCGGCGCGGCACGGTCTCGGGGGAAGGCCCCGGCAGGTCGGACGACAAGGCGCCCATTTCCGGCAGCTCAAGCTCAGACGGGTCCGGAACGTCGAGATCTTCGATATTGTAATCCACCGGGTCTTCGCGCAAAGCAGCGCCTGCGGCCATCACGAGACTGGCCCACAAAACAAGCCCGACCGCGCCTACGATGAAGGTGCCGATCCCTCGCATTAGGTCCGTTTTCCTATTGGCTCGCCCAGATGATCCGTGCCACCCATTCGACGTCGCTGGTGTCGAGGGTGCGCGGCGGATGATCGGGGTTGAGCGACTGCAGTTCGATGGACTTGGCGCTCTGCCGGGCAAGGATCTTGGCCATGACTTCGCCCTCCCGGGTCTTGACCACGACGCGGTCGCCACGCCGAACCTGGGCACCGGGCTCAACGATCAGGATGTCGCCATCGCGGTACAGCGGCTTCATGCTCTCGCCCTGCACCTCAAGCGCATAGACGCCGTTGTTGCGGCCGGGGGCCGCGGGAAACTCGACGAGATCCCACCCCTGGCCGGCCGGAAAACCGCCATCGTCGAAGAAGCCGCCGGCCCCCGCCTGAGCCATGCCGAGCAGGGGGATGGAGCTCGTCTGAGGCGGAAATGTGCCTTGGGGCAGGGGGCTGCCGCGCAAGGCTTCGGGCGAGATATAGCGCATGAACTGGTCGAGGCTGGCGCCGGTCGCCTCCAGCACCTTGGCGATGGACTCCGTCGACGGCCAGCGCATGCGCCCGTCCGCGCCAACGCGCTTGGATTTGTTGAAGGACGTGGGGTCAAGGCCCGCCCGGCGCGCAAGGCCCGAGGGCGTCAGCGAATGCTGCTCCGCCAGCCGATCGATCGCGGCCCATATGCTGTCATGCGATAGCATGTTCGCGCCTCTTCAAGCCGGAACACCTTTGATCCCCGGTCCGGCACTGGCGAAAACAATAGACGAGCAGACCCCGTTCGTAAAGCAAAAAGGAATAAAATCCTCTGCTGTGCCGATCAGGCAACCATGGCCATGTTGATCTTGCCCAGCTGGATGACGGCCTGGGTCCGGCTGTCGACCTTGAGCTTCAGAAGGATCGCCGAAACATGCGCCTTGATGGTCGCTTCGGAAACCCCGAGCTCATAGGCGATCTGCTTGTTGAGCAGACCTTCGCCAAGCATGCCGAGCACGCGGCTCTGCTGCGGAGTGAGCGTGCGCAGGCGGTTGATCAGGTCGGCGACATCCGGATCGGTTTCCTGGCCGCCCTGATAGCTTGTCGGCGTTGCGATATCGCCTTCGAGCACCGACTGGATGCTTGAGCGGATCTCGTCGATCCCGGCTGACTTGGAGATGAAGCCGGACGCGCCGAGTTCCAGCGCCCGGCGGATGGTGACGGAATCGTCGGTTGCGGAAACGATGACGAGTGGCAGGCTTGCAAACTCCGCCCGAAGCGCCATCAGGCCGGAAAAGCCTGATACCCCGGGCATGGCAAGATCGAGCAGCATGAGGTCTGCGTCAGGATGGTCGGATGCCGCCTTGCGGGCGGCCTCGAAATCGCCGGCCTCGATGATGGTTTGCGTGCCGTCTATGCCGGTCACGGCCTGGCGCAGGGCGCCGCGGAAAAGCGGATGGTCGTCGGCGATGATAAAGGTCGATGCAGCCATGTCAAAGCCCCCTCCCAAGAGCGATGTCATATTGCGCACGATTGCGTGGTTATCTTTTAGCGCTTGGCGAGGCACTAGACAATGGTCGTGCAACGAATGGGCGAGAAGGATCTCGAGGGATCAGGTCCGGTCGGGAACGGTGCCCTGCTGGTTTTCCTGCTGCTCACCCTGAAACTCCTGTACGAGACCGAAGAAGGCCCGCATGAAGCGTTCCATGATGCCGATTGACCGGTCGATTTCCGCGTCGCTCGGAAGCTCGCCACTGCCGGCAGTCGTCCCGTCCGCAATCTGCTTTTCCAGCGCCTCGACGCGCTTTTCAAGCCGTGCGAGATCTTCGTCGTAAGCCGCCCGCTCGTCCGCCGCCATCCGGCAGGTGAGCGTGCCATCGGCCTCGGTGCAGAGCGTCACAGCGCCTGTCTGGCGATCGAGCCGCACGAAGCCGCTTTCCGATTTCTCCAGCGTATAGCGATCCGTATTGGTCTCCTGCGCAACGGCAACAGGGATGCCCGCTGCCAGCAGCAAAACCGCAAAAGCCGTTCTTCGGATGATCATCTTTAGTGTCTCCTCCTGTCGTCAGTCTTGCCGGGCGTGGACATTTGTCGACGTTTGCGGCAAACCCGCCTCGACCCTCATGATCTGCGAGAGACCGAACCTTGGACAAGAGCATATACAAGATCGTGCCGCGAGAATTATGGCAGCCAGCCCGCGTGGCGGGTGTTTTCAAGGGCGCGCCGATCGATCTCAAGGACGGTTACATCCATTTCTCGACGGCCGCCCAGGCCGTTGAGACGGCCCGGCTGCATTTCGCCGGTCAGTCCGATCTTCTGCTGGTGGCGGTTGATGCCACCCTTTTCGGTGACGCTTTGAAGTGGGAAGCCTCGCGCGGCGGTGATCTGTTCCCGCATCTTTATGCCGACCTGCCCTTCGATGCAGTGCTCTGGGAAAAGCCCCTGGCCCTTGGTGAGGATGGCCTGCATGTCTTTCCAAGCCTGACCGGGGAGAAGCCGTGATGTCCGATCTCTTTTCGCTCGGCCGTCGCGGCCTCTTCCTCTTCGATGCCGAGACGGCCCATGGGCTTTCGATTGCGGCTCTGAAGACGGGGCTCGTTCCGGCCTGCAAGGCCGCAGCCGATCCGCGCCTGGCCCAGACGGTAGCCGGAATTCGCTTCCCGAACTCGCTCGGCATGGCTGCCGGCTATGACAAGAATGCCGAAGTGCCGGACGCTCTTCTGTCGCTCGGTTTCGGTTTTGCCGAGGTCGGCACGCTGACGCCGAAGCCCCAGGCCGGCAATCCGAAGCCGCGCATCTTCCGCCTGGAGCGCGACCATGCGGTGATCAACCGCCTTGGCTTCAACAACGGGGGCCATGCAGCAGCCCTTGCCCGGCTCTCAGCACGACGCAACCGTCCCGGCATCGTCGGCGTCAACATCGGCGCCAACAAGGATGCGACGGACCGTATCGCCGACTATGTTGCCGGCATCCGCCGCTTCTATTCCGTCGCGACCTACTTCACCGCGAATATCTCCTCGCCCAACACGCCTGGTCTGCGCGACCTGCAGGCCAAGGAAAGCCTTGATGCGCTCCTATCGGCTGTGCTGACCGCCCGCTCGGAAGAGGGCCTGAAGGCAGGCAAACGCCTGCCGGTCTTCCTGAAGATCGCGCCCGATCTGACGGAAGAGGGCATGGACGACATCGCCGAGGTCGTGGCGGCCCACGATCTCGATGGTCTGATCGTTTCCAATACGACGCTGTCCCGCGATGGCCTGACCGATCCTACCCTTGCGGGCGAGGCGGGTGGCCTCTCTGGCGCCCCGCTCTTCGACAAGTCCACCGCCGTGCTTGCCCGCATGCGCAAACGCGTCGGACCGACCCTGCCGATCATCGGCGTCGGGGGTGTCTCCTCGGCGGAAACGGCGCTCGAAAAGATCCGTGCCGGCGCCGACCTCGTGCAGCTTTACTCCTGCATGGTCTATGAGGGCCCGGCCCTGCCGGGGCGCATTGTCCGGGGCCTGTCGAGCTTGCTCGACCACGAGCAGGTCGCGAGCATCCGCGAATTGCGGGATTCAAGGCTTGATCACTGGCTGTCGGTAAAGGTCTGATCGGTCTTCCTCTTCAGCCGCGCCAGCAACAGCAGGCCGCGTAAGGCCAGAAAGACGTTGAGCGCGATCCAGAGCCCGTGATTGTCAAACAACGGGACGAGCACGCCGACGCTGGCGAGGTAGCCGGCGAGCGCAACAAGCATCATGTTGCGCATCTCGACTGACCAGGTCGCGCCGATGAAGACGCCGTCCATGTGGAAGGCAAGTGCCCCGGTGAGCGCCGTCAGCGCCGCATAGATAAGATATGTCTCGGCAGCGCCGCGCACGTCGCCGGCCGTGGTGATGAAGCCGATGATGGCATCGCCGAAGATCAGGAAGAAGGCGACGCTCGCTAGGGCAAGACCCAGCGACCAGATGCCTGTGAGTCGGACGGCGCGTTCGAAGGCCCGTCTCTGCCGGGCTCCGATCGTCTCTCCGGTAATCTGTTCAGCAGCCGTTGCCATGCCGTCGAGATAGAAACTCGCGATCATGAAGAAGTTCATCAGCACCGCATTGGCCGCAAGCGTCACGGCGCCGAAGCCGGCGCCGATCCGGGTCATGACGGTGAAGGCCGTGATCAGCGAGAAGGTGCGGATGAGGATATCGCGGTTCAGCCGGAACAGCGCCATCAGCTTTATCCGGTCGGTGATCATCGAGACCTGCGGCATGGCGGCCCGCCCGTAGCGCCAGAAGACAAAGGTTAAGCCGGCAATCATCGCGATCAGTTCGCCGATGACGGTGCCCCAGGCAACACCGGCGATGCCGAAGCCAAAGGTAACGCCAAGCAGGATCGACATGACGATGTTGACGCCATTCAGCAGGATCTGCAGCGCAAGCCCGACAGAGCCCAGCCCGCGTCCGAGCACGAAACCCAGCAGCGTGAAGTTCGTGAGCGTTACGGGTGCTGCAAGAATGCGGATGCCGATATAGGTGGCCGCAGCTGCCTGCACGCCGCCGTCCGCGCCCATCATCGACGGGCCAAAGCCCACGATGGCCGGAGACGCAACCAGGATGATGAGGCCGAAGCCAACCGACAGGACGATGGACCGCCAGAAGACGGCGAAGAGTTCGGTCGTCTCGCCGCGTCCCTGCGCCTGCGCCACAAGCGCAGTCGTCGAGGCCCGCAGGAAATTCAGGCTGGCGAAAAGCAGATCGAAGAGTGCCGCCGCGATGGCAAGCCCGGCAAGCTGGGCCGCATCACCGCTCCGTCCGACGACGGCGGTATCGGTAAGGCCGAGCAGCGGCGTGGTGACGAAACCGAGCGTCATCGGGACCGCGATCGCAAGCACGCTGCGATGACTGACCTCGATGGTTCGGGTGGAGGAAGAAGAAGGGCTGTGCATGGATCGCTCCGGTGGGGACCGGAGCGGAGAGGGAATCACTCAGGCCGACAGCACCATGGCCCAGTAGGGGCGGTTGCCGGAAGCGGAATCCCAGGCCACGGCGACGCCGAGCCCGTTGAAATTGCCAAGCATGTTGTCGAGATGCCGCTTGGAATCGATCCAGGCCTGCACGGCACGTTCGACGCTGTCCTGGCCGGTCGCGATGTTCTCGGCGGCAGGCAGGGGCACGCCGTGTCCCTTCATCCGGGCCCCGAAACTGTCGTTGAAGCCGATCAGATGCGACATCTCCCCGGCACGCGCCATGCGCTTGGCCTGGGCGATTGCGGCCACTTCCGCAGCCTTGCCACGCGAAAGCGATGATAGACCACGCGACTGGCGGAGGCGATTGACCATCGGCAGCGCAGCCTCCGTCTCGGCGCGCGACTGCCCGTCATCGGGGTTGAGGATGTCGGTGGAACGGCAGCCGGCTATAGCTGCCGTCATGAGGCTGGCCGAAATCAGGACCAGCCGGCGGCGGGGCAAGGCAAGATCGGCGATCGGCATATCAGTTCCTGGAGGCGAAGAGGCGTAGCAGGATGAAGGCCGGAATGACGATCGTTGCTCCGATCAGCAGATACTGCCCGACACGGCCGAGTGCGTCGAAGCCGGTATACCAGAGATCGATCAGAAAGTAGCGGACGCCGTTCAGCAGGTCGGCCGCATCGAGCCCGAGGACGGACATCACGAAGCCGACGATGAGCGAGACGACGATCAGCTTGACGAGCGTACGGCCCGGGGTATCGCCGAGAAATCGATTGAGGCCATCAGCCATGCGTAATCTCCTGTTGTCGTCCGCTGATATGGGCGCGGTCCGCCCGCCCTGCAAGCCGGCGAAGCAAGCGCTTGCGATAGGACTTGAGTTTTTTCCGGCGATCGGTCAAGACCGCGCGCCCACTCCATGCCGGCTCGCGTCCGGCTGGACGGCACGAAGGGATCCCGATGCACCCCACCCAGTTCTCCTCCGGCGATGTCATCGCCGATCGCCGCGCCGATTATGCCCGCATGCTTGCCGAGAATGGCGAACATGAGGCAGCCGTCGAATTGATGGAGCAGGCGCTGGAACTGGTGCCCGACTGGACGGCGGGCCTCGTGCGGCTGGCGGATTACGCCGAGAAGGCGAACCAGCCGGGAAAAGCCGTTCCTGCCTTGCAGCGTGTGCTCGAGCTCGACCCGCAGGATCTCTTCGGCGCCAAACTGAAGCTCGCACTGCTTGGCGCGGAAGAGGTGCCTGACCAGCCGCCGTCGCGTTACGTCGAGGCGCTGTTCGACGACTATGCCGATCGCTTCGATACAGCACTCGTCGAACGGCTCGACTACACCGTCCCGGCCAAGCTCGCCCGGCTGATTGCAGATCACGACGACAGGCGGTTCGAGGTCGCCGTCGACCTCGGCTGCGGCACGGGTCTCTTCGGCGCCGAGATCCGCGACCGGGTGGCCCGCCTGGAGGGCTTTGATCTGTCGGTCAACATGCTCGCCAAGGCTGAGGAAAAAGGTCTCTATGATTTCCTCGCCAAGGCCGATCTATCCCTTGATCCGGCGCAATCTGGCCTCTTCGATGAGGGCCTCGCTGACGGGCGTGCCGATATCGTCTCCGCCGCCGATGTGCTGATGTATCTCGGTGATCTCGCCAATGCCTTCTCGCTTGCCGCTCGCCTCGCAAGGCCAGGAGCATTCTTCGCCTTTTCGGTCGAGGATGCGGGCGAGGGAGATGGTTTCCTGCTGGCTCCTAGCCTGCGTTACGCCCACACCGAACAGCATGTCCGGCAACGTCTTGCCGAAAACGGCTTCGAGGTCCTCACTTTGGCCCGCACCACCATTCGCATGGATGGCGGAAAATCCGTCTCCGGCATTCTGTTTCTTGCGAGCCGGATAGCCTGAGAAGCAGCTTTCTTGCGAATTGCTTCATAGGTCAGCTTTACTGACCTATCGCCCTTGTTTTCCAGGGGATCTCGCGTAGGATTCGTACCAGGGAGGTCAATGTCTGGAGAGCGATATGGCGCAGTTGACGAGCATGCTGGGCATCTGGAATTCGAACCCGACCCGCCACACGCCGGCGGAGGATCTGCAGGGCATCGTCGCCGGCAGCCTGATCGCAGCACTTGGCCTCTATTTCCTCGCTCAAGTCGGACTTCTGACCGGTGGCATGGCCGGCCTCGCTTTCGTCCTCCACTATTGGAGCGGCTGGAGCTTCGGTCTGCTCTTCTTCCTGCTCAATCTGCCGTTCTACATCCTGTCGCTGCGCCGTGTCGGTCTCGATTTCACCATCAAGACCTTTGCCGCCGTCGGCCTCACCTCCTTCATCGTCGAGATCGAAAGCCGCTTCCTCGTCATTCAGAGCATCGCGCCCGTCTGGGCGGCGATCGTTGGTGGTCTGCTGCTCGGCTTCGGCCTGCTCGCGCTCTACCGCCACCGCGCCAGCCTCGGCGGTCTCGGCATCCTCGCTGTCTACATCCAGGACCGTTTCGGCATTCGCGCCGGCCTCGTCCAGCTTGCGTTCGATCTCTGCGTCATGGCGCTCGCCTTTGCCGTCGTCAGCCCCTCGGTGGTGATGTACTCGGTGATCGGTGCGGTGGTGCTCAATCTCTTCCTCGCGATCAATCACCGCTCGGACCGGTATATTGCACTGCGGTGAGGCCGTTTTCTCCCTTCTCTTTCCCCGCTTGTCCACTACCTTGGGGCGGTGACCACCGCTGATTCCGCCCTTGCCCTTCTGCCTGCCCCCTTCCTCCGCTGGTTCGGCGAAAAGGGCTGGCAGCCGCGTGACCATCAGTTGGAACTCCTGGCCCGGGCGAGATCGGGCGAAAACGGCGGCGAAAGCCTGCTTCTGATCGCGCCGACCGGCGCGGGCAAGACACTGGCCGGCTTTCTTCCGTCGCTCACCGAACTCACCGAGCGCGGCCGCAAGAAACCGGGCGAGGCCTTCACCGGCATCCATACGCTCTACATCTCGCCGCTCAAGGCGCTCGCCGTCGATATCGAGCGAAACCTGATGAAGCCCGTCACAGAGATGGGGCTTCCGATCACCATCGAGAACCGCACCGGCGACACCCCGGCTTCCAAGCGCCAGCGGCAGAAGACCAATCCGCCGGATATCCTGCTCACCACGCCCGAGCAGGTGGCCCTGCTGATCTCGCATTCGGATGCGGCGCGTTTCTTCAAGGACCTGCGCTACGTCATCTTCGACGAACTTCATTCGCTGGTGACCTCGAAACGCGGGCATCTGCTGTCGCTTGGACTGGCGCGCCTGAGGAAACTTGCCCCGGGCCTGAAGACCATCGGCCTCTCGGCCACCGTCGCGCAGCCGATGGACCTGCGCCGCTGGCTGGTCGCACAGCCTGAGGAAGGCGAGGCGGCGACCGGATTGATCAGGGTCGAGGGCGGCGCGAGGCCCAATATCACCATCCTGCAGACCGAAGATCGCATTCCCTGGTCCGGGCATCGGGCGGTCTATGCCATCCCCGAAATCTACAAGGTGCTGAAGGAGTTCCGGACGACGCTCCTCTTCGTCAACACGCGCTCGCAGGCCGAGATGCTGTTTCAGGAGCTGTGGACCGCAAACGACGACAGCCTGCCAATCGCGCTGCATCATGGTTCGCTCGACGTCTCCCAGCGCCGCAAGGTCGAGGCGGCAATGGCTGAAAACCGGCTGCGCGCGGTCGTGGCCACCTCGACGCTGGATCTCGGCATCGACTGGGGGGACGTCGATCTCGTCATCCATGTCGGTGCGCCCAAGGGCGCCTCGCGCCTTGCCCAGCGCATCGGCCGCGCCAATCACCGCATGGACGAGCCGTCGCGCGCCATTCTCGTGCCGGCCAACCGATTTGAGGTCATGGAGTGCCAGGCCGCCCTCGATGCAAACTATATCGGTGCGCAGGATACGCCGCCGGTGGGAGAAGGCTCGCTCGATGTGCTGGCTCAGCATGTTCTCGGCATGGCCTGCGCCGATGCCTTCGACGAGGAGGAGTTGTACCGCGAGGTGACGACGGCGCTCCCGTATGCCAGCCTGCCGCGCGAGACCTTCGCCCGCATCGTCGATTTTGTCGCGACCGGCGGCTATGCGCTTCGGACCTACGAGCGCTACGCCCGTATCCGCCGCCGCAAGGACGGCTTATGGCGCGTCTCCAATCCGCAGGTCGCCCAGCAATACCGCCTGAACCTCGGCACCATCGTCGAGATGCCAATGCTCAATGTGCGATTGGTCAAGCGCAACCATCTCGGTTCGATCGGCCGCGGCGGCATGACGCTGGGTAAGGTGGAGGAGTATTTCTTTGAGCAACTGACCCAAGGCGATACTTTCCTCTTTTCGGGTAAGGTGCTGCGATTTGAGGGTATCCGCGACAATGAATGCCTCGTATCGAATGCCTTTTCGATGGACCCCAAAATCCCGGCCTATGCCGGCGGCAAGTTCCCGCTCTCGACCTATCTCGCCGATCAGGTGCGTGCCATGCTGGACGATCCGGACCGTCGCACCGGCCTGCCCGATCAGGTGCGCGATTGGCTGTCGCTACAGGCGGAAAAGTCCGTGCTGCCCAAGCGCGGCGATCTCCTGATCGAGACCTTTCCGCGCGGCGAGCGCTTCTACATGGTGATCTATGCCTTCGAGGGCCGGCTGGCGCACCAGACGCTCGGCATGCTGCTCACGCGACGGCTGGAGCGCATGCGTGCCAAGCCGCTGGGCTTCGTCGCGACCGATTACGCACTCGCCATCTGGGGGCTGGAGGACATGGGCTCGCTGATCGCACGAGGTGCCTTGAGCCTCGCCGAGCTCTTCGATCAGGACATGCTGGGTGACGATCTCGAAACCTGGCTCGACGAGAGCTTCATGCTGAAGCGCACCTTCCGCAACTGCGCGGTCATCGCCGGTCTGATCGAACAGCGGCATCCCGGCAAGGAAAAGTCCGGCCGGCAGGTGACGGTTTCCTCGGACCTCATCTACGACGTGCTGCGCAGTCACGAGCCCGATCACATCCTGCTCCAGGCGACGCGACAGGATGCCGCCGCCGGACTTTTGGACATTGCCCGGCTTGCCGATATGCTGGAGCGAATCAAGGGACACATCCTGCACAAGAGACTGACACAGATCTCGCCGCTCGCCGTCCCGGTCATGCTGGAGATCGGCAAGGAGCCGGTGGCAGGCGAGGCCCAGGAACACGTGTTGTCCATGGCGGCAGAAGATCTCATTGCCGAGGCCATGGCGTGAATCATGCAGAGCGGCTATGACGGGCGTGGATGCTGCGGAATGAACAGATGACGGGTATGACCGCCCGGCGCCTCGCGCCAACAGAGACAGCGGAGACCACAACCGAGATCGCGGTCTCGGGTGTCGCGGCCGTCTGCGATCTGACCGGTGCTCTTTATCTGCCGGATCATCGCACCCTCGTGGTCTCAGACCTGCATCTTGAAAAGGGAGCGGCCTTTGCAAGGCGCGGGCAACTCCTGCCACCTTACGACACGCTCGCGACTCTCCGCATGCTGGAACGCGTAGTGGCGCGCTACGAACCCACCACGATCGTCAGCCTCGGCGACAATTTCCACGATCGTGTCGGCTCGGCTCTGATGCCCACGCTCTTCCGCGAGATGATCTTCGGCCTTGCTGGCGGACGCGAATTCATCTGGATCAACGGCAACCACGATCCGGATGGTACGACGGCATTACCGGGCAATTCGATGGACGAGTTTTCCCTCGCCGGCCTCACCTTCCGCCACGAACCGTCGCTCGCTCATGGCAAGGGCGAAGTCGCCGGCCACCTTCATCCGTCCGCAACCGTTCGCCGCCGCGAAAAATCCGTTCGCCGCCCCTGCTTCGCCACAGATGGTCTGCGTTTGGTCATGCCGTCCTTCGGCGTGACAACAGGTGGCCTCGACCTGCGCCACAAGGCCTTCACCGGCCTCTTTGCCCGCACCGACCTGATCGCGCACCTGCTTGGCCGCGACCGGATCTACTCGGTGCGTTACGGCAATCTGATTGGCTGAAGCCGTCAGTCCTTGCGGAAGATCAGGCTTGCCGCCCAGCCCGTGATCAGGGCCAGCAGCACGGCGAACGTGCCGTAGGCAAGCGGCTGCTGGTGGGCGGCCTCGGTAATCGCTTCTTCCAGGCCTGTCTTGATAACCCGGAGCGGCAATTCCTTCGAGGCGATGAACTCGCCTGACTTGAAGAGATAGGCGTGCACCGTGTGTACGCCGTTCGGGATGTTGGCTGGGAGCCGCAGCGTCGCCTGAAAGAGGCTCGAAGACACGAAGCGCACGCCACCCGTATCGCGCTGGTAGAGGCCGCGATTCTGCTTCAGTCTGCGAAACGCATCACGAAACTCGCCGAGATTGGCGGAGTTGCTGATGAAGCCCGTGGGTGTTAGCGCCAGGTGATCGATGCCGATACCGAGCGAGGTGAGGACATCATCCTCGGCGATCTCTTCCACCGGTCGTGTGCTGGCAAGCGAATAGGAAATCGGCATCTGCTCGAAGGTGAGCGAAGTCCGATTGACCCAGATCCCGAACAGGCGCTCCTTGCGCCGGACAGTCGTCCAGTCCCGGGGACCCTCCAGCGTCACGACGATATCATACTGGCCGATCGCAAGCAGCAATTGGTCGGTATTCGTAAGGGCACCGAATACCGTCAGGTCAGCGCCGGAGAAGTCCGAGGTGATCGCGATCTCGCTCGTCGAGATGCCGATTTCGAGGCCCTCGCGTTCAGCAAGCTGTGCGGCCAGCGGGTCCTGTGCCGCCACCGGGAGCGCCAGCGCGGCGACAAGGCTGAGGACCAGAGCGAAAAGCCTTGCGCTCATTTCAGCCTCCGATCGCCAGCGAATAGATGTCGGCGGGCGTCACCACGAGCTCGATCGCCAGACGCACGCCGACAGCGAGAACCAGCAGTCCGAGAAGTGCGCGCAACTGTTCCCCGCGCAGCTTCTGTCCGACCCGCACGCCGTACTGTGCCCCGATCACGCCTGCGACCATCAGGATGAAGGCCAGCACGATATCGACAGAATAGTTGGTCGCCGCCTGGACGATGGTTGTGTAGGCGGTAGTGAAGATGATTTGGAACAGCGAGGTGCCGACGACAACATTGGTCGGGATCCTGAGCAGATAGATCATGGCCGGGACCATGATGAAACCGCCGCCAACACCCATGACCGACGTCAGTATGCCGATGCAGAAGCCGAGGGCCAGGATCGGGACGACGCTGAGATAGATCTTCGACTTTTTGAAACGCATCTTGAACGGCAGGCGATGCACCCAGTTGTGCTGGCCCGGCCGCTTCAGGGGCGCCGGCTCGTTGCGCGCCGCGCGGCGCAGGGCCCGTAGGCTCTCCGCCAGCATCAGGCCACCTACCGTGCCGAGGAAGGCGACGTAGAGCAGCGAGATGATCAGGTCGAGCTGGCCCTGCCTCCGAAGCCATGAAAAGATATAGACACCGATGCTTGCTCCGACGAGGCCTCCGATCAACAGGACCGACCCCAGCTTCACATCGAGCGTTCCGCGCCGAAAATGCGAGATCGCGCCGGAGACCGAGGAGGCGACCACCTGGTTGGCGCCGGTCGCCACGGCCACCACGGGCGGAATGTTGTAGAAGATCAGGAGCGGCGTAATCAGAAATCCGCCGCCCACACCGAACATGCCCGAGAGAAAGCCGACAGCCGCGCCCATTCCCAGAATGATGAACACGTTGACCGACATTTCGGCGATCGGCAGATAGATCGTCACCTCAGGACCTCAAATGCGAATGCCCGCGCACGAAGGCGCGGTCACGTCAGGGTCTCAAACCCTTTGCTCTCTCATGCTGGGTGGCTGCAAGTCCTTGATCGGACTTGTTCCCCTTCGAATTCTTTCTTGCGCCTGATGGGCAATCAAGTCAATTCGAGAGCCTGTCATAGGCTCTCAATCGCGGTGTTTTATGACAGTCGCATCATTTGTTGCGCGCGAGCAGTTCGGTCACCAGTTTGTCCGTCACCTGACCCGTCGGCTGCTCGCCAATCGATGTCTGGAAGGACTTGATCGCAGAGACAGTCTTGTCTCCCATCACACCGTCCGGCGTGCCGGCATCGAAGCCGTTCTTGTTCAGGATCGCCTGGATGTTGCGGATCGCCTTTTTCATGTCGACGCTGGCAGTCTTGAGGCCCTTGCCCGCCCACTCATCCGGCGTATTGGCTGAATTGGCGTCGGGGCTGAGTTCCTTGGCCTTCCAAAGGTCGACGTCGGCACGCGCCCGTTCCAGTTGCTCTGGCTTGAGCGCATTTGCCACCTCGTCCCGCTTCTGGGCAGCATCCGTGTCGCCACCCTTGGCGGCGATTGCAAACCATTTGTAGGATGCGACGAGATCCTGGGCGGTCCCGTTGCCACGGGCGCTGAGGATCGCGAGATTGAACTGACTGTCGGAGACGCCGTAATCGGCGGCTTTGGTGAACCACTCGACCGCCTTGGCATAGTCTTGCGCACCATCCTTGCCGGAAGCGTAAATGACGGCGAGATTGTGCATCGCGCTGGCATTGCCGGCATTGGCCGCCATCTCATAGTAGCGCTTGGCTTCCGCGATGTCGGGGGCGACGCCCGTTCCCTTTTCAAGGAAGTTGGCAAGCCTGTATTGCGCGACCGCAAACCCTCTGTCGGCAGACAGACGGTACCATTTGGCGGCTTCGGCGAAATCGTTCTTGACGCCACGGCCTTCGGTGTAGCGCGCGCCGATTTCGAAGAGCGCAAGTGGATCGCCGTTCTTTGCAGCGATCGACAGCGAAGGCGGCGTGATCTCGGCCGGGACCACGATCTCTGCCGCGGGGGCTGCCGGTGCTGCTGGTGCGATCTCCTGCGCAACCACCACACTGGGGTCTGCAACCTTGGCCGGGCTTTCGAGCGTCTGGGCAGGCGCCGTCTCGGCCGGGGCCATCAGGGCGCTCACCGGGGGTACTTCTGTGGCTTGAATGGGTGAGGAAGGTGCCTCTGCCACGGCAAGGTCATCTGCCGTCTCGGCGGGGGGCTCCGCATCCACGACATCGGTTTCCGTGACCGGTGCAGCCACCACTTGGTCATCTGCAGCGCTTGCCATCCCGGTGTCGGCTGCCGGTGCCAGCTCAGGGGCTTCGCTTGTTTCTTCTGGGACGCTCTCTTCGATAACGGCGGGTGCCTCGCTGCGGGTCAGCGTGTTGACCAGCGGCATGGCCATGGCAACGAGAAGCACGGCGCCGACCGCCATCAGGATCGGGCGGCGATAGCGTGCAAAGAGTGAGGGTTCGCCGGTCTTTGCCTTCGCCTTGACATCCGCGACGGTCTTGCTGCCGCTGGGCGTGGCTTTCTGAGCCCGGTCCATTTCCATCGCAGCCGCTTGAGCCGCGCGACGGGCAGCCGCGATATAGTCGGCGCGGTCACCTGTTTCGGCAGTGGTGGCACTGCCGCCCTTTGCAGCCTGCTGGCTGGCGCGCACACGCTCCAGGATCTTGCGGACATCGGGTGCGCCCGAGCCGGGTTCAAGCAACTCGTTGGCATCATCGGGAGGAAGGACGTCGACCGGATCGATCGACGGCGATTGAGCCACCGCCTGGCGGGCCTCGGTCGGAGCCTTAGGCGCCTTCTTGCCCGGCATCAGCTTCTTGCCGAGGCCGGCGAGCAGGCTCGGCTTCGAGACCTTCTTCTCCCTGGCCGCATCGATGACGGGCAGGGCTGTCATCGTCTGCGCAAAGTCGTCCGCAGCGGCGAGAAGTTCCTGATCGATCGGATGAGCCGTTTCGACAACGTCTTCGACAACCATACGTCGGGGCTGTGAAGCCGGTGCCACGGCCTCAACTGCGCGTGGTGCCGGCGCCGGAGCAATGGGCGCCTGGGCAAAGAGCGGTGCTGCCTCGGGCTGCTGGCCCGTGTGATGGAGCTCGTCGAGCCGTCCGGCGATCTGAACCAGTGTGTCATGCAGCGCCTCGAAGGTGCGATGCGTGCGCTCCTCTGAGTGGCGGGTAAAATCTTCGAGTTGCTTCAGGTTATCCGAAAGGGCGGAAAGGGCGGAGAGGTCGGCTGAGGCGGCCTGGCTTCCGGCTGGGAAGCGCTGGGCGAAGTTGGCCATCACCGTCTCGGCAGCCTGGCGGGCTGCCTCGATGATATATTCGTCGCTGGTCGAGACATAGTCTTCCAGAGCCGAGATGCGCCCGGCAACCTCCGGATCGGCCGGCGACGGCTGGCTGATCAGGGCCGAAAGATGAGCGATCTGGTCTTCGAGACCCTTCAGGCTCGCGCTTTCGCCGACAGGCGCAGCGGAACTGGTTTCCTCAAGACGGTCGACGACGGCATTGAGACGATCTTCGAGGTTGCGGAGTGCATTGTCGTCGATCATGGCGACCGGCTGTGGTGCGTCCAGTTCCTCGATGCGGCGGGCAAGGATTTCCAGGCGATCGGCAAGTCGGTCGTTGACAGCGCCGCCGTCGAGCGCGTCGATCTTGCGGGAAATGTCGGCCAGGTAGCCGGTGAGTTCCGGTGCCGGCACCGGACGCTGAACCTTCTCCAGCATGTAGGAAAGCTGGTCGAGCCTCTCTTCGAGCCGGGCGGCTCCTTGGTCGGCCGACAGTTGCTCGATGCGTTCGGTGAGAAGCTCCAGTCGCTCGGCCATCTCGATCGAGGCGTCCGGCTGCGACGCGCGCCGCTCGGACAGTGTTTCGATCTGGCGAGCCAAGCCCGAAAGGCGCTCTTCCAGCCGATGAAAGGTCGCTGGATCGTTGCCCGGACCGCTGTTGCGGCTGCCGGCGGCAATCGCCCGGGTGATCTCATCGAGCCGCATGTCGAGCGCGGAGAACTGCTCCATCAGCTTGCGTTCGTTCGGATCGAAATGCGCGCCGATATGCTCAAGCGCCGAGGCCACGGTGACGAGCTTGTCCTCCAGCGCGCGGATGGTGCGGGTGTCGCCCATGCCACCGAGCTGCGAGCGAATATCGTCGAGCCGGTCGGCGATGCGAATGATTTCGTCGCGCATGGCACCGGTATCGAGGCCGTCAAGCCGGCCCTCGACGTCGTCCCACCGGCGTTCCATACGGCGCACGGAATCTTCGCGGGCAAGGCCGTCCATCAGCGAACGCAATTCATTGAAGTCCTGGCGCAGGCCATCGGTACCCGGGGCCTTGATGCCTTCGAGGCGCTGAATGCTTTCGGCAAGCCGGGCAATATCCTGGCGCATGTCGTCTTGCGGACGGCTTTCCGCCGCGAGCTGGCGGATCGAGCGCATCTCGTTGCGCAAGCCTGCGATCTCGCGTGACAGGCTCTCGCTGATGTCCTGTTTCAATTCCCGGCGAAGACCACTGAGCGCTTCGGTTATGTCCTGGCTCGGGCGCACGGGCGCCGCTACAGGGGCGGCTGCGCGCGAGCCATAGGCCGGCTGCGGATCGGAAAGTGGCGGCAGGGGCTGGCGGACCGCCGCACGCGGGGCCGGCTCTTCGCTGCGGCTGTAAAGGCTGCGTTCGGTTGGACGGGAACGGCTTTCCTCGAGCGCGCGCTGGCGCTGACGGATTTCGGCCAGCGGATCCGGCCTGGAATCGCGAGCATCGCGCTCGCTGCGTGGCAGATCGTCGGCGCGGCGGCCGGACAGCGCTCGTGATGCGGGCTCGTCAGCACCGCGGCTGCGGGCAATTTGCTGGCCGATCAGGCCCTCGATACGCGCCTCGAGTCCCTCGATGGTACGGCTCAACGCATCCAGCGAGGACGGGTTGCCGGGCCGTGGGGTCTGGGATCGCGATCCGTTCATGGTTCTGCTCGCCTCAAAGGTGTCGGACGACAGTTTCGTCCGAATGCGTCCGGGTGGTTCATTTCGGCTTCGACCCGTGCGCCTTCCGGGGTGACAGGCGGGCGGGTCGGAATCGCGGATGGATCACCAGCTTTCGAACGCAACCTTTCATGAAACATGGTAAACAAGCCGTTAAGCTTCGCCAAAATTTGATGAACGATCCGGGCTCTTTTCTCTCGTCACGCCCCGCACAAGCGGCTTTCGTTAGAGCTGCTTGATGGAACGGGAGGGTTCATGACGGCTGCACAAAATGCCGCGGCTCAAAACTTTGACGTTTACGCGCACGTCAATTATTTGTATAAGCGAGAACAGTCCGATCCCGTCGGAACCGAAGTCTTTGGAGGAAGATGACCGATGCCTGTCTACAAGGCCCCCGTAAACGACACGCTTTTCATTCTCAACGACGTCCTTGGTCTCGAGCGGTACAACAATCTGCCGGGCTTTGAAGACGCGACCCCCGACATGATCGAGGCGATCGTCGGTGAAGCGGCCAAGCTTGCGGAAGAGCAGCTTTTCCCGCTCAATCTCTCCGGCGACCAGGAAGGCTGCGTTCGCTCTGATGACGGTTCAGTCAAGACCCCGAAGGGCTTCAAGGAAGCCTATGATGCCTACTGTCAGGGCGGCTGGCTTGGCCTTGCTGTGCCCGCAGACTTCGGTGGCCAGGGTCTGCCCTACACGCTGCATTCGGCCGTTGGCGAGTATATGTCGTCCGCCAACATGGCGCTGATGATGTATCCGGGCCTGACGCAGGGCGCGATCGCCGCGATCCTGGAGCACGGCTCCGATGAGCAGAAGCAGAAGTATCTGCCGAAGATGGTCGAGGGCATCTGGACCGGTACCATGAACCTGACCGAGCCCCATTGCGGCACCGACCTCGGCCTTCTGCGCACCAAGGCCGTTCCGAACGGCGACGGCTCCTACAAGATTTCCGGCCAGAAGATCTTCATCTCTGCCGGCGAACACGACATGTCGGACAACATCATTCACCTGGTGCTGGCCCGCATCGAAGGTGCACCTGAGGGCACCAAGGGCATCTCGCTCTTCATCGTGCCGAAATTCATGGTCGGCGATGACGGCTCCGTCGGTGCCCGCAACACGGTCACTTGCGGCGCCATCGAGCACAAGATGGGCATCCACGGCAACGCGACCTGCGTGATGAACTATGACGAGGCGACCGGCTATCTGATCGGTGCCGAGAACAAGGGCTTAGCTGCCATGTTCGTCATGATGAACGAAGCCCGTCTTGGCGTCGGTCTGCAGGGTCTGTCGATCTCCGAAATCGCCTACCAGAATGCCGCCAATTATGCCCGCGAACGCATCCAGGGCCGGTCATTGTCGGGCGTCAAGGCGCCGGAAAAGAGGGCCGATCCGATCATCGTGCACCCGGATATCCGTCGTGCTCTGCTGACCATTAAATCCTTCAACGAAGCCGGGCGCGCTTTCCTGCTTTGGACCGCGCTCAAGTCCGACATTGCCCATCGTTCGGATGATGCGGCTGAAAAGCAGCTTGCCGACGACGTGCTCGGCCTGATGACGCCTATCCTCAAGGGTGTGCTGACCGACAAGGGCTTCGATCACGCTGTCATGGCCCAGCAGGTCTATGGCGGCCACGGCTATATCGAAGAATGGGGCATGAGCCAGTATGTGCGCGATGCCCGCATCGCGATGATCTACGAAGGCGCAAACGGTATCCAGGCGCTCGACCTCGTCGGCCGCAAGCTCGGCCTCAATGGCGGTCGCGCCGTCATGGCCCTGTTCAAGGAAATCGGCGATTTCTGCGAGGAGCATCGCAATGACGAGAACATGGCCTTCTTCACCAAGGGCCTGAAGAAGGGCCTCAACGACCTGCAGGCCTCGACCATGTGGTTCATGCAGAACGCCATGGCCAAGCCCGACAATGCCGGTGCTGGTTCGACCGATTACATGCACCTCTTCGGTCTCGTCGTGCTCGGCTACATGTGGGCCAAGATGGCGAAGGCCGCCAACGATAACCTCGCAGCAGGGTTTGGCGATGCCGACTACTACAGGAACAAGCTGTTGACCGGCCGTTTCTACATGGAAAAGGTCATGCCGGAGACGGCATTGCGCAAGGCCCGCATCGAAACTGGTGCCGACAGCCTGATGGAAATGGCCGCGGAAGCGTTTTGATTGCGCGACCTGCTCCCTCCCCCTTGTGGGGAGGGATGGGGAGGGGCCTTGTAAGGATAAACCCCTCCCCGTCGCTGCGCTCCGACCTTCCCCACAAGGGGGAGGGTTGACCCCGAGGATGCGGCCCCGCCTTGCCCAGAGTTGGCAGGTGAGGGACAGTGAAATTCCGGCGCCCCTGTGCGCCCAAGGGAGAGAGACGATGACTGAAGTCTTCATTTACGACCACGTGCGCACGCCCCGCGGGCGCGGCAAGAAGGATGGATCGCTGCACGAAGTGCCGACACCCCGCCTGGCCGCCAAGACGCTGGAGGCGCTCCGCGACCGCAATGGCCTGGACACCTCGACCGTCGATGACATCATTTTCGGCTGCGTCGACCCCGTCATGGAAGCCGGCGCCGTCATCCCGAAGGCCGCTGCCTTCGAAGCCGGCTACGACTTTAAGGCGCCGGGCATGCAGATCTCGCGGTTCTGCGCCTCGGGCCTCGACGCCATCAACCTCGCCGCTGGCAAGGTGAAGGCAGGTTCGGATGACATCGTCATCGCAGGCGGCGTCGAAAGCATGTCCCGCGTCGGCATGGGCATGTCGGGCGGTGCCTGGTACATGGATCCCTCGGTCAACTTCCCCGGCTATTTCATGCCGCAGGGCGTGTCCGCTGACCTGATTGCCACCAAGTACGGCTTCACGCGTGACGACGTCGACGCCTATGCCGTCGAAAGCCAGAAGCGCGCCGCTGCCTCCTGGGCCGCCGGCAACTTCGCCAAGTCCGTCATCCCTGTGAAGGACGGCAACGGCCTCGTCATTCTCGACCGCGACGAACACATGCGCCCCGGCACGGACATGCAGTCGCTGGCAAGCCTCCAGGCATCCTTCCAGATGCCGGGCGAAATGGGCGGCTTCGAAGCCGTTGCCATCCAGGCCCATCCGGAAATCGAGCGCATCACCTATGTCCACCATGCCGGCAATTCCTCCGGCATCGTCGACGGAGCGGCTGCCGTTCTCGTCGGCTCGAAGGCAGGTGGTGAGGCCATGGGCCTGAAGCCCCGCGCCCGCATCCGCGCCTTCACCAATATCGGCTCCGATCCGGCCTTGATGCTCACCGGCCCGGTTGACGTAACCGAAAAGCTTCTCGCCCGCACCGGGATGAAGATCTCCGACTTCGACCTGTTCGAACTCAACGAAGCCTTCGCCGCCGTCGTGCTGCGCTTCATGCAGCATTTCGAGATCGACCACGCCAAGATGAACGTCGCGGGCGGCGCGATTGCCATGGGCCATCCGCTCGGTGCCACGGGTGCCATGATCCTCGGCACCGTGCTCGACGAGCTGGAACGCCGCGATCTGAACACCGCGCTGGTCACGCTCTGCATCGGCGCTGGCATGGGCACGGCGACGGTTATCGAGCGCGTTTGATGGGGTCCAACCCTCCCCCTTGTGGGGAGGGTGGCCGGCAGGCGGGAGGGGACTTTGCATAAGATCCCCTCCCCAACCCCTCCCCACAAGGGGGAGGGGCTTAACCCCGCCAGATCGCACCCAACGCGGAGCGGCGGCGACATCGGCGAATTTCAGGGAAGAGGAATCCCATCATGACCTACAAGAACTTCACCATCGAAACTGACGCAGACGGCATTGCCCTCGTCACCTGGGACATGCCCGACAAGTCGATGAACGTCTTCACCGTGGAAGTGATGGATGAGATCGAGAAGATCCTCGACCAGACAGTTGCCGACGACGGCATCAAGGGCGTGGTCTTCACCTCCGGCAAGTCCTCCTTCTCGGGCGGCGCCGACCTCACCATGATCAAGGGCATGTTCTCCATGCTCGAAGAGGAGAAGGCCAAGGACCCGGCCGCCGCCGTCCAGAAGCTCTTTGACGCCGCCGGTCGCATGACCTGGCTGTGGCGCAAGATCGAAACCTGCGGCAAGCCGTGGGTCTCGGCGATCAACGGCACCTGCATGGGTGGCGCGACCGAACTGTCGCTTGCCTGCCATGGCCGCGTGGCCTCGAACGCCAAGTCGGTCAAGATCGGCCTGCCGGAAGTCAAGGTCGGCATCTTCCCCGGCGCCGGCGGCACGCAGCGCGTCGCCCGCCTCGCCAACACGCAGGATGCCCTGCAGATGATGACCACGGGCCAGACGCTCTCCGCTGCCCGCGCCAAGGCGATGAACCTCGTGCACCAAGTCGTCGAACCGGGCGAACTGATCAATGCCGCCAAGCAGATGATCAAGGATGGTCTGAAGCCTGTTGCTCCCTGGGACGAAAAGGGCTTCAAGGTCCCCGGCGGCGGCATCTGGACGCCGGCCGCAGCCCAGCTCTGGCCGGCCGCTTCCGCCATCCTGCGTCGCGAAACCGCCGGCAACTACCCAGCCGCTCTCGCCATTCTGAAATGCGTCTACGAAGGCCTGCAGGTGCCCTTCGACACGGGCCTGAAGATCGAGCAGCGCTACTTCACCGAGATCGTCCAGACCACCGAAGCCTATTCGATGATCCGCTCGCTCTTCGTCTCCATGCAGGAGCTGAACAAGGGCGCCCGTCGCCCGGCCGGTCAGCCGAAGTCGGAGATCAAGAAGGTCGGCGTCGTCGGTGCCGGCTTCATGGGCGCGTCGATCGCCTATGTGACGGCCGCAGCCGGCGTCAACGTGGTGCTGATCGATCGTGACTTGGAAGCGGCCGGCAAGGGCAAGACCCATTCGGAAGGCCTCGTTGCTGGCGCCGTCGGCAAGGGCAAGCTGACCAAGGACGAGGGCGACAAGCTGCTCTCCCTGATTACCCCGTCGGATGACTACGGCACGCTTTCCGATGCCGATCTTGTCATCGAAGCCGTCTTCGAAGATCGCGACGTGAAAAAGGCTGTTATCGAAAAGGTTGAGGCGGTTTTGCCGGAAGGCGCGATCTTCGCGTCCAACACCTCGACGCTGCCGATCACCGGTCTCGCCAAGAACTCCAAGCGCCCGGTCGATTTCATCGGCATCCACTTCTTCTCGCCGGTCGAGAAGATGATGTTGACCGAAGTCATCCTCGGCAAGGAAACCGGCGACAAGGCGCTCGCCGTCGCCCTCGACTATGTCGCCGCGATCAAGAAGACCCCGATCGTCGTCAACGACACCCGCGGCTTCTTCGTCAACCGCTGCGTCCTGCGCTACATGGCCGAGAGCTACAACATGCTGATCGAAGGCGTTCCGCCGGTCATGATCGAAAATGCTGCGAAGTTCGCCGGCATGCCGGTCGGCCCGCTGGCGCTGAACGACGAAGTGGCGATCGATCTCTCCTACAAGATCCTGAAGGCGACCGTCGCTGACCTCGGTGAGAAGGCGATTGACCCGCGCCACATGGAGTTGGTCGCCCGCATGGTCGAGAAGGAAGAGCGCTTCGGCCGCAAGAACGGCAAGGGCTTCTACGACTATCCGGCAAAGCCGGCCAAGAAGCATGTCTGGCCGGGCCTGAAGGACTTCTATCCGCAGCAAAAGCCGGAAGCCGTTAACGTAAAGACGCTGCAGGAACGCTTCCTGGCGACCATCGCGCTCGAAGCCGCCCGCACTGTCGAAGAAGGCATCGTCACCGACCCGCGCGAAGCCGATGTCGGCTCGATCCTCGGCTTCGGCTTTGCGCCTTACACCGGTGGCGCCCTGTCCTATATCGACGGAATGGGCGTAAAGAACTTCGTAAGCCTCTGCGAACGCCTCGCGAAGGATTACGGCGCTCACTTCACTCCGACGCCGCTGCTCAAGGACATGGCCGCCAAGGGTGAAACCTTCTACGGTCGGTTTGACCCCTACGGTGAAGCCGCCAAGGCTGCTTGAGCTTACTGAGTTTACCAAACGAAAAGGCGGCTGACGGCCGCCTTTTCTGTTGCGGCGATCATCTGAGCCGTAATCGCATCACGTGGAGCCTAGTTTGCCGAATTGCCCCTTTTTGCGCGGGGCATACAGGGACGGCTTTACAGGAGCAGCGCCGGGCTCAGTCCTGCTTTTTTCCGGAAATGGTGGCAGAGCCAACAAAACAATCGCGCCATAGAACAACCCTATGGCGACGGTATCTGCCACTGGTGGCAGCGTGACGCCGATAAACCTTGGCAGGAAGACGGGCGCCAAGATACCGTACATCAAGGCGGGCGGCCAACCGATGTCGCGCAATCGACCCGACAGCATCCAGAGGAGCCCAATCATCGTTAAGGCAGTTAATGCCACTGCGACCATCGGCTGAAGCGTCATCAGGAGAGTTCGACCTGCCACCAAGGCGGCAGTTCCACCCTGCTCGGTGCCACCGTTAGTCTTGGAGTATAGGATCGACTTGACCGTCTCTTGTCGGAAGGCCTCCATCTCGGCATCTGTCGGGCGTTTTCCGGACTTTACGATCGCTTCCACTGCTTGCGCCTGGCCTTCCAACATCAAAGGCATGTTGCGGTCGCCGGTAACGCCCTTTTGGTCTGCCATGGCCGATTTAGGCAAAGGGCGATGGCTGGTCAGTTGTTGAGCAACCAGGTCATGGGGCACCATGCTCAATTTCTCGATGGGGCCCTTTGCGAAATCGAAGGCCACCATGACAAGGATCATGATGACATAGCCTTTGCGGCCAAGTGTGTGGTTCCCGAAGAGTGCCATGAGTCATCCGTATGCAGCCTGTGGATGCAATGATGCTCGCAGGTATCTGTTAAAGTCGGCTAAGCAGAACGCTTAGAATTCTACCGGTCTCGGGCTCGCCAGATACCTGTTCGAAGGCCTCATTAGCTATCGACCATGTAGCCTCTGCGGAGCCCCTGGGCGTCGAGCCATGATATCACCGCCTCCGGCTCGTCCGTCTGGATGATGGTCACGCCGCGCTCGATGAAGAAACCCCAGACATCCTCGGGACGTCCGGTCGAGAGTGCCAGATAGTCGCCGCGCCCGCCAGCCACCATGCCCTCCGGACGATCCGTGATCGGATAGGTGTTGATCCACAGATGGGCATTGTTGCGGATTGCGGCTGCGCGGGAAAGCGGCGAGAGCAGTGGACCACCATCGGCTGTGATGGGCTTCGATGCATCCCGATACCAGTGCACGAGTTCCGCCGCCGGTGCGTCGAGCGCCGATTGCGTGCGGTCGATGAAGGCCGGTTCGGTCACAGCGTCGTCCGCCAGGATTGGCATGAAGGCGATGTCGGGGCCGATGGCGCGGCGGATATCGCGGGCAAGCTGCAACCGTTCGGCGTTCCACACCGCGAGCTTCAGAAGCACGCCATCCGGCATGCCAAGGCTGCGTGCGAGATCGGCGACTTCCACCAGCGCCTCCGGCTCGAGCTTGTTGTCGATGTTGATCAGGATGCGACCGCGCGCGTGCAGCATCGCCTCTTCGAGCGTGAAGACATGCTCGTCTGTCAGGCGACGGTTACCTTCCACGACGAGCTGGCAGCTTCTCAGTTCGGCGAGCGTATGCTCGGCCACCTTGCCGCGACAGGTCGTGGTGCGGTCCAGCGTCTCGTCATGCATGATGACAAGCACGCCGTCCCTGGAGCGTCGGACATCGAGCTCGACCATCTCCACGCCGATCGAGACGGCGTGATCGATGGCGGCAAAGGAGTTCTCGGCACGCACCGTGACTCCCTCCCTCTTCCATCCGGCCCGATGAGCCACGACCATGACATGATCGCGGTTGAGATTGGCATGGACCAGCCGCTCATGAATGAGAGCCGCCCGGTTCGTGGGAGGGATGGGAGCAAGGCTTGCAGCTCCCGTGACAAGGGAAAGCAGGAGGCCGAGGACGAGAACGGCGAGACGCATGAGCAGGGGCTCCGATCTTCAGTGTCGTTCCCGCCGCAATAGGTGCGTCGCGTGAAGCCGCCGTGACGGTTTTCTGAAGCCTCTGTGACATCGATTCATGGAACAGCCCCACGCGTACTTCCGTTGAGCGCGGGACGACAGACGTGAAAGGGAGATGCCGATGCAGACGACGACCGCCATACCCGAGAACCACAGGGCGATCGAGGTCGATCTTCCCGTCAACGCCGTACTTCATCTCTGGCTGAAGGCTGTCACACCGGATGAGCCTGGCTCGGTCTCTCTCTACAGCGTCAACGGCAAGTTCGGTGAAGTGCAGGCGGTCAATGCCGAGGAGAACTCCTTCCGGATCTACCACGTTTTCGGCGGCGGGACGGTGACGCTCGCCTACGACACGGCCGTGACGTCACTCTCGGTCGCCTACTGGTTCACCCCATCCGATGTCCTGGAAACAGGCATCACTGTGATCCATACGAACCCCGCCAACGAGCCGCCGGATCTGCCTGATGGCTATCACTTCCGCCCGCCCTTCGGATGGATGAATGACCCAAACGGTTTCGGTCGCTTTGGAGGACGCCCGCATCTGTTCTACCAGCACTATTCGCATGGCCGGATCTGGAACAACATGCATTGGGGCCACGCGGTTTCGGCGGATTATCTGCGCTGGCGTCATCTGCCGGTCTTCCTGTTCCCCTCCGAGGAACTGACTGTGCGGCCCGACAAGCGCGGCGGCGCCTTCTCGGGTTCGGCGATCGCCCGCACTGATGGGCCGGGCATCCGGGTCTTCTTCACCGAGAAGATCGCCGATCGCATCCCTGAACAGGAAATCCAGCTGACGGCCACATCGACCGATCTTTTCAGCGCCGGGGCTGCCGAAGTCTTTCTGCCTCACAGGCCCGATGGAGAGGGGCTGACCTTCGATTTCCGCGATCCCTATGTTTTTAGAGGGCCGGACGGTCTTTGGAAAATGCTGCTCGGCAGTCAGAGTATTCAAGGGGGCGTCGTGCTGCTTTACGAGACCGAGGACAATACAGCGGCCGGCGGCTGGACCTATGTGGGCAAACTCTACACCGAAACACGCTATGAGACTTCGGCGCTGGAATGCCCCTGCCTCCTGCCTGTCGATGGTGACCACCGAGATCCATCGACGCGTTGGGCGCTGATCTATGGTCTGATGAACGGCGAGGACAAGGAGACGGGCCGGCGCAACCTGACGATGATCGACATCGGCTGGTTTGATGGGCGCAGCTTTGCCAAGTCCTTCGGACGCGAACTCGACTTCGGCACCGACAACTATGCTTTCCAGGCCTTCGTGGATGGTGGCGCCGCCGTTGGTATTGGCTGGCTGGGCAATTGGGCAGATACCGGTCCAACCATTGATTTCCCCTCCGCCATGACCCTTCCGCGAACGCTCACGCTGGAGGGCGATACACTGCTGACGCCGCCGATCGGCGCAGCGGAAAGCCTGCGTGCCCGCATGCTGGACCGCACCCGTCTCGCCATCGGAGAGAGGATCCTCCTGCCGACCGGTGCCGCAGAAATCATTTTCGAACTTGAGGAGCCCGGTGGCGCTTTCCGGCTAGAGTTTGACCACCCGGATATTCGCCTCGCGGTGACACAGCATGAGGAGGGCCTGGAGATCCTTCACGCCTATCTCGACAGACCGGAAGAGCCGCCTGGGCCACGGTATCTGGCCCGGGCTGCCGCAGCTCGCCGGATAAGGGTTTTCCTTGACTACGGGTCGCTGGAAGTCTTCGCGGATGGGGGGCGGATTGCCGGCACCAAGCGCATTGCAGGCTTCGAGCCTGTCCGCTCCGTCAGGCTGATCGCCGAGCCTGGCGTCGTCAGCAACGCCACCATCTGGTCTCTGAGGCTTTGAGCTTTCGCCGAAATTCTCTGTCATCGGCCTGTCAACAAGGCGGTATTAGGGTTCTGCCAGACTGAGGTAGGGCCGATGATGAACATTCGAGAGACCACAGACACTGGTATCCGCGCGGCTGAGATTTACGCCGAGATGGTAAACCTCAGAGAGACGATCCTCAACGAAACCCGGCCGTTATCCTCGTCCGGTGACGACGATCCGGCCATCGTCAATCTGGGCCATTATCTGGCCCTGCGTCGTCATGACATCCGCTTGCTGCAACGTCGGCTGATGGCACTCGGCTTGTCGTCCATGGGAAGGCTGGAAAGCCGCGTCTTGCCAACGATAGATGCGGTGATCCATGCACTGGCGGCGCTCTCTGGTGCTCGCGCAGATATCCCCGCTATGCCGAGCGAATTGGAGTTTTTTGCCGGGGAGATGCGCCTCGAAGCGGCAAGCGCCGCACTCTTCGGGGTGACGCCGCCGACCCGACGGACCCGGATCATGGTAACCCTGCCCAGTGAGGCAGCGGAGGGACCGGACCTCATCCTCGATCTTGCCCGCTCTGGGATGGATGTCGCCCGGATCAATTGCGCCCATGACGGAGCAGACGCCTGGCGCGCGATGACCGCTTCAATTCGGTCGGCAGCCAACGTGGTAGGGCGAGACATCAAGATACTGATGGACATTGCTGGTCCCAAGATCAGGACGGGCGAGGTGGCCTCAGCAGACAAGAAGCCTCGGCTGCAGATCGGCGACCGCGTCCGTCTCGTTGCGAACGGCGTACCGCGTATCGATGATGCCGTGACACGCTCTGCCGCAGTCTCCTTGCCGGAGATGGTGACACGCCTCTCGGTTGGCGATCGTCTTCGGTACGACGATGGAAAGCTCGAAGCCGTTGTCGAGAGCGTCGGAACGGGAGAGGCCGTCATCCTCGTTCGCCGCACCAAATCCGGCGGCACACGACTGAAGGCGGAAAAGGGCATCAACCTCCCCGATACCGCACTTGGACTGTCCCCACTCACCACCAAGGACGAAGCCGACCTCGAAACGGTGATCGAATGCGCTGATCTCATCGGCTATTCCTTCGTCAGCCGGCCGGAAGACATCGACCTGCTCGACAGCGTGCTTGACCGCCACGGCAGGACGGATCATCCGCTCGGCCTGATCGCCAAGATCGAGCAACCCCTGGCGCTCACCAATCTTCCTGCCCTCATCGCCAGGGCGCGCAAGCGCGGACCCTTCGGCGTGATGATCGCCCGAGGCGATCTTGCTGCCGAAATAGGTTTTGAACGGCTCGCGGAGATGCAGGAGGAAATTCTCTGGGTCTGCGAGGCGGCTTCCGTTCCCTGCATATGGGCGACGCAGGTGCTGGAAGACATGGTCAAGGAAGGCATTCCGACACGCGGCGAGATGACGGATGCCGCCATGGCGGCACGCGCCGAATGTGTGATGCTCAACAAGGGGCCGGCGGTCGTTGAAGCCGTTTCTCTTCTCGATCGCCTTATGGGCCGCATGAACGATCACGTATTCAAGAAGACAGCGACGCTGCGAGCGCTGAAAAGCTGGTAATCCAGAGCGAGCGGTCTCCTTAGCGAACCCTATTCGGCAGCCGTGCGGCGTTGGGAGGAGATCTGGGTGATGAAGGCACGCAGCGCTGCGGGGCGAACCGGCTTGTTTTGCAGCGTAATCGAGTGGCGCTCGGCCTCTGCTCGAACTTCTGCCGAACGATCGGCGGTGATCAGCAAGGCCGGGACATCGGCCAGGGTCAGGGCTCGCAGCCTTAGGATAGCCCCGATACCGCTACCGTCTCCCAGGTGATAGTCGGCGATAACAAGATCTGGAGCAGTGCTGCTCTTGATCAACTCGTCCATCTCCGCAATCGAACCGGCGCATTCAACACTGCAACCCCAACCGGAGATGAGCAGTTGCATGCCCTCAAGGATCTTCGGCTCGTTGTCGATGCACAACACGCGGAAGCCCTGAAGCGATGGCGTCGACCGGGAATTGGCATCGATGGGCACCACGCCCTTGGTCGCAGGTTTCGCGACATCAAGCGGCATGACGACCTTGAACGTTGTGCCTCTGGCGGGCTTGGAAGTCAGCTCCACCGGGTGCTGCAGAACCTTGGCAATACGATCGACGATGGACAGGCCGAGGCCTAGACCGGAAGCGGTGCGCATGCCCTCCTCGAGCCGCGCGAACTCCTTGAACACGGTCCGGAACTTAGATGAGGGAATGCCAATGCCGCTATCGGTCACCTGGATGACGACCTTGTCTCCCTGGCGGCGAGCACCGACCACCACGCGGCCAGCTGGCGTGTATTTGATCGCGTTGGACACGAGGTTCTGGACGAGGCGGCGGAGCAGTGTCGGGTCGGAACGGACCGACAGTGTCGTTGGCATCACCACAAGTTTGAGGTTCTTCTCCCGCGCCATCGGCGCAAAGTCGGTTTCAATTCTCTGAAGCAGGCTGTTCAAGGCCACGCTGGAAAAGCGCGGCTTCATTGCGCCCGTATCGAGGCGAGAAATGTCGAGAACGGCGCCGAGGATGCTCTCCACGGATTCGAGCGCAGAATCGATATTGCCGACCAGCGCGCTGTTTTCGGAATCGCCAAGCCGCTCGACCAGCGATGAGGAGTAGAGCCTTGCAGCATTGAGGGGCTGCAGGATGTCATGACCGGCCGCCGCAAAGAAACGGGTTTTGCCGATGTTGGCCTCATCCGCCGCCGCCCGCGCTTCCGCCAGAGCATGGTTCACCCGCGTGAGTTCCGCAGTACGTTCACTGACGCGCTGCTCCAGAGTTTCGTTCGCCTGTTTCAGAGCCTGGTCCGCCTCGACGCGCGAGGTGATGTCGCTGAACGTCGCAACAAGTCCCTTGTCAGGCATCAGGTTGCAGCGCACCTCGATGATCCGCTTGCCCCCGGCGAGCACCATTTGAAATGGCCGGTCGAACTGATGGAAGCTGCGGATCACGACCTGGCTGTCGCCGGCCGGAACGTCGCCCCTCTGTGCCAGTATTGCGATGATGTCGACCAGCGGGAATCCAACCTGGCCGACATGCTCTGGCAGATCGAGCAGCGTGCGGAAACGGCGGTTCCAGATCGTCAGGCGGTCGGATGCGTCGAAAACGGCGATTCCTTGCTCCATTTGGGCAAGCGCCGTCTGCATCATGTCCTGATTGTACTGCAATGCTTCCGAAGCCTGGTCGAGCAGCCAGACCGTATCGGCTGAAGGATCCTCGGCCTTCTGCAGAATGAGCGAAAGAACGAGGCGGGCTGAGGAAGAGCCGATCGCGCTGCCAAGCAGCTGTTCGGAAAAATGAATGAAGGCCATGTCGGCAGGACTATCGTCGGCGAGCTTTCGGCCGACCGTCTGCTCGTAGGACCGGAAGGATCGCTCCATCCGCTCGTTGCCGAGATAGCGCGCAATGGCGGCCTTCAAATCGCCCACGGCGACACTCGTTTTCCAGCCGCGAGTTGCGAAGTTGGACCGCGGTTGGCGCTTGATGAAGATCGAAGACTGGATGCGTTCGACCGGCCTTGGGTTCCGGCTCAGCGAGCCGATGACGAAGGCAAGCGTGTTGACGAGCAGGCTGAACAGCGTCGCATTCACCAGGGGGTCTGCGTATTGCGGCTCGAACATCGACAAACCGGGAAGCAGGAAGCCGAGGACCGCAGAGGCAATCCAGGAATGATCTTCGGCGCCGAGGCTCGGCAGGAAGAGCAGATAGGCCCAGACGAAGAAGCCGATCGTGAGGCCTGCGATTGCGCCCCTCGCGTTGGCCCGTCGCCAGATCAATCCGCCGAACATGGCCGGAGCGATCTGCGCGATGGCGGTGAACGAGAGAAGGCCGATCTTGGCAAGCCCGGTCGTATTGTCGGCGGAGCGGAAGTAGACATAGCCAAGCAGCAACACGCCGAAGATCGCGGTTCGCCGGATATGGAGGAGGGTTTTGGCGAAGTCTTCGCGTTGGCTCGGCCGGCCGAGCAGCTTCTGGCGAAGGAAGATCGGGAGAACAATGTCGTTGGACACCATGATCGCGAGCGCCACGGAAGCAACGATCACCATGGCGGTTGCGGCCGAGAAGCCGCCGATAAAGGTCAGCAGTGAAACGAAACCGGATCCGGCTTCGAGCGGCAGCGACAGGACGTAAAGGTCAGCGTCGCCGCCGCCGCCAAAGATGAGAATGCCCGCAATTGCCGCGGGGAGAACGAAGATATTGATGGCGATCAGATAGATCGGCATCAGGATGCCCGCGAGCTTCAGTTCCCGCGGCGTGCGGTTTTCCACCACCGTCACGTGGAATTGCCGCGGCAGCATGATGATGGCAAAAGCCGAGAGTGCAATCAGCAGCAGCCAGCGGCTCGGTGGCGTCTCGTGCGTCAGCGCCGCCATCACTGCTTCGCTCTCAACGGCCTTCTGCCATAGGTCGGCAGGCCCGTCGAACATCACCCAGATGACGAACACGCCAAGCGTCCAGAAGGCGATGAGCTTAACCACCGACTCCATGGCGATTGCGAGGATGAGGCCGTCCTGATGCTCTGTCGCATCCGTATGGCGCGTCCCGAAAATCACGGCGAAGCATGCGAGGATGAAGGCGACGATGAGTGGCAGGTCGATGAAATAGAGATTCCCGGTGCCGATGCCATAGGCCGTCGGGTCCATCACCGCTGCGACCGAACTCGATACGGCCTTCAATTGCAGGGCGATGTAGGGAATGATGCCGACCAGGTATATGATCGTGACGAGCATGCCGACGATAGGGTTCTTGCCGTATCGCGCTGCCACGAAGTCTGCGCCTGAGGTAATCTTCTCGGTCTTGGCAAGCTCGACGATCCTTCTGAGGATCGGCATGCCCAGCGTGTACATCAGGATTGGGCCGATGTAGATCGCCATGAATTCGAGGCCGTGCTGAGCGGCAAGCCCGACGCCACCGAAATAGGTCCAGGACGTGCAGTAGACGGCCAGGCTGAGTGCGTAGACGACTGGGCGTCCCCCCGCAGGCACGCCATGCACGCGGGTCTTGCGGTCCCCGTAGCTCGCCACGGCAAACAGAAACAGCAGGTAGCCGATCGCCGACGCAACGATGATCCAGCCTGGGAACACCTTTTCCTCCTCGATTGCGCCCAAACAGGAACCTTAGGGCATGTCTGCGCTTTTTGAAATCGTTTCGCCTATTGACCTTAGTCGAAACCGGAACGCGGCTTGTGCCGAATTACCATTTTCGAAATCGCGAAGATTGGTTAACCATGATCCATAACCGGCTTTCCGCCGGTGTTTTAAGGGACCACTGAGGAGCAGGGGACTATGCTACAGGAATTCAAGACATTCATCGCTCGAGGCAACGTCATGGATCTGGCGGTTGGCGTGATCATCGGCGGTGCCTTCGGTCTCATCGTCAGCTCGCTGGTCGAGGATATAGTGATGCCGATCGTCGGCGTCATTTTCGGCGGCTTCGACTTTTCCAATTACTTCCTGCCTTTGAGCAGCAATGTCACGGCAAGCACACTGGCCGCCGCCCGTGAACAGGGCGCGGTCTTTGCCTACGGCAACTTCATCACCGTCGTCATCAATTTCGTGATCCTGGCCTGGATCATCTTCCTCATGGTGAAAGCCGTGAACACGCTGCGCAAGTCGATGGAAAAGGAAGAGCAAAAGGCCGCCGAAGCGGCTCCACCGCCGGCTGACGTTCAGCTTCTCACCGAAATCCGCGACCTTTTGAAGAGCCGCTGAACGCTCATGATGGGTTCCCTCCGCAAGCGGGAACCCATCAGCAGGATCGATCTTGTCCTCAAGGAATATCATGGGATTTTTGGCCTCTGATCGGTTAGACACATCGCACCGATCGAAGGAGTGATTTTCCCATGACCCTCTTGGACAGCCTCAGCCCCCGTGCGCTCGCCGCCCCGGAAAGCGGTATCGTCGAGATCATCAACTATGCGCGGGGCCGTGATGGTCTGCTGCCGCTTTGGGCGGGCGAGGGGGATCTGCCGACGCCCGATTTCATCAATCGCGCTGCGAGCGAAGCACTTCTGGCTGGCGAGACCTTCTACACGTGGCAGCGCGGTGTTCCGGAACTGCGCCAAGCGCTCTCGCGCTACTACAAGCGCCACTTCGCCGTCGATCTGCCGGTCGAACATTTTTACGTCACGGCTTCTGGCATGCAGGCCATTGCGCTTGCCGTCCAGGCTATGACCTCGCCCGGGGATGAGATGATCTATCTCTCGCCCTGCTGGCCGAACATCGTCTCGGCGATTGACCTTGCCGGCGCAAAGTCTGTTTGCGTGGCGCTATCTTTCACCGATGGCCGCTGGACGCTCGACCTCGATCGCCTGGAAAAGGCGATTACGCCGAAGACGAGGGCGCTCTTCATCAACACCCCTTCCAACCCGACCGGCTGGACGGCGACCCGCGAAGACCTGAAGGCAATCCTTGAGATTGCGCGCCGCCACGGCATCTGGATCCTCGCCGACGAGATCTATGCACTGTACTACTACGGCGCAGCCGAGCGCGCGCCGTCCTTCTTCGATGTCATGGACGAGGGCGACAAGGTCATGTTCGCCAACTCCTTTTCGAAGAACTGGTCGATGACCGGCTGGCGCGTCGGCTGGATCGTGGCGCCACCGGAACTTGGGCAGGTGCTTGAAAATCTGATCCAGTATTCGACCTCAGGCGTCGCCCAGTTCATGCAGCGTGGCGCCGTCGTGGCCCTTGATCACGGCGATGACTTCGTTCGCGAGAACATCGCCCGCGCCACGGCATCGCGCGACATCCTCTGCGATGCGCTGATCGCCACCAACCGTGTTGAGACTTTGAAACCCGAGGGTGCGCTCTACGCATTCCTGAAAATCGACGGCATTACCGAAAGCCGAAAGGCCGCACTCGATATCGTCGACAAGACTGGCGTCGGCATGGCGCCTGGAACCGCCTTCGGCGAGGGTGGGCTGCCATTCCTTCGGGCCTGTTTCCTGCGCAACCCGGCACACATCGCCGATGCCGCCGAGCGGCTGAGCGGATATATCAAGGCGCTTTGACGAGCGCCCCTGCGGCTCGGCCCATTCGATAAAATTTGATTGAAACGGTTTGCGCGGGCTTTACGAAGAATCCGAATAGTCGAGCCGTTTCAGTGCTTTGGAGCCTTTCGATAAGTACTCCGTAAGATGCGCCTGCTTTTGATTTCCCGATAAGAATAACAACGGGAAGAAAAAGCATGGCGATCTTGGTGACAGGTGGCGCGGGCTTCATCGGCAGCCATATGGTCTGGGCACTCCTCGATGCGGGCGAGGACGTGGTCGTGGTCGACCGGCTCTCCACCGGTTTTCGCTGGGCCGTCGCACCCCAGGCACGCTTCTACCTTGGAGACATCGCCAGACCCGCAATCCTGAAACAGGTCTTTGCGGAAAACGAGATCGAGGCGATCATCCATTTCGCCGGATCGATTGTGGTGCCGGAATCAATCGCCAATCCCTTGAGTTATTACGAGAACAATACCGAGAACACACGGCGCCTGCTGTCCGCAGCCGTCAAGGCCGGGATCGACAAGGTGATCTTCTCCTCGACCGCCGCTGTCTACGGCCTCCCTGACAAGCCGCTGCCGGTGCGCGAAGATGCGCCTTTACGTCCCGAATCGCCCTATGGCCAGTCAAAGCTGATGAGCGAGTACATGCTGCGCGACACCGCCCGCGCCCACGGTCTCTGCTATGTCGCACTCCGCTATTTCAACGTCGCCGGAGCGGACGTGAAGGGTCGCTCCGGAAACTCCGCCGTGGGCGCCACACACCTCCTCAAAGTCGCCTGCGAAGCAGCCCTGGGCAAGCGTTCGGCGATGTCGGTCTACGGTACCGACTACGACACGCCCGATGGGACAGGTGTCCGCGATTACATTCACATCAACGATCTCGTTGATGCGCATCTGCAAGCGCTGCGCTATCTGCGCAATGGTGGCGGACCTCTGGTCGCCAATTGCGGTTACGGCAAGGGCTATTCGGTGCTCGATCTCATCGAGGCCGTGCGCCGCGCCACCATGGTCGATTTCCAGGTTGACTATGCCCCACGCCGTCCGGGCGATGCTCCGCTGGTCGTCGCTGACAGCACGCTCGCCAAGCAGGTCCTCGGCTGGGTTCCCCGCTATGACGATCTTGGTGTGATCGTCGAGACCGCCCTCGCCTGGGAACGTCGCCTCGAGCAACTGGCCACCCCCGACATCCGGGATCTGCGCCGTCGCCTGGCAAGCGGCTTCTAGGCTGGTTCCAAACACAAGCCCATCAAACAAGAAAGCCGGAGATGCAAGTGCATCTCCGGCTTCCATCTGAGGATCGAGCCTCGGGGCACGAAGCTCGATCCTCCGATCGATCAGGCTTCGAGATCGAAGCGATCGGCGTTCATCACCTTGACCCAGGCAGCGACGAAGTCCTTCACGAACTTCTCCTGGTTGTCGTCCTGGGCATAGACTTCCGCATAGGCGCGCAGGACCGAGTTCGAACCGAAGACGAGATCGGCGCGCGTCGCGGTGAACTTCTTTTCACCGGTCTTGCGGTCGCAGATGTCGTAGGAGTTCTTGCCCGTCGGCTTCCAGGTGAAACCCATGTCGGTCAGGTTGACGAAGAAGTCGTTCGTCAGCTGGCCTTCGCGGGCTGTGAACACGCCATGCTTGGTGCCGCCGTAGTTTGTGCCGAGCACGCGCAGGCCACCGAGCAGCACCGTCATTTCCGCACCCGTCAGGCCCATCAGCTGGGCGCGGTCGAGCAGCATCTCTTCGGGGCTGACGACATAGTCCTTCTTGGTCCAGTTGCGGAAGCCATCGGCCAGCGGCTCGAGCGGCTTGAAGCTTTCGGCATCCGTCTGCTCCGCGGTGGCATCGCCACGACCGGCGGCAAACGGCACGGTCACGTCGTGACCGGCAGCCTTGGCAGCCTTCTCGATGCCGACATTGCCGGCAAGCACGATGACGTCGGCGACGCTGGCGCCGAATTCGGCCGCGATCGGCTCAAGAACCGCAAGCACCTTGGCGAGACGGGCGGGCTCGTTGCCTTCCCAGTCCTTCTGCGGAGCCAGCCGAATGCGGGCACCGTTTGCACCACCGCGCATGTCGGACTGGCGGTAGGTCCGCGCGCTGTCCCAGGCGGTGGCAACCAGGTCCGCAATCGAGAGGCCGGAAGCCGCGATCTTGGCCTTGACGGCGCCGATGTCGAAGTTCTTGGGGCCGACCGGGATCGGATCCTGCCAGATCAGGTCTTCGGTCGGTGCTTCCGGACCGATGTAGCGAACGCGGGGACCGAGGTCGCGGTGGGTCAGCTTGAACCAGGCGCGGGCGAACGTGTCCTGGAAGTAAGCGGGGTCCGCCATGAACTTTTCGCAGATGGCGCGGTAGGTCGGGTCGACCTTCATCGCCATGTCGGCATCGGTCATCATCGGCATGCGGCGGATCGACGGATCCGTTGCATCGACCGGCATGTGCTCTTCCTTGATGCCGATGGGCTGCCACTGCTGGGCACCGGCGGGGCTGTGCGTCAGCTCCCAGTCATAGCCGAACAGCAGTTCGAAATAGCCCATGTCGAACACGGTCGGGTTGGTCGTCCAGGCGCCTTCGATGCCTGAGGTGACGGCGAGGCTTGCCTTGCCGTTCTGGTTCGGGTTCATCCAGCCGAAGCCCTGGTTCTCGATCGCACCGGCTTCCGGCTCCGGACCGAGCGCCTGGGCGCTGCCATTGCCATGCGCCTTGCCGACGGTGTGGCCGCCAGCGGTCAGCGCTGCGGTTTCCTCGTCGTTCATCGCCA
Source organism: Rhizobium sp. AQ_MP (assembly GCF_014237835.1). GTDB lineage: Bacteria > Pseudomonadota > Alphaproteobacteria > Rhizobiales > Rhizobiaceae > Allorhizobium. The sequence goes on from NZ_JACJVI010000001.1 coordinate 392,869, forward strand.
TGCGGGCGAAGGTTTCGCGCACCTGGGCGGCGGTCGCCATCGGGTCCGGCTTGCCGTTCACGCCTTCCGGGTTGACGTAGATGAGGCCCATCTGCACGGCGGCAAGCGGGTTTTCCATCGTATCAGGCTTGGTCACGTCTTCATAACGGCTGTCGGAGGGGGCAAGCCACTGCTTTTCCGCACCCCAGTAGACGTCCTTTTCCGGACCCCAGATATCCGGACGACCGAAAGCGAAGCCAAAGGTCTTCAGACCCATGTCCTCATAAGCGACGGTACCGGCATAGAGGATCAGGTCGGCCCATGAGATCTTGTTGCCGTACTTCTTCTTCAGCGGCCACAAGAGGCGGCGTGCCTTGTCGAGGCTGGCATTGTCAGGCCAGGAATTGAGCGGAGCGAAGCGGATATTGCCGGTGCCGCCGCCGCCACGGCCGTCGGCCAGGCGATAGGATCCGGCGGAATGCCAGGCAAGGCGAATCATCAGACCGCCGTAATGACCCCAGTCGGCCGGCCACCACTCCTGGCTGTCACGCAGCAGGGCCTTCATGTCAGCCTTCAGCGCCGCGACGTCGAGCTGCTTGACGGCTTCACGATAGTTGAAGCCCTTGCCCATCGGGTCGGTCTTCGTGTCGTGCTGATGCAGGATGTCGAGGTTGAGCGCATTCGGCCACCAGGCCACGGGCGTTGCGCCGGTTTCGGTGTTCGAGCCATGCATCACCGGACATTTGCCGGCATTTTTGTTGCTCATGGTATCCATGTTTAGCCTCCTTGAAGAACCCGCTTGTCCAGGATCGGATCGCTGACAAGCCCTTGAAAAGCATGCCAGCATCACAAGCCGATGAACCGTCGACGGGAATAACCCGCCGAAGCCGTCGCCCGCCCCGTTCCATGGAATCAGGCATGCGGACCGCCCCCTTTGGGCGGCCCCAGCGACGTCATCTGGAATTGTTCTAGCAAAGGCTTTCGATTAATGTAATTTGGAAATTGTGATCAGTTCCATAGGAAAAGATTATGATCAATTTCACGCTGCGACAGCTCCGTTATTTCGAGGCGCTTGCCCGCCACGGCCATTTTGGCCGTGCGGCCAATGATTGCGCCATCTCCCAGCCGGCGCTCTCCGTTCAGATTAAGGAGCTTGAGGAGACGCTCGGGGCAGAGCTCTTCGAACGCGCGGCGCGGCAGCTTCGACTGTCTGCGTTCGGCGAGGAATTCCTCCTGCGGGTTCGCGAAATCTTGCGTTCTGTCGATGAATTGGGAGATCTTGCTCGCGCGCATCGCAAGCATCTGGTCGGACGCCTGCGGATCGGCATAATACCGACTGTCGCCCCCTATCTCTTGCCCGGCATGATCTCGGCTTTGACCCGCGACAACGCCGATCTCGACGTTCACGTCAGGGAGACGGTGACGCCCAAGCTGCTCCAGGAACTTGCCGAAGGACGCCTTGATACGGCGATTGTAGCCTTGCCGATCTCGGAACCGGCGATGGCCGAGACGCCGCTCTTCGAGGAAAACTTTGTTCTGGTGCGTCCGAAAGAGGATGCGGAAAAGCCCATACCCGACCGGGACAAGCTGCGCGAAATGCGACTTCTGTTGCTGGAGGAGGGGCATTGCTTCCGCGATCAGGCGCTGTCCTTCTGCGATATGGGCGCCGTGCGCCCGCGCGAAATCCTTGACGGCAGTTCGCTCTCCACGCTCGTCCAGATGGTCGGTGCCGGCATCGGCGTAACGCTCATTCCGGAGATCGCCATGCCCGTCGAAACCCGCTCCGCCGATGTTTCGATCGCCCGCTTCGCCGACCCGCAGCCCTCCCGCACCATCGGCATGATCTGGCGCAAGACCAGCCCGATTGCCAGACAGTTGATGGAGGTCGCCGATGTGGTTCGGGGGACGGTTCGGTCGCTGCCTTTGGGCGCACACGGCGGATCCGATTGAAGGACGGAGAAACATTCCTTCATGGAGAATGTTCGGCACCGAAAGGAGCCGAGGATGTGGATCTGGTTGAAGGAATACCATGGAGTGCTGTCGGCCGTCTCGAGCATAGCCATGCTCGGCGTCTGGGTGCTCTATCTTCAGCTCTTTTACTCGAGTTATCGCCATCAGATCCGCCCAAAGATCCTGATTACCCGTGGCGGCGACAACTCCATGGCGGCACGGTGCATTCTGACCAATATGAGCCCCGAGATTATCTTCGTGCAGGCAGTTCTCTTGAAACTGGTTTTCTCGGATGGAGAGCACATCTACTCCCTGAGTGAGCGGGATCGCGCAGGGCATGCGCCGGCAGACCGGCGCAGCGAGTTGGTACAGGGCCCATTGCGCAGCGGAGACTTTCTGGACCTCGGATCATTTGAGGATCTGCTTTCTGCCTCGCTTGGAGAGGCAAGAGCTTCCAACGAGCTGGCCGCAGCGCAGAGCCTGACGATTTTTGCGGTCGGAAGTTACACCTGGCACAACCGGATTGTTGCCGCGGAGCGAACATTCAACCTGGCGCGAAAGCAGCCGGGAAGACCGCTTTTAATCCCCACGACCGCAGATACCCGCCAGATTACCTCCCGCAAGGAGCGGCAGATCGTTGCCCGTATGGTCGAGAAGCAGGTGGTCCTGACTCAATGGCAGGACACGGACCGTGAATCGCAAGGAGGTGGGTGTTGCGGTGAGAATAAACAGAAGGAGAAATAACTGGTGCTGCTAGAGAGATTTGAACTCTCGGCCTCTCCCTTACCAAGGGAGTGCTCTACCCCTGAGCTATAGCAGCATCTGGCGGGCGAAGCGTGTCGTCCGCCCGGAACGAGGCGCCTATTGCCATAGAGTTTTCGGGAGTGCAAGCCGTAAAGCGACAGCGTGGCCAAGTTTTATGACGGAGCGCGCGGGGACTTTTCGATTTTTCACCGATCGGTTATCACCCGCTGATGACAAATGAACCGGAAAACAAGGGGCAAGCGGAGGCTGATGCGCTGGAGCAAGCCCGGCTTGCTGATCGTGGAAAACGTGTGCTCTCCGATGCCGAGCAGCGGCGCCGCGAGCGGGCGGCCTTGAAGCTGCGAGAAAATCTCGCCCGCCGCAAGCAGCAGGCGCGGGCGCGTCGCGCGGGCGAGGCGGAAGACGGCATCGGTCTGCCGGCTGCCAATCCAGTGCCCGGGCCGGCGCCCAATCAGGGGAGTGCCGGAGACCTATCTGAAGAATAGGCCGTGACCTGGCTGCGGAGCTGCCGCAAATTCGTCGAATCCCGGTGATTAACCGAGCGTTGCGGCTTCAATTGAACCGCTCGCCGTTTTCGTCTAAAGAGCCAGCCTCGCCGGATTGGCTTCCCCTCACACGTTCTCAAGGAAAGGCGGGCAGTTCCTGCCCGTATCGCAGGCTCTCATGGATCGCATCAGGATTGTTGGTGGCAATGCGTTGAACGGGATCATCCCGATCTCGGGCGCCAAGAACGCAGCACTGCCCCTGATGATCGCCTCGCTCCTGACCTCCGACACGCTGACACTCGAAAACGTGCCGCACCTGGCAGATGTCGAGCTTCTCCTGCGCATCCTCGGCAATCACGGCGTCGACGTCTCGGTCAACGGCCGGCGCGAGCACCAAGACGGCTCCTATGCGCGGACCATCCACTTCACCTGCCGCACGGTTGCCGACACCACCGCACCCTATGAACTGGTCTCCAAGATGCGTGCGAGCTTCTGGGTCATCGGCCCGCTGCTTGCTCGCGAAGGCCAGGCGCGTGTCTCGCTGCCAGGGGGCTGCGCGATTGGCACGCGTCCGGTCGATCTGTTTATCGAAGGCCTGGCAGCGCTGGGCGCCGAGATGGAAATCGACGGCGGCTATATAAATGCCAAGGCGCCGAAGGGCGGCCTGATCGGCGCCCGCTACACCTTTCCGAAGGTCTCGGTCGGTGCCACCCACGTGATGCTGATGGCCGCCTCGCTGGCCCGCGGCACGACCGTGATCGGCAATGCCGCCCGCGAGCCGGAAGTTGTCGACCTCGCCAACTGCCTGATTGCCATGGGCGCCAGGATTTCCGGCGCCGGCACCTCGACCATCACCATTGAAGGCGTGCCGAGCCTCTCCGGCGCCCGCCACCGCGTCCTGCCAGATCGCATCGAGACCGGCACCTATGCCATGGCAGTCGCCATGACCGGCGGTGACGTGACGCTTTCGGGCACCGATATCGGCCTCCTCGATACGGCCGTCGAGGCGATCCGCCGCGCCGGAGCCGAAGTTTCCGCCGTCGAGGGTGGCATCCGTGTCATCGGCCATGGCGATCAGATCCGCCCGGTCGATATCGTCACCGAACCCTTCCCCGGCTTCCCGACCGACCTGCAGGCGCAGTTCATGGGGCTAATGACCCGCGCCAATGGCGTCTCGCATGTCACGGAGACGATTTTCGAAAATCGTTTCATGCATGTGCAGGAACTGGCCCGTCTCGGCGCCAAGATCACGCTGTCGGGCCAGACGGCCCGCATCGAAGGCGTCACCCGTCTGCGCGGTGCACCGGTCATGGCGACCGACCTGCGCGCGTCCGTCTCGCTGGTCATCGGTGGTCTTGCTGCCGAGGGCGAGACCATGGTCAGTCGCGTCTACCACCTTGATCGCGGCTTCGAGCGTCTCGAAGAGAAGCTCACCCGCTGCGGTGCGATCATCGAACGCATCAGCGGCTGATCGATAAGCTCCAGGGATTGCGACAGGATGGGGCGAAAAGTCATTTTGCCCCGTTGCCACTGGACAAGCCGCAACCTATGTCGAAAACATGAATTTCGACAGCAAGCGTGCCTTGCGGCGGAACGGTGAGGTGACATGACGGACTTGAAGCTTCTGGCGCTCGATACCGATGATCTCTCGATCATCTCGGCCCATATGCAGGATGCCGTCTTCAAGGTCGGTGACTTGAGTTTTTCGGCCCGCTCCGGCCTCTTCTCGCTCGCCGCGAACCGCTTCGTCTGGGAAAAGGCGGCACGCGCCGCAAAGAGCTTCGAGCGCCGCCGGGCGGCGCTGAGCTTCAAGCGTGTCGAGGCGGTTCGCTCGATCGGCTTCGATCGCAACCGCGCGGACGAAGTGATGAGCCTGCTGGCTATCCGTTACATCCCGAAAGGCGAGGGGCCGGATGGCGTAGTTGAGCTTGTCCTGGCAGGCGGTGGCATGATCGCGCTCGACGTCGAGTGCATCGAGGGCCAGCTTGCCGATACCGGCGGCGCCTGGGAGACGACGACGCGGCCGGAACACGAAGCGGGCTGATGACGCCAGGCCGCCTGTTGGGCGCGGTGACACTGAATTGAGAATGCTTGAGAGGGAAATACGGGGCGTGGCAATCTGGCTGGATCAGGCATCGGGTGATTTCGAGGCGCGTTTTGCCGCCTTTCTCACGACCAAGCGTGAAGTATCCGACGACGTCAACGACGTGGTGCGCAAGATAATCGACGATGTGCGCACCCGCGGTGATGCCGCACTGGCCGACTATTCCAGGCGCTTCGATGGCGTGGACTTTTCAACCGTGTCCATGCGTGTCACGGACGAGGAGATCGCCGCCGCACTCGCCTCGACGTCACCGGAGCTGATCGACGCGCTGAAGCTGGCGGCCGAGCGCATCGAGCGCCATCATGCCCGCCAGCTGCCGAAGGACGATATCTACGAGGATGCGATCGGCGTCGGCCTCGGCTCCCGCTGGACGGCCATCGATGCGGTAGGGCTCTACGTTCCCGGCGGCACGGCAAGCTATCCGAGCTCGGTTCTGATGAATGCGCTGCCGGCCAAGGTTGCCGGTGTCCCGCGCGTCGTCATGGTCGTGCCGGCCACGGGTGGTGCGATCAATCCGACGGTTCTCGCCGCCGCAAGCATTGCCGGTGTCACCGAGATCTACCGCATCGGCGGCGCCCAGGCTGTGGCAGCTCTCGCCTATGGCACCGAGACGATCGCCCCGGTCGCCAAGATCGTCGGCCCCGGCAATGCCTATGTCGCGGCGGCCAAGCGCCAAGTCTTCGGCACCGTTGGCATCGACATGATTGCCGGCCCTTCGGAAGTCCTCATCATTGCCGACAAGGACAATGATCCGGATTGGCTGGCCGCCGATCTGCTCGCCCAGGCCGAGCATGATCCCGGCGCCCAGTCGATCGTCATCACCGACGACCGTGCGCTGGGCCAGGCGGTCGAAGCCGCCGTCCGGCGGCAGCTCAAATCCCTGCCACGCGCCGAGACGGCGTCTGCCAGCTGGCGTGATTTCGGCGCGATCATTACGGTCGAGAAGCTTGAGGACAGTATCCCGCTTGCCAACCGCATCGCCGCTGAACATCTTGAGCTTGCCGTCGACGATCCCGAGCCTCTGATTTCAGGTATCCGCAATGCCGGTGCGATTTTCGTCGGTCGCCACACGCCCGAGGTGATCGGTGATTATGTCGGCGGATCGAACCACGTTCTGCCGACGGCCCGTTCGGCGCGCTTCTCCTCGGGTTTGGGCGTGCTGGATTATGTCAAGCGCACCTCGATCCTTCGTCTCGGCCCGGATCAGCTCAGACAGCTGGCGCCGGCCGCGATCGCGCTCGCAAAGTCGGAGGGCCTGGAGGCGCATGCCCGCTCCGTCGCGATCCGTCTCAATCTCGGGGACTAGGCATGGCAGCGGGTGACTTCCGGCTCTCAGATGTCGTGCTGGACGAGACCATCGGGCGCTCGACACCCGATGTCGAGCATGAGCGGGCAGTCGCTATCTTCGATCTGATCGAGGAGAACTCCTTCGAGCCCGTCGGCCATGCCGGTGGTCCCTACAAGCTCTACCTGTCGCTAATGGACCGTAAGCTCGTCTTCTCTATCAAGACGGAGGCCGGAGAGGATGTTGCCGTCCACATCCTGTCACTCACTCCTCTGCAGCGGATCATCAAGGACTACTTCATGATCTGCGAAAGCTATTACGAGGCGATCCGTTCCTCGACGCCGTCGCAGATCGAGGCGATCGACATGGGCCGCCGCGGCATCCACAACGACGGCTCCCAGACGCTGATGGACAGGCTCTCGGGCAAGATCAAGCTTGACTTCGACACCGCCCGGCGTCTGTTCACCCTGGTCTGCGTGCTCTATTGGCGGGGCTAGACGGGATGGAGGAGGGCGGAGCCGTATACCGCCGACCGGTCCGGCCGGGCGCAATCCTCTTCATGTGCGGCCAGAATGTCATCCGCAGCCCCATGGCCGAAGCAATCGCGAAACAGGCGCTGCCATCGGGCACCTGGATTGCCTCCGCCGGCGTCAAGAAGGGAGAACGCGATCCTTTCGTTGATGTCGTGCTCGACGAGATCGGCCTATCGCTCGGCCGCCGCCAGCCGCAGACGCTGGAGGACATGGCCGACGACTTCTTCGATCTCGTCATCACCCTGACGCCCGAGGCCCATCACGCCGCACTGGAACTGACGCGGCATTCGGCCGTCGATGTGGAGTATTGGCCGATGCCGGACCCGACGGTTGAGACCGGCAGTCGCGAGCAGCGGCTCTCCGCTTACCGGGACGTGCGTGACCGCCTGACGAAGTTGATCCGGGAAAGACTGGTCCTGGCCCCGGATTAGGGCCCGTTTTGCCGCTCTTGAAACAATTTCTCAAAGCCTGATCTACAAGGTTCACAAATGCCGGGCGATTGTGTAGTTTCCGCCCACATTTTAAGGGGCCCTCAGCGCGCCCCACTTCAAAACCCCAGGAAAGACAACCGCTCTATGGCAAAAGAAGAAGTCCTCGAATTCCCCGGCGTCGTCACCGAATTGCTGCCGAACGCCACCTTCCGCGTGAAGCTCGAAAACGAACATGAAATCATTGCCCACACCGCAGGCCGCATGCGCAAGAACCGCATCCGCGTTCTCGCCGGCGACAAGGTCCTGGTCGAGATGACCCCTTACGACCTGACCAAGGGCCGTATCACCTACCGCTTCAAGTAAGCCTTGAGCCAAGACCCTTCGGCTTGAGGAGCGCGCTCGGATGGAACTGAGACAGAAGCTGATTTTGGCCTCCGGGTCGCCGCGTCGCGTTGATCTGCTAAAGCAGGCCGGGATCGAGCCTGCGCGCCTGATGCCGATGGATCTCGACGAGACCCCGAAGAAATCCGAACATCCCCGCTCGCTCGCCCGACGGCTGTCGGCGGACAAGGCAAAGGCCGCCTATCAGCAGGTGCGCAAGGACCTGAGCTGGAGCAACAGCTACATTATTGCCGCTGATACCGTCGTCGCCGTCGGTCGCCGCATCCTGCCCAAGGCCGAACTCATGCAGGAGGCCTCGTCCGCGCTGCATCTTCTCTCCGGCCGCAGCCACTGGGTCTTCACCGGTGTTTGCCTGATCGCGCCTGACGGAACGCTGCGCCAGAAGATCGTCGAGACCAAGGTCCGCTTCAAGCGTCTCTCGGGTTACGACATCGAATGCTACCTCGCCTCAGGCGAATGGCGCGGCAAGGCCGGCGCCTATGCCATCCAGGGCATCGCTGGCAGCTTCGTCCAGAAGATCGTCGGTTCCTACACCAATGTCGTCGGTCTGCCGCTCTTCGAGACGCTACAGATGCTCCAAGGCGAGGGATACGACGTGCATACGGGCTGGACGGAGGGCTGATCGTGACGGACGCCGGTGAACAGCGGACCGCCAAGGTCGAGCCGCTGCGCAAAACGCGGCCATGCCCGGAATGTAGCCGACCCTCGACGCGCGAGAACTATCCCTTCTGCTCGGATCGCTGCCGCAACCTCGACCTCTCGCGCTGGCTGAAGGGCTCCTATGCCATTCCGGTGGCCGACGACGAGTCCAAGGCCGACGACGACTATCGCGACTGAGGCCGAAGCCCGGCACGAAAGCCACCGGATCTCTGCCCGGATCTCCTTGTTCTCGTTCACCTTTCGGCGATTTTCACATCTTCTTCAAAAAAGTGCCCTAAGGCGCTTGCCATGGCCGAACAAGATGTTATAACCCCGCTCGCTCCCGGGGAAATGCCCGGCGGTCTTCAGAAAAGACCGACAGGCGTCGCAAGACAGCCGAGATGCCCGGATAGCTCAGTTGGTAGAGCAGCGGATTGAAAATCCGCGTGTCGGTGGTTCAAATCCGCCTCCGGGCACCATTATCTCTTCATTTTCCTCATGGTGTGACGAAGCACGCGGCGGTCAGCGTCCGAGTGTCACTGTCTCCCTCTCCAGCCGCAGCGCATGTATGGCTTGTGCAAGCTGGCGGGTCGGTATGTCTTTCGCCTGCAACCTTTTCCTCATTACATCGGCTCATTCGCATATTGACGAATGATGAGTTATGGCTTACGACTGACGAAAATCGAAAAACGTCAGTTGTCAATCATCATGACTCCAGCAATACACCAGACGACCGAAGCCAGCGATACCGCGACCCGCATTCTCGACGCGGCCGAAGCCCTGTTTCGCCACTACGGCTACAGCAAGACGACCGTCGCCGATGTGGCGAAGGAACTTGGAATGTCCCCGGCCAACATCTACCGCTTTTTCGCCTCTAAGAGCGAATTGCTGGAGGGTTTGTGCGCGCGGATGCTCCAGCAGAGCCTTCAGCTGGCAGAGGAAGCAGCGGAGCTGCCGATCAGCGCCGAAGAGCGCCTGCGGCATTATTCGATGACCCATTTCGAGTTCACGGTCGCCACCATGCTGGATGAGCGTAAGGTGCACGAAATGGTCGTGGTTGCGATCGAACAGAGCTGGGGCGTGATCGACAAGCATATCGATGACATCCAGGCTGTTCTGACCAGGATCATCGCGGACGGCATGGAGGCCGGCGAATTCGCCAAAGGCGATCCGGCCCATGCGGCGCGCTGCTTTGGTGCGGCCACCTCGCCACTTCATCATCCACAGATGGTTGCGCAGTGCATCGGCAAGAACAATCGTGCCGGTCCCGCCGATCTGACGGAATTTGCCATTCGTGCCCTCAAAGCCTGAGACCCCCACCGGGGAGGAACCGCCACCATGTCCGCAAGCGTCCGCATTCCCTTGATTGCCCTCTCCCTCCTTGCCACTCTTGGCCTGGCCGGCTGCACGGAAGGGGAGGCGGAAACGGTTCAGGAGCCCAGCCTTCGCCCCGTGAAGGTGATCCAGGTTGAAGCGCCGTCGACTGCGCGGGAGCTGCGTTATTCCGGCACGGTCAAGGCGCGTAGCGAAGCGGCGGCCGGTTTCCGCGTGGCGGGCAAGATCGTCGAACGTCTCGTGGACGTCGGCGACCACGTGGTGCCGGGCGACGTGCTCGCCCGTCTCGACGTGACCGATTACCAGTTGCAGGTGCGCAGCGCCAAGGCAAGCCTTGACGCGGCCGAACGCCAGCTCGAGACGGCCGACTTTGCCCTCAAGCGTGCCGATGCACTTTATCGCCAGCAGGTGACGACCAAGGCCCAGCTCGAACAGGCCCAGCTTAGCTATAATCAGGCGCTTGCAACGCGCGACAGTCAGCGCTCGTCTCTCGCCCAGGCAAGGAATCAGGTTGCCTACGGCGAGCTGAAGGCCGACAAGCCGGGCATCGTAACCGCGATCAGCGCTGACGCAGGTCAGGTCGTTGCCGCCGGTAGTCCTGTGGTGACCGTCGCAGCCGATGGCGAGAAGGAAGCCCTGATTGCCGTCCCTGAAAACGAGATCTTTGCCTTCCAGCCCGGCAAGGAAGTCGAGGTCGGTTTCTGGTCGAAGGATGGTCTCGCCCTGAAGGGCAAGGTGCGGGAAGTCGCCGGAAGTGCGGATGCCACCTCGCGGACCTTCGCCGTCCGGATCACGCTGCCGGACAACCCGCAGATCCTCCTCGGCATGACCGCTCGTGTGACGGCACTGGCGCCGTCAGACAAGAGCCTCTTCGAGCTTCCCTTGTCTGCGCTCAGTCAGGATGCCAGCAAGCAGACGACCGTCTGGACCGTTGATCGCACGAAGGCGACCGTGCATGCGCGGCCGGTGACCGTCGACACTTTCTCCGATACCGGTGTGCAGGTATCGGCCGGCCTGAAGCCCGGAGATCTCGTGGTCGTGGCCGGAACCCAGTTCATGGCAGAAGACATGAAGGTCAAGCTTTCCGATCAGGACCTGTCTCGTGCCGCCGACGCCGACGGTGCCAGCGCAGCGCCCGCCGCCGCCACGCCCTGAGCCCCTTACTTTCGGACCATATCATGACCACTCCTCCTGTCGAACCGGGCTCGTTCAACTTGTCCCGCTGGGCCATCGGCCACCCGAGCATCGCCCGATTTCTCTTCGGTCTGATCATTCTCACCGGCCTGTTCGGGCTGATGCGCATGGGGCAGAAAGAAGATCCTGACTTTACCTTCCGTGTCATGGTCGTCCAGGCCTTCTGGCCGGGCGCCTCGCTCACCGACATGCAGGATCAGGTCGTCAACAAGATCGAACGAAAGCTGCAGGAGACGCCGTATCTCGACTGGGTGAAGTCCTACACCCGGCCTGGCTCTGCCATCATCACGCTTCAGGTCAAGGGCAACACCGACGCAAACGACGTTGCGGAAGCCTTCTACCAGGTTCGCAAGAAGGTCGGCGATATCGAGAACGAGCTGCCGGATGGCCTGCTTGGACCCTACTTCAACGATGAGTTCGGTGACACCTACATCACGCTTTACGCCCTGACCGGTGATGGCTACAGCTATCCCGAGCTGAAGCAATATGCGATCCAGGCGCGTGACGTCCTGCTCTCCACTCAAGGCGTCGAAAAGGCCGTGATCCTCGGAGATCAACCGCAAAAGATCTTTATCGAGGTTTCCTCCAAGGCACTCGCCGAGCGCGGCCTGACATTCACCGACCTGCAGAATGCGCTCGCCGGGCAGAACGCGATCGACGCCACCGGCAGTATCGACACTGGCTCCCGCTCGGTGCGCATCTCGGTCGATGGCGGTTTTTCGGCCGCGCAGGATATCCGTGATCTGCGGCTCAAGGCTGGCAACCAGGTAACGCGTCTCGGCGATATCGCCACGGTGACGGAAGGCCTTGAAGATCCCTATCAGCGCAAGTTCCGTTTTAACGGCAAGGATTCCGTCCAGGTCGGTGTCGTCATGGCCAAGGGGTTCAAGGTGACCGATGTCGGCAAGTCCGTCGAGGAGACGTTGCAGCGCTTCGAAAGCACCCTGCCGATCGGGCTCGAAGTCTCCCAGATCTCCAACCAGCCTGAAGTCGTGCGCGAGGCCATCGGCGAGTTCATGAAGGCGCTTGGCGAAGCCTTGCTCATCGTGCTCGTGGTCTCCTTCGTTTCGATCGGCTGGCGATCCGGTCTCGTCATTGCCATCGCCATTCCGCTGGTCCTCGCCGCCACTTTTGCGGTCATGTACGAATTCGGGCTCGATCTGCAGCGCATTTCGCTGGGTGCCCTGATTATCGCTCTCGGTCTGCTCGTCGATGACGCCATGATCGTGGTGGAAATGATGGAGCGAAAGCTGGAGGAGGGGCTCGACAAGCTGGATGCAGCGAGCTTCGCCTACACGTCGACAGCCTTCCCGATGCTGACCGGCACCCTGATAACCACCGCCGGTTTCATCCCGGTCGGCTTCGCCGAATCCACGGCAGGCGAATATGTTCGATCCCTCTTTTATGTGGTCGGCATATCCTTGGTCATATCCTGGTTTGTGGCGGTCTATTTCACCCCCTGGCTCGGCTATATGATCCTGAAGCAGAGGGCGCATGTCGGTAGCCATCACGACGCTTTCGACACGGCATTCTACCGTCGGCTACGCGCCACGGTTTCCTGGGCCGTCAAGCATCGTATCATCGTCATCGTCAGTACACTGTTGGTCTTTGCAGCAAGTCTCTGGTCCTTCCAGTTCATCCCCAAGAACTTCTTCCCGCAGTCGTCGCGCCCGGAAATCCTGGTCGACATGTGGCTCCCGGAAGGCACCTCGATCAAGGAGGTCGAGGCAGAGGCGAAGCGCCTTGAGGAGAAACTGCTGACCGATCCGGATCAGCGCTTTGTCGCCACCTATGTTGGCGAGGGCGCGCCGCGCTTCTTCCTCCCGCTCGACCAGCAGCTTCGCAACCCGAATTATGCCCAATTGCTGGTCATGGCGAAGGACGAAGAGGCTCGCGAACGGCTGATCACCAAGCTGCGCATGACGCTGGCACAGGACTTCCCCTCTGTCCGCGGCAAGGTCGATCGTCTCTTCCTCGGGCCGCCAACCGGATGGGCTGTTCAAATGCGCATCAGCGGGCCGGGGCGTGACGAGGTCCGCCGCATTGCCGATCAGGTCAAGGCTCGCTTCCATCAGAACCAGTTGCTTCAGGCAGTCCACGACGATTGGCTGGAGCCTGTTGCCGCGATGAAGCTGGTCGTCGATCAGGATCGTGCCCGGGCGCTCGGCGTGTCTTCCCAGCGTCTGCGCCAGATGCTGCAGGCGACAATGAGTGGAGCGCCGCTGGCCGACGTTCGTGCCGGTGAAGAAACCATCTCGATTGTTGCTCGGGAACCTGAGGATAGCCGCCGCCTGCTGACCGCTGTCAATTCGATCTACATTCCGACCGATCTTGGAGCCTTCATTCCGTTGTCGCAGATCGCCAAGGTCGTTCCGACCCTGGAGCAAGGCATCGAATGGCGCCGCAACCGGCTGCCGACGATCACGGTCCGCGCAACGGTGCCTGATGGCGTGCAGTCCAACGACATTGCGCTCAAGATGTACGAGGACATGCGGTCGCTGCGCGACCGGCTGCCTGCCGGTTATTCAATCGAGATCCAGGGCGGGGCGGAAGACAGCGCCGAAAGCCAGAACTCGATCGCGGCCAAGGCGCCGATCATGCTGCTCGTCATCGTCGTGCTGTTGATGGTCCAGCTGCAGCATTTCGGCAAGGCCATGCTGGTGCTTGCCACCGGTCCGCTCGGCATCATTGGCGCTGCCGCCGCGCTTTTGACCTCCGGAGCGCCGTTCGGCTTCGTCGCCATCCTCGGTGTGATTGCGCTGCTCGGGATCATCATCCGTAATTCGATCATCCTGATCGATCAGATCGACCAGGACATTGCCGCCGGCATGGACAGGCGCGAAGCCATAATCGGCTCGGCGGTGCGTCGTTTCCGACCGATCATGCTCACGGCACTGACCGCAGTGCTGGCGCTCATCCCCATCTCGCGTGGCATTTTCTGGGGGCCGCTCGCCTATGCGATGATGGGCGGCATCCTCGTGGCGACGGTCTTGACGATACTCGTGCTGCCCGCCGCCTACGCCTTCTTCTTCGGTCGCTCTCCCCACAAAGCGTGACCGAAAGGGAGGAGGAGAGGTGTCCCCAAGCCTTTCCTCCTCCTGGGTTTCCTCTGGCTTCGCAGGATGCGACCCCCGCCATCATAGTTTTACCGGTGAAACACCCATCTAATTTTTTGACCGGTTGATAAATTTTCCCGATGCTGCTACGCACACTCGCGCGCAACGCAAACCTTTTCTCTTTGCGACGCAGAACCTCTCGGGCCGTTGATTCTTCGGCCATCTCTAGAATTGCTAATATTTGATGTGCAGTTTTCGCGCTTGCGAAAGCAGGCAAAATTCCGGCTGCTTGTTTTAAAATATGACGAAAAGCAGACCAATTCTGTGACAAAACTTAGCCGAATCTCTCTTTACAACGTTTTGCAAGCCGATAAGACACTGCAGATGTGATCGGCTGGATCAGCCTTGTCGCTTGTCAAATTACGACGTGCAGGGGGGGCTGCAAGCCAACGATTGCCGGAAGCCCGGTTGGATCCGGACCTTCACAAAACGGGCGCGATCCACGCGCCGCGGGACCAAAAGAACCGGCGAAGGCGTCTGCCCTTCGCCTTTGGGAGACTGCTCATGAAAACCAAGTTTGCACTTGCTGCCGCAGCCCTTGCTGCGGCGACCTTCCTGTCCGGCGCAGCCAGCGCCAAGACCTTCGTTTACTGCTCGGAAGGTTCGCCCGAGGGCTTCGATCCCGGCATGTACACCGCCGGCACCACCTTTGATGCCTCCGCCCATCCGGTCTACAGCCGTCTGATGGAATTCAAGCCGGGCACGACGGAAGCCGAAGCCGGTCTCGCCGAGAGCTACGAAGTCAATGCCGAAGGCACCGAATACACCTTCAAGCTGCGTCCGGGCGTCAAGTTCCACACCACCGACTTCTTCACCCCGTCGCGCGAACTGAACGCTGACGACGTGATCTTCTCGCTGGAGCGCCAGCTGAAGGCCGATCATCCGTGGAACCAGTATGTTGCCGGGACCTCGTGGGAATACGCCGCGGGCATGGGCTTCCCGGAGCTGATCAAGTCGATCGAAAAGGTTGACGATCTGACCGTCAAGATCACCCTGAACCGCCCGGAAGCTCCGTTCCTCGCGAACCTGGCGATGCCCTTCGCTTCGATCGTTTCGAAGGAATACGCCGACAAGCTGGAAGCTGAAGGCAAGAAGGAACAGCTGAACCAGATGCCGGTCGGCACGGGTCCGTTCTCCTTCGTTGGTTACCAGCAGGACGCAGTCATCCGTTACAAGAAGAACGCCGACTATTGGGGTGGCGCACCGAAGATCGACGACCTCGTCTTCGCCATCACCACCGATGCCGCCGTTCGCTACCAGAAGCTCAAGGCCGGCGAATGCCACCTGATGCCATTCCCGAACGCTGCCGACGTTGAATCCATGAAGTCCGATCCGGCGCTCACCGTGATGGAGCAGGAAGGCCTGAACGTCGCCTACCTCGCCTACAACACGACCCAGGCTCCGTTCGACAAGCCGGAAGTCCGCAAGGCCCTGAACAAGGCGATCAACAAGGAAGCCATCGTTGATGCCGTCTTCCAGGGCATGGCAACGCCGGCCAAGAACCCGATCCCGCCGACCATGTGGTCCTACAACCAGGCCACCCAGGACGACGCCTACGATCTCGACGCTGCCAAGAAGGAACTCGAAGCAGCCGGCGTCAAGGATCTCTCCATGAAGATCTGGGCCATGCCGGTTTCGCGTCCCTACATGCTGAACGCACGTCGCGCCGCCGAAATCATGCAGGACGACTTTGCCAAGATCGGCGTCAAGGTCGAGATCGTATCCTACGAATGGGCCGAATACCTCGACCGTTCGAAGGCCAAGGATCGTGACGGCGCCGTTATGCTCGGCTGGACCGGCGACAACGGCGATCCGGACAACTTCCTCGATACGCTGCTCGGCTGCGACGCCGTTGGCGGCAACAACCGCGCCCAGTGGTGCAACGAGGAGTTCAACGCGCTGGTGAAGAAGGCAAAGGTCACCTCCGACCAGGCTGAGCGCACCAAGCTCTACGAAGAAGCCCAGCTGGTGTTCAAGCGCGAAGCGCCGTGGGCGACCATCGACCACTCGCTCTCGGTTGTCCCGATGCGCAAGGAAGTCTCCGGCTTCGTCCAGAGCCCGCTGGGTGACTTCACCTTCGAAAACGTCGACATCGCTGAGTAATCGGCACTGTCACTCCTTCGCCGCGGGCTTTTGCCCGCGGCGTTTGTCGTTGATGCGCAAGCGATATCGCGTCATGCTCGAAGGCTCCATTGAAGCGGTTCGAGTAACGTCAGACGGCCCGTTGGCCGCGGTTCGACCTTCAAAAAGATAACAACAGGTCTCACTCATGTTTGGCTTTCTCCTGCGACGGCTCGCCGTCTTGATCCCGACCTTCATCGGTGTCTCGATCATTGCCTTCGCCTTCATCCGGCTTCTTCCCGGCGATCCGGTCGCGCTGCTCTCGGGCGAGCGCGTCATGTCACCCGAGCGCCATGCCCAGATCAGTGCCCAGCTTGGCCTCGATCGCCCGATCGTCATGCAGTACTTCGACTATCTCGGCGGCGTTCTGACCGGTGACTTCGGCACATCGATCGTGTCGAAGAGCCCGATCATTGACCAGTTCTTCGCGCTCTTTCCTGCAACAGTCGAGCTGTCGCTCTGTGCGATCCTCATCGCGATTGCGATCGGTGTCCCGGCTGGCATCATCGCGGCCATCAAGCGGGGCTCATTCTTCGACCAGACCATGATGGGCATCGCTCTCGTCGGCTATTCCATGCCGATCTTCTGGTGGGGCCTGCTGCTGATCATTCTCTTCTCCGGCATCCTGCAATGGACCCCGGTTTCCGGCCGCATCTCGCTGATGTTCTTCTTCCCGCCGGTCACCGGCTTCATGTTGATCGACAGCCTCTTGTCGGGCCAGAAGGGCGCCTTCATGTCCGCCGTCAGCCACCTGATCCTGCCGTCGATCGTGCTTGCCACCATTCCGCTTGCGGTCATCGCCCGCCAGACGCGCTCGGCTATGCTCGAAGTGCTGTCGGAGGACTATATCCGCACCGCCCGCGCCAAGGGACTGTCGCCGATGCGCGTCGTCGGCCTGCATGCGCTGCGCAACGCCATGATCCCGGTCATCACCACGATCGGTCTGCAGATCGGCGTCATGCTTGCGGGCGCGATCCTCACCGAGACGATTTTCTCCTGGCCGGGCATCGGCAAGTGGATGGTCGACAGCGTGTTCCGCCGTGACTACCCGGTCATCCAGGGAGGCCTCCTCCTGATCGCCGGCATCATCATGGTCGTGAACCTCATCGTCGACCTGCTCTACGGCCTGATCAACCCGCGCATCCGCCACTAGAAGGATAAAGTCCCATGGCAGAGACAACAACCAGCCAGCCGGTTTCGAGCGCTCAGATGCGCCGCCAGATGCTGGCCGAGTTCTGGTTCTACTTCTCCGAAAACCGCGGCGCCGTCATCGGCCTCGTTGTCTTCGTCGCTCTCGTGCTGATCGCCGTTTTCGCCGGCGTCATCGCACCGCATCCGCCGTTCGAACAGTATCGCGAGGCGGTCCTCTTGCCGCCGGCATGGCTCGAGGGTGGTAACTGGAGTTACCCGCTCGGCACGGATCCCGTCGGTCGCGATATCCTCTCGCGTCTGATCTACGGCTCGCAGTATTCGCTGTTCATCGGTGTCTTCGTCACCACGCTCTCGCTGACCACCGGCATCGTCATCGGCGTGATCGCCGGTTACTACGGCGGTTGGCTCGACACGGCGATCATGCGCCTGATGGACATCATTCTCGCCTTCCCGTCGCTTCTGCTGGCGCTGGTTCTCGTCGCAATCCTGGGTCCCGGCCTGACCAACGGCATGATCGCCATCGCCCTTGTCCTGCAGCCGCATTTCGTCCGCCTGACCCGCGCGGCCGTCATGTCTGAAAAGACGCGCGACTACGTGACGGCCGCCCGTCTCGCCGGTGCAAGCCCTCTTCGCCTGATGTTCAAGACCATCCTGCCGAACTGCATGGCCCCGCTGATCGTCCAGGCGACGCTTTCTTTCTCCAACGCCATCCTCGATGCGGCCGCCCTCGGCTTCCTCGGCATGGGCGCCCAGCCGCCGGCTCCCGAATGGGGCACGATGCTCGCCGAAGCGCGCGAGTTCATCCTGCGCGCCTGGTGGGTTGTCACCTTCCCGGGTCTCGCGATCCTGATCACCGTTCTCGCCATCAACCTGATGGGCGACGGCCTGCGCGATGCGCTCGATCCCAAGCTGAAGAGGTCCTGATCATGGCACTTCTCGATATCCAGAACCTCACCGTCCAGTTCGAGACGGCCACCGGCTGGTTCAAGGCCGTTGACGGCGTGTCGATGTCGGTCGAACCGGGCGAAGTGCTGGCCATCGTCGGCGAGAGCGGCTCCGGCAAGTCCGTCGCCATGCTCGCCGTCATGGGTCTTCTGCCCTGGACGGCCAAGATCACCGCCGACAAGATGGAATTCCAGGGTCGCGACATCCAGAAGATCTCGGCCGCCGAGCGCCGCAAGCTGATCGGCAAGGACGTGGCGATGATCTTCCAGGAACCGGTCGCCAGCCTCAACCCATGCTTCACCGTCGGCTTCCAGATCGAGGAAGTCCTGCGGCTGCATATGGGGCTCGGCAAGAAGGAGCGCCGCGAACGCGCCATCGAGCTCTTCAAGCTGGTCGGGCTCCCGGATCCGGAAGAGCGGCTGAACCATTTCCCGCACCAGATGTCGGGTGGCCAGTGCCAGCGCGTGATGATCGCGATCGCGATCGCCTGCAATCCGAAACTGCTGATCGCAGACGAGCCGACGACCGCACTCGACGTGACCATCCAGAAGCAGATCCTCGATCTTCTGATGAAGCTTCAGGCCGAAACCGGCATGGGCCTGATCATGATCACCCACGACATGGGCGTGGTGGCCGAGACTGCAGACCGCGTCATCGTTCAGTACAAGGGCCGTAAGATGGAGGAAGCCGACGTGCTCTCGCTCTTCGAAAACCCGAAGAACCCCTACACCCGCGCGCTGCTGTCCGCCCTTCCGGAAAACGCCACCGGCGACCGCCTGACGACGGTTTCCGACTTCCTGGCCGCCGCTGAAACGGGAGGTGCAGCATGACGCAAGCGACGCAAACTCCGATGCTTGAGATCCGTGACATCAAGCGCGACTACCGCGTGCCGCAGGGCTTCTTCAAGCAGGACAAGATCGTCCATGCGGTAAAGGGTGTCTCCTTCAAGCTCGACAAGGGTAAGACCCTTGCCATCGTCGGCGAAAGCGGCTGCGGCAAGTCCACGCTCGCCCGCATCCTGACCTTCATCGATGAACCGACCGCAGGCGATCTCCTGATCGACGGCCAGAAGGTCGATACGCGCCCGGGTCACCTGACTGCCGACATGCGCCAGAAAGTGCAGATCGTCTTTCAGAACCCCTATGGTTCACTCAATCCGCGCCAGAAGATCGGCGACGTGCTTGGCGAGCCGCTGCTCATCAACACCAAGATGAGTGCGGCGGAGCGTCGCGAACGCGCGACCGACATGCTGGTCAAGGTCGGCCTCGGCCCGGAGCACTACAACCGCTACCCGCACATGTTTTCCGGCGGCCAGCGCCAGCGTATCGCCATTGCCCGGGCGCTGATGCTCAATCCGAAACTGCTGGTGCTCGATGAGCCGGTCTCTGCACTCGACCTCTCGGTCCAGGCCCAGGTGCTGAACCTGCTCGCCGACCTGCAGGAAGAGTTCGGCCTGACTTACGTCTTCATCAGCCATGACCTGTCGGTCGTGCGCTACATCGCCGACGAAGTGATGGTGATGTATTACGGCGAGGCGGTCGAATACGGCTCGCGTGATGCGGTCTTCTCCGATCCGCAGCACGAGTATACCCGCACGCTGTTTGCCGCGACGCCGCGCGCCGATGTCGAGTCGATCCGCGCCCGTATGGCGCGGCGTGGCAAGATCGCCGCTGCAGGCTGATTGAACGCCTCAGCAAAGATTCGACGAGGGCGCCCGACGGCGCCCTTTTCATTTCGGCAGATAGCCGTGCGACACCTTCGGACTGTCGAAGACCATGGTGGAACGGATTGTCTTGATCTCGGCGAGCCGGTCGAACTCCTGCCAGATCAGCCGCTTGTAGTCCGCCATATCCTTCACGGAGATCTTCAAGAGGAAGTCGAAGTCGCCAGCCACGGCATGGATCTCGACCACTTCATCAAGCTTGCCGACATGCTCGATGAAGCGCTCGCCGACCTGCGGCGTCGTACGGTCGAGCGTGATCTCCACATAGGCCTGCAGGCCAAGCCCGACGCTTGGCGGATCGATGACGACCTTCTGCTTGATGATCCCG
Organism: Rhizobium sp. AQ_MP; assembly: GCF_014237835.1. Lineage (GTDB taxonomy): Bacteria > Pseudomonadota > Alphaproteobacteria > Rhizobiales > Rhizobiaceae > Allorhizobium. The sequence goes on from NZ_JACJVI010000001.1 coordinate 413,356, forward strand.
CTTGCATAGAGTCGGGCCAGGCGCCGCGACAGAGGGGCCGCCGTCAGGCCCACCCGTTCAGCCAGTTCGGCATTGGTCAAGGCCGCATCCTGAAGCAGGTAGCTGATGATCTTGCGATCGATCCTGTCGAGTGTACCGCCTACTGCTTCCATAATCGATCTCGCGAACTGACCCCATCACAAAAATCTATCGCAAAACCCCAAAACCGCGCAATGTTCTTTATTCTCCGGTTCTGCTCTGCGCCAATTCCGCTGAGACTTTGCGCGGGAATATTGCTATCCATCTCGGAACGAATTCTTCCTCCTTGAGGTCTCGAAATGTTCGAAAAGCTCGCCTCCCAGCCCAACGACCCTTTGCTGGCTCTGATCGGCCTCTACAACGCAGATCAGCGCGCGGACAAGATCGACCTCGGGGTCGGTGTCTACCGCGACGATCAGGGTCGCACGCCGGTCATGCGATCGGTCAAGGCAGCTGAGAAGGAATTGCTTGAGAACCAGGACAGCAAGTCTTACGTGGCGCCGGAAGGGGACCGGGTATTTCTTGATCTCCTCTGGGACCTCGTTGGGGGCAAGGGCCACGACAAGTTCGCCGCCGGCGTTCAGACGCCGGGTGGATCGGGTGCTCTGCGCCTGGCTTCGGATCTGATCGCGCGCGCGGGAAGTGGCCGCCTGCATCTGGGCCTGCCGAGCTGGCCCAATCACGCTGGCATTTTCGGTGCGACGGGGCTTAACGTCGAAACCTATCCCTATTTTGACGTGCCGACCCAGGACATTCGCTTTGCCAGCATGATGAAGGCGCTGAGCAGCGCGCCGCGTGGCGATGCAGTGCTCATTCATGCCAGCTGCCACAATCCCACCGGCGCAACGCTGACCGCCCACCAATGGGAAGAACTCGCTTCCGTCATCGCCGAGCGGCGTCTTTTGCCGCTTATCGATTCCGCATATCAGGGCTTCGGTGCCGGTATCGAGGAAGACGCGGCGGGTCTGCGCATGATCCTCGCGGCAGTGCCCGAGGCCCTTGTTGCCGTATCGTGCTCCAAGTCCTTCGGCATCTACCGCGAGCGCACCGGTGCAATCTTCGCCGTCGCCGATACCCAGGACGCGGCCGACGTGGCCCGTTCAAATCTTGTCACCATGGCGCGCACCAGCTACTCGATGCCGCCAGACCATGGCGCGGCCGTCGTGCGCACGATCCTGTCCACCGATAGGCTGCACCAAGATTGGATCGATGAACTAAACGGCATGCGCGATCGCCTGAACGGGCTGCGCCGCGAACTGGCGGCAGCACTCGGCGATGGCTGGCAGCTTGCACCGCAGATTGGAGAACAGCAGGGCATGTTCTCCCTCCTGCCGCTGAAGGAGGCCGACGTTCTGGCGCTTCGCAAAGATCACGGCATCTACATGCCAACCTCCGGGCGCATCAACATCGCGGGCCTGAAGAGCCAGGACATTCCGCGTGTCGCGAGCGTTCTGAAACCGCTTCTGGGCTGACACCATGACCACGACAACCATGAACCAGGCGGGCGCCGAGCGCCATCGCCTCTACGAAGACGTGCTCGCGATGATCTCTGGCACGATGTTCGTCTCCCTCGGTACTCTGATCTATACGGAGACGATGTTGACGGTCGGGTCGAGCGCCGGTCTGGCCCTGCTCCTGTCCTATGTCAGTGGCTGGGGTTTCGGTCTGATCTTCTTCCTCGTCAACCTGCCCTTCTACATTCTGGCAGTGAAGCGCATGGGCTGGGCGTTTACGCTGCGCACCTTCACCGCCGTGGCACTTGTGTCGATCCTATCGAAATTGAACAGTCAGTGGATCGATTTCTCCTATCTCGATCCGCTCTATGCGACGGTCATCGGCGGCGGACTCATCGGCACGGGTCTACTGATGCTCTTTCGCCATCGCACGGGTCTCGGGGGGATCAATATTCTCGCAATGTATCTGCAGGAGAAGACGGGGTTGCGCGCGGGTTATTTCCAGCTCGGCGTCGACTTGACGATCCTCGCGATCGCGTTCTTTGTCCTGCCCGCTGATCGGCTTGCGCTCTCTGTCCTTGGGGCAGCGATCGCCAATCTGATCCTGGCGATCAACCACAAGCCGGGGCGTTACATGGGTCTTAGCTAAGCGTCCGGTCAGGCTCTATGCCAGCGCCGCATCCACGATGACCAGAGGGCGCCCGTGGGTGCAGGACTCAATGCGAGCTTTAACCCGGTAAACCTCTTTCAGCATGTCAGGCGTGATCACCTCGGCGGTCGGCCCGCTCGCAACCAGACGACCATCGGCCACCACGAGGGCGTGGTCGCAGTAGCGCATCGCGTGGTTCAGGTCGTGAAGAGCGATGAGGACGGCGATCCCGCTTTCGGCGGCAAGCTCCCGCATGAACTGCAGCACTTCGATTTGCCGGAATAGATCAAGTGCGGAAGTCGGCTCGTCCATCAAGAGCACTTCCGGCTTGCGCACGAGTGCCTGGGCGATCGCGACCAACTGCCGCTGTCCACCGGACAGTTCACCAAGATCGCGAAAGGCGAGATCAGAGATCCGCAGCGAGGCCAGAATTCGGTCTATTTCCAGCAACTCGTTGTCCGCGACCTTCCAGCCGGAACCCTGCTTCGACGCGAGAAGCACGCTCTCATAGACGGTCAACACGGCATTCGCGCCGGTGTCCTGCGGCATGTAACAGATAGGGCGGAGGCTTTCCTCCCCGGAGAGGTGGACGACGCCTTCGCCCTTCAGCAAGCCTGCGATGCGCTTGAACAGCGTTGATTTGCCTGCTGCATTCGGACCGATGACGGCCGTCAGGATACCGCCGGCGATATCGCCCGTGGTGATATCCGTGAAGACGCGGTGGCGGCCGTATTGCGCGCCAAGCGCCTCAAGCCTGAGGGCTACCATGCGCGCCTCCTGTTGGTGAAAATGAGGGAAAAGAAGAAGGGCACACCGACGAGTGCGGTGATCACCCCGATCGGCATGATCGCGCCGGGGATCAACATCTTCGACACCACCGAGGTCACGGAAAGCAGAAGTGCGCCGCAAAGCACGGAGCCGGGCAGGAAGAAGCGCTGATCCTCCCCAAGCAGCATGCGCGCGATATGGGGGCCGACCAGGCCGATGAAGCCGATCGTGCCGACGAAGGAAACGGGAATGGCGGCGAGCAAGCTCACCAGGAGCATGGTCTCGAGCCGCAGCGCCCGGACATTGACGCCGAAGGAGGCCGCCTTGTCGTCGCCGAGCCTCAGTGCTGTCAGTGCCCAGGCGCGGCGGGCAAAGAGAGGGACGCAGAAGACGAGCACGGCAAAGGTTAGGGCCACCTTGCCCCAGGTCGCCTTGGTAAGCGATCCCATCGTCCAGAACACAACGGCGGCGAGCGCCTGTTCGGAAGCGAGATATTCGAGCAGCGAGAGCAGCGCGTTGAAGGTGAAGACCAGGGCGATGCCAAGCAGCACGATCGTTTCCACCGTGACGCCGCGCATGGTCGAGACGCCGTAGATGAAAAGCGATGCGAGCATTGCCATTAGAAAGGCATTGATCGGCACCATGTACTGGACGGCTGCCGGAAACACGGCAACACCAGCCACGAGACCGAGTGCCGCACCGAAACCGGCCGCCGCGGAGATTCCGAGCGTAAATGGCGAGGCCAGCGGATTGGCGAGGATGGTCTGCATCTGCGCTCCTGCCAGCGACAGACAGGCGCCGACGGTCACCGCCATCAGCGCGATCGGCATGCGGATGTCCCAGATGACAACACGCAGCTGATTGCCGGCCGAGACGGGATCCCAGATCGTGGAGACGACTTCGGACAGCGTGTAGCGCGCAGGGCCATAGGCCATGTCGACGGCAATCGACAGCACCAGACAGAGGCAAAGCCCGGCAAGGATTGCCAGGCGTTTTGCGGTCAGGGCGCGATATGTGTCGCTTGAGGCTGGGAGGACCGTTTCGACGGTGGTAGCCATTCGTCTCTTCCTGTCTTTGGTGCCCGCGAGGGCAAGCGGCCGGCAGTTGCCTGCCGGCCGGATGGGTATCAGGAGCCTGCCTTCAACGAGGCGAAGTAACCGGGCTGGTAGTCGACGGGCAGGAAGCGCTCATGCATTTCCTTGAAGGTGGCGTCGGCATCGAGGTCCTTGAAGAGATCCGGATGCAACCACTTGGCAATCTGTTGCACGGCGACGAACTGGTAGGGGCTGTTGTAGAACTGGTGCCAGATGGCGTGCACATTGCCATCCTTGACGGCCTTGATGTCGGTGAAGCTGGGGCGCTTCATCAGTTCGGAAAGCTTGCGCGCAGCTTCGGCCTTGTCGGCACCCGGGCCGACACCGACCCACTTGCCGCCGGGAACATAGAGCTCCCAGTTGGAGCCGGTCACGATGACCTGGTCCGGGTTCGAGGCGATGATCTGCTCCGGGTTGACGGTGCCGAAGGTGCCCGGAATGATGTCCTTGGCCATGTTGATGCCGCCGGCGAGTTCGACCATCTTGCCGAAATTCTCGTTGCCGAAGGACATGCAGCAATCGTCGGAGTAACCACCGGCGCGTTCCATGAAGACAACCGGCTTCTTGAGGTCGGCCTGTTTGGCCAAGGCATCCGTGACGCGGGCGATCTGGTCGTCGTGGAACTTCACGAACTCTTCGGCGCGCTCTTCCTTGCCGAAAAGCTTGCCGATGATGCGCATCGAATCGTCGGTGTGTTCCATCGGCTTTTCGCGGAAGTCGATGTAGACGAGCGGAATGCCGACTGCGGCGAGCTTTTCGATATAGCCGCTCTCTTCGGTCGCTGATTTTGCTTCCGTGTTCATGATGATGACGTCGGGCTTCAGGGCAACGGCCTGCTCGATATCGAAGGTGCCATCCTTCATGCCGCCGAAGGTCGGGATCTTCTCCATCTCCGGGAATTTCTTCAGGTAGATGTTGTAGCCGTCGAGATCGGCTTTCTTGAAGTCGTCACGCCAGCCAACGACGCGGCCGAACGGATTGTCCGTGTCGAGTGCCGCCGTGAAATAGATCTGGCGACCTTCGCCGAGGATCACGCGCTCGACCGGCACGCTCACTTCGACTTCACGACCGGTAATGTCCTTGATCTTCACCGTCTCGCCAGCCCACGCGACGCCGGAAAATAGGACGAGCGAAATCGCGGCGGCAGAAGCCACCTTCTCCATCTTGAACACGATTGGTTCTCCTGTTTGTGATTTTCCGTGATCTATGTTTTTATGAGTTTGACAGTCAAGAATTATCTTTTAGAAGTGTTCCAGCCTCCTTGGCCCGGAATCGGAAAATCCAGAAGATGCAATCTCTTAGCGCCATTTCCAATCATGACCTTCGCGACGAAATCAAAGCCTACTGGTCGCAGCGGGCCGAGACCTTCGACAGTCAGCCGGGTCATGAGATCTTTTCGGAAGGCGAGAGGGCTGCCTGGCATGCGCTGTTTCGCAAGCATCTTGGAGACGGTGAAGGGCGTGCCGCGCTGGATCTCGCCTGCGGTACGGCCGTTGTTTCCCATCTGCTTGATGATCTCGGCTTCAAGGTAACTGGCCTGGACTGGGCCGAGCCGATGCTCGAGCGAGCCCGTGCCAAGGCAAAGACGCGTGGGCGCCAGATCCGTTTCCTGATGGGCGATGCAGAGCGCACGATGGAGCCCGACGAAGCCTATGACGTGATCACCAACCGTCATCTCGTCTGGACCCTGGTCGATCCGCTCGCCTGTTTCAGGGAATGGCATCGCGTGTTGAAACCGGGTGGCATGGTGCTGATTGTCGACGGTGATTTCGTCAACACGTCGAGGTTGACCCGAATCTTGAAGACACTGACCGGGTTGGCGAGCCGTCTCGGTCTCGCTAGCGATGCTCAGCATGGTGCCCCGAATGCGGACATGGCGGCGACCCATACCAGCATCCTGTCGCGCGTGCACTTTTCCGAAGGTGCCCAGGCGAACGCGGTCGCAGACCTTTTGAAAGAAGCCGGCTTCTCGAAGATTACGGTCGATCAGGACATGGCGGCCATACACCGGGCGCAGCGGAAGAACTTCTCCTTTTTCAAAGGCCTGGAGCGAGCGACCCAGCACCGCTACGCTATCTGCGCGCAGAAGTAACTGACCTGACGAGCGCGCGGGGCTCTGATTACCCGGGTCGGAAGCGCTTGAAGCAGCCGTTATTTGCCTCCCTCCCAAGACTGATATACTAGTATCTCAGTCTTGGGAGGGAGCATGTCTGACAGAGAAGGAAGCACGCGCAGGGTGCGCAGTGTGCCTGCCCAAAACGGGCGTGGACGCATACGTACAGGCAGAGCCGCCACCCAAATTCATGCGACACTGCACGATGAAATCGTGCGGATGCAGCTGAAGCCGCTCGACATGTTGAACGAGAAACAACTCGGCCAACGCTTCGGCGTGAGCCGTACCCCCGTCCGCGAAGCTCTGCTGCGTCTGGCTGATGAAGGACTGGTCGAGATCTATCCGCAGTCAGGCACATTCGTATCGCGCATACCTCGCCGTGCCCTCTACGAAGCCATTCTGATCCGCAAGGCGCTTGAGGCGACGACGGTCTCGCTCGCCATCGCGTCGATGACGGATGATCGACTGCGCGAACTTGACGCCAACCAGCAGGCACTTGTCGAAGCGGCCAACTCCGGCGCCATACCGCACTTCCATCAGATCGACAGCAGTTTCCATCAATTGATTGCCGACATCGCCGGCTATCCGGGGATCTGGGCCGTGATTGCACAGGTCAAGGTGCAGATCGACCGTTATCGCTTCATCACACTGCCGCAACAGGGGCGGCTTGCTCTCGTGATTGCCGAACACGCTGCGATAATCGAGGGCATGCGTCACCGTGACGATGGTGCCGCAGTTCTGGCCATGAGCCACCACATAGGTCGCCTTACCGAAGAGCTCGCGGATATCAAGGATCTCGATCCTGCCCTCTTTCTCGACGCTTGAACCATCCAGCCCAAACCGACACCCGGGAGCACCTCCATGAAGCCATCCTTCGATCTGTCCGGCCGAACCGCCATTGTCACCGGCGCCAATACCGGGATTGGACAAGCCATTGCCGTGGCACTTACCGCTGCCGGCGCCGCCGTGCTTGGCGTCGGCCGTTCAAGCATGGGCGAGACGGAAGCTCTGATCGGTTCATCTGCGGGACGCTTCGCTTCCTATTCCGCTGATCTGTCGACCATCGAGCCGGTGGATGCCATCGTTGAGGCTGCCATTTCTGCCTTCGGCGCGGTCGACATCCTCGTCAACAACGCCGGTATCATCCGTCGCGCCGACGCAATCGACTTCACCGAAGCCGATTGGGATGCCGTTATGGATGTCAATCTGAAGACGGCTTTCTTCCTCTCGCAGGCGGCTGCAAAACGCATGATCCCGAATGGTCGTGGCAAGATCATCAACATTGCGTCGATGCTTTCCTTCCAGGGGGGCATCCGCATTCCCTCGTACACCGCCTCCAAAAGCGGCCTTGCAGGTCTGACGCGATTGCTGGCCTGTGAATGGGCAGGCAAAGGCATCAACGTGAATGCGATTGCGCCTGGCTACTTCGTCACCAATAACACCACCGCTCTGCGCGAAGACCCGAAACGCTCCAGCGACATCCTCGCTCGTATTCCGGCCGGACGCTGGGGCAATCCGGATGAACTCGGAGGCGCTGCCGTATTCCTGGCATCCGACGCGTCCACCTATGTCCATGGCACGATCCTGCCCGTCGACGGCGGCTGGTTGGCGCGTTAAGCAGAGATGAGATCCAAAGGGCGGGGGTGACGATGGGACGAATCGTATCGATCGGCGAATGCATGGGCGAACTGTCGGAAACCGACATGCCTGGCACGCTCAATATGAGCTTTGCGGGGGACACGCTCAACACTGCCTTTTACCTGCGCCACAGCCTCGGCCCCGACTGGGAGATCGACTATGTCAGTGCCGTCGGCAATGACGGCCTTTCGGACAGACTTTTGGATTTTTTGATCAGCCAGGGCATCGGTACGACCCATGTTCGTCGCCTGGCGGATAAGACGATCGGCCTCTATTACATCACCTTGAAGGACGGGGAGCGCAGTTTCACTTACTGGCGCAACGATAGCGCGGCGAAGAGATTGGCAAGCGATCCCGCAGCGCTCGCGCGGGCCCTGGATGGAGCTGATGTCGCTTATTGGTCAGGCATTACGCTGGCGATCCTGCCGAACCAGGATCGACTCGCGCTGATCGAGGCACTCAGCCATTTCGCAGGCAGGGGCGGCACCGTGGTCTTCGACCCCAACCTCAGACCGCGTCTTTGGGACAATCCGGACACCATGCGCGGGTGGATTCACCGCGCGGCAGCCGTCAGCGACCTCTGTCTTCCATCCTTCGAGGATGAGGCAACCTGGTTCGGCGACAGTGACCCCGCAGCGACAGCACGGCGCTATCAGGCGGAGGGCGCTCGACGGGTCATTGTCAAGAACGGAGCCGATGATATCACCGTCGCGGTCAACAACAGTGGGCTGTTCAAGTTCCCGACCCCGCCGGTCGAGAGGGTTGTGGACACGACCGCTGCCGGTGACAGCTTCAACGCAGGTTATCTGGCGGCCGAGCTTGACGGCGCGGCCTTGGCGGATGCGGTAGCAGCGGGAGCAGAGTTGGCAGGACGGGTGATCGGCGCAAGGGGCGCTCTGGTCGCCGAGGCAGTCAGACGGCCTTGACGCATGTTAGAGGTCAAGCGGGTACTGCGGCGCCGCCGAAAAGCGTGAAATAGCCCCAGGCAAGCACAAAGGCGCCGAGTATTCCGGCCCAGATGAGGAACTTGCGGCTTGAAGGAGAGACGGTCGTCTTCGGCTTCGAGGGTTTCTCTTCCGGGGGGCGTTCGAACTTGATGACGTTCGACATGATCTTGCTCTCTTGTAACGCGGTTATCCTCACGTTTCCTGCCATGATCGTGCGGCAACAACAAGTCTGGTGGTCGGTCAGAAGTTCGCAGTCCCCGATTTGACCGACGCAGCGGGATGGCGCCTCTGACGAATTCTCTCAGGGGTGAAGGGATCACCGATCTCATTCGACCGGTTCGGTCCTAGGCTGGCGCCACCTTTTTCTTCACGGGCGGGTTCTCCCCATCATAAACGGCTCGGGCCTCGCGGATTCGTCCGTGATGCTCCGCCGTCCAGACGACAAGTGCTGCAACGGGTCCCAGCAGAGATTGGCCGAGCTCCGTCAGACGATATTCGACGCTCGGAGGCTGCGTGGGGAACACCTGGCGATGAACCAGTCCGTCGCGTTGCAGGGTGCGCAATGTCCCTGTGAGCATCGCCTGTGAGATATCCGGTATGGCCCGCTTCAACTCGCCGAAACGGTGGGGCCTCAAGCCGAGTGTCTGCAAGATGAGCGATGCCCACTTGTCGCCGATATGCGCGAAAACGTCACGGACCGGGCAGTTCGCTGCATCGAAAACGGTGTTGATCGGCTCTTTCATCATCGCCATTGCAGTTGCAATTGCTGCGCTGAAGTCGAGCTGTGTCTTGGCATGTGCGGTCATGGGTATCGTCCGACGAACCTGGTTCTGAAAAACTGCCTACTTTACGGCTGATTGGCAATCTGAAATCTAGACCTAGTCTGAATTTTAAACCAGCCCTGTTTTGGGCCTATCGAACGGATCTGTCATGAAAGCCAAGTATCTCGTTACCGGCGCCTCTGGCCAACTCGGCCGAAGCGTTCTGCATCATCTGCTTCAAACCTCTGGTGTGCCTGCGGGTGATATAATCGCAGCGAGCCGCAAGCCGGAACAGCTGACAGAGTTCGCCGCACAAGGTGTCCACGTTCGCCGGGTTGACTTCGATGATGTCACATCCATGGAGACCGTATTTGCCGACGCCGAAAACGTTCTGATCATCAGCACCGACACGCTCGACCGTCCTGGTCATCGCCTCGTTCAGCACCGTGCCGCGGTGACGGCTGCGGAAAAGGCAGGTGTGAAGCACTTGCTCTACACCTCGATGCCGGAGCCGGTGAATTCACCGCTGCTGTTTGCGCCAGATCATGAGGGCACGGAGGCCGCGATCCAGGCAAGTGGGCTACCGGCTTGGACGATCCTGCGAAACAACTGGTATTTCGAAAACGTCATGATGAGTGCCGGTCCGGCTCTGGCCTCCGGTCACTGGTATTCGGCTGCGGGCGACGGCAAGGTTGCTCACATTGCACGCGACGATATCGCGCGCGCAATCGCCGCAGCGCTCGTCGCCGCTGGGGACCAGAAGAAGACCTATACGCTGACCGGCAGCGCCTGCTACACGCACGGCGAAATGGCGGCGCTGATTTCGAAGGCGGCCGGCAAGCAGATCGCCGTCGTAAATGTGCCGGTCGAAGGTCTGGTGCAGGGCATGGTGGGAGCCGGGCTCCCGGAGCCGGTGGCCCGCGTCTTCGCATCGATTGACACCATGATCGGAAGCGGCGGCCTTGCCGGTATTACTGGCGATTTCAAGACCCTGACGGGTGGTGAACCTCGTTCGTTCGAAAGCTGGGTCGAGAGCCAGGCAGGTGCCTTCAAGTCCATGATCCCGTGATACCGAAATCGGCCTCCGCCAGGCCGGTGCGCTCATGCCCTGCCCACACAGGCATGATGTTGAGGCCGCCCGTTCGCCGAACGGGCGGTTTTCGGCGGCTGTTGCCAAAGTTGTCGAAGTTTCCGGCAGCTCCGTGCCGCTGGTATAAACTGCCTCTTTAGCAGGCATCGCTGCCCGTGAGACAAGCAGTGCTAGCCCTGACCGGCTCATCGAGTCCCTGAGCGCCCCATTCTGCAACGTGGTGGCTCACTTGGCACGCGCCTTGCTCCCTCAGTCTTAGAGTTAGCCGCTAGGGTTCCGACGCAGCATGCGTGGCTGGTCCGAGAGCGGCTCCCGATGGAGAGACATCCCATCGGGTGCACGGCGGGACAAAAGCCCGGGAGACCTCGTAAGCCAAGGGATTGGCGGCGCGATGGTCCATGCCGATCCCTTTTCGAAGACGCAAAAGGGGAATTTCTACATGCAGACTGTCAAGACACTCCTATCCATCACCGCACTGGCCGGCGCGCTTGCCGTCAGCCAGATGACACCGGCCGAGGCCGCACCGAAGAAGGATTTCAAGGTCGCCTGGTCGATCTATGTCGGCTGGATGCCCTGGGGCTATGCCAATGACACCGGCATCGTGAAGAAGTGGGCCGACAAATACGGCATCAACATCGAAGTCACGCAGTTCAACGACTACGTGGAATCGATGAACCAGTATACCGCCGGTGCCTTCGATGCGGTGACGCTCACCAATATGGATGGCCTGTCGATCCCGGCCGCCGGCGGCGTCGATACCACCGCGGTCATCGTCGGTGACTTCTCGAACGGCAACGACGCGCTGATCCTCAAGGGCAAGGACAAGCTGGAGGACGTGAAGGGCCAGAACGTCAATCTCGTCGAGTTCTCGGTTTCCCACTATCTGCTGGCCCGAGCGCTCGAAAGCATTGGTTCCTCTGAGCGGGATGTGAAGGTGGTCAACACTTCGGATGCGGATATGGTCGCCGCCTATCAGACGCCTGACGTGACCGCCGTCGTCACCTGGAACCCCCTGGTCTCCAGCATCCTGCAGGACGCCTCCGCCAAGAAGGTCTTCGACAGTTCGCAGATCCCAGGCGAAATCATTGACCTGATGGTCGCCAATACCGATGTGCTCAAGGACAATCCGGACTTCGGCAAGGCGTTGGCCGGCATCTGGTACGACACCATCGCCGTGATGACCGCCGATACCGAAGAAGGCAAGGCGGCCCGGGCCGCCATGGGGGCTGCATCGGGAACGGACCTCGCCGGCTTCGAGGCGCAGATGGCCGCCACCAAGCTCTTCGACAAGCCGGCCGATGCCGTGGCCTTCACGGCCTCCCCGGAACTTCCGAAGACCATGGATCTGGTCCGCAACTTCCTCTTCGAGAAGGGCTTGCTCGGCAGTGGCGCGCCCTCTGCCGACGTCATCGGGATCGAACTCGCGGACGGCTCGGTTCTCGGCGACAAGGAGAACGTCAAGTTCCGCTTCACCACAACCTACATGGACGCGGCCGCCAAGGGCGCCCTCTGAGGCAGATCCATGCCGCCCGGTTGACCTTGTCGTCCGGGCGGCTCCCGCCTCCCTGAAACCCTGGAGTGGTCGATGCGCTGGATCAATGCTCATCCCGGAAATGGCGCGCGCCTGACGCTCGTGCTTCTTCCCTTCGTGCTGGTGCTTGGCGCCTACATGATCGGCTCGGCGGAGCGGCTCGCCGTAAACCCGAACGACAAGTTGCTGCCCGGTTTTGCCGCCCTCTGGGAGGCGATCGATCGCATGGCTTTCACACCGGATGTCAGAACCGGCGAGTATCTGCTCTGGTCGGATACCTGGGCTAGTCTGAAGCGCCTGTTTGCCGGGCTTGGCATCGCTACTGCTATCGCGCTGCTCCTCGGCCTCGTCATCGGCATCCTGCCCTATGCACGGGCAACTCTCTCCCCATTCGTCGGGGCCATCTCCATGGTCCCGCCGCTGGCGCTTCTGCCGATCCTTTTCATCGTCATGGGTCTCGGCGAGGCCTCCAAGATCGCGCTGATTGTCATCGGCGTCGCACCGATCATGGTCCGTGATCTGGCGCTGACCGCCATCTCCTTGCCGCGTGAAATGATCGTCAAGGCCGAAACACTCTCCGCCTCCTCCTGGCAGATTGCGCTGCGTGTGGTGCTGCCGCAGATCCTGCCGCGCCTGATCACCACGCTCCGCCTGCAGCTCGGCCCTGCCTGGCTCTTCCTGATCGCCGCTGAGGCGATCTCCTCAGACAGCGGCCTTGGATACCGGATCTTCCTCGTCCGTCGCTATCTGTCGATGGACGTCATCTTCCCCTATGTCCTCTGGATCACGGTGCTTGCGATCCTCACCGACATCCTGCTCGACCGCCTGCGCATCGCCGTCTTCCCCTGGTCCGAACTGGAGAAGGGCAAATGAGCGCGCTGTCCATCAAGAACCTCTGGAAGGAATACGGCGACCAGATCGTGCTGGAGAATGTCTCGATCGAGATTGAATCCAGAGCCTTCGTGGCACTTGTCGGCCCTTCCGGTTGTGGCAAGTCAACCTTCCTGCGCCTGCTGCTCGGCCAGGAGCGCCAGACCAAGGGTGAGATCCTGCTCGATGGTCTGGCCTTGCCGAAGGAGCCGGGGCCGGACCGCGGCGTCGTCTTCCAGCGCTACTCGGTCTTCCCCCATCTGACCGTTCTTGGCAATGTCATGCTCGGCAAGGAGTTGAAAGCCTCCCGCTTGGCCGCCCGGCTGTTCGGTGCCGCGAAACGCGCGGTTGAGGACGAGGCCCGCGCCATGATCGCCGCGGTCGGGCTTGCCAGCTCCGAGGACAAGTATCCGGCCCAGCTCTCCGGCGGCATGCAGCAGCGGCTGGCGCTCGCCCAGGCGCTGATCATGCGGCCCAAGGTTCTGCTGCTCGACGAACCCTTCGGTGCGCTCGATCCCGGGATCCGCGCGGAGATCCACACGCTGATGAAGACGCTCTGGCACGAGGCCCCGATGACCGTGGTCATGGTCACCCATGACATGCGCGAGGCCTTCACGCTTGCGACCCGCGTCGTTGCCTTCGAGCGCCCCCGCGACCGCCCGGAGGAAAAGCTCCGCTACGGCGCAACGATCACCCGCGACATCGCCATATGGCCGCCCCGCAAGGCGGGCGAGGCCTCCCTCTTTCGCCCCGACCGGGACGGCCCGGTCTCTTCAAAGGGTCAATAGCCGGGACGACCCGGCCAACGAAACCACTGGAGATGACAATGCATATCCGACGTTCCCCCGAAGAGATCGCTGCCAACCGGGCGCGCTACGAGGAGCATCAGAAGAAGGGGCTGGAATTCGCTCCGAAGGCGCTGCCGGCCAAGAGCGCAAAACCTGCGCCCGCAATCGCTGCCGACAAGGTCGTGCACCAGGAAAAGCTGCCCGGCGGCTGGTATTGGTGGACCCGCGTCAAGGCTAACGAGGTGGTGCGCGTCGCACTCGATGACGGCTTCTCGACCGTATCGGTCGTCGCCTGGAATGCCGAAGACCCGACGGAGCGCATGAACCTGCCTGATACCGTCAAGGTACAGTGGACCACCGGGCTTGGTAAGGGGCGTGTCATCTTCTCCGACATGGGCAAGGTCATGTTCTCGATCACCGAGGATAGCTCCGGCGCCCATGACGTCCTAATGGGCGGCTCGACAGCTTCCTCGAACGCGAAGAAATATGCCGGCGAGAACGGTCCGGCACTGCGCAACACCCGCGACAACTTCGTTCTGATCGCGACCAAGGCCGGCCTCGACAAGCGCGACATTCCGGCAGCTCTCGCGCTTTTCGCACCCGTCCGTGTCGATGCCGATAGCAAATTCGAATGGAAACCGGATCTCGTGCAAGATGGCGACTATGTCGATCTGCGCGCCGAGATGGACATGATCGTCGGCTTCTCCAATTGCCCGCATCCGCTCGACCCAAACCCGGTCTATGCCCCCAATCCCGTCAGCATCCTGAGGATCGCGGCCCTTGAGCCAGCGGCAGATGATCTGTGCCGGACCGCGACTGCAGAAGCCGTCCGTGGCTTTGAAAACAACGCTTTTGCGGCCCTGTGAGAGGAGAGGCGACCATGACCAGCTTTATCCAGACCTCTCCCGCCCGTTCTCTCTCCAACACCGTGCAGGATCACTACATCGCTGCCGAAGCGCCCTTTTCGACCTTCATCAAGAAGGGCCAGGTGGTCCGCATTGAGGACACCTATGGCCAGCAGGCCGTCGATACGCTCTTCTACAACGCCCATGATTTCTCCGAGCGCTATTCCAGCCAGGACACCATGCGCGAGCAGGGGGCTGCCTATATCTCCACCGGCACCAAGGTGATCTCGAACGAAGGCCGGGTGATGCTGACGGTCACCGCCGACAGCTGCGGTCGGCACGATACCTCGGCCGGCGCCTGCTCCTGCGAGAGCAACACGGTCCGCTTCGGCCACTATACGAAGTACCTGCATGCCTGCCGCGACAACTTCGTCATCGAGGTTTCCAAACATGGCATGAGCAAGCGCGACGTGGTGCCGAACATCAACTTCTTCATGAACGTGCCGATCGAACCCTCAGGCGAAATGACCATCGTCGACGGCATTTCCGCCCCCGGCGACTATGTCGAGCTGAAGGCGGAGATGGACGTGCTGCTTGTCATTTCCAATTGCCCGCAGATCAACAACCCCTGCAACGGCTTCGATCCCACCCCGATCCGGGTGCTCGTCTGGGACGACGAGGCGGCCTGATGTTCAAGAAGGTTCTGATTGCCAATCGCGGCGAAATCGCCGTGCGCGTCATCAAGACGCTTCAGAAGATGGGGATCGCAAGCGTTGCGGTCTACTCCGATGCCGACCGCTTTTCGAAACCCGTCCTGATGGCCGACGAGGCGGTGCGCCTCGGCCCCGCACCCGCCAGCGAAAGCTATCTCAACGTCGATGCCGTGATTGCCGCCTGCCGTCAGACGGGTGCGCAAGCCGTTCATCCCGGCTACGGTTTCCTCTCGGAGAACATCGGCTTTGCCGAACGACTGAAGGCGGAAGGCATCACCTTCATCGGTCCGACACCGGACAATATCTCCGCCTTCGGCCTGAAGCACACGGCCCGCGAACTGGCCAAGGCGAGCGGCGTGCCGCTCTTGCCCGGCTCCGACCTGCTCGACAGCCGGGAAGAGGCGCTCTCCGCAGCGGAGCAGATCGGCTATTCGGTGATGCTGAAATCGACGGCTGGCGGCGGTGGAATCGGGATGCAGCTCTGCGACAATGCGGAGGCGCTTGCCGCAGCCTTCGACACCGTCCAGCGCACGGCAAAATCCAGTTTCGGTGATGCCCGCGTCTATCTCGAACGCTTCGTCTCCAAGGCCCGCCATGTCGAGGTGCAGATCTTCGGCGACGGCAAGGGCAGGGTGATTGCGCTCGGTGAACGCGACTGCTCGCTCCAGCGCCGGAACCAGAAGGTCATCGAAGAAACGCCGGCCCCCGGTCTGTCCGATGCCGTGCGCCAGCGCCTGCACGCCGCTGCCGTGTCGCTCGGTAGCCAAGTGGCTTACGCCTCTGCCGGCACGGTCGAATTCATCTATGATCCCGCCCGCGAGGAATTCTACTTCCTTGAGGTGAACACGCGTCTGCAGGTCGAACATCCGGTCACGGAAGCCGTCTTCGGTGTGGATCTGGTCGAATGGATGATCCGCCAGGCCGCCGGCGAAGATGTGCTGACGGGCAAGGAAAACCTCGTGCCGACAGGTGCCGCGATCGAAGCGCGCGTCTATGCCGAAATGCCCCATGCCGGCTTCCGCCCGAGTGCCGGCCTGCTGACGGAAGTGGTCTTCCCCGATGGCATCCGCGTCGACGGCTGGGTGGAAACGGGGACCGAAGTCACGCCCTTCTACGATCCCATGCTCGCCAAGGTGATCGTCTCGGGCGCGGATCGGGATACGGCCATTGCGGCGCTCTCGTCCGCGCTGGAAGAAACTTCGCTTGCCGGCATCGAGACCAACCTCGAATACCTCAAGGCCATCGCCGTCTCCGACCTGTTCCGAAGCGGTGATGTCGCGACCACGGCCTTGAAGGATTTCGCCTTCGTGCCCGATGTCGTCGAGGTGATCGCCCCCGGTGCGCAGTCGAGCCTCCAGGAACTCTCGGGCCGCCTCGGCCTCTGGCATGTCGGCGTGCCGCCCTCGGGCCCGATGGACGAACGCTCCTTCCGCCATGCCAACCGGCTGGTTGGCAACCACGATCATACGGCGGCCCTGGAACTTACCGTCTCCGGGCCGGTGCTGAAATTCTTCTCCGACACAGTGATCGCGCTCGCCGGCGCGGTCATGCCGATGAAGCTCGATGGCGTCGAGCTGCCCCATGATCAGGCGGTCCAGATCAAGGCCGGCCAGACGCTGGCCATCGGCAGCATCACCGGTGCCGGCCAGCGCGCCTATCTGGCGGTATCCGGCGGCTTCGATGCCCCCTTGGTCATGGGCTCCCGCGCCACCTTCGGCCTCGGCCAGTTCGGCGGCAATGCCACCGGCACGCTTCGCGCAGGGCATGTCTTGCGCCTGGCCCGCCGGAACCAGGCCAATGTCCTGCCGGCAACGGAACCGGCGGAACTGACCCGCGAATGGTCCGTCGGCGTGCTCTACGGCCCTCATGGTGCGCCCGACTTCTTCCTCGAAGAGGATATCGAGACACTGTTCTCGACGCCGTACGAGGTGCATTTCAACTCGGCGCGCACGGGTGTCCGCCTGATCGGCCCGGCCCCCAAATGGGCGCGCACCGATGGCGGTGAGGCGGGGCTTCACCCCTCCAATCTGCATGACAACGCCTATGCGATCGGCGCGATCGACTTCACCGGCGACATGCCGATCATCCTCGGCCCCGACGGCCCAAGCCTCGGCGGCTTCGTCTGCCCGGCAGTCATTGCCCGCGACGAGCAGTGGAAGATGGGCCAGTTCAAGCCGGGGGATAAGATCCGGTTTCATGCGGTGACGCGGGAGGAGGATGGTGTCCCTTCCGCAGGCGTGGTGCCTTTCGCATCCTCAAGTCAGAGTGTAGCACGTTCGGTACCCCCCTCTGTCCTGCCGGACATCTCCCCCTCAAGGGGGGAGATCGAGGAGGCTGCAGTCTCGCCCGCCACTACGTTGGATACTGAGGAACGCTTATCTTCGGAAAGCGCCGAGGGTGCCTCTCTGCTAATCTCCCCCCTTGAGGGGGAGATGTCCGGCAGGACAGAGGGGGGTAAGGCTCGGCACTCTGTGATCGGCTCCCCCATTCTCGCTTCAAACGACACCGGCCCCATCCCCGTCGTCTATCGCCGCCAAGGCGACGACAACCTGCTGGTCGAATACGGCCCGATGCAGCTCGATATCGGCATCCGCATGCGCGTGCACCTGCTGATGCAGGCGGTCAAGGCGGAGAGACTTCAGGGCCTCATCGATCTGACGCCCGGCATCCGCTCGCTGCAGATCCATTATGACAGCACCACGCTGTCGCGGTCGAAACTCTTGGGCGCCCTAGCTGAGATCGAGAAGAGCCTGCCTCCGGTCTCCGCCGTCAAGGTGCCGAGCCGGACCGTCTGGCTGCCGCTTTCCTGGAACGATCCGGATGCGGAACTGGCCATGCGCAAGTATCAGGAGCTCGTGCGCCCGAACGCGCCCTGGTGCCCCTCCAACATCGAGTTCATCCGCCGCATCAACGGGCTCCCCGATGAGCAGGCGGTGAAGGACACGATCTTCAACGCCTCCTATCTCGTGATGGGCCTCGGCGATGTCTATCTCGGCGCGCCGGTCGCCACCCCCATCGATCCCCGCCATCGACTGGTGACGACGAAGTACAATCCGGCCCGCACCTGGACGCCTGAGAACGCCGTCGGCATTGGCGGCGCCTATATGTGCATCTATGGCATGGAAGGGCCGGGCGGCTATCAGCTCTTCGGTCGCACGATCCAGGTCTGGAACACCTGGCGGCAGACGGATGTCTTCGCCAAGGACAAGCCCTGGCTGCTCGATTTCTTCGACCAGATCCGCTTCTTCCCCGTGAGCCACGAAGAACTGACGGAGGCCCGCGCCGCCTTCCTGCATGGCGGCTATCCGATCCGCATCGAGGAAGGCACCTTCTCCTACGCCGATTACGAGGCGGAGATGGCCCGCAATGCAGAGAGCATCGGCGCCTTCAAACAGGGGCAGCAGGCGGCCTTCGAGGCCGAGCGGAAGCGCTGGAAGGACGAGGGGCTCGATAGTTTCCAGGTCGATGACGGCGCAGGCGTTAGCCTCGGCGGCGATATCCCCGAAGGCTGCTTCGGGGTGGAAAGTGCCGTGCCCGGCAATGTCTGGAAACTGCTGGTCGAGGAAGGCCAGTCCGTGCAGGCTGGCGATACGCTTGCCATCATCGAGTCGATGAAAATGGAAATCACCGTCACCGCCCATGCCCCCGGCACAGTCCGGGACCTGCGTGCCGGGCCAGGTCGCAACGTCAAGGCCGGCGATGTCCTGGTCATCTTGGAGGATTTGTAATGCTGCCGACTATTCTCGATCTCGCTTCGCTGAGGGCCGCCTATGCCAGCGGGCTGACCCCGTTCGACCTCGTCGAGGAGGTGATCGCCCGCCGCAAGGCCTCCGATGATCCGGCAGTCTTCATCACGCAGACGCCGGACGATGATTTGCGGGCAGCCGCAAGGGCCCTGGTGGAGCGCGCGCCGGAGCCGAACAGTCTGCCGCTCTGGGGCGTGCCCTTCGCCGTGAAGGACAATATCGATGTCTCTGGCCTGACGACCACCGCAGCCTGCCCGGCCTTCGCCTATCAGCCGGAGAAGGACTCAACAGTCGTTGCGAGACTGAAGGCTGCGGGTGCCCTCGTCATCGGCAAGACCAATCTCGACCAGTTCGCCACAGGCCTCAACGGCACGCGCTCCCCCTATGGTGCTCCGCGCTCCGTCTTCGACAAGGCCTATGTATCCGGCGGATCCTCGTCTGGTTCTGCGGTCACGGTCGCGGCGGGGCTGGCGAGCTTTGCGCTGGGCACCGATACCGCAGGTTCCGGCCGCGTGCCCGCCGCCTTCAACAACCTCGTCGGCATCAAGCCGACGCCCGGCCTCGTGCCGAATGTCGGCGTTGTGCCGGCCTGCCGCAGTGTCGATGTCGTCACGGTCTTTGCTGCAACCGTTGGGGATGGTGTCGCGATCCGCCAGGTGATGGATGGCTATGACGCCGGTGATCCCTATTCCCGCAAGGTGTCGCCAGTGGCCCTCCCGGGTTCAGGCCTGCGCATCGGTGTGCTCGAAGGCGCCGAGCGCGAGTTCTTCGGCAACAAGGCGGTGGAAGCCCTCTACGATCAGGCAATCGAGCGGGCAAAATCGCTTGGCGCAACCATCGTCCCCTTCGACTACGCGCCGTTCCGCCAGGCGGCCGAACTGCTCTACAACGGCCCCTGGGTCGCCGAGCGTCTTGCAGCGGTGAAGGAGTTCATCGGCACCCATGCAGATGATTTCGATCCGACGGTGCGCACCATCATCGAGGGTGCCAGGGGTTACGACGCGGTCGCGGCTTTCGAGGGCCAGTACAAGCTCGGCCATCTCCGCCAGAAGGCGCTTGTCGAATGGGAGAAGCTGGACGTGCTGATGCTGCCGACCTCGCCGACGACCTATACGGTAGAGGCGATGCTCGCAGACCCGATCGTCAAGAACAGCCATTTCGGTCGTTATACCAACTTCGCCAATCTCTTCGGCTACGCTGCAATCGCCGTGCCCGGCGGCTTCGGTTCGGATGGTCTGCCCAGCGGCGTCACCTTCTTCGGTCCCTCCTTCTCCGACGATGCCCTGGCCCCCTTTGCCGATGCCATGCACCGCGCTTGCGCCTCCGGCATGGGCAAGGACAAGACTGCGGCCCTGCCGGAAGCCTCCAGGGTTGCTGAGACTGACGATGGCCTCGTCACCATCACGGTCGTCGGCGCGCATCTGACCGGCATGCCGCTGAACCACCAGCTGACAGGCCCCGGCGGGAAGCTGGTGAAGACCTGCCGCACGGCCGGCGACTACCGCCTCTTCGTCCTGCCGAATACCACGCCGCCCAAGCCGGGCCTGATCCGCGAGCCGGGCTTCGCCGGCAAGGGACTGGAGGTGGAAGTCTGGAAGGTAACGCCCGCTGCCTTCGGCCGCTTCGTCCAGAACATTCCCGCACCGCTCGGTATCGGCAAGGTCACGCTCGACGACGGGTCCCAAGTGTCCGGCTTCCTCTGCGAGCCCTATGCCATAGAGGGCGCGCAGGAAGTCACCGATCTCGGCGGCTGGCGCGCCTATATCGCGTCAAGGAAGTGATTGTCCGTTGGCGCCTGCCTGAACGCAGGCGCCAACGCGAGACTTGACCTTAGGGAACCTGCGCGCCCCGCGTCGCGGTATAGATCGCATAGAGCGAGGTCGACGCCGTGATGAACAGGCGGTTCCGGCGTGGGCCGCCGAAGGTCAGGTTGGCGACCGCCTGCGGCACGAGGATCTTGCCGAGCAGCGTGCCATCGGGATGGAAGCAGTGCACGCCGTCGGCAGCACTTGACCAGAGGTTCCCGTCGACATCCGTGCGCATGCCGTCGGGAATTCCCTTGTCGATATGGGCAAAGACCCGCCCATTCGTCAGGCGTTTGCCATCACTGACATCGAAGACGCGAATATGCCGTGGCGCGTCCGGTTTGTGGCTAGCGCCGGAATCGGCGACGTAGAGCAGGCGCTCGTCCGGCGAGAAGCAGAGCCCGTTCGGCTGCAGGAAATCGTCGACCGCGACGGTGAGTTCGCCTGTTGCAGGATCGAGCCGGTAGACATTCCGGCTCGCCTGTTCCTCGTCGGCCTTGTAGCCCTCGTAATCTGAGAGAATGCCGTAGGATGGATCGCTGAACCACACGCTGCCGTCGGACTTGACCACCACGTCGTTGGGAGAGTTCAACCGCTTGCCCTCGTGACGATCGGCAAGCGTCGTGATCGTCCCGTCGATTTCGGTGCGGATGACGCGGCGCCCGCCATGCTCGCAGGACACGAGCCGCCCCTCGCGGTCGCGGGTATTGCCGTTGATGAAATTGGATGGTGCACGATAGAGAGAGGTGCCAGCACCCTCGATCCAGCGCAGAACGCGTTCGTTCGGAATGTCGCTGAACAGCAGATAGCCGCCATCGTTGAACCAGACAGGCCCCTCGGCCCATCGGCAGCCGGTGTAAAGCTCATCCAGTCCGGCGCTGGAAACGAGCAGGTCGCGGAAGCGGGGATCGCAGATCTCGTAATGCGGGTTTTCCATGGGACGATCCTGGCAGTGCTTCAGGTTTTGCCGGCGCTGCGCGTGGTCGGCAGCATGATGACGGCGATGATGATGAGACCGGTGAGAATGAGACGAATGCCTGCGCCAAAGCCGTAGGTGTTCAGCATCGAAACGACAAGGAACATGAAGAGCGAAGCGCCCCATATCCCCGGAACATTCGAGTTTCCGCCGGCAACCGCCGTGCCGCCGATGACGACGACGGCAATCGACATCAGGAGATATTCCGTGCCCATGTTGAGCGCCGCACCGCCGGAGAAGCTGGCGAGCAGATAGCCGCAGAGCGAGGCGAGCACGGCACAGAGCAGGTAGGTGACAAGCCGCGTGCCGTCGATCGGAATGCCGGCCATGCGGGCAGCCCGGATGCTCTGGCCGATCGCGGCAATCGAGCGCCCATAGACCGTGCGGTTGATCACGTACCAGACGATGACGGACAGCACCAAGGCGACAAGGGCGACATTCGGGATGCCTGCCGTCGTGGCGGTGGTGAAGTCGGCAAGCCAGCTCGGCGGCTTGATGCGCAGGCCCCGGTTCGTCCAGATGGCCGTCGACTGCACGATGAAGCTCATCGACAGCGTTGCTATGATCGGCGGAATGCGGAGCAGCTTGATGAGCGCGTAATTGCCAATGCCGATCGCAATCCCGATGCCGATGGCAACCAGCAGCCCCGTCAGGATCATGCTGTTTTCGACATTCATCACCTTCAGCGAAACAGTCGCCGCAAGTGTCATGTTGGCGGGCACCGAGAGGTCGATATTTCCGGGGCCAAGCGTGATCACCAGCATCTGCCCGAGACCGACCAACACGGAAAACGCCCCGAAGGTGAGAGCCGCCTGTGCAAGCCCGACGGTGCTCGCCCCGCCGGTGAAAACGATGGTGACGAGGAAGACGCTGGCTGTTGCGATGAACGACCAGATCCAGGTTCGTGAAAACAGCACGGAGAGGGTCTTGCTCATACCTTGCCCCTCCGGCCTTCTGCACGGTTGAGAACGAGGCGCAGCGTCAGCACTAGGATCAGGATCGCGCCCTGAGCGCCGATCTGCCAATCGGGCGATATCCTGAGGAAAGACAGGAAGGACCCCGCCAGCGTGAGGGTCAGCGCCCCGATCACGGCACCGATCGGCGAAACGCGACCGCCGACGAATTCCCCGCCGCCGAGAATGACCCCGGCGATGGAAAGCAGCGTGTAGCGCAGCGCGATATTGGCATCGGCCGAGGTGGTGAGCCCGACTAGCGCCATGCCCGCGAGCACGGCAAAGAACCCAGCGAGACCATAGACGGCCGCACGAGCGCCGATGATCGACCAGCCGGCGCGCGCGACAGAACGGCTGTTGCCGCCGACTCCACGCAAGACCACACCGAAGGAGGATCGCATGATCAGGTAATGACTGATGATCGCAATCAGGATGCTGGCAACGATCGCCATGGGAAGCAGCGGTGGTTTGACCGTCATGATCGAGCGGATCCAGCCGGGCGCCTCACCGCCCGGAGCAGGCAGGATTAGCACCGCAAGTCCGCCCCAGACGAAACTCATGCCGAGTGTGACGACGATGGAGGGCAGGTCGCGGAGGTGGATCATCACCCCGATCAGCGCATAGACACCGATCGCTGCGATCAGCATGAGGGCGCCCAGGAGCGGCGACGACTGGAGGAAGGTTGCCGTCACGCAGGCGACGAAGCTGACGAAGGTGCCCATCGACAGATCAAGGTCGTTGACCGTCATGATCAGCATCTGGGCGATCGTCGCGAGCGCGATTGGCACCGCAAGGTTGAACAGCAGGTTGAGCCCCGTATAGCTCATCGCCCGTGGCTGCAGGTAGAAGACTGCGGCAAGGAGCCCGACCAGCGAAAGGGCCGGGATCAGCAGGCGCAGACCGTCGGCGGAGAAGAACCTGGTCATGCGGCCTCCTGGAAGGAAGCGGCGAGGATATTTTCTTCCGTCACTGCGTCGCCTTTGAGTTCGGCAACGATGATGCCGTTGTTGAAGACGTAGACGCGGTCGCAGAGGCAGACCTCGTCCATCTCGGTCGAATACCAGACGAAGGTCCGTCCTTGATCGGCCTCCTGCCGCAGGATCGCATAGACCTCCTGCTTCGTGCCGAAGTCGACCCCGCGCATCGGGTCGTCCATCAGAACCACGGGCGCGCGGCTGGCCAGCGCCCGGGCGAAGAGAACCTTCTGCTGGTTTCCACCCGAGAGCGACAGGATCGGATTGTCCATATCGGGCGTGCGGATGCCGATCCGCTCCTTCCAGGTCTGGCCCAGCGTCTCCTCCCGTGCGAAATCGAGGCTCTGCAGCCGCGACAGATCCGGCAGGATGCCGATGCTGAGGTTTCGCAAGATGCTCCAGAGTGTGAAGGTCCCGTTCACTGCCCGGTCCCCGGCGACGAAGGCGACGTCGGGGCTGTCGGCGCGCAGCCAGTTGCCGGTCTTTGCCTCGAACAGGCCGACCAGCATGTCCGTCTGCCCGTGCCCGCCGAGCCCTGCAAAGCCGACGATTTCACCTTTCATCGCCTGGAAAGGCAGCCCACGTCCCCGTACCGGCGGAGCGGAGAGCACACTGGTCGCGGTCGCCATCTGCTGATGAACGCGGGCTTGCCGCGCCTTGACGACGCTGCCCATCGCTTCGATCAGACCGTGTTCGGAAAATTCTTCGGCCGGCCGCTGGCTCACCACCTTGCCGTCCTTCATCACGACGATGCGGTTGGCGACCGAGAGGATCTCGCCGAGGATATGCGAGATGAAAAGGATTGACCCGCCGCTGCGCACGAAACGCTCGACATAGGCGAGCAGCTGTTCGGCAAGCCTGGCGTCGAGCGACGACGTCGGCTCGTCCAGGATGACGAGGCGAACCGGACTACCGATCTCGCAGAAGGTGATTGCGATCTCGACCATCTGACGTTCGGCGATGGTGAGATTGCTGACGGCCTCGTGGCAGTCGATCGAATGGCCGGGAAAGATTTCCGCGAGTTTGCTCTCAATGAGGGTTGCACCCCGCTTGCGCCAGCCCCAGCCTTTCAGGCTTCGATGCATGACGCGTGTGTTTTCCACGATGGTCAGGTTCGGGCAGAGCGAGAGTTCCTGGAAGACGCAGCGGATACCCGCATCGCGCGCGCCATTGATGCTGTGGCCCCCGCTGCCGTAACCGTATCGGATGTTGCCCTCGTGCGGAGTGAGACCGCCGTTGATGACGTTGACGATGGTCGACTTGCCAGCACCGTTATGGCCGACCAGACCGACACATTCTCCCGCGCCGATTTCCAGTGTGACGCCATCGAGCGCCTTCACCGCGCCGAAACGAACTCTTGCATCGCTAACACTGACGACGGGCCGCCCACCGCCCGGATCGAGCATGGCATTCATACGGACTTACTCTTCACTTCCGAGCCAGATGATGTCCCCCTTACCGCCCGACCCGAAGGCCGGACGGTCCGGGGAGGTTTCCATTCGATCACTTGGCAGAAGCGATCACCTTCTGGGCGTCTTCAAGCGAATACTCGACATTGGCGACGCCACCGGCCTGCGTATTGGCCAGGTTGGCTTCGAGGTTGTCCTGGTCGATGCGCAGGAAGGGAACGACGAGGTCCTTCTTCACTTCCTTGCCGTCAAGGATCTGCTGCGCGACCCAGAAGGCAAGCGTGGATACGCCGGGCGCAATCGAGACGGACATGGTCTCGTAGCCATTGGCGTCCTTCTGCTCCTTCCACCACTTCAACTCGTCTTCGCGGTTGCCCATGACGATCACGGGCATCGGACGGTTGGCGGCCGCAATCGCCTGGGCGGCACCATAGCCGTCACCACCCTGGGTCACGACACCGACCAGTTCCGGCAGGCTCGGCAGGATGCCGGCCACGGCCTTCTGGGCCACGTCCTGCGCCCAGTCGCCATGCACGGAACCGACGATCTTGAACTGCGGGAACTGCTTCACGCCTTCATGAATGCCGGCCGAGATTTCGTCGTCAACGAAGACGCCGGCCAGGCCACGGATCTCGAGCAGGTTGCCGCCCTGCGGCAGCTTGCCGGAGAGATATTCGACCTGGCTGCGGCCCATTTCCTTGAAGTCGACGGCGATGCGCCAGGCGCAGGGTTCGGTGACGATACCATCAAACGAGACGACGGTGATGCCGGCATCGCAGGCTTCCTTGACGGCGCCGTTCAGTGCCGTCGGCGAGGCGGCGTTGATGACGATGGCGTCATAGCCCTGCAGGATCATGTTCTGGATCTGGGCTGCCTGTTCGGTCGCCTGGTTTTCGGCGGTGGTGAAGGCGTCGGCGGCTGCGACCTGTCCGGCCTTGACGGCCTCGCCGGTCACCTTTTCCCAGCTGGTCAGCATGGCCTGGCGCCAGGAATTGCCCGCATAGTTGTTCGAAAGGGCGATCTTCTTGCCCGAGGTGTCGGCCAGTGCGGGCATGGATGTGGCGAGAAGGCACAGTGCCGCGCTCGCCAGAAGGTATCTGCTGGTCTTCATGATCTCACTCCCTGTTGTCCGGCACTCCTGGCGCCGGTTTCCTCCAAACAGCCGGGCGTCTCCCGGTCTGAATTCCCCGCCGAGTTCCTCTTCTCGGCTTCATGAGGATGGATGGAATGAGACCCTCTGTCGAGGTCGCGCCCGGCAGCATGTTTGCGGGATCTACGCAAGATGATGCGGGATCTCGCAAGACGACGGCTGAGGCAGCATGTGTTATGAGAGGGAGTGCGGTCAGGGGAGTGGCCGCGCGGGAGGAAGACAATGCTCAAGATCGCGCCACCGGCTCTGCTCGATCATTATCTCGGCATATCCCGGCTTTTGGCCGGCCAGCTCGATTTCCGTTCGGCAATCAAGGCTGTCGGCGTCGAAGTATCGCATATCGTGCCGCATGACCACCTCGACGTGTGTATCATGATGGTCAACGGTCTTTATCACACGGCCTATGAAACCGGTCTCGACACATTCTGGGGCCAGACCGCGCCCGCGCCCGTCGCCAGCAGCCCGATCCGGACACTGCTCTGGGGCGAGATGGACTTTCTCCTGACCTCTGATGCCCAGCAGGAAACGCGCTACCACTGCGACACACCTTTCACCCGCCCGATCTTCGAGCACAATCTGCGCAGCCGTATTCACGTCCCTCTCAAGGTTGGCGGCGAGGTCATCGGGGCGCTGAGTTGCTCCTCGCATCAGGTTGATTTCTACTCGCCCCAGGATGTCGAAAACGCCCAGTCGATCGCTGACCTCCTGTCTCCGTATTTCTTCGCGCTACGCGCGGCTGAACAGGCCAAGCAGTCGGCCATCATCGAGGCTGAGGCGCGGGCGCGCGAGGAAGGCCTGCGGCTCGGTGCGCTGAACCTGACGGAAGCGCTTGAAAGCGAGCGCCAGCGCATCGGTATGGACCTGCACGATCAGACATTGGCCGATCTTACCCGGCTGTCGCGCCGGCTCGACCGCATGATGCAGGAGAAGGAACTGAGCGGTGAAATGCTGGAGCCGGTCGCCCGCAGCCTGCAGCAATGCATGCAGAACCTGCGCGAGATCATCGAGGAGGCAAAGCCTGCCGTTCTGCAGCTCTTCGGTTTTGCCCATGCCATCGAAAACCATCTCGACCGCGCCGTGCGCGACCAGGGAGCCGTGCTTTCCTGGCGCCTGATCGACGAGACCGAAGGGGCGATCGATCTCGTCGACCAGACCGTCCGCATCGCGCTGTTCCGGATCACGCAGGAGGCGATCAACAACGCCGTCCGGCATGCCCATGCCGCAAGCCTTGATGTGCGCCTGCGAGCCAGCGGCACGGCCGTGATCATCGAGGTCACCGACGACGGCCGCGGGCTTACGCGTGTAGCCAGAGGCGAGGGCGGCGGTATCGACAACATGATGACGCGGGCCCGGCTGATCTCGGCCAAATTCACGATCGGAGCCAATCGCGAGGGCGAGGGCACGACGGTGCGAGTTCAGCTGCCGCTGCCGGCACAAACGATGAAGAGCAGGGGAGACGAAGCATGAAGGTTCTGATCGTGGAGGATGATCCCCTGCATCGGTCCTATCTGCTGGAGGCTGTCTGTTCGGCGCTGCCGGAATGCCGGGACGTGCTGGAGGCAGAAAATGGGGCCGACGGTGAAAAGATGGCCCGCGAACACAAGTCTGCGCATATCGTCATGGACCTCCAGATGAACGCCAGAAACGGCATCGAGGCGGCGCGGACCATCTGGAAGGAACGGCCCGACACCCGCATTCTCTTCTGGTCGAACTACTCCGATGAGGCCTATGTGCGCGGCGTTTCCCGCATCGTGCCGGATGGGGCCGCCTATGGCTATGTCCTGAAATCGGCCTCCGATGAGCGGCTGAAGCTCGCTCTCAGGAGCATCTTCGTCGAGGCGCAATGTGTCATCGACCGCGAAGTGCGGGGCATGCAGCAGAAAAGCCTCGGACAGGTGAAGGGCTTCAGCGACAGCGAATACGAGATCCTCGTCGACATCGCGCTCGGCCTGACCGACCGCACGATCGCCCGCCGCCGTGGCCTCTCGTTGCGCAGCGTCCAGAACCGGCTGCAGCAGCTCTACGAAAAACTTGGGGTGTACCAGATGTCCACCGACGAGCCGGACGAGGGTCGCTTCAACCTTCGTGCCCGAGCCGTCACGGTGGCATTGCTTCGCAAGCTCCTGAACTACAGCGCTCTGGAGCGTGCTGAAGCCGAACTGAATGATTGGCTGCGCTCTCATTGAGAGCCCGGCCACCGGGCACTACGTCTGCACGGCAACGAACATGATCCGGATCACGGCGATGATCGCGAGAAGACAGCAGCCCCAGCTGAAGGCCCAGTTCAGGAAGAGCAGCGTGTATTTCAAGATGGTGGTGTGAACGTAGTCTTCGATGATGACCCGCATGCCAAGCGCCATATGGGTGGCGTTGATCAGCAGGAAGGCAACGAGTGCGGGCCCGATCCACAGCGATCCAACAGCCTGCAGGACAACCGGGTAAGGTTGCCCGAACACCGGCATCATGACGACCAGCAGATAGGGCGTGAGAAAAAAAAGCGCGAGGCCACTGAGCCGCTCTTTCACGAAGGTGGCAGTGCCGGATTTCGCGCTCCCGAGCCCGCGAACGAGACCAAGTGGTGTAGGCATATCCATTGTCCCCTGCCGGGCACTGAGCGGAACAAATCGCCAGTGCCATTGCACGCTCGAACTATGTGTCTGCGGGACGGTTCCCGCCGAGACATAAAAATCGCGTTGACGTTGGCCCGCGAACTTGGGACATCCACCATATGGACGATCCCTCTGATCCTCATGGGACACAACCGACGCCCCGGATGCTGGCCTGGGCAAAGAACTCGGCCGCCTACAGGCTCGCCCGGCGGATGATGACGGAGCGTGAGCTTGCCGACGCGATCAAGCGCAAGGCTCGCGACAAGTTCGAAGACATCAGCCATGAGCAGGTGAATGCCCTTGCCGAAGCAGCACTCGCTTTCGGTCGCAGCATGCAAGCGCTGGATGACCAGAGCTACGCGGAGATCAAGGCCAGTTCTGCCGCCCGAAACGGCCGATCCAAGCGCTCGATTGCCCGCAAGCTTGCCGAGAAAGGTGTTGATCGGGAAATCGTGACGACGGTCTTGCAGGATGCAGATGACCTTCGCTCGGCCGTGGTCTATGCGCGAAAAAAGGCCTATGGGCCGTTCCGCCGACCGGATGTCGAGATCGACGAAGCGCGATGGAGCAAGGAGATTTCGTCCTTCGCGCGCCAAGGCTTTGGCTTCGATCTGGCGAAGCGCGTGCTCGACATGGAGCGCGAAGAAGCCGAAGATGTGCTGATGCAGCAGGTGTGAGTTTGAAGCGCGTCGGCGCTACGCCCGTCATCAGGGCCAGAACTCATGTGCCGGTGATCTTGCTGCCAGTGAGCTTCGTGACAGGCGGTGCCCACGAACAGCTGATCCGGTTTCGACCGGAGGCCTTTGACTGATAAAGGGCCTCGTCGGCGCGGCGCAATGCATCGCTGAGACCCTGCTCATTGCCCTGCAGCATGGTGACGCCGAAACTCGCCGTCACGGGCCCCTCGATATCAGGGTGGCGTGACGCTTCGATGGCCAATCGAAGGCGCTCGGCAATGGCGAGTGTGCTATCTGCCGTCGCGCCGGGCAGCACCACCGCGAATTCTTCGCCGCCGAGACGGGAGATGACATCGCCATCCCTGAGCACAGTCCGGCAAACATCCACCACGCCAATCAACACCCGGTCGCCGGCGAGATGACCGAAGCGATCATTGATCCGTTTGAAGTGATCGATGTCGAAGCTGATCAGTCCGATTGATGGTGGCTGCTTGTGTCCGATGAGCCGGGCAAAGTTGGCCTGGAATGCGGATCGAGAAGCGGCGCCGGTCAGCCAGTCTTGGTCCGTCTGGCGCCGCAGTTCCATTTCCTTCATCACAAGGCTGGCGAGCGACTGCAGGATTGCCTTCTGACGGTCGTCGAACGGGCGCGGTTCTCTATCGATGACGCAAAACGATCCCAGCCGCGCCTTCTCCGGGGTGACAAGAGGCGCACCCGCGTAAAATCGAATATGCGGCGTGCCCGTCACCAGAGGATTGCGAGCCGTTCGGATGTCATGCACGGCGTCCTGAATGACGAGGACGTCATCGCTGCGGATCGTTTCGTTGCAAAAGGCCTGCTCGCGCGGGGTTTCACGCACATCAAGGCCGATATTCGTCTTGAACCACTGTCGCCGGTCGTCCAGAAGCGAGATCAGCACGATCGGCGTGTCGAAAATCAAGCGAGCCAGCGCTGCGATCCGCTCGAACGGTTCCTCATGCGGGGTGTCGAGAATGCCGTATTGCTCAAGGACACTTAGTCGTTCGGCTTCATCCATTGGGCGCACTCCTAGATCAGGAGGAGATTTTAGAACCCAAATATTTCCGTCCGCTTAAACGCGCCCGCACTCCGGTAGCACACTCAGTTCTTTGCCCGTTGAAGCATGCCGAAAAGGTCACGCGGATCATCTGGGTCAGCGATCAGATCAACGGACTGATAGAACGCCGTGCCGAGAACGCGATCGCGCACATAGCGAAGAGCCGAGAAGTCCTCGATCGCGAATCCGACGCTGTCGAAGAGGGTGATCTGCTTGTCGCTCCGGCGTCCCTCGACCTGACCCGTCACGACTTGCCAGAGTTCGGTCACGGGATAGTCGGGTTCCATCTGCTGGATTTCGCCTTCAATGCGTGTCTGAGGCGGATACTCCACGAACGTATCAGCGCGCAAAAGGATGTCGCGATGCAGTTCGGTCTTGCCGGGGCAGTCGCCGCCGATCGCGTTGATGTGCACGCCGGCGCCGACCATGTTGTCGGTGAGGATTGTCGCAAATTGCTTGTCCGCCGTGCAGGTCGTTATGATCTGAGCGCCTTCGATCGCGGACTGCGAGGTTTCGCAGGCCGTCACATGCAGACCGGAGCCTTCGAGGTTACGCCGTGCCTTTTCGGTCGCCTTGGGGTCGATGTCGAAAAGTCTGACATGCGAAATGCCGAGCACGGCCTTCATGGCAAGCGCCTGGAATTCCGCCTGGGCGCCGTTGCCAATCATCGCCATCGTCGTGGCACCCTTCGGAGCGAGGTGACGGGCCGCCATGGCGGAAGTCGCAGCTGTCCGCAGCGCCGTCAGCAATGTCATCTCGGTCAAAAGCACGGGATAGCCAGTGGAGACATCGGCGAGCAGGCCGAAGGCCGTGACTGTCTGCAGACCCTCCGCCATGTTCTTTGGATGGCCGTTGACGTACTTGAACGAGTAGATTTCGCCGTCCGACGTCGGCATCAGTTCGATGACACCTTCGCGGGAGTGGGATGCAACGCGGGGCGTTTTGTCGAAGAGCTCCCAGCGCTTGAAATCAGCCTCTATGACATCGGTCAGTTCTGTGAGCACCTGCTCGATGCCGATGTGATGCACGAGCCTCATCATGTTTTCGACGCTAACGAAGGGGACGAGGGCTTTTTCCGAAGGGGCTGGCGCTGTCATGATCCACCGGTTGAAGACAAACTTTGGCAAAGTCTATCGAGCGTGCAGCTTTGCCGAAACGGCGATAATCTGTCATTTTGCGCGATCAGAACCGCAAAGTGACAAGAATGATTGAGCAGATTGCTCATTCCTGATAACGGAACCGGCTTCGAAAACCCGCTGCTGGAAGGCCCCCCGACAGGCATGGATGATCACTTGAACTGCGGGTGACCACAGCGAAAGCTCAGAATGAAGGTGTCTATCAAAGGCGCCGTCACCCAAGCTGCGAGAAGCGGCCAGATGATCTCTATTGCTTCTCGGTTCGGGATTTTGCGCGGCGCAGCCGACGAAGAGAACGGCCTAGCCAGGCGGTGTAATCAGTCCCACATCGGCATTCGGAATCATGATCAGAGCTGAATGACCGGGTTGATCCCGCAGGCCATGCCCATGTTGGGCAGCACCAAGAAGATGATCTTCACCGCACCTGGGATAGCCTCAATGAAACTATGCCAGTTGGGTTGGTATCCTGCCGCCTTTGGAACGGAGATTGAGTGCTTGCGGTCGGAGAGGGGGGCGGATCAGGCTCATGCCTCGTCCCTCATCTTGAAGTCCCTCAGAGCATCCCGATTGATCTCGATCCCGAGACCGGGGGCGTTTGGGATATGCACGATACCGTCCAAATGGTCGATTGGTGTCTGGACAACCGCTTGGCGGAATGGATTGTCGGTTCTGTCGAACTCGAGGATGGGCTCGATCGGATTGACCCGTAGCGGATCCGGCACCATCGCGGCGATAAACTGGAGGGCTGCCGCAATATGGACGGCAGTGCCCCAGACATGGGGCACGACCCGGACGCCATGGATGGCCGCGAGATCCGCAACGCGTCTGGCTTCCGTGAAGCCGCCGACGCCGGCAAGGTCCGGTTGCACGATGTCGATCGCACGGGTTTCGATCGGTTCCTTCATGCCCCAGCGACTGTGCCAGGTTTCGCCCCCGGCAACTGGGATCGGCTGTCTGGCCCGCACTTCGCGATAAGCCGCGAGTTGCTCGGGCACAACCGGCTCCTCGAACCAGTCAAGGCCGTAGTCCGCTGCCTTTCGTCCGAACTCCAACGCCTCCAGCACCCCATAGCCGTGGTTGGCGTCCGCCATCAGGCGCATGTCAGGTCCCGCCGCCTCTCGCGCGGCGCGAACGACGCGCAGGTCTTCCTCAATGCCAAACCCGACCTTGATCTTGGATGCGTGGAAACCCTGCGCACGGTAGAGCGCGATATCCGTCGCATTGTCCTCGACACGGTCCACGCCATCGCGCTTGAAGCTGCCTGTGGCATAGGCCCGCACACTCTCCCTGAAACGTCCGCCGAGCAGTGTCGATATGGGCACACCAAAATGCTTGCCTTTGATGTCCCAGAGCGCGATGTCGATCCCTGAAAGCGCAGTCAGGGCTAATCCCCGCTGGCCCTGGTCCCGCAGCGCATTGTAGAGCACGGCCCAGATTCTCTCGGTTTCCAGCGGGTTCATGCCGATAATCCAGTTGCGATAGGCCGCGACGACGGTCGCGTTCGGGCGGGCGGGTCCGAGGCATTCGCCCCAGCCGGTAAGCCCGTTGTCGCAGATGATCTCGACCAGCACATGCGCGCGCCGGTCGAAGCGCATCGACGCGCTCTGGAACGGCACGGCGAGCCTGTGCTCAAGAAGATGAGTGCGAACCTCTGCGATCCTCATGGCCCCACGCCTTCCTTTGCTCAACGCTTCCAGGGCGCGATCAGCTTCGCCATCATTTCCTCTTCCTCGACGGTCAGGTCATCGAGTGGAGGTCTGACCTTGCCGGCGGCAAATCCTTGCAGCCGGACGCCCGCCTTGACCGCAGAAACGGCATAGCCCTTGCGCCGGCTGCGGATTGCCATGAACGGATAGAAGAAGTCCTTGAGGATCGCCTCGCAGCGTTCCCGCTCGCCTGCGCGCAATGCCCTGTAGAATTCGACCGCGAGGCTGGGCACGAAGTTGAAGACGGCGGACGAGTAAGTCGTGAAACCAGCGCCGAGATAGGCTTCCGCGAAGAGTTCCGCCGTCGGCATGCCGCCGAGATAGGTGAGCCGATCCCCGATTGTAGCGGTGATCTGGCGCACCAGACCGATATCGCCGGTGCCGTCCTTGAAGCCGATCAGGTTCGGGCATTCGTCGCAAAGTCGCTGCAGGACCTCGACACCGAGCACCGAATTGTCCCGGTTGTAGACCATCACGCCGATCCCGACGGATTGGCATATGCGCTTCACATGCCGGTACATCCCCTCCTGGGGTGCATCGATAAGATAATGAGGAAGAAGCAGGATGCCATCCGCACCGACCTTCTCCACCGACCGCGCCATCTCGATCGCAACTTCCGTGCCATAGCCGCAGCCGGAGACGATCGCGGTCGTTCCGGCGGCCTCCTTGGCCGCGGCGACCACCCGCGGAACTTCGGATGGCGTCAGCGAAAAGAACTCTCCTGTGCCGCCAGCGGCAAACAGGACAGGCGCAGCGAAACTCGACAGCCATTCGACATGTTTTGCGTAGCTGTCGGAATTGAAGCTCCCTGCTTCATCGAAATGCGTGACCGGGAAGGAGAGCAGACCGGCGCCGAGCGCGGCCTTCAGGTCTTGCGGCGTCATGGTCGAGTGTCCTCCCTTGGCCTGCTTTGGCCAAGTTGTCATACGTATTTATGAGGTATAGGTCAACGTTATCGTACAGGACGGCGTTGCTCGCGCAAAAGTGCCCTGTAGCGGGCCTGGCTGCCACGCAAGTGTCGGCGCATCGCGTCACGAGCCGCCGCCTCATTGCCTGAGGAAATTGCCTCGACGATGTCGGCATGTTCCGTGTCTATCATGCGTAGATAGGCGGGCTGATCCTCCTCGCTGTCCTCGTCACGCAGGGCGGCCCGCGGAATGACATTTTTGCCAATCAGGGCCAAAAACTCGCGGAAACGCGGATTGTTCGTGGCCTCGGCGATGGCAAGGTGGAGGGCAAAATCCGCAGCTGTCGTTGATTGTCCCGCCTCGAGGCAAGCACGGATGGCGGAATGCCGCTCCAGGATAACCTCTTCTTGCGCAGGCGAGCGCCGCAGGGCGGCAAGTCCTGCTGCTTCTACCTCGACTGCTGTGCGAAGCTCGAGCAGCTCGATCATCGAGGAAACCCGCGCGGGATCGATGTTGCCCACGATAAGCGGGGCGGGGGCAGGTTCGGATGGGGCAAGAACGAAGACGCCAGCACCCTGGCGCGCTTCCACGAGTCTGTCTGCCCTCAGCGAGGCGATCGCCTCTCGAACCACGGTGCGCGAGACTCCATGGGCCTCGGAAAGCTGGGCTTCGCTGGGGAGCTTGCTTCCAGGCGGAAACTGCCCGGCGACGATCGATTTCCTCAGGGTGTCTCCGAGCTTTTGTACCAGCGTGCCCGCGCCTGCTTCCTTTCTCGCCTGCAATGCCATCCGGTTTGCTGTCCCCTGCTGTTCGGACCCGCGCATGAAGCTCGGTCGTCCGAGGTTTGCCCCCCCATGTGTACGATATTGACCGACTGGGGGCAACCTGTATGATGACTTGGCAAATCCGACAGGGAGGG
This sequence comes from Rhizobium sp. AQ_MP, assembly GCF_014237835.1. Classification (GTDB taxonomy): domain Bacteria; phylum Pseudomonadota; class Alphaproteobacteria; order Rhizobiales; family Rhizobiaceae; genus Allorhizobium. The sequence continues at coordinate 448,678 of NZ_JACJVI010000001.1, forward strand.
TGATGACGTGAAGAGGCTTTTGCTGACGGGAGCTGCCGGTGGTTTGGGCAGTGCAATGCGCGGGCGCCTGAAAGGGCTCGCGGATCTCGTCAGGGTCTCGGATATCCTTGATCTGGGACCGGTGGCTGCACATGAGGAGGCAATCGCCTGTGATTTGGCCGATCGTGCGGCTGTCGACAGGCTGGTCGCAGGATGCGACGCCATCATTCATCTCGGCGGCATCTCCGTCGAGGACAAGTTCTCCAGGATCATGAATGCCAATCTGCTGGGCCTCTACAATCTCTACGAAGCCTCACGCGCCAACGGCATGCCGCGTATTCTTTTCGCCAGTTCGAACCATGCGATCGGCTTCTATCGTCAGGACGAGTTCCTTGACCATGGGGCGCCCCTTCGACCCGACGGCCTCTACGGTGTCTCCAAATGCTTCGGCGAGGCCTTGGCTCGCATGTATTTCGAAAAATTCGGCCAGGAAACGGCATTGGTGCGCATTGGCAGTTGCACGGAGAAGCCAAGGAACCATCGCATGCTCTCTACCTGGATGAGCTACGACGATTTTCTGTCGATGATCGAGTGCATCTTCCGCGTCCCGCGCCTTGGTTGCCCCGTGATCTGGGGGTGTTCCAACAATGACACCCGCTGGTGGGACAATTCGCATGTCTCCTATCTCGGGTGGCAGCCGAAGGACAACGCTGAGCGCTTTCGCGCCGAAATAAACGCGACCATGCCGACGCCGAAGCCTGATGAGGCAATTGCAATCTATCAGGGCGGTCGTTTCGTTGAGGATCCGATCTTAGCAGACGACTCATCGCCCGAATCTATGGGCTAATGGTGACGGTCAAGCTCCGAGGCGTTGCTTGGCGTTTCAGGTAATGATGTGTCCGCTTGAGCTTGATCTCGTCAGAGTTGCGGCCTTGTCTGCGATTTTATCATCTAAGTTGAACGCGTCTGTTTTTCACGGCTTGATAGCTCGGCCTTCAAATCAAAGCATAACCCATTATGCATTTTGAGTATAATATGTTATGCCAAAGCGCTTCAATTGATTTTAGATATCTCTCAAATTAAGAAAAAGCGAATTATTTTGATCGAAGAAAACGATGTTCTAAATCACATGAAGAGATATGAAGCTTGAATTTGAATTTATACTTTGTTTTTGAAATTATGTTGTTGAGGACTCATCAAAAGCATTATTGATATAACAGATGCTGGCGGCGCTTACTGATTTCCGCCGGGCTGAAATTGCTAATCGTCGTCTCCGCAGGGCAAAAAAACCCCAAAAAAACACGGGCTGGGAACTGATGTGCTCAACTCAAACGTCTAGAGCGGAAGCCAACCTCCAAAGTAAAAATTTAAACAAATCTCAAAAATATAAATATTTATATGGAGCAAAATTCAAAAAATCAACTTTATTACAATTTGCTTCGAAGAAAATATTTTTATAAATGTAGTAACGCAACGATAATGTGAAAAACTAATCATAAATAAAATAAAGTTGGAATTTGTAGGAATATAAATAACTAAAGAGATATTTGAAATTTATTAAAAAAAGATTTTACACTATCAAATTTATTGCAATCAAAGCCAATTTAAGGCGTTTCTTAATAGTTCAAAATTGGGTGAACATTTTTGACGCCGAGAATAGACTTCCCAGAAGTGACATCGACGGTGTATAAGTTCGGCCATGGAAGATTTGGGCAGGGGCACACCGTTGTTTACCAAAAAGACATTATTTATGACCATGTACACCTCGGCAGCCTTCGCTGTGGCCGCGGTGTCTCCGGTGAGCGCAATGTCGTTGCAGGAAGCCATTCAGAAGGCACTGACGACGAACCCGCAAATTTCGCAGGCGGTTGAAAATCGTGAGGCGGTGGAGTTCGAGCTGCGCCAGGCGCGGGGACTTTACCTGCCCTCTATCGATCTCGAGGCAAGTGTGGGAAAGCGCCGGCTGTCCAACGCGAGCACGGGAACGCTGACGCGCGACTACGAAAATTTTAACTCTTCCGAGGTCGGTCTCACTGTGACGCAGCGTCTGCTGGACGGCGGCGGTCGCCGGGCTCAGGTGGATCAGCAGGCCTCGCGCGTGGATGGTGCATCCTTCCGCGTTCTCGAGCGTTCGGAGACAATCGCTCTTCAGGTCGTCCAGGATTACCTCGAGTATATCCTGCAGACCAAGATCGTTGGTGTTGCTCAGCAGAATGTTTCCTTCCACAACGGGATCCTTGCTGACATCAACCAGGGCATTTCTGGCGGTGCGTTGACCGAGGTTGACGCAGTGCAGGGGCGTGAGCGGCTTGCTGCTGCCCAGGCCCGTCTGCGCGAAGCTAAAGAAGAGCTCGAGCTCACGAAGATCCGCTTTTTGAAAACGGTCGGTGAGCCGATTGCCAATGCAAAGGTCCCGGGCTCGGTCGCCAAGTCGCTGCCGCGCACCCTGCAGGATGCCATTGCAGCGGCGAAGGCGAACAATCCGCGTATCTACTCGGCTCGTGCTGATATCGATGCCGCGGATGCTGCCGTGCGTGCTGCCCGCTCGAATTATGCGCCGACCCTTGATCTCGAAGGTCGTGCACTTGTCGGAAATGACGTCGGCTCAAGTCAGGGCAACACCAACGACGTTCAGGTGCGCCTGGTCGCCCGATGGAACCTTTATCGTGGCGGTATCGATCAGGCCCGGGAGCAAGAGCGTATCCGTCGCGCCAGCGAGCAGCGTTTTGCCTCGGATCAGGTCCATCGCGAGATCGAAGAGTCCGTACGGTCCGCTTGGAACGAACGTAGCAGCCGTGGCGAACTCTCCCAGATCCTGAATTCGCAGTCGTCGCAGAATGCGCAGCTGGTATCGTCCTATAGCGAGCAGTTCAAGATCGGCCAGCGGTCGTTGCTCGACGTTCTCGATGCGCAAAACACCCGTTTTAACACAAGCATAGTTGCCGAAACGGCTCGCGTAGCCGCCCTTTTCGCCGAGTACAAGATTCTGGCGGCGTCGGGCTCGCTGCTGAAAACGATGAACGTCAAGGCGGTCAACCAGACTGACGCTTATGCGCGCAATGAATTCACCGTGAAGACAACCCAGAATGGGGCTTATGTCGAGCGGGATTCGCGGCAAAAGGCGGGGATTCCGATGGACCTCCTGGCGCCGCTCCAATAAACGCCCATCCAATAGGATGACATGTTAAATTCCTGGACTGAAACGGCGGGCACTCGTGCCCGCTTGAGCTTTCGTGCGTCCTTCAAGGCTGTGGCGACCTACTACGGTCGTCCCAGTTCAGACACCGTTTTGTTTTCGGGGCTGCCGGACGAAATCGTTGAATCCCTTGAACTCGACGACGTGGAGCATGTCGCGGAGCGCATCGGTCTTCAGGTCATGCGGATCGGCGAGAGGGCGATTCGCGAGAACGACTTCGACTGTCCCGCAATCGTAGTCCTGAAGGATGGCGGCACGCTCCCGCTTCTTGAGGTCAGCGACGACGGCATATACACGCTTGACGTCCGTGATGCGACGACTGCGGCCCGCCTGACGCATCAGGAGCTTCTGGCTCTTGCACCAGACTTCGCGTTCGGCTTCACGCTCTATTATCGTAACGACAGCGAAGAGGCTTTGGTCGGCACCGCCGATGAAATCGAGCAGCGGCATTGGCTGGTCCGGGCTCTGATGCCCTACTGGCGCACCTATATGCGCGTCATCGTGGCTGCGCTGTTCATCAATGTGATTGCACTGGCCTCGCCGCTCTTCACGATGAACGTCTATGACCGGGTTCTGCCAAACAAGGCAATCCCGACGCTTTGGGTACTCGCCGTCGGCATCTTGCTGGCCTATCTCTTCGACTATCTCCTGAAAGAAGCGAGAGCGGCTCTCATAGACCATGCCGGACGAAATGCCGATCTGCGACTATCGCAGATGATCTTCGACAAGGTCTTGAACACCACGCTGGCTTCCCGCCCGATGTCCACGGGGGAGTATGCGAACCGCGTCATGCAATACGAGTTCGTGCGTGAGTTCTTTACCTCCAACACCATCGGTCTGATGATCGATACAGCCTTTGTCTTTATTTTCCTGATTGTCATCTATCTGATATCAGGCTGGCTGGCGATTATTCCAGCCGTCGCATTGATCCTGTCTGTCGCCATCGGATTGCGCGCTCAGGCTCAGATCGGTCATCGTATGGCGGCGGCCGCCAACGAGGCGTCGAAGCGTCAATCGCTTCTGGTCGAGACAATCTCGACTATTGAAACGCTGAAAAGCCTGCGCGCGGAAGCCACCATGCTGCGCCGCTGGCAGGAACTGATGAAGCATTCGAGCCGGACCAGTGAAGAGATCAAACACATCTCGACCAATGCGATCAATCTCACGACTTTGATCCAGCAGATCGTCGGCGTATTGATCGTCATTGCCGGCACCTACGAGTTTTCCGAAGGGCGTCTCGCAATGGGGGCAATCGTCGCGACCGTGATGCTGGCAAGCCGCGCCGGCGCACCGCTCGGTCAGATCGCCATGACGCTTGCCCGCTTCCGTCAGGCTACACTGTCCCTCCGCATCCTCGATCAGGTCATGGAGCAACCGGATGATCGGCCTGCGACCGTTGGCTTCGTCAATCGCGAGATCCAGCAAGGTGGCTTCAGCTTCCAAGACGTCAGTTTCCAGTATCCCGGTTCCGACCACCCGGTGATCAACAAGCTGTCGCTGACGGTAGCCCCTGGAGAGCGAGTCGGAATCATCGGACGCATCGGGTCGGGCAAGACAACCCTGGGGCGTCTTCTGGATGGCCTTTTTGTCCCGACCGAAGGGCGCGTGCTGATCGATGGCGTGGATATTCGCCAATATCACATGTCTGAAGTCCGTTCCGCTGTTGCGGTTGCAGGCCAGTCATCGGATCTGTTTTCCGGAACCGTCAAGGAAAACCTCCTGATCGGCCGAGCAGACGCGACCGACGAGGAACTGCTCGAGGTGGCGCGGATGACCGGCGTGGAGGAATTTGTCTCGCGCCATCCCCGCGGTTTCGATATGCCGGTCGGGGAGCGCGGGTCCAACCTGTCGAGTGGCCAGAAGCAGGCCATGACGATCGCGCGACTGCTCCTGACGAAGCCGAAGATCGTCTTTCTTGACGAACCGTCGGGCGCGATGGATCTGGCAAGCGAGCGCCATCTGATCAATCGCCTCTCCACTGCCTTCGACAGGAACACGACACTGTTGATCGCGACCCACCGCTTCACCATGCTGGACCTCGTGGATCGCCTGATCGTTCTCGACAAGGGACGTGTTGTGGCGGATGGACCGAAGAAGCAAGTTATCGACGCCATGCAGAAAAAGGGGGTGAAGCCGTGAGCCGCCCCGTAGCCGATACTCCGCCATTCATGGCCCGCATGATCGTAGCCCTGGTGGCGGCCTTGATCGTCATATTCCTCGCCTGGGCCGCTATTGCCGAAATCGACGAGATCGCCAGAGGCGAGGGAAAGGTGATCCCTGTCTCGAAGACGCAGATCGTGCAGTCTTCCGAAGCAGGCGTTGTCGAGACCATCGCCGTGCAAGTCGGACAGGTCGTTCGCCGCGGAGAATTGATTGTCCAGCTGAACAACAAGCTGACCGAGGCGTCGCTCGGCGAGTCCGTCGCCAAGGCGCGCGCGCTGGGCGCGAAGATCGCGCGCCTCGCGCTGGAGGAGGCGGGTCTGTATGATGCCGCGTTTGTCTGCCCGCAGGAAGTGCAGGCAGTCGCCGTCCAGGTGTGCGAGAATGAGGAACGGCTGTTTGCAGCCAACAAGGCCGCCTACCTGAACAAGGCGGGTGTCTTGCGCGAGCGTGTGCGCCAGCGCGAGAACGAACTGAGTGAAGCCCAGGCCAATATCGTTCGTCTTGAACAGAACATTGCTCAGTCGACCCGCCAATACGATCTGATGAGCCCGCTGGCCAAGCGTGGGCTCGTTGCCCAGACGGAACTGATCGGGCTTGAGCGCGAGCTGACCGATCAGAGAGGCCAGATTACGGTCTACCAGGAGAGCCTTGAACGCCTGCGCGGAGCGGTCGAGGAAGCCCGCCTTCAGGTCGAGGAACTTGCCTTGCAACTGCGTCAGCAGGCGCTGACGGAGAAAGCACAAACTCTGGCCGAACTCTCGGTCATCGACGAGACGATCAGAGGCGCCACGGATCGCGTCAGCCGAACGGACATCCGCTCTCCGGTGGACGGCATTGTCAACACGCTCGAAGTCAACACGATCGGTGCCTATGTCGACCCGGGCACGGTTGTCGCCGGCATCGTCCCGACTGCCGACACGCTGTTGGTGGAGGCAAAGATCTCCCCGCGCGACGTGGCTTTCGTCACGCGGGGACAGAAGGCCATCGTCAAGGTATCTGCCTATGACTTCTCGATCTTCGGTGGCCTTGAAGGCGAAGTCACGAATGTTTCCGCCGACAGCATCGTAGACAAAGAAAAGGGCGAGACCTTCTATCTCGTTCAGGTCAAGACCGACAAGTCCGAACTCATCCGGAATGGGAAGTCCTATCCGATTATTCCGGGTATGGTCGCCACTGCTGAGATTATGACGGGGCGCAAGACCATCCTCAGCTATCTCATGAAGCCTATCAACAAGGCGCAATCCGTCGCGCTGACCGAACGGTGACCCATGGCGCTTCCCGATCGCCAGTCGGGTCTCTTGGAGCAGGCGGATCTGAATCCGGCTGCCATGCGCCATGTGGAAGAAAACGATGCCGAGCCGAAGTTTCGGGCGATCCTGGGCAGGGGAGGCACTCGGCGAGGCATCCGGCTCGAAAGCGTCTACTGGGAGGGCCTTGCCTGGCTCATCGGCGGTTCGCGCCAGTCGCTGGGGGATGTCGTTGATCAGGCGGCCGCCCAGGTGGGTGAGAACGGCAACCTCGCATCCATGTTGCGGGTCATAGCGTTTCGCTGGATGTGGCGACGGCTGGCGCTCACCGAGAACGTTTATTCGCTGGAAAATCTGAATGCGCTGATTCAGGCTTGCCCAACCCCAGCGATTGTCCTGACCCGCGACAAGAAGATTCAGTTTTTCAACGAGCCCTTCATGACAATGCTGAAGCAGCGTCTGGTGCTGGGCAATGTCGCACAACTTTCCGCCGGCTTTCGCTTCGTGCTCGACACGCAGGTCGACGAAGCTCTTCAGGGCCTGTCGACCAAGGGAAAGATGATCACCACGGGGTTCACCGCGACCTGCGCAGGCAAACAGCTGACTGGTCAGATGAACCTTGCGATGGCGCCGACCCACCAGAAGCAGATGGTGATCGGCTATGTCGTTCGCGGCTGATATGCCACTTGCGAGAATTTAAGGCTTAGGTCAGAGCTCCCCGCCTTCGCCCGGGGCAATGCTGTCGAAGCTCTTCATTGCCGTGGCCTTGCCCTTTGTCCGGGTGCCATGAAGGAAGCCGCGTCCATTCGAAATGGAAAACAGCGGCTGATAATCGGGAAGCCGGCTGTCGGCGAGGACCTGATTGCGCATGTTGTCGAGGATGTAATGCGTTCCCTGCACCTCGACGGAAAGCACAGCGTGATAGAAATGCCGCTTCTTGTCATAGAGGATGACCAGGGTCATATCCTGAAGCGAGAAGCCCTGCGCCTCAAGGACCGCCATCTTCAACAGAGCATAATCCTCGCAGTCGCCATAACCTGACGCGAGCGTCTGCGAAGGGGAGGACCATTGGTCCAGGCGACCATGGCTATCGATATCCTTTCGATATTTGATCCTGCTGTTCACCTCGTGGTTGACGAGGTTGAGCTTGTCGCGCACCGACGACATGCCGCTACCGGCCGCGGTGCGCTGCACGACGGCGTCGGTGTCAAAGCAGTTGACCTTGCCGCATTTCAGCGCCGTGCCCTTGGCGATTTCTGCGAAGGTCGGTGCGGCCTTCCTGAGCGCACCGAGTTTCTTGAAGGGAATGGCAACCGAGCCGAAGACATCGTCCGTCTGCGTTCTGGCTGCATTCGGTGACAGGCTGTTCTGAGGTCTGCTGACTGCGCCCGTCGACAAGTCTTTGGCACCCGGGACGAAAGCGACGCTTGTCGTCGGTGTCGGCCGCGCGAGGAGGTGAGCAGCCTGCTGCCACTGCTGTTCGAAATTGCCAATGAAACTCTTGCCCAGCGACGCCATGACAGGACTGATCCCAAGGACCAGCGTCTGCGCCACCGTGGAGTAGGATGACAGTGTTTGCGGCAGAAGGGGGCTTGCCGTTGCACCCGATGAGGCCAGCATGGCTCCTGCGAGGGCCGAGATTGCGATAATGTTCTTTTTGTTCTTTTGCATCGCTATTCTCCAGTTGTTGCTTGGAGACTAGCAATTTTGTTTGAATTATTGGTTCCAACACATGATTTCTATACTTTGAAGCCCGGAGTATATATTATAGTTAAATACGTCGAATAATCGTAACCCGTGATTAACTTTGGGTCCTAGGCGTCCTTGCCGGTCGGGACTCTTGCGTGACCGGCCATTTGCCTCTGCATGTAAATGGTTGGGCAGCCGCAGTTACCATGATTGCGATCTGCCCAGATATGGAACACCCTTCCTCTTGCTTCGGGGTGTGCCTGTGCTTACGGTTCGGCGCAGGATCAGCGCGAGACTTAATCGACAACATGGTCGTATCAGAGAAAATCATCCGGAACTCGTGGCGTGCTGGCACCTTCGTGCTGTTGCTTGCTGGGCTGGCGTCCTGCCAGACTGATGACTTCAAGCCGGCGAGCGGTTCCGCAGCCGGATCTGCTGCGCCCGCAGGACCGGTCAGGGATGCGGGCTTGTACAATCAGACGCTCGGTTCTGGGGCGGTTAAGGTTGCCTATGTCGGTGTTCGCCGGGCCGAGCAACCGAGCCGACAGGCTGATACCGAGTTCAGGGACGGTGCGGCGCTTGCGGTCAACACCTTGGGCTCCGATGTGGTGAAGCTGACCATGCTGGAGACCACTGAAAAGCCGGAAGCAATTGAGGCTGCTGCAAAGACCCTGGCACGCGAGCAGGTATCCTTGATCATCACCACGGCGCGCGGCGCGGAGTTTGAAGCGATCCAGCGCGGCCTTGGAGGCTTGCAGGTTCCGATGATCGCGTTTCAGACCAACGAAGCCAGTCTTCCCGAGGGCGTTTATCCGTTTATGTCCAGCCCCGCGGACAGTCTGATTGAAGGCGCTTCCTTTGCCATGGCTGAAGGGGCGAGGCATGCTGTCATTCTTGCATCGTCTGCGGCCGAGAAACTGCAGGCAGAGCGCATTGCTCAGCAGATCAAGGCGTTTGGGGGCAAGGTCGAGCCGATCGTAGAGGTCGCCGGCGGTGCCTTGCCTGCGCGGGCGCTGGCATCCTGGGGCAAGGCCGACATGGTCGTCTTGATGCCCGGCATAAAGACGCCTGGCGAGATCTTGAAGAAGGCCGATGCTGCCAAGCCCCCGCTGCCCGGGCGCCGGATCGTTGCAAGCGCTGTCTTGACACCGCAGGATCTGAACGAGCCCAAGCTGACCGGCAGTATCGTGTGTCGTTACGATCAGAACGTGCAAGCCCGTATCGGGAGCCGTTACATGTCAAGTTACGGTATGCCCGCATCCACCTATGCCGGATATGGCTTCGATGCCATGGCCATGGCAATCGGGCTTGCCGGGCGATATGGCGAATTGGCGTTCGCACCCGAGCGGATAATGTCTCCGGACGGGTTCTCGGGTTCGTTGGGGGTCTTCCGGCTCGAAGGCGATCGCAAGGTTCGGAGAAACTGCGACATCTTCAAGGTCGCCAAGGGCTCCTACGTTTTCTTCCAGAAGGCACCGCCCACGTTGTGATCACCACAGTGTGACCTGATCTGTCAGCCGTCATCTTACGTTTACATTGTCGTCAAACCGACACATCCTGTGTGCCGGTGGGTTTTGTAATGCCGGTAAGGCTGCAGGCAGCACGAACGGTCCGGGATCGGAGCATGATGGAATGAACGGCGCATTATCGACAGCCGAGCGTTATGCCGGCTCGCTTCGCGTTCTGCATTGGCTGATCGCAGCTCTTGTTCTCATGACCTGGCCGCTCGGCCAGATGATCGGTTTCGTCAAGGACGACGTGAAGCTCGACTTCTACCTGATTCACGAGAGCCTGGGTTTCCTGGTTCTCTGGCTGATGTTGGTACGTATCGGCACGCGAATGACAAGCGGCGCGCCCCGTATTGAGGCGCCTCCGCTCGAGAAGGCTGCAGCCAACACCGTTCACGGGCTTCTCTATCTCTTCCTGATCATTATGCCTGTGTCCGGTTTCCTGGCCACCAACGCACATGGTTTTCCGCTGAAATGGTTTGGCCTGTTCACTGTCTGGAGCCCCATTGGCAAGTCGCCGGACATCGCTTTCGCCCTATCGGCCATTCACACCTGGAGTGCATGGATCCTTTTGGCCCTCTTTGCGTTGCATTTCGCGGCGGTCATTTTCCACCATGTGATCCGTCGAGACCGTACGCTCTACCGCATTTTGTAAATCTCAGGACGACATCGCATGCGCAAGATCGACATGACGGATCAGCTCTGGGCACGCTTGCTCGCAATGCGAGGCAGCAAGGCCCCTGTTGCCCTTGATGATGCCGAGCCGGTCATGGCCCTCTATGCTCCGATTGCAGCCGCCGCTCGGCATTTCGTCCTTGCCCAGGTGGGACAATCCCTTGACGGTCGGGTCGCAACCCCCTCAGGTGATGCACGCGATATTTCAGGCCCGGAGGGTATCGCCCATCTTCATCGCTGCCGGGCCCTGGTGGAAGCGGTCATCGTTGGCGTCGGAACCGTCAAATGCGACGATCCGAGGCTCTCCGTGCGTGCCGTCAAGGGACCGAACCCCGTTCGTGTGGTCATCGACTGTCGCGCCGAACTGACGGGCGAGGAACGGCTATTCCGCGACGGCGGCGCGCCGGTTATCCTGGTGCAAGGCCACGATGCCGCCGAAAAACGGTACGCTGCGGACGTCGTCAGGGTGCGACGCAGCAAGACTGGGCTCGATCCGAAAGATATTCTCGACGCCCTGGCATCGCGCGGCCTTCACCGCATACTTGTCGAAGGCGGTGCGCGGACGATTGCGCGCTTCATCGAAGCTGATCTCGTCGACAGGCTTCACGTTTCGATTGCCCCGCTGATCATCGGCTCCGGCCCCACGGGCATCGCGCTGCCGCCGATCGAACGGCTTTCGAGCGCCCATAGGCCGGCAGCCCGCGTCTACACCCTTGGCAGTGACATCGTCTTCGACTGCGATTTGCGCAACAAGGTTACTTCAGAAGCGGGGCAGGGCGAGAATGTCCGTGTGGCCGACCACGCATGAGCTGCCGCTCTCGCTGATCTTATCCAGTCGAAACTGCAACCATGCCTGGATCTCGTTTTCAGTCAGCAATCCAACCTCCACGAGGGGCCGCCGAAGCCCCCGAAGGAATGCCACCTGCAGGGCTTCATCCTCGGGCCCCATGATCCAGGGGCTGCTGGCGATGGCGATATCATAACCGGCTGATCCAAAGCACTGGCGCAGATGTTCGGTTGCATCGGGGCCGAGCGCGGGTCCGAAGCCCTTGTCGTAATGCTGGTGGCGATTGAAATCGTCGGCAACCTGCTGATCGAGCGGATGGACGATCGACCACTCCATCACACCGTCATAATTGAGTGCGGCGTAGAGACCTGTGCTGCTCGCCACAAGGCTCGCGGCGAACATGTCGCAAAACGCCGCCGAGCAGAGATCGAAAAGCGCCGAAGCCGTCACCACGTTGACTTCTGAGAGGTCGAGGCTCTCGATCGCGTTCAGATCGAATTGCCGGAATGTCACATCGGCACGCTTGCCAATCCGCCGCTCGGCCTCCGCCAGAAGCAGCGGGTCATAATCGAGCAGGTGCCAGCACACGCCGGCTGGAAGATGCTTGGACAGACTGCGAAAGGTGGAGCCTGTCCCGCAGCCGATATCGAGGACGACAGGGCGCTCTCTCTTGTCCAGGATGCCAGCCAGCTGCGGTACGAGTGGCATGGCCCGCGCACGCATGTCGACCGGTTCGCGAAGCGCCAGCCAGTCCTTGTCGAAGCCACTCATGCCATACCGTCCAATGCGTTGGAAATGATCTTGGCCGTATCGGGCCAGTCCGGCAGCGCCTCGCCCGCGCGCCGTGCGGCTGCAGCCCGAGCCTGACGTTCGCCGGCGTCGGTCAGAAGCCGGCGCAGGGCATCTGCAAATGCTGTGCTGTCGTCGACCGGGACCAACATGCCTGCGTCCTCCGGCACGACGTCGGGAACGGCTCCGGCGTGGCAAGCAACGATCGGCAGACCGAACGAAAGCGCCTCCGCAAACACCATGCCGTAACCCTCATAGCGGCTCGCGAGTGCAAAGATGTCGGATGAGGCGTAGAAGTCCCTGGGGTCGTCCACTTCGCCCCGCAAGTCAACACGCCCCGTCAGCTCCAGCGCCTCGACCTGACGGGCCAGCGCTGCAGCCGTCGACGGATCGAGTGTCTTGCTGCCGATGATGACGGCCTGCCACTCCAGATCGTCGATGGATTTGAGCGCTGCCAGCAGCACATCATGACCCTTCCGGCGCGATAGAGTGCCGATGGAAAGGATGCGCGGGATCTCGCCGGTGCCGCGCGCCTTGCTCGGCCTTTCGGTGCCGGGCAGAGCCACGGTGATCGCTGAAGGCGAGACCGCATAATTCTCGACCAGCTCACGTGCTGTCATCGGCGATGTCACGAGCACATGCCGTACCCGTTCGAGCGCCAGCCGCTCGCTTTTGCGCAACCGCTCCTGCTCGTCTGCGGAAAGCCCCGTCTCGAGCGCGAGCGGGTGGTGGACGAGGGCCACGATCCGCAGCCGGTCGGCATGGGCACCGACCCAGGCATCGAGCACCCCAAAGGCCAGTCCGTCGACCAGCACGAGCGTCCGATCCGGCAGAGCGGAAAGGACCTCGTTTGCATGCTGCAGTGTCGCCTGCGAGGGAGCCGGAAAGCCATCACCCAAGGACAAGAGCTGGACATGCCACCCGAGCGATCGAAGGCCGTCGATGACCTTGCGGTCGTAACCATAGCCGCCGGTCTTTAGCGAAAGGTCGCCAGGATAGGCGAAAACCAGCGAACGGCTCAAAGATCGGCCTCGTACCAGCCACGGGCGGCATGCGACTCGTGCAGGGTGACCTTGAGGCGGCAGATCCGGTGGCTGCCCGGGCCGAGACGCTTGTCGGAAACTGCCTGTGCCAGCTCGTCGAAGATGTGCTTGGCGATAACCTCTGTCGTGCTGACCTTACCCTTGAAGACGTCGAGCTCATCGAGGTTTTGGTAATTGAGCGGCTTTAGCGTCTCTGAGAGCACGGTGGTTGCAGCTCCGATATCCACGGCCAGCCCATCCTCGTCCACATCTTTGGTGAAGAAGGCGGCATCCACGACGAATGTAGCGCCATGCATCCCCTGGGCCGGTCCGAACACGGGGCGCGGCAGGCTGTGGGCGATCATGATATGGTCTCGAACTTCAACGGCAAACATGAGATCTCTTTCGTCAGTAGCGGATGCGATGGCAGAGCGTGCCCGGTGTGCTCAGGATACGTGCGTAAGCGTCGGGCAGTTCAGAAAATGTCGTCTCGCCGGAGATAAGGCGGTCGAGGCGACCGTCCAGCAGCAACTCGAGCGCTTTTGTCATGCGCCGACGATAGCTCCAGCGCGCCCGGCGTGAGGATGGAATGCCGCCGACCTGGGAGCTGACCAGAGACAGACGCCGGGAGTGAAAGGCACCGCCCAGCGGCACGCTGACCTGGCGGTCGCCGTACCAGCTGGCCTCGACGATCCGCGCTTCGAGCCCGGCATGGTCTATCGCATTTGCCAGTGCTGCCCCCGACGCGGTCGCGTTCACAAGTACGTCGAATTCGCCCTCAAGTGAACCAGCTTCGACAAAGGGGATGTCGAGGTCTGCAGCGAGGCTCTGGCGTATCGGATCCTGATCGATCAGCACCGTCTCGGTACCGACGATCCGCGATGAGAGATAGGCAACCAGAGCTCCAACCACGCCCGCACCAAAGACAGCGACCCGATCGCCCGGTTGAATGCCCGCATCCCAGGTGATGTTCAGCGCCGTCTCCATGTTGGCGGCCAGCACGGCGCGCCTTGGCGGCAAGGCGTCCGGCAAAGGCGTAACCTGATCGGCGGGGAGAACAAATCGACCCTGATGGGGATGTAGGGCAAAAACATTCCGTCCGATCAGATCCCGAGGGCCATCTTCGACCTCGCCGACTGCGGCATAGCCGTATTTGACCGGGAAGGGAAAGGAGCCCTCCATGTGCGGCCCGCGCATGCGGTCGAACTCGCTCTCCGGCACCTGCCCCTTGAAGATAAGTGCCTCGGTGCCACGGCTGATGCCGCTATACAGGTTGCGGATCAGAACCTGATTTTCACCGACTGAGGGAAGCTCTTCCTGCCGGATGCGGCAGATTTCCGGAGCCTCGAACCACAGCGCCGAAGCGGTCTCTGCACCAGATACGGTCTGTTCATCCCTGTCGAGCTTCAAACTGCGCTACCCCTACCCTAAATTTGCGTCCCAATGGAACGTATTGCGGAAGCAGACATTTTGTTCCCAGGACGTCATCAAAATAATTTTATGACACCTTCGCAAACCATAGCCGATACTCCGGCGTAATGGTTGCCACTGATAGGGAGAGTACGCCTCATGTCCAAGTCCAGCCAGTCCGCTTTCCAATTCTCATCCGCCGCAATCGAAGTAGAACGCGCCGTAGCCGAGCTGCGCTATGGTCGCCCCGTCGTGCTCACGGAGGGAGAACGGAAGCTCGCGGTGCTGGCGCTTGACTGTGTGGCCCCCTCGCTCTTTGACCAGTTTGCTTCGGCGACCGACAATCGCCACAATCTTCTTCTCACTTCACCTCGCGCCGGTCGCCTCGGAATCGGCGTCGACCGTGACGTGATCACTCCGCTCGCGGGCGTCTCCTTTGATGAATCGTCGCGTCTCGCTTACGCATTGGGCGCCGAAAAGCCTGCCATCTGGCAGCCTGCTGATGCGCTCGCATCCCAGTCGGCAGAACTTGCACGCCTGGCGCTGCTGCTGCCGGCCATGGTGCTCGCAGATGTGACCTCGATCTCGGACCGCTTCGGCGCCTGCTGCGAGATTGCAGCAAATCGGCTGAAGGGTGCCGATGCCGCGCGCCAGCGCTTCGACAAGGTGGTAAGTACGCGCGTGCCGCTGAAGGATTTGGGCGATGCCGACTTTGTCGTCTTCCGTGGCGGGCTGGCACAGAAGGATCAGGTCGCGATCGTCGTAGGCAGGCCTGATGTGACGAAGACCGTCCCTATCCGCATTCATTCGTCCTGCATCACCGGCGACCTCTGCGGCTCGCTGAAGTGCGATTGCGGCGACCAACTGCGCAACGGTCTAGCGCTCCTGAAGCAGGCCGGTGGCGGCGTGCTTCTCTATCTCGACCAGGAAGGCCGTGGCACCGGTATCGGCGCCAAGATGCGTGCCTATGGCTACCAGCACCTTGGTCTCGACACGATCGATGCCGATGCGGAACTAGGTCTTGCCGAGGACCACCGCCGCTACGAGGCGGCCGTGGCCATGCTGCGGCATCTCGAGATCTCCAAGGTTGCGGTCTACACCAACAACCCGACGAAGATCGCAGGCCTCAAGCTCGGCGGTATCGACGTCGAGGCGCGGGCCGCCGTGACCGGCCGTGTCACGGCCGAGAACGAAAACTACCTGCGCACCAAGACCCTGCGCGCCGGCCATATGCTGGATCTGGAAACGCTGGTCGCTGCAGAGTAAGCTCGAAAGCGGGCAGGGAGGTAGACGCGATGGCGAGCGAGCCTGAACGGCTTGGCGGCGATGATTTCGGTCGGCGTTGGTCGACTATGCCGGCCGACTGGACGTCGCGCCTGCGGCAGCGACCTGGCCTGTTGGCCGACACGCTATCGGGACTGTCAGGCCTCCTCGTCGGCACTTCGGTCCTCGCACTGTTGGTCTCATTTGGTCTGCCGCTCGGTTGGGATTTCGTTGCCTCCGTCATTCTGTCGCTTGCGCTGATGTTCGCGCTCGTCGTCTATGCCCTGCCGGATCACCCGCATCGGAAGTTCGGGCCTGCCAATCTGGTGACGGCCTTCCGCGCCTGTCTTGTCAGCCTGACCGGCGCCACCGTCCTGTGCTTCGACAGCCTTGCGGCCGCAGACATTGCGCTCTGGACCCTTGTCGCGGTGGTGTTGATCGCGCTCGCGCTCGATGGGGTCGATGGTTATCTCGCCCGCAGCTACGGGCATGAATCGCCGCTTGGGGCCCGCTTCGATATGGAAGTGGACGCCCTTCTGATCCTTGTCCTGTCGCTGGCTGCGGCATTTTTGGAGAAAGCGGCTCTCTGGGTTCTGCTGATCGGTTTGATGCGCTACGGCTTCGTAGCGGCTGGCTGGCTGATCCCGCGCCTCAACGGCGAGCTGTTCCCATCGTTTCGGCGCAAGCTGGTTTGCGTCGTGCAGATTGCAGCACTCTGCGTGATCCTCGTGCCCTTCGTCACCCCGCCTTATTCGACGCTGATCGCCGCAGTGGCGCTTCTGGCACTGGTCTACTCTTTCACGGTGGACGTCATCTATCTCCTGCGCCCGCCGGTCTCCCCATGAGTGGTTTTGCAGAGCGTCTCTCCACCTCCTTCGGTCTCGCCCGGTCGCTTGTGGTCTATTATGGCCAGCCCTGGCGCCGCACCGCCCTGCGCCGGTTTTACGCTTCGATCGTCAAGCCGGGGGATCTGGTCTTCGATATCGGCGCCCATGTCGGCAGCCGAAGCCGCACTCTTCTCGACCTTCGCGCCGACGTCGTTGCGGTCGAACCGCAGCCGGCCTTTGCCGATTTCATCGAAAGCCGGTTTCTGGACCGGTTGAAGGGTTTCGAACGGGTCGCCGTCGGACGCTCGGCGGGTGAAATCGACCTGTTGATATCGAGCCGTCACCCGACTGTGACCAGCATTTCGAGCCGCTTCGTCGAGACGGTCAAGCAAAGCAAGGGCTTCTCGCAGGTGGTCTGGGACCGCAAGGTAACCGTCCCCATGGTGACGCTGGACCATCTGATTGCGAAATACGGCATGCCAGCCTTTTGCAAGATCGATGTGGAGGGCGCGGAGGCGGAGATCCTTTACGGCCTCACCAAGCCAATCCCGCTGGTTGCCTTCGAATACATCCCCGCCATGCCCTCGGTCGCGTCCAATGCGATCGACCGGCTGATGGGACTTGGAGGTTACCGCTTCAACCGCGTCGTTGGCGAGCAGCATCGCTTTGTCTGGGACCGTTGGAAATCTGCGGACGAGCTTCTGGTCGAGCTGTCGCAAATGCAGGCGGATGCGCAATCCGGTGATGTCTACGCCCGGATCGAGACCCGATGACGACAGCGTCAGGCGCGACGCGGCCTGCCGCGGATCGCTTCGAGCGTGATGATTGCGAGGCCCGGCAGGGCGCCCGCGAGCGACAGTCCGCCATAGACCAGGCTCGCCGCGAGCCCTTCGGTCTGGGTCGCGCCAAGCAAGGGCCAAAGCGCCATGGCTGCGGCCTCGCGCGTGCCCCAGCCGCCGAAACCAGCCGGTACCAGCATGGCGATCAGACAGAGTGGGATAATGGTCAGCGCAGCGATCCATGGAAGGGGTGCACCCACGGCATGACTTGCCAGGATGAAGGTCGCCACATAGCTGCCGACGGCAAGGACACTCAGTCCGAACTGGATCGCAAGCGCGCCCCGGCGAAGGAAGACCAGGGCGACATCTTCCTTGATCCGTCTGAAACGAGAAGATCTGTGGCCGAAGACAACAAGGACAAGGCCGAGCGTGACGACCAGCATAAGAAAGCAGAGGACCAGCAGCGAGGCCCGGCGCCCGGCTTCCTCGCCACCGAGCACGAACGGCCAAGCAATCAGGCCGGACAGGGCAAGCACGAAAAAGGCGGCTTGTCCCGACAGGCGCTCGAAAACAACGGCTTTGGCCGGTCCTTTCCAGCCTCCATTCCCCGCATTGCGCATCCGGTAGGCTCTGATGGCATCTCCGGCCACACCGCCCGGCAGGGTTTGGTTGAGGAAACTCGCGACATAATATTCACTCACCGCCACGGTGGCGGGTATCGTCTCACCGAGCCGCATGGCGGTAAAGCGCCAGCGAAGCGCCGATGCAACGACTTGCACCTGGACAAGCAGCAGCCCGAAAATCACGTGGCCGATAGAGACCTGCGAGAATGCCGATCTCAACGCGTGCACATCCGTTCTGGATACGAGAAAAACCAGAATAGCGATCAGCGCGAGGGGGACAAGGAAACGCAGGATGGCCAAATGTTGGGGCTTTCGTCGATGATGAAGCGTCTGTTTCCAACCGGTACGCAGGAAGAAGCTTCGCGGACCTTCATGAGTCCGGAATCAGGAATACGCAACGGAAATGTTTGCTCTGGAGTTGAGGGGGCTCTCTCATGACCCGCACGAGTGCTATCCGCTCGATGGTCGGCGCCTTGATTGTCACGCTGATCGCTTGGACTGCGTTCACGCTGCCGGATCATCCCGATGCCATTGATGCCGCGGCTTTTGCCCGCCTGCCGCTCGAATGGCCCTTGATGATGCTTCTGCTGCTTGTCGTGCCGAGAGGTCTGAGGAGGTTTGTGGCACTGGTTTTTGGTCTGCTGCTCCTGATCATCCTGTTTCTGAAGCTTGCCGATATTGGCACGCAAGCCGCCTTCCAGAGGCCTTTCAATCCCTATCTTGACGTGAAGATGCTCTCCGATGGCTGGAACTTGATGTCCGGTACGGTTGGGAGGCTTGTTGCCTTTGCCGGCGTCGCAGCAGCTTTGGTCGGGCTGATCCTGCTCCTCCTCCTCTTCCTGTCGGCAGCGCGCTGGCTGTCGGAGACGGCGCGTCCCGCTCGATCCTGGTTGGTCCTTGTGATGGCTGCGCTTGCCGTCTTCGGCGGGGTTGCCCTTTGGGCCGGCACGCCGCGCGTCGATGCAAAGATCCCCGCCTATCTCAACAATAGAATTGCCTTGGTCGTCCGTTCTATTGAGGACATGCATCTTTTCGAAAGTGCG
This sequence comes from Rhizobium sp. AQ_MP, assembly GCF_014237835.1. GTDB lineage: Bacteria > Pseudomonadota > Alphaproteobacteria > Rhizobiales > Rhizobiaceae > Allorhizobium. Next base: position 467,678 of record NZ_JACJVI010000001.1, read on the forward strand.
TTGTCCAGAGGAGAAGGCCCGCACAGCGGTTCCGGCCTCTTCCAGCGACTGAAGGGCAAGGATTTCGTACTGATCTTTGTTGAATCCTACGGACGTTCGGCCATCGAGGACCCCCGATACTCGATGATCACGCTCCCACGATTGAAGAGCGTCGACGCGGAAATTGCAGGAGCCGGTCTCGCCTCCGCCAGCGCCTGGGTGACATCTCCGACAGTCGGTGGCTTGAGCTGGCTGGCCCATGGCACCCTTCTCTCTGGTCTCTGGGTCGACAGCCAGGCGCGCTATGACCGGCTGATGATCAGCCAGCAGCCGAGCCTCAACCGTCTTTTTGCGGAGGGGGGATGGAAGAGCATCGCCGTGATGCCGGCAATCACCATGGATTGGCCGGAGAGCGCCTATTATGGCTATCGCCAGGTTCTGGCCGCTGCCGATCTGGAATATCGCGGCAAGCCGTTCAACTGGGTCACGATGCCGGACCAGTATACGCTTTCGGCCTTCGAGCGCCTTGGGCGTAAGCCCGCCCGTGAGGCGGGCGAAAACGTGATGGCCGAGGTTGCGCTGATCTCCAGCCATGCGCCTTGGACGCCCGTCGCGCGGCTCATCGACTGGGATGCAGTCGGCGATGGTTCGATTTTCAGCGAGCAGGCGGAAAGGGGAGATCCGCCTTCCGTGGTCTGGGCGGATCCGGAACGTGTGCGCCGTCAGTACATCCAGACGATCGATTATTCTCTGCACACGCTTGGCAGCTACATGGCGCGCTTCGGCGAGGACACCGTCTTCGTGATCCTCGGAGACCATCAGCCGGCGGCCATCGTCACGGGTCCGAATGCATCACGTGCGGTGCCGATCCATGTTGTCTCGGCAGATAGGGAACTCGTCGCCCGGTTCGAGGGCGAAGGCTTCCTCTCAGGGATGATCCCGGGGGCACAAACGCGCGAGTGGCCGATGAACGAGATGCGGCAGGTCCTGATCGATCTCTTAAGCGCCCCCTGAGGGATCACCTTCTTTCGGCACGGGAGCCGAGCCGTGCCTGCTCTTGCGCCCGCCAACTGGCAGGCGTCATGGATGTCTGGCGACTGAAGAACCGGGAGAAATAGGCTGGATCGGAAAAGCCCAGGCGAAATGCGATTTCCTTGATGCTTCCGGGCGTGAAGAGCAGTTCCCGTTGCGCCTCTTCGATCAGTCGGCGCGCCACCAGTTGCTGGGTGCCGAGACCCGTTTTCGCCCTGAGAACGCGGTTCAGGTGGGTCGGCGTGATGCCCAGCGCATCGGCATAAAACGAAGCCGGCCGCTGATTGCGCACCTCCCGATGTAGAAGGGAGGAGAAGGCTTCGACCCTTCGGTCATTATCATCCGTTTCTTCAGTCTCGATCCGGTCCTGTGCGGCAAGCCGCGCTGCGAGGGCGAGTGCAGCGGCAAGCCCCGTCTCCATGAGAACGGTACGCCCGGTCAGGCGTCCCTGCCATTCTGCGGCGACCCGCAAGAGATGCGAAAGGATCAGATGGCTGTCCGGATCCTGCGGAGCAAGGCGCGTGATACTCGGGGCGGAAAGAAACTGCCCGAGCGCACTCGGTTCCCCCGGTCGGACGGGGAGGCGACTGGCGAGAAACGTAAAGACGTAACCGTCGATGTCCGGTGAAAAGCGGAAGCCATGTCCGACCGCCGGCGGGACAGTGACGATGGAATTCGGTTCGAAACGGGCAATACTGCCTTCGAAGATCGCATCACCGGAGCCCCCGGTCACCAAAAGGATCTGAAAGTAGCGTTCGTGCCGGTGCAGCCCGATTTCCCAATGATGAAGCGCGCTTCGAGCAGGAATTGTCTCGCAATGCACCCAGAAACGCGATCCTGCCGGATCGTCCTCTCCATAAAGTTCATAGGTCGGGATATGCCCACGGATCTGTTGCTTGCGTTTCGTCATGTTCGATTTGTGCAACAAAAGACGCGATGCGTCCATTGTTGAGATCGCCCCATCCCGCCAGATTTGCCGAAAGACAAGTTGGGTGCGCGGCGGGAGGAACAGCATGCGGACAAAGGTCGTCATCATCGGATCAGGCCCTTCGGGCCTGCTGCTCGGGCAGCTTCTCACCAATGCGGGCATCGACAACGTCATCGTTGATCGCGTCGGCAAGGATCACATCCTCGCACGTGTCCGCGCCGGTGTGCTTGAGGAAGGAACGGTGGGTCTTGTTGATCGCGCCGGTGTCGGCCAACGCCTGCATCGCGAGGGTTTGCCGCATGACGGCTTTTCGCTGGCCTTTGACGGGCGGGACCACCGCATCGATCTCTTCGACCTCACCGGTGGCAAGCGGGTCATGGTCTATGGCCAGACGGAATTGACGCGCGATCTTATCGAGCGCCGAGAGCGCGATGGCGGGGTCACGATCTATGATGCGGCCAATGTCGTCCCGTCCGGATTCGATGGCGACCATCCCTATGTCACCTTCGAGAAGGATGGTGTCACGCAGCGCATCGATTGCGACTTCATCGCCGGCTGTGACGGCTTCCATGGCGCAAGCCGCAAGGCGGTGCCCGAAGGTGCGATCAAAACCTTCGAAAAGATTTATCCCTTCGGCTGGCTGGGAATCCTCGCCGACGTGCCGCCGGTCAACCACGAACTCATCTATGCCAACCACCCCCGCGGTTTTGCGCTGTGCTCGATGCGCTCTGAAACCCGAAGCCGCTATTACGTTCAGTGCTCGCTCGATGACAGGGTCGAGATGTGGTCCGACGACCGCTTCTGGGACGAGTTGCGCCGCCGCTTGCCCGTCCACCATGCCGAGGCAATGGTGACGGGGCCAAGCTTCGAAAAGTCGATCGCGCCGCTGCGTTCCTTCGTCGCCGAGCCGATGCGTTTCGGTCGTTTGTTTCTCGTGGGCGACGCCGCTCATATTGTGCCCCCGACTGGCGCCAAAGGTCTGAACCTTGCCGCATCCGATGTGCATTATCTGATCGATGGGCTTCTCGAACACTATCAGGAGAAGTCCGGCGCAGCGCTTGATGCCTATTCGACCCGTGCGCTGAAACGTGTCTGGAAGGCGGTTCGCTTCTCCTGGTCGATGACAACATTGCTGCATCGGTTCCCGGATACCGGAGATTTCGGCCAGAAGATCCAGGAGGCCGAGCTCGACTACCTGACGCATTCAAGGGCCGCCGCGACGGCCATGGCCGAGAACTATGTCGGGCTTCCTTATTGACCACGCAAGCAAGCGGCACCACTTGTCAAAAAGCAATTGTTTGCTAGACTTACAAAATATTTTGGGTCGGGGGAGGTCGCCGATCCTTTGTTGCATACCCTGCTGGCTGGAGGATCGAAACGGGATCGCAAGAGAGCAGGTGGGTCAGGTCGACGACGGCTGACCAGTTTCTAAACCGGATAATGATGGAGGAGGAAGATCCATGAATATGCATGTATCGCTATTGATCAACGGTGCCGAAAAGGCAGCCGCCGGCGGGCGTACGTTTACCCGTATCAATCCTTTCACGCAGGAAGTCGCGACCACGGCGTCGGCTGCCAGCCTCGAGGATGCAAATGCAGCTGTCGAGGCGGCCGCAGCCGCTTTCCCAGCATGGTCGAAGACTGGCCCGGGTGAGCGCCGCAAGATTCTGCTCAAGGCTGCCGAAATCATGGAGTCCAAAACCGCCGAGTTCTCGGAACTGGTCGTGGCGGAAACAGGTGCCACCGGTCATTGGGGCGCCTTCAACGTTATGGTCGCCGCCAGCATGCTGCGCGAGGCCGCCTCGATGACGACGCAGATCTCGGGCGAAGTCATTCCGTCGAACAAGCCGGGCTCCCTGTCCATGGGCATGCGCCAAGCCGTAGGCGTTTGCCTCGGCATCGCGCCTTGGAATGCGCCGATCATCCTTGGCACCCGCGCCGTCGCCATGCCGCTCGCCTGCGGCAACACTGTCATCCTGAAGGCGTCCGAGCAGTGCCCCGGCACTCATCGCCTGATCGCACAATGCCTCGTGGAAGCCGGTCTGCCGACCGGTGCCATCAGCGTCATCACCAATGCACCGGAAGACGCAGCTAAGATCGTCGAGGCCTTGATCACCAATCCGGCCGTGAAGCGGGTGAACTTCACGGGCTCCACCAAGGTCGGCAAGATCATCGGTGAGCTTTGCGGCCGTCATCTGAAGCCGGCTCTGCTCGAGCTCGGCGGCAAGGCTCCGCTGGTTATTCTCGACGACGCCGATATCGACGCTGCCGTCAACGCGGCTGCCTTCGGCGCATTTGCCAATATGGGCCAGATCTGCATGTCGACCGAACGGATCATCGTCGACGAGAAGATCGCCGACGAGTTTGTCGCCAAGCTTGCCGCCAAAGCATCCAAGCTGCCGGCCGGCGACCCCAAGGGTCACGTCGTCCTCGGCTCGCTGATCAGCCTGGAATCGGCGAAGAAAATGGATGATCTAATTGCCGACGCGGTTTCCAAGGGTGCCAAGCTTGTGGCTGGCGGCAAGCGCGAAGGCAGCGTTGTCGAGGCGACGCTGCTCGATCAGGTGACGCCTGATATGCGCATGTACTCCGAAGAGAGCTTCGGCCCCGTGAAGCCGATCATCCGTGTGAAGAGCGAGGAAGAGGCGATCCGTGTCGCCAACGACACCGAATACGGGCTGTCCGGCGCGGTCTTCAGCCGTGATATCCGTCGCGCGCTCGCCGTTGCCGCCCGCATTGAATCCGGCATTTGCCACATCAACGGCCCGACGGTCTTCGATGAGCCGCAGATGCCGTTTGGTGGTGTCAAGGGCAGTGGCTATGGCCGTTTCGGCGGTAAGGCAGCGATTGCCGAATTCACGGAACTGCGCTGGATCACGATCGAAGATCCCAACCAGCATTACCCCTTCTAAGATCTGAAATGGAACGGCCGCCCACAAGGCGGCCGTTTTCGTTCGGGATGTTCGGGGGATCAGTCCAACTGGCCGTTGCGCGGAACGATGTCCGAATAGATGCGCTTGAGACACTGAATGAAAGCCTCGAGTTCCTCCGCCGAGAAACGTGAGGTGAAACGCAGCTCATGCTGTTGCTGGATGCTTCGAGCCTGCTTCAGCATCTCTGCGCCCGCTCCGGTGAGCAGCAATTCCTGGCGTCGCCGGTCGACCGGTGATGGCTGCCGCTCCAGAAGATCACGACTCTCAAGACGGTTGACCAGAGCCATCATCGTAGCCCGGTCCATGCTGAGCTGGTTCGCGATGTCGATCTGGCTGACCCTTGGGTTGGCTGAAATGAGTTCGAGCACCGCGAACTGCTTCTGCGTCAATCCAATGTCGCCCATCGCGGCCGTGTAATCCTGGTACACGGCAACATTCGCCATTCTCAAGTGGAAGCCGAGAATATCATCGAGGCGACCGGTACGGAGCGGAGACCCCACTTCGAAAACCTCGTCGTCATTCGCCGGCTTCAAGTCGTTGTGTCGAGTCATGGCTTCCATTCCATTCATGCGCCGCCAAGAGTGTGGAATCATTCATGATCACTTTCGACTGCAACAGTCAAATTACCGCTTGTCAAATGGCAAGACTGTAATTAGTATGCGTAACATACAAATCGCCAAGGAGGGCCCGAGTGGCTGGCGAGAGGGGGTACGAGCATGCAGCCTGAATTGCGGTCGGAGTGGGCAGAGAGGGCTGCCGTTGGCCTTGAGACGGATGACCCTGTCATCTATCGCGCGATGGCCACGCCGCAGCGACAGGCTGTCTACGAGGTGGCGACCGGGCGCAGTGCGACCTATGCGGCACTGAACGGTGCCGTCGGGCGTGCAGCCAAGCGTCTGGCAGAGATCGTCGGTCAGCAACCTGCGGCGCAGCGCATCGCCTTTCTGGGGCGCAACTCCATCGAGCAGTTGGTTGTCTGCCTGGCCTGCCAGCGTGCTGGCTTCGTATTTGTGCCCCTCAACTGGCGTCTCGGTGCCGCAGAGCTGGCCCAGATCCTTGAGGACTGTCAGCCGTCCGTGCTCTTGCACGACGAAGAGTTTGTGGCAGTTGTTGCCGAGATGGCGGATATCCCGCCGAAGACGATCGCCATTGACGGCGAGCAGGGCTGGGCGGCGATGGTCGCCTCGGGTCCGGAGGCGGAGCCCGTCGTGTTGGATGCGGATGCCCCATGCATTATGCTTTACACATCCGGCACAACGGGAACCCCGAAAGGTGTCATCATCACCAGAGGGAACGCCTTCGCTTCTGCGATCAACTTTTCGCTGGTCGGCGAAGTGACAAGCCGCTCGGTGTCGCTCTGCGATCTTCCTTTCTTTCACACGATTGGTTTGGTCGCCATCGGCAGAACCACCTTGATGATGGGCGGTCGCCTGATCATCTCCGACCGCTTCCTGCCCGAGCGGACGCTCTCTGTCCTCGGCGATCCAGCCCTCGGGGTCACCCATTACTTCGCTGTTCCCCAGATGGCTGCAGCCTTGCGGAATTCACCGGCATGGGATCCGACGGCTCTCAAGGCGCTGCAGGCAATTTTCATCGGCGGGGCTCCACTGTCTCCCGCGCTGATCGAGACCTTCCTGAAAGACGGCATCCCCCTCGTCAACGGCTATGGCATGAGCGAGGCTGGTACGACCATTCACATGCCGCTGGACCGTGATGCGGTCGCGCGGCACCCCGGCAGCGTCGGTTATCCCGCTCCGCTTCTCGCCGTCCGCCTGGTTGGCGAGGATGGGCAGGATGTTCGCGATGGCGAAGTTGGCGAGATCTGGGTCAAGGGCCCCTCGGTGACCCCCGGATATTGGAACAAGCCGGCGGAGACGGCACGCGCGTTCGTCGGGTCTTGGTATCGCACTGGCGACCTCGGTCGTCGCGCCGAAGGCGGTGTGATCCACGTACCGGATCGCCTGAAGGACATGTATATCTCCGGCGGCGAGAATGTTTTCCCCGCCGAGATCGAAGCCGTGATCGGGGCTCATCCCAAGGTTCAGGATGTCGCGGTCATCGGACTTCCCGATGCCAAGTGGGGCGAGTGCGGCGTTGCCTTTGTCGTGGCGCGCGCGGATGCGCCATCGACCGAGGAAATCTTTGCCCACTGCGCGGAACGATTGGCATCCTACAAGCGGCCAAGCCGCATTGTTTTTCTCGACCAGATACCGCGAACGGCATCCGGCAAGGCACAAAAGCACATCTTGCGCCAGACCCATGCGCCGCAGTGAAAATTGATCAATGGGCATCATCGCCCCAACGTAATGCCTCAAGGAGTCCATCATGTCCGATGCGAATACCCAGCCAGACCCGGTTCTCGTCGAGTTCGACAACGGGATCGCCTTTGTCACCCTGAACCGCCCTGAAAAGCGCAATGCCATGAATCCGAGACTGAATGTCCGGATGCTGGAAGTGCTTGACGAACTCGAAGCCGACGATCGCTGTGGCGTTCTGGTCTTGCGCGGCGCCGGCCAGTCCTGGTCCGCCGGCATGGACCTCAAGGAGTACTTCAGGGAGAACGACGGCAAGGGTCGCGCGGCCGTTCTCAAGAGCCGGCGCCAGTCCGGCGGCTGGTGGAACCGTCTGATGTATTTTGAAAAGCCGACCATTGCCATGGTCAACGGCTGGTGCTTCGGCGGGGCCTTCACCCCTCTCGTATCCTGTGATCTGGCGATTGCCGCCGACGAGGCGACCTTTGGCCTTTCGGAGATCAACTGGGGCATCCTGCCGGGCGGCAACGTGACGCGCGCCGTGGCAGAAGTGATGAACCACAGGGATTCGCTCTACTACATCATGACCGGCGAAACCTTTGGCGGCCGTAAGGCAAGGGAGATGGGGCTGGTCAACGAGTCCGTGCCGCTGGCAGATCTCGAAGCCCGCGTCCGCGTCCTCTGCGCGAGCCTGCTCGAAAAGAACCCCGTTGTTCTCAAGGCTGCCAAGGATACCTTCAAGCGTGTCCGTAACATGCCCTGGGAGCAGGCGGACGACTACATCTATGCCAAGCTCGAACAAATGCTCTTCCTGGACAAGAGCAATGGCCGCGCCGAGGGGCTGAAGCAATTCCTGGACGACAAGACCTACCGGCCGGGTCTCGGCGCCTACAAGCGCTGAACGGCAGCCGGAACGTTTGGCCTCCATGAGCGTTTTCTGGCCAAGCGGATCGTGAAACGGCTTCGGTGCCGTGCGAGACCGCCAACAAGGAGAACGACCATGGGTGCCACTTCTGACAAGATCGCCGGCAAGGCCAACGAACTGGCCGGCAAGGCCAAGCAGGCCGTCGGCGACGCCACCGACAACCGCAGCCTTCAGGCGAAGGGCCTTGCCCAGGAAGCCAAGGGCGATGCGCAGCAGGCCAAGGGCCATGCGAAGGACGCCGTCAAGAACGTCGTTGACAAGGCCTGACCTGGATCAGATCCAGAGCTTCTGGCCCGCCATTGGCGGGCCTTTTGCTGTCGACAGATCGTGTAGGGACAACGCAGCAATCGTGGTCCACCGACAAGCGGCCCTTCTGCCTTGATTGTCACGCTTCGTAGCGCGCAATCTCCGTCCCCGCCTGCAGATAGCCACCGGCCTCGGCCTTGAAGCGAACGCGGCCGGAGCGCGCTGCGGTCACCTGGGTTTCCATCTTCATTGCTTCCATCACGGCAATCAGATCGCCTGCCTGCACCTCGGATCCATCCTCGATCTTGAACGCCTGAAGTGTTCCCGAGACCGGCGCGGTGATGCTGGAGACATCCTCCGATTTGGCAGCGGTCTGTCCATGTCCGCCACCAACAGCGGCACCGCCAAGCCCGGACAGGAGCAGAGCCGGTATGGCAAGTTCGTGCCGCTTGCCGTCAATCTCCACATGGGTGCGGATTACCGAAGTATCTGGAAGCGGTTCCGGTCGGGCCGCCGCCGCAAGCGGTTCGGCGAAATCCGTCTCGATCCAGCGGGTGTGAACGCGGAAACCATCTTCACCCGTAAAGTCGCGGGCTTCCATTGCGGCACGATGAAAGGGCAGGACCGTTGCAACACCCTCGATGAAAAACTCTGCCAGGGCACGCCGCGCCCGGGCAAGCGCCTGCTCGCGGGTCGCGCCTGTGACAATCAGCTTTGCCATCAGGGAATCGAAGGTGCCCGGAACGGTCGAGCCGGTGGTAACGCCCGTGTCGAGGCGCACGCCCGGACCGGATGGCGGGTCGAAGCGGGTGATTGCGCCCGGCGTTGGCAGAAAGCCCCGTCCAGGGTCCTCGGCATTGATGCGGAACTCGATCGAGTGACCGCGCGGGGCAGGGGTTTCCAGCACCTCAAGCGCCTTGCCTTCTGCAATTCGGAACTGCTCCACGACGAGGTCGATGCCTGTCGTTTCCTCGGTCACCGGGTGCTCGACCTGCAGGCGGGTGTTGACCTCCAGGAACGAGATCGTCCCGTCGACACCGAGCAGAATTTCGACGGTGCCGGCACCCGAATAACCCGCCGCCGCGCAGATCTTCTTCGCCGCGTCGTGGATCGCCTGCCGCTGTGCATCGCTGAGGAAGGGCGCCGGCGCCTCTTCGACGAGCTTCTGATTGCGTCGCTGCAGCGAACAGTCGCGTGTGCCGAGCACCAGAACATTCCCATGCTTGTCGGCGAGAACCTGCGCCTCGATATGCCGCGGACGATCAAGGAAACGTTCGAGGAAACATTCGCCACGACCGAAGGCGGCTTCCGCCTCGCGCACGGCGGAATGATAGAGCTCTGCCACATCCTCCATCTTCCAGGCGACCCTCAGGCCCCGCCCGCCGCCGCCATGCGCGGCCTTGATCGCAACCGGCAGTCCGTGTGCTTTTGCGAAGGCGATCACCTCTTCGGCAGTCTCGACAGGTCCGTCGCTGCCGGCGACCAGCGGAGCGCCGACCGAAAGCGCGATCCGCCGCGCCTCGACCTTGTCGCCGAGCGCCTCGATCACGTGCGGATCCGGACCGATCCAGGTGAGGCCTGCCTCCTGCACGGCGCGGGCGAAATCCGCCCGTTCGGACAAGAACCCATAGCCAGGATGCACCGCGTCCGCACCGGACCGGCGGGCAATCTCGATGAGCTTCTGGATGTCGAGATAGGTCTCTGCCGGACGACTGCCGACCAGCCCATAAGCCTCATCTGCGAGCCTGACGAACAGCGCATCCAGATCCGGATCGGCATAGACCGCGACGGACTTAAGCCCGTAGTCGCGGCAGGCGCGGATGATGCGCACGGCGATTTCGCCGCGATTGGCGATCAGCACTTTCTTCATCGGGGTCTCCTCACTGTCTCTCTTGGCCTGCCATCGCTGCTTGGCGGATCATGCCCGGTCGGGCTCGATCTCGGCGAAGCGCGTTATGGGCCGGAATTGAATTTTCGCATTCACCGGGATCTGGCCGGCGAGATCGAGATGATATTCGGCGACCGTGCCGATAACCGGGTAACCGCCGGTCAGCGGGTGGTCGGCGAGAAAGAGCACGGGCTGCCCGCTATGCGGAACCTGGATGGCACCCGTCGCCGTCCCCTCGCTCGGAAGCTCCGCCTTGTCCTTGCGCTCTAGCGCCTCAGGACCGGAGAGACGGATCCCGACCCGGTTCGATTGCGGCGTCACCTCGTAGACCTGGCTCGACAGCGTTTCGATTCCCCGCTCGGTGAACCAGTCGCTGCGGGGGCCCATGACGACATCGAGCGTGACGATTTCACCCGGTGCCGGACAGACAAATGCGGGGCTTTCGGTCAGCGACACGGGCGAAAGGCGGTGCTCCCCATTTCCCATGGCAAGCACGGCGCCGACGCTGACCGGCGCCGGCCCGACGACGGCGAGCGTATCCGTCGAGGCGCTGCCCAAAACCGGTGCCACGTCGAGACCACCACGAAATGCCAGGTAGCTGCGGGCGCCGCGCGTCGCAAAGCCGAGGGAAACCGTGTCTCCCGCTTCGAGCGAAATCGGCTGATATCCTTCGGCGGCGATGTTCCGACCCGCCTTGTTGCGGATAACGATCGGGCATGGGGCACCTGTCACGGCCATCACGGTCGGCCCGGAAATCTCGAATGCGAAACCGCCGAGCGTTATCTCCAGGCAGGGCGCTTCCAAGGGATTGCCGACGATCCGGTTTGCGGCCCGGAAGGCCCCCTGGTCGAGAGCGCCTGAGGAGGATACGCCCTGTCCGGCCTGGCCGAAACGGCCGAGATCCTGCACCAGCGCCGGCATCGGGGCTGCGGTGATAGTAATCGTCGTGGCTGCATCAGACGCAGTGGTGCCGGTGGAGATCGGTTCTGCTCGGCCGGGCACAACCACGCTCTGAGGCCGCTTTGCAAGATCGAAGAACCGCACCCGGTATCCCGGCTGGAAGAGTGCAGGCGGATCGCGCGTCAGGTCCCACATCTTGAGCGGCGTTGTGCCGATGATCTGCCAGCCGCCGGGGCTTGCCTGCGGATAGACGCCGGAAAAGGCGCCGGCGAGCGCGACCGATCCGGCGGGGATCTTCGTGCGCGGGCTTTGCCGCCGCGGCACCTGCAACGCCGGATCGCCCCCGACCAGATAGCCGAAACCCGGCGCAAAGCCGCAAAAGGCCACGGTGAATTCGCTTGCCGTATGCCGCTCGATCACCTCACTCACGGATAGACCTGTCAGCGCCGCGACATCGTCCAGGTCTTCGCCATCATAGACGACGGGGATCTCGACCAGCATGTCGGATGGCGCGATCTTCGCCGAACGATCACGGGTGCTGATCGTTGCTGCCAGGCCCTCCGCCGTCAGGATCTCCGGACGGAACCGGATCATCAGCGTCCGCGCCGCCGGGACAATATCGACGATGCCGTTCACCGGCTCGGCTTCAAGCGAGGCAAAGAGCGCGAGCGTCTCGTCGAGATCTTTCAACTCGACGATCAGGACAGTCAGGCTGACGGGGAGAAAACGCATGAAAGCCTCAGGAGCGCGCGTGGAGGAAGGATCGCACCGTGATGCCGTCCTTCTCGAAAGCCTGGCGGATCTCCCGCGCGATCGCGACAGCACCGGGGCTATCGCCATGCACGCAAATGGACTGAGCCTCGATCTTGATGGTCGAACCATCGATCGCCTCGATCGTGCCCTCATGGGCAAGTTGCAGCATGCGTCGGGCAATCAGCGCGGTATCGTGGAGCACGGCACCCGGCTCCCGGCGGGAAACAAGCGCACCCGAGGGCGTATAGGCGCGATCGGCAAAGGCCTCAGCGACGGCCTTCAGGCCAGAGGCGCGGGCGAGGTCCAGAATTGGTGAACCGGCTAGCCCCATCATGACCAACTTTGGATCGATAGCCCGGATGCCGTCGATCACCGCCTGGCCCTGCTTCGGGTCATGGGCGATGCGATTGTAGAGCGCGCCATGGGGCTTCACATAGCCGACGGTGACGCCGGCGGCCGCCGCAACACCCTTCAGCGCACCGATCTGGTAGATCACATCGGCGGTCAGTTCCGCCGATGTGACATCCATGTCGCGCCGGCCAAAGCCGACGCGGTCGGGATAGGAGACATGCGCCCCGATCGAGACACCGCGCTCTGCGGCGGCTTTCACGGTCTTGCAGATGCCGACGGGATCGCCGGCATGGAAACCGCAGGCGACATTGGCGCTGGAGACGATGGAGAGCATCGCCTCGTCGTCGCCCATGGCCCAGGCGCCATAGCTTTCGCCGAGGTCGCTGTTGAGATCGATGGCAGTCATGTCTTCCTCCCTATTCGTCTTGCTCAGGCCGCCGAAAGCAGCGCGAAGATCGGCCCGATCGACTTGTAGCCCATGTACCAGGTAAGCGCGCAAGTCAGTGCTCCGAGGATCAACAGCCAGCGCGGGTAGCGATAGCCACCCATCAGGTCTGAGCGAGCCCAGGCCGCATAGATGAAGATCGTGAGACCGATCGGCAGGATGAGGCCGTTCAGACCACCGACGAAGACCAGCATCTGTGCCGGAGGCGTGGTGATGATCACGTAGAAGAACAGCGAAACGGCGATGAAGATGACAGTCGCGATGTTGCGCCCGCGCTCGGTGATATCAGGCTTGAAGACGGTGATGAAGGACACCGAGGTGTAGGCGGCACCAATCACAGAGGTGATCGCCGCAAACCAGAGCACGGCACCGAAGATGCGAAGACCCACGTCACCGGCTGCGGCCTGGAAAGCTTGTGCGGCCGGGTTGGCCCCCTTGCCCGAAACATCGATCGCGACACCGCTCGCGACCACGCCGAGGATGGCGAGGAACAGCACGTAGCGCATCACGCCTGTCACGGCGATGCCGGAAAGGGCGGCGCGGTTGACGGCACCGAGGTTCTCGATCCCGACCGTGCCCTTGTCGAGCAGGCGGTGCGCGCCCGAATAGGTGATGTAGCCACCCACCGTGCCGCCGACGATGGTGGTGATCGTCGCAAAGTCGATGGTCGATGGGATAAAGGTCTGGAAGAGCGCATCACCGACCGGAGGCTGCGAGACGATCGCGACGTAAAGGGTCAGGATGATCATCGCGAGACCGGCCACCACGATCAGCCGGTCAATCGCCACTCCCGCGCGATGCGACAGGAAGATGCCGATGGCGATCAGCGCACTGATCGAGCCGCCCAGCTTGGGGTCGAGACCAAGCAGGGAATTGAGACCAAGGCCGGCACCGCCGATATTGCCGATGTTGAAGAAAAGGCCGCCAATGATGACGAGGATCGCAAGCAGATAACCGGTCCCTGGAATGGCTGCGTTCGCAATGTCGGAGGCCCGCATCCTCGTCAGCGTCACGATCCGCCAGATGTTCAGCTGAACCACGAAGTCGATCAGGATCGAGGCGAGGATCGCGAAGGCAAAGGCGGCACCAAGCTTTGTCGTGAAGGTCGCCGTCTGGGTGATGAAGCCAGGTCCGATGGCCGATGTTGCCATCAGGAAGATCGCGGCGATCAAGGCGCTCCGGCGTGTCTTGGCGGACATTCCGCCGGATCCGGCCGTGTTGGCCGCTTTCGATGTCTGTTCCATGTGTCCCTCTCGATTGACCTGTCCCCGACTTCACGCGGGGCTTGTTGATCACTAGCCCGGTTAGCCTCGCGTGGTTTCACAATTCTGTCAATATTGTTCAACGATTTTATTTTATTGTTCTACTTAATTGGCGCAATGTTGAGCAAGTTGATGCTCGGAAAGGCAGTTCTCGCTCTTAGAGGAACAATTTTTGGCCGTAACCGGCTCCCGTCTTGCTGCAATTTCTCGCATGGTCGATAAGGCAGCAGTCGCGAATAGCCCGCTGCATCGGAGCCAATTGCGACCCTGTACTGGGCGGACGGCCCCTGGGGAGACTGATGGCAGAAGCGGAAACGACAGCGGCACTCGCACCTCGCCTGGCGGAAGCCATCCGCGACCGGTTGATCAGCGGCGAATTGAAGCCCGGTCAGCGCCTGTCTGAGGCTGCCCTGAGCGCCGATTTCGAGGTATCCCGCAATTCGCTTCGTGAGGCTTTCCGACTGCTGACCAAGGATGGCCTGCTGCAGCACGAACCCAACCGTGGCGTCTTCGTCGCGACGCCCAGCATGGCCTCGATTATCGATATCTATCGTGTTCGCCGCATTATTGAAGGCCAGGCGCTGTCGAACGCCTATCCGAACCACCCTGCGGTGGCGCGCATGAAGGCTGCGGTCGAGGCGGCACGCGCTGCCCGTGAACTGAACGACTGGGTCTCGGTCGGCAGCGAAAACATGAAATTCCATGCGGCCATCGTCGATCTGGCCGACAGCCAGCGGCTGAGCAGCTTCTATGCGCAGATCGCTGCCGAGCTACGCCTGAGCTTCGGCCTGCTCAAGGAGCCCGAACTGCTTCATGCCCCCTATGTCGAAATGAATGCGGCAATCCTCGAAAAGCTCGAGGCCGGCGAGCCAAAAGCCGCAGCAGCCGCACTCGAGGCCTATCTGCTTCAATCCGAACGGACTGTGCTTGCCGCCTTCTCCCGGATCTGACAACCGCAGCTTCGCCGATGTCCTCACAAAGACGCGGTAATCCCGCCGTCGACATAAAGGATGTGGCCGTTGACGAAGGAGGAGGCGTCGGAGGAAAGAAAGATGCAGGCGCCAACCAGTTCTTCCACCTTGCCCCAGCGTCCGGCGGGCGTCCGTTTGGAAAGCCAGGTGGTAAACTCGGGATCGGCAACGAGAGCGGCGTTGAGCGGCGTTTCGAAATAGCCGGGCGCAATCGCGTTGCACTGCAGTCCATGTCGGGCCCAGTCCGTCGCCATGCCCTTTGTCAGATTTCCGACAGCTCCCTTGGTGGCGGTATAGGGTGCGATCGTGGGGCGGGCGAGCGCCGTCTGCACGCTTGCAATGTTGATGATCTTGCCACGGCCCCGGCCGATCATGTGACGGGCGACGGCCTGGCCCACATTGAAGACACTGGAAACATTGGCCGCCAGCAGTCTTTCAAAGGCATCGGCCGGGAATTGCTCCAGTGGTGCCCGATGCTGCATGCCGGCATTGTTGACCAGAATGTCGATCGGTCCGACCTCGGTTTCGAACCGATCGACCGCTTCTTTGACCGCAGCATGATTCGTCACATCGAAGGGAAGGATGCGCGCGCCGGCACCCAGCGGGCGGGCCGCACATTCAAGCTTGTCAATGCTGCGCCCGTTGAGAACGACCTCGGCGCCCGCTTGCTGCAGGCCGGTGGCCAGCGCAAGACCGATGCCTTGCGATGATCCTGTGATCAGCGCCCGGCGCCCTGCCAGATCGAAGAGCTTGTGCATGGTATCCGCCTCCACCCAGAATGAATTTCACCCCGGACTTGGCCAAGGCTCTGCCAAAGTCAAGGCAGTTGGACGGATACTGGGGCCAAGACCTTATGTTGCAGCGCCGCAGCGCTGCCAGTCCGGCGCGTCACCTGACAACCGCGATGGCATGCTCTCCCGGTGGCGGCACGATACTCGTCGCCTGGTCGGCGCTGTCGGCCACCCAGCTCCAAAAGCTCAGATGGTAGTTCCTGATATCGTCCAGCATTAGCTCGGTCAGCGCCACGTGATGCGTGCGGCGGTCTTGAACAACGAAACCTCGGACCTCGGCCCCGTTCAAGACATTTCGGACATGCGAATGGGAAATGCCCAGCCGATCTGCCAGCTGGCGCGTTTCCAGGAGAAACCAGCGGGTCTCGGGCTCGCCGGGATGCTCGTAATGCGCTCTCAGCAAGGCGAGAGCCATCCTGTCGCCGCAGTCGAAGTTGTCGAACCAGCACCAGGCATCGTCACCATGTGCCAGATGCGCTCTGACTCGGTCGAACATCAGGCGTGCGGCTGCTATATAGCGAAGAGAGAAATCTTCATCCGTCTGCAGTTTGTGCGTCATGCCGGTTGGAAGCAATCCCGCCACTTCGGCACACGTCATATGATGGGCAAGCCAGGTCTTCAAACCGTCCAGAAGAGGCGCTTTCGCAAGCAGCACCTTTGTCCTTCGGTCTTCCGGATGATCAACGGCCTCGATGAAGCGCGCAAATCTCAGCAGGGCGAAGAAGCTGGATAGGGTCCTCGATCGACCCATCTCCCCCTGGATACGGGTGAGTGTCGGACGCTCCCCGATGCCCAGTTCAGCCTCGCAATGCATCACCGCCAGGAGTCCCGCGGCGTGGGACTGTAGGTTGCGTCCAAAGATCTTGTTGATCAGCTTCTCGCCGAAATGCATCGGCAGAATGCTGTTTGCGCAATAACGAATGGCATCCTCATAGGCGAGATCGTCCATCCGCGCCCGCAATACGTCCATGGGTTTCGCTGCTCCCGGATTTTCGAGCGAAACTATCATGGTTTGTAACGAAATACGGTGACGAAAGTTACAACCCGCACTTTCAAATCTTCGCGTTGCAGCTGACACTAGGATAGATGCGGATTTTTGACTCCCGCCGGCGACTGTTTTCGTCGACTATACCCGCGCCGGAGCCTTCCGGCGCGTCTGCCGGGGCATGTCCGGATTGCCGCCGCACCTAAACTTGTTGCAGGACTTTTTTCATCACGCGCGGCGACCACTTCTGCCGCAGGTTTTTTTCTCCGTCATGCCCCGGTAGACTGCCGGCCGATAACATCGGTCTCGCCCACACCGCTCATGGTCGCAAAGACGAGTTCTCCGCTGCGGGGAACGATCGAAGTCAGTCCCGTGATGTTCACCTGATGTGTGACCAGTATCAGAGGCCGCCCAGAGGTGTAGGAATAGGCTGAAAGCCATTGCCTCAGCGCTTCGGTTTGTTCCCTCCCGTTTTCCGGTTTGCCGAAGAAGGAGTTCAGCAGGGGCTGCGGTGAAACCGGCCCGAGTTCCATGAGACGCGCGGTGTCCAGACAGCGGCACCATTCGCTCGAATAAACGGCAGCTCTCTTTATTCCTTCATCACGAAACAGCGCCCCGATCCTTGACGCCTGGGCTCGTCCCTCGTCCGACAGATTGCGTTGAGTGCTGCAATCGCCAAGCTGCATTCCCGCAGGATCACCGGTACCCGGCGCCAGGGCATGACGCAAAAGCACAAATGCGCGTCCCGCGCGCAGCGCCTCCCAGGCATCGCCGGCTTGGGCAGGAACACCGGCAAGCGTGAACAACGAAGTCATGAGAAAAGACCGTCGAGGGATCATCATCGAGCCTTATCCTGAGCGTGAGTGAAGCAACAAAACCTTGATACGGCGATCAAGATGCGCGGGATCAGCGGTGTCACTGCACATGCTTGTGAGCGCCGGACGAGCCCTTGTTCAGAGTGTCCGGATGCTAGGGCAGGCCCGATCCGCACCGTAAAGATTGCATTCACCTTTTCCCGGTAAAGCTTTGTTAGCAATCTCCTGAAGCTCCGGGCATTCGCCTACGCCTGTGCCCGGTCGTTAGTTTGAGTCTGTGTGCCATGCGTTCCAAGGTCTTCCCCTCGCTGCTCATCGGTTGTCTGGTGCTTAGCGGCTGCAGTGCCCGCACCAATCCCGTCGAAGCCTTGCAGTTACGCTCTCAAGCGACACAGCAGCAGGCACAGACTGCCGCTGCCCCGACCCCTGCTGTTGCCGTGGATGAGCAGACCGGCGCCATCACACCTGTCGCCTCGCCGACGGGGGCGCATGCTCAGGCGCTCGCCTGGGCCGGCAGATCGCCGAACCAGGCTCATTTCGATACGCCGGAGATGACGGCAGGCATGCCGGTGCCCAACCAGCGTCCGCTGGCGATGCTCGCACCGCCGATGCCGTCCGCCTTGCCACAGCAGGAGCCCGCGACGCGCTCGACCGGACGCCACCGGGTCTACAACCAGCGCTTCAGCGACGCCAAGCCGATCAATTTCGGCAAGGTGAAGCCAAAGCATCATGCGGTTCATGGCGTGGATGTATCGCGCTGGCAGGGCAATATCGACTGGCAAACCCTGCGAAGCCAAGGCGCCAATTTTGCCTATATCAAGGCGACAGACGGTGGCGATCATCTCGATCCCATGTTCCACACCAACTGGAAGCGCGCCAAGGATGCCGGATTGAAGCGCGGCGCCTACCACTTCTTCTACTGGTGCCGCGTTGCCTCAGAGCAGGCGGAGTGGTTCATCCGGAACGTTCCGCGCGATCCGGATGCCCTGCCGCCAGTCATTGACGTCGAATACAACGGCGAGTCGAGCTGCCGTTTCCGCCTGTCGCCTGAAAAGGCACGCGAAAAGATGCAGGTCTTCATGGACCGTCTGGAGCAGCATTACGGCAAGCGGCCGGTGATTTACACGGCTCCCGATTTCTACAAGGACAATCTGCGCGGCCATTTCCTTGACTATCCCTTCTGGCTGCGCTCGGTGGCGGCGCATCCGTCCAAGGTATACCCGGGCCGGAAATGGGTCTTCTGGCAATATTCCGGATCCGGCCTGTCCCAGGGCGTCAACGGCAAGATCGACCTCAACGTCTTCTACGGCTCGGTATCGGACTGGCAGAACTGGGTTGCCGGCAAGAAGAGCTGGGAGCGCGTCGCCGGCCTGCGGTGAAGCGCCCCTTGCCGTAACTTCAGATATGCGGGGCGGGATCCACGATAGGCGGGTCCCGGGTCTCGTCGGGATTGGGTCTCGGAACCTCGTCCGGCAGGACGTCCGGCTCCGGCTCGTCCACCGGTATCTCCGGCGTCCAGGCCGGGGCTGGCATCGGCGGCTGATCGTCGTAAGGCGATGAGGGATTGGGGCTGGGCATGATGATCTCCCTGAAGTCCTGCGGCCGCGGGATGCGGTCGGGTGCTGAATGCCGCAGGAGCAATTCGGCCGTGACCGACTTTGTTCCTGAAATCATCTGACACCTCTCCGAATCCGCAGCTTCCCAGTTGGAACATTTCCCTTCGCGCCGCTGTTGGATCGTCGCAATCAGCAAGCGGCGAGGATGACCAATGGATGACCGGCAATCACAGCCCGACTTTCGGGGTCTTGAGGTCGATCAGGAATACCGTGTCTTCCCGAAGAGCTGGGGCGCGGAATACACCGCGGCGGGCGAAGTGCGGTTTCGCATATGGGCCTCCGGGGTCCAGATGCTCGGGCTTCGCCTGATGGACGAAGAGGTGCCGATGTCGCCTGCCGGAGACGGCTGGTGGGAGCTCCTCGCGACAAACATTGCGCCTGGGACTGTTTATTCATTCGTATTGCCAGATGGGACACGTGTGCCGGACCCGGCCGCGCGTGCTTTGGCCGGTGATGTCCACGGCCCTTCGCTGATCGTCGATCCCACGGCCTATCGCTGGAAGAACAGCAGTTGGAAAGGCAGGCCCTGGTCGCAAGCCGCAGTATACGAAATCCACATCGGCACCTTCACCGAGGAGGGGACGTTTGCGGCTGCCGCTGAAAAACTCCCCGTCTTGGCTGAGCTGGGCGTCACCGTGGTGCAGGTCATGCCGGTTGCCGCATTCGGTGGGAGGCGCGGCTGGGGCTATGATGGCGTCCTGCTCTATACCCCTCATCCGGCCTACGGCTCCCCGGACGATATGAAGGCCTTCATTGATCAGGCTCATGGTCTCGGTCTGATGGTCATGCTCGACGTCGTCTACAATCACCTCGGCCTCGACGGAAATTACCTCAAATCATACGCACCGGATCTCTTTTCCACTGAGGGCACGCCTTGGGGCCCCAGACCAGACGTATCGAAGCTGCCCATGCGCGACTTCGTGATAGAGAATGCACTCTATTGGCTGGAAGAGTTCGCCCTCGATGGCCTGCGGTTCGATGCCGTCGACCGCATCGACGACGATAGCAGCGCGATCAACATCATGGAGGAAATGGCGCGCACGATCCGTGAACGATCGCCGGAGCGTCATATCCATCTTGTTGTCGAGGATGGCCGCTGTATCACCCGCCTGCATGAGCGGCGCGATGACAACTCGGTCGCGCTTTACGATGGGGTCTGGAACGATGGCTATCACCATCTTGTCCACGCCTGGGCAACCGGCGAACACGGCGGCCATTACAAGGTATTTGCAGAGGATTTCTGGCCCCGTATCGCACGGACACTTGCGAGCGGATTTGCCCTGCAGGGCGAACGGATAGAGGAAAAGGGAAACCAGCCGATCGGGGAGCCGAGTGGGCACCTGCCACCGACGACATTCGTCAACTTTCTACAAAACCACGACCAGATCGGCAATCGCGGCCGGGGCGACAGACTCTGGAGCTTGATAGAGCCAGATCTTGCGGAACGCCTCATGGCGATGCTCCTGCTCGCGCCACAGATCCCCATGATCTTCATGGGCGATGAATTTCGTTCAAAGGGCAGATTCTATTTTTTCAGCGACTATCCGCCGGAACTCAAGCAGGGCAGTCCGGAAGATCGATTGCGGGAGGCACGGGCATTTGGCTCGGATGATCTGAAGCTGGAAGACATTCGCGATCCGAACGACTGCGAAACTTTCACGGCCTCGAAGCTTGACTGGGGGGAAGCGCAGACAGAACGTGGGATGGCCGCACGATCCTTCTGCCAACGCCTGCTCGAGAAGCGGCGACAGCACCTTTTCCCATTGCTGGACAATGTCGGTGGCGGCGTGGGCCATGTGCTGATGGCGCAGGACGGGAAGCTGGCTGTCGACTGGCAGCTCGGCGAGCATCGATGGCAGCTCCGGGTGAATTTCAGTGAAAGGGAAGTCATGCTGCCTCCGGTCCACGGCGCCACGATCGAGGTTATGCCATCCGAGGCGGAGGCGGACATCCGCGATCTCTCGCGCTTCCTGCCGGGTTCGCTGATTGTCACCTGCGGATGACGGACCGGGCTGCGAAAAAAAATCTGCCCGGAACAGGAACCCTCTTGCGCGCGGCGAGTTTGAGGGGGATCATGAGGAGTGCGGCATGACTCAGGTTTATTGTGACATCATCCCCCAGTCAAACGGCTGGTGCTTTCTCTCGGAGCAGGGCCAGTCTGCTGTCTATCCGAGCTACAGGCTGGCGGTCGAAGCTGCCCGTCGTCATTCCGACGAACAGATTGCGAACCGCAAGATAACCGTGCTTCGACAGCAGGATCTGCGCGGCCGAATGCTGGAGATCGGCGGCATGGCTCAGGCATGGGGCCCGGAAGGCACGGCCGGAATACGTGGGCGCGCCTGACCATCAAATTCGCCAGAAAATCGGAACGTTGGTAAAATTGATCGACGCGAACGTGGATCTACCCGGTGTTTGGCAATGGTCTGAAGCCTCCTGCCAGCGCCGGGTTATTCCATGTCGTCGCTCGCCTCGCCGGCGCCACGAGAGGTCACGGTGCCTCATCACCGCTTTCCATGCGGACTGTCACTTTCTTCACCCCGGGTACCGCCAGGGCAACTTCCACGGCCCTGGTCATTTCGTCCCGCGTCCCGACGACGCCGTACAGAAGGATTTCCCCAGCCGACGCGACAACCCGCAACCCCTCGGCACCTGTGCCTTGCGATGCCGCCAACGCGTCCGCCACCTGCTGTTCCAGTTGCGCCTCCGTCGGAAACTCGTCAGCCATCTCCGGCGCTTCTCCGTGAAACCGTTGTGGCTTGAAGATCATGGCACGCTCCTCTCTCCATCCTGCAGTCCTAACGCTCCCCCGCCCATTTGGTTCGACATCCAGCGTATCAAATTGAGTTATGGCACCTGGAGGAGGGCGTGTTGAGGCACGTGGTCAGACGGTTTCTCGGTATCTTTCCCACAGCCTCCATCGGCTCGTACCTGGCCGCGATGGCGATCCTGGCGACCTTGCCACTCCTGGCCTTCGTGGCATTCCTCCTCCTGCAGCTCGAACGATCGCAGTTTCAGACCCTGCGAACCGACGTCGCAGATGATGCGCAAGCGATCAGTCGGGCCGTTGAGCGCAAGATCGCCGACATGGAGACGACGCTTGCGCTGGTGGCCAATTCCGCCGAATTGCAGCAGGGGGATCTCCAGGCCTTCCATACGCGCGTCGGGGAAAGCCTCAAGGAAAGCTCGCTCTATGTAATGCTTGCTCGGCAGGACGGGGTTCAGATCCTCAATACGCGGATGCCCTGGGGCGCGACGCTTAGGCCGATGGCAAACCCGGAGTCAGTCCGATCCGCCTTGAGATCGGGGAGAGTGGAACTGTCAGGCGTATTCTTCGGTGCGACGAGCCAGCGCTGGGTCGTCAATCTGACAATGCCTCGCATCAACAACACCCCGGGAGAGGCCGATGCCGTGGTGCTGACACAGGATGCAGCCAGCTTGGCGAACCTGGCCGCCCGCGAAGCGATTCCGCCCGGTTGGTCCTCGGCGCTTGTGGATGGTGACGGTCGCATCGTCGTGTCGCACGGTGCCGAGAACCAGCCCTCTGGTACACAGATCGACCAGAGCTGGCTGGAATTGATGTACGGCTACAACAACAGTGCGGTCTTTTATCAGAACGGAAGACAGTATCTGATGGGTTACGCCAAGGTCGCAGACTGGCCGTGGCGTGCTTTGGTTTGGGGGCCAGTCGACAGCCTCAAGGGCTCCTTTATTACGCTCTGGAAGAGCCTGTTGATCGGCAGCCTCGTCCTGATGACCTTCCTCTTGGGCATTGTCCTTGTCGCGGCCCATCATCTGCGTTCGGCGATCCGCCGGATCGCCTGGATGGCGGAGCGCATCGGGCGTGGCGAAATCGTCTCGCCGGAGCGAACGAAGATTGTCGAGGCGAACCAGGTTGCAGTCGCCCTCTCGAATGCTTCCTTCGATCGCGCCGAAGCTGAAGAGCGCATCCATTTCATTCTGCAGGAGCTCGTTCATCGCACCAAGAACATCTTGTCTCTTGTCCAGGCGATGATGCGTCAGCTAGCCCGAGGCACCGATGACGTCGAGGAGTTTCAGCGTGCCGTGAGCGGCAGGCTTGCAGGCCTCGCCCAGTCGATAGAAGCACTGGCCAAGCAGCAATGGGGCGGTATTCCGCTTGCCGCGTTGGTCGACCTGCATCTGACGACAGTTACGGGATCGGTGGATCGTGTCTCTCGCCGAGGTCCGGATCTGCTTGTCAATGCCAACGCCGTTCAGAACCTCGGACTCGTGTTTCATGAATTGGCGACCAATTCTGTCAAATACGGTGCTCTCTCGGTGCTTGAGGGGCGCCTTCGTATTGAGTGGCAAGTGCTCGAGCCCCAGGAAGCGGGAGGGGAGCAAAGGCTTGAGCTCACCTGGGTCGAGCAGCACGGCCCACCCGTCACGCCACCGACGAGACGTGGCTTCGGCTCGACCGTTGTCGAGCGACATGCGGCGAGCGCCTTTGCCGGGGAAGTCAGGATCGACTTCGACCCCCAGGGGTTAAGCTGGACCCTGGTCGCGCCTTTGTCATCCTTCCTTGCCGGCAGTGCCGAGTCATCCTGACAGGAACCTAACGCAGACTATCGGGTTGATCTTGATGAAATCATCGGAGGACCGAGCATGGACGACCAGCCTACACAGCGCGACAAGGAAACGATCGAGAAGGATGCCGAAGGCCAGTTTGTCGGAACGCAGGCGGGCGGTGACAATGATGGAGTGGCAAGTGCCAAGCCCACCGTCGTGACAGGATCCGACGATGCAACCGTCAACAAATGGCCGCCCGGCAAAAAAGATCCGCCCAAGGACTGGGATCCAAACTTCGATGTTCGTGATCAGACCAACCGTCGTTGACGATCACAACTGGCCCGACCCCATCCGCGCTCCGTTAATCTGGGCGGGGACCGCAACAAGAGAGAGAGAGCGCTCGCGAAGCGGAAGATCAGCCCGCAGCGGCAGCGTAACCTGGGGCTGATCCTGTGCCTTTTCCGCAGGCTTTTCAGACTTGCGGAAACGGTGCATCCAATTCCTGAATATTGCCGGGATCATCGTCACTTCCTTTCCTTCATTGCTTCGGTAAAGCCGTTGGGCGAGTTGAGATCCGGGGCAGTCCGCAAAAGCGCAGCTGCACGGGCTTTCGCGGTGTCCAGAATGTCGCGGATCGCTTCACCCTTTTCATGGCCGCGCCCGACACCAGCAGACGTCTCCACGCCGGGATCTTCCGAGCCATCGCGCAGCAGCACCTCCTGTTCGAGATTGCGAAGCAGTTCAGGCGCGTTCTCCGGCGCGGTGAGCGTCTCGCTGAGGAGTGAGATCAGGATTTCCCGATGCGCGTTGAGCCGCGCTTCCAATGATTTCAGATCGGCGTCCACGATGGTCTCTCCCGTGTCGACAAGTCATCGTGAGGGGAACCTTGGGCGGCGCCAAAAGTTTCCTTGAAGAGCAATATCTTCTGTCGAAAAGGAGTGGATCATGTCCGAGACGGTGCGCCCCCCGCGCTGGCGTCGCTTCCCCGATCCGCGTGATCGTCTGATCATCGCGCTGTTCGCGCAACTGGAGGCGGAGCGCCAGACACGTGAAACCTTGCGCCAGGCGATCCGCTCAGGCGCTATCGATCCTGCCGTTTTGGAAGCCATCGCCGAGGATCCGGTCCCCGCGAGCAGTGAGGATATTGCGGGTCTTGAACGGACCATCGCCTTCCGCGAGCGGCTGCATGGCGAGGGCGATTACGCGAGAGAGGAGTGGAGATGAAACTCACCAGAACAACAGCCGCATGTCTCAGCCTTCTCCTGCTTACGGCATGTGGTGAGGGAACAGGCACCAGCGGCACGACCGAGGAGCGCCAGACCACGACCGGCACGCTTCCGGCGATGGAGACGGAGAGCGATCCCACGCCCCAGACTGGCAAGGGAGGTGCAGGTCAGAGCAGACCGAATGGCCAAAACCGCCCCTGAAAAATGCCCATAGCCAACGGCAAAAGGGCCCGGAAAAATCCCGGGCCCTTTTGCCGTTCAGCGATATCTGCCGATCTTGTCAGTGCTGCAACTGTGCCCGGGATTCGGTCAGCCGGCCGTAGACCTCCGCATAGCTCTCGGCGCTGCGATCCCAGGAGTAATCAGCGCGCATCGCCTGCAATTGCAGCCGTGCCCACTTGCGCTTGTCGCCATAGGCATCCACCGCGCGACGCAACGCGTGGCGCAGTCCTTCCGGACGGACGGGATGGAACTGGAAGCCGGTGGCCGCCCGGGCTGAGATCGCCGCATCGTTTGCATCGATGATCGTTTCGGAAAGCCCTCCGGTTCGCGAGACCACGGGCACGCAGCCGTAGCGAAGCGCATAAAGCTGTGTCAGGCCGCAGGGTTCGAAGCGCGATGGCTGGATGATGCCGTCCGAGCCGCCGTGAATGAGATGGGCCGTGGGCTCGCTGTAACCTATTGTCACGGCCATGCGTCCGGGAAAACGTGCCGCTGTCGCTTTCAACGCATCTTCGATATCGTGATCGCCCTGACCATGCACGATCAGGCGCCCGCCACGGTGGAAGATCTCATCCGCTACCTCGGCCAGCATGTCCATGCCCTTCTGCCAGGTGATCCGCGTGACCGCCGAAAACAGCGGTCCGTCACCGGGCTCCAGGTTGAAGCGTTCGAGCAGGAGCGCCTTGTTGTGCTTCTTCAGCCGCAGGCTCTTCATGTCATAGCGAAATGGCAGGTAGGGATCCGTCGCCGGGTTCCAAACCTCCTTGTCGATGCCGTTGACAATGCCCTGCAGGCTGTCGAGGCGTGCGTTCAGCACGCCATCAAGTCCCATGCCGAAGCTCGGTGACAGGATCTCGCGCGCATAGGTCGGGCTGACAACGGTGATATGATCGGCCGTGACCAGCCCGCCCTTGAGGTAGCTGATATCACCGAAATACTCCATCTGTTCGACGGTATACACCTCCGGTGGCAACCCGATCTGAGACAGCAATGCAGCCGAATACTGGCCCTGGAAAGCGAGATTGTGGATCGTCAGCACCACGGGTACGGCGGAGCCCATCTGCCGGAGATAGACGGATGTTAGAGCCGATTGCCAGTCGTGGGTATGCACGAGATCAGGCTTCCAGCCCGGGAGCGCGCCCGCGGCGATCTCGGCTCCCGCAAGCGACAGAACCGCAAACCTCTTCCAGTTGTCGGCATGATCAAAGCCGTGCTCGTTGACATAAGGACCGCCCGGCCGCTCGTAGAGAGCCGGTGCGTCTAGGACGAAAAGGCTCAGCCCGTCGATCTCGAGGTGGCGCAGCGTGGCCTTCTCGCCAAGGAGATCGTCAAACTCCATGAGGGGAGGATGCAGACGCGCGAGCGCAAGGATAGAGGGATAACCTGGTACCAGGGTATGAGTCTCGATGCCGAAGGCGGACAAGGCCTTGGGAAGTGCACCGGTGACATCGGCGAGCCCCCCTGTCTTGATCAGAGGATAGATTTCCGAGGTCACAGCCAACACATGCAATGGCACTCGGGTCGGAGAACGACGGTGGGGGCGAAGCTCGTCGTCGTCGCGGAGATAGGCTTCCCGAACCCGCTGGATGAATTGCGCCCGGCCAAGCGCCGGTGAAAGATCTAGTCCTGCCACCTTATTCACCCCTTTCGGCTCCTTGCCATCTTCTTGACCGGGCGAACCGGTTCTTCGGTGATCACAAGTCCTTCCTGCTCGGCAGACACCTGAGCGTCTGCTATGCGCCTGCCGGCTTTCGCCGTTGTTTCAGACGCCGCTGCGTTCAGCGTCTCCCAGTCGTTGAGTGCGGTCTGCCAATGGGCCTCGTCACGGCCGTCTGGGCGCCCTTCTTCTTCCCAGAGCGAATAGGCTCGCCGGGCAATCCAGTCATAGTCTCGTTCAGGCATGGCATTTCTCCGTCGTCGCCCATTGCCGGTTCCACACGCCAATGTTCTTCGGCCGAGCGCGGTCTCGTCGCACCCGCCGCCTCCCCGGTCGGATATGTCTGCGATACCCCCATACCGACAGACGATCCGCCGGCTCATCATTGGAGAGGAACTGGCAACAGAGGAACGCCATCCGGGGCAAACGGTTCCCGGTGCAACCGCCGATTTGAACGGCCGTCGGAACAGTTTTTTGACGGAGGCGTTTGCAGGGCAGTGTTGCGGACAGATGGCAGCTGGGAGATGTGGCGATGGCGCAGCGCGCGTTCTGGAAAGGCTATCTGAAACTGTCCCTCGTCACCTGTCGGGTGGCCATGACACCTGCAGTCACCGAGAGCAGCAAACTTCGCTTTCACAACATCAATCGCAAGACCGGCAACCGGATCGTCAGTCGGTATGTCAATTCAGAGACCGGCAAGCCAGTCGATGACGAGGATCAGGTCAAGGGTTATGAGCGGAGCGAAGACGATTATGTTCTGTTCGAGGACGATGAGCTCGAAGAAGTCGCGCTCGAAAGCACGCGGACCATCGATATCGAGAGATTCATTCCGCGCAGCTCGATTGGCTGGATCTGGTATGATAGCCCGCATTACCTCGCCCCGGCCGACAAGGTGAGTGAGGAGGCTTTCGCCGTCATTCGCGAGGCGATGCGTAAGACCGATACGGGTGGCATCGCGCGTCTGGTGCTGTATCGCCGAGAACATGCTGTCCTGCTTGTTCCGAGAGACGAGGGCATGATCGTCTGGACGCTGCGATATGGCGACGAGGTCCGAGACCCCGATCCGTTTTTCGACAAGGCCGGCAAGACCGAGGTTTCGGCGAGCGCAAGAACTATGATGAAGAAGCTCGTGGAGGCGAGACTGCGGAGTTGGCAGCCGAAGCTCGTGCGAGACCCGGTTGAGGAGCGCCTGCACGAGATCATCGAGAACCGGACCAAGAAATCCAGAAAGACAAAACCGAAGAAGCCCGCAGAGCCCGAACGCAAGGACAATGTCATCGACATCATGGAAGCGTTGAGACGCAGTCTCGCATCTGAAAAGAAGGCGGCTCGCAAATAGAGGCCCTTAGGGCGCCCTCTTTGCCCGTTTGCCGCCAACGACCAGAGGTGCCTCCGCTATGCGGAAGTCCGCCCATGGATCCGCGTCGAGGCTGGCGAGGCGGGCGGGCACATTCTCCACCGTGTAGTGGTTGGGCAGGATATCCGGGTTCAGCTCTTTGAACGAGAGCGGCATTGATACCGGCGCGCCTGGTCGCGCGCGTGTCGAGTAGGGCGCGACCGCTGTGGCCCCACGGCCATTGCGCAAGTAGTCGATCAGGATCTTGTCCTTGCGTTTGGCCTTGCTGATGGTGGAGACATAATCGGACGGACTGTCTGCACTCATGGCATCGGCCAGCGCCTTCATGGCAGCTTTGACGTCCGGCCACCTCGCTTTTGGTTTGAGCGGGGCCACCACATGCAGACCCTTGCCGCCCGAGGTCTTGACGAAACCCGTGAGCCCGAGATCTTCGAAGCGTTGACGCACCTCGAAGGCTGCCCGGATGACACGCTCCCACGTGACGCCGGGGCCGGGATCAAGGTCGATGTTCACCATGTCCGGGCGCTCCAGATCGCCAGCCCGAGAGCCCCAAGGATGAATTTCAAGAGCTGCACCCTGAACGAGGGCAAGCAACCCTGCAATGTCGCGGATACCGATCAAGGCCTCGTCGTCTGCGGGATCCCGGACCGTCATGATTTCCTTTCGCATGCCACGCCAGCCGTGCTTCTGGAAGAAACAGGTCTTCTCATGGCCTTCAGGGCACCGCAGCAATGCGAGCGGGCGGTCAACGATGAACGGGGCAATGCGAGGCCAGACCAGGGCATAGTAGTCGGCAAGCCCCTCCTTGGTCACGCCGGCCTCCGGCCAATAGAGCCGGTCGGGATGCGTAAGGTTGATCTCCCGCCGGGCCGACTGCGCTGCAGCCAGCGTGCTCGTCTCGGTTGCTGCGGACCTCCTGGCGCTGCCGGCTTTAGCTCTGGTCGAGACCTTGTCCGCCGGCGTTTCCAGCACCACTTCGCTCGCGACCTTGTCTTCGCGAATCCCGCGGAAAGAGGCGTGCCGCAGGTGGGCGTCGCCGGTCCATCCACGAAATTCGATTTCCGCCACCAGCTCGGGCTTTACGAAAACGGCATCCTTTCGTTCGGCGCTTGTGAGCTTGTCTTTGAACGGGCTCTTGTCTTGCACGAGCGGCTGCAGCCGGGCGAAGATCTTCCTGCTGAGCGTCTGGGTATAGCCGGTGCCGACACGTCCGACATGGCGAAGCCCACCTGCCTCGTGGACACCCATGATGAGAGAGCCAATGGCGTCATTGGAAACGGAGGAGGGCAGATAGCCGCCGATGACGAGTTCCTGCCGGGCCGTGCATTTGGACTTCACCCAGTCCCGGCCACGACCGGAGCGGTAAGGCGCATCGGCGACCTTGGAAATGACCCCCTCAAGACTGAGGCGGCAGGCATGCTTCAAAACGAGATCGCCACTCTCGTCGAAATGGCTTGAATACTTCAACGGCGGTTCGACATCCGAAATCAACGTTTCCAGCAGCGCCTTTCGATCCGAAAGAGACGCCCCGGTGAGGTCCTGCCCATCAAGATGCATGAGGTCGAAGATGTAATAGGTGAAGCGATCGTCGCGGCCGTCGCTGAGATCCTGCTGAAGCAGTGAGAAGTCGCTGCTTCCATTGCCGCCCTCGATCACGATCTCCCCGTCGAGCAGGGCCGTCCGCACGGGGAGCCCCTTGAGGGCGGTAACCAGAGATTTTCCGAAGCGGTCCGTCCAGTCCAGCCCCGTGCGCGTCAGAAGCTGCACCCGTCCATGCTCAATCCGCGCCTCGATCCGATAACCGTCCAGCTTGATCTCGTGCAGCCAGCGGTCGCCTTTCGGCACCCTCTTCACCAGGGTTGCGAGAGCCGGTGGCAGGAAATCGGGCAAGATGCCCAACTTGGCTCCAGGGATCGAGGCTTCTCGGTCCTTGGACGCGCTCCCGCGATGAGCCGGCTTCTTCTTCGTCGCGGTTTTGCGCGAGTTCCACACTTGGGCCTTGCTGTCGCCCTTGAGGCTTTC
This sequence comes from Rhizobium sp. AQ_MP, assembly GCF_014237835.1. Lineage (GTDB taxonomy): Bacteria > Pseudomonadota > Alphaproteobacteria > Rhizobiales > Rhizobiaceae > Allorhizobium. The sequence continues at coordinate 497,761 of NZ_JACJVI010000001.1, forward strand.
GATCGAACGACCGCTTTTCACCGAAAGCGGCTTCTCCTCGACAATATCCGGATCACCCGGTTGGCGCGCGGCCTCGTCTTCGCCCTTGATCAGCAGCCAGTTTTCGCGCGTCTCGCCCTCTTTGCCGGCCATCCGAACGAGGTGCCAGTGTCCTGCGAGTTTCTCCCCCTTCAAGGCGAACTCCAGATGACCTTTCTTGTAGCCCTTGCGCGCATCTTGCAGGGGCTCCCATGTGCCGCGATCTCAGACGATCACCTCGCCGGAACCGTATTGACCTGGTGGGATGACGCCCTCGAAGTCACCATAGGCGAGCGGATGATCCTCGACATGCACGGCCAGCCGCTTTTCGCCAGCCATAAGGCTCGGGCCTCGGGTGACCGCCCAGCTTTTCAACACGCCATCCATCTCCAGCCGGAAATCATAGTGCAGCCGTCGGGCTGCATGTTTCTGGATGACAAAGCTGTTTCCCTTGCCGCTTGCCTTGCCTGCCTTGGGTTCCGGCGTCGCTTTGAAATCACGCTTGCGGCGATATTCTGTGAGCGACATGATCAGCTGGCCTTCTTCTGCTTTGCCGCAGAAGCTGGCGTTGCCTTCCGCTTCGCAGCCGGCCTTTCATCTGCAGCACCAGCACTTTTGCGCAGCGCATCGAGCAGGCTGGTCACGTTCTCCGGTTTCCGTTTCGGCAGCTTCTTCGGCTTCCGGCCGGCAATTTTGGCCTTGACCAGCTCGGTCAAGGCAGCCTCGTAGCGGTCTTCGTACTGGCTGGGGTCGAACTCACCCATTTTCGTGCCGATGATATGCCGTGCGAGGTCCAGCATTTCCTTGTCGATGCGGATCTTGGATATACCGGAGAAGCTTTCGGCGGAATCGCGAACCTCATAATCGTAGTTGAGCGTCGTCGCGATGAGGCCTCGGCCTAGCGGCCGCACCAGCACATTTCGAACTCTGCGAAACAAGACGGTTCTGGCGAGCGCCGCGACACCTTTCGCCTCCATCGTCTCCCGGATCAAGTCATAGGCTTCTGCCGATTGCCGATCGGCTGGTGCCAGAAAATACGGTCGCTCCAGGTACAGGGTGTCGATGTCGTCGCAAGTCAAAAAGGTCGAAAGCTCCAGACGCTTGTCGCTCTCTGGGACCGCGTCGCGGATTTCCTCCGGCTCAAGGATCACCGTTTGGCCGTCGGCTGTGTCGTAGCCCTTTACCAGATTGTCCTTGTCAACGCTTCGGCCCGTGTCGCTGTCCACGTATTCCCGGCGGACGCGGTGGCCCGTACTCCGATTGATGATGTGGAAGGCCATACGTTCCTGGGCGTTGATCGCCGAATAGAGGGCAACAGAACATCCGAGGTCGCCGATCGAGAGATGCCCTTTCCAGATCGCTCTTGCGCTCACGCTCAACTCCTGTCGCTTTTCGGCGCAACGACGGGAGCTCCCCTTTGTTCCGAGCGTTGAGACGACAGGCAGATTCAATTATAACGATATTTTCTCATATTATTGATTGCGGCTTCAAGTATGGAGTTCATTAACCTTCAAGCAAGGAATTAACCATAAAGATTGGCGGACACGTCGGAGTGGGACTCGATTGAGAGTTTCCTTCGGGCATGACGCCATCCCGTCGTACCGGTTCTGGTCCGGTCTGTAGTTCACATGGAGCAGTTCGACGAACTGGCAGTCCATGATGCGGACGGCAGGGTGATCGGGATCCCGCTACATCCAGTTTCGCATCTTTGACTGCGCGCACGTCGAGCGACGGAAGGTCCGCCGCAACAGCGGACATAGTGCGGGGCGAATGACGGGTCAGGGGATGTCCACGGAGCGGGCGATGGGATCACAGGCTGGCAGCCTGCGCGACCGGCTGCGCTTTGCCGGTCTCGACGAGGCCCAGTGCGAGCTTCTACGCCAGAACCGCCATGTCCTTTCGCAACCCATGAAGACGGCCCTGCGAGATCTTTTCCAACGCCTCCAGTCCTCTCCTGATGCGGCGCGCGTCTTCACGAGCGAGCGGCAGTATGACCGGTTGCATGATCTTCTGTCATCGCATTGGGATGTTCTGACCGACGCCCGTTTCGATGCGCTTTATGCCGAGCGGGTGAAGGTCCTCTCGGACAGTGAAAGCCGCATGGGTCTTGATCCTAGGTGGCACGTTGCTGGCCACGCTGTGGTTCTCGAGCACCTCGTAACCAACGTCATCGGAGAGGCGGCCGGCACCAGCCTTCTCCCATCAAGCCGCCGCCGCCAGCGTGAAATCGCCGATCTGGTTGCAGCTCTTATCCGACTGGTGATGGTCGACGTCGAGATTTCCGTATCACTGCGCTTCAATGAGTTGCGGCTCAAGCATCATCGTGATCTCGCCGCCCAGCGCGAGCAGGATCGTGCCGAATTCGAAAGCGTTTTCCGCCCCGTCGTCGATGCACTTGCCTCAGGCGATCTGACGGCCAGGACTGCAGAGGACGTGCCTGAGGCCTATGCCGATCTTGCAGGACGGATGAACGAGGCCATCGAGCAGCTCCAGAGGGCTTTCATCTCATCCGAGGACAGGCTCGCCTTTGCCGGCAAAGCCACGGCTCGCATGGCCGAAGCCTCCCGTGATTATGCGGGGCGCGCCGAAACCCAGTCGGGAATGCTTGACGAGACCAGCCGCGCACTCCAGGACCTCACCACCAGCGTGCGTGAGAGCGCGGGCGAAACGAAGCGTGCGGAAGCCACCGTTGCGGCGACCCGCTCGTCAGTCGAATCAAGCGGCGAGGTTGTGGGACAGGCCATCTCTGCCATGGCCGACATTGAAGCTTCCGCCGAGCAGATCGGCCACATCATCGGGGCGATCGATGAAATTGCCTTCCAGACAAATCTTCTGGCCCTCAACGCAGGGATCGAGGCTGCGCGCGCGGGCGACAGCGGGCGGGGTTTTGCCGTTGTAGCCCAGGAAGTCCGGGCCCTTGCCCAACGGTCGGCGGATGCGGCCCGGGAGATCAAGACGCTGGTTGCCACGACCAAAAACCAGGTTGAAGCCGGCGTAGAGATGGTCGCAAAGACGCAGGGCGCCATTGCAGACATTGTGTTCCAGGTGGGCGACATCAGCGGCACTGTGTCCGACATCGCCGCCCGGACGGATCGGCAGGCCAGTGAGCTCGCCGGTATCGCCGGAACGGTCGCGGCCCTGGGTGCCGACATCGGAAACACGGCTGCAGTCGCTCGGCAGTCCAGCGAAGGGACCGACGACCTGCACAAGGTCATCCTCGAACTGGGGGCGACGATCCGCGAGTTTCACATCGAGCGCCAGACGCGCGCGCCAAAGACGGCGTCGAGCCTCGTCCAACCGGCTCGCCAGCGCGAACCGGCAGCTTTCGCACCGCTCGCAGTGGCTCCGAATTTGAATGAGGATCTGGATGACGAATCCACCGATTTCGGCTTCCCGGTGCACATCGCCGGGCTCGGAAGATGAGGGGATTGTTTACCACCATGCGCTACACAAGAAGGCTAAGGGCGGGAATTTCGGCGATCAATTCGGGAGAATGGTTCTCCCGGGATCCAGCGATGGATCAGGACGCTGCAGCCTCGGGACACAAGGATAGAAAGTAATGGCAAGTAAGAAAGGCGAACAGAAGAGTCTGAAGCTGGCCGCAGTGTTGGACCTGAACGAGGCATCCAATCTCAAGGCCAATATTCTCTCGATGCGTGGTGCCCCTCTGACGATCGACGCGTCCGCCGTCGAGCGTGTTGGCGCGCAGTGCGTTCAGGTCCTGGTAGCTGCTGCCAAGGCCTGGGAAGCCGACAAGCACCCCTTCTCATACGGGAAGGCCTCCGAGGCTTTCCTCAAAACCCTTCAACTGATTGGCGTGAACATCGATCATCTGCTCGCTAAGGAGATCCGGCAATGAAGAAAAAAGTGCTCACCGTGGATGACTCCAGAACCATTCGAAACATGCTTCTGGTGACCCTCAACAACGCAGGCTTCGAGACCATTCAGGCCGAAGACGGCGTCGAGGGCCTTGAAGTTCTCGAAGAATGCAATCCCGACGTGATCGTGACCGACATCAACATGCCGCGTCTCGACGGGTTCGGCTTTATCGAAGGTGTCCGCAGGAACGAAAAGTATCGTGCGGTTCCGATCCTGGTTCTGACCACGGAAAGCGATGCTGAGAAGAAGAACCGCGCTCGCCAGGCCGGCGCGACGGGCTGGATCGTCAAGCCCTTTGATCCGACCAAGCTGATCGATGCCATTGAGCGTGTAACCGCCTAAGCCGGGAATTTCTCCTATGGATATGAACGAAATCAAAGAGATCTTCTTCCAGGAGTGCGAGGAGCAGCTCGCAGAACTGGAATCCGGTCTTCTGAAAATGAATGATGGGGATCGTGATCCGGAGACGGTCAACGCCGTGTTCCGCGCGGTTCACTCCATCAAGGGCGGTGCAGGCGCCTTCGGTCTCGATGACCTTGTTGCCTTTGCACACGTCTTCGAGACGACTCTTGATTGCGTTCGTTCCAACAAGCTGGAGCCCGGCCCGGAAGTCATGAAAGTGATGCTGAAGTCGGCCGACGTTCTGGCCGACCTGGTCAGTGCATCACGTGACGGTGGCAGTGTCGACGAAAGCCGCTCGAGCGGTCTGGTCAAGGAACTGGAAGCGCTGGCAAATGGTGAGGTGCCCGCGCCCTCCGCCGCGCCCGTGGCCGCTGCCAAACCCGCTCCCAAGGCTGCAGCACCGGCACCCGCGCCCGCAGCCGCTCCGACCGATGACAGCGGTTTCCAGCCGATCCCCTTCACCTTTGACGGCTTCGGCGGCGAAGACGAGGAAACCATTGTACCCTCGACCTTCGAGGTGACCTTCAAGCCGCGCCGCGAGCTTTATTCCAAGGGCAACGAAGCAGCCCTTCTTCTGCGTGATCTCTCCCGCCTCGGCGAAATGAGCATCAACTGCAACACTGACGACCTTCCGTCTCTCGAAGATCTCGATCCGGAGGCCGCCTACTTCCACTGGACGATCCAGATCAAGGCCGAGAAGGGCGAGGAAGGCATCCGTCAGGTCTTCGAATTCGCCGAGTGGGACTGCGATCTTGAGGTCAAGGTCCAGGAACAGGAAGCTGCCGCAACAAGCGAAGAGCTACCGATGATCCCGGTCCCATTCGACCTGTCGGCGCTTGACGAAGGTCCCGAACAAGCCGACGAAGCCTCGGACGAAACAGTTGCCGCCGCCGTCGAGGCCGCAGGCACTGCATCAAACGTTATGAAGATGGCCGCCAGTGCAGCAAAGCCGGAGAAGAAGGAATCTCCAGCCGCCGCCGCAGCAGCAGCCGCTGCTGCGCAGGCCAATGCTGCCGCCGGTCAGACCATCCGCGTCGACCTCGACCGCGTCGACCGTCTGATCAACCTCGTCGGCGAGCTTGTTATCAACCAGGCGATGCTCTCGCAGAGCGTCATCGAAAACGACAACAACGGTACGTCATCGATCAACATGGGCCTCGAGGAGCTGCAGCAGCTGACCCGCGAGATCCAGGACTCGGTCATGGCGATCCGCGCGCAGCCGGTAAAGCCCGTCTTCCAGCGCATGTCGCGTATCGTTCGCGAAGTGGCCGACATGGTCGGCAAGTCGATCCGCCTTGTTACCGAAGGTGAAAACACCGAAGTCGACAAGACGGTCATCGACAAGCTGGCGGAGCCGCTGACGCATATGATCCGCAACGCGGTCGACCACGGCATCGAAAGCCCTGAAAAGCGTGCCGCTGCCGGCAAGAATCCGGAAGGCACGGTCAAGCTGACCGCGAAGCACCGCTCGGGTCGCATCGTCATCGAACTGGTCGACGACGGTGCCGGCATCAACCGCGAACGCGTCCGCCAGAAGGCGATCGACAATGATCTGATCGCAGCCGATGCCAACCTGACGGATGAGGAAATCGACAACCTGATCTTCATGCCGGGCTTCTCGACGGCCGACAAGATCTCGGACATTTCCGGTCGCGGCGTCGGCATGGACGTTGTCAAGCGTTCGATTCAGGCCCTGGGAGGTCGTATCTCGATCACCTCGCGCCCCGGCCACGGCTCGACCTTCACCATGAGCCTCCCTCTGACGCTCGCCGTTCTCGATGGCATGGTGGTAACTGTCGCCGGTCAGACCCTCGTCGTGCCGCTCACCGCGATCGTCGAGACGCTGCAGCCCGAGGCCCAGCACATTCATTCGTTTGGCGCCAATCAGCGGCTCATCTCGATCCGCAACTCCTTCTGCCCGCTGGTCGATGTGGGCCGGATCCTCAACTTCCGTGCGTCTCAGGCCAACCCGATGGACGGCGTTGCCCTCCTCGTGGAGTCGGAAGGCGGCGGCCAGCGTGCACTGATGGTCGATGCCATCCAGGGCCAGCGCCAGGTCGTCATCAAGTCGCTCGAAGCCAACTACACCCATGTTCCGGGTATCGCGGCTGCGACCATCCTCGGAGATGGCCGTGTCGCTCTCATCCTTGACGTGGATGCCGTCGTCGCCGCCTCGCGCGGTCAGTCCCTCAAACAGGAAATGTCGTTAGCCGTCGCAGGGTAATAGTATGTCGTATGCGGTCAAAAACTTGGTCCAGGGAAGCCGGGAGCTCATCGCCTTCCGAATCGGCGATCAGGAATTCTGCGTAAACATCATGTCGGTACGTGAGATCCGGGGATGGACCCGGGCGACACCGCTGCCGCATTCCCCGCACTATGTCATGGGCGTCATCAATCTGCGTGGTGCCGTCCTGCCGATCATAGACCTGTCCCTGCGCCTGGGCATGAAGCCCGCCGAGCCGACTGCCCGCCACGTGATCATCGTGGCCCAGGTCAAGTCTCGGATCGTCGGTCTGCTTGTGGATGCCGTATCCGACATCCTCACGGTGACCGACGCGGATATCCAACCGACACCGGAGGTCTCGTCCGACCTCGAAAAACAATATGCCCGTGGCATTCTCGCCATCGACAAGCGGATGATCTGTCTTGTTGAGCTAGGTGCACTTTTCAACGAAGCCGCCGAAAGCGAGGCTGCATGACCTTTGCAATGAGTACATCCCGTCAATCGGACGATGAAGTCCTGGCCAGCGGCGAATACCCGCTGACCCGACGGGATCTGAACGAGATTGCTGCCATGATCTATTCGGATGCGGGCATCGCGCTGAACGACAGCAAGGCTTCGCTCGTCTACTCGCGGCTGTCGAAGCACATCCGCAATCTCGGTCTTTCGGGTTTTCGCGCCTATTGCCAGCTCGTCGCATCGCCGGAAGGCGCGGCCGAGCGTCGCGAGATGCTGTCTCACCTGACGACCAATTTCACGCGCTTCTTCCGCGAGAACCATCATTTTGAACATCTGCGTGACGAGGTCCTCCCGGAGCTTGTCCAGCGGGCGAAATCCGGTGGTCGGGTCCGGATCTGGTCTGCCGCCAGTTCCGACGGCCAGGAGCCGTATTCGATCGCACTGACGGTGTTCCAGGCATTCCCGAACGTCCTCGACTACGACTTCAAGATCCTCGCGACCGACATTGATCCGAAGATCCTCGCTATCGCCCGCCAGGGTGCCTATGACGAGCAGGCGCTGGAAACCGTATCGCCTGCCATTCGCAAGCAATGGTTCAAGGAAGTCGAGATCAACGGCCGCCGCAAGTTCCAGGTTGATGATCGACTGAAGCGCCTGATCACATACAACGAGCTGAACCTGATGGCCCAATGGCCGTTCAAGGGCAAGTTCGACGTAATCTTCTGCCGCAACGTCGTCATCTACTTTGATGAGCCGACCCAGATGCGCATCTGGACCCGGTTTGCAGATCTTCTGCCCGTCGGTGGACACCTCTACATCGGTCATTCCGAGCGTGTCTCAGGCGACTCCAAGAACGATTTCGACAATATCGGCATCACGACCTATCGCTATCTCGGCAAGAACGGAGGGCGCAAATAATGGCGGCTCCTGCACGCGTTCTCGTCGTTGATGACAGCCCGACCATGCGCGGGCTGATCACGGCTGTCCTGAATCAGGACCCGGATGTAAGTGTCATTGGCCAGGCCGGCGACGCCATGGAAGCCCGCGCGGCGATCAAGCAACTCAATCCCGATGTCGTCACCCTCGACATCGAGATGCCGAACATGAACGGCTTGGAATTCCTGGAAAAGATCATGAAGCTTCGGCCAATGCCGGTGATCATGGTGTCCACGATGACCCACCGCGGTGCCGAAGCAACACTCGCTGCGCTCGAAATCGGCGCCTTCGACTGCGTCGCCAAGCCTCAGCCAGGGGACGCCCGTCCCTTTGGCGAACTGGCCGAGAAGGTAAAGGCGGCCGCACGCTCGCAGCATCGCCATAGCCCTGTCGCACCGATGCCGGCCGCCCCGGTCGCCCCTGCCGCCGACTTCAGGGTAGGCCGCAAGATCGTGGCGATCGGATCATCCACAGGTGGCGTCGAGGCCTTGATCGCGGTCCTGCAGAAGTTCCCGCGCAATTGCCCGCCGACGGTGATTACGCAGCATATGCCGCCGACCTTCACGAAGAGCTTCGCCGAGCGGCTCAACCGCCTCTGCGCCCCCGTGGTGGAGGAGGCCACGGATGGTGCACGGCTCGAGATCGGCAAGATATATCTGGCGCCAGGTGGCGAACGTCACCTTCAGGTGTCGAACGCGTCCGCGCCTTGCTGCCGCCTGGTCGAGCGTCCCCCGGTCAACGGGCATCGCCCTTCCGTCGATGTCCTGTTCGATTCTGTTGCCGAACTCGCGGGCCGCAATGCAGTCGGTGTCATTCTGACCGGCATGGGACGCGACGGTGCCTCTGGCCTGTTGAAGATGCGTCATGCCGGTGCTCGCACCATCGGCCAGAACGAAAAGACCTGTGTGGTCTACGGGATGCCACGAGTCGCCTATGAGCTGGGCGCTGTCGAGCATCAACTGCCTCTCACCTCCATTGGCGAGGAAATCCTGAAACTCACTGCTGCCCGAAAAGAAGGTATCGAATAATGTCCCTAGCTGAAAAAATCAAAGTTCTGATCGTCGATGATCAGGTCACAAGTCGCCTGCTGCTCAGCGACGCGCTGACCCAGCTCGGCTTCAAGCAGATCACTGCCGCCGGTGACGGCGAGCAGGGCATGAAGATCATGGAGCAGCAGCCCCATCACCTGGTCATCTCGGACTTCAACATGCCGAAGATGGACGGGCTGGGCCTTCTGCAGGCCGTGCGCACCAACCCGAACACCAAGAAGGCGGCGTTCATCATCCTCACTGCCCAGGGTGACCGAGCTCTGGTGCAGAAGGCCGCACAGCTTGGCGCCAACAACGTTCTGGCAAAGCCGTTCACGATCGAGAAGATGAAGGCGGCCATCGAGGCTGTATTCGGAGCACTGAAATGATCGACGACAGTGCAGCAAAGCGCGTCCATATCATTCAAGGGGAGTGGAAAGTCAGCAAGGACCCGAATGTGGTTCTGTCGACCATCCTCGGTTCGTGTGTTGCTGCCTGTATTCGGGATCCGATTGCAGGAGTAGGTGGCATGAACCACTTCCTGCTGCCGGGGTCGGCGGTGCCGGGCGCAGGGGGCGGCGACGCCACCCGCTACGGCGTTCACCTCATGGAATTGCTGATCAACGGTCTGTTGAAGTCGGGCGCCCGCAGGGATCGCCTGGAAGCGAAGATCTTTGGTGGCGCCAAGACGATCGCCACATTCTCAAATGTCGGCGAGCAGAACGCAGCCTTCGCCCAGCAGTTCCTGCGGGACGAAGGCATCAAGGTGGTCGGGGCCTCTACGGGCGGAGAACACGGCCGCAAACTGGAATTCTGGCCGGTCAGCGGCCGGGCGAGACAGTATCCGCTCACGGGTGCAGAAACACAGAAGACGGTGGCGCTGGAGCAGCGTCCGGTTCCTGTTTCGAAGCCGGTGGAAACATCAATCGAGTTCTTCTAGTACTGGACAACGGATGCAAAACGAAAATTTGGCGGGTAATCAGGGGACACTGGAAGAGCTTCCGGAGATCCTCATGCGCATTGTCAGTGAGCTGCACGACGTGGCTTATCTGATCGAGCGCGTTGAGCCGCATCTTCTTGAGCTTGGTGGACCCAAGGTCCTCGAGCATCCGGACAGTCTGAAAGTGTTGCAGGGGATCGACCTTGCGGTACAGAAGGCTCGTGGCCTCGCGGAGTTCGTGGATACCATTACCGGCACGATCCCGTCTGACTGGATGATCGACATGACGACGGCGCTCAGTCTCGTCAAGCTTGCCGACATGCAGAAGGCTTTGGGCGCCGGCCTTCGGCACGGGCACTCCCAGCCGCTGGTCAAGGCGGCCGGCGACTTCGACTTTTTCTAACGCTCCGACGGAGCAAGCTCCGCAGCTTCGCCGGCTTTGCTATTTGCCGAAATGAATTCGGCTTTCCGGCCCCGCGAAACGTTCGCACAAGTTTCGATTTCTATTGTCGCGCCAAGGGCAAAAGCGCCCAGACCCTCCGTGTAGATGGTGCGAGACAGAATGAATCTGTTAAATCAATTAGTTCAGATACCAAAAAATTTCGCGGCCATGGGTCAGGCGAAGATTCTCGCCATGGCAGGCGTTGCGGTCATCTCCTTCGCAATCATCATCGCCGGCGCTCTTTTCGTCAACAAACCCTCCTATGAGACGCTCTATGTTGGCCTCGAACCGGTCGACCTCAACCAGATCAGCATTGCGCTCGCCGAATCCGGTATCGATTTCGAGACAGGTGCCGATGGCCAGAGCATCAGCGTTCGTGCAGGCCTGACCGGCAAGGCCCGCTTGCTGCTTGCAGAGCGTGGCCTCCCCAACAGTGCCAATGCTGGCTATGAACTGTTCGACAATGTTGGCTCGCTGGGCCTGACCTCGTTCATGCAGGAAGTCACGCGTGTCCGCGCGCTGGAAGGTGAAGTCGCACGCACCATCCAGCAGATCGCAGGTATCGCTGCCGCCCGCGTCCACATCGTCATGCCTGATATCGGCAACTTCCGCCGGGGTGAGCAGAAGCCGACCGCTTCCGTCATGATCCGCGCTTCGACGGATGCCGGTCGCAAGGCTGCTGCTTCGATCCGCCAGCTCGTTGCTTCCTCCGTCCCGGGTCTGGATGTTGAGGACGTGACCATTCTGGATTCAACCGGTCAGCTGCTCGCTGCGGGCGACGAAACGGGCGGCGAAGCAACGCGCTCGCTCGGCGTCGTACAGTCTGTCCAGCGCGAAATTGAAACCAACATCGACAAAGCACTCGCGCCTTTCCTCGGCATGGACAATTTCCGTTCCAGCGTGACGGCCCAGATCAACACCGACAGTCAACAGATCCAGGAGACGATTTACGATCCGGAATCGCGTGTCGAGCGGTCGGTCCGCGTAACCAAGGAGCAGCAGAAGTCCCTGCAGCGTCAGTCCGACACCGCTGCGACCGTTGAGCAGAACATTCCCCAGGCTGCACCCGACGCAGGCGGCGGTGGTCCTGAATCGTCCGACGAACAGGACAAGAAGGAAGAGCAGACCAACTACGAAATCAACAGCAAGACGGTCGCAACCGTGAAGAACAGCTTCACGGTCGAGAAGCTCTCCGTTGCCGTTGTCGTGAACCGCGGCCGCGTCGCGCAGATGGTCGGAGAGCCTGTCGATCAAGCCAAGATCGACGCCTATCTGGCCGAAATGCAGAAGATCGTGACCTCGGCAGCCGGTCTGGATGTGGAACGCGGTGATGTGGTCACGCTGACTGCCATGGACTTCCTGGAAAACCAGCTTCTGGAAGAAGCTTCGACCGGCCCGGGTTTCATGGAGATCCTGAGCCGCAACATCGGTGGAATCATCAACTCGCTGGCCTTCGTCGCCGTCGCCTTCCTGATCATCTGGATGGGCATCCGTCCGATGATCCGCACCGCAGGTGGCGGTGGTGCGGACACGGCGCTGGCCGGTGGGATCGGCGAGCAGGCGGCGGGTCTCGAGCTCCCCGACTTCTCGCCCGCCATCGGCGGTGGGGCAGGGGGTGGTCTCATGGAAGGCTTCGGCTCCGACTTCGGCTTCGATTCAACTGACGATCTGCTCACCATGGATGACGACCCCAACGGCGGCTTCAACCGCCGGGTCAAGGAAGGACCGGAACGGCGCCTCTCGCGCATGGTGGAAATCTCCGAAGAGCGTGCCGCCAAGATCCTCCGCAAATGGGCTGTGGACAACGCCGCCTGATTGCAAAGAAGAAGACAGTACCGACCGCGCCCTTTGGGCGCGGTTTTGCATTGTACTGTCATTACGATAGCGCTTTGCACCATAAGCCCGGCGCAGCCATGCTTGTGCCTCGCACGCAATACCGCAAATGCTTGTGACCTTTGCCACTTTATATTTTACAGTGAACATGATTCGTTAGGATGAAATCGCGGGCGTGTATGAGTCGGTCGCGGTTTGATCGCGGGGGAATCTGCGAGAATGCTAGGCTGTCACTTCAAAGGGGCACATTGAATGGATGCCGAGCTGACAACAGAGGGGCACAAGGGGCGTACCCGTGCTGCTCCTGCGACAGAGCCTCTGCAGACAGGCTCTTCGTCGAAGGATGTTCTCATCCGAAAGCTTGCCACGCCGGCGCTTTCGGGAGACATGGGCCACTGCCTCCGTGTGCTGTGTGAATATGTCGGCGCGTCTCATCACCTGCTCGCCCGCTACGATCTCGTGCAGGAAGAGGGGCTGGACTTCGTGGTGGCTGCCGATTGGCCGTTCGATCTGGTCCGCCGCCTCGAAAGCGAACTGGCCACGAGCTACTCCCAGTCGACCGAACTGGAAAAGTGCCTGTCGGTCCTGCAGCCCAAATATGCCATTCTCCCAGATGACGCGCATGTGCCGGTGGGCACCAGCCGCCAGTATTGCACCGTGACGTTGAACGTCGGGCGCACCCGTCTGGCCCTGCTCCTGCTGTTTCCACAGGACTATGTGCTGTCTCCCGAGCGCCTCAGGGAGGTGGGTCTCCTGGCGGCCTATGCGCTGAGCCTCTCGACCAACAAGGGGCAGAAGAACGACAGAGATTTCGATCTGACCGACCGCGAACTGGAATGCTTGTTCTGGATCGCGGAGGGCAAGACCAGCGACGAGATAGCGACGATCCTCGGCATCTCGCGCAACACGATCAACAACTACATCACGAGCGTGATGCGCAAGACCGCGACGAAGACACGCTCCGAAGCCATCGCCTATGCGGTGCGTAACAATCTCGTTTGAGGGAGCAGGAATGGCCACCAATACCAGACCGGGCGGATCCATCCTCGAAGATGCAACTTGGTCAGGCCAGCGTCCTGTCACATCCCGATCGGACATTTTTCCGAAGCTCGTTTCGCTGCAGAGATCGCTCAACGCGCGTGGCTTTGCGGCCTTTCGCGTGACAGGCGCCAGCCTTCCGCACAAGCGTCGCCTGGATCCGGAATTCGAGAACTGGAGCAGTGGCTTGAGCGGCAGCCGCGAGGCCTTTGTCGCGGCCTATGGGGATATCCTTCTGGCTCACATCGAAACATCGACGCTGCCGATCCTCTGGAGCGCAGAGGAGAAGACGAGCTTCCTGGACGCCTCCGACTTCACGCCCTTCGGGATTCAATTGCAGGAGCGACTGCTACCCTATTCCGGCATCGCTTTTCCCGTTCGCCTCGGCGCGGTCGGCAATGGCTACGTGGTTTTTCCCACGATCGGCGGAGCCGATCTGCCAGGCGAGCTGATTCTGGCAGTCCACAGCCGGTGCTACAAGGTGATGACGGACATCCTGTCGCTGGACGAGCGGCGCGCAGCTCCCTCCGAGACCCTGAGCGAGCGTGAAATTGCCTGCCTGCAGCTAGCAGGTGACGGGCGGATCAGCGAAGAAATCGCCGAGCGACTGGGTCTGTCGGTACACACCGTCAACGCCTATCTCGGTTCGGCCACCATCAAGCTCGATTCGGTCAACCGCATCCAGGCGATCGCCAAGGCGATCCGCCTTGGCTACATCACCTGAGGCCTCTGGCGTAGTTGTGCCGCTTGGCCGATGCGACAGCATCGTACGGCGCGTCGCGGCCAGCCGGCGACCCGCCTTGAGCCATGCTGCGGGATCCTATTACCGGGATTTGGAAATCATCCGTAAAGCGGGGACGCCTGTCCCTTGATGAAGCGCGCTTCCTGGAGGCGGTCTTCCAGCATGCGTGTATTGCCATCCGGATCGCCGGACGTCTCGTGAAATGCGATATGCTTGATGTCGAGACCAGCGTGATCGTTGGTCAGCGTGAGTTGTGAATAGATGGTGATGCCGCGAGGCTTGATTTCGAGATCAAGCACCACTTCCGGAGGGCCTCCCCAGTCCAACCGAAAATCTCCGCCGGCGCCGAAGACGACCGTGCCCGGATGGAAATAGAGTTCGGCGGCGGAGGAAACGAGGTCAGAGAGATTTCCGTAAAGTTCAAATCGTAGCAGTGAAATGAGGTCGGCAGCGTCGAGAAGGCGCAATTCGCTCGCAACCGGGCTGAGTGCCTCGGCCACGATGCGTTCACGCTGATTCGTATAGGAGCACTTCTTCATCGGGCCTAGCGTATCCGTCTCTTGGGGGCCTTGGACGCATAGACTCGGTGAACGAGCTCTGCGACTGCCTTGTAAAATATTGACGGAATGACGCTATCCACCGAGACTTGCGCAAACATGGAGCGGGCGAGCGGCGGATCCTCAAAAATGGGGATATTGTTTTCCCGAGCGATCTCGCGAATTTTGAGTGCGACAAGGTCTTGCCCCTTGGCAACGACGACAGGCGCCTCGTTCTCCTCGCGCACATAACGCAAAGCCACAGCGTAGTGGGTTGGATTCGTGATGACCAGAGTTGCCCGAGGCACGCTGGCGATCATGCGTTTGCGGGCACGGTCACGGGCAATCGAACGCTGACGTGCCTTGACGATCGGGTCACCCTGGGCCTGCTTGTATTCCTCCTTGACCTCCTGCTTCGTCATGCGCAGCTGTTCGTACCAATGGTACCGCGTCCAGAACACGTCGACGATCGCCAAAAGGGCCGTTGCCAGCACGACGATGATCATCATCTTGTTCAGGATCCCCGCCATCTTGACGAAGATGACCTGCGGATCGGAGAACATCGCGTCGATGACGGCGAAGTAATCGCTGCGCAGCGCAAACACCATGATGACCGAGAGAACGACGATCTTGAAGATTGACTTGGCGAACTCGACCATGCCATGGGCGCTGAAGATGCGGTTCCAGCCTTTGACGATCGATATCCGGTTCGCCTGTGGCCTGATGCGTTCCAGGACGAAATAGGGCATGTGCTGGGCCGCAGTGGCGCTGACACCGAGCAGGATCAGCATGATCAGCATGGGTGCAAGAAAGACTCCGATCTCCCAAGCGAGATGGGTAAACAGCGAGACCACATCGACGGCGGTCCCGAGATACCACTGATCGGGTCGCTCGAAGATATCCTTCAATGATTGGCCGAGCCGCGTCACCGCTCCGGGAAGAAAGAAGACGGCATAGAGGTAGAAGCCGAGCGCAGTCGCGAACAGCGGCGCCTCCCGCGATGTGGGCACATTGCCCTTTTCTATGGCGTCTCGAAGCTTTTTCTCGGTTGGGTCTTCGGTCTTGCTGTCTTTGTCGTCATCTTCGGCCATGGCCGCTGACATCCTCGCAGGCTGAACCGGGTTGTTTCAGTCTGGTCCCGGTCAATAGAGCCGCGCGCAATACTTCTGGACGGCCGCCGGGATGCACCCGGTACCAGGAACGTAGAGGCCCGCCGATCAGGGTTCAATCGGCGGGCGCACAATGGTCTGGGTTTTCAACAGGGGCGGCCGGTCAGGCGGCCTGCGTTTCGCCGCTTTCGGTGTCCTTGAGCTGGATTTGTCCTGCATTGGCCAGTCGGATGGCTTCCTGGGCGACGGCACGACGGGCAATGGCGATTTCCCGGGGATTGATGCCTGCGGTCCCCGCCTGCAGATCGGATTCGATCATGCGGCGTGAACGTGGGCTGATGGAGGCCAGAACGCATTCCTTGATCTCGGCACTGGCACCACGCAGCGCCATGGTGAGGATTTCGCCGGAAATGTCGTTGAGCAGCATGACGCGACTGCGTTGCGGCATTGCAAGCAGGTCCTCGAACAGGAAGATTTTCGGACGGACCTTGTTGACCGATTCCTTGCTGATCGATTCGAGCGACTGCAGAAGCGTATCGACTTCGGGCTTCTCTAGTTCGTTCATCAGTTCCGCCACCTTGGCCGAGCCGGTCGAGTTCTTCTCGGCGTCGATTTCGGCGATCAGGTCGTGAACACGATTCTCGATGATCTGGGCAGCCTTGGGGCTGACATTCTTCAGATTGACCGTGCGGTTCATGATATCGGCACGTCGGCTTTCCGGCAGCTTCAGGAGGACCTTGGCGCCGAAGGAGGAGGGCAGCATTGAGAGGATGTAAGCAACCGTCTGGGGATGCTCTCGCATCAGGAACCTGGCGATGAAATCGGGATCGGCATCCTGCAGACGGTCCCATATGGAAGCTTCGTAGGCCTGGAACGCCGTACGACGCCCGAGAAGTCCATCGACCTCCTCGGGTGTCAGGCCCTCCTCGAGAATGCTCTCGATGGCCTTGGCATTGTCCATGAGGCCCGCACCCTCGGTGAACAGGTCTTCGAACTCGTTAACGAGCTCTGTCAGTTCATCCGGCGGGATCGTCCGCAGGGTCTGTGCCGATGCGATGATCGTCTGCAGTTCCGCCTGCGTGAAGTATTTCAGCAGTTTGCCGGCAACGCCCTTTCCCATGGCCAGCAGCACGGCGGCTGCCTTATCGGCCTGGGAAAGCGGTTTTCCGGTTAAGGGTCCGCCAAAATCGTCAAAGTCCATCATGGTCTTTTCCTCTCTGGCCCGTCATGGGTCAGGATGTCTTGGTCGCCATCACTTCAATCAGTTTGACACCAAATCTCGTATCGTCGTTTTCGAGGACCGTGATTTCGCCGCGTGCAATGCGCCGGCCATTCACCATGATCTCGACGGGCTCGCCGATCTTCTTGTCGAGCGCGATAATGGCGCCTTCCTCGAGACTCATCAGCCCTGAAACTTGCATCTTGCTGGAACCCAGCACGATCTGGACCTCGATCGGAATGTCCATGATCAGGTCGAGATTGGCGCTCAGGCCGCTACCCGGCTCCTGCTGCGTACCGGCCGAGCCTCCGAAATCGGCACCACCGCCGAAATCGCTCGAGCCTCCGAAATCGCTCGACCCACCGAAGTCGCCCGATCCGCCGAAATCGCCACCACCCAGATCGCTGGATCCACCAAAATCGCCAAGACCGAAATCACCGCTTGGTGATGCTGCTGCGCCGCCGCCGAAATCCGATTCGAAGGCTGCCAGCGGGTCGTCCTTGATGCCGAGATCGGAGCCAAAATCGCCGAGCCCGCCTTCAGCGTCCGCCTTCAGAACGCCACGCAGGTCATCGACGGCCTGGTCGAAGTCCATGTCGCTCGCGCCCGGCATCGCCAGCGCGTCGTCATCCTTCGGTGGTGTCTTCTTCGTTGCCATGGGGTGATTATTCCTCTTGAAACTTGCCTCAAGCTGCCGTGGGCCGGGCCCGGTAAACTGCTAGCTCATCAAATGCTTTAAAATTTCGTCTTCACTGCTCACATTATCCTTCACCCGAACCGTGTATCGGTCTCCGGCGCGGCCGAACTCGCACCGGTAGAGATTTTTCCCGTTGGCGCTGACATCGACCATCACATCACCCTTGTCCCGAAACGGAATGACATCGCCGGCGATCAGGCGTGAAACAGTTGCAAGGGTAAGTGTTTCAAGCCGAATGCGAGCTTCGAGCGTCACCTGCGAGCGGCGAACCTGCTCGGCAATCTGCTCCTGCCATTCCTTCTTCGCCTTGCCGGACTGGCTCTTAGACTTCGGCATTGTGACCACAGTCTTGAGCAGCGCCTTCTGCGGAATGACGAGGTAGAATTCTGAGGTCACCGGACCGAGGGTAATGCCAAGCTTCACGGTCACCGCGTATTCATCGACATGGTCCTCGTCCGGCTTCGGACGATCCTCGGCATTGTGCGCCTTTTCCAGCAAAGGCTCGAACCCTCCGGGAGCATTGACGCCGGACCGCAATACGTTCGCGATCTTGTCAAAGATCATCACCGCGAGATCGAGCTCGATCTGCGACAGGGGACGTTCGATGGGCTCCTGGATGGTCTCGGGCAAAGCACCGAGAAGGTTCTCCATCAGCGTGATCACGAAGCTATTGCCGCAGGCCAGAACGAAGTTCGGCGACCAATTGCGCAACTGTCCATCGGTGAGCGAGACATTATCGCCGAGATCGGCGATCAGGTCGGTCATCAACCCGCTTTCGTGGCCGTTGTAGTGGACCTGCATGGTAAGGCCCGTTTCGCTGTGAAACACGTCGGGCAGAAACTCGACATAGAGCTGGCCGAAGTCGGCGCAGAGACGCTGCAGCGTCTTGGAATCACCCAGCCCGCCGGTCAGCTTGGCGAGGAGTGCACGGTCCATACCGGGAGCTTTTTCGATTATCGTTTCCGTCATGGTCAAGCTGCCTTGCTTTCACCGCCGCCGCCCGGGTTCATCATTTCCTGCTCGACGGCGTCGATGGACGGACGCTCGTGCGAGGAGATGGTCTTGCGGCCATATTCGAGGGCTACCTGCGGGACCGAGCCGTTCATGTAGGCAAGCAGTGTCTGCTTCACGATGATGTAGAGGCGATGCTGCTTGGTGCGGACCGCCTTGATCTGCGCAATGATCGGGTTGCACAAGCAGTAGGAAAGGAAGATGCCGAGCATGGTCCCGACGAGAGCGGCACCAATCAGGCCGCCAAGAACCTCTGGCGACTCGTTGATCTTGCTCATCGCCTTGATAACCCCGAGAACCGCCGCGACGATACCGATCGCCGGGAAGCTGTCACCCATGGCTGTCATGGCGTGGTAGGGCTTCATCTTGTCATAGTGGATGGTCTCGATTTCCTCGTCCATAAGCGCTTCGATTTCATGGCTGCGGGCATTGCCGATGATGATCAGACGCACATAGTCGCAGATGAAGGCGGTCAGCTCCTTGTTCTTCAAAAGGTTGGGAGCAGCCGTGAAGATCGAGGATTCTTCCGGGTTGTCGATATGCGCTTCGATCTCGTTGCGCGACTTGGTGCGAAGGTCGCGCATCAGAGAGTAGAGGACGCCGAGAACGTCGAGATAGTCGCGTTCTTTCGGAACCGTCTGCTTGAAGGCCTCACCCATGGCCTTGCCGGTATCTTTGATAACCTTCATCGGGTTGGCCATAATGAAGCCGCCGACGCCGGCACCGCCGATGATCACCAGCTCGAACGGCTGAAACAGCACGTCCAGGTGGCCACCCATGGCCATGAAGCCGCCAAGCACGCAGCCCAATGTGATGATGAAACCGACAACTAAGTTCATTTTGCCCGCACCCGAACGTTACTATTCACTGTAAGCGATAGAGCTCCTGCCTTGCGTGAGGCTGAATCACGGTGCCAATTTTGGGCTGCGCCCTGGCCCTCAATCACGCTGTCTTTCCGACAGTTTCGCGCAAGCCTTTTGCCGCAAGAAGAGCGGGTCAAGCGTAGGCTATCCTGCGTTAATTTATGATTTACTGATCTTCTTCACCTGCGGAGGCAAAGCGATGCAATCCGGTATCTATGTGTCCCTGTCGTCGCAGATGGCCCTTGAGCGCCGTCTCACCACGATTGCCGACAACATGGCCAATGTGAACACCGTCGGTTTCCGGTCGACGGAGGTGAAGTTCGACGAGGTGCTGAGCAAGACGAATAACGACCTCAACGCAAAGATTGCATTCGTCAGTCAGGGCAACGACTATCTCTCCACCAAGAGTGGCGAACTCATCGAGACGGGCAATGTGCTGGACTTCGCGATCAAGGGTGAGGCCTGGTTTGCAATAGACACCCCCGTTGGTCAGGTTCTCACACGCGATGGCCGTTTCACCATGACGGACACGGGCGCGCTGGTCTCGACCCGTGGTTATCCCGTTCTCGATGCTGGTGGCGCTCCGATTCAGCTGAACCGCGAAGGCGGACCGCCGGAAGTCGGCGCAAGCGGTCAGATCATCCAGGACGGTCGCTTGGTCGCAACGCTCGGCATCTTCACGGCAGACGTGCGCAATGGCTTCCTTCGCTATGAAAACAGCGGCGTGACCACCGTCGACAACCCGCAAGCCGTCGTCGACAACCCTGAGATCTCCGTGCTTCAGGGCTATGTCGAAAACTCCAACGTCAATGGCATTGGCGAGATGACCCAGCTTATTCAGGTCAACCGCGCCTTCGAAGCAATCAGCTCCCTGATCAGTTCGAGCGAAAGCACGATGAGCGAAGCGATCAAGGTTCTTGGCGGCGGCAACTGACCCTGAGATCGGATCATCATGAGCACGCCGGGACCTGACGAATTTCCGCTTTCACCGAAGCTCGGACAGTTGGCTGCATTGGCGCAGCGGTATTCGAAATCCAGCAATTCAGTGACGCAGGGTGGCCACGTCCGGACCATTGCCGCCGGGCACTATACGGTGACGGGACTGTCCCGCCACGTCCGCCTCGGCGAATTTGTCGCTCATCGCTCGGCCACGGGCATCCATCTCGGTGAAGTCGTGCGTGTCGAGCCTGATGTTTGTTACGTCTGCCCGATCGAGCCCGGCGAACCCATCGGAATCCATGATGTCGTGATCCGCAAGGGCGCTTTCCGTGTCGCGCCCGACGACAGCTGGTGCGGTCGAACGATCAACGCACTGGGCGATCCGATCGACAATGGTCCGGCACTCGCGCCGGGACCGGAACGACGCCCCATCTCGACCACGGCGCCGCCATCGATGACCAGGCGACGCGTCGAGAGCGGTTTCAAAACCGGGGTCCGCGCCATCGACATCTTCTCGCCGCTCTGCCTTGGCCAGCGTCTCGGCATCTTCGCCGGCTCTGGTGTTGGTAAATCGACGCTGCTGTCCATGCTCGCAAGAGCCGACGCCTTCGACAAGGTTGTGATTGCGTTGGTGGGCGAACGTGGTCGCGAAGTCAGGGAATTCATCGAGGATACGCTTGGTGATAACATGGCAAAGTCGATCGCGGTCGTGGCCACGAGCGACGAGAGCCCCATGCTGCGCAAGATGGCGCCCCTGACGGCGATCACCATTGCCGAGCACTTCCGCGACAAGGGCCAGAACGTGCTCTTCATCGTCGACAGCGTGACGCGTTTTGCCCATGCGATCCGAGAGGTGGCGACAGCTGCGGGAGAGCCGCCGATCGCCCGCGGTTATCCCGCCTCGGCCTTCACCGAATTGCCACGTCTGCTGGAGCGCGCGGGTCCAGGCGCGGAAGGGGCGGGCACCATTACCGCGATCATCTCGATCCTGGTCGATGGCGACAATCACAACGACCCGATCGCCGACTCCACGCGTGGTATTCTTGACGGCCATATTGTTCTTGATCGTGCGCTGGCCGACGAAGGGCGTTACCCGCCCATCAATCCGCTGACCTCCATTTCCCGTCTCGCGCGCAAGGCCTGGACGTCGGAACAGGAGAAGCTGGTGTCGCGCCTGAAGGCGCTGATCCACCGTTTCGAGGAAACGCGCGACCTGCGCCTGATCGGCGGCTACCGCAACGGCTCCGACCCCGATCTCGATATGGCGATCAAGCAGGTACCCGTCATCTACGACATTCTGAAGCAGACGCCCGGTGAAAAGCCGGCGCTCGATGCCTATGCGGATCTGGCCAACGCCTTGAAGGCGGCTGCGGGTGGGCAAGGCATGAGACAAAGGGGCTGACCATGACCGATTTCGATGCTGACGAGCCTGTTGCTCCGCTGCGGCCGGTCCTCAAGAGACGCAAGGTCCCGACCATTGACCGGATTTTGGCCGTAACCGGGATCGCGCTCGCCTGCGGTGCAGCCTTCTTTCCCTGGTATGTCTTCTTCAACGAAGAGAAATTCGGCATTCGGGTGGCCGATTGGGAGCGGACGCGTGACCTGCCGGAAGGACCTGGCAAGAATGTATTCAGCGTGTCGCCTCTCGCCCTCGTCGACCGGGATGATGATGGTGGCGACGGAGAGCCGGCGAGCGTCGATCAGATCGTGACCGCCACTGTTCCGACCCTGGGAATCGAGCCACCCGAGCCGCCGGACGTGGCCGGTTCCCAGCCGTTCCCTGGCAAGACGGGCTTTCGCCTGCTGCATGTCGCAAATGGTCGTGCCCTGATCGAAGACAAGGCCGGCATGTATCTCGTGCGCGTCGGATCGATTCTGCCTGACAACAGCCGCGTTGCAACGCTTGAGCAGCGCGATGGCAAATGGGTCATCGTGACCTCCGCCGGGGACATAGTCCAAAACAATTGAGGCCGCGAGGGGCGGGCAAGTCCCACGCAAGATTACTGGCCTAGGCTCCGATCAGTTATAGACGGAGTGATGTGAATGAATCCCATCCAGTTGTTCGAGCTGGCATCTCGACAGGCCGAATGGCTTTCGGTCCGCCAGCAGGTCGTCGCGACCAACATCGCCAACGCCAATACGCCGAAATACCTGGCCAAGGATATCACGCCCTTCAGCGCAGTGCTGGAAAAGACGGGCACCGTGCAGGGCATGGCCGTGACCCAGCCTGGCCACATGGCGTCTGCCGACTTCAGTGATCAAAACATCGCCGTGGAAGACGAGGATCTCAACAACGAGATCGGCATCCAGGAGTCGGGCAATACCGTGGCCCTGGCCCAGGAACTCAGAAAGACCGGCGAAAACAAGCGGAACCACGAGCTGAATACCTCGCTCGTGTCCTCCTTCCATCGCATGATGCTAATGACGGTGAAACGCTGATGACTGATCCATTGCTGGCAACGTTACGGGTTGCAGGAAGCGGGCTTGAAGCCCAATCGACCCGCATGCGCATCGTATCGGAAAACATCGCCAACGCCCGCACCACGGGCGACACGCCGGGCGCCGACCCCTATCGCCGCAAGACGATCACCTTCGGCGCGGAACTGGACCGGGCAACCGGTGCCCAGACCGTCGAGGTGAAGAAGCTCGGCGTCGACAAGGGTGATTTCATTGAAGAGTTTGATCCGGGCAACCCCGCCGCCGACGAACGCGGCATCGTCAAGATGCCGAATGTCAACATTCTGATCGAGATGGCCGACATGCGCGAGTCCAATCGGACTTACGAAGCCAATCTTCAGACCATCAAGCAGACCCGAGACATGATTTCCCAGACAATCGCGCTGCTGAGGGCCTCGCAATGATCGAATCCGTCACCAAGACCAGTGCGCTCTCGAGCGTGAACGGACTGGATTCGCTATCCAGTTCCATGTCGACGCGTGGCCTCGCCAACGAAGTTACTTCACCCGGCGCCATGACGGGCGAGACTTTCCTGTCGGCGCTGAGCAACATCGCCACCGATGCGGCCAACAACCTCAAGCAGGCCGAGCAAACCTCCTTCGACGGGCTGATGGGCAAGGCGAATACCCGTGAGGTGGTCGATGCCGTCATGCAGGCCGAGCAATCGCTCCAGACGGCGATCGCGTTCCGCGACAAGATCGTCAACGCCTATCTCGAAATCACCAAGATGCAGATCTGACAGGGGTACCGAACTATGAGAGCGCTCGCCATCGCAGCCACGGGTATGGACGCCCAGCAGACCAATCTCGAGGTCATCGCCAACAACATCGCGAACATCAACACGACAGGCTTCAAGCGTGCCCGTGCTGAGTTCTCCGACCTGCTTTACCAGACCGAGCGTGCCCAGGGTGTGCCGAACCGTGCGAACCAGGCCATCGTGCCGGAGGGTGCCAATATCGGTCTCGGCGTGCAGACGGCGGCCGTCCGCAACATTCACACACAGGGTCAGCTCACCCAGACGGGCAACGAACTCGATCTTGCACTGATCGGCCGCGGTTGGTTCCAGATCCAAAGCCCTGATGGCGCGACGTTGTATAGCCGCTCCGGAGCATTCAACGTGAATGCCCAGGGCCAGTTGGTGACGATCGACGGCTATCTCGTCACGCCACAGATCACGATTCCTCAGGACGCCAGCGAAGTCATCGTAAGCCGCACGGGTCAGGTACAGGCGCGCATCGGCAATGAGGCCAACTATACGGATCTTGGTCAGCTGACGATCGCCAATTTCGTCAACGAAGCCGGTCTCAAGCCATTGGGCGACAACCTCTTTGCCGAGACAACGGCTTCAGGTGCCGCCATTGTCGCAGCCCCCGAGGATCCTGGCTTCGGTTATATCAAGCAGTCCTACCTGGAAGCCTCCAACGTCGATTCGGTGAAGGAAATCACGGACATGATTTCCGCACAGCGCGCCTACGAGATGAATTCCAAGGTTATCACCACCGCCGACGAGATGGCTCAGATCGTCAGCAAGAACCTCAAGTAAGGCAACTGGAGGCAAACATGAGGTTTCGCCGGAATTTCGGACTTGCGTTGCGCGCCGCCGCTTTCGCGGCTGCCGTGCTTGGCTTCGGCACCAGCATCGCACTGGCGCAGAACACGGCCGTGATCCCCAAGCAGGTGATTTATCCCGGCGAAACCATCTCCTCCGAACAGGTCGACGTGGTCGCCGTGACCAACCCCAATCTCGCTGGGGGCTATGCCCGCACCAAGGAAGAGGTGGTTGGCATGGTGACAAAGCGCACGCTGCTGCCCGGCCGCACCATCCCGGTTCATGGCTTGCGGGAGGCTTTTGCGGTCAAGCGCGGGACCAGCGTTCGACTGACCTTCGCCATCGGCAACATGCTGATCAGTGCAAGTGGAACGCCGCTGACTGACGCGTCCGTCGGCGAAGTCGTGAAGGTCCGCAACATCGATTCCGGCGCGATCGTCTCTGGCACGGTCATGGCCGACGGCACGGTACAGGTGATGGCAAAATGAGAATGATTGCTCCCATGCGGATCGCGCTTTGCGCGCTGGCGATGATCGTGGCTCCGCTGCAGCCGGCGATCAGCGCCAATTCGCGCATCAAGGACATCGCATCACTGCAATCTGGGCGTGACAACCAGTTGATTGGCTACGGCCTCGTCGTCGGTCTGCAGGGCACGGGCGACAGCCTGCGTTCCTCCCCGTTCACCGACCAATCCATGCGCGCGATGTTGCAGAATCTGGGCATATCGACTCAGGGCGGACAGTCCAACTCGACCAATGTCGCTGCCGTCATGGTGACCGCCAACCTTCCGCCCTTCGCAAGTCCCGGCAGCCGCATCGACGTGACGGTCAGTTCGCTTGGCGACTCGACGTCCTTGCGCGGGGGTACGCTGGTCATGACTTCACTGACCGGCGCAGATGGCCAGATCTATGCGGTAGCCCAGGGGGCGGTCGTCGTCTCGGGCGTCAGCGCTCAAGGTGCCGCGGCCAGCGTTCAGGAAGGCATCACGACGTCAGGCCGGGTGCCGACCGGCGCGATCATTGAGCGAGAACTGCCATCCAAGTTCAAGGACAGCGTCAACCTGGTCCTGCAGCTTCGTAACCCGGACTTCACCACCTCCCTGCGCATTGCCGATACGATCAACGCCTACGCGGCAGCCAATTACGGCGCACCGATCGCTGAAGCCCGCGACAGCCAGGAGGTCGTTGTCCAAAAGCCTCGCACGGCGGATCTTGCTCGCTTGATGGCGGACATCGAGAATCTTGTGGTCGCCACGGATTCGCCCGCGCGCGTCGTCATCAACGAACGCACCGGAACCATTGTCATTGGCGCCGATGTCCGGGTATCCCGCGTGGCGGTGAGTTACGGAACCCTCACGGTTCAGGTCCAGGAAACCCCCCAGATCATCCAGCCAGAGCCCTTCTCGCGAGGGGAAACGGCCGTACAGCCACAGACAGACATCTCCATCCGCAAGGAAAGCGACCAGATCGCCATAGTCGATGGCCCGGATTTGAGAACACTCGTCAGTGGCCTGAACAGTATCGGCGTGAAGCCGGACGGTGTGATCGCAATTCTCCAGGGCATCAAGTCTGCCGGAGCACTGCAAGCGGAGCTTGTCCTGCAATGATCAGCATCTCTTTCCACAGCCTCTCACGTACCGTTCTGCGCAATACCGTGCTGGTTGCGGCGATCGCGACGCTCCCGGCCTTTGCGCAAACCGCCGTTGGTCAGCAGCAGGCGGCCGAGAGCCCGACCGAGGCGGAGATCCGCCAGTTTTGCACCGGCATCGCGGATGCTGCCCGTGACCAGCGCTATCTGCTGCAGAAGCAGGAACTCGAAAAGCTGCAAGCCGATGTTGACGGCCGCATCGCCATCCTCGAACAGCGCCGCGCGGAGTATGAGGACTGGCTGACCCGTCGCAACGAGTTCATGAAGCAGGCTGAAGGGCAACTGGTCGAAATCTACCGGAAGATGGCGCCCGATGCGGCCGCTCCACAGCTTGAGGAGACCAATGTGCTCCTCGCGGCGGCCATCATCATGAAACTCCCTCCCCGCCAGTCCAGCCTCATCCTCACGGAGATGAGCGCTGAAAAAGCGGCCCAGGTCGCCTCGATCATGTCGAGCGCCGGCGATCCCAATACCTCGAAGGACCCATCATGATGAAGCGTTATCCGGCACTGCTGGCCGTTCTCCTCCTCGCCGGCTGCCAGAGCCAGACAATCAAGGAAATTGGCAATGCGCCTTCCATGAGTCCGATCGGGTCCGGGTTGCGATATAGCCAGACCCCGCAGATGGCGATGTATCCCAAGCAGCAGGCACAGACAGCAAGCGGCTATTCGCTCTGGAGTGACAGCCAGTCAGCCCTGTTCAAGGACGCACGCGCGCTCAATGTCGGAGATATTCTGACGGTGAATATCGAGATCAACGATCGGGCATCGTTCAGCAACGAGACCGATCGAAAGCGCAACAACGGTACATCGCTGAAGTGGGGCGCCTCGATTTCCAACTTCCTGGGTTTCTCGACCGAGACGGGGACTACGGGAAATCTGTCGACGAATTCGACCACCAGTACGAAGGGCGAGGGCTCTACCGAGCGTTCCGAGCGGTTGAACCTGCTCGTGGCAGCCGTGGTCACAGGTGTACTCGAGAACGGGAACCTGCTGATCAGCGGTTCGCAGGAAGTTCGTGTCAACCATGAACTCCGCATCCTGAACGTCGCCGGTATCGTGCGTCCCCAGGATGTCAACGCCGACAACGAAATCTCCTACGACCGCATCGCCGAGGCGCGGATCTCCTACGGCGGCCGTGGTCGCCTGACGGAAGTCCAGCAGCCGCCGATCGGCCAGCAGGTGGTCGACATCTACTCGCCGTTCTGACGCGAGGAGGCAGAGATATGGAAGAAGGCCAGGAAGGCGAAGCCAAGAAGAAGTCCAATCTCATGGCGCTCGTGATCCCGCTGGTGGTGCTGACCGCCGTCGGGGGTGGGGGTGGCTGGGTCATCGGCAACATGCTCGCTCCGCAGGTGAAGCAGGCAGCAGACGCAGCCAAGGCAGCGGAAGAGGCGGCTGCCGGCGATCATGGTGGCGAGGCGAAAAAGGAGGAGGAGGGGCTCCCCAAGATCTCCACCGAGGCCAATGGCGTGGTGGCCCTGGAGCCGATCACCACCAACCTCGCTTACCCCTCGGAGAACTGGATCCGCCTCGAGGTCGCCCTCCTGTTCAACGGCCCCCCGGACGTTCAGATTGCGGAGGCCGTCCACCAGGACATATTGGCCTATATGCGCACCGTGTCGCTGCAGCAGGTCGAAGGGCCGAGGGGCCTTCAATATCTCAAGGATGACCTTCAGGAGCGAGTTGACCTGCGCTCCGAAGGCCGCGTATCCAAGGTGATGTTCAGAACCCTCGTGATCGAATGATTCGGTTTCTACTCATCGTCGCCGTCATGATGATGGCGCCGCAACTGGCTGTGGCCCAGCAGTTGCCGACGGACATCTTCAACACCCCGATCGATGGATCGGTGGCGGCTTGGATCATTCGTACCTTTGGTCTGCTGACGGTGCTGTCGATTGCGCCGGGCATCTTGATCATGGTGACGAGCTTTCCGCGCTTCATCATCGCCTTTTCGATCCTGCGTTCCGGCATGGGCCTCGCCACGACGCCGTCCAACATGATCCTGACCAGCATGGCGCTCTTCATGACTTTCTATGTCATGGCGCCGACCATGGATCGCTCGTGGCGCGAGGGCGTCCAGCCCCTGCTCAACAGCCAGGTCACCGAGGCTGAGGCCGTTGCCCTGATCGCGGAACCGTTCCGCGAGTTTATGACCGCCAATACCCGCGATAAGGACCTGGCGCTCTTCGTCGATATCGCCAACGAGCGGGGGCAGGCGACCATCGTTGACGGCAAGATCGACTATCGTGTGTTGATCCCGGCCTTCATGCTCTCCGAGATCCGTCGCGGTTTCGAAATCGGCTTCCTGATCATCCTGCC
Organism: Rhizobium sp. AQ_MP; assembly: GCF_014237835.1. Taxonomy (GTDB): domain Bacteria; phylum Pseudomonadota; class Alphaproteobacteria; order Rhizobiales; family Rhizobiaceae; genus Allorhizobium. The sequence goes on from NZ_JACJVI010000001.1 coordinate 526,047, forward strand.
GTTTCTGGTGATCGACATGGTGGTGGCTACGATCACCATGGCCATGGGTATGATGATGCTGCCGCCCACCTCGATCTCGCTGCCGTTCAAGATCTTGTTTTTCGTCCTGATTGACGGCTGGAACCTGTTGGTGGGTAGTCTTGTCCGATCGTTCGCTTAGCGATCCGGAGGCTTTCTACGTAAACCGTTTGCCCGTTGTTAACCATGGGTTAGTTCAACCCGGGGCGCACCCTCCTGGGTTAAGGTGTTGGCAACGAATGGCTGCGAGTTTGGTCCTCGCACGACGGGTCTGGTAGGAAGTAAGATACCAAATGGCATGATGCCGCACGCTCGTGACCGGTAAGTTTTGTAAGTCCGGTATGTCCCCTCTTGTATCTCGTTTAAGGGACAATTTGACATGGCCAGCATTCTGACCAACTCCAGCGCGATGTCCGCGCTTTCGACCCTGCGTTCGATTGCCTCCAATATGGAATCGACACAGAGCGCCATCTCGACCGGCATGAAGGTTTCCAAGGCCTCTGACAACGCCGCCTACTGGTCGATCTCCACGACCATGAAGTCCGACAACATGGCTCTGTCCGCCGTCACCGACGCGCTCGGCGTGGGCGCTGCCAAGGTCGATACCGCCTACGCAGGTATGGATTCTGCGATCGAGGTTGTGAAGCAGATCAAGAAGAAGCTCGTCGCCGCCCAGGAGCAGGGCGTGGACAAGACCAAGATCCAGGGCGAAATCGACCAGCTGCAGGAGCAGCTCCAGTCCGTCGCTGAATCGGCATCCTTCAACGGCCAAAACTGGCTCGCCAACGCGGGCGGTAACGTGAGCGTCGTGACCGGTTTTGTTCGGGCAGCCGACAACACTGTATCGGTTAAGACCACCTCGATCACGCTGGGCGCCACCAACACCCTGTTCACCGCAGATGCAGCCACTGGCGCGATTGACACCACCGGCGGCATCCTCGGCAGCACCGGCGCTGCGAGCAACCAGAGCATCTTTGGCTTCTCGATCAGCAACTCGACCTCTGCCACCGACCTGTCAAACCTGCTGACCGACGTCGAGACGTCGCTGAGCAACATGACCACCGCGGCAGCAACTCTCGGCTCCATCTCGTCCCGTATCGATCTGCAGACTGGCTTCGCTGATAAGCTGTCCGACGCAATCGAAAAGGGTGTTGGCCGCCTCGTTGACGCCAACATGAACGAAGAGTCGACCCGCCTCAAGGCCCTGCAGACCCAGCAGCAGCTGGCAATCCAGGCTCTGTCGATCGCCAACAACGACTCGCAGAACATCCTGTCGCTCTTCCGTTAATCGGAGGCGTGATGCCGGTCCCCCAGGGCCGGCCGAAGTTTCCATCGCCGATCGACCCTGGTGGCTGACCTGTGGTCTGTGTGGATGGAAGAGCTTGACCCCTCGGAGGCTGAACCGGGGCGGAAGCTACACAAGGACCGCGTTCGGAAACGGACGCGGTCTTTGCGTTTTATTAATCATGATCTGGCACGCGCGCACACGCGCGAAGGTTGTCGAAAAATTTCACAAAAACTCGGTCCAGGGAGCCCGTTTAGGCCTTCGTTAACCTTGATAGTTTTATCTAAGCCTATCGAAGCGGCGAGCTAACGTTTTAGAATCAGCCAGTTAGCAGGCATGATGCTGTGCGCCGTTACCGGCAGGCCCGGAATGTCCCTTCTAAGTCAGCCATTCAAGGGGCAACACTACTATGACGAGCATTCTTACCAATGTCGCCGCGATGTCGGCACTGCAGACGCTGCGCTCGATTGGCAGCAGCATGCAAGATACCCAGGGCCGCGTATCGTCCGGTCTCCGCGTCGGTGAAGCCTCCGACAACGCCGCCTATTGGTCGATCGCCACCACCATGCGTTCCGACAACATGGCACTCTCCGCCGTTTCGGACGCTCTCGGCCTCGGCGCTTCGAAGATCGACACCGCCTATGCCGGTATGGAATCGGCCATCGAAGTGGTGAAGCAGATCAAGTCGAAGCTTGTCACCGCCACGGAAGAAGGCGTTGACAAGAAAAAGGTTCAGGAAGAAATCTCGCAGCTGCAGCAACAGCTGAGATCGATCGCCGAATCGGCTTCCTTCAGCGGCGAAAACTGGATTGCTGGTGATGCTGGCAACGTGACGGTTGTATCCGGCTTCGTCCGTGACGCAAACAATGCCGTTTCCGTCAAGACCACGACCTACGCTCTCACGGATACTGCGAACGGCACGCTGCTGTTCGGTGGTGACGGCGCAGGCGGCATCGTCAACACCTCCGGTATTCTCGGGACTGCCGGTGGCGCCACCATCAACGTTTCGGTGAACGATCTGAACATTTCGGCCTTCGGCGGTACCGAAATGGCAGAAGCTTTGACCCTTGTCGATTCCGCACTTGCCTCCATGACCAGTGCGGGTGCTCAGCTTGGCTCGATCTCCATGCGCATCAAACTGCAGGAAAACTTCGCCGACAAACTGTCTGACTCGCTGTCCTCCGGTATCGGTCGCCTCGTCGATGCCAACATGAACGAAGAATCGACCCGCCTGAAAGCCCTGCAGACCCAGCAGCAGCTGGCCGTCCAGTCGCTTTCGATTGCCAATTCTTCTTCGGACGTCATCCTCACGCTCTTCCGCTAAGACGAACAGAGCGCCACGATCAAAGCCGCCCTCCGGGGCGGCTTTTTGCGCATTAAGGATTTTTTTGTACCTGCTTAACCATCCGTTAACCATAAGCCCGTTACATGGCTCTCATGTAACGATGAGTTAACCAAGACGAAGAAGTGGTTAAGGGCATTAGGCCGAGTCATCGTTCCCGGAAAGACCGGGATGTCCCCAGAACTAGCCATTTAAGGGACACGACCGTGACCAGCATTTTGACGAACAACGCAGCGATGGCTGCACTTCAAACTCTCCGCTCGCTCGATTCGAAGATGCAGGATACTCAGGGACGTGTATCCTCGGGTCTTCGCGTTGGTGGAGCCTCCGACAACGCCGCCTATTGGTCGATCGCGACGACGATGCGATCGGACAACATGGCACTCTCTGCGGTCCAGGATGCGCTGGGCCTCGGTGCTGCCAAGATCGACACCGCCTATGCCGCGATGTCGAGCGCCATTGACGTCGTCAAGCAGATCAAGGCGAAAGTCGTCGCTGCGACTGAAGAGGGCGTCGACAAGAGCAAGATCCAGGAAGAAATCAACCAGCTCAAGGAACAGCTCCGCTCGATCTCAGAGTCCGCAAGCTTCAGTGGTCAGAACTGGATCGCCGGTGGTGACAATGCCGCCACACCCGTCAATGTGACGGTCGTGTCCGGGTTCTTGCGTAGCTCCACCGGCGCGGTCTCCGTTTCCACGACCGGATACAAGCTGGATGCCAGCACCCCGGGCGAGATGACCGTTCTCTACGGCTCAAACGGTGCTGGCGGTATAGAGTTCACCACCGGCATCCTCGGCACAACGGGCACCTTCACAAACGTCGCGGCCCAGTCTGTCGATACTCTTGATATCACCCTTTATGCGACTGCCGACATGCAGGCAAACATGAAGGAGGCCCTGGATCTGGTTGAAGGGGCTCTGCAAAACATGACCAGTGCCGCCGCTGCCCTTGGTTCGATCTCGATGCGCATCGGCATGCAGGAAAAGTTTGTTGCCAGCCTTACGGACTCGATCGACAGCGGTATTGGTCGTCTCGTCGACGCCAACATGAACGAAGAATCGACCCGCCTGAAGGCCCTTCAGACCCAACAGCAGCTGGCCATCCAGTCGCTCTCCATCGCCAACACCTCTTCCGAAAGCATCCTGACACTCTTCCGTCAGTAAGCGGCGCCCTGGCTAGGGGCGACTTCGTCCCGCCCTGACGGTGTCGGATGTGCTCGGTGTGAATCCGCGCCTCGCAAGAGGCGCGGATTTTCCTTTGGGGCTTGCGCGAAGCTTTTCACGTTTTCGTTTCCTGGACAAATGCGGTGACTTACCCTTGTCAGATGCCGCAGCGCTTTGTTAACTGCCGCTGTTAACGATTTGTTAACTGCGACGGGGACCACGCACTGCGCGGTCAGCATGATGCCCACCCGTCTTCCCGGCAAGCTGCCGGATGAGCAGTCCGATACGCTTAGGGGCACCAAGCATGACCAGTATTATGACCAATGCGGCCGCAATGGCGGCGCTGCAGACGCTTCGTACGATCGACACCAACCTCGAAACGACCCAGCGTCGTGTTTCTTCGGGCTACCGGGTCGAAACGGCAGCCGATAACGCGGGCTATTGGTCCATCGCAACGACGATGCGCTCCGACAATGCTGCGCTCTCGACGGTTTCCGACGCGCTCGGCCTCGGTGCGGCGACGGTTGATACCGCTTACACGTCTCTCGACAATGTCGTGAATGTCATGTCGTCAATCAAAGCGAAGCTGGTCGCGGCCAGCGAGCCGGGCGTGGACAAGAACAAGATCAACGAGGAAATGAAGCAGCTGAAGAATCAGCTGATTTCTGCTGCACAATCGGCTTCCTTCTCGGGCGAAAACTGGCTGTACAACACCAATGCTGCGCCATTGGGCACCAAGCAGGTCGTCTCATCTTTCGTGCGCGGTGCCGATGGCAGCGTTCAGGTCACGACGCTTGATTTCAATACTGCCGACTCCGTCCTGATCGATATCCAGGACCCGTCGCAGGGGTTTCTCACGAAGGCAATCGATGCGGATGCCCTTCGCGGGACCGGCACCGGGACGCGCGAATATTTTCTTCTCGACATGGGCGCAGCCCCTGCCGGGGCCCAGGAAATCGCCATCAACACCAATACCGACAAGGCCACCTTGGATGACATGATCGCGGTTGTCGATAATGTGATTCTGCAGCTGACGGACGCCGCAGCAACGCTCGGCGCGATCACCTCGCGCATCAAGATGCAGGACAACTTCGTCTCCAACCTCATGAACGTGATCGACAAGGGTATCGGACGCCTGGTGGATGCTGACATGAATCAGGAATCGACCCGTCTGAAGGCCTTGCAGACCCAGCAGCAGCTCGGCATCCAGGCGCTGTCGATCGCCAATACCAGTGCCGAGAAGCTCCTCACGCTCTTCCAGCGTTGACGCCTGAAACGCCGGGTGTTTCGACACCCGGCATGCCTGTGCCGCTTTGAAGCAGGCCGTCGCAGGACTCATTCATCTTCGCGCAAGTTTGAACCCTTAGCTTCATCGAAAGGACGTGGGCCTCGCTGCCAGTCCCTGCCGAGTGAACTTCGATCGATCCAGGAAGATGAGAGAACGCGTACCAACATGCTGATGCTTGATCGTCTTCACGCGCATGAATGCGCCTGCCGGTTTCCCTGCTTCGCCCATGGAGGCGACTGCCGATGAGCATGCCTCTGGCCCGATATCTCAAGGACTTCTCAACCTCGGTGCCCCCACCGGCATCGCCCCCAGCGACATTCGAGATGCCAGCAGGGGATGCCTTCGACCTGGATTTTCCAGCACTCCCGGAGCCGGAGGTTCAAGCAATCGACGTCGAAACGTTAAGGCGCGAGGCCTATGCCGAGGGTCACGAGGCAGGCGAAAAGGCGGCCATGGAGCGCTTTGAGGTCGATCGACAGGCGATGCAAATTGCCCATGCCCAAGCTCTGTCTGAACGTGACCAGAAGCTGCGCGACGAGTTCGCCGCCATAATCGCCGAAAAACTGCCGGAAGCCATTCGGACCTTGTCTCTCACCGTAAGCGAACAGGCCGCGATCGCCCTTGCCCCCGTCATTGGCGAGGCGCTTGTAGAAAAGGCCGTCAAGGATTTGGCCGACCTGTTGCAGACCGCGATATCCGCTGGAGAGGCGGGCGCGATCACGATCAAGGGGCCACGTCAACTCTTCGACAAGCTCCAGGCCGAGATGCCGGAGCACGGTGACTTCTTGCGCTTCTCCGAGGATGCCGATCTCGATTTGACGGCTGAATTCGGCGACGCCGCGCTCGTCACACGCATATCCGCCTTTACGGCGAGCCTGAAGAAAGTGTTGGGATGAGCGAAGACAATCATCACCACGGCAAAAACGAAATCATCATCGTCAAGCGCCACAAGGGTGATCACGATGGCGCGCATGGCGGTGCCTGGAAGATTGCCTATGCTGACTTCATGACCGCGATGATGGCCTTCTTCCTGGTCATGTGGCTGGTCAACGCCGCAAACGAGGAAACCAAGGCTTCGGTCGCAAGCTACTTCAATCCCATCAAGCTTTCAGACGAAAAGCCGACCGAAAAGGGGCTTGAAAAGCCGGTTGAGACCAGCGAGGGCGAAGAAAAGAAGGAGCGCTCCCAGGTCGATGAAGACCAGGACAAGGTCGGTTCGGCTGCAGCAACGGGTGATGATCAGACGGCATCTTCGGGGGACGAGGCCAACTATTCCGAGGCGGACTTCTTTGAAAACCCCTATTCCGTTCTGGCTGAGATCGCTCAGGAAGTCGGCCAGCAGGCCAATGTGAGTGCCAAGGGCGAGGGTGGCGCTGCTGACTCCGGTCCCTCCACCGGCGCGCAGGGGGGAGAGGCCTATCGCGATCCCTTCGATCCCGATTTCTGGACGCAGCAGATCCAGACCGCAAATGGCCCTCCGGGCGAGCCGACCGATGCGCAGACCCCGGCTGAACAGGCGCAGACAGCCGAGCCGCAAACGGCGGATCCCGCCGAACAACCGGCCGCGCCGGAACAGCAGATCGCCCTCGTCGTACCAGGGCAGAAGCCCGAAACGCCCACGACACCAGGCGAGGCGATGACCTCTGCCAAGCCTGAGAACGGCGCGACCGAGCAGACCGAAACTGGCCAATCCACCAAAGCGGAGGAACAGTCGGCTACGGCGCCGGAAACGTCCGATGCTGCGCTCAAGGCGCAGCTTGCCGCGGCAGACCAACTCAAGGCACAGATTGAGAATGCCATCGGTGGTGCCGCAGGCAAACTGTCGGAGGGGCTTCTGGTGACGCCCGCGGAGGGCGGTCTTTTGGTCACGATCAGCGACCAGTCCGATGCGGCCATGTTCAATGTCGGCTCGGCCGTGCCGCGCCGCGAACTGGTGCTCGCGATGGAGAAGCTCGGCCAGATCTTGCAGGAGAAGCCGGGACGCATCGTCATCCGCGGTCATACCGACGCGCGTCAGTTCCGTGGGACGGAAAACGATAACTGGCGTCTCTCCATGGCGCGCGCCCATAGCGCCTACTACATGCTCGTTCGTGGCGGCCTGAGTGAGGATCGCGTTGAACAGGTGTCTGGCTTCGCTGACCGGCGCCTGCAGGTTCCCGATGATCCGCTCGCGGACGCCAATCGACGGATCGAGATCCTGATTGAAGCGGAGCAGGGGTGATCATGATCATCCAGCGTTCCATCTTCCGACTGTTGCTGTCCGGTGCGATCGTCTTGTCGGTCGCATCCTTCGGCCGCGCACAGTCGGTGGATGAAACGCTTGAGCCCTATCGGATGTTGCGGTCTTTGCAGTTCGTCCAGGATACCGTGGTGCGCGGAGACCATTCTGCTGCGGAGATGCAGCGCTTCATGCTCAGCACCATTGACGAGCGGTTGCGAACGGCAGATTCCAAGGCGTTTCAAGATCCGCGCAATGTTGATGCGGCGCTGATCTACGCCATGAGTGGGGGCAATCCCGCGACCCTGGAGTTCCTGGTTGCGCGCGATATCGATGGCAATTTCGACAATCGCGTCAGTGATGCCTTGCGAAAGTACCTGAGTGGCAAGGGAACGCTGATCGCGAAATCGCTGGGCGACATCGCCACGGAATACAGGAACGAGAAGATTGGCCCCTATCTAGCGCTGGTCGCGGGTAATGTCACTCTCACGAGAGATCCGCCGGCAGCGCTCAAGTTCTACGACTGGGCGCGTCTGACCGCACCCGGCACCATCGTCGAGGAAGCTGCCTTGCGCAGGTCGCTCGCGGTCGCGGTTGACGCCAAGATCGTGGACAAGGCGTCGCTCTATGCGAATGGCTATGCACGCCGCTTCCTCTATTCCCCTTATGCCAGTCAGTTTGCCGATCTGTTCGTCCGGTTTGTCGTTGAGCACTACGATGTGCTGAAGCCTGAGGATATCGAAGCAACCCTCGGCTATATGGACACCGACCGGCGGCGTGAAGTCTACCTTCGGCTTGCGCGCGAGGCTGCCATTGCAGGTCGCAAAGCCTTGGCAACCATGGCTGCAGAACAGGCAAAGCTTCTCTCCGGAACCGAAGAGGGCGCAGATGCACTGGCGAGGCTTTATGGGACGATGGTCCGCGTACCGACCGAAAATGTCGGTGATGCCATGGAAGCTCTGATGCAGGTGCCGGAAGAGGCGCTATCGCCACGCGACCGCGCTTTGCGGCGGGCGGCAGAGACGATCGCCAAGGAAGTTCTGCGTGAGCCGGAGCCGGTTCAGAAACCCCAGGTCGCCACGACAGAGCCGGCGGAAGTCGGCGCACAGGCGCAGCCCGCAGTGATCGACCCGGATCTCCAGGACCCGTTTGTTCAGCCAACGCCAGCCCCGGCGTCGACCACCGCTCCGAACGCCGAAGTGCAGCCGGCATCGGCTGATTCAGCGCTTGCGCCAGCCCCGCAGGGCGAAATCGATCCGGAGCTTCGCAGCTTCGTAGAGTCCGGTCGTTCGAAGCTCGATGCGATTGACGATCTTCTCAACAAGGAAGGCCCGTGACATGATGGATGCACTTTCAGCCCCCAGATTGCCCGTATCGGAAGGCCCGGCGACTTCGCCGGCTGCCAGCCGTGGCGACAAGGCGGATGAGGCAGGCAGCTTCTCCAAAGTGTTGTCGAAGTCCGGAGAGCGGGAGCCCGGTGCGTCAAGACAGGAGCGCGCCAGTGAGGGGATCGAGAACGGAGGCGCAGAAAAAGCGCCATCGTCGAACTCGATGACACGTACAGGCGAGCCACCACGCCAGGTCATCGATGATGCTCTGCTCGCGGAACTCGGCGCTCTTCCGGATGATCTCTCGACCGGAGATCTGATGCAAGCCTTGGCCAAGGCCCAGGCGAAGAGCAAGGGCGCCAGCCCTGAAAGCAAGGAGCCACTGGTCGAAATCGAAGGGCTCGACCCGGAACTCAGAGCTCAGCTGGCCAAGGCGATGATGGCTAAACGGGAACGCAAGGACGCGAATGAGGGTGGTCCAGCCGCGACGGACAAGGTCGCCGAAGAGGGGACACCCTCAGAGGTTTTGCTTGAGACGGACGTGCCTCTGGCAGATCTTGCAGGCGTCCTCCAGCTCCTGGCGAGTGCTCAGGCTGACGTGAGCGAAAAGACCGGCGAGGTCGCCAAGAGTGAGAAGAATGGCAAGGAAGAGCAAAAGGTAATTGCCGGGCTTGCCATGGCCGCGATCGGTGAAGACTCGAGTGAAGCGTCGACCTCCGACGAGGGCCAGTCTGATGGTGACCGAGACTTCCGCTTCATCAGAGCGGATGGGAAGGGTCAGCCGCTTCTCCTGCGCGGGGAGGAAACGCCGGGTTCCGAGCAGGCGGAGCCGAAACCAATCGAGACGGTCACTGTGGTTGATAGCCGTCGCTATATTGCGCCCGCCTCGACATCCAATGCCGCGTCGATCACCGCTGCCATGTTGGGAGACGCTGAGTGGGTGACAGCAATGTCGCCGGGCTCTGAACTCGCAAATGCCGCAGCTCACTCTAGTCAGGGCAAGGTGGTCCATACCCTGAAACTCCAGATGACGCCGATCGAACTTGGCAGCGTCACGGCAACGCTGAGACTGAACGGTGAAGAGTTGAGTGTTCAGCTCGCTGTCGACAATCCAGCAGCCTATCGCCAACTCTCGAATGACCAGAGCGACATTCTGAAGGCTCTTCGAGCTCAAGGTCTGGTGGTCGATCAGGTGCAGGTGACCATGCAGTTGTCGCCGGCAGATCGAAGCGCCGATTCAGGACAAAGCGGCTCGCAGAACCAGCAATCTGGCCAGCAGACCGGACAACAGGCATTCCAGTCCGGAAACCAGAGTGGCAGTGAACGGCAGGCGCAGCGGGGCGACGCCTCCGGCAATGTGGTGAGGACGACGGATGAGCGCATGGTTCAATCGGCAGAGATCCCTTCTTCCGGCACTCGCAGCGCTCGCCCTGATCAGCTTTACGTCTGAGGCGCAGGCCAGTTTGGGCGCCTGTGAAGGCGCCATCAGTGCTGCCGCAGCCAAGTACGGCATACCGGAAGGAATTCTCTACTCGGTCGGGCTTACCGAGACCGGTCGGAAGGGAAGCCTCGCGCCCTATGCGATGAATGTAGAGGGTAAGGCCCACTATTTCGACAACCTTGATGAGGCGCTTGAAGCCTTTCAGCAGGCGAGGGAGGGCGGCGCCGTTCTCATCGACGTCGGCTGCATGCAGATCAATCAGCACTTCCACGGCGAGCACTTTACGTCAGTTGAAGCGATGTTCGATCCCAGACGCAACGTCGAATACGCAGCACGTTTCCTGAGCGATCTGCATGGTCGCCACGAGACCTGGACCATGGCTGTCGCCAGATACCATGCTGGACCCAACAACGATCCCGCGCAGAAGCGTTATGTATGCCGCGTGATTGCCAATCTGGTCGCGACCGGCTACGGAAGCTGGACGCCCAATGCGCGACAATTTTGCGGTGAATAACACCCTGTAGTTGTTTGACAGTCACGATTGTGCCGATTTGCGAATTGTGGCGAGACTGCGATGAGGCAAGCCCAGACGCGAGCTTGCGCGAAACTTGCGTTAACTTTTCCACCGAAAAATTGTGCCGCAAACTCACAAAACATACTAGATCTAGTTCAAATCGGCACCAAATGGTTAATCAATCGTTAATATCTATGGTTAAGTTCTCCTAGTTGTTCAGGAATCCTCCGATTCGTACGCATTGTGCATCGAAACACCACACTGATTCGGAGGCGGACGAATGATCGTAGTGGTTGATGAGCGCGAGCTCGTTAAGGACGGATACACATCTCTATTTGGGCGAGAGGGAATTCCCTCGACGGGGTTTGACCCAAGAGAGTTCGGAGAATGGGTCAACACAGCAGCTGATTCCGACATCGCAGCAGTCGAGGCATTTCTCCTCGGCCAGGGCGAGGCGACCTTGGAATTGCCGAGGGCAATTCGTGACAGAACGCAGGCCCCGGTCATCGCGGTCAGCGATCAACCTTCCCTGGAAGCAACGCTAGCACTCTTCGACTGCGGCGTCGACGATGTCGTGCGCAAGCCCGTGCATCCTCGCGAAATCCTGGCGCGGGCTGCTGCGATCCGCCGGCGTCTGCGGGCGATCACCAACTTCACCGAGATCGGTCCGATCAAGGTCTTTTCTGACGGCCGCGATCCTGAAATCGCTGGCGACGTCTTCCCCTTGCCGCGCCGTGAGCGCCGCATCCTCGAGTACTTGGTTGCCAATCGCGGCAGGCGCGTATCGAAGACGCAGATCTTCAACGCGATCTACGGCATCTTCGATGAAGAAGTCGAAGAAAACGTTGTTGAAAGCCACATCTCCAAGCTTCGCAAGAAGCTACGCAAAAAGCTCGGTTTCGACCCGGTCGATTCCAAACGCTTCCTCGGCTACTGCATCGACTGGAGCTGATTGACCCCGCGGCCGCCTTTGAGCGGCCGCATCTTTTTCCCTCGCTGCGAGGTGAAAAAACGACTGGGCGCTCTGGCCATACAGCTTCACGCAAGGCCCACCTCATACTCTCCAAATCGACTACCAAACGAGGATTTTGACATGAGCCTTTACGGAACCATGCGAACGGGTGTCTCCGGCATGAATGCCCAGTCGAACAGGCTGAGCACCGTCGCAGACAACATCGCCAATTCCACGACCGTTGGCTACAAGAAGGCCTCGGTGCAGTTTTCGTCGATGATTTTGCCGACGACCAACGGCGCCTACAATTCGGGCGGCGTTCAGACCGATGTCCGCTACTCGATCTCGAGACAGGGCACCTTCAGTTACACCACGTCGACGACTGATCTCGCGATCAATGGCTCTGGCTTCTTCATCGTCAAGGGCGGTGATGGAACTCCTTATCTGACGCGCGCAGGCTCGTTCGTTCTCCAGGACGACGGGACACTGAAAAACACGGCAGGCTTTACGCTGCAGGGCTACGAATACGATTCCAATGCGGATCCGACGATCGTCGTCAACGGCTTTGACGGGCTTCAACCGGTCGACCTGTCCGGCTCCGGCATTTCGGCCGTGCGCTCGCTGACCGGCACGTTGAACGTCAACCTGCCGAACTCCGCGGTCGTTGGCGCTGCCGCCGACATCAAGACCACGTCGTTGAAAGTGTTCGACAGCCAGGGCACCAGCCGGCTGATCACCTTCAGCTATGAAAAGCTTGCGAACAACCAATGGCAGGTATCCGCCGTTGAAGCGGATGGCGGTACCTCGCTCATCAACCCGCCTGCGATCATGGATTTTGACACGGACGGTAAGCTGATTTCTCCATCCCCGGCAGAGCTCGTCCTGGATCCTTACACCGTTGCCGGTGCCGAAGTCGGCGACCCTGCGAACGGTATTGTCATCAACATTGGCGATACCACACAGCTCGCCTCGGCCTTCTCTGTTGAACGGGGTAAGGTTGACGGTAACGCCGCCTCCAAGGTCAAGGGGTACGAGATCAACGACAAGGGCATCGTGTCCGTCGCCTATGAGAATGGCGACCTGGTTCCGAAGTTCCGCGTCGCGCTGGCCAGCGTCCAGAGCCCGGACAATCTCAATCCCGTGGCCGGCAATATGTACACCCAGTCGAACGACTCAGGTGTCGTTATCCTCGGCTATGCCGGCTCCAGTGGTTTCGGCAAGATCCTGTCCGGTGCGCTCGAAGACTCCAACGTTGATGTCGCCGAAGAACTGACAGCGATGATCGAGTCCCAGCGCAACTACACGGCAAACTCCAAGGTTTTCCAGACCGGCTCCGAATTGATGGAAGTCCTGGTCAACCTGAAGAGATAATCGAAAGAGTAGGTTAGTCCTATGTCGCTTGCATCGTCGCTCAACACGGCCAATTCGATATTCCGGAACACGTCGCAGCAGACGTCCGTAATCTCGACAAACATCGCAAACACCGGCAACCAGAACTACGTTCGCCGCGACGCGAAGGTCGTTCAGACGGTCTACGGCGCATCGACGGTGCAGAACGAACGGTCGCAGCAGATGGCTCTGCTGCGGCAGATGGCATCCTCGACAGGACAGCAGAGCGCCCAGTCGACGCTGCTGGGCGGACTGACAACCCTCTCCAACGCGCTTGGCGGCAACCAATACAAACTGTCGCCCTCGGCCTATCTCGCAAACTTGCAGAGCAGCCTGCAATCTTTCGCTGCAGCGCCCGGTGAGTACGCGCTGGCATCGACGGTCGTCACGGATGCGATTGACGTCGTGAACTCGCTGAACAAAACGACAGCGACCACCCAGCAAGTGCGCGAAGACACCGATTCTCAGATCTTCGAGCAGGTACAGTCGCTGAACAAGCTGCTTGCCGAGTTCAAGACCGTCAACGACACGATCGTCAGGCAGACCGCCACCGGCGGTAACGCCGACGACCATCTCGACCGTCGTGACACCCTGTTGAAAGACATCTCGAAGATCGTCGGTGTATCGGTCAACATGCGTGAAAACAGCGACATGGTGCTCTACACCTATGATGGCACGACGCTGTTCGAAACCGATCCGCGCGAAGTCAGCTTCGTGAGAACCTACACCTATGATTCAACCGTCAGCGGCAACGCGGTCTATATCGACGGTACGCCGGTCCGAGCAGGTGTCGGTGGCAATACAGACGGCCAGGGATCGCTTGCCTCGCTGGTGCAGGTCCGTGACGTCATCGCACCGACGTTCCAGACGCAGCTCGATGAAATCGCTCGCGGCTTGGTGGAGACCTTCCAGGAGGTCGACGCCGGCGGTGGTGGCGAACTGCCTGGCCTCTTCACCTGGCCGGCCGGCACGGTGCCGCCGACAGGCACTGTCCAACCTGGTCTTGCCGCGCTGATCCGTGTCAATCCGGCGGTTCGCTCGGATGCGGGCGGTGACCCGATGCTCATCCGCGATGGTGGCATCAATGGTGCCGGCTATGTGAAGAATACCGACAATTCGTCTGGCTTCACCGACCTCATCAATAAGTATGTCGACGGGCTGGCAGCCAACCGCAGCTTTTCCTCGGATGCGGATCTGAAGACGGATGCGAGCGTTCTGTCCTTCGCCAGCAACTCGATCGGCTGGCTCGAAGAGTTGCGTTCGAACGCGACAACGGCAAACGAAAACAAGCAGGCGCTCTACGAGCGGACCTTCCAGACCTATTCGTCCAAGACGGCCGTCAGTCTCGATGAAGAACTATCGTTGCTGCTCGATGTAGAGCAGTCCTACAAGGCCGCGGCCAAGCTCGTCACGACAGTTGATGAGATGCTGAAGGCCGTACTCCAAATGGTGGGGTAATCCCTGATGTCGACAGCCAGCGTCTCCAATCTTTCGACCCAGACGTCGATGCGCCTGACCATCCGCCAGGCACAGAATGAACTTCTGAAGTCGCAGCAGGAAGTCAGCACCGGCTCCTTTGCGGATGTCGGCGCCGAACTTGGCAGCAAGACGTCGACGGTCGTTGACCTGAACCGGGAAAGCCTCAGGCTAAACTCGATGATCAGCAACAATTCGATCGCGACGCAGCGTCTGTCGGCCTCTCAGGAGGCCCTGAAGCAGATCGCGACTGCAGCTGAGGCGATGAACAACGCGCTGATCACGATCTCCGGTTCGTCGAACACCGACACGATCAATACGACTGTCATGACAGTCTCCAACTCACTGTCGACCATGACCAGCATGGCCAATCAGACGGCCAACGGTGAGTTTTTGTTCGCCGGCATCAACACGGATGTAAAGCCGCTTACCGAGTATACCGCGACATCCCCGGCAAAGGTCGCCTTCGACGCTGCGTTCACCGGTTACTTCGGCTTTCCACCAACGGATACGGCCAATACCGCAACGATTGCCGCAAAGGGTGCGGCGCCCAGCATGGAAGATTTCATCACGTCCGTGCTGGAGCCCATGTTCACGGGAGCTGACTGGAATACCAATTGGTCCAGTGCGACCGATCGATCAATGTCTAGCCGGATCACGCAATCGGAAACGGTCAAGACATCGGCTTCCGCCAATGAAAAGGGCTTCCGGTACTTTGCGCTCTCAGCAATTGTCACCAAGGAACTGATGACGATCGGTGCGCCAGCCAATGCAGTCACGGTCGCGATCAACAAGGCGATTGACTACACGGGGCGCGCCATAACTGGCGTCAATGCGACCCGCTCGGAGCTCGGCCTTTCCCAGAACCGTGTTGAGAAGGCGGATGCCTCGCTCAAGGTTCAGGTGGATATAATCGAGAAAAGCCTGTCGTCCAAGATTCAAGTAGATGCGTACGAAGCTTCGACTCGCGTTAACTCTCTGCTTTCCATGGTTGAAGCATCTTACACCCTGACTGCAAAGATCCAGAAGTTGACACTTGTAAACTACCTTTGATGAGCAAAGGGTGAAATGAACCTGAAGGGCAGTTGAATGTACCAGTTCTCATATGCCGAAGTCATGGAAGATGGCGTCGCTGACGCCAAGGATCGCGAACGGCAGGCCCTTGACCGTTGCATCCAGCTTCTGAGCGCGGCCCGGGACAAACAGGGGTATTCTCGCGAGGCGATCGAGGCACTGTTCTATACCCGCCGGGTGTGGATTCGGCTGATCGAGGATCTGCAAAACCCAGAAAACCAGTTGGGCGAAGAAGTCCGCGCCAATCTGATCTCCATCGCCATCTGGATCTTGAAAGAGTGTGAGCGGATCCGAAGACGGGAATCCGAAAACTTCCAGGGCATTATCGACGTGACAACCATCATCAGGGATGGACTTAAATGAAGAGCACTTTGCGCATTTCGCTCAAGTCGGGCGAACGTATTTTTATCAATGGAGCGGTTCTGCGCGTCGATCGCAAGGTTGCCCTCGAGTTCCTGAATGATGTTACGTTTCTTCTCGAGAACCACGTTCTGCAGCCGGAACAGGCGACCACGCCGCTTCGTCAACTCTATTTCATCGCGCAGATGATGTTGATCAATCCGGAGGGCAAGGAACAGTCCCTTGCCATGTTCCGCAAGTCCGTGATCATGCTGTTGTCCTGCTTTGAAAACGAGGAAATCCTCGCCGAACTCAAGCGGATCGACGGAATGGTGTCCTCGGGACGCGCCTTCGATGCGCTGAAGGCCATCCGCCAGCTTTACCCGATTGAAGATCGCATCCTGAACAATCAGGAAATGGCACCGGCAACGATCGAGCAGATCCGCAAGGAGATCGCACCATGGCGGTAGATGCCACCGCAGCCACGACGGCGGCCAGCAAGACACCGGCGCCGTCAGCAGCCAACACGACTGCAGCCCAGGCGAAAGCCAAGGCAACTCTGGACTACAACAGCTTCCTGAAGCTTCTGATCGCTCAGATGAAGAACCAGGATCCGACGAATCCCATGGATGCGACCCAGCAGATCGCCCAGCTCGCCACGTTCTCTCAGGTCGAGCAGACGATCAAGACGAACTCGAACCTGGAGACGCTGATCACCGGCAATGCCCTGACCAACGCCTCCTCCTATATCGGGAAGTCGATCACCAGCGCTGATGAAAAGACGACCGGTATCGTGGCATCGGTTCGCGTCTACAGTGACACGATGGTCGCAACGACGACCGACGGGAAGGAAATCCCGATCGCTGTCGGTGTCCGTGTCGGTACAAAGCCAACAACCGGGACGACGACCGGCTCCTGACATGCTACGCCATTCGGAGTGGAAGGCATGATTCGCCGCTCCGAAAGGATACCGTCTCATGAATGAGGCAGATGCTCTCGACATTCTTCAGGCTGCCATCTGGACGATCATCATCGCCTCCGGCCCCGCCGTGGCGGCCGGTATGATCGTCGGTGTGGTCATCGCCTTGATCCAGGCCCTGACCCAGGTTCAGGAAATGACGCTTACCTTCGTGCCGAAGATCCTGGCCATCATGATCACCATCGGCATTTCCGCCCCGTTTGTCGGCGCCCAGATCAACCTGTTCACCAATCTGGTCTTTTCGCGAATACAGTCCGGCTTCTAGCGGCATCGTTAGTGCCATCCTCGCGCAAGCTTCGCCGTCTATCTCTCGCGAGCAGACTGCCGGAAGCATGGCTTTCCGGATGACTTCTCATGAAGAGATGGATCGGACATGGCGCAACCACCTGCACTGGTAATTCCGAAGGTAGCACCGAACGGACGCGACATTGGATTTGCGTTCGGGATCGTGATGATCCTGTGCATCCTGTTCCTGCCGATACCACCGTTCCTCATCGATATCGGTCTGGCCTTCTCGATTGCACTCTCCGTGCTCATCCTGATGGTTGCCCTCTGGATCCAGCGCCCTCTCGACTTCTCGTCCTTCCCGACGATCTTGCTGATCGCAACGATGATCCGCCTGTCGCTCAACATTGCGACGACGCGCGTGATCCTGACCCATGGTCACGAAGGGCATGGAGCTGCTGGCGGAGTGATCGCGGGCTTTTCGAACCTGGTGATGGGCGGCGATTTCGTGATCGGTCTGATCGTCTTCCTGATCCTGATCACGGTCAACTTCATCGTCATCACCAAGGGTGCCACCCGTATCGCGGAAGTCGGCGCCCGCTTCACCCTCGATGCCATTCCCGGCAAGCAGATGTCGATCGACGCCGACCTCTCCGCCGGTATCATCGATGAGAAGGAAGCACAGCACAGACGCCGTGAACTGGAGCAGGAAAGCTCGTTCTTCGGTGCGATGGACGGTGCCTCCAAGTTCGTTCGCGGCGACGCCATCGCCGGTTTGATCATCACGGCGATCAACGTCTTCGGTGGCATCGTCATCGGCTACTTCCGCCATGACATGGAGCTTGGTCAGGCCGCTGATGTCTTCGTCAAGCTTTCCGTTGGTGACGGTATTGTCTCCCAGGTTCCGGCCCTGATCGTTTCGCTTGCCGCAGGTCTTCTGGTTTCCCGTGGCGGGACGCCGGGTTCCACGGACAAGGCCGTTGTCGATCAGCTGAGCGGCTATCCCCGTGCCCTGTTTGTGTCTGCCGGTCTGATGGGCGCGCTCGCGCTCGTTCCCGGTCTGCCCTTCATCCCCTTCGTCGCTCTCGGTGGCCTGATGGCTTTCGGTGCTTGGTTCATTCCGCGCCAGCTTGAGGCCGAGAACCAGCTGAAGCGTGAGCAGGAGGAAAAGAAGGTCATTCAGAACAAGGAAGCCGAGAAGGACTCGGTCAAGTCTGTCCTGAAGACCTCGGAAATCGAACTCGCACTGGGCAAGCTCGTGTCGACCCGTCTTCTGGGCGCTCACCAGGAGCTCGCCTTCCGCGTCGGCAAGATGCGCAAGAAATTCGCCAGCCAGTACGGTTTCGTCGTCCCCGAAATCAAGGTCACCGACGACATCGCCATTCCGGAAAAGGCCTACCAGATCCGTATTCACGGCACGACAGTCGCGTCGAACAACCTGCGTGTCGGCGAAGTTCTGGTGGTAACCGGTTCGGGTCGCAAGCCAAACGTACCGGGAGACGAGATCCGCGAACCCGCCTTCGGCATGCCGGCGGTATCGGTCCTCGAGACATTCACCGAAGAGCTGAAACGTGAAGGCTTCCACCCGATCGACAACGTGTCCGTCGTTCTCACCCACGTGAGCGAGGTGATCCGCAACAACCTGCCGCAGCTCTTGTCCTACAAGGACGTCAAGGTTCTGATCGATCGCCTCGATCCGGAATACAAGAAGCTCGCGGACGAAATCTGCTCCTCACACATGTCTTACTCCGGCCTGCAGGCGGTCTTGAAGCTGCTCCTGGCGGAACGCGTCTCGATCCGCAACCTGCACCTCATCCTGGAAGCGGTCGCAGAACTTGCCCCGCATGTCCGCAAGACAGAGCAGATCGTTGAGCATGTGCGCGTCCGCATGGCCCAGCAGCTCTGTGGTGATCTGACCGACAACGGCGTCCTGCGTGTTCTGCGTCTCGGATCCAAGTGGGACCTGGTCTTCCACCAGGCGCTTAAGCGCGATGCGAAAGGCGAAATCGTCGAGTTCGACATTGATCCGCGCAGCCTTGAGGAATTCTCCGAGCAGGCAAGCCACGTTATCCGTGAATTCATGGACCGAGGACTGCCCTTCGTTCTTGTCACATCGCCAGAAACGCGGTCCTATGTGCGCATGATCATAGAACGACTCTTCGCCACCTTGCCGGTCCTGTCCCATGTGGAGCTCGCCAAGGGCATAGAGATCAAGATTTTGGGCTCCATTTCATGATTGCTGACCCGCAGGGGACTGTGCTCGTGCTGTTTGCGATCTTCTGTCGCATCGGCGCCTGCATCATGACACTGCCGGGTTTCTCGTCTGCCCGCATCTCCATGACGGTGCGCTTCTTCCTCGCCTTTGCCATCTCCATGGCCATGACGCCGGTGCTGTTCGACACGATCTATCCGCGCGTTCAGGGAGGCGGGTCGTCTCTGGTCGCCGTGATTGTCGGCGAGCTGCTGATCGGGATCATGTATGGTTTGGTGCCCCGGCTCTTCGTGCTTGGCCTGCAATTTGCCGGGTCGGCCATATCGATGGCCATCGGTTTGAACACGCCCGGCGCTTCCGATATTCTGGAAGACACGCCCGAAAACCAGATGACCAACCTGATCTCCTTCGGCGGTCTGCTGATCCTTTTCATGATGGATTTCCACCACGTGGTCTTCCGCGCCCTGGTGGATTCCTACGGCGTTATGCCCTTGGGTGGCATGCCCGACAGCCAGAAGATGCTGATCACCCTGACGGATACGCTGGCGCAGACCTTCATTCTGATGCTGCGTCTCGCAAGCCCGTTCCTGATCTTCGGGCTGATGTTCAACGTCGCCGTAGGTCTGGTCAACAAGCTCGCGCCGCAGGTGCCGGTCTTCTACATCTCGACGCCCTATCTGCTGTTGGGCGGTCTGTTGCTGGTCTATTTCACCATTTCAGCGATGGTCATGCAGTTCGCCCAGTATTTTCCGATGATCTTCAACTTCTGAGGAGGATGCCTTGGGGCCGCAGAAGAAATCCGACAAGCTGAAGCGTTTGGTGGCCGTCCAGCGCCACATGGAGCGAATGGCCGAGAGCGATCTGGGTATCACCGCCCAACGCATAGAAGAAAATGCGCGCTCCATGGAAACGGTCATGGAGGCGATCGGCTCTCTCGATCCGCTGCACCGGCTCTTCGCGCAGAACTATGCCGACCGTTTCGACCGGCTCTCCAATACCGACAAGCAGCTCCATGGTCTCCAGCAGGTGCAGGAGATGAAGCTGATGCGCGAGCGCGCCAAGGGCGACCGCCTAGAGGAGAACATGAAGGAAGCCCGCGATCACGAGGAGCGCGAGCGCGATGACGACGCCATCTATGACCTGATCGACATCAAGTTCGCCACACCAGCCTCCAGCAAGCTTCAGGAGTGATAGTCCCCTCGAACCGAAATCGAGGATGTCACCATGGCCATTACTCCCCCGAGCGATCTGGTACTGGACGTGATCCGCGCCGCTGATCCGGCGCAAGTCGCAGCAGCCCAGGAACAGCTGAAAACCAACCGTGCCAGCTTCATGGCTACCAGTCTCGCCGAAAAGGGCGCCGGTTTCAGCGCCACCGTCGACATTCTGAATCGTACGGCCAATGCCGCCCGCATCGAAGCGACGGCGGAGAAGGTTGAAGAGGCCGGCAAGCCGTCGAAAGTCTATCGCGATTTCGAAGCCGTCTACCTGACGAATTTCGTCCAGAGCATGTTGCCGGATGAGAGTGAGGAAGTCTACGGCAAGGGCAATGCGGGTGAGATGTGGAAGAGCATGATGGCCGAGCAGCTGGGGACGACGATCGCCGAATCCGGCGGCGTGGGTATTGCCCAGCAGATGTACGATCAGGCTCTTTCGCGTGTGCGCGGTGAAGATGGCGTCAACGCTGCCACCAACGAGGCCGACCGCGGGCTCGCCATGAGCTGGGTCACCGACCTCGAACGACGCACTCTTGGTGCCGCCAGCGACACTGATACCAAGAACTGATTGATTTTCTAAAGGCAGGGCAGAGTTTCATGGAAGTTGTTTCGAGCGAATATCGTGTGAAGACGGTGTTGAGCCGCCTTGAGCGGATCATTGACAATGAGAATGAACGGATCGGCAAGGATCCCGAATTCGATTTCAAGGTCTCAAACGCGCACAAAAGCCGCTGCCTCTACGAACTGACAATGCTGTTCCGGGATACGGATCCGCGCGAATTCGCCGTAAACTATGTGGAGCAGCTCCATGTTCTCAAGGAGAAGCTGGCCCTGAACGCTCGTCGCGTCGAGGCGCATTTGGCGGCCGTTCGCGCCGTTGCCGACATTCTGAAGAACGCGGTTCGCGACGCTGACGGCGACGGCACCTATTCCCAGGAACAGTTCCAGTTCAGCGAGTTCTGATGGGCAAGATCCTCGGAATCGGCCTCTGGGTCTGCATTGTCACGCTGGGGGCCGTCTACGGTTCGATTTACCTTGCGACAGCCCCTGCCGGTCCGAGCGAGGAAGAAAAGCAGCAGGCTGCACTTGAACTGATACGCGGCGAGCCGATCACCATTCCTGTGATCGGGGGAGGCGACGTCACCGGATACTTTCTGACCCGGATCTCCTTCATGATGGACAAGGAGAAGGTCAAGGGGCAGGCACTTCCGACGACGGAATTGATGACCGATCAGTTGTTCACGCTGCTTGTGGGCAACAAAATGGTCGACATCGCCAATGTTTCCGCCTTCGACGTCAACGGCTTTCGCGAAAAGATCAAGACCGAGATGAACGCGCGGTTGGGTGAAGGCATGGTTGCCCAGGTCTTGATCGAACAGCTCGACTATGTCTCGAAGGATGCCGCGCGCAAGGCCGCCGATGGTGGTTCCGAGCCGCTGGAGATGACAACCGTGGTCGAAGGCGAAAAGGTCGAGGAAAAACCGGCCTCGTCCGGACACTGAGATCTCTTATCGGACATGGTAACCAAAGCCTTGTCCTGAAGGCGCTACTTTTCGGACCACGCTTTACTGGAATTTTAGCTGTGACTGATAGGTTTCGGGCATCGACCCTCGGGACCCGCTTCATGCCAGCATCGCCTTCTTCAGCATTCAGAGCCGCGGACCACGATGAGCGCAGGGCCGGGCGAAGCGCAGTCCCCGTTCTGCCGATCCTTGACCTGCCCGTCCACGACATGGGTTGGAAGCCGGCGCTCGATTTGCTTGAGGAAAAGCTGGTTGCGGGCCAGGGCCTGACCCACATAGCGTTTCTCAATGCGCATAATGCCAATGTCATGATGCGCGACCGCCACTATCGTGACGTTCTTGCGCGTTGCTTGATCCTGCCGGATGGAATCGGTGTCGATATCGCAGCGAAATTTCTGCATGGGGGCCGCTTCACGGCCAATTTGAACGGCACCGACTTCGTCCCGGCCGCTCTGAGCTTCATCACCAAGCCCCTTCGTGTCGGCTTGCTCGGAGCCTCGTCCGACGTGCTGCGCGATGCGGCTGTCAACTTCCGGAAACATACGCCCTGGCATGAATTCGTCGAGATCTCGGACGGCTACTTCGATCGTGCCGATCCGGGCTTGATCCTCAAGCGCATTGAGAATGCGCGCATCGACCTTCTCCTGGTCGCGATGGGCACGCCGCTTCAGGAGAAATGGGTAGACAAGCACCTGACTGCGGATCACGCTAGGGTGGTGATCAGTGTCGGCGCCCTGCTTGATTTCGTTTCGGGCCGCATCAGGCGCGCCCCTCCATGGATCAGACATCTGCGATCCGAATGGCTGTTCCGACTGTGGCTGGAGCCCTCGCGGCTTTGGCGACGCTACGTTCTCGGAATCCCCGTCTTCCTGGCACATGTGCTCCGCCACCGTCTGCGTCAGTCAAACGCCCCTGCCACTTGAAGCCAGCCCTTTGAAATCCTGCCTTGCAATATGCCGCAATTTGACAGCATAGGACGGCAACAGGCAAATGGCGCCGCGCTATAGGCGCTAGCTTGCTGCCAGTTGAAGACGGGGATTGAGCACAGTGACCACGGTAATCGATGGAAAGGCAGCCGCTGCTTCGGTGATCGAAGCGGTAACCTCAGCAGCAACGACGCTTGAGACATCCGGCCACCGCAAGCCTGGTCTCGCAGTCGTCATCGTCGGAGACGATCCGGCGAGCCATGCCTATGTCGGCGCGAAAAGCCGCATGGCCAAGCAGTGTGGGTTCAATTCCATTCAGCATACCCTGCCCGAAGAGACCTCGCAGGAAGAACTGATGGCGCTCGTCGCGTCCTTGAATTCTGATCCTGAAGTTGATGGCATTCTCGTCCAGCTCCCGCTTCCCAAACATCTCGACAGCGAGCCGGTCATCCAGTCGATCCTGCCGGAAAAGGATGTCGACGGTCTGCACATCGTCAATGCCGGCAAGCTGGCGACCGGTGATCTGAAGACGGGTCTTCTCTCCTGCACGCCGGCCGGTGCCATGATCCTGGTCCGCCAGATCCACGGCAACGACCTGTCTGGCCTGAATGCACTCGTCATCGGCCGCTCCAATCTCTTCGGCAAGCCGATGGCGCAGCTCCTGCTCAATGCCAACGCGACCGTCACGATCGGCCATTCTCGCAGCCGCGACCTGCCGGAGCTCGCCCGTCAGGCGGATATCCTGGTTGCCGCTGTCGGTCGTGCGGAAATGGTCAAGGCCGATTGGCTGAAGCCGGGCGCCACGGTCATTGATGTCGGCATCAACCGCGTGGCAGCGCCCGAAAAGGGCGAGGGCAAGTTCAAGCTCGTCGGCGATGTCGCCTTCGCCGAGTGCAAGCCAGTTGCCAAGGCCATTTCTCCGGTTCCGGGCGGCGTCGGTCCGATGACGATCGCCATGTTGATGGCCAACACGGTCATTGCCGCGCATCGCCGCGCGGGGCTGGCTGCACCGCGCTTCTGATGGCCACCGCCGCGAGGAGCCGGTTCAGGCGGGTGCCGGTCCCGTGGATGCCCTGACGACCAGTTCCACCTTCCAGAGTTCCTGGTCCGGCGGCGCCGGTTCGCTCTGGTTGATC
This sequence comes from Rhizobium sp. AQ_MP, assembly GCF_014237835.1. Taxonomy (GTDB): domain Bacteria; phylum Pseudomonadota; class Alphaproteobacteria; order Rhizobiales; family Rhizobiaceae; genus Allorhizobium. Next base: position 550,092 of record NZ_JACJVI010000001.1, read on the forward strand.
ATCGCGATCAGCCGCTCGCCGATGCGCTTGCCGGCAGCCCGCAGGGAAGAGCGTGTGGTTGTCAGAGGCGTGGAAAAGTTCTCGGGCTTCAGAAGTGGAAGCTCGTCGTCATGGGCAATCAGCGAGATGTCCACGCCAAGCTTCAGGTCAAGCTCGTTCATGGCTCTGACGGCACCAAGCGCAAGCACCGTACTGGCGCAGAGTACGGCCGTCGGTCGCTCGGGGCCGGCAAGGATCTCCTTCATGCCTCGATAGCCTTGCTCGTCTCCCATGAAGCTGTGCCTGGTGTGGCGTGGGTCGAGCAACAGGCCCTTTTCGGCCAGCGCCTTTTCGGTCCCAAGCCGCCGCCGATGCGCGAAGTCCAGGTCGGCCTGACCGTTGAGCAATGCGATGCGCTTGTGCCCGAGTTGTAGCAGGAAGCGCGTGGCATCGAAGAAGGCGCCCTCGTTGTCGACATCCAGGAAAGGGTAGTCGAGGTCGATCCCGAAGGAGCGGCCATGGACGATGAAGGGCAGCGAAAGCGATTTTGCCATCGCGATCCGTGGGTCCTTTTCCCGTACATAAGCGAGGTAGTAACCGTCGACACTACCGCTTGCGACCAGCCATCGAATGGCCTGTTCCTCGTCCTCGGCTTTTGAAGGCATGATGACGAAGTGGAAATCCTGGGCGATCGAGGCCTCGGCAAGCCCGCTCTGGAATTCGGCGAAATGCATGTCCGAGCTGTGGTCGGGCGAGATCGGCATGATCAGGCCGATCGATCCGGCCTTGCCGGTTGCCAGACGTTGCGCGGCACGGTTCGGCCGGTAGCCGGTCTCCTTGGCGGCCTTCTGAACCCTGAGCCGCGTCTCCTCGTTGACCTCGGGATAACCGTTCAGCGCGCGGCTGATGGTCGTCTGCGACAGACCGAGCATCTTTGATAATTCTTTCAGATTCACCGCGGATTTCCTCTCCTCACCCGGCCGGAGACCTCCCCGCCAACGACCAAAGCGCTTCGAATATGCAGCAGACCGGCGCTCGGCGACAAGTGGAATCTGACCGCTGAAGAGGCATTTGCTCAGCTTTGGGCCTGCCGTTGCAACGAAATGCAGCAGACGCAGAAAAGACCTTGACTCGGGATGGAACCCAATGTGATGAAATAGGGGCCAAAGCGCTTTGAGGAAAACGCGCTGACCAAGGACGATTGGCCGTCCGATGTGATGGGAGGTAAATCACATGAAGAAAATGTTTTTGATGACCGTGGCCGCTGCCGCGCTTGTGGCTGGCTCGGTTGGCGCGCAGGAATTGAAGTTTGCTCCGGGTGAGGATGCAAAGTTCAGCTGGTCGACCTTCGAAGACTTCAAGAAGGCGCACGGCGACCTCAAGGGTCAGACCCTGAAGATCTTCGGACCGTGGCGCGGCGACGACCAGGTTCTGGTCGAATCCATGCTTGCCTACTTCGAGAATGCCACCGGCATCGACGTGAACTACTCGTCCTCGGAAAACTACGAACAGCAGATCGTCATCGACACCCAGGCCGGCAGCCCGCCGGACATCGCAGTCCTGCCGCAGCCGGGTCTGCTCGCCGACCTCGCTTCCAAGGGTTTCCTCGTTCCGCTCGGCGCTGAATCGGCTGACTGGATGAAGACCAATTATGCTGCAGGCGATAGCTGGGTCAGCCTTGGCACGTACAAGGACAAGGACGGCGCCGAACAGTTCTTTGCCTTCCCCTACAAGGCCGACCTGAAGTCGCTGGTCTGGTATTCGCCGGAAAACTTTGAAGACGCCGGCTATGAAGTCCCCAAGACCATGGAAGAGCTGAAGGCTCTGACCGAGAAGATCGTCGCTGACGGCGGTACGCCGTGGTGCATCGGCCTTGGTTCGGGTGGTGCAACCGGCTGGCCGGCCACCGACTGGGTCGAGGACATGATGCTGCGCACGCAGGCTCCCGACGTCTACGACAAGTGGGTCACCAACGAGATCAAGTTCAACGATCCGGCCGTCGTCGGCGCGATCGAAGAGTTCGGCTGGTTCGCCCGCAACGACAAGTTCGTCGATGGCGGCTCCAAGGCCGTAGCCTCGACCGACTTCCGCGACAGCCCGAAGGGTCTGTTCTCCTCGCCGCCGAAGTGCTTCATGCACCGCCAGGCATCGTTCATCCCGTCCTTCTTCCCGGAAGGCACTGAGCTGGGCGTGGATGCCGACTTCTTCTACTTCCCGGCCTATGCCGAGAAGGACCTGGGCACCCCTGTTCTCGGCGCCGGCACCCTGGTCTCGATTACCAAGGACACGCCTGCCGCCCGAGCCTTCATCGAATGGCTGAAGACCCCGATCGCCCATGAAGTCTGGATGGCACAGTCGGGCTTCCTGACACCGTTCAAGTCTGCCAAGCCGGAAACCTATGCCAACGATGCACTGCGCAAGCAGGGCGAGATCCTGACGAATGCGACCACCTTCCGCTTCGATGGCTCCGACCTGATGCCGGGCAAGATCGGCGCTGGTGCATTCTGGACGGGTATGGTTGACTATTCCGGTGGCAAGGCTGCGGCTGACGTCGCCGGCGACATCCAGAAGGCTTGGGACGGCTTGAAGTAAGCTTTTCCCGAAATGCATGACGGGCCGCATTCAACAGGATGCGGCCCGGACGTCGATGAAGAAGAAAAAATGCATCCGGCGCTTTCCAGTGATCCGGAGCAATCGACAGGGAGGGGACGTCTTTGGAGCAGTTACTCTTTGCCTTGCTGACGATCATCGTCGGCGTTGCGGCAGCGATCGGATATTTTTTCGGCTCGAATTATTTGCTGGACCTGATTTTCCCGTCCCGCATCGCCGATACGGAAAAGGCCTCGAGGAACTTGAGGCGCGCAGCCCTGATCCGGCCCTGGCTTTTTCTTGGTCCGGCACTGATCTCACTAACGATCTACCTGATCTACCCCCTGTTCTCTTCGGTCCTCTACTCGGTCATGGACCGAGGCGGTCAGAACTACGTCGGCCTCGCGAACTATCGCTGGATGGTCAATGACGCGGAGTTCCGCCAGTCGATCTTCAACAACATGCTCTGGCTGATCGTGGTGCCTGCTGCCTCCACCTTTTTCGGCCTGATCATCGCAGCACTCACCGACCGCATCTGGTGGGGCAACATCGCCAAGTCTCTGATTTTCATGCCGATGGCGATCTCCTTTGTCGGCGCATCGGTTATCTGGAAATTCGTCTACGACTACCGTGACGCCGGCTCCGACCAGATCGGCATCCTGAACGCGCTCGTGGTCTATTTCGGCGGTGATCCGCAGATCTGGATCGCCATGCCCCTCTGGAACAACTTCTTCCTGATGGTCATCCTCATCTGGATCCAGACCGGTTTCGCCATGGTGCTGCTCTCTGCCGCCCTTCGCGGGATACCGGAAGAGACCATCGAAGCGGCCGTCATCGATGGCGCAAATCCGTGGCAGATCTTCATCAAGATCAAGGTGCCGCAGATCTGGAATACGATTGCGGTGGTCTGGACCACCATCACCATCCTCGTCCTGAAGGTCTTCGACATCGTTCTGGCGATGACCAACGGCCAGTGGCAGAGCCAGGTTCTCGCAAACCTGATGTTCGACTGGATGTTCCGCGGCGGCGGTGACTTCGGCCGTGGCGCGGCGATTGCCGTCGTCATCATGGTCATGGTCATCCCGATCATGATCTGGAACATCCGCAATGCCCGCCGGGAAATGGAAGGACGCTGACATGACGCGCAAGCTTTCGCCGCTGACGATTGTCGTCAACCTCACCGTCCTCGTCCTGGTTGCTCTCTGGACACTGCCGACCGCAGGCCTCCTGATCTCGTCCCTGCGTGACAAGGACCAGATCGTCGCCTCCGGCTGGTGGACGGCCCTGTCGTCCTCGACCCGCAACGAGATCTACCGTGCCCCCGGCCCGGAAGCCCAGGTCCAGGAAAATGGCGTCTACGTCATCAAGGGCAATGTCTTTGAAGGCGGACCTGGTGCAGTCTCCGCCTTCGGTGCGACCAGCCAGCAGCCGTCGGCTTTCGAAGCGGGTGCGACTGCCGATATCCGCGACGGGCAGAAACTGACCGTCCAGGAAAATGGCGATTTCCGTCTGGAATCGCCGACAGCCTTTGAGGGATCGCGCGGCCAGCGCATCTTCTTCACGGCCGAGACACCGCCGCGCTTTACGCTGGAAAACTACCAGACGGTTCTGACGGCCGAAGGCATCGGCCAGTCCTTCATCAACTCGCTGACCGTTGCGATCCCCTCCACGATCATCCCGATCCTGGTTGCGGCCTTCGCGGCCTATGCGCTCGCCTGGATGAAGTTTCCCGGTCGCTCGATCCTGATCGCCGTCATCGTCGGCCTGCTTGTCGTGCCGCTGCAGATGTCGCTCATCCCGCTTCTGAAGATGTATAACGACGTCGGCGCCTTCTTCGGGGTCCCTGCCAAGGGCTATGTCGGCATCTGGCTTGCCCATATGGGCTTCGGCCTGCCGCTCGCCATCTATCTCTTGCGCAACTACATCGCCGGCCTGCCGCGCGAGATCATGGAATCGGCCCGCGTCGACGGCGCCTCCGATTTCGAGATTTTTATCAAGATCGTCCTGCCGCTCTCCTATCCGGCACTCGCCTCCTTCGCGATCTTCCAGTTCCTCTGGACCTGGAACGACCTGCTGGTGGCGATGGTCTTCCTCGGGACAGGCAATGACGAACTGGTTCTGACCGGTCGCCTCGTCAACCTGCTTGGCTCGCGCGGCGGCAACTGGGAAATCCTGACGGCCTCCGCCTTCATCACCATCATCGTTCCGCTCCTCGTCTTCTTCGGTCTCCAGCGCTACCTCGTCCGAGGCTTGTTGGCAGGCTCGGTCAAGGGTGGTTGAGCGGAGCCTTTAAACACACTGACATGCATGAGGATCAAGAATGAGTTCCACGACGCAATCGACGCTGGTCGCCGACAAGGATTGGTGGCGCGGTGCGGTGATCTATCAGATCTACCCACGCTCCTACCAGGACTCCAATGGCGATGGTATCGGTGACCTGAAGGGCATCACCGCCCGTCTGGCGCATATCGCCGATCTCGGCGCCGATGCGATCTGGATCTCGCCGTTCTTCACCTCGCCAATGAAGGACTTCGGCTACGACGTCTCGAACTACGTGGACGTCGACCCGATGTTCGGTTCGTTGACGGACTTCGATGGCCTAATCGCCGAAGCCCACCGGCTTGGCATACGCGTCATGATCGACCTGGTCATGTCGCACTCGTCCGACCAGCATCCCTGGTTTGTCGAGAGCCGCTCGAGCCGCGTCAACCCCAAGGCCGACTGGTACGTCTGGGCGGACTCCAGGCCGGATGGCACACCGCCGAACAACTGGCTGTCGATCTTTGGTGGTTCTGCGTGGCAGTGGGATCCCACCCGCATGCAGTACTACCTGCACAACTTCCTGACATCGCAGCCGGATATGAACCTGCATAATCCCGAGGTTCAGGATGCGCTGCTTGCTGCCACACGCTTCTGGCTCGATCGCGGCGTCGATGGTTTCCGCCTCGACACGATCAACTTCTATTTCCACGACAAGGAACTCAGGGACAACCCGCCGCTTGCCCCCGAGCGTCGCAACGCGTCGACCGCACCGGCCGTCAACCCCTACAATTTCCAGGAACACATCTACGACAAGAACCGCCCGGAAAACATCGCCTTCCTCAAGCGCTTCCGTGCGCTCCTGGACGAGTATCCGGCAATTGCCGCCGTCGGCGAAGTCGGCGACAGCCAGCGTGGTCTGGAAATCGTCGGCGAATACACGTCCGGCAATGACAAGATGCAGATGTGCTATGCGTTCGAGTTCCTGGCGCCTGAGCCGCTCACGCCGTCAGTTGTGCGCAACACGCAGAACGCATTCGCCAATGCAGCTCCCGAAGGCTGGGCATGCTGGGCCTTTTCCAACCACGACGTGGTTCGCCACGTGTCGCGCTGGGGTGCAAGCGTGCTTGATCGCGACGGCTACGCCAAGATGACTTCGGCGCTGCTGCTGACCCAACGCGGTTCGGTTTGCATCTATCAGGGTGAGGAACTCGGCCTGACCGAAGCCGACATTGCCTTTGAAGATCTGCAGGATCCCTATGGCATCCAGTTCTGGCCGGAGTTCAAGGGCCGCGACGGTTGCCGCACACCGATGGTCTGGGACGATCATGCCGTCCAGGCCGGCTTCTCGACTGCTCAGAAGACTTGGTTGCCGATCCCGGTCGAGCATGTGCTGCGCGCCGTCAACACGCAGGTCGGCAAGCCGGAAACGGTGCTGGAGCACTATCGCCGCTTTCTCGCCTTCCGCCGCCAGTATCCGGCCTTCGCCAAGGGCGACATCGTGTTCCACGACGCCGGCGAGGACCAGCTGGTTTATACCCGCGCATTCGGCAACGAGAAGCTGCTCTGCATCTTCAACATGAGCGCAGGGGCGACGTCGATAGCCCTGCCGGCCGGGGAGTGGGTTGCCCTTGAGGGCCATGGCTTCGACAGTGCAGTCAACGATAACAAGGTAGAGTTGCCGGCTTGGGGCGCCTATTTCGCGCGTCACGCCTGACAGGGGAGGTAAGCATGACGGGTCTGGTTCTCAAGGACATCCGCAAGGCATACGGGCAGGTCAAGGTCCTGCACGGCATCGATCTGGAGATCAAGGAAGGCGAGTTCGTGGTCTTCGTCGGCCCGTCAGGCTGCGGCAAGTCCACGCTCTTGCGCATGATCGCCGGTCTTGAGGACATCACCAGCGGCGAGATGTATATCGACGGCCAGCTCGTCAACGATGTGCCGCCGTCCAAGCGCGGTATCGCCATGGTCTTCCAGTCCTACGCGCTCTACCCGCATATGACGGTCTACGACAACATGGCCTTCGGAATGCGGATCGCCGGAGAGAGCAAGGAAGAGATCGACCGTCGCGTCCGCTCGGCCGCCAACATTCTGCAGCTCGGCCCCTATCTCGATCGCCTTCCCAAGGCGCTATCCGGTGGCCAGCGCCAGCGCGTGGCCATCGGCCGTGCCATCTGCCGCAACCCCAAGGTCTTCCTCTTCGACGAACCCTTGTCGAATCTTGACGCAGCGCTGCGTGTCGCAACGCGGATCGAGATCGCCAAGCTCAACGAGCAGATGGCCGATACGACGATGATCTACGTCACCCACGACCAGGTCGAGGCGATGACGCTGGCGGACCGCATCGTCGTGCTCTCGGCCGGTCGCATCGAACAGGTCGGACCGCCGCTCGAGCTCTACGAGCGCCCCGCCAATCTCTTCGTCGCCCGCTTCATCGGCTCGCCTGCCATGAATATCATGCCGGTCACCGTCATTGGCACGGGGGCCGAAACAAAGATCAAGCTGAAGGACGGCTCGGAAGTCACGGTCGATGTGGCCACCTCAGCCTCCGAACAGGGCAAGACCGCAAGCTTCGGTGTGCGCCCTGAAGATCTGGCGATTGCCACCGGCGACGAGTTCCTCTTCGAGGGGGATGTCGAGATCGTCGAGGCGCTGGGCGAAGTTACGCTGCTTTATGTCAACGGTCCGGTCGAGGAAGAGCCTGTTGTCGTCAAGCTTCCTGGCATCGTGGATGTCAGGAAGGGCCAGAAGCTGCGCTTCTCCGCAGACAAGACCAAGCTCCACCTGTTCGACGCTGCAGGCCAGACCTACCGCCGGTGATGGCATTCGATCAACTTGCTTAAGGCCCTGTTATCCTTACCGATAGCGGGGCTTTTGGTGGCAGGGAATGGCCCTCTTCGCAACACCGACTGTTAAGCTGTCACTGCTAGTCTTTTGCTCATAACAACTGACAAAAGACGAGGGCTTGAGCGATGAGAACGGCAAGTGGCGGGTCTCATTTCCTGAAGAAAGAGGAATCCTTCATGTACGACCGGGAGAACCGGTATCGCATGGAGGATACAATGAATGCCGGACGCCTCGAATACACCGAAAACGGCATGACACACATGGCGGCGCGGCGCTGCGACGTCTTGCGCATCTCGCTCAGCGGCGCCGTGATCGGTCTCATCACCCAGGTCAATCTCCCCAAGCAGTTTTACCTCGACATCCCGGATGCCCGTATCAACAAGGTAGGCGCGGTTTTGATGAAGACCTTCGCCAACAACACAGCCGAGATCCGCTTCCTGCGCCTGCTGACGCAGAAGGAGTTGGACCGCATCTTCGTGTTCTCCACGCATCCCGCCCATAAGGATCGCGTCCTCGACGTGCGCAGCTGGTAATATCGGACGAGCCCCGTTCTGAAGGTCGGTGTGGCGCAAGCTGCACCGGCCTTCAGCATTTCTGACTGGACTTCGGCACCAGGACCTTCGATCTTCCGGACACATTCAAGGGAGAATATCGAATGAGCACTCAAAAGGTAGCCATCGTCACGGCAGGGGGAAGCGGCATGGGGGCGGCGGCAGCACGCCGGCTGGCCGCCGATGGCTTCAAGCTCGCCATCCTTTCCTCTTCCGGCAAGGGAGAGGCGATTGCCGCCGAGCTTGGAGGCTATGGCGTCACTGGCTCCAATCAGTCTCCGGAAGACCTTGCCCGCCTCGTTGACGGCACCATGGAGCGCTACGGTCGCATCGACGTGCTCGTCAACAGTGCCGGTCACGGGCCGCGTGCGCAGATCCTCGAGATCACCGACGAGCAGTGGGTGAAGGGCATGGATGTCTACCTGCTCAATGTCATCCGCCCGACGCGTCTCGTCACCCCGATCATGCAGCGCCAAAAATCCGGTGTGATCATCAACATTTCCACCGCCTGGGCCTTCGAGCCCTCATCGATGTTCCCGACATCGGCCGTCTTCCGCGCGGGCCTCGCATCCTTCACCAAGATCTTCGCCGACACCTATGCGGCCGAGAACATCCGGATGAATAACGTGCTGCCCGGATGGATCGACAGCCTGCCCGCAACCGAGGAACGACGCGATGGCGTGCCGATGAAACGCTATGGCACCAGCGAGGAGATTGCGGCCACCATCGCCTTCCTCGCCTCCGAAGGCGCAGCCTACATCACCGGTCAGAACCTGAAGGTCGACGGCGGGTTAACCCGTCACGTTTGAGACTATTTTGCGCCGGGCGCTCGGAATGTGACGAAATCCGCCCGGTGTAAACCTCTTGGTTACCAAACTTCTTCATTCTTTAGGGCAGTCGACAGGACGGCCTTGCCACAACCCTGTCTCAGTAAGGCCGGTTTCTGTTGTTAGGCCGCCGGCTCCCAGAGTTTTGGTAAGCGAGTTCAAGTATCATGGCGTCCTCGACCCGTAAGGTCACCGGCGGCAATGGCGTCGCCGTTCAAACGATGAAGTCGCGCAGGAAGACGCGCGGCTCCAGCCTGCCGACGGTCTTGGGCATTGGACTGGCTTGCCTCTTTTGGGGCACCGCAAGCCTTGCTGTCTTCAAGGGCCTCTCCTCCTCCACCATCGAAGCTCCCGCGATCGCCGGCCACAGTCTGCCGAGGCCGGATCTTGCCCTGTCGAAGCCGCTCGCCCCGCGGGCGACAGCTAAACCTTCAGGCGATCTCGCCGCGCTCGACGAGATGCGGAACCGGTTCGCCGAAGCGATCGCCGCAACCGATCATCTGAGCCTGCTGATGCTGCCCGCCGCCATGCGGCTTGCCGAGGTCGACAAGTCCGACCGTCTGCTGCTGGCCCGTGTCGAAAGCGTGACGGACTCGCAGGCACTCGCGGTCCTGCGTGACGCACTCGTGCAGGCCGAAGCCGGCCGACAGCAGGCAGCACTTGTAACGGCCGCCCATGAGCGCCGCAGCGGTGTCGACGATATCGACAAGGCCATGACCGCCTCGATCGCTCGCGACGGCTCCACCGCGCCAACCGTCGCTCTCGGTTATGCTGCAACGCCAAGCGCCTCCGAGACGATGGCCGCTGCCGACCCGCGCCAGGAGCCCTTTGAAGAACTGCTGTCGGAGCCGCAGACCGAAGATCACGGCGCCCTGCCGGATGATGGTCCGGTGCCGGGTATGAAGCCGAAGGCGAAGCCGCGCGTCGAGCGCGTGCCGGCGCCCGAGGCACCGGTTGCGGCCGAAACGCCGGAGAAGCCGAAAAAGAAGACCCTGTTCGGGATGCTCGCCTATGCCAAGCCGGACAATCCGATCACCACGGACGACGGAGCAGGGGGCATCTTCAGCCGCAAGAACAGCCTGCCCGGTCCGGGCAGCCGCATTGCCGTCTACGTCATCGAGGATGCCGTCGTCCACATGCCGAACGGCGAGAAGCTGCGCGCCCATTCCGGCCGCGGCCACATGCGCGACAATCCGAAATACGTGCACGTCAAGAACATGGGGCCGACGCCCCCGAACGTCTACAAGCTGCGTATGCGCGAAGCCCGCTTCCACGGTGTCGAAGCGATCCGCATGAACCCTGTCGGTGATGCCAAGATGTACAATCGCGACGGTTTCCTGACCCACACCTTCCTGCTGCGGCGTCGTGGCGACAGCTCAGGCTGCGTGGTCTTCGAGGACTACAATCGCTTCCTGAACGCCTACAAACGCGGGCACGTACAGACCTTGATCGTCGTGCCTAGCATGCGCGATCTGCCAAAATACATGGCGATGCTCTGACAGAAGAATGGCCTCCGCGACATTGTCCCGGAGGCCTTCTGGTTTTCGTGCCGGGTCTTGCCCCGACACGAGATCGCGGTGACCTTTTGGCTTACATCGCCGGGATCACGGTGATCGACTTGATCGCAGCAGGGGCGCCCGAGATGTCGCCGGCCTTCGTGGCTGCACCCGTTTCCAGGTTTACCGTGTAGAGCGCGCTGTCGGCGACCAGCCAGGCGGTGTTCTTGCCGTCGGCGCCGGCTTCGATGTCGAAGGCGTAGGTCTTCGGGCTGCCTTCGATGCCGAGCTTCCCGATCGCCTTCAGCGTGCCGTCATTCGGCTTGGTCTGCTGGATGAGCGCGCCGATCGTCGCGTCGATGTTGTACATCGCGGTCTTTTCGGGCTTGCCGGTCGAGTTCGTATAGGCCGCAGCGACGATGTTCGGGGTTTCGCCCTTGTGCATATCGCCCTCTTCGAAGGCAAGGCTGCCGTCGACGGTTACGGCGCCTGTGTCGGGATGGACCCGGTGATTGGTCGTGCCTGTCATGTAGCGCAGGCGATCCGCTGCCGGGTTGAAGTTGACGATGACGGGTGCGTCACCGATCGTTAGCGGCTTGTCCATCTTGGCGACTTCGGTCGCGGCACCCGTGGACGTATCGATGGTGACGATCGCGTTCTCTGCGGTAACGCCGACGATCGTCTTGTTGCCCGGGCGATAGTCGATGCCGACCAGACGGTCGACGCCGGTCACGTCCATCGACTTCACGGCATCGGGCGTGGCGGTATCGAACATCACGAGGGTCTTGTCGCCTGCGAGACCGACGACCTGAGCGGCCTGCGCTCCGAAGGCCGTGAGTGCAGTTGCGGCAGCGAGGCTGAGGATACGGATGCTGGTCATGAAACTCTCCCAATTGAATGGCGGCGACACCGGTCTGGTGCCTCCTGATCTCAAGACACGCGGCAGATGCCGATTGGATGCAGGCGTCAGAAGTTTTTTTCTTCTGCATCCAGAAATCGTCCTCGCGTGTCTCTGAAATGAAGGAGAAACTCATGGAAGTGCCGATAACGAGTGGCAGTTCTTCAGCGGGTGCATGTCGTACAGGTTGCCAAATCAGACGGGTGAGCTACTTTCCGCGCAGGTTCTTGGAAGGAAGCTGGATGGAGAATGAGCAAGATAAGCTCGGTGCGGCGCTGAAAGCTTGTGCCGCAGGGGATCGCAAGGGCCTGGCCTTGATCTACGAAAGCGAGGCCGCGCGTATGGTCACGGTGGCTGAGCGGATCTTGCGTCGTCACGACCTGGCGGAGGAGATCGTTCAGGAGGCCTTTCTTCAAATCTGGAACAAGGCCTGGCAGTACGATCCGTCGCGCGGCTCCGCGCGCGGATGGATCTTTGCAATTGTTCGGTCACGCTCGCTGAATGCGCTCCGGGATGGAGGGCGTGAGGATTTGACCGAGACGGACAGCCTCGAGCGGCTGCAGGACGAGAGCGCGGATGCTCTTTATCACGATCTCTTCGATCAGCTCGATACAGCAAGTCGCCTTCGGGCCTGCCTCGGACGGCTCGACGGGCTGCGTCGCAAGACGGTCATGATGGCTTACGTCTCCGGCTACAGCCACGGTGAGATCGCCGGCCGCCTGAGGCTGCCGCTCGGAACCGCCAAGGCCTGGATCCGCCGCTCGCTGGTGGCGTTGAGGGAGTGCATGGCATGAGCACATGGCACACTTTAGCCGAACGCGCCGATGCCTATGTTCTCGGACTGATGGACGAGGACGAGCATCGTTCGACCGAAACCGAAATGGAACAGGACGAGAGCCTCGCCCGTGCCGTTGCGGTGTCGCGTGATAAGTTTTTGGAGCTCGATCTCGTCGGCCCGACGGCGAGCGTCTCTCCCGATCTCTGGGCGAGGATTGAACGACAGCTCGGCGCGCAGGAACGAAAGAAGAGCGCCACCGCTCCGCCAACAGCTGTCAATGACAATGGCCTCTCCTGGTGGCGAGGTTTCGGTCTGTCAGCTGCGGCCGCCTCACTCCTGCTCGTCGGCGCCCTGTCCTACACCCTTCTCCGCAGCGCGGAGCCACAGGTCATTGCCGTCCTGATGAATGAACAGGGCGAGCCGGTGGTGATGATCGAGGATTTCGGCAATGACACGGCCAAGGTGATCCCGCTCTCAGATGTGTCCGTGGCAGCAGACCGGTCGCTGCAGCTCTGGACGCTGCCGTCGAGCGATACGGGACCGGTGTCGCTCGGCGTGCTCGACGGCTGGCGCACGTCCACCGTCAAGGGTCCGGATCTGCCTGGCCCGCTCGAAGAGCAACTCTACGAAATCACCGTGGAGCCGCTCGGTGGATCGCCGACGGGCAAGCCGACCGGTCCGATCCTGGGCAAGGGTTTTGCCAAGATGCCTCGTCCGTGAAACAGTGTCGCGCCCACGTCATGCGGGCGCGATCCAAGCCTCTCGGCTCAGAATTCCTGCCACTCGTCCTGCTTGAGAGCGGCATTTCCATGCGTCTGGGCCGGGCGTGCCGGTGCGCGCCGGGGTGCTGCTGCCGGGGTGGACGGCGTGTGAGCGCGTGCGGCACCATGGGATGCTGACGCCGCACCCTGCTGGCCGGTATAATGCCTGCCGAGGGTAAAGCGGGAGATGAACTGACGAAGCCGCTGTGTTTCTGTGGCCAAGGTGGCGCTGGCAGCGTTGGACTCTTCCACCATGGCGGCGTTCTGCTGGGTGACCTGGTCCATTTGGTTGACTGCCGAGTTGACCTCGGAGAGGCCGGTTGCCTGTTCGCGAGCCGAGCTCGCAATGGCCTGCATGTGATCGTTGACCGCCACGATATTGTCCTGGATCGTCTTCAAGGCCTCGCCGGTCTCGCTGACCAGCTTCACGCCGTTCTTCACCTCATCGGATGAATTGCGGATCAGCTCCTTGATCTCCTTGGCCGCCTGCGCCGAGCGCTGGGCGAGTTCCCGCACTTCCTGGGCGACGACCGCAAAGCCCTTGCCGGCTTCGCCGGCGCGAGCCGCTTCAACGCCGGCATTCAGCGCCAGAAGGTTGGTTTGGAACGCGATCTCATCGATCACCCCGATGATGTTCGAGATCTGGTTCGACGACTGTTCGATGCGCGCCATGGCCCCCACGGCCTCAGCGACGATCTGGCCGGAGCGGGTTGCGCTCGTATCGGCGGCCTGGGTGGCGTGGCGGGCCTCTTCAGCACGCTTAGAGGCGTTGTTGACATTAACGGTGATCTCGTCGAGCGCCGCAGCCGTCTCCTCCAGTGAAGCCGCCTGCTGTTCGGTGCGCTTCGACAGGTCCTCGGCGCTCGAGCTGATCTCGCGGCTGCCGCTGTCGATCAGATCCGTCGACTGGGCGACCGCGCCGAGTGTCGTCGCAAGCTGGCTCACCGCTTCGTTCAGATTGGTCCGCAGCGACTCGAAATCCGGAGCGAAGGCTTTATCTATGTTGAAGCTGACATCGCCCTTGGCAAGACGTCCAAGCGCGTCGCCGATGGTGTCCACCGCGGTTACACGCTCCGTCACATCGGTTGCGAACTTGACTACCTTGGTCACGCGACCGCGGTCATCGAGGATCGGATTGTAGGAGGCGTTGATGACGACCTTCTTGCCGCCTTTCCCGTAGCGGGTGAATTCGGAAGCCTGAAACTTGCCGGCTCTCAACGCCGTCCAGAAGTCCTGATAGTCGGAGGTCCTGGCGTAGTCGGGATCGATGAAGAGGCTGTGATGTTTGCCCTTGATTTCGTCCATCCGGTAGCCGAGCGCATCGAGGAAATTCTGGTTTGCCGAGACCACCTCGCCCTCTGGCGTGAACTCGATGATGGCCTGCACGCGGCTGATGGCCTCCATCTGGTTCTGGAAGTCGAGGTTTTGCAGCCGCTCTTTTGCGTTTGCCCATTCCACGACGAAGCCCGTGGTTTTGGAGCCGCTCTTCAATGGCGTCACGATCAGATCGAAGGCCCGTTGGCCGACCCAGATGGTCGCCTTGTGCTGGTTCTGCAGGCTCGCCAGCATGTTGCGCTGGTGGCCCGGATTCTTGTGGAAGATGTCGATATTGCTGCCAATAAGCTTGTCGAAGTCGAAGCGCGGGAGTTCTTTCTTCAGGTCGCTCTCCGCTTCCTTGAGCAGTTCCTTCACCGAAGTATTCATATAACGGATATTGAGCTTCTCATCCGCAATCATGATATTGGCAGTAATCACTTCCAGAGATTCGAGTTGCGCGCGGTTGCTATTGGACAGTCCGAACATATTGCGTTGGTCCTTTGGCCACTTCGTGATGCTGTATCAGGGCGCGATCGCTAATGTAGACAAATGGCTGACAATCGGGCGCAGTGTCGTCGATTTGTATATCTTATTGATTTCGCGTGTCTTTCTGCATAAGGGTATACAAAATTAGCAGTAGCGAATTCGTTAATTCGGTCGGTCGAATGATGAATCCAAGACCAAAGTCCAATACTTGATCCCGCTTGGTACAAAAAAGGCCGCGTCGAAGCGCGGCCCTGGTCTCAAATGAGTATTGATCGTTTCAGAAGAGTACGCTTGCGCCCTGATCGGCCGGACCCGAGATCCGGCGGAAGCTTGCGAAAAGTTCGCGGCCCATGCCGAATTCGTTGTCATCAAGATTGGCGGTGGCCAGTGGCCGCGCGTTGAACTCCGCAGCATCTACCAGCACGTCCAACGTGCCGGCAATGGCATCGAGCCGGACAATGTCGCCGTCCTTGATCCTGGCAATCGCGCCGCCGTCGACAGCCTCGGGCGTCAGGTGGATCGCTGCCGGGATCTTGCCCGAGGCGCCGGACATGCGACCGTCGGTGACGAGCGCCACCTTGAGGCCGCGGTCCTGGAGAACGCCAAGCGGCGGGGTCAGGCGGTGCAGTTCCGGCATGCCGTTCGCCTTCGGCCCCTGGAAGCGCACGACGGCAACGAAGTCCTTTTCCAGCTTGCCGGCCTTGAAGGCATCCTGCAATTCCTGCTGATCATTGAAGACGATCGCGGGGGCTTCGACGATATGGCGCTCCGGCTTGACAGCCGAAATCTTGATGACCGCCTTGCCGAGATTTCCCGTCAGCATCTTTAGCCCGCCATTGGCCTGGAACGGCTTGTCGATGGTGGTGAGAACTTTCGGATCGGCGCTGACCTCCGCGGCAGGCTCGCGATGCACGGTGCCGTCATCCGCAAGCTTCGGATCGATCGTGTAGGCGGCGAGCCCCTGGCCATAAACCGTGCGCACGTCGTCATGCAGATAGCCTGCCTTGAGAAGCTGCTTGATCAGGAAGCCCATGCCGCCGGCAGCGTGAAAATGGTTCACATCGGCAAGCCCGTTGGGATAGACGCGGGCGAGAAGCGGCACGATGTCGGAGAGCTCCGAAATGTCCTGCCAGGTGAGCTGGATGCCGCCCGCACGTGCCATGGCAATCAGATGGATCGTGTGGTTGGTCGAGCCACCGGTCGCATGCAGGCCGACGACGCCGTTGACGATCGAGCGCTCGTCGATCATCTCGCCCGCCGGTGTAAACTCGTTGCCAAGCGCGGTGATCGCCAGCGCCCGCTTGGTCGCTTCTTTCGTCAGCGCGTCGCGCAGCGGCGTGCCCGGGTTGATGAAGGAGGCGCCGGGCAGGTGGAAGCCCATGATCTCCATCAGCATCTGGTTGGAGTTGGCTGTTCCGTAGAAGGTGCAGGTGCCCGGGCCATGATAAGACTTCGATTCCGCTTCGAGCAGTTCCGCCCGGCCGACCTTGCCTTCGGCATAGAGCTGGCGGATGCGCGACTTCTCGTCGTTCGGCAGGCCCGAGGTCATCGGTCCGGCCGGAACGAAGATCGACGGCAGGTGACCGAAGGTGAGTGCCGCGATCATCAGGCCCGGTACGATCTTGTCGCAGACGCCGAGATAGATGGCCGCGTCGAACATGTTGTGGCTGAGGCCGATGCCGGCTGCCATGGCGATGGCATCACGGGAGAAGAGCGACAGCTCCATGCCCGGCTGACCCTGGGTGACGCCGTCGCACATGGCGGGCACACCGCCGGCCACCTGCGCCACGCCGCCCGCCTCCGACGCTGCCTGACGGATCAGGGCCGGATAGGTCTCGAACGGCTGGTGCGCCGAGAGCATGTCGTTATAGGCGGTGATGATGCCGAGGTTCGGCACCACGTCGCCCGCAAGTGCCTCCTTGTCCTTGGGGGAACAGACGGCAAAGCCATGGGCGAGGTTGCCGCAGGATAGCGTTGCGCGATGCACGCCCTTGGAAATCGCCCGGCGTGTACGATCGAGATAGGCTTCGCGGGTCGGCTTCGAACGCTCCACGATCCGCTTGGTGATGGCTTCGATACGGCGATCTGCACTCATTGGATATGGCTCCTCATCTGGCGCGGGCGCTTGAAGGCGCACATCACGCAAAGGCCTCCTCGGCCGGGAAACTCGTCATCTCAGCATCAACCCGCCGGAACCCTCCGGCAGGCGAGGGCTTTACCCTCAGGGCGCCCAATAGATGTCGGGCGTCGTCCGGGCCCGTTCTAGAACGGCCCGGATCGGCATGTCTGTCTCGTCCGTGCCGGCCAATGCCTTGTCCAGCACGGCTTTCTTCTCGTTGCCTTCGATATGCACGACCAGCAGGCCGGCATCGTGCAGCGCGGAGAAGGACAGCGTCAGGCGGGCTTCTCCCGCGCCCGGCGCTTCCATGGTCATGACGCGGCGCGGCTGCTCCAGATCGAGCGCGGCTTCCAGATGGTTGCCGCCGGGAAAGAACGAGGCGGTATGCCCGTCCGTGCCCATGCCGAGGATCGCAACGTCGAAGGGTTTGGTCATTCCCGGTACGATGCCGGAGGCCGTGACAGCAGCCTCTTCGATCGTCGCTTCCGGACGGTAGAGCGGGACGAATTCGGCCGCTTCAGCCGCATTCTTCAGAAGATGCGTCTTGACCAGCAGATGGTTTGACCGTGGATTGTCCTCAGGCACGAAACGCTCATCGACCAGGGTGACCTTGACCTTCGGCCAGTCGAGGTTTCGGGTCGAAAGCGCCTCGAAGAACGCCTTCGGCGTCGAGCCGCCGGAAACGGCAAGCGTGGCCTCGCCCTGTCTGGCGATTGCGGCGGAAAGTGCTGCCACAACGGCATCGGCGAGACCGGCTGCGAGTGCGGCCCCCGTCTCGAATGTCTTCATCTGATGCGCCATCGCTTCCGGCCTCAGTCGTTTTCGTGCCAGGTGCGACCGTCACGCTCGATCAGCGCGATGGCCTGGCTGGGGCCCCATGTGCCGGACGTATAGCCTTGCGCCTTCTGGCCGATCTCTTCCCAGGATTTCAGGATCGGATCGCACCAGTTCCACGCTGCCTCGACTTCGTCGCGGCGCATGAACAGCGTCTGGTTGGAGCGGATGACGTCCATGAGAAGACGCTCATAGGCGTCGGGATTGCGGACGTCGAAGGCCTGGGCAAAGCTCATGTCGAGTGACACGTGGCGCAGGCGCATGCCGCCCGGACCCGGATCCTTGATCATCAGCCACTGCTTCACGCCTTCGTCCGGCTGCAGGCGGATGACGAGCTTGTTGGCCTCGATGCGGCCGGCGGCGTCGCCGAAGATCGAATGCGGGATCGGCTTGAAGGCGATGACGATCTCGGACATGCGCGTCGCCAGACGCTTGCCGGTGCGCAGATAGAAGGGCACGCCGGCCCAGCGCCAGTTGTTGATTTCGGCCTTGATCGCGACGAAGGTTTCCGTGTCCGACGCCGCTCCGAGTTCTTCCTGGTAGCCGTTGACCGCACCGCCCGCAGAAGCGCCGGCGCGATACTGGCCGCGCACCGTCAGCTTCTCGACATTGGCGGGTGTGATCGGCTTCAGCGAGCGCAGCACCTTCAGCTTCTCGTCGCGTACGGCTTCGGCGTCGAGCGAGGAGGGGGCTTCCATGGCGACAAGGCAGAGGAGCTGCAGAATATGGTTCTGCACCATATCGCGAAGCGCGCCGGCCTTGTCGTAATAGGTGACCCGACCTTCGAGGCCGACGGATTCGGCCACCGTGATCTGCACGTGGTCGATATGCGCGGAGTTCCACAGCGGCTCATAGAGCGCGTTGGCAAAGCGCAGCGCCATCAGGTTCTGCACCGTTTCCTTGCCGAGATAGTGGTCGATGCGGAAGATCTGCTCTTCCTTGAAGACCTTGCCGATCGTGTCGTTGAGCGCCTGCGCCGAAGCGAGGTCGCGGCCGATCGGCTTTTCCACGACGATACGCGTCGACTTGGTGATCAGCTTGTGGTCGCGGATCTTGTCGGCAATGTCGCCGAATATCGAGGGCGACACCGCCAGATAGAAGGCGCGGACGATGTCCTTGCCCTGGTCAAGGAGCTTCTTGAGATCTTCCCAGCCCTGGTCCGACTTGGCGTCGACCGAGACGTAGAAGACCCGGGCGAGGAACCTTGCCACTTCGCTCTCTTCCAGCTCTTCCGCCTTCAGATGCTCTTGCAGCGCGTCGAGCGTGAACTTGCGATATTCCTCATGCGTCATCGCCGTGCGCGAAGCGCCGATGATGCGGGTCGGCTCCGTCAGCTGGCCCGCCAACTGTCGATGAAACAGCGCCGGCAAGAGCTTGCGTTCTGCCAAGTCGCCTGTGCCGCCGAAGACGACGTAGTCAAAGGGTTCAACGGGGATGATCTGGCTGCTCATGCGGCATCTCTCGTTCGGCAATCTGGTTGGACGCGTTCTAATCTAATCGATTTAAAAAAGCCACCCCGCCGGGATGGATTTTGTCTTTGGATGCCCTTGGCAGAATGCACAAAGCGTGTTCTGCGACAATGGAACACACCTGTCGGGATGCGAGCAAGCGCAACTTGGCCGGGATCTGCATGCGTTTCAGAAGCGGTCGCGCAGCGCATACCAGGTCAGCGCCAGGAAGAGCAGCGGCTTGCGCAGTTTCGCCCCGCCGGGAAAGGGCGGTATCTTCAGATCCTTGAAGAGTTCGAGTTCCCGTGCATTGCCCGCCACCATGTCCGCATACATCTTGCCGGAATAGTTGGAGAGCATCACGCCGTGGCCGGAATAGCCGGCAACCGAGGTCACGCCGGGCATCACATCCCGGGCAAACGGCTTGCGCGGCAGGGTGATGCCGACCGAACCACCCCACGCATGGGTGATCTCGACATTGCGCAGATCCGGATAGATCTCGGCAATCTGCCGCCGGATATGGCTGGAAATGTCGCGCGGACTGTCAGCCGTGTAGGCCTCGCGCCCGCCAAACAGCAGGCGACCATCGCGGCTCTTGCGGAAGTAGCGCACCACGAACCGGCTGTCTGCGACCGCTTCCGAGCCCTTGAGCACCTGCGGAAACCGGTCGAGTGGCGCGGTTGCGCCGATGAAGGAGCGGATCGGCATGACATGGGCTGCCGTCACCGGCTCCAGATTGCCGATATAGGCATTGGTCGCGATCAACACCCGATCCGCCGTGATCGTGCCTTTCGGCGTGTCGATCAATGTCTTGCCACCCGCCTGGCGGAGCGCGCTTGCCCGCGTCATTTCATGGACATGGGCGCCCGCCGCGGCTGCAACCCTTGCCAGCCCCACCAGCAGTTTCAGCGGATGGATATGCCCGGTGCCGGTATCGCGCACACCGTAGTGGTAGCGCGTCGAGCCTACCCGCTCGTGAGTCTCCTCGCGATCCATGAAGGAGATATGCGGATAGCCGTAGCGGACTGCCATGATCTCGGCATCGTGCCGATAATCCGATTCCCAGCCCCGCTTGTGCGCCACGTTCATCTGACCCGGCAGATACTCAATATCGATGCCGTGCTGCTCGGAAAAATCGAGCAGGTAGCGCTTGGCGTTCTCCGCCATGTCGAACAGCGCCTTGGAGCGCTCGAAGCCGAGTTCGGCCTCCAGTTCGCCCGGCCAGGCGCGCTGTCCGGTGCCGAGTTGGCCGCCATTGCGCCCAGAAGCCCCGTCACCGAAGCGGCTGCCTTCGATCAGAACGACCGAGACACCGAGGCGTGCAAGATTGTAGGCGGCCTGCAGGCCGGTGAAACCGCCGCCGATGATCGCGACGTCAGTTGTTATAGAGCCGTCGAGGGCCGGATATTCCGGCCGCTCGCCCACGCTTGCCTGATACCAGGAGATCCCCGGTGCAATCGGGCTTTGCCATGCCATGGATCGTCCTCCCTCACACGTTGAGCAGGAGGAATTCGCGTTCCCACGGGCTGATCACCTGCATGAATGTCTCGAACTCACCGCGCTTGACGCCTGCATAGAGTCCGATGAACTCCGACCCGAAGACCTCGTTGAAGTCGGGCTCGCTTTCGAGCAATGCGACGGCTTCCAGCAGGCCGCGCGGCAGATCGACCGAACCCTCGTTCTCGGAGCCCTCGGCCGCGGCCGTCGGTTCGATCTCCTTGACGATCCCCAGATAGCCGCAGGCCAGCGAAGCCGCGAGCGCGAGATAGGGATTGGCATCCGAGCTTGGCAGGCGGTTTTCGACACGACGGGCGGCGGCATCCGAAACCGGGACACGGAAGGCCGTGGTGCGGTTGTCATAGCCCCACGCATTGTTGACCGGTGCCGCCATGTCGGGCGTCAGGCGACGGTAGGAGTTCACATAGGGTGCCAGCATCACCAGCGCATTCGGCACATATTTCTGCATGCCGCCGATGAAGTGGAAGAACTCGGGCGATGCCGAGCCGTCAGGCTTCGAGAAGACGTTCTTGCCGGTCTTGATGTCGACCACCGACTGGTGGATGTGCATCGCAGATCCCGGCTGTCCCTGCATTGGCTTGGCCATGAAGGTCGCGTAGATCCCATGCTTCAGCGCCGCCTCGCGGATCGTGCGCTTGAACATGAAGACCTGATCGGCAAGCTCGATCGGATTGCCGTGGCGCAGGTTGATCTCGAGCTGCGCCGGGCCTTCCTCGTGGATCAGGGTGTCGATCTCGAGCCCCTGCTTTTCCGAGAAGTGGTAGATGTCGTCGATCAACTCGTCGAACTCGTTGATCCCGGCAATCGAGTAACCCTGGCCACCGACGATCGAACGGCCCGAGCGGCCTTTCGGCGGATGAAGCGGATAGTCCGGGTCATCGTTCATTGCGACCAGGTAAAACTCGATTTCCGGTGCCACGACCGGCTTCCAGCCCTTCTCCTCGTAGAGCCGGAGCACGTTCTTCAAGACGTTGCGCGGAGTGTAGGATACGTTTTCGCCATCGACATTGACGATGTCGCAGATGACCTGCGCCGTCGGATCGCTCTCCCACGGCACAACGGAAAGCGTCGAGAGATCGGGCACGAGCTTCAGGTCGCTGTCACGCGGCTCGTAGCGGAAGTTCTCGGTTTCGTCAGGATATTCGCCCGAGATCGTATGGCGATAGAGAGCTGAAGGCAGCGCCAGCGAGGTATTGGAGGTGAACTTCGACGATGGCATCATCTTGCCGCGCGGCACACCGGCGAGGTCGGGGGTGATGCACTCAATGTCCTCGATGCCGCGGGCTCTTAGCCACGTCGCCGCTTCCTTCCAGTTCGAGACGCCGCGCTTCGATCCAGGGTCCGGCGGAACCACCGCTTTTTTGGAGGGCGCGCTCTGGGGTCTCAGCATGGATTTCTTCGCGGGCATGTCTCACCGGTTGGCTGTTGATGATGGTCATCATAGCCGGAGTTTGGCCTTTGGCGAGGGGGACGCGTTGACTTTGATCATAAGTTTGTCGAGACAGACGACGAATTCCCGGGAGCACAAGCCAATGGCCAGAAAGTTTGACGTCGCGATCATCGGAGCCGGTGCCGCCGGCATGATGGCGGCCTTGACCGCCGGCCGGCGTGGCAAATCCGTCATCGTCCTCGACCACGCCAAGGCGCCGGGCGAGAAGATCCGCATCTCTGGCGGCGGCCGCTGCAACTTCACCAATATCCATGCCGGGCCGAAGAACTATCTCTCGCAGAACCCGCATTTCGCCAAGTCGGCGCTCGCCCGCTACACGCCATCAGACTTCATCGCGATGGTCGACCGCCACAAGATCGCCTGGCATGAAAAGACCCTCGGCCAGCTCTTCTGTGATGAGAGCGCCAGGGACATCATCCGCATGCTGCTCGAAGAGATGCGGGCCGTGCATGTCGATCTCCGGCTCGCCTGCGAGATCTCGGAGGTCGAAAAGGGTGTCGACGGTTTCCGCCTGTCGACGAGCGAAGGCCCGATCGCCGCAGACAGCCTGGTGGTTGCCTGCGGCGGCAAGTCGATCCCGAAGATGGGTGCCACAGGTTTTGCCTATCGCATCGCCGAGCAGTTCGGTCTTCCAGTCACCGAAACGCGGCCGGCGCTCGTGCCGCTCACCCTGGAGCCGAACCTGCTGGGTGAACTTTCGGAACTCTCCGGCGTGGCCGTCGATGCCGACGTCGGCCATGGCAAGACGCACTTCCGGGAGGCCTTGCTCTTCACCCATCGGGGCCTCTCCGGTCCGTCCATCCTGCAGATCTCAAGCTACTGGCGGGAAGGGGACGAAATCACCCTCTCGCTTGAGCCCGATGCCGATTTTGTCGAGCTCCTGAAGGCCGCCAAACGCGAAAACGGCCGCCAGCAGGTGCAGACGGTCCTGGCCCAACACCTGCCCAAGCGCCTCGCTCAATATCTGGCGGAGGCCGCAAAACTCGAACGCCCGCTGGCCGACCTGCCTGACAAGGCACTTATGGCACTCGCCGAGCGCATCCGCCGCTGGCCGATCAAGCCGGCCGGCTCCGAAGGCTACCGTACGGCGGAAGTCACGCTGGGAGGCGTCGATACCACTGCACTCGACAGCCGCACGATGCAGGCGAAAGCGGTGCCGGGGCTCTACTTCATCGGCGAATGCGTCGATGTCACCGGCTGGCTCGGCGGCTATAACTTCCAGTGGGCCTGGGCTTCAGGCCATGCGGTCGGCGAGTCCGCCTGAGCAAAGTCTCACGCTCCAGACAAGCTTATACCGGTAGTTCAGGGCTTGTTAACATGCGTCGGTCATCCTGCTCGAATGCCGGTGTGATATCCTTTGATATCGCGACATGAGGTCTGGCCGGCTGAAGCCCGCAAAGGCATGATCTTATCTGGCCGCATCAAGGACCGCGCCCATGAACCGTGACACTCGCAAGCCCCGTGCCATCGCCATTGCAGTCGCCAGCACCCGTGAAGAAGAGCGCGCCCGTCTGCGCCACCTGAGCATCGTTTGCCTCTACGCAGCCAGCGCCATTGCCGCGCTTGCCTTTGGTCTTCTCGTCTGAGACGAGCTTTTCCATCCCATCGAAGATCACGGCTTCCTTAAGGGAAGCCTACGGCCGGTCGACGCCTGCTGGCCCGTGTCGAAGAGCAAGAGCAGCCCCCCTGTTTTTAACTCCGTCTTGAGACTTTGCTGCAACTCTTTTCCTTGGAGTGGAGTATGGGCGGCGCAGATAACTATCGGCGCAGTCTCACATTTTTAAGCGGGCGCGCCGCAAGCGCCGCCTTCTTTTTGGGGGAACTATTTTGATCGATCGGATTTTGTCGCGTTTTTCCATCTCGACGAAGGTTATGGCCTTCGTCTTGCCTTTCGTTCTGTCGATCACCGCAGTCGGTCTCATGGGCCTCTACGCATCCGGGCTCCTGCAGCAACGCATGGAGATCTCCAACGGCACCATGCGTTCGCTGAACGGCTTCAAAAACGTGACGGGCGCCATGGCACGCTTTCTCAACCAGACATCGGAAGAGACACGGAGCGTCGTCCTCGATCAGCTGGCGTCGCAACAATTGACGCTAAACCAGAACATCGCCGAGATAGGCGCCGACGGCACGGGCCGTAACTTCCTCGACGAAGCGATCGCTGGAACGGGCGCCGTCAACGAGAAGATCGCCACGCTCTGGCAGTTGCATGAGGCCGAAGTGGCGCTGGCCGCAGCCATCCAGGAGCACCTGAAGGGACTGATGGCGCAGCAGATCCGGGTATCCGATGAGGCGCAGAAGCTGCAGCGTGCTGCGCTTGGTGGGGAAAACGATGCAAAAAGCGCGCTGAAGGAGGCAGATCGCCTGTCTGCAGCTGCCCGCCAGTTGGCGGAGGTGAGCAAGGGGTATTTCTCCGCCGGCCTGCCGGAGGCGCAGTTCCCGTACCTGCAGACGCAGGTGGCGGAGCTGGTGAAGACGCAGCGCAAGATTGCCAATGCGCTTCCTCCCGAGCACAAGGGGATGGGAAAGGAACTGCAAGCGGCGATCAACGAGATCAAGAAGATCGTCGCAGCCGGCGACACCAGCATGGAGGCGGGGCGTGCCATGGGTAGCATCCTCGCGCGGTTCCGCGGTTTCCAGGCCATTCTGCAGGAAAGCGCCACGACCAAATACGCCGAGTCGGTCCAGAAATTCGCAGCTGTCGAGACAGGCGCCGTACAGGCTGCCGATGTTCTCGTCGGCAGCCGCACCCTGATCGCCGACGTTTATGATCTGCGCATCATGACCGCGACCTTCCTCAATGTGAAGGACGACAAGACACGCGAACCGATCCTGCGTCAGATTAAGCTGATCGGTGACAACCTCGCCGTTCTCGGCGGCAGCATCGCCGACAAGGCCTTCTATGACAGCCTGGCGGCAGCCATCACGCCGCTCCTGGCATCCCTGACCGCCGATACCGAAGCCCTCGTCAAGACGAGCGCCGAACGCATCGCAAGCTTCGATGAAGCAAGCCGCACCATGGACGCGATCTGGGCCTCGCTCACCTCCTTTGCCGACCTGCAGAAGGATGTCGCCGGCACGGAGCGCCAGGAAGCCAACCGCCTGTCGATCAGCACCATGATCGCGGGCGTCGTGCTGGCGGTCATCGGCGGCATCGCTCTGGTGCTGACCCTGCAGCGGCCGATCACCCGCATCACCACAAGCATGCAGCGCCTGGCGGAAGGGGATCTTGAGGCCGGGATTTCCGGCGATAAGCGCGGCGACGAAATCGGCGCCATGGCCCGGGCCCTTGCCGTCTTCAAGACCAATGCCCGCACCAAGCTCGAGATCGAAGCCGAACGTCAGCGCGAGCAGATGGAGGCCGAAGCCGAGCGCCGCCGCAATGACGAGGAAAAGCAGGCTCTCGACCAGCAGATCGAACATGCCGTGGGCAAGCTCGCTCAGGCTCTCGAGCGTCTTTCCAATGGCGATATCTCCTTCGAGATCGAAGGCCGCTTCCACGGTCGTCTCGAGCAACTTCGCAACGACTTCAACCTGTCGCTGGCCCGTCTGCGCGACACGATGCACCAGATCTCCGGCAATGTTGACCAGATCCAGAACAACGGCCGCCAGATGGCGCAGTCAGCACTGGATCTTGCGCGCCGAACCGAACAACAAGCCGCATCTCTGGAAGAAACCGCAGCCGCCGTCGACGAGATCACCGCTGCCGTTCGCTCGTCGTCCGAGCGTGCGGAAATGGTCAATGGTGTCGTCCGCGAAGCCAAGAAGAATGCCGATGAATCCGCTGTGGTCGTCGGCAGCGCGATCTCGGCCATGGGCCGCATCGAAGAAGCGTCGCGCCAGATCTCCAACATCATTGGTGTTATCGACGAGATCGCGTTCCAGACAAACCTGCTGGCGCTGAACGCTGGCGTCGAGGCCGCCCGCGCAGGTGAAGCCGGCAAGGGTTTCGCCGTTGTCGCGCAGGAGGTTCGTGAGCTGGCCCAGCGCTCCGCGGGTGCGGCAAAGGAAATCAAGGCGCTGATCAATCGATCCGCCGAAGAGGTGGCAAGCGGCTCCACCCATGTCCAGCAGACAGGCACGGTCCTGTCGCGCATCGGCGGGCAGATCGCGACGATCAGCGAGCATATCGAAATGATCGCCGAGACCAGCCGCGAACAGTCGGGCGCGCTGCACGAGGTAAATGGTGCCGTCGGTCGCATGGACCAGATGACCCAGCAGAATGCAGCGATGGTCGAAGAGGCGACGGCCGCAACCCAGGACCTTTCCGCCCAGACGGACGCTCTGCGCGATCTCCTCCAGCAGTTCCGCATCGAGGCCGATCGCAAGCAGTCCGTGGGTCGCGCGGCCTGAAGCTTTCGACACAACATCGTGGTCAGAAGCAAGAAGCCCGGCGCCAAGCGCCGGGCTTCTTGCGTCAGGCTTTCGAAAGGCGGCACTCAGGATGGTAGGCCGA
The DNA here is from genome assembly GCF_014237835.1 of Rhizobium sp. AQ_MP. Lineage (GTDB taxonomy): Bacteria > Pseudomonadota > Alphaproteobacteria > Rhizobiales > Rhizobiaceae > Allorhizobium. The sequence continues at coordinate 576,705 of NZ_JACJVI010000001.1, forward strand.
CGGCTGTTGCGCTGTTTGCTCGTTGCGGGCGAGCCGGTCGACAACTGCATGACTGAATTTAGCCAGCCTCTGCCACGGCGCCTCGCCGTAGGACGCATAGAATTCGTCCTCAGATAGACGGTCGGATTTTCTGAACTGCCGGCGCAATGCGACAATGGCGAGGGCAGCGTGAACTTCATGCATGACGGATCTCCTCTCGTTGATGCCGTCCTTTCTTTTATTCGCCAAATCTGGCTGTATGAACAGCCATGAACGTGCTATATCTTTCATCCATGAAAGACGTAGCGTGGGATGCCTATCAGCTTTTTCTGGCAGTGGCCCGCCACGGCGGCCTGACAGCGGCTGCCGAAACCACCGGACTAAGTGCGGCCACGCTCGGACGCCGCATGGTCGAGCTCGAACAGGCACTGGGGCGCGAACTCTTTCTCCGCAGCCAGACGGGCTATCGACTGACCAGTGACGGCAGCCAGCTTCTTGAGCATCTGGTCGAGCTTGAAGCGGGCAGCCGGCGGGTCGAGGAATGGCGGCGCGGCACTGCGGGCCAGTCACTGGTGCGCATCAGTCTCGGCACCTGGATCGCCTGGCTGCTTTGCCAGAACATGGCAGTGATCCGTACGCCGCGCGACGAATTCCGCATTGATCTGCATGTTGCCGAGCAGCGTGCCCGGCTTTCGCATCGCGAGAGCGACATCGGCATTCGCGCCTTCGAGCCGGAGGAGCCGAACCTCGCCGCAATCCCGGCAGGAGAAGTTGCCTATGCGGCCTACAAGGCGCGCAACAAGAAGTGGATGGGGCCTGAGCCCTGGGTCGCGGTGGATGATGAAAACGCCGTTTCCGCCTATCTGCGCTGGCCGCGCCAGCAGGCTGCCGAGCGCATTGCCATCACGGTCAACCGCCCGCGATCGCTGAGAGATCTGGCAAGGGCAGGGGCAGGGCTCGCCGTTCTCCCGTGCTTTGTCGGGGATCTCGATCCGACGCTCGAGCGTGCAGGCGAAGATATCCCGGAGCTGCGCCATCGCCAGTGGATCGTGATGAACAATGACGACCGCCACCGCACCGATATCCGGGCCGTCGCCGATCGGCTTGCAAAGCTCTTGAAGTCCCACCGTGATCTTCTGGCGGGCAGGCGCCCCAGCACCAGCGGCTGAGCATAAAACGAAAAACCCCGCACGACGACCGGCGCTCCTCCCCAGAGGCGATCATCGTGCGGGAACCGGTCCGGAGGTCAGGGGCCGGACGGGGGATGTCTGCGCGTGGCTCAGGCTGCCTGGTGGCTGCCCTGGGTCACGATGACAGGGATCAGGAGATCACCCCAATTGCCGTCGCCACCGTGATGGCGGGCAGAACGGACGAGTTCGACCGAGACGCCGGCATCGACGGCCTTCATGATCGTATGGTTGAGACGGTGCAGGTCATTTGCCAGCATGCGGATCGTGGCCTGCTGGTCGGCGGTCATGGCCGAAGACTGCTCTTCTGCGCGTTCTTTGACTCGGGTCTGGGGTGTCATGGCATTTCTCCTCTTGGTGTTGGGGGTTCTTGAAGTCACCTCCCCCTTGAGGGGGAGGTCTTGAGCCTAGCTGCGGGTGGGGGTGATCCTTGGACGGTTGCGACGGTCACCCCACCCCGGCACTGCGTGCCGACCCTCCCCTTCAAGGGAAGGGTGCGATCCTTACTCAGCCGCCGGCTTGAACTGCTCGGTTTCGGTCGATTCCTTCATAGCGGTCGTCGAAGACTGGCCGGCGGTGATGGCAAGCGAGACGGCGTCGAAGTAACCGGTGCCGACTTCGCGCTGATGCTTGGTCGCGGTGTAGCCGTTGACCTCTGCGGCGAATTCCGCCTCCTGCAGCTCCGAATAGGCCGCCATCTGGCGATCCTTGTAGCCGCGCGCCAGTTCGAACATGCCATAGTTCAGCTGATGGAAGCCGGCGAGGGTGATGAACTGGAACTTGTAGCCCATGGCACCCAGTTCGCGCTGGAACTTGGCGATCGTCGCGTCGTCGAGGTGCTTCTTCCAGTTGAAGGAAGGCGAGCAGTTATAGGCGAGCTTCTTGCCCGGATAGACCTTGTGCACGGCTTCGGCGAACTTGCGGGCCTGTTCGAGATCCGGCTTGCCGGTCTCCATCCAGATCATGTCGCAATAGGGTGCGTAGGCAATCGCACGGGCGATGCAGGGCTCTATGCCGTTCTTGACCTGATAGAAACCTTCCGCCGTGCGGCCGGCATCATAGTCGACGAAGGGCTGGTCACGCTCGTCGATGTCTGAGGTCAGGAGCTTTGCGGCTTCCGCATCGGTACGGGCGACGATCAGCGTCGGGACCCCCATGATGTCGGCGGCCAGACGGGCAGCCGTCAGGTTGCGGATATGGGCCGCCGTCGGGATCAGAACCTTGCCGCCAAGATGGCCGCACTTCTTTTCCGAGGCCAACTGATCTTCGAAGTGAACGCCTGCCGCGCCGGCTTCGATGAAGGCTTTCATGATTTCAAAGGCGTTGAGCGGTCCGCCGAAACCGGCTTCCGCATCGGCAACGATCGGGGCGAACCAGGTGTCGACCGAAAGCCCCTTGCCTTCCTGGGTTTCGATCTGGTCGGCGCGCTGGAGTGTGCGGTTGATGCGCTTGGCAAGCTCCGGAGCGGCATTTGCCGGATAGAGCGATTGGTCCGGATACATTGATGACGCCGTGTTGGCGTCGGCCGCAACCTGCCAACCGGAAAGGTAGATGGCCTTCAGGCCGGCACGGACCATCTGCATGGCCTGGTTGCCGGAGAGCGCGCCGAGCGCGTTGATGAAGGGCTCCTCGTTGATCAGCTTCCAAAGCCGGTTAGCACCCATCTCGGCGAGCGTGTACTTGATCTCGACCGAGCCGCGCAGGCGCTTCACGTCGGCTGCAGTGTAGGGACGATCGATGCCGTCGAAACGGCCCTTGGGTGCATTGGGAACGAGATTGTAAAATTCAGTCATGTCGGGTCTCCCTGTTCACTGCAAGAAGCAGGCAATGCCGAAACTGGATAGTCTGCCTGGCCGCTTCTGATGTGACTAGATTTACACCGCACTGCAAAATTCGGCCAGAAAATTCGATAAAACAAAGAGATGAAAGAGGTTAGGCTGTCTTGTCTTTGACAGGGCGCCTGTGTAAAATTGTAAAACTAGTCATAGAATTTGAGCGCCGAAACTGCACTTCGTCTTGTAAAGGAGCTGTAAAATGGCAGAGCGCAAAATTTTCGCCGGTCCTCGCGTCCGCCGCATTCGCAACGGCCTCGGATTGACCCAGACGGCGATGGCCGAGGCGCTCGAGATCTCGCCCTCCTATCTCAATCTGATTGAGCGCAATCAGCGTCCGCTCACGGTTCAGCTCCTTCTGAAGCTGGCCTCTGTCTACAAGGTCGACCTCGACGAACTGCAGGGTGAGGCGGGCAGTTCGACAAGCCAGCTGCGCGAGGTCTTCGCCGATCCCCTCCTGTCTGGGGAACTTCCCGGAGATCAGGAACTGATCGAGGTGGCGGAGGCCGCTCCGAATGCGGCAAGCGGCATCGTCAAGCTCTACCGTGCCTATCGCGAACAGGCCGCCCGCCTGTCGGATCTCGCGGACCTCCTGGCGCGCGAGGGGCATGAAACCTCGCTTTCGGGAGCGAGGCTGCCGATCGACGAGGTGCGGGAAGTCTTCGAGCGCCGGCCCAATTACTTTGCAAGGCTCGATGAGGCGGCAGAGGGCTTCCACGCCACGCTTGGGCTGGCGCCTGGCGATGAGCTTGTGGTCGCGCTCAAGGCGTGGCTGCGCACCACGCACGGTATTGTCGTTCGCGCCCTGCCGGTGCAGACAATGCCCTCGCTGCGCCGCCGCTATGATCGCCATTCCATGCGCCTGTTCCTTTCCGAGCGGCTCTCGCCCTTCGACCAGCTGCGCGAGGTCGCCATGGAAGTGGCGTTGCTTGCCGTGGGCGATCACGTGCAGGCCGAACTTGAGGCGCTGGAATTGTCATCCGGCGAAGCGCGCCGGATTGCCCGTTTTGAATTGGCGCGATACGCCGCCCATGCGCTGATGATGCCCTACGGCGCTTTTCTCTCGGCCGCGATCCGAGCTCGCTACGACATCGACGTGTTGCGCGCCCGCTTCAACGTCTCCTTCGAGCAGGCGGCTAACCGGCTCACCATGTTGCAGCGACCGGGTGCCACCGGCGTTCCCTTTTTCATGATGGAGATCGACAACGCGGGAAACCGCTTCCGTCGCGCCGGCGCCCAAGGCTTTCCACAGGCAAAATTTGGCGGCGGCTGTCCCAAGCTCAATGTCCATGCGGCCTTCGCTCAGCCGGGTCAGGTGCTGGTCGAGCAGGTGGAGATGCCGGACGGTGCGGCCTTCCTGACCATGTCGCGGACGCTGGAGGGGCCGCAGGCAAGTTTCGGGGAGCGCATCCGTCGCACAGCACTCCTCATCGGTTGTGATGCGGCGAGCCGCGATGACGTGGCCTATTCCGCTGCCCTGCCGGATCGCTCCCTGCCGGCAATTGCCATCGGACCCGCTTGCCGGCTGTGCGAAAGATCCGGCTGTCTTGCCCGCGCCGAGCCGCCGCTGACCCGTCCCCTCGGCCTCGACGAGATGGTGACTGGCCTTTCGGCCTTCGATTTTCAATGATCAGGAACTGCTGATAAAGCATTCGCGACTGCGAAGAATTTCGCTTGTCGCCCGTCCAATTCCTTTCTAGTCTCTTAAAAAAACAATGGGAATGGCATCGGGGGCCCGTGCCTCCAGGGCTGGAACAGGAGAAAAAATGAAGACTCATTTCATCCGGATGGCGTCGGTAGGCCTGGCGACAATCTTCATCGCATCGGCTGTCCAGGCGCAGGAACGCGTCGTCAACGTCTACAATTGGTCGGACTATATCGACGAATCTGTCCTTGAAGACTTCACCAAGGAGACCGGCATCAAGGTCGTCTACGACGTCTTCGATTCCAACGAGCTTCTCGAAACCAAACTGCTGGCTGGCGGCTCCGGTTACGACGTGGTTGTGCCGACGGCCCCCTTCCTCTCGCGCCAGATCCAGGCCGGCGTCTTCCAGAAGCTGGACAAGTCGAAGCTGACGAATTGGTCGAACCTCTGGCCGATGGTTACGGAGCGCCTCGCCAAATATGATCCGGGCAACGAATATGCCGTGAACTACATGTGGGGCACCACCGGCATCGGCTACAATGTCGCCAAGGTCAAGGAAGTCCTTGGCGCTGATTTCAAGGTCGACAGCTGGGATGCGATCTTCAAGCCGGAAAATGCCGAGAAGCTGAAGGCATGCGGCATCAACATCCTCGATGCCTCCGACGAAACCTTTGCCATTGCGATGAACTACATCGGCAAGGATCCCGATAGCAAGGAAGCGGCTGACCTTGAGGCCGGCGGCGAAGTCTTCCAGAAGATCCGCTCTTCTGTGCGCACCTTCAACTCCTCGGCTTATATCGATGACCTCGCCAACGGCGACGTCTGCATGACGATCGGCTGGTCGGGCGATATTCTGCAGGCGAAGGCACGTGCCGAAGAAGCCAAGAACGGCGTCGAGATCAATTATGTGATCCCGAAGGAAGGCACCTACATGTGGTTCGACAACATGGCGATCCCGGCGGACGCCAAGAATGTTGCCGAAGCCCACGAGTTCATCAACTACATGATGCGTCCAGACGTCATCGCCAAGGCTTCCAACTATGTCCAGTATGCCAACGGCAATCTGGCATCGAAGGAACTGCTCGATCCGGCCGTGAAGGACAATCCGGCCGTCTATCCGCCGGATGATGTCATGGCCAAGCTGTTCACGATCTCGCCTTATGGCCCGCGCGAGCAACGCGTCCTGAACCGGGTCTGGACACAGATCAAGACCGGCAGCTGATGAAGAGTATCATTCGCCGGGCGCCACAAACGCCCGGCGAATTTCTTAGGGACTGGGGCAACAAGAAAAACGGCTGGGTTGGTAATGGCGAAGACACTGGGGCCTGTTAAGCGTAAATTCTCTCCTTGGACTGATCCGGATGCCGTTCCCTTCATCCGCTTCGAAAACGTCACGAAGCGCTTCGGCGATTTCGTCGCGGTCGACAATCTGACGCTCGATATCTATGAGCGTGAGTTTTTCTCGCTGCTTGGGCCTTCGGGGTGCGGCAAGACCACGTTGATGCGCATGCTGGCCGGCTTCGAGCAGCCGACCTCGGGCCGCATCCTGCTGCAGGGACAGGATCTCTCCGGGGTGCCACCCTACAAGCGCCCGACCAACATGATGTTCCAGTCCTACGCGCTCTTCCCGCATATGACGGTGGAGAAGAACATCGCTTTCGGTCTCGAGCAGGACAATCTGCCCAAGGCCGAAATCGATGCCCGCGTCCAGGAAATGCTGAAACTGGTCAAGCTCGAACAGTTTGCCAAGCGCAAGCCGAACCAGCTCTCCGGCGGCCAGCGCCAACGCGTGGCGCTGGCCCGTTCGCTTGCCAAACGTCCCAAGGTCCTGTTGCTCGACGAGCCGCTCGGCGCGCTGGATCGCAAGCTGCGCGAAGAGACGCAGTTCGAACTGATGGACATCCAGACCAAGCTTGGCCTGACCTTCCTCATCGTCACGCACGACCAGGAAGAGGCCATGACCGTCTCCGACCGCATCGCTGTCATGGACAAGGGCATTCTGGTGCAGGTGGCCACCCCGGCCGAAATCTACGAGGCACCGAATTCTCGTTACGTCGCCGATTTCATCGGAGACATCAACATCCTCGAAGCCAAGCTCGAGTCGAAGGAAAGCAACGGCACCGAGGATCTGGTCCGTATCGACAGCGACGGCTTGAAGATTGTGGTGGAGCAAGCCTGCGAAGCCAACAAGGGCGACAGCGTCGCTTTCGCTATTCGGCCAGAAAAGGTGCGTATCTCCACGTCGCAGCCCGAAGACGGTTCTGCCAATGCGCTGCATGGCGAAGTCTGGGACATCGGCTATCTCGGCGATTTCTCCGTGTTCATCGTGCGTCTCGACGATGGGCGCATGTTCCGCGCCGCTCAGGCCAATGTCGCTCGTCTCGTGGACCGACCGATCACCTTCGGCGACATGGTCTGGCTGTCCTGGTCGGCGGATGCCGGCCTTGTGCTGACACGCTGAGGAGGCGACCATGGCCGATACCGTCGCCACCTCCAAGCCGGGATCAGCCCGCTGGCTGGTCGTCCTCATCCCCTATCTCTGGATGGCGCTCTTCTTCCTGACGCCATTCCTGATCATCGTGAAGATCTCGCTGTCCGACACGACGATCGCCATGCCACCCTATACGCCGGTGCTGGAGGGCTTCTCCGCTATCGGTGACTTCATCTCGCAGCTCGACTTCGAGAACTACATTTTCCTCACCGAGGACCCACTCTACGTCAATGCCTACCTGTCGTCGCTGCGGATTGCGCTGATCTCGACCTTTCTCCTGCTGCTGATCGGCTACCCCATGGCGCTTGCCATGGCGCGGGCCTCTGTCACCATCCGGCCGACGCTGGTCATGCTCGTGATCCTGCCCTTCTGGACCTCGTTCCTGATCCGCGTCTATGCCTGGATCGGTATCCTGAAGCCGGAAGGTCTGTTGACCGTGCTCCTGCAGTCGCTCGGGCTTATGGATGAAGGCAGCCAGGTACAGATCTTCCGAACAGAGATCGCCGTCTTCATCGGCATCGTCTATTCCTATCTCCCCTTCATGGTCCTGCCGCTCTATTCGGCCCTGGAGAAGATGGACGGTACACTCCTCGAGGCGGCAAGCGACCTCGGCTGCCCACCTTGGAAGGCCTTCTGGAAGATCACCTTCCCGTTGTCGATCCCCGGCGTCATCGCCGGCTCGATGATCTGCTTCATCCCGATCACGGGTGAGTTCGTCATCCCCGACCTGCTCGGAGGCGCCGATACCCTGATGATCGGCAAGACGCTGTGGACCGAATTCTTCGGCAACCGCGACTGGCCGCTGGCGTCTGCCGTAGCTGTCCTGCTCCTGCTCATTCTGGTCGTTCCCATCGCGATCTTCCAGAACCAGCAGCAGAAAGTGTGAGGGCGGACCGATGAGACCTGGAAAATTCGACGCAACCATCCTCACTCTCGGGTTCGCCTTCCTCTACATTCCGATCCTGATCCTGGTGATCTACTCCTTCAACGAGTCGAAGCTGGTGACCGTCTGGGGTGGCTTTTCGCTGAAGTGGTATGGCGAGATGTGGCGCAATGACGGCCTGATGAGTGCCGCCTGGGTGACACTGCAGGTCGGCCTCCTGAGTGCCACGCTCGGTACCGTGCTCGGCACGCTCGCTGCCCTGACACTCGTTCGCTTTACGCGCTTTCGTGGGCGGTTGCTTTTTTCCGGCATGGTCTATGCGCCGCTGGTCATGCCGGAGGTCATCACGGGCCTTTCTCTGCTCCTCCTCTTTGTCGCCATCGGCGTCGATCGCGGCCTGATGACCGTTGTCATCGCTCATACGACCTTCACCATGTGTTACGTGGCGATCGTCGTGCAGTCGCGCCTTTTGACATTCGACATGAGCCTGGAAGAGGCAGCCCAGGATCTCGGCTGCCCTCCGGTCAAGACCTTCTTCAAGGTCACATTGCCGCTGATCCTGCCCGCCGTCATTTCCGGCTGGATGCTGGCCTTTACCCTCTCACTCGATGATCTTGTGATTGCCAGCTTCACCACTGGTCCGGGTGCCACGACGCTGCCGATCAAGATCTACTCGCAGGTTCGTCTCGGTGTAACGCCTGAAATCAACGCTATCTGCACGATCCTGATCGGCATCGTCACGATCGGCGTCATCATCGCCTCGATCGGGACGAAGCAGCGCGAACTGCAACGCCAGCGGGATGAGCATGTCGCGGCACGAGGAGCCACAGCCTGAGCTTAGGTGGACGATGACAACTCAGCTTCGGGGCGGCATCAGCAGATAGGTGACGAACCATAGCGGCAGGATCACCACGGCCCCCATCAGCATGCGAGGGGCGGCCCAGGCAAATGCCGCGATGACGCCATCGCGAAGCTCTTCTGCGGTCAGACCGAAAAAATCCAGGACCGAGCGCGGCGTAATGTCGAAAACGGAAAGCAGGCTGCCTGCCAGCAGCGACGCCAGAGCCAGTTTCAGAAATCCCGACAGCACTGTTTGCACCCACAGTCCCCCAAGCCATGATTCGCCCATTGTAGTATTTGGGTTTTCGAATGGAACAGTGAGAAGACGAGGACCGCACGGGGTATTATTGGTCTGACCTTGTTACGGACGGCACGGGGGAGATCACCGGGTCGCTCCAGGCGCCACCGATGAAGAAACGGAGCGGAGGCAGCCCCGGGCTTCCCCCCGGGTTGCCGGACAGTTGCCCGGTCAGGGCCAGCGCCTGGCGACTGTAAGGAATGATGCCCGTCAGAGTGAGCGCCTGATTGGTGCCGACGATCTGCGCCTTTTCCACCTCTGCCGATCCCTCCGAGAAACGCACGGCGATATCGAGGGTGCGGTATTCGAAGCTTTCATCACCTGCTGCACTCAGTTGGAAGTAAGCGCTGTCGGCGGCCAACCGACGCAACCCCGCGACATCGAAGCCGAGGATTTCACCGTTATCGGATGCGATGGTCAGCTTGCCGGACATAGCTTCAATGTTGCGCTGCCATCCCGTTCCAACCAGTTTGGCGTTGAAGCTGGCCGATCCCAGGCCCGACAGCGTCGGGCCGCCATCGATCACCAGCTTTGATGTGAGCGTGCCCAGATCAACTCGTTCCATAGAGACCGAGACATCCGCTCCCTTGTCGAAGCCGTACCCTGCTCCGCTCATCCGTGCGGAAATCGTGCCACCGAGAAAGCGGGTATCGCCGATCACGAGATTGAGCATGTCACCGCGGCCAACAAGGCTTGCGCCGAGGTCCGTCAAAGGAAAGTCGCGAAAGCTGGCGGTCGTTGCGGACAGGCGGAGATCCATGTCGGTCCACTGCGTCAGGCTCGGCAGACGGACGTCCGCACGATCGCCTACCTTGATCGACAGGGCCTGCAACAAATCATCCAGTTGCAGATGATTCATGGCCAGCGTACCGGCCAGCAAAGGTCGATCGCCAGGTCGGCTGTGCAGGGTCACGATGCCATCGCCGCGACTGCCGTTGGCGGCGAACGCCACGTTCTCGAACCGCCATTCGTCGCCCGCACGGGTCACCGTCGTTTCGAGGGACGCTGTCCTCCAACGTTCTGTGCCTGCGAGCCTGAACCCGAGCGCGGCACTGGTCTGAGCAACATCGGCAACACGAAGATCGACTTCCGTCTCCTGCAGGCTGACCTGTCGCAGGCTAACCCTGCCCTTAACCTCAGCGCTCACCCCGGCGAATGTCGCAGACAGGTCGACTGCGCTCAATGCGCCGCCGATCAGGGCCAGTGGCGTCGGGGTCTGCAGCGTGAAGGAAACCGGTTTGTCGGCGATCTCGAAGCTTCCCTGGCCCGAAAGCGGGGCGGCAAGGCCTTGCCAGTCGACGACCGCGTTGACGTGGCTCACCAGAATTGTCGCGCCTGTGGCCACGTCGGTCAGCGCGACTTCGCCGTCAACGATGTCGACCGATCCAATCTCGGCAAGTGTCGTGGCACTGCCTACCGGGACGCCATCGCTCTCAGCGACAGCGGCGCGCACCGCGTCGCTCAGCAAACCCCGGTCGCTCCAATCCAACCCACCGTCCGTGCCGCGCCAGACTCGAAGACGAGGTCTTTCCAGGCGGAACGCGCTGAAGTCAGGGCGACCGAGCAGAGCGGAGATGAGGCCGAAGCGCGCTGACAGGCGTTCGATTTCTCCAACCTGTTCCGTCTTGCCCGAGGCGACACGGGTCACCGTTATGCCAGTCAGCGTGATCTCGGGTTGCGGCCAGAAGCGTATGTCGGCAACATCATCGATCGAAACCTCATGGCCGACCCATACGGTGATCGACGAGGCGATGGCAGATCGAACGACCGAGCTTGAGACAAGATGAGGTGCGACGACGCGCAAGGCAATCGAAAGGGCGAGGACGCAGGCGCCGAGCAGCAGGACAAGCTTGATCATTCCACCAGCGCGGCCGCCCGGCCATCGGGAAGAAGGGCGTGGAGAGTGGTCGCCGACTTCTGCTTTGCGCATGCCCGTCGATTGGTCCTGAGGTTCGTGAACTTCAGGGCGGATATAGGAAATCGGCTGCTTGTGCAAATCTGCGACCATATTCCAAGCCGCTCCCGTCTGTTTATTGCAGTGCGGCATGCTATAGGATGACCCCTGTGATGAGGAGGATCAGCATGACTGAACAGCAAGCCCTTTGGACACCCTCTGAAGCCTTCAAGGCGACACAGCCCGTCAGCCGGTTCATGGCGTGGTGCGCTGGTCGTGCCGGTCGCAACTTCACCGATTACGATGATTTCCATCGCTGGTCTGTCGATGACCGCGCGGCTTTCTGGTCAGCGGTCTGGGACTATTGCGGCGTCATTGGCGACAAGGGCGGCGTGGCGCTTGCCGACGGGGACCAGATGCTGAGGGCCCGCTTCTTTCCTGAAGCCAGGCTGAACTTCGCGGAGAACCTCCTGGCACGAGCCGGCGAAGGGGATGCCCTGATCTTCCGGGGCGAGAACAAGGCCTCCGATCGCTGGACGTGGACGCGGCTGACGGCGACCGTCTCGCGCCTGCAGCAGGCGCTGTCTGCCATGGGTATCGTTGAAGGCGATCGCATCGCGGCGATGATGCCGAACATGCCGGAGACGGTCGCGCTGATGCTGGCCGCCACCTCGCTTGGAGCCATCTGGTCCTCCTGCTCCCCGGATTTCGGCGACCAGGGTGTACTGGACCGTTTCGGCCAGATCGAGCCAAAGCTCTTCATCGCCTGTGACGGCTATTGGTACAACGGCAAGCGTCAGGACGTCGCCGATAAGGTTGTTGCCGTGGCCGACAAGCTGAAGGTACCGGTCCTTGTCGTCCCCTATGCTGGCGATACTCCCGCGCTTCTTGAACGGCTGCCGGACGGTCGCAGCTTCGAGCAGTTCATGGCCGAATTCTCGGTCAAAGAGATCGAGTATCGACGCCTGCCTTTCGCGCACCCGGTCTACATTCTCTTCTCTTCGGGCACGACAGGTGTCCCCAAATGCATCGTTCATTCGGCCGGCGGCACGCTGCTGCAGCATCTCAAGGAACAGCGTTTCCATTGCGGCTTGGAGCCCGGCGAGCGCCTCTTCTATTTCACCACCTGCGGCTGGATGATGTGGAACTGGCTGGTCTCCGGTCTCGCCTGCGGCGCGACACTGTGCCTTTACGATGGCTCGCCCTTTTATCCCGATGGCAATGTTCTCTTTGATTATGCAACGGCCGAAAAATTCGCGATCTTCGGCACATCGGCCAAATACATCGATGCCGTACGCAAAGGCGGCCTGATGCCAAAGACGTCCCACGATCTGTCGAGCCTGAGGCTGATGACCTCGACTGGCTCGCCATTGTCCCCGGAAGGATTTTCCTTCGTCTATGAGGGGATCAAGGACGATATCCAGTTGGCTTCCATTTCCGGCGGAACCGACATTGTTTCCTGTTTCGTGCTCGGCAATCCGCTAAAGCCCGTCTGGCGCGGAGAGATCCAGGGACCGGGTCTTGGTCTCGCCGTCGACGTTTGGGATGACGAAGGGAAGCCCGTGCGTGGAGAGAAGGGGGAGCTTGTTTGCACCAAGGCCTTCCCCTCGATGCCGGTGATGTTCTGGAACGACCCTGATGCAGCGAAGTATCGAGCCGCCTATTTTGACCGGTTCGACAACACTTGGTGCCACGGTGATTTCGCCGAATGGACCGAGCATGACGGCATCATCATCCATGGCAGGTCGGATGCGACCTTGAACCCGGGCGGTGTCCGCATCGGCACGGCAGAGATTTACAATCAGGTTGAACTGCTGGACGAAGTGGTCGAAGCGATCTGTATCGGTCAGGACTGGGAAGACGATGTCCGTGTCATCCTGTTCGTCCGCCTCGCTTCCGGTCTCACCCTTACGGAAGAGCTCGACAGGAAGATCAAGACGCAGATCCGCACCGGCGCTTCTCCGCGCCATGTGCCGGCGAAAATTGTCCAGGTGGACGATATTCCCCGCACCAAATCGGGCAAGATCGTTGAACTCGCGGTGCGTGAGGTTGTGCATGGACGCCCTGTCAAGAACAAGGAGGCACTGGCCAACCCGCAGGCACTTGACCTCTTTGCGAACCTCCCGCAACTGCGCACCTGACGAAAAAGTGTCCCAAAAGACAGCGTTTTCGCAGCAATACCTCAAATGTTGGGTACTCCTGGGCGCCGGCCGGTAAGATTCCCTTAACTGGCATTCGGCAAGACTGGCACCAACTTGGAGATGCGCGGTCAGACGCGGGAGGCAACGGAATGAAGCCTCCGATAAGCGGCGATCGCCTCACGACTCCGGTTTGACAGCATTCACTCAAGGGCGGCCCCGGCCGCCCTTTTTTTCATGTGCAGCGCCGGTCAGCGCTTCTCGTCCAGGGACCGGGAAACCAGGATGACTGGTACGAGACCCGCCGCGATAATGATGATCGCTGCCACCGAGGCGTCTTGCGCCATGCCGCGCGAGGCATCTTCATAAACCAGCGTTGCCAGCGTGTTGAAGTTGAAGGGTCTCAGCAGGATCGTCGCAGAGAGCTCCTTCAGCGTCTCGATGAAGACCAGCAATCCGGCGGTCAGGACGGCAGGTCTGAGATTGGGCAGGAGCACCTGGCGCAGCGTTTGCAAGCCCGAGCGTCCGAGCGTCCGCGCGGCCATGTCGAGATGTGGTGAAAGCTTCTGGAAGCCGGCGTCTATGGTCCCTTCCGCCATCGTCAGGAAGCGGACGGTATAGGCATACACGATCGCAAAGCCGGTACCAGACAGGAGAAGGCCCGTCGAAATGCCAAGATTGTCCCGGAGCCAGCCGTCGAGAGCATTGTCGAAGCTTGCAAGCGGGATCAGCACGCCGATGCCGAGAACCGTCCCCGGAATACCGTAGCCCAGCGAAGCCAGCCGTCCGGCCCCGCGGGCGAGGCGGGAACGATCTGTGCGGGCGGCATACGAGAGCACGAAGGCGAGAATGACCGTGATCAGGGCAGCAGCCGAAGACACGAGCGTGGAGTTCCACAGTGCATCCAGAAGGCGCGGCTCCAGGAAGTCTTCGACGCGGCGAAGGGCAAAGCCTCCGAGGACAAAGACCGGCACCAGGAAGCCGACAAGGATCGGGACCAGGCAAAACATGGTAGCAAGCCAGGCTTTCACACCGGTAAGCCTGAGCCGGATGGCATCGGGAACGATCGCAGTTGTCTTGTGGCTCGAAAAGCGTTGCTGTCTGCGTGCCATGCGCTCGATGATCAGCAGGCCGGCGACAATCACCAGCATGACGCAGGCGATCTGTGCCGCACCCGCAAGACTGCCGCGATTGAGCCAGGTGTCGTAGACCGAGAAAGTGAGCGTCTGGACCCCGAGATATTCGACAGCACCGATGTCGTTCAGTGTCTCCATCATCACCAGCGTCAGCCCGATCATGATGGCGGGCCGGGCCATTGGAACCTGGATGCGGGCGAACACTCTGAGCGGGCTCGAGCCCAGTGTTCTCGCGACATCCGCCGCGGCGCGCCCCTGCATCAGGAACATCGATCGGCAGGCGAGATAGACGTAAGGGTAAAGCACCGCCGACATCACCAGAACGGCGCCGGACAGTGATCTGACGTCGAAGAAGTTGTAGTCACGCGCGGTCGTAAAGCCGAAGAGCGTGCGGTATGCCGTCTGCACGGGCCCCGTGAAATCGAGAAACTCCCCGAAGGCATAGGCCGCAAGATAGGAGGGTATCGCAAGCGGAAGAACGAGCGCCGGCGACAGGAAGCGCCGCAGCGGAAATTCGCAGGCCGCCACCAGCCAGGCCGTTCCTATGCCGACGATCGCCGTGACAAGGCCGGTGAAGAACAGCAGCCAGAAGGTGCGCACCCCTGCGCGCGGGATGACATTTGTCACCATATGCTGCCAGTTGTCGGGGTCGGCCGAAAATCCAATCACGAAGATGGCGGCAATCGGCATGAAGACGATGGCGGCTGCCAAAAGGGCAGCAGCCGTGGCCGCGCCGATGCCCTTTCGAGCCTGTGTGCCCTTGGGCGAAACGGATTGGGCTGTGCCCGTTTGCGGCAGTGTGGACAAGCTCTCGGCCCTTGCGAATGCGCGAATGGCTTTCCTCTATCCGAAAGCGATGGCGATGAAAACCGGCCCGATGTCGCGCCCGTTGTCAGCGGCGCAACTGCGCCAGGGTTTCGCCGATCAATCTTGCCCCAAGCAACCCGATGACGGCTCCCGCCAGCCGGTCGATCCAGATCTTGGCGCCGAGACAGGCCCTTTGCGAGCGAGACGCTGAAAAGGCGATGGCGACGACGGCGTACCAGCCAGCCTCTATGATAAAGATAACCGGTGGCAGCGCTACAACCAGGGTGAGCGGCGGGTTCTGCGGCATCAGGGCTGCAAATATGCTGGCATAGACCACGGCGGTCTTCGGATTGCTGACCTGGGTAGCGAGCCCAAGCACCAGGGCATGCGAAGTTGACAGCATGCCCCGCCCATCCGGAGAGCCGACCGAGATCGGCTCGCGGGCGCCGCGCCAGATTATCACGCCGAGATAAACGAGATAAATCCCGCCGACGACTTTGAGAACAAGATAGAGCCACTCCACCCGCTCGAGCAGGGCGATCAGGCCTGCTAAGGCCAGAAGCGCAAACAGCGCCCCGCCGAGCCCCATCCCGACCGCAGCCGCAAGCCCATGCAATCGGGTGTTCGCAATAGAAATCCGCGAAACCAGTACGAAGCTCGGTCCCGGGCTCATCGCACCGATGGCAATGGCCGCTGCGATCCCGAGAAGAATGCTGAAGGTCGTCATGCCGAGTTCCGCCTACGCGCTGTCAGACGAAGATGTCAGTCCGCCAAAACACGCGGTGATGGGAAAGTCACTTCCACCAGCGTACCCTCGTTTGGAGTCGAGGAGATCGCAAACTGCGCCCGGTTGGCATCGACCATCGCCTTGGTCAGCGGCAGGCCGAGACCGGTGCCGTCTCCACGATTGCGTGGCGTGCCGGTCGAAACCTGGCGGAAGGGCTTCATTGCCTGCTCGAGTTCACTGCGCGACATGCCGATACCGGTATCGCGGATCCGCAGCACCACGCTGCCATTCGCCTCATAGGCGGTCGAGACGATGATCTGCCCGCCCGAAGGAGTGAAGCGGATCGCGTTCGCCAGGATGTTGAGCACGATCTGCTTGATCGAGCGCCCGTCGGCAACGACATTTGGCACGGCCTGGGACAGTGCGGTACGGATGATCACCCGCTGGCCATTCGCCTGTGGCTGCACGATCGACACAGCCGCCTGGACCATTTCGTTCAAGCCCACAGAGGAGAAATCGAGCTCCATCTCGCCCGCCTCGATCTTGGATATGTCGAGGAGGTCGTTGACGATGTCGAGCACGTGCCGGCCCGAGCGCACGATATCATGGGCATATTCGCCGTAGCGCGGATGACCCACGGGACCGAAATGCTCGTTGGCCATCATATCGGCAAAGCCGATGATCGCATTGAGCGGAGTGCGGATCTCGTGGCTTACCCGGGCAAGGAAGTCCGTCTTGTGGGCGTTGGCGGTTTCCGCTGCGCGCTTTGCGTTGCGTAGCTCCTCTTCCGTCCGCTTCCACTGGGTGATGTCGCGGATCACGGCGCAGTAGCCGTTCGAGGAGTTCAGCCTGCCGATCGTCATGAACAGGGGCAGAAAGCCACCGGAGGCTTCACGGCCGATCACCTCGCGACCATCGTTCAAGACACTTGCCACGCCATGACCGGACAGCCCGTTGAGGTAGTCGAGGATCGACTTCTGGCTCTCATGGGCAAACAGCATGACGAAGGGTTTGCCGCGTGTCTCCATGTCGTCGAAGTTGAACAATGCGCTGGCAGCCCTGTTCATCGAACGGATGTCACCGTCGGAATCGAGGATCACCACACCGTCGGTCGCGGTCTCCAGGATCGAGCGAAGTTCGTCAACCTCGACCTTGAGGCGCTGCATCTCGCTCGCCTGTGCCTGCGTTGAATCGGCAACCGCAACGGTTGGAACGGTTTCCGGCTCGGCAGGCCCATCCTGCCGCAAGCGCTCCTCTGGCTGTGCGATCAACGCCAGCATGAGAGCGCTTGTCTCTTCAAAACGCACCGACTGCAGCCGCGCTGTCACTGGCAGCAGGCGATCATCGGCGCAGAGCGCCACCACCTGACCGGCCTCGTCGCCCGGCTCTTCCAGATCCCGGCGCTGGATAAGCGTGTCCAAACCGCCAGCCGCATCGAGCTCGCCGAGCGTTTTATAGCCCGTGAGATTGAAGAACTCCGGGTTCGCGTGGATCAGCCGATCACCGACATGCACCAGAAGTGCAACCGGCATGAGATCGATGATGTCGGCTGTCAGGCAACGCTCGCGCTTCACCGCGGTGCGCTCGCCATGCTGGTCGGGCAGGACAACCTCAGCCGGGGCAGCAGGAGGCTGCGGCCCGGAAGCTACGCTCGGGACCGGAGCCGCAATGGGATTGGACGGCTCTGGTGCCTTGGGAGCTGCGGGTTCGGAACGCAGGACCGGCGGCTCGGAGGGGCCAAGCGACTCCTCGACCTTGGCGCGCAGCCCGAGCGGATCGAGCTTGCGGGCGATTTCTTGAAAAGCAGCCTGCTCGCCGGGGGTCAGGCTGTCGCGCTGGCGTGCACGGTGATCCTGCAACTGAACGACCTTGCTCGGCAGGTTCGGCTTGCGCGGCTCCATGATCCGGAGCACCGGCGGCTCGAAACCCGCCGGTTTCGCGCTCGGTTCGCCAGCGTCGATGTTCGGCCCTTTGATGCCGAGTTCGGTGTCCTCGTCCTCGTCACGCGCCTCGATCAGGCCGTCAAGCGTGTCCTGGCCAGCTTCGGCTATCTGATCCTCGATGAAATCTTCCGGCGGATGGCTTTCGCCCTCGCTGAGTTCTGTCAGGAACTCGTCCAGTTCCTCCGCCCGATCAGCATCGACTGGGATCGTCTCCTCAAGAGCGGGGTCGGCTGCAGGCTCCGCACGCAAGAAAGTCATCCCTATGGCGTCGGGATCTTCCTGTGCATCCGCGACGCGCACGATCCCGAAGCCCCGGAAGCCGTCAAATTCACGGTTGCGGGTGTAGGTCGGCAATGCCGCCAGATCTACGGGCACGACGAGCGTGGTGCCCTGGACCGGCCAGTAGATCGTTTTGCCAGACCAAGTGTCGCGCTTTTTCAAGAGCTCGACGATCTTGCCCTCCGGATCCAGATTGAAAAGTGCTGCAAGATCGGAGAACGCGACACCCTGGATGTCCGCCGCACGAGGACCGACTGCCTGGGCGAATTCCGAGGACACCTCGCTGAACCGTCCTTCTGCGTCGATCTTCCAGACGAAGCGCGTGGCACGGCGATCCTGACGAAAGACAAAGCTCTCGCTTTCCTGCGCACGTTCCGGCGCCGTGAATGCCGGTGCAGCAATGGGAGCGCTGGCGATTTCCGGGCCTTGCGAGGGGACCGTCACGCCGCGCTCGGCTGTCTCCGCGACCTCTTCGATCACAGCCTCTTGAGCAAAACCGTCAACCGTTGAGGGTTCCTCCGCGACAGACGCTGCATCCTTTTCGCGGGCTGTCTCGCTTCCTTCGCGATCTAGGCCGTCGTCGCGATCGGCAAGCTCATCCGACTCCGGCTCGATCTCTTCGATGTCGACAATCGCCGCGATCACGCTTTCGAACGGAGCGGCAGGCGAGGGCAGTTCCTCGGATACGCGGGCCGCTGCTTCGGTTTCCACACGCGTATCTTCGATGCTCTCGATCTCGGGTGCTACGACATCCAATTCGGCATCGTCATCTGTCCCGAATTCGGCTTCTGCTTCGTCCTCGATCGTATCGTCGGCGCGCATGGGCTCGGCGACGGCTGCGGGTAGATCATCCTGTTGATCCTCGGCGAAGTCGTCGCTTGGATCCATCTGACCGAGGATTGTCTCGACAGCGAACAAGAGATGCAGTGCAGGCGCATCGGCAATCTTGCCGATGGCCGCCGGCAGATAGCCACGGCCGGTGGGGATCGGGCGTTTGACCAGTCGGTCTGCATCCGCCTCCACCAGATTGATCAGCATGCGCGCGGTTTGCGGCGTGATGCCGAGGCCGGCAAAGCCGTCTGAGTGAGCCACGAGCCCACCTTCGCCATCCAGAACAGCCATGTGGGTGTCCGGATCGTCGAAGCCGCTCATCAGTTCGAGCGCAAGCTGAGAGCCATTGCCCTCGACCCGTTTGAGGGCGGGGACTGCCAGCAGAAGCACAGGCTCGCCCTTGCGGATCTCGACAAGCTCCGCTGTGGCCGTCACCGGTACCTTCTGGAAGCCGGAGGTGATGCGCAGCATCAGGCTTCGGCTGTCGCCAACGGAAGAGAGTTGCCGGGTGGTGGTCTCGATCTGACGGAAGGTGATGTCTGAGCGATTCGGACCTTCCTCCAGGAAGTCGTAGATCGAATCGGCGCCAAAGAAGCGGGCACCTGCACCATTGCACCACAGAACCCGCTCCAGACCCGCCGCAAACAGCACAAGCGCCTCGCCTCGCGCCAGACGCGGTCGGATGAGGTCGTGCACGGCGACATCGATGAAAGGGTATTGAGCGGGCATTCCTGGACCTGTCGCTTCATGGCCTGCGAGCAAATTAACAGATTTTTAATAGCTAGGCAGTGCCTTCGGGTCCAGAAAGTCGGGACCCTTTCAATTGGTAAGGTTAATCCGGCAGGATTTCCCAACATGCAGAAAATCTAATTGTGCACCGCACAATCATATTGCAATGCACAATAGTCGATGCTATATAGGGTTCATGAATGAAACACATGGGTTCGCCGAGATCCCGCGACAGAGGAAATGCGCCATGAACACCAAGGATATCTTCTCTTTCTCCTCCTTCGATCCCTCGAAGATGCAGGAAAGCTTCCGTGACTTCGCCGAAAAGGGCGCAGCTCAGTCCAAGGAAGCCTATGCCAAGATGAAGTCTGCAACCGAAGAAGCCACCAAGACCGTTGAAGCCACCGTCCAGACCGCCCAGGCCGGCACCGTCGAACTCGGCCTCAAGGCCATCGACGCCATGCGCACCAACGCCGATCTCTCGCTCTCCCACATGGAAGCGCTTCTCGGCGTGAAGTCCATGGCTGAACTGGTCGAGCTGCAGACCGCCTTCATCCGCAAGCAGGCTGAAGTAACGATCGAGCAGGCCAAGGCCATCCAGGAAACTGCCAAGAAGGTTGCTGAAACCGTTGCCAAGCCGGGCAAGGAAGCTGCCGAGAAGGTCATGTCCTCGCTGAAGGTCGCCTGAATTTTCAGGTCACAGACAAGATCCTCCCAAGGATGAGGGGCTGGGCATCGCGCCCGGCCCTTTGCATGAGGTAAGAACCATTTTGCGGTTGCGCAGAAAAGGGCTTGAAAATTTTCCCGGCTCCTCGTATGTGAGCCCCCACGACGTCTTAGACGCTCCGTGTGCGGTTGTAGCTCAGTTGGTTAGAGCGCAGGTTTGTGGCACCTGAGGTCAGTGGTTCAACTCCACTCAACCGTACCACTCTCTTCCCTTCATCAAATCCGATCTGGTCTAGCGCGATGAAGCGCGCGCAGACTTGTATTGGCAGCGATCGATAAAATTCGATCGATTCGCTTAACGTCAATGAAAGGGTCTCCGGATTTGCCGGTTTCCCGCTCCTCCGTATGATGCTCAGTTAGGTCCTCTGCCACGGAGGTCCCATGGAGCGTCGACACGAGCTGCGTTCACCCTGCGAGATGAGCGCTTTGCTGCTGATGTTCGGCTGCCATTTCCAGACATCGATCGCCGACTGGAGCCGCACAGGCTTCAGGCTGGTGCTGGGCGAAGGTCTGCAACTGCCACGCTGCGAGGCCTTCATCCTCCACGGCAGCCGTTTCGGCGTGTTGCATGGGGAAGTGATCTGGTCACACCCCGGCGTGATCGGTGCCCGGATCAGAAATCCCAAAACAGCCGCGATCTCCCGGCGCTTCGGCGGCGAGAGCGGATCCATTATGCCCGCATGACGATCTGGGCTGTCAGATCAGTTTGCATGTCGACGAGGGTCGAGAGGACCGCCTCCTGAAAGGCCATGATTTCGACGCGGACCCGGTCTTCCGGGCAGCCAAGGGCCGATAGCTGGGATGCGAGCGATCGGCATTGCGAGATCCAGTATTGGTCCGCGCTCGGGCCGTGCAGTCGGTCCAGCGCGATGGCGGCCTGAAGCACAAGCTCCCTGCGATGCGTCAGGGGAAAGACGTTAAGCGTACACGGCTTTTGGGCGTAGAGGTTTGCCTGCAAAGTCAGCTCCATCGGTGCGAGGTGTATGCGTCATGCATGGCGACTGCGACACGGTGGGCAACACGGACTTGGTGGATTAGAAATTAATAAAAAGCAAATTTGATTGTCAACTTCGGTTGACATCTTTCCCCAGAGTTTCATCTGACGCCTGTCTCGCTCTGTCAGGGGTTGCAAAGCGGGCAGTAGGCGGGGTCCGCCGAACCGCCGGGCGATCGCTCGCGCGTCTCCTCGTTGTCGCAGGAGACACAGGCGTAGACATCCTGCCGCGGAAGAGATGTCGGACTGCCGCAAAGGCTGCAGGGCAGGCCGCGTTCCGTCCTGGCAAGTCCCCAGCCGGGATGCTCACAATGGGGGCAGGGGGTCGACAGGCGCGCGGCCAATCGCACGCCAAGCCGGGCAATTGTCTCCATCCGGCGCGGGTTCATGAAGGCACGCATGTCCGTTTCGACATGCGCCATTTGTAACGGCGAGCGCTCTATTGCTGTTGATATTGCCAGCGTCAGACCAGCCTGATCCATGATGCCCTTTGCCACCGGCGTGTTCAATTGACCCGCCGGTGCGACAATGACCCCGTGCTGCGGGAAACCGATACGATCAAGAAAGCCTGCAAGCTGCTCGATCGACGTTGCCTCGCAGTGACCGAAGCTGGGCTCCTCGTCGATCGTCATTTCGACGACTTCGAACCCGTTGACCCGATCGACGAAAAGCAGCATTTCCCGACCGGCGGCGAGGAAAGGAACGGTCGGGTGAGGGCCGTAGGACCCCTCGCTGGCAATAGCGGCAGGAAGCCCGGTTGCCTCCATCGCGGCCTCCGCTTTGGCCCTTGCGGCGTCCAGCATCGTGCCGGCCCTGGGCCGATCGCGGCTGAATGTACCGAATTGGTCGGTATCGAGCCCAACAGGCAGGACAAGCTCCAGGCCCAGAGCGGCAAAGGCGGGCGTTAGGGCCTGCTCCTTGCCATGCATGGTCGCCATCGCCAGCTGCTTTGGCAGGACCACCTTTGAAGTTGTGCTGTTATCCCGCATATCCTATCCCAAAGCGGCCGTGCGCTGCCTGATACCGCAGCCAAGCAAGCTCCAAAAACTCATTGTTCGGACAGAACCATTCCAATTTCTGAAACAGTCGCCGAAACGAGGAACCCCGCCATGCTGGCATGACGGGGTTCGCAATACTCCTATCTTCGAGACCGTCAGAGGCGCGTCACTTCCTTCACCCAGCCGTGGGTGTCGGCGACCGAGCCGCGCTGGATGCCGGTCAGCATGTTGCGCAACTTTTCCGTTTCGAACCCCGTGCCGGCATTGCCGATGACGAATTCGCCGCCCGGATGGCGCACCGTGCCGATGGCGGCAACGACGGCAGCCGTGCCGCAGGCAAAGGCCTCGCGCAGCTTGCCGCTGCGGGCATCCGCCATCCATTCGTCGAACGAGTACGGGCGCTCGATGACCTTGAGACCGTTTTCATTGGCAAGCTTGATGATCGAGTTGCGGGTGATGCCCGGCAGGATCGTGCCCGAAAGCGGTGGTGTGACGACCGTATTGTCGTCCATGACGAAGAAGACATTCATGCCGCCAAGTTCCTCGATCCACTTGTGCTCGGCCGCATCGAGGAAGACGACCTGGTCGCAGCCACGGCTTGCGGCTTCCTTCTGGGCGAGAAGGCTGGCCGCATAATTGCCGCCGCACTTGGCAGCGCCCGTGCCGCCCGGGGCTGCGCGCGTGTAATGCTCGCTGACCCAGAGCGTGACCGGCTTGCTGCCGCCCTTGAAGTAGGGGCCGACAGGCGAGGCGATGACGCAGAAGACGTATTCGCGCGAGGGGCGAACGCCGAGGAAGGCTTCGCTGGCAAACATGAAGGGACGCAGATAGAGGCTGCCTTCGCCTTCCGGAACCCATTTGGCGTCGATCTTGACCAGTTCCTCAACAGCTTTCAGGAAAAGCTCTTCGGGCACTTCCGGCATCGCCATGCGCTCGGCCGACTTGTTGAAGCGGCGGGCGTTTTCTTCCGGACGGAAGAGCGTGATGCGACCGTCGGCCCCCTTGTAGGCCTTCATGCCCTCGAAGATTTCCTGGGCATAGTGCAGGACGCTCGCGGCCGGATCGACCTGGAAAGGCTTGCGGGCCGAAACCTCCGGGCTGTGCCAGCCCTTGTCGACATGCCAGTGCACCACCGCCATGTGGTCGGTGAACAGCGTTCCAAAGCCCAGATTTTCGAATGCCGCGAGCCGCTCGGCTTCCGGCATGGGCGAGGCATTCGGAACGATCTGGAAGTCGAGCAGTGCGGTATTCGTGGTCATGGAGAGCCTGTGCCTGAGCTGTTCACGGTTGCGCGGGCCGCGCCGCCTTGGCGGTCGTGACCGGTGCCGTCGTTTGTGCGGTTTGATCCGGATTTGTCAACAGAAACCATGCTATCGCGATGCAGCAAAACGCTTGTGCCGTAAGGTCGGCAGCTGGTTCATGCCGTCAGGAGCTGAAACAGGAACCAGAAGCCGGCCAGCGAAATGGCCGCACCCATGGCCTGCACCAGCCGCCCGCCGCCGATCGGCTTCAGCGCCGCACCGATCGCAATGCCGATCACATGGATGACGCCGGTGGAGACGACGAAGCCGACGGTAAAGGCCGCCGGATCGGTGGCGCGGGGTGCGAGAACCCCATGCGGATAGCCGTGCATGAGGGCGAAGGCGGCAATCAGCGCCAGCGCCACCCATTCAGGCGCCTTCCAGGCGGCTGCGATTGCAGCGCCAAGCACGATGACCGAGAGCGCAATTCCGTATTCGATCGGCTGGTCCGGCAGGACGCCGGTCATGCCGATGATCCCGCCCACGCACATGATCATCGGGAAGGTGGCCGGAAGCGTCCAGACCGAGCGCCCACCCATCTGCGCGCCCCAGAGACCGACCGCCAGCATGGCGAGCAGATGGTCGAAACCGGCGAGCGGATGGCCAAAGCCCGACCCGAAGCCGCCAAGCGGCCCGTCCATAACATGGGCGTGAGCGGGCATGGCGGAGAGAAAGGCGAGCAGGGCCGCATAGAGCCCGAGGGGAACGAGAGGCTGACGCATGGGAATATCCATTGGTGATGCGATGACGGCAGTCTATCGCGAGCGACTGTGGCAGAAAAGCGCTGCTTCACGGCCTCGGATCACCCGAAGATCGCTCGGTCCTGTTCCACCGCATCCTGCAGGAATTGTACGACCGCACGCACGCGCACGAGTTCGCGCGCGCTTTCGTGAAATGTCGTCCAGTAGGCCCGCCGGATGGTGATCTCGGGTAGCACGCGAACCAGGCTCTCATGCTGGCGGGCGATATAGCTGTGCAGGATGCCGATACCCGCGCCCGCCAGCACCGCTTCCGTCTGGCCGATTGCCGAGGAAATCTCAAAACCGGCGTTCCAGTCGCGCATGACCTCGCCAGTGAAGTTCAGCGACGGCGTGAAGATCAAATCCTCGACATAGCCGATCCGGCGATGAGCCTTGAGCTCCTCCGGCGTTCTCGGCAAACCGTTCCCTTCAACGTAAGCCTTCGACGCATAGAGCCCGAGCGTGTAGTCGACGAGCTTCGACGAGACCAGCCGGCCCTGATCGGGGCGCTCCAGTGTCACGGCAATATCCGCCTCGCGTTGCGACAGAGAGAACGAACGCGGGACCGGGACCAGCTGAACCTTCAGTTCCGGATGCCGCTCGATGAGCGCGCCGAGTTTCGAGGCCAGAAAGAAGACACCGAAACCATCGGGCGCGCCGATGCGCACCGTGCCCGCCACCTGCGTATCGGTGCGCCCGAGGCGTGCCTGAACCTCCAGCATTTCGGTTTCCATCCGCTCGGCAGAGGCGAGAAACGCTTCGCCCTCGGCGGTCAGCTCGCAGCCATTCGTGCGGCGGATGAAAAGCCGCGTCTTGAGTGCTGTCTCCAGCGCCGTCAGTCGCCGCGAGAGCGTGGCGTGGTTGAGCCCCAACCGCCGCGACGCCGCCAGGATCTGGCCGGTTCTGGCGACGGCCAGAAAGATGCGAACATCATCCCAGTTCATGCCATAGCATCCTCCGTTCCGCAGGTCCTCGCGTCATGTCTCGAAGCCCTGTGCGCCGCTGCTTAAGCTGAGCATGTCCATCCGTCGGTCGAATTCGCCGGCAATATCCGAGAGCTTGATTGTTGCAAACCGGGAAAGCAACAAAGCCTCGGCCTCCCGCCGCGCATCCTCAAGTGCTTCATTGACCGATATCTCGACGAGGCAACCCGCGTGGTCCGACGCGCTGACCAGGCAGAAGAGTTCCGGCCGCTCAAGCGCGTCATAGACATCGAGCAGGCTGATTTCGTCCAGGGTCTTGGTAAGCGTCCAGCCGCCGCCATGCCCCTTCTCGGAATGCACATAGCCGCGTTCGCGCAAGCCCGCCATGGTACGGCGCACGACCACGGGATTGGTGTTCAGCATCTTGGCGATCAGTTCGGAGGTCGCAGGCTCGCTGCGCCGTCCGAGATGGATCAGCACATGCAGCATGCGGGACAGGCGGCTATCCCCGCGCATGGGTCTCTCCTTGGCTTGCTCTCGGACATCGATAGCCCATGCCAGCTCTTGCAACAAGTCGAGTTACATCACTTGACATGGTTGCATCATGTAACTTAACAAGATACATAACTTTAAAAGTTACATGATGGAGTGTGCGATGAAGTATGATGCAGTTGTTGTGGGTGGGAGTTTCGCGGGTCTCTCGGCCGCCATGCAGCTCACGCGGGCGCGCCGGCGCGTCTTGCTGATCGATGCCGGCAAGCCGCGGAATCGCTTTGCCGAAGCCTCGCATGGCTTTCTGGGACAGGACGGCGTCGCCCCCGCAGACATTCGTGAGCTCGGCCTCCAGCAACTCGCGCGCTATCCCAACTTCACGCTTCTGGAAGGGCAGGCGGCCTCGGCCGAGCGATGCCTGGGTGGCTTCAGGCTCACCATAGCGGATGGTGCTCGCATAGAGGCGTCGGTGCTCATCCTGGCGCTGGGCGTGACCGATACCCTACCAACGATTCCAGGACTTGCCGAACGTTGGGGCCGGACGGTCCTGCATTGCCCCTATTGCCACGGCTACGAGATCGGCGGCGGTCCGATCGGCATCCTCGCCTCCTCGCCGCTTGCAGCCCATCAGGGCAGCATGCTGCCGGATTGGGGCCGGACGACCATGTTCGTTGAACCCGGCATTAGCTTCGACGAGGAGCAGCACGCAATGCTGCTCGCCCGGGGCGTAGTGATGGAGGCCGAGCGTGTGGTGGAACTGATCGGTGAAGGCGAGCGTCTGGAGGCTGTTCGTCTAGCAGACGGCAGAATGGTTGAGATCCATGCCCTGTTTGCTCAGTCGAAGGTTTCGATCTCGTCGCCCTTGGCGTCGCAACTCGGTTTGGAGCTCGAAGAAGGGCCGCAGGGTCTGCACATCAAGGTCCAGATGGGCGTGACCAGCCAGCCGGGTGTCTTCGCTGCCGGCGATGCGGCAAGCCCCATGCACAACGCGACGCTGGCCAGCGCCTCTGGTGTCATGGCCGGGATTGCCGCTCATCGAGCCCTGATCGAAGCCTCGCTCTGGCCATGAAAGACTAGATTGCTTTAAAATGTGCACAACAGATCCGTAAATCATCGCGTTGATTTGTGCAAATCAAAGCGCATACTGCCTCCACAACAATCCAGGAGGAAACCCATGTACCAGGTAGGTCATTTCATCGGCGGCAAGCATGTCGCCGGCACGTCGGGCCGCAAGCAGGCCATCTTCAATCCGGCCACCGGCGAAGTGCAGGGCGAAGTGTCGCTCGCCAGCGCCGAGGAACTAAACGCCGCCGTCGAGAACGCGAAGGCTGCCCAGGCCAAGTGGGCGGCCACCAACCCGCAGCGCCGCGCTCGCGTCTTCATGAAGTTCGTTCAACTGCTGAACGACAACATGGATAGCCTCGCTGAGACGCTGTCGCGCGAACACGGCAAGACCATCGAAGACGCCAAGGGCGATATCGTCCGCGGTCTGGAAGTCTGCGAATTCGTCATCGGCATCCCGCATCTGTCGAAGAGCGAGTTCACCGAAGGTGCCGGCCCGAACATCGACATGTATTCGATCCGCCAGCCGGTCGGCATCGGCGCGGGCATCACGCCGTTCAACTTCCCGGCCATGATCCCGATGTGGATGTTTGCCCCTGCCATCGCCTGCGGCAACGCCTTCATCCTGAAGCCTTCGGAGCGTGACCCGTCCGTTCCGATCCGCCTCGCAGAACTGATGATCGAGGCAGGTCTGCCGGCCGGCATCCTCAACGTCGTCAACGGCGACAAGTCGGCGGTCGATGGCATCCTCACCCATCCGGACATTTCGGCCGTTTCCTTCGTCGGCTCCACCCCGATCGCCCGTTACGTCTATGGAACGGCCGCTTCGAACGGCAAGCGCGCCCAGTGCTTCGGCGGCGCCAAGAACCACATGATCATCATGCCCGATGCCGACCTCGACCAGGCCGCCCAGGCGCTGATGGGGGCTGGCTACGGCTCGGCCGGCGAGCGCTGCATGGCGATCTCGGTCGCCGTCCCTGTCGGTGAGGAAACCGCCAACCGTCTGATCGAAAAGCTGACCCCGATGGTCGAAAGCCTGCGCATCGGCCCATACACCGATGACAAGGCCGACATGGGCCCCGTCGTCACCAAGGAAGCCCAGGCCCGCATCAAGTCGCTGATCGACAGCGGCGTTGCAGCCGGCGCCAAGCTCGTGGTGGATGGTCGCGATTTCAAGCTCCAGGGCTATGAGAACGGCTATTTCGTCGGCGGCTGCCTCTTCGACCACGTCACGCCGGATATGGACATCTACAAGACCGAAATCTTCGGCCCGGTCCTCTCGGTCGTGCGCGCCAAGAACTACGAGGAAGCCCTCGAACTGCCGATGAAGCATGAATATGGCAATGGCGTTGCGATCTACACCCGCGACGGTGATGCCGCCCGTGACTTCGCAAGCCGCATCAACATCGGCATGGTCGGCATCAACGTGCCGATCCCGGTTCCGCTCGCCTACCACTCCTTCGGCGGCTGGAAGGCCTCGTCCTTCGGCGACTTGAACCAGCACGGCACGGACTCGATCAAGTTCTGGACCCGCACCAAGACGGTCACCAGCCGTTGGCCGTCCGGCATCAAGGACGGTGCCGAGTTCGTCATGCCGACGATGAAGTGATGCCGGACGATTGCCTTTTTCGACGTCCTCGCGGCACTTCGTTTGCTGCGGGCGTCGGGCGGGCATCAAGGACGGTGCCGAGTTCGTCATGCCGACCATGAAGTGATGCCGGACGATGTCCTGTCTCGACGTCCTCGCGGCACTTCGTTTGCTGCGGGCGTCGGGCGGGCATCAAGGACGGTGCTGAATTCGTCATGCCGACGATGAAGTAAGCGAACCAGCAATTCGATCACTTTCGCGCCACCCCCTCGAAAGACGGGGTGGCGTTCTCTTGTCAGCCGGAACCCGGATACTCTAGCTTCTCCAAGGGGGAGGGCTGAGAATGCCAAAGAAGAAACTGCATACCGGTGGCTGCCTTTGCGGGGCGATCCGTTTCGAGGCCGATGCGCCAGCCGCCAAGCCACACACCTGTTCCTGCAAGATGTGCCAGCGCCATACGGGAAGCCTCACGGCAACCTGGGTCGAGTTCCCGCGCGAAGCCGTTCGCTGGATCGGCCCCGGCAATGTTCCGGCCACGTGGCGCTCGTCGGACTTCTCCTCGCGCGCCTTCTGTCCGACCTGCGGCTCCTCGCTCGGCGCAATCGATGATCAGCCGACCGTGGCTCTCCTGCTCGGCGCCTTCGATCGCACCAGTGCTGCCGATCTCAAGCCCACCTATCATTCCTACAAGGGCGGACGGCCGAAATGGTGGTGCATCGAGATCCGCGAAGCCTGAGGCGCTGCCTTGCAAGTGTCCGAGCGCACTTGAGTGCATGACGCTCTCGTGATCAATGTCGGATGTGACGCGGGGGATAGCGTCACGCGATGTGATTTCATGAGGGATATTTTTCATGCAAGAGGCAGTTTTTGGCCGCGCAGGCAATTTGCGTCGCGGTGAGTTCCGCGGCAGCGCCGGCGAGTATTTCGGCATCTGGATCGTCAACATCCTGCTGACCATCATCACGGTCGGCATTTACTCGGCTTGGGCCAAGGTCCGCCGCAACCGCTATTTCTACGGCAACTCCTTCGTCGATGGTCACTCCTTCGACTACCATGCCAAGGGCCTGCAGATCTTCATCGGCCGGGCCATCGTCTTTGGATACATCATCGCCTACAACGTGCTCCTGACCTTCAGCCCGATCGCCGGGGGCATCCTGGCGCTGCTGATGCTGGTTCTGCTCCCATGGATCGTCATGCGCAGCTTGCGTTTCAACGCGCGCGTCACGAGCTATCGCAACATCCGCTTCGATTTCGTCGGCAAGACCGGAGGAGCCTTCTTTGCCATCATCGTCGGCGGCCTCGTCTCCTTCTTCTCGCTCGGAATTCTGGCGCCCTTCGCCAGCCGCTGGCTTTACCGCTACATCTTCAACAACCTGCGCTACGGCGACCGCGCTTTCGAGACCGATCCGAAGATCGGCGCGCTCTACCGCGTCTGGCTGCCAGCCTTCTTGCTGATGCTGGTCGGTGGCGCCATCGGTGCAGTGATCGGCATGTTCGCCTTCTATGGCGCTGAGGGTGTCCAGGATTCCTCGGCCGACCCGGAGATCCAGCTGATCCTCGCGATCTACGGAGCGCTCATCCCCACCTTCCTGCTCTGGGGTATTGCCGCAATCTTTTACCGCATCGGCGTTCGCAATGTCGTGATGAACGCGGCCCGTTTCGATGGCCGCCACAGCCTCTTCTCCGATCTCGGACGGCTGCGCTACTTCTGGATCGTCGTCTCCAACCTGGTCGTCACCGTCCTGACGCTCAGCCTCATGCGACCCTGGGCGGCTGTGCGCGAGCACCGCTATGTGATCGAGCATTCCGGCATCGTGGTCGATGGCGAACTCGACGATGTGGTATCCTCGATGCAGGCATCCGGCTCGGCCGTAACGGCGGAGTATCTCGATCTCGAAGGGTTCGACTTTGGCTTCTGACGACAAGCGCATCGCCTCCGGTCGATGGCATCCGCCCGGTTCGAGCCGGGCGGAACCCGCATTGCTGCTCGGCGAGGGAAAGACGCTCTATGTTCGGCTCGCAGCTGGCGGTGATCCGGTCTCCGTGGGCGATCTCGCCCGCACGGAGATTTCGGCCCGTGTCGGACGCGTGCCACGTCGCATCACCTTCGCCGATGGCTCGCTGTTTGAGACCGAAGACAATGATGCCGTCGACGGCTGGCTCAAACGGCATGGCAAGCGGGGCTTTGTCCACGAGCTTGAGCGTTTCCACCCGCGCCTGCTGGCAATTGTTCTGGCCGTATTCCTGTTCGCCGGGTTGATCTATCGCTACGCCGTGCCAGCCCTCGTCGAAGTTGCGGTTCTGGTGACGCCCCCGGCGGTGACGCAATGGATGGCAAGCGGAACGCTGCTGTCGCTCGACCAGGCCGTGTTCAGCGCGACCGCCCTGCCGGCAGCCCGACAGAGCGAAATCCGTAGCGCCTTCAACGAAGTCGCAGCACTCTCCTCGCGGGGTGTCTCAGGTTACAATCTCAATTTCCGCCAAGGCGGCGTCATTGGCCCCAATGCCTTCGCGCTGCCGGATGGCACGCTCGTCATCACCGACGAACTCATCGAACTGGCTGAGGGCGACATGGACCTGATTATCGGTGTTCTCGCCCACGAGATCGGCCATGTGGAGGAAGAGCATTCGCTGCGCCAGCTCTATCGCGCCGCCGGCATGGCAGGCCTGATCATGCTGATCGCCGGTGACGTCGGTGCAGCCGGTGAAGACATCCTCACCAATGGTGCTGCCCTGATGTCGCTCTCCCATTCGCGCGATGCCGAAAACGAAGCGGACCGAATCTCGGTCGAGCTGATGGCAAAAGCCGGACGCGATCCCCGTGCCATCGGGCGCTTCTTCGCGCGGCTGGAGGAGAAACTTGGCCTGGACGGCGACTCGTCCTTCCTCTCCACCCATCCAGGCACCGCGGAACGCCGCAAGGCGATCGACGATCACGCAAAGGCAATCGGTGCCGGCGGGTCCTGATCAGCGGCTGAGAGCTGGCGCCGGGCGTCGGCAACGAAAGCACAAATGCAAGAAGGGGCGGTCATGAACCGCCCCTTCCGCTTCGTGTGGTTTCTGCCGAGACTTACTGCGTCGGGCCTTCGTTCAGGCCAACCTTGTCGACCAGTTCGGAAGCGGTCTTGCGGTTTGCAGCGATTTCGGCGAGCGGCAGAGGGTCTGCCTTGATGGGGCCGAAGCCGGCAACGATCTCGGAAACCTTGGCGTTCGGGCCGACTGGATATTCGAAGACCTGCTCGGCATAGATGGTCTGGGCTTCGTCGGACGCCAGGAATTCCATCAGCTTGACGGCATTGTCCTTGTTCGGGGCGTTCTTGGTCAGCGCCATGCCGGAGATGTTGACATGCGTGCCGCGATCACCCGCGTTCGGGAAGAGCACCTTGACGGAAGCCGCCCAGTCCTTCTCTTCCGGCTCCTTTTCGTTGGTCTTCATCAGGCCAAGATAATACGTGTTGGCAAGGCCCAGATCGCATTCGCCGGCATGGATCGCCTTCGCCTGGGCGCGGTCGTTGCCATCCGGCTTCTTGACGAGGTTCTGCTTCAGGCCGGCGAGCCACTTCTCGGTGTATTCGGCACCATGATGGGCGACCATCGAGGCAAACAGGCCGATGTTGTAGGCGTGCTGGCCGTCACGCATGCAGATGCGGCCCTTCCACTTGGGATCAGCAAGTTCTTCATAGGTGATGCTGTCTTCGGAGACGCGGTCCTTCGAAGCATAGAGCACGCGGCCGCGGGTCGTCAGGCCGAACCAGTTGCCCTCGGGATCACGATACTGAGCGGGGATCTGCTTGTTGATGTCTTCGTCGTTCAGAGACTGCGTCACGCCGCCGTCCTTGGCTTCGGTCAGGCGAGCGATATCAACGGTCAGGATCACGTCGGCCGGGGAGTTGGCGCCTTCGGCGGTGATGCGCTCGACCAGTCCCTTGTCCAGAAAGAGCACATTGGTCTTGATACCCGTTTCCTTGGTAAAGGCGTCCATCAGCGGCTGGATCAGTTCCGGCTGACGATAGGAGTAGATGTTGACTTCGCCATCGGCCAGAGCCGAGCCGGCCGAAACGGCAAGAACGGATACGGTACCGAGCGCGAGTGTACGGATGGATGTCATGGCAGGGCCTCCCTCGTGGATTGTTGAGGCGTATATTCATGAATTCATTTAAGCTGTCAATTACACTCGACTTTAATCACAGACACGTGAGCCCAGAACTTGAGTATTTTGGAATTGTTCAAAACTGCAAAAGGCGCTATATAAGCCTCAACAAAACAGAGGAATCGTGCATGCGTTTGACAAAGCAGACAAATTACGCCGTGCGCATGCTGATGTATTGCGCCGCCAACACCGACCAGCTCAGCCGTATCCCGGAAATCGCCAAGGCTTACGGCGTATCGGAACTCTTTCTGTTCAAGATTCTGCAGCCGCTCAACAAGGCCGGCCTTGTCGAAACGGTGCGTGGCAGAAACGGTGGCGTCCGTCTGGGGCGCGCGGCCGACAAGATCACGCTGTTCGATGTGGTGAAGGTCACGGAAGACAGTTTCGCCATGGCGGAGTGCTTCGAGGACGACGGTGACGTCGAATGCCCGCTGATCGACAGCTGTGGTTTGAACTCGGCGCTGCGCAAGGCATTGAACGCGTTCTTCGACGTACTGTCCGAATACACGATTGACGACCTCGTCAAGGCGCGCCCGCAGATCAACTTCCTGCTCGGTATTGACGACCTTCAGCCGCGCCGTGTGGCAACCGCCCCGGCGGCCTGAAGCCCAGGTCCATCTCTTGAAGTCGAAACCCGCCGAAAGGCGGGTTTTTTCGTTGAAGGTCAGGGGTTTCGCTCCCGCCTTGCTTCCTTGCGGCACTCTGCTACGCTTACGTTCACGGCAGATTAAATCTGCTTAATTGAGGGGTGGCGAAAATGGGCGCCGGTGTGCAGGTCTCTGGGGGCAGGGCATGTACGATTTTGTGATTATCGGCGGCGGCTCGGCTGGCTCCGTGCTTGCCGCCCGCCTGAGCGAAGACCCGGCGGTCACGGTTTGCCTGCTTGAAGCCGGCGGACGCGGAGACAGCATTTTCGCGCGCGTGCCCATGGCGGCGGCGGCCGTCGTGCCGGGCCATGTAAAGAGCGGCAACTGGCGTTTCGAAACCGTGCCGCAGACGGGCCTCAACGGACGCCGCGGCTATCAGCCACGCGGTCGGGGCCTTGGCGGATCGAGCCTGATCAATGCCATGCTTTACGTCCGTGGTCACGCGAAGGACTATGACGAATGGGCCGCACTGGGCTGTGACGGCTGGTCATGGGAGGATGTCCTGCCATGGTTCAGGAAATCGGAGGACAATATCCGCGGTGCCGACGATCTGCATGGACGGGGCGGCCCTCTACAGGTCTGCGACCAGAACTGGACGCGCCCCATCAACCAGGCCTTCCTCAAGGCCTGCAAGCAGAGCGGGTACCGCCAGAATGACGATTTCAACGGACCGCAACAGGAAGGGGCCGGCGTCTACCAGGCGACCCAGTTCTGGAACGGCCCGAAGCGTGGCGAGCGTTGCTCGGCAGCTGCCGCCTATCTTCACGACGTGATGGCCCGCCGCAATCTGACGGTCGTTACCGAGGCGCATGTCACGCGCATCGTCATCGAGCGGGGCAGGGCGGTGGGCGTCGCCTATCGCTTCGGCAAAGAGGAGCGCATCGTCCGAGCCGGTCGCGAAGTATTGCTTTCCGCGGGCGCGCTGCAGTCACCGCAGATCCTGATGCTCTCCGGGATTGGCCCCGCCGATCACCTGACGTCGCTCGGCATCAGCGTGGTGGCGGATCGACCGGAGGTGGGATCGAACCTGCAGGACCACCTCGACTACACCATGATCTTCCGCTCGCCCGATACCGACATGTTTGGCCTCGGCATTACGGCAACACGCGACATCCTTCGCGCTGCAAACGAGTGGCGCACCGAGCGCATGGGCCACTTGAGGTCCACCTGCGCGGAATCTGGTGCCTTCCTGAAGACGGATTCAGCCCTTGATCGTCCGGATATCCA
Source organism: Rhizobium sp. AQ_MP (assembly GCF_014237835.1). Taxonomy (GTDB): domain Bacteria; phylum Pseudomonadota; class Alphaproteobacteria; order Rhizobiales; family Rhizobiaceae; genus Allorhizobium. The sequence goes on from NZ_JACJVI010000001.1 coordinate 611,192, forward strand.
GCTGCATTTCCTGGTCGCCATGGTCGACGACCACGTGCGCAAGATGCATTGGGGGCATGGCTATTCCTGCCATGTCTGCCTGCTGCGTCCGCATTCGCGTGGCACGGTGCGTCTGGCAAGCGCCGATCCCTCGGTCGCCCCGCTCATAGATCCGGGCTTCCTGTCAGACCCACGCGACATCGAAACCCTGCGCAAGGGAGCCAGGATAATGGCTGAAATCATGGAAGCGCCTGCCCTGAACAAGTATCGCGGCGCAGAACTTTACCCCGCCGGCCAATCCGATAGCGAGCTCGATGCCGCTATCCGCGCGCGCGCCGACACGATCTACCATCCGGTCGGCACCTGCCGCATGGGCTCGGACGAGGCCGCGGTCGTTGACCCGGCCTTGAGACTCAAAGGCATCGCGGGACTGCGCGTCATCGACGCCTCCGTGATGCCGCGCCTGATCGGCGGCAATACCAATGCTCCGGTGATCATGATGGCAGAGAAGATCGCCGCATCCATCCGCGCGGAGCAGCAACCAGCGAAACAGCGAGGCGCCCCACGCGATGCGGCCAGCAAGAGTGGATTGCATTTCGCCTGAACCTTCCTATTGTCGCGGCCCTTGGATGAGGGTGCAGGAAGAGGAAGCGCATGCCACTGCAAGACAAGCCAGCCACCGCGCGAGCGGTGATCGTGATGGGTGTGAGTGGCTGCGGCAAGACCTCCGTCGGCGAGATGCTCGCATCTCGCCTCGGGCTCCCCTTCGTTGAAGGCGATGTGCTGCATCCTCAAAGCAATGTCGCGAAGATGGCCGCTGGGACACCGTTGACCGACGAGGATCGCTGGCCGTGGCTGACGGTGATCGGCGAACGCATGGCCGACGCTTTGGCACGAGGGGAGGGAATCGTCGTGTCCTGCTCTGCGCTGAAGAAGATCTACCGTGACCACCTCCGCGCCGCGACGGCCGGCCGCTTGTCCTTCGTCTATCTGGAGGGATCGCGGGAACTGCTCGGCCGCCGCATGGGCGCGCGCACCGGCCATTTCATGCCGCTGACGTTGCTGGAGAGCCAGCTTGCCACCTTGGAAATCCCGACCGGTGAACCCGGTGTTGTCACCGTATCCATCGATCAACCGGTCGAGGGCATTGTTGCCGACGCCCTCGACCATCTTGATGCCTGAGGTTGAGTACCTGCGAAGCCCGTAGGCCATCTGCGTGGCGGCGACGGTGCCGGTACCGGTCCTCTGATATCTTTTTACACGCCGAGCCGGTCACGCAGACCGTAATACCAGGCACCGAGCGCGGTAAACGGCACGCGGAACATGCGCCCGCCGGGGAAGGGATAAGCCTGCAAGGACGACCAGACGTCGAAGCGGCTCATCTGGCCATGCACGGCTTCGCCAAGGATCTTGCCGAGAAGATGGGTCGTCGTCACGCCATGGCCGCTGTCGCCATGCGAGAAGTAGACGGTGTCTGAAAGCTTGCCCATATGCGGAATGCGCGTCAGCGTCAGCGCGAAATTGCCGCTCCAGGCAAAGTCGATCTTCACGTCCTTGAGCTGCGGGAAGGTTTTGAGCATGTTCGGCCGGATGACGCCCGTCAGGTTCTTCGGATCCTGGCCGCCATAACCGATACCGCCGCCATAAAGCAGGCGATTGTCGGCCGTGCGCCGGTAGTAGTCGAGCACGTAATTGGCGTCCTCGACGCAGTAATTGGACGGCAGCAGTTCCTCGATCAGTTTGGCATCCAGCACCTCGGTCGCCATGACCTGGCTGGAAACCGGCATCATCTTCTCGGTCACCTTCGGCGCGATACCGGCCATGTAGGCATTGCCGCAAACGAGGATGTGCTTGGCCTTGACGATGCCGCCCTCGGTGCAGACGAAAGGCTGCGGGCCGGTGTCGAGGTGCACGACTTTGGAGTTCTCGAAGATCTTCGCACCGAGGCTCTCGGCCGCCGCTGCCTCGCCGAGCACCAGGTCGAGCGGGTGGATATGCCCGCCGTGACGGTCGATCATGCCGCCGACATAACGGTCGGTCTTGGCGTACTTCTGAACCTCGGCCTTGGAGACCATTTCCAGCCCGTCATGGCCATGCTTCATCCAGTGCGCCCGCACCTCGGCCATTTCTTTGACCTGCTTGTCGGTGAAGGCTGCAAAGAAGCCGCCGTTCACGAGATCGCATTCGATCCCGTACTTTGCCACCCGCTCGCGGATGATGCGGCCACCCTCCAGCGACATCTCGCCGAGCTTGTCGGCCTTGTCCTGGCCGTAGCGTCGGGCAATTGTCTCGAGGTCGCGGCTATAGCCGTTGACGATCTGGCCGCCGTTGCGCCCAGACGCGCCGAAGCCGATACGGTCGGCTTCCAGCACGATGACGGCATAGCCCTTTTCGGAAAGCTCAAGAGCCGCCGAAATGCCGGTAAAGCCGGCGCCGATGATGCAGATATCGGCCGTATGCTGGCCGTCGAGCTTGGGGCGAACCCGCTTGTCGCGGGCAGAGGCTGCATAGTAGGAGGCCGCATGGCCGGGATTTGGTCCGATCGACTTTGTCATGGCTTCACCTCACACGGTCCGGATATAGGCGTCGTATTCGACATCGGTCACACGCAGCGAAAACTCCGAGAGTTCCTGCTGCTTGCAGGCGGTATAAAGGCTTCGGTATTTCGGCCCGAGCGCCGCATAGGCGAAGCTCGATTTGGCAAAGCGCTGCAGCGCGTAGTCCCAGTTGGTCGGCAGTGGCTCGTGGCTGACTGCATGGTCGTCACCGGAGATCGCACCACCCGGCGAGAGCTTCTCCTTCATCCCGGCGAGCGCCGCCGAAAGGATCATCGCAAGAACGAGATAGGGATTGGTATCGGCACCGGCGACGCGGTGTTCGATGCGGGTTGCCGGCTTCGACGCGGTGATGACGCGCACCGCAGCCGAGCGGTTGTCGAAACCCCAGGATGCGTAGGTCGGGGCATGTTCGGAGGGACGCAGGCGGCGATAGGAATTCTGGTGCGGCGCAAAGATCGCCATGCTCTCGCCCATGCTTTCCAGAAGCCCGCCGACGGAATGGAAGAGCGACTCCGAAGGGCCGTCCTCGCCGACATAGATGTTGCGGCCGTTTTCGTCGAGCACGGAGAAATGCACATGCATGCCGCTACCGGCCTGGGTGCCGTAGGGCTTGGCCATGAAGGTGGCGTCAAGATCGTTGGCGCGGGCGACACCCTTGACGATGCGCTTCAGCAGGACCGCGTAGTCGGCAGCCGCCAGCGCATCCGGCACGTGGTTGAGATTGATCTCATACTGACCCGGACCATTTTCCCGCAGCGTCGTGTCGGCCGGGACCTTCTGTGCGCGGGCAGCCGTCGAAATGCCATGAAAGACCTCTTCGAAATCCTGCAGTTCGGAGATCGAAAGGACCTGCGTCTGGCCGGTATGCCAGCGCCCGTCACGCGTGTTGGGCGGCCTAACAGGATCCAGCGCCGAACGCACAGGATCGATGAGGTAGAATTCCAGTTCAGTCGCGACAACTGGCGTCAGCTTGGCAGCCTTGAAACGCTCCAGCACGTTTCCGAGGACCTGACGAGGATCGGCATAGAAGCTTTCGCCTTCCTGCGTATGCATTTGCAGAAGCACCTGCGCCGTGGGGCGCGCAAGCCATGTGACGCGCGACAGCGTGCCGGGAACCGGGAAGCAGATCCCATCCGGATCGCCAGTGCCCTCGGCGAGACCAGCGGCGTTGACGTCGCGGCCCCAGACGTCGAGCGCGTAGACAGAGCGCGGCATGGCCATGCCCTTGGTCAGCACGTCGATGGCTCGCTCGCGTGGGATCCACTTCCCGCGTGGCACGCCGTTGACGTCGATGACGAAGGCTTCAAGTACTTCAATATCGGGATTTGCCGCGAAGAATTCGCGTGCCTCTTCGGCCATGTCCATGGATCACCGTATGGATAATGTCGTTTGGGTTTGAAACGCGCAAAGGGGCGCGAGCGGATGCTGGTCCGCTAACGATAGACGCTTTTCGCGTTATGGATCAAACACCGGCGCATGCCACTGTCCGTCTCTTCCTGATCCCCTTGACCGGCTGCGTGCTGCTGGCACGTCTGTCGACCCGGCCCGTTTCCGCTGGGAAACAATTTGATCAAATTCTGGAGGAGTGAGTAGCACCTTGGCGCAGAAAAGGCTAGCCCCCTGCGAAGGGGGCCAGTGAAACGACTGTAATCAGGGGCGAAAACGCTCAGGCCCCCAGGCCTTGGTGTCGAGGAACGGCTTCTCGCCGTCCATCATCTCGGCGATCAGGCGGCCGGTGACCGGCCCCAGTGTCAGACCATGATGCGCATGGCCGAAGGCGAACCACATGCCTTCGTGACGCGGTGCCTTGCCGATGATCGGCATCATGTCCGGCGTGCAGGGGCGGGCGCCCATCCAGGGTTCGGCGTCCAGCCGCTCGGCAAGCGGGAAGATCTCGCGTGCCACCTTTTCGGCGCGCGCGAGCTGTACCGGCGATTTCGGCGCATCACGATGAGCGAATTCCGCGCCTGTCGTCAGGCGGATACCCTTTTCCATCGGCGCCAGGAAGTAGCCGGCTTCGGTATCCATGGTCCAGTTGTTGAGGACCGCGTTTCCGGCCGGTGCATAATGCATGTGATAGCCGCGCTTGACGCCCAGCGGGAAGCGGTAGCCAAATTTACGGGTGACTTCTTCCGACCAGGGACCGAGCGCCAGAACCACCTCGTCGCCCTCGACAAAACCGTCGTCCGTCTTAACGCGCCAGCCTTTGCCCGAGGCCCCGGTTGCAAGCGTCGTCGCATCGCCCTTGACGAAGCGCCCGCCAAGAGACTGGAAATAGCTGAGATAGGCCTGCGTCAGGCCATGCGGATTGGTCACCGACCACGGATCATTCCACTTCAAGCCTCCGATGAAGTCACCGCGAATATGCGGCTCTTCCTTGGCCAGCTCTTCTCGGCTCAGGGCCCGGTAGCTGACGCCGTATTCGCGAGCGAGACGCTCGGCCTCGGCGAGATCCGCGTCGCGCTTTTCCCTCGTACGGAAGATCTCCATCCAGCCGTCCTTGCGGATCAGATGGTCGGCACCAGCGGCCTGGATCAGATCCTGGTGCTCCGTAACCGAGTTCTCGATCAGCGGTGCATAGGATCGCGCAATGGCCTGGTGGCGGCTCTTGTTCGAATGCCACCAGTAGCGCGACAGGAAGGGCACGAGCTTGAGGATGGCACTCGCATGGTAATGCGCGTCGATCCGGTTGTTGAAGCCGTAGCGGATCAGCAGGCTCAGGTCCTGTGGAAAGCCATAGGGCACCACGCCTTCGCGCTGGATCAGGCCCGCATTGCCGAAGGAAGTCTCTTCCCCGGCGCCTCGGCGATCCACCAGCACCACCGCGCGCCCGCGCCGGGCAAGATGGATAGCTGTGGATACGCCGATGATGCCGGCGCCGAGCACGAGGGTGACCTTGGACATGGGAGTTGAATTCCTGCAGGTGGGATTACGGCGGGAAGAATGCATTTGCGCCTACTGCGGCGCAAACGAAAAATCGCCGCATTTGCCGCAATCCTCAAAATCCTTGGCCGATCCCGAATCATGCCATATCTCAGGTCGAAGCGACGGCAGCCAGTGAAGGGGACTTGATGCGCCTGCTCATTCTAGCGGCTGCCTGGTTGATGGTCGGGATCGGTGTCATCGGCATCTTCCTGCCGGTCCTGCCCACGACACCCTTCATCATCTTGGCGGCAGCGCTGTTCGCCCGCTCTTCACCGCGTTTCGAGCAATGGCTGCTGGATCATCCGCGTTTCGGGCAGCCGCTGATCGACTGGCGCCGCGAAGGTGCAATCTCGAAAAAGGCAAAGATCGCCTCGGTATCGCTGATGGCCGCAAGTTACGGGATCGTCGTGTTTTTCGGAACGCCGCAGCTCTGGCTTAAGCTTCTCATAGGCGCGATCCTCATTGCCTGTGCGGCCTTCGTGCTTACCCGGCCTTCGCCACACCGGTAAGCACGTTCCGCTCCGCTTGCGCCAGCAGGGAATGGACCGCCGACAAGGCCTCGATCTCGCGCGCCGACTGCGGACGCCCGAACAGATAGCCCTGGCCCTCCTCGCAGCCCATGGCCGTCAGCATTTCACACTGCAACGCGTTTTCGATGCCTTCGCTGACAACCTTCAGCCTGAGGCCGTGGGCCAGTGTCGTCACGGCTTGTATGATACTCTGGGAAGCCGGATCGCTGACCATGTCGCGGATGAAGGACTGGTCGATCTTGAGCTTGTCGAGCGGGAGTGCGGAGATATAGCTGAGCGACGAATAGCCCGTGCCGAAGTCGTCGAGCGCGATCGTCACGCCCAGATCGCGCAACGCGTCGAGGGTCTGGAAGAGTTCCTCCGAGCGTTCGATGAAGATCGACTCGGTTATCTCGACATGCAGCCGGTGCGGCGAGAGCCCGCTGGAAGAGAGAGCCGAGCGGAGATCCGACAGCAGGTCACCGCGCAGGAACTGGACCGGCGATATGTTCACCGCAACACTGACATGGGCGGGCCAGCTTGTAGCCGCCTTGCAGGCCTCCTTGAACATGAACTGCCCGAGTTCGCAGATGAAGCCGTTCGCTTCGGAAATGGAGACGAATTCCGCGGGCGATATCATCCCGAGTGTCGGATGCTGCCAGCGCAGCAACGCTTCGGCCCCCACCAGGCGCCCCGATCTCAGGGCCACCTGCGGCTGGTAGAGCAAAAAGAACTGTCCCTGATCGAGCGCGGTGCGAAGTTCCGCCTCGAGCAGACGTGAGCGTGCCCGGCGCAGCGCCGATGCCGGGTTATAGGCGCGCCACCCGCTGCCTCCGACCTTTTTGGCTTCGATAAGGGCGAGTTCTGCTGCCTCGACCCATTTGCCGGGATCTCCAAGGTCAAGCGAGCCGCTGCAGGCACCGATACGGGCGTTGAGTTCGATCTTGATGCCGTCGACGCCGAAAGGGGAGGCGAAGAGCTGAAGCAGACGCGCGGCGTTCTCGGCGAGCTCTTCCGGTGAATCGATGCCCGGCGTGGCGAGACACAGAACATCGCCTGCGATCCTTGCGGTAAGCCCGTCTATGCCCGCATGACGGCGGAGCCTTGCTGCGACAGCCTGGAGGACGCCGTCTCCTTTTTCGCGACCAAGCATCTCGTTGAGATGTCCGAACCGGTGCAGATCGACCGCGAAGACCGAGAACTCGCCACCGGCAGACAGGAGGGCATCCGTCAGCCCGCGCCGGGTGAGAAGCCCGGTCAGATCGTCGATCCGCGCCATCTCCTGGAGCTTGGTTTCGTAGAGACGGCGAGCCGTGACATCACGCAGGCTGATGCAGATGACGAACCTGCCAACGGACGATAACCCGCGACCGTCGCGGGTCTCGAACGGCGAGATGGTGATCACGGCCTCCAGATGGCGGCGACCGTTTCTGCCTGGCAGGTCTATTGCCACCTTTTCACTGTACACCTTGGTCGGTTCAAAGCCGTATTTCTCTTCGACAACGAGGACGGCATCGACGAGCGCCGATGGCGCAAAGCTGACGAGATTGGTGCCCGTGACTACGGGTTGATCAAGTTCGAGCAATTCGCCCAACGTCCGACTTGCATCACGCAGATTGCGCTTTTCATCAAGAACGATCACCGGATCGACGCTGTCGTTGATCACGCGCTTCAGCACGCGGCGGATCTCGCGGTTCTCGACGACGGCGATTTCGGCAAGCCAGCCGTTGAGGCCGACTTTCTCCGCCATCAACATGAACAGCCCGAAGCCGAGCGTCAGCCAGAGGGTGGCAGTCTCAAAGACGAGCCCGTCATGCTTATAGAGAAGGAAGGCGATCGTCTCTCCCGTCGTGACCAGGCAGGCAGAGGCGGCGATCGGCAGAGCCAGGGACAGCCGGTGGAAGGACAGCGTATAGCCGACAATCAAGGCCGCCAGCAGGAGGCCCATCGGCTCCACCCAGAGCGGCCTCAGGATGCGATCCTGTACGAGCGTTTCAGTCGCCAGGACGTGGAGCATCGGTCCGCTCAGAATGCCGTAGATGGGAACGGCAAAGAGGTCTTTCAGCTCCGTCGCATAGGCCCCGACCACGACAGTTTTTCCCGCAAGCGCATCGCTGGGCACCGTGCCGGAGAGCAGATCCGCCGCAGAAAAGGTGGGAACGGTTTCCGGCCGAATGGAAAAGTCAATTTCCAGCCTGCTGGTACGCGCGTCGCTGAACCCGGCAAGCACGGCTGCCGCTGATTGTGTCGGAACGCCGTTGATCAACTCCGTCACCGGGAAGGACCGCAGCAGCCCATCCTCGTCCAGCGCAACATCCACCAGCGCCAGCCAGGCACGATCGGCAAAGATAGGCAGAGGGGAGGTCACCGTCAGAGGATCTGCCGATCTCGCCCCGAATTGCTGACGAAAGATCGGCAGGATGACACCGCCGCCGGCCTCCTCCAGCGCCCTGGCGAATCTGGCATCGCTCTCGGGCTGCGAGGCCGTGCTGAAGTCGATGTCCAGGAAGATGTCGCCAACTTCAGCTGCCACAAGTCGGTCGATGATCTCAGCATGCACCTCGCGCGGCCACGGCCATGTCCCGACCTGCGTGAGGCTTTTCTTGTCGATGGCAACAAAGACGAAATCACCGCTGGCCTTGCGCGGCGCCATCTCGGCACGGAAGGCGATCAGGTCGTTGTCCAGATGCCGCACGATCGACAGGGACGGCAACAAAAGCGGAAGCGCCATGATCATGGCGATCATGGCGACCCGGAATGATACCAGTCGGGAGAGCAGGTTTCGTGTAGAGGACATGGTGCCGGTCATGGACACGACCGGTGATCCGCAATGAGGCGATGGGGCATGTCAGTCATGGTTCTTTCCCCTCCCGTTTTCGCCCCCGTGTTCGTGCTCGCCGCCGTTTCCGCGTCCCCGATCGCCATCGTCCCCACGACCGTGTCCGTTCCCGCCACCGTGTCCGTTCCCGCCACCGTTGCCGTTCCCGCCACCGTTGCCGTTCCCGCCACCGTTGCCGTTCCCGCCACCGTTGCCGTTCCCGCCACCGTTGCCGTT
>NZ_JACJVI010000010.1 GCF_014237835.1 Rhizobium sp. AQ_MP
TCGTATGCCGGCATCCGTTCCCTCTTTGATATGTGGTTTGCCCAGCGTTTCGAATAGTTATGCGACCCTTTCGAGCGCTCCTGAAATCAAGTCCGCGAGATAGCCGGAGACAGCCTCGACGCCCGCTTCGTCGCGCACGAGGTCGTTGCGAACCTCGATCATGACATTGGCCAGACCAAGCGGCAGCGCATGGAGGCGCAGCGTATGCGTCACGCCATCTTCGGGCCCGTAAGGCGAGTTTCGGTCGACGCGATAGGGACCGACGGCGGCGGCCTCCAGCATCGCATCCGCCAGACGGCTGTCGGTGTCGTGCAGAATGCCGATCTCAACCTCCCGCGGCTTGCCGAAATAGACGGGCGTGAAGGTATGGATGGTCACGACGACGGGCTTGCGCCCCTCCCCGGCGATCCTGGAAACCTCGGCCGAAACGCGATCGTGAAACGGAATGTAAAGGGCAGCCGTCCGCGCGTAACGCTCCGCCGGCGCCAGGTCCCGGTTCCCAGGGATGTCGTAGATCTCGCTCTTCTCCGGCATGGCGGCAGGCGATTCCGGGGGACGGTTGCAGTCGTAGATCAGCCGGGAAAAGCGCTGGTGAACCAGCACCCCGTCCAGCGCAGCCGAGAGGCGGCGGGCGATGGCCAGAGCACCGGGATCCCATGCGATGTGGCTGGAAAGCGCTTCCGCCGAGAGGCCCAGATCTCCGGCAGCGGCCGGCAGCACGGCGGAGGCATGCTCGCATACAAGCACAACGCCGCTGGCCCCTGTTGCATTCTCCAATGCAACAGCTTCACCATCCGATGCTGTCAGGATCCCCGACCTCAAAAGCATGCTGAAATTCCCCCGGGCTCGTTTGCCCCTGCTCTTTCCGAAGAGAATTCTTCACGGTTAAGCGTCTGTCAATCCGCCACTGAAAATTTCTCTTCAAAGAGAGATTGACTCAATTGTGACAGCGAGGCTTAATCCTGAAAAAGCCGGCGACAGATCGGCTTGAGGGGAGTCAATCGGTCCTTGATGAATGCGTCCACGACGGTGTCGGACGTGATCCATGCCCATTTCGATGGGCTGACGCGTGCCGAGCGGCAGCTGGCCGAGAGCCTGCTGCAGAACTACCCGGTCTCCGGATTGGGCAGCATAACCACCGTTGCCGAAAATGCGGGTGTGTCGACGCCAACTGTCGCACGCATGGTTCAGAAGCTCGGCTACAAGGGTTATCCCGAATTCCAGGCGCATCTCCACCAGGAGCTCGAGGCAACGATCTCGAACCCGATTGCCAAGCACGATCGTTGGGCCACCAACGCGCCCAACCGCCATATTCTCAACCGCTTCGCCGAGGCGGTCATGGCCAACCTGCGCAATTCCCTCGGAGAGCTGCGAACGGCCACATTCGATGATGCAGCCCGTTTGCTGGGTGATCGTGACCGCAGCCTTTATTTCGTCGGCGGTCGCATCACGGGGGCTCTGGCCGAATACTTCTTCACCCATATGCAGGTGATACGTCCGCGTACGACGCTGATGTCCTCGAATGCCAGTTCCTGGCCGCAACACGTGCTCAACATGCAGGCCGGCGATGTTCTGGTGATCTTCGATATCAGACGCTACGAGGCCGACCTGACGACTTTGGCGGAAGTCGCGCGCACCAATGGCGTCGAGATCATCGTCTTCACGGACCAGTGGATGTCTCCGGTGGCACAATATGCCCGGCATTGTTTCAAGCTGCACATCGAGGCACCTTCGGCCTGGGATAGTTCCGTGGTGACGTTGTTCGTCGTTGAGGCATTGATCGAAGCCGTGCAGAGTTCGTCCTGGGACGAGACGCGCGAGCGCATCAATACCCTGGAGGGGCTCTTCGAACAGGCCCGCCTGTTCCGGAGACCCCGATGAGCATTTAACGCCGATAGGGAGGATAGGATTAGAAAGCAGGGAGCGGCGGTTGCAAACAGAAGCCGTCGAACTCGCCGACCGTCATATAACGATAACACAGCGCACCTAAGTGAACCGCATCGCTGCCAACCTCAGAGGAGAAATACAGTGAACAATTTCCGCAAGATCCTGTCGATGACGACCGCCCTGGTCATGGCGACCTCGGCCGTTGCCGTTGCCGAGCCGAGTGCCGAGCTCATCGAAGCTGCCAAGAAGGAAGGCATGCTGACCACGATCGCCCTCCCCCACGACTGGTGCGGTTACGGCGAAGTCATCGCTGCCTTCAAGAAGAAGTATCCGGAAATCACCGTCAACGAACTGAACCCGGATGCCGGTTCGGCCGACGAAGTCGAAGCCATCAAGGCAAACAAGGACAACAAGGGCCCGCAGGCTCCTGACGTCGTCGACGTTGGTCTCGCTTTCGGTCCGCAGATGAAGGCCGAAGGCCTGCTGCAGCCCTACAAGGTCTCCACCTGGGACGAAATCCCGGATAACATCAAGGACGCCGAAGGCTACTGGTACGGCGACTACTACGGCGTCATGTCCTTCCTGGTGAACAAGGACCTGGTTGCCAACACACCGAAGGACTGGGCTGACCTCCTGAAGCCGGAATATGCCGGTCAGGTTGCTCTCGCCGGCGACCCGCGCGCCTCCAACCAGGCCATCCTCGGCGTTCTCGCCGCTGGCATGGCAACGGGTGCAGCCGCTGGCAAGGACGCTGGCGAAGCCGGTCTGAAGTACTTCGCCGAACTCAACAAGGCCGGCAACTTCGTTCCGGTCATCGGCAAGTCCGGCACGCTCGCCCAGGGCGCGACCCCGATCGTCGTCATGTGGGACTACAACGCGCTTTCGGCCCGTGACACGCTTGCCGGCAATCCGCCGGTCGAAGTCGTCGTTCCGGAAAAGGGCATCCTGGCCGGCGTCTACGTGCAGGGCATCTCCGCTTACGCCCCGCATCCGAACGCAGCAAAGCTGTGGATGGAGCACCTCTACTCGGACGAAGGTCAGCTCGGCTGGCTGAAGGGCTACTGCCACCCGGCCCGCTTCAACGCCATGGTCAAGGCCGGCAAGGTTCCGCAGGACCTGATCGACAAGCTGCCGCCGGCTGAATCCTACGAAAAGGCCTACTTCCCGACGCTCGAAGAAGTCGACGCCAACAAGGCTGCCGTTGTCGGCGGCTGGGACAGCGTCGTCGGCGCCAACGTTCAGTAAGTCGAGACCTTGATGTGCCGCCCCGATCTTTTCTAAGGTCGGGGCGGCGCTCGCATTTTAAGAAGATCCGTCGAAACGCGGACAGAGGGGCAGATCGAATGTCGACAGAGGCGGTGAGTCCGGGCCATCAGGCGCGGCCACGAACGAAACTTCCACTTCACTGGCTGGGCGTCGTGCCTTTCGCAGCCTTTGTGATTCTCTTCTTGATCCTGCCGACCATGAAGATCGTCATCGGCGCCTTTCAGCGGCCGGACGGTTCCTTCACGCTCGACAACATCGGCGGTCTCTTTACGCCTTCGATCATGGCGGCCTACTGGATCTCCATCAAGATCAGCCTCGCCTCGGCCATTCTGGGCTGCCTGATCGGTTTTGGCGTAGCGGCTGCCGTTGTCCTCGGTGGCCTGCCGCAGTGGATCCGCGGCCCGCTCCTCACCTTCTCGGGCGTTGCTTCCAACTTCGCCGGCGTGCCGCTGGCCTTCGCCTTCCTTGCGACGCTCGGCCCCGTCGGCATGCTGACCGTCTTTCTGAAGACCCAGCTCGGCATCGATCTGCGCCTGCTCGGCTTCAATCTTCTGTCCTTCTGGGGGCTCACGGTCACCTATCTCTTCTTCCAGATCCCGCTGATGATCCTCATCATCACGCCGGCGCTCGACGGCCTGAAACGCGAGTGGCGTGAAGCGGCATCGATCCTTGGTGCGACCAATGCGCAATACTGGCGCCTCGTCGCCTTCCCGATCCTGTTGCCCTCGATCCTCGGCACCATGGCACTTCTCTTTGCAAACGCCTTCGGCGCCGTCGCAACCGCGATCGCCCTGACGGGCTCGTCGCTGAATATCGTTCCGATCCTGCTTTTCGCCCAGATCCGCGGCGATGTGCTGGGTGATCCCCATCTCGGCTACGCGCTCGCCTTCGGCATGATCGTCGTCACCGGTGTGGCCAATGCTCTCTATATCTGGCTGCGCGCCCGCAGCGAAAGGTGGCTGAAATGAAGCGCTTTTGGGCCTGGGGGGCCCTGATCTTCGGCCTCCTCTATTTCTTCTTGCCGCTGATCGGCATGACCAACTTCTCCCTGAAAATGCGGCGTGGGGAATACTCCTTCGATGCCTATGCCAAGGTGCTGACCGATCCGCGTTTCCAAGAAACTTTCACCTATTCGGTCACGATGGCGCTGGTCACCATCCTCTTCGGCATCTTTCTGGTCGTTCCAACCGCCTACTGGGTGCGCCTCAAACTGCCGTGGCTCAGGCCCTATATCGAATTCGTCACGCTCCTGCCGCTGGTCATTCCCGCGATCGTCATCGTCTTCGGCTATATCCGGCTCTACAACACATCGAGCTGGCTGCCGCTGACGGGTTCGGCCTTCGGCACGGATATTCTGCTGATGTTCGGCTATGCGACGCTTGCTCTGCCCTATATGTATCGCGCTGTCGACACGGGCCTTCGCACCATCGACATCGGCACGCTGACGGAGGCTGCCCAGAGCCTCGGTGCCGGCTGGTTCACGATCATCTCCAAGATCATCCTGCCAAACGTACTGGTGGCCGTGCTCTCGGGCGCCTTCCTGACCTTTGCGATCGTCATCGGTGAATTCACCATGGCGGCCCTGCTCAACAAGCCGGCATTCGGACCCTTCATGCAGCTGCTCGGCGCCAACAGGGCCTATGAACCCGCCGCCCTTGCGGTCATTGCCTTCGGCATCACCTGGGGCTGCCTCGGTCTGATCCAGCTTGTCTCCCGCCTCCAGAAAACAGCCCCTCGCCAGGCCTGAGGAATTCTTTTCATGACCTTCCTGACCCTCTCTCATCTCAAGAAATCCTTCGGCGCCACCCAGGTCGTTCACGACTTCAACATGGCGATCGAAAAGGGCGAATTCATCTCCTTCCTCGGGCCCTCCGGCTGCGGCAAGACCACGGTACTGCGCATGATCGCAGGCTTCGAGACGCCGTCCGGCGGCACGATCGAAATTGCCGGCAAGGACCAGACGAACCTGAAGCCGAACCAGCGCAACATCGGCATGGTCTTCCAGGCCTACGCGCTGTTTCCCAACATGAACGTCTTCGACAATGTGGCCTTCGGCCTGAAGATCGCAGGCCAGCCCAAGGCCGACATCGACAAGCGCGTGAAGGAAATGCTGGCGCTGATCCATCTCGATCATCTTGCGGAGCGCTACCCTTACCAGCTGTCGGGCGGCCAGCAGCAGCGCGTCGCACTTGCCCGCGCGCTGGCACCGAAGCCGCAGGTCCTTCTACTCGACGAGCCGCTCTCGGCGCTTGACGCCAAGATCCGCGTCTCCTTGCGCGAAGAGATTCGCCACATCCAGCAGCAGCTCGGCATCACCACGGTCTTTGTCACCCATGACCAGGAAGAGGCGCTGTCGATCTCCGACCGCATCGTCGTCATGAATGCCGGCAAGGCCGATCAGATCGGCACGCCATTCGAGATCTACAACCGCCCGACCACCCGCTTCGTCGCCTCATTCGTCGGCACGCTCAACGTGCTCGACGCCGTCGTGACCGATCAGGGCGCCGGCATCGTGAAGATCGGCGGCAAAACGCTGGCGATCAAGGAGACGATCCCGGCGGCCAATGGCTCGACTATCCAGCTTGCGATGCGCCCGGAAGCAGGAACGCTTGCAGCTGCGGATGAGGCGACGGTTGAGGGCAATGTCACCTCCAGCCAGTTCTTGGGCTCGGTCATCCGCACCCGCATCGATGTCGGCGGCAAGACACTCTCCTTCGACACCTTCAACGACCCGGGTAGCAGGCCGCCTGTCGTCGGCGACACTGTCGGCGTCAAGATCGACCCCTCGGCCTTGATCGTGCTGGCCAACTGAGGCACACCACATCACCGGACAAGACTATCGAATGCCGTCCGTGAGGGCGGCATTTTCTTCAGGAGGAGGCCCCATGCGCGCCATGTATTACGAGCAGTTCGGAGCGGCACCGGAAATCCGGACCCTGCCCGATCCGACGCCGACCAATGGTGGCGTCATCATCTCCGTCCAGGCGACCGGTCTTTGCCGCAGCGACTGGCATGGCTGGATGGGCCACGACCCCGACATCCGCCTCCCCCACGTTCCCGGCCACGAATTGGCTGGCACGATTGCGGCCGTTGGCCGCGATGTCCGCCGCTTCAAGGTCGGCGACCGCGTCACCGTCCCCTTCGTCTCCGGCTGCGGCCATTGCATGGAATGCCGCTCCGGCAACCAGCAGGTCTGCGAAGAACAGTTCCAGCCCGGCTTCACCCATTGGGGCTCTTTCGCCGAATATGTCGCGATCGACTATGCCGACCAGAACCTCGTGCATCTCCCGGAAGAAATCAGCTACGAGACGGCGGCGAGCCTTGGTTGCCGCTTCGCCACCTCCTTCCGCGCCGTCGTCGACCAAGGCCGTCTCCAGGGTGGTGAGTGGCTCGCCGTCCATGGCTGTGGCGGCGTCGGCCTCTCGGCCATCATGATCGGCGCGGCCCTTGGCGCGAATGTCGTGGCCATCGACATCGCTGAAGACAAACTCGCACTTGCAAAGGCGCTCGGCGCGTCCGTCACCATCGACAGCCGCTCGGTCGCCGATGTCTCGGAAGCCGTGCGCGAGGTGACGAGCGGCGGCGCCCACGTCTCCGTCGATGCGCTTGGTCATCCGCAGACCTGCTGCAACTCGATCCTCAACCTGCGCCGTCGGGGCCGCCACGTCCAGGTCGGCCTGATGCTGGCCGATCACGCGACCCCGGCGATACCGATGGCCCGTGTGATTGCCCATGAGCTCGAAATTTATGGCAGCCACGGCATGCAGTCCTGGCGCTACGACGCCATGCTGCGCATGATCCTCTCCGGCAAGCTCTCGCCCGACCGCCTGATCGGCCGCCGCATCACGCTGACGGAAGCAGCTCCGGCGCTCGCCACGATGGATAGTTTCCGGGAGAACGGCATCAGCATTATCGACAGGATGGTCTGATGGACGCCGATCCCGCCGAATTCCGCTCGCTGGTGGGATAGCGTTAACGCTCCTGTGCTGAAATTCGTCTGCACGAAACCGGAAACGGATCGGGAACCGCGATGGGCAAGCAGACGAAACCAGCGGAAATGGACGCCGAGGGCTTCATGGCCGAGTTCATGCGGCTGAAGCGCGGATCGGTGACGCGGAGGCATTTCCTGGCGGTCACCGGCCTTGCCGCCGCCGGCCTGCTTCTTGGCGGAGCGGGTCGGCCCAGTTTTGCGGCTGCATCCCAATCGACGCTGGGCAAGAAGGTTTCGCTCGCGACCTGGCCGAACTATCATGATCCCCAGACCTTTGAGGACTTCACTGCGAAACACGGCGTAGAGGTCGAGGTGTCCATCATCGGCTCGAATGAGGGGACGCTGAAGGCGCTGGAAAGCGGCCGCACATGGGACATCATCATTCCGACGCAGTATGCCATCGCCACCTATGTTGATCGAGGCATGCTGGAGCCACTCGACCTCGGACGCATTCCGAATTTCGATCTTTCAGTCCAGACTGACCGCTACGTGAAACCCGGCATGATGGGAAGCGCCACCTATGCGGTCCCGAAGAATGCCGGCACAAGCGGGATCGCCTGCAATACCAGAGAACTGGACCCGGTCGAGACCTGGCGGGATTTCTTCGACCGGGCGATGGACGAAGCCTCGGGACGGGCGATCGTGCATGACTACCAGCTCACCGCAATCGGCAGCGCACTGGTCGCTCTCGGCTTCGACTTCAACTCGCTCGACCCCGGCGAACTGACCAAGGCGGAAGAGCTATTGATGCAGGTTCGACCACATCTGCTGGCCGTCGACAGCGATTATCAGCCGGCTATGCGCACGGGCGAGGCATGGATGACGATGTGCTGGAGCAACGATGCACTGCAGATGCAGCGGGACATGCCGGAAATCACCTACCGGATCGCGACCGATGGCGGCGAGATCTGGACCGACTACTACGCGATTTCCGCCAAGGCCCACAACAAGTCGGGCGCCTACGCGCTCGTCAACCATCTGCTCGACCCCAAGATCGCCGCCCGCGAGCACCTCGTCCATGGGGGCACAGCAACTGACAGCCGCGTCCGGGCGCTGTTGCCCGAGGAAATCCTAAGCAACGAAATCGCCTACCCGGACGAAGCCAGCCTCGGGCCGCTCGAATTCGGTCTGGCTGCGATGATGATCGATCCGACTCGCGCGGCGATTATGAACCGCTTTCGCGCGGCCCGCGGCTGACGCATCCGATGGGAAGTGCTAGGCACGGACTGCGCCCCTCTGTCGCGCTCCTCAGCAAGGTTTCCCATGCCGCAGATTTCCATCATCGACACCATTTCCGATCCTGGCAAGCCGGACCGCCCCAACGAGGATCGCCTCGGCTACAATCGAAACGCGGCCTTCGTGATTGACGGAGCAACGGGCCTCGGCGACCGCCAGTTCATGGACGGCTACGGCTCCGACGCCGCCTGGATCGCCGAATTCGCTGCGATCCGCTTTGCCGAACGTCTGGACAGAACCGCTGACCCGAAAACGGTCCTGAGAACGGTCTCGCAAGAGGCCCGCAACACCTTCATCGCCACAGCCGGCGACCAGCCGCGCTACGCCTGGCCGCTCTGCAGCCTGACGGCCCTCCAGACAACGGCATCCGGCTTCCGCTGGTTCGGCCTTGGCGACAGCTGCATGTATATCCTGCATGACGACGGACGCGCCGACTTCGTCATCCCGATCCCCGGCGCCTATGAATGGGAACAGCATCAGGCTGCCAAGCACATTGCCCGCCTCGGCGGCATAGGAGCGGCCAACATAGCAACCAGTGATCCGGAAACCCTGGCAAACCTGCGAGAGGGACGCGCGCGACAGAACACGCCCGGGGGCGCCACCTGGACCTTCGGCGTTGTCCCCGAAGCCGCCGATCACCTCGCCATGGTCGACGTGGCCATATACGGCGGCGGCGCAACCGCCATCCTCTGCTCCGACGGGCTGGCCGACCTAGTCGCCCTCTACAAGCTCTACGACGCAGCGGTGCTGATCCAGCGGGCAGCAACCGCCGGGCTGAAGTCACTGGTCACGGAGCTTCGCCACATGGAGCGAGAGGTCGACCCGGATGGGTTGAAATATCCGCGCTACAAACAGAGCGACGACACGACAGCCATCCTGCTGAGGCTTGAGGCGTAAAGGCAATTAGGAATCCGCCTCAATACATTATCGCCGAATTTGGAATCGGTTTGTGAGCGTGTTCGCGCGCTGGATGAGGCAAACGCCGGGTTCTCGGCACCAGCGGCTACCCTAGCGGCAGCCCCTCATCCGCCTGCCGACACCTTCTCCCCGCAGGCGGGGGGAAGGCCAGTGCGGCCGGCGTTTTGCCCCCTTCTCCCCGTTCACGGGGAGAAGGTCCCGGCAGGGGGATGAGGGGCAATCCAATCTTTAGACGTCAGCCTTCGGAACATAATTCAACACCGGCCCCAGCCAGCGCTCGACCTCCCGCACATCCATGCCCTTGCGCGCTGCATAGTCCTCGACCTGGTCTCGCTCGACCTTGGCCACGCCGAAATAGTAGCTGTCGGGGTGGCCGATATAGAGACCGGACACGGACGAGCCCGGCCACATGGCATAGCTTTCCGTCAGCGTCACGCCGGTCGCCTTGGTGGCGTCGAGCAGCGAGAACAGCGTGACCTTTTCCGTATGGTCGGGTTGCGCCGGATAGCCGGGCGCCGGACGGATACCGCCATAGGTTTCCGCGATCAGCTCCTCGGGCGTGAAGGCCTCGTCCGGCGCATAGCCCCAGAATTCCCGGCGCACCCGCTCATGCATGCGCTCGGCAAAGGCTTCGGCGAAACGGTCGGCCAGCGCCTTGACCAGGATCGACGAGTAGTCGTCATTGGCCCGCTCGAAGCGCTCGGCAATCGCCACCTCTTCGATACCCGCTGTTACGACGAAGCCGCCGACATAATCCGGAACACCGGTCTCCAGAGGCGCTACGAAATCGCTGAGCGCGACATTGGCCCTTCCCTCACGCTTGGCGATCTGCTGGCGCAGCGTGAAGAAGGTCGCGAGTTCTTCACGGCGGCTGTCGTCCGTGAACAGCCGGATGTCGTCACCCACGGCATTGGCCGGCCAGAAGCCGATCACGGCACGTGGACGGAACCAGTTCTCCGTGATGATCTTCTTGAGCATGGCCTGCGCATCGGCATAAAGCTGCCGGGCCGCCTCGCCCTGCTTCTCGTCGTCCAGAATAGCCGGAAAACGCCCCTTCAGCTCCCAGGTCTGGAAGAAGGGCGTCCAGTCGATATAGCGGGCAAGCTCGGCCAGATCATATTCCTCGAACACCTTCGTACCGGTGAAAGCAGGCTTCGTCGGCTTATAGCTCCTCCAGTCGAGCTTGACGGCATTCTCCCGCGCCGATGCTAGCGGCAGGCGCTGCTTCTCTGCTTCCGCCCGCGCATGGGCTTCGGCGACCTTGGCATATTCGGCGCGGATGCCATCGACATAGGTCTCGTTGCCATCCTCCGCGAGCAAGGACGAGACGACGCCGACGGCGCGGCTGGCATCGGTGACATAGACAGCCTGCCCCGCTCTGTACTGCGGATGGATCTTCACAGCGGTATGCACCCGGCTCGTCGTCGCGCCGCCGATCAGGAGCGGAATGTTAAAACCCTGACGCTGCATTTCGGAGGCCACATGCACCATCTCGTCCAATGACGGCGTGATCAGGCCGGACAGGCCGATGACATCGACATTCTCCGCTTTCGCCACTTCGAGGATCTTGGTGGCCGGCACCATGACGCCGAGATCGATGATCTCGTAATTGTTGCAGGCCAGCACGACACCGACGATGTTCTTGCCGATGTCGTGCACATCGCCCTTGACGGTCGCCATCAGCACCTTGCCAGCCGCCTGCCGCTCGCCGGTGCCGCCGTTCGCCCGCTTTTCCTCTTCCATATAGGGCAGCAGCACGGCCACCGCCTGCTTCATCACCCGCGCCGATTTCACCACCTGCGGCAGGAACATCTTGCCCGCCCCGAAGAGGTCGCCGACGACATTCATCCCGGCCATCAGCGGCCCCTCGATGACATGCAGAGGCCGCTCGGCCTGTTGCCGCGCCTCTTCCGTATCAACATCGATGAATTCGGTGATCCCATTGACCAGCGCATGTTCGAGCCGCTTTTCGACCGGCCATTCGCGCCAGCTCATGTCCTGCGTCCGGGTCTTGGCCTCGCCGGTGCCGCGATAGCGCTCGGCGATCTCCAGCAGCCGCTCGGTACCGTCCTTGCGGCGGTTCAGCACCACGTCTTCGCAGGCCTCGCGCAGATCCGGATCGATGCTCTCATAGACCGCCAACTGCCCCGCATTGACGATGCCCATGTCCATGCCTGCCTGGATGGCGTGGTAGAGGAAGACCGCGTGCATGGCTTCCCGCACCGGCTCGTTGCCGCGGAAGGAGAAGGAGAGGTTCGAGACACCGCCGGAGACATGCACCAGGGGCATTTCTTGCCGGATCGTCCGTGTCGCCTCGATGAAGTCGACGCCGTAATTGTCGTGTTCCTCGATGCCCGTCGCGACCGCAAAGATATTGGGATCGAAGATGATGTCTTCAGGCGCAAAGCCCGCCTCTTCCGTCAGGATGCGATAGGCACGGCGGCAGATCTCCACCTTGCGCTCATAGGTATCCGCCTGGCCCTTCTCGTCAAAGGCCATGACGACGACTGCTGCACCATAATTGCGGATGAGCTTCGCCTGCGCGATGAAATTCTCCTCGCCTTCCTTCAGCGAGATCGAGTTCACCACGGCCTTGCCCTGCACGCATTTGAGGCCGGCTTCGATGATCGGAAACTTCGACGAGTCGATCATGACCGGCACCTTGGCGATGTCGGGCTCGGCAGCGATCAGGTTCAGAAATTCGACCATGGCCTTTTCGGAATCGATCAGGCCCTCGTCCATGTTGATGTCGATGATCTGCGCGCCGTTCTCCACCTGGTCGCGGGCAACGGCGAGTGCTGCCGTGTAATCGCCCGCCGTGATCAGCTTGCGGAACTTGGCCGAGCCGGTGACATTGGTGCGTTCGCCGACATTGACGAAGGGAATGTCCTTGGTGAGTTCGAACGGCTCGAGCCCCGACAGGGACATGAAGGGCCGATGCTCCACAGGCTGACGCGACGCTTTGCCCTTCACGGCCTCGGCAATGGCCGCGATATGCGCGGGCGTCGAGCCGCAGCAGCCGCCGACAACGTTGACGATCCCCTCTTCGGCAAAACCGGCAACAAGTGATGCCATCTCTTCCGGGCTCTGGTCATAGCGACCGAATTCGTTCGGCAGGCCGGCATTCGGATAGGCCGAGATGAAGGTGTCGGCGACACCGGACAATTCCTGCAGATGCGGGCGCATGGCATCTGCCCCGAGCGCGCAGTTGAGGCCCACCGCAAAGGGCTTGGCATGGCGGACGGAATTCCAGAACGCCGTCGGCGTCTGGCCCGACAGCGTACGGCCGGAAAGGTCGGTGATGGTGCCAGAGATCATCACCGGCAGGCGAATACCCTTGGCGAGGAAACGCTCTTCGCAGGCCAAGATCGCCGCCTTGGCATTCAGCGTATCGAAGATCGTCTCGATCAGGATGATGTCGGCGCCGCCATCGATCAAGCCGTCGATCTGCTCGCCATAGGCAAGACGCAGATCGTCGAAGGAGACGGCGCGGTAGCCCGGATTGTTGACATCTGGCGAGATGGAGGCCGTTCGGTTGGTCGGTCCGATGGCACCCGCCACGAAACGGCGCTTGCCATCCTCGCGCTCCGCCCGCCAGGCTGCCCGGCGCACGAGTTCGGCGCCATGGCGGTTGAGGTCATAGACCGCCCCTTCCATCTCGTAATCCGCCTGGGCGATGCGGGTCGACGAAAAGGTATTGGTCTCGAGAATATCCGCCCCCGCCATCGCATAGCGGAAATGGATGTCCTCGATGGCGTTGGGCTGGGTGAGGATCAGAAGGTCGTTATTGCCCTGCTGATGACAGGCGCAGCCGAGGAAACGCTCGCCGCGGAAATCCTCTTCGGTAAGCCCGAGCCCCTGGATTTCGGTGCCCATGGCGCCGTCGAGGATCAGGATACGTTCGCGCGCCGCCTGTTGCAGCGCTTTCAGGATCTCCGCTCCGTCCCGGGCAGCACCGTCACGGCCGAACAGTGAATCGAGCATCTGCGAAGTCTCCTATTGTGTCTGCGACATCCGCCAAATCACATAAAGACATGTTTATGTCAACATGCGATGCAGCTGTGCGTCGCCGGAGACAGGCGGTGGCAGCGAGGAAGCCGATCGGCTATAGAAGCTGCAACGATGCAGCCAGGGAGGAAGAAATGTCGGAAAATCAATCACAGCAATCGCCATTAAGCCCCTGGAGCACCCGCCCCTATCATCGCAAATGGCTGCTGGCACAGGCCGACGACCTGTTCGATTTCTTCCAAGGCCCGGCGATAAACCCGAAGGGCGGCTTCTACGATCTGTCGCGCGACGGCAAGCCGCTCAGCCTCGACAACCCCGCCCGCGGCATTCATGCCAGCGCCCGCATGGTGCATTGCTATGCCATCGGCCACCTGCTCGGCCGCCCGGGCTCTGCCGATATCGTCGATCACGGCATGCGTTACCTCTGGGAGCGCCATCGCGATGAGAAAAACGGCGGCTATTTCTGGCAGGCGAATGATACCGGCGCTGCCGACGACTCGAAACAAGGTTATGGCCACGCCTTCGTCCTGCTGGCAGCCTCTTCGGCCAAATGCGCCGGCCATCCGCTGGCAGACGCCATGCTGGCCGACATCACAGAGGTGATCGAAGAGAAGTTCTGGGAAGAGAGCCACGGCGCGATCGCCGAGGAATTCTCTGCCGAATGGCAGCCGGTCCCCGGCTATCGCGGCCAGAACTCCAACATGCACCTGACCGAAAGCCTGATGGCCGCTTTCGAGGTATCAGGCGAGCGGCATTACCTCACCAAGGCCGAGCGCATCGCCGACCTGATCATCAACCGCCGCGCCCGCGAAGAAGCCTTCCGTGTCGCCGAGCATTTCGATGAGAATTGGGGCGTAGACCGGAATTACTACCATCCGAACGAAATGTTCCGCCCGGCCGGCACCACGCCCGGCCACTGGCTTGAATGGGCCCGCCTCATCCTGCAGCTCTGGGTGCTCGGCGGAAAGAGCCACGACTGGATGCCGGAAGCCGCGCGCGGCCTCTTCTTCCAGTCGATGGCGCTCGGCTGGGACAAGCACAAGGGCGGCTTCTTCTACACGCTCGACTGGGCAAACGCCCCCGACAAGCGCTCGAAACTCTGGTGGCCGCTTTGCGAAGGCGCAGCCGCCGCCCATTTCCTCAACCAGCACCAGGAAAGCGACTTCCACGAGGAAAGCTACCGCAAGATCTGGAACTATATCGCGAACAACAATCTCGACCGGGAACACGGCGGCTGGTTCGAGGAACTGACCGAGGACGGCAAGCCGTCGAACAGCCTCTTCCCCGGCAAGGGCGATATCTACCACGCGCTCCAGGCCTGCCTCATCCCGCTCTTCCCGGCCAATGGCAGCCTGACGAAGATGATCGCGGAGCACCCGCTCGACGTCTAAGCATCGACAAAATCAGCAAATGCAAAAGGGCCGGAAGACCGGCCCTTTCTCTATTTCAGGATTGCAATCGGCGCTTACTGCTCGATCGCATAGGTGATGTTGACGGTCACCGAATAGAGGTTTTCGCCGGATGCGATCGGCACCGACTCATCCGCCATCTTCGCCATCGGCGCTGCCGCATAGACTTGCGGCATCGGACGGGCGAAATTCTCGGAGATCTCGACCACCCGGCCGAGCTTGACGCCGGCGGCGTCCGTCAGCGTCTTGGCCTTGGCAGCGGCCTTTTCCACGGCCTGCTTGCGCGCAGCCTCGATAGTCGCTTCCGGATCGTCGTTGGTGAACGAGATTCCACCACCCTGGTTGACGCCGAGCTTGACCGACTGGTCGATGATCGAGCCGAGCTGGGAAAGGTCGCGGACCCGGACGGTCAGCCCGTTGCTCACCGTATAGCCGACGATCACGGGCGCCTCATAGGTGCCATCGGTTCGGGTTTCCTGCTTGTATTTCGGCTGGATGGAGAAATCCGTGGTCTGCAGGTCCTTCTCGGCAATCCCCTGTTCCTTGAGAGCAGCGAGCACCTCGCTCATGGCCGCACTGTTGGCAGACAGTGCCTCGGCAGCCGTCTCGGCATCACGAACAACGGCCAGCGAAATGACGGCCATATCGGGCGCAACGGTCGCCTCGCCCTCGCCCGACACGATGATCGTCGCCTCGCGGCGCTCCGTCTCGGCAGCCAGCGCCGGCGCAATAAAACCGGCCGTGAGCACGGAACCCGAAAGCGCCGTTGCAACGAGGAGGCCGCGTGTGAATTTCAGCATGAAAGTGTTTCCTTGTGTCCCGCAGCGCCGGCGGACCTCTTCGTCTCACCCGGCGCAATGCCCTTCCGGCTTCTGTGATGACGTGTGATTGTGAAGCCAATGCGGCAGAGACTTGTCCCCTATCGGAAATTGCGTTAGAGCCCGTGACCGGTGCGGGGAAACCATTGCCCGCCCGACGGCATCGCGCCGGGCTGGGCCTGTAGCTCAATGGTTAGAGCCGGCGGCTCATAACCGCTTGGTTGGGGGTTCGAGTCCCTCCGGGCCCACCACTCCCCATATCAATCCGCGTTCACGCATCCACCGTCTCGCGGACATCGTCGAGCAGGAAATGCGCAACCACATAGCGGGTGGAATAGCTGCGGCCGCTGTCGGCAACGCTCTCCTCCGTGCCGCCGTCGGCCGGGTGCCAGGGGCTGTAATGCGGATTGTTGACGATCAGCGTAATCGCCTTGCCGGCATGGGCGCCCTGCAGGCGGTAGCGTGCTTCGGCAAGGGGCCAGATGCGCTCGAAATCGGCCTGGGTCAGGCGTACCTTCAGGGCTTGGCGACGGATGGCTTCGCTGGGCGAGCCGTCTTCACGGGTGCGTGCGGGACTGGTCAGAGTGACCTCCTCTGCACCATCGAGCAACGAGTTGAACTCCTCCGGCCACATGCGTCTCATCGATTTGCTCCTCCCAAAGCCTGTCCATGGTGACCCATGGAGTGTAGCGCGTCTTGCGCCAGACACAACGCAAGATCGGAGCTCTGACTAAATGGAGGAAGAGTTCCGGCTGCTTATTCGGTGCAGCCAGTGTCCTTCAGCGCCTGGGCATGGAAACGGCGAAGCGCCGCCTCGATATCCGCCTTGGTAAACTTGTGGCCGGCCGTGGCAAGATCGCGCGACAGACGGGCGATCACATCGCCGTCACCGGCAACCACATGGTCGACGGCATGCAGGTCGCGGGCGTAGCGGCCGAGATCATCGCCGGCAAAGCCGATCAGCGAGCCTGCCCAGTAGCCGGCGAGAAGGTTGCGGCGCGCACGGATGCTGCCGAGCCCGTCCTCCTCATGCGGATGGGGCGAAGAGGCTCCGGTCTGGACAATGGTCAGGGGCATGGGTTGATCTTCCTCGTTGATCATCAATCAGGCTTCCGTTTCTGCCGAAACAAGGTAGCTCGCAATCGGCGCACAGGCGGGGTTGTTCGCATCGAGCAGTTCGGCCGGGCTTGTCAGGCCGGTCGCGACGGATATGGCTGTGGTTCCAGCCCACCAGAGATCACCACTCGCCCTGTCGAGCAGCGCAGGTCCGGTGGTGCCAAGGCAATCTCCTGCCTGCGAGACGACCTGCACGGGAGCCTGCATCTCTTCCAGTCGCTGTCGAACATCGGCTTCGATGGGCTCGACGACAAAGGCGGCGAACAGCGCTGCGATCCACTCCCCGATCATCGGATCACCTCCTGCCGCGCGCGATCGACCGCGTCGCTGCGTCGAATGTTGATGCGGGGCTTGGGCATTCCGGGCGCAAAGCCCGCAGCGTCATGGCCCGGGAAGCGACCGGGCGATATCAGGATGGAATGGTGGCGTTTCATCAACTGGTCCTTGGACCGGCAGCGGTGTCGAAACGGTCCGACATCGCAAGAGCGCCGGCGGCTCTTGCCAGAGGGGCCCGGACCAGCGGGTTGATCGCCATATGGGGAGCGATTCTGGCGGCTTCAAGGCATCGGCAAAGAGCGATATGAAAAATGCGGGCCATGCAGCCGGGGTCTTGTTTGGCCCCGTGTTGCATGGCCCGGGCGACGGGCGATCAAGGCTCAAGCGTGCGGACGAAAGCCGGTCAGCGCCGCAGCCAAGGTGTCAGTAGCGGATGACCGGGCAGCCGCGAACATTGGCAAAGACCATCCGGTCGCGACCGCCATGGCGGACGCCGGCTACAACCACACGACGCGGCGTCACGTCCGCGACGAAGGCACGGCGCAAGCCGTTCCAGCGCGCCTTTTCCACGGCGTGGTGCGGACGGCATTCACCGCGATGCGGCCGATCCCCACCGGGGCGATCCCAACCGGGACGATGGCCGGGCCGATCCCACCCAGCACCGCCATGGCGCGGACCTTCGATATAGACACCCCAACCGAAGCTGTCGGCGGATGCGCTGCCGGCAAGGCCGGCCGTCGCCATAACCGAAACCATGGCTGCAAGACCGATTTTGCGAAGCATGCCGATCATTGTCTCTCTCCTCGAACCGGCGCGTTTCCTGGCGCCTTTGTTTCCATCCCGCCGTCACCGGCGATTGAGAAGAGACTAGGATCCTCCGGCTGAATGCAGGCCGAATCGACCATTCAGGCAATATTCACTTTGCCGAATAAACCGCGGTCATGACTCAGACATGCAGGACGACTTCCCGGTGATGCGGGCTGTCGCGGTGCTCGAAGAGATAAATTCCCTGCCAGGTTCCGAGCAGGAGCCGGCGCCCGGTAAAGGGAACCGACAGGGATACGGGCAACAGCGCTGCCTTGATGTGGGCGGGCATGTCGTCCGGTCCCTCGTCACGATGGCTGATCCACTGCATGGAGGGATCCGAGGTCGGCGGCACGAGGCGATGGAAGAAGGCCTTCAGGTCTGCCTGCACAGAGGGATCGGCATTTTCCTGGATGAGGAGAGAGCAGGAGGTATGACGCACGAAGACCGTCATCACGCCCTCTTCGACGCTCCCATTCCGTATAAATGAGCGGACGGCCTCGGTAAACTCGTAGAGCCCCTGCCCCCGGGTGGAGATCGTCAGTCGCAGCATCGCCATCAACAACACCTTTCATGCTTCGCCGGGGAGAACGCCTCCATAGCCCTAGCCTATCCGGACAGGCCTCTGTAGTCTCCGGCCAGCCAAGGGAGGACCACAAGCGATGAGCCTGATCGAAACCATCGAGAGACAGGAAACCCTGCTCGTCTTCAAGAGCTTCGATGAACGCGTCGCGCTCGAGGTCGGCCAGCGGCTGGTTGATCTGGCACTCTCGCAGAAGGCACCCGTGGTCATCGATATCAGGACCTCGGACCGTACGCTCTTTCACGTCGCCCTGCCCGGCGCCTCGCCCGACAATGATCATTGGGCACGCCGCAAGAGCAATGTCACCCTGCGCATGCACAAGGCCTCACTGAGGGTCGGAGAACTCAATCGCGCCCGTGGCCGCAGCGTCTCGCCGGAAATCGGTCTCGACCCGCTGGACTATGCCGATCATGGCGGCAGCTTCCCCGTGCGGGTCGAAGGCACCGGCGTCATCGCCGCAATCACCGTCTCCGGTCTGAAATCGGAGGAAGACCACGCGATGATCGTCACGGTTCTCGAAGCCTATCTCGGCACGCACTGATTCGCTGCCGCTCAGGGGCGCGTTCCGGCATAGAGGCTAAGGCGCGAGAAAAGCGCCTCCTCGCGCTCGAACACGATGACTGCGGGCAGCGCGTAAGGCCCCTCGTCTCCCGCATCCCCACCATCGGCATCACGACGATCTGAGCCATTGAGCGTGCATTCGACCGCCACGCGAAAACCAGCCTTGTCGATCATCACGACGTGGTCGGATATCGAGATGCCGTGTCGCAGCACATAGGCGGCGAGCGTATCCCGGAAGGAGGCATGGCCGATCACCCGGATACCGTCCGGCAGATCCAGCACCGCCTCGTCCTCGAACATCGGCAGCAGAGCGTCGAAGTCATGACGGTTGAAGGCGTCGAGTGCGGCAAGTGTCTGATCTTCCAAAGACATGGATCTTCTCCCTCTTTGTTTTCAACATAGGCAAGCAATCGTCCGCGACAAGATGCGGCCATCGCAGAGGGTGGATCATCCAAGGGGGCGAAGTGCGTCACGGGCGGCCTTGATGACGGCATCGGTCAAGGGCCTCAACGCATCCACCACCGAGCGGCTGACATGCCAGTAGAGGGGCACATCGAGCGGTTTTCCCGCAACCAGCTCCTGCAGCCGCCCATCGGCGAGCGCAGCTTCCGCAAGCTTTTCCGGGTTCATGCCCCAACCGAGACCGGCGACGGCCGCGTCGACAAAGGCATGGCTTGAGGGCAGCCAATGGGACGGGCCGGTCGTCGGGACACCGAGCGTCTGCTCGGCCCAGCGAGTCTGCAGACGATCCTTGGCATTGAAGGTGATGACCGGCACCTGTGCCAGGCGCCCGGCCGTCACCGGTTCGTCGCCGAACCAGCGGAGGATGAAGTCGGGACTCGCGGTTGCCAGATAGCGGAGCGCACCGAGCGGGCGGCAATCACATCCCTGGACCGGCTTGGCCGACCCGCTGACGGCCGCCCGGACCTCGCCGCGCTTCAGCCAGTCCGCACTATGATCCTGATCGTCGATCACAAGGTCGAACAAGACGCCGCCGACCTCAGCCATGGCCGGCAGGAACCACGTCGCCAGACTGTCGGCATTGACGGCAATCCTCAGGCTTGGCCAGCCGCCGCTTTCCTCGACGCCCGTCGACGTCAACCCGAGATCCCGGCGCACGCCCTGCTCCAGCAGCCGTACCTCCTCCGCATGACGGAAGAGCCGTTCCCCCGCCTCGGTGGCCCGGCACGGCTGCGACCGGACGACAAGCGATGTGCCGACCTGCTCCTCGAGCTGCCGCAAACGCTGGGAAACCGCCGATTGTGTGACATGCAGGAGTTGCGCAGCCCGATCAAAGCTGCCGGTTCTGAGAACAGCCGAAAGGGCGGCAAGCTGGGCAGGATCAAACATTAGAGTGGCTTATCTCCAATCAGATTTATTACCTTTCCTAATTAACGTTCTGGACTTAGTCAAAGCGGCATTCACCTGGAGTGCCCCATATGTACACCGCCGCCACCGCCGGATTTCTTCTCGGACTGAGCCTGATCGTCGCCATCGGCGCACAGAACGCCTTCATCCTGCGCCAGGGCCTCAGGCGCGAGCATGTTCTGCCGCTGGTGCTGACCTGCGCCATTTCAGATGCAATCCTGATTGCGCTCGGGGTCGCCGGCTTTGCCACGGTCCTTTCGCGCCTCGACTGGCTCGAACCGGTCATGCGCTACGGGGGCGCGGCCTTTCTGATGGCCTATGCACTACGCAGCCTCCACTCGGCCTGGACCGGCGGCAACAGTCTCAGGGCAGACGGTGCGGATACCGGGAGCCTGCGTGTTGCCTTCCTGACATGTCTCGCCTTCACCTGGCTCAACCCGCATGTCTATCTCGACACCGTCGTGCTGCTGGGATCCATATCGACCCGCTATGCCGGTCACGAGATCGCCTTTGCCCTCGGCGCCATGACCGCATCCTTCTGTTTCTTCTTTGCCCTGGGCTACGGCGCCCGTCTGCTCGCCCCCCTGTTTGCCAGGGCGATCGCCTGGCGCGTGCTCGATGGGGTGATTGCCGTCGTCATGGCCGCGATCGCCATCAAGCTGCTGGTCTGACTCACACCCCGCCTACACCTCTACGGCCTGCAGCCCTTGGGTCTGGGGCCGCCGTGATATATGCCATCTTGGGGAGATGAGGAGAAATGCATGTTTCTGACCAACCGCGACATCATCGAGCTGCAGGCCTTCCGCCATGAACTGCATCGCCATCCCGAGGTCTCGGGCGAGGAACGGGAGACGGCACGTCGCGTCGTCGAGGCGCTGCGTTCTCTTGGTCCCTCGAAAATTCTGACAGACCTTGGCGGCCACGGTGTTGCGGCCATCTTCGAAGCAAAGGAACCGGGGCCGACCCTCCTCTTCCGCGCCGAACTGGATGCCCTGCCGATCGAGGAAAAGTCAGAATCGCCCCACCGCTCGACCATCTCCGGCAAGGGCCATCTCTGCGGCCATGACGGCCACTCGACCATCCTCCTCGCTCTCGCGACGGGACTATCCCGAGAGCCTGTGACCAGGGGCCGAGTCGTCTTGCTCTGGCAGCCGGCAGAGGAAGACGGCAGTGGGGCAGAAGCCGTGCTCGCGGACCCGCGCTTTTCCGAGATCAGGCCGGATTTTGCCTATTCGCTACACAACATGCCGGGCCTTGCCTTCGGCACCGTCGCACTGAAGAGCGGCCCGGTGAACTGCGCGTCGCGCGGCATGAAGATCAGGCTATCCGGCAAGACGGCGCATGCCTCTCAGCCCGAAACCGGGAACTCGCCCATGGCAGCCATGTCGACGCTGATGCCATCGCTGACTGCGCTCTCCCATGGCGCTCCGCCTTCGACCGACTTCACCCTGGCAACCGTCACGCATGCCTGGCTCGGAGAACCGGCCTTCGGCATTGCCCCCGGCGATGCCGAGATCTGGGTGACCCTGCGTACGCTGATCGACGACAGGATGGCCGAACTCTGCGAAAGGGCGGAACGCCTGGTGACCGGCGCCGCGTCTCAGGCCGGCCTGAAACAGTCCATCAGCTATCACGACGTCTTTTTTCATTGCGAGAATGCAGCCGAAGCCGTCGCTCACCTGGAACAGGCCCTGACCGTCGAAGGGCTGCGGTTCAGCGAGGGAAATCTGCCGATGAGGGCCTCGGAGGATTTCGGCCGCCTGCGCGCCATCTGCCCCTCGGCGATGTTCTTTCTCGGCGCCGGCGAGACGCACCCTGCCCTGCACAATCCCGACTACGACTATCCTGATGACCTGACCGCCATCGGTGCGCGGGTGTTCATGGCGGTGATTCGTCAGGCCCTGGGATGACGGGCTGAGCGATCAGCTGTCCGGGAAGCCGCGCTCGGCCCATTCGGACTTTGGAACCGCCTTGCCGACCGAAAGCGAGAAGGACACCACCACGGTCGCATCATCATTCACTTCGCAGCGGACGGCGATGTTGATCCACGATCCGTTGACGTCTCGAAAGGCCGCAAGCGGGACATCCACGACATTGCCCTCTTTGAGCCTGAGAATCGGCAGCAGATAGGGGATGTATCCGGGCGTTCCGTTCCGCAACTGCTGGCTGAGTTCGGTTCCGCAAAGCTGGTCGCCGCGTTCTTGACGTGTCAGACCGGCCATCGCGGTCATGGCCGCCTGATCGCCCGATATGGCCGCTGAAAACAGTTCCCGAACCTCACGCGGTTCGAGCCGTGCCTCGGCAATCGCCGTGACAACCGCCGGGTCCGTCGGCCCATCCACGGCAGGAGCCTCTGCCTCTGCCTTCCCCGCCTGGGTTTCTTTGGCCGCCTCCGGCAACGCACCCTGGTTCGGCGGTGCTTCGGGCAGGTCGATGTCCGGCTGAGCGAGCGTCGGGGCAGCCTCGGCTACCTGTTCGGCCTCCTGGGCGGGGCGCGGCTTTTCCTCGGCAGGACGCTCGGCTTCCGTCCCCCGCGCAATCTCCGGCCCGCTGTCCCGCTCGCCAAAGCGGACCACCGGTCGCAGCACGGGAATCGGTGCCGAGGCAGCATCCGGCAACTCCGGCTCGGTGGCCTGTTCCGCAGGCGCGGGCGCCTCCGGTTCCGGGACCGGGGGCGGCTCCGCCGGCTGCTCCGATGTCGGCGGTGGTGGTGGCTCCGCCTCGGCCGGCTTTGCCGGCGGCTCCGGCGGTTCGGGCGGCTGCGGTTCAGCTTCAGGTTCAGGTTCAGGTTTGGGTGGCGGAGCGACCAGTGTTACCTCGACGGCCTGATCTTCTGGCGACAGCTCACCTGGGCTGTCGAAACTCAGCAGAAAGAGGGCCACTGCAAGCCCATGCAGCAACAGCGAGAGGGCGAGCCCTCCACCGAAGCGCCGCCAGCCAGTCTTCCTCGTATCCGTCATGGTGTGATCCATAGCGACGATTGCGGCAAAAAGGGAGGCACTAGCGCGCCTAATGACCCGGCAATTGCAAAGACGCACCTTTTCCTTCAATCCAGATAGGACTAAGATGACCATAATTCTAGTCATAGCCGTCAGTCGGAAGACACTGAATGACCACCGTCAACATTGCGACCGCAAAGGCCCACCTGAGTGAACTGGTCGCCAAGGCGGAACAGGGCGAAACCATCGACATCGAGCGTCACGGCAAACCGGTGGCCCGGCTCGTTCCTGCAGAGGAGCCCCGCGATCCCATCGATTTCGACTGGCTGGAGAGTGTGCTCCGCCAAGTGCCGGCGACAGAACCGGATGGCACACGCCGCCTGCGTGAAGAAGTCCGCTATTGATGGTCTATCTGGATACTTCTCTGCTTGTCGCATGGCTGACGCGAGAACCATCGGCAGATCGAGTATCATTGTGGCTGCGAACGCAGGAAACAGGCTCGCTGCATATCAGTGGGTGGACCATCACGGAATTCTCCTCAGCCTTGTCGCTGAAACAACGCACCGGGCAGATCAATCTAGATGAGAAAGCCCAGATCCTGGCTGCCTTCAATCGGCTCGTCTCGCGGTCTCTGGTGACGCTCAACGTGACACCTTCGGATTATCAAACCGCCGCCCGTCTATGCGACCGAACCGAACTCGGCTTGCGGGCCGGCGACAGTCTGCACATCGCAATTTCCGTGAACGCCGGCCTGCCAATCGCCACCCTGGACAAGACGATGTCTCAGGCCTGCAGCACAATCGTCCATCCCGTAACCTCCATCGAATGAAACGAAAAAACCCGCCGGATGGCTCCGACGGGTTTGGCATTTCAGAACTCTCTCGCCTGATCAGCTGTCGAGGAACGAGCGCAGCTTGCGGCTGCGGCTCGGATGCTTCAGCTTGCGCAGTGCCTTGGCCTCGATCTGGCGGATACGCTCGCGGGTGACCGAGAACTGCTGGCCGACTTCTTCGAGCGTGTGGTCGGTGTTCATGCCGATGCCGAAGCGCATGCGCAGCACGCGCTCTTCACGCGGTGTCAGCGAGGCGAGAACGCGGGTGGTCGTCTCGCGAAGGTTGGCCTGGATGGCAGCGTCGATCGGCAGCAGCGCGTTCTTGTCTTCGATGAAGTCGCCGAGATGCGAATCCTCTTCGTCACCCACGGGGGTTTCGAGCGAGATCGGCTCCTTGGCGATCTTCAGGACCTTGCGGACCTTTTCGAGCGGCATGGCGAGCTTTTCGGCCAGTTCTTCCGGCGTCGGCTCGCGACCGATTTCGTGCAGCATCTGGCGCGATGTGCGGACGATCTTGTTGATCGTCTCGATCATGTGCACCGGAATACGGATCGTGCGGGCCTGGTCGGCGATCGAGCGGGTGATCGCCTGCCGAATCCACCAGGTCGCATAGGTCGAGAACTTGTAGCCGCGGCGATACTCGAACTTGTCGACCGCCTTCATCAGGCCGATATTGCCTTCCTGGATGAGGTCGAGGAACTGCAGGCCACGGTTCGTGTACTTCTTGGCGATCGAGATGACGAGACGCAGGTTCGCCTCGACCATTTCCTTCTTCGCGATGCGCGCTTCGCGTTCGCCCTTCTGCACCATCGACACGATGCGACGGAATTCGGCGATCGAGATACCGGTTTCGGTGGCGAGATTCTGGATTTCGCCACGGATATCGCGAATCGTCTGGTTCTCTTCCTTCGCAAACTCCTTCCAGCCACGGCCGGAAAGATTGGCGATCGACTTCATCCAGTTCGGATCAAGTTCGGCACCCTGATACTGCTCGAGGAAGGCCTCGCGCTTCACGCCGTAGCTTTCGGCGAGACGCAGCAGGCGGCCCTCGTTCTGCATCAGGCGCTTGGAGATGTCGTAGAGCTGCTCGACAAGGCTGTCGATGCGGTTCTGGTTGAGCGACAGCGACTTGACCGCCGTGATCAGCTGATCCTTGAGCTCCTTGTAGCGACGCTCCTGGCCGGACGACAGCGTGCCGGCACAGGCGAGACGGGCCTCCACCTGCTGGTCCTGCAGCTTGCGCAGCTTCTTGTAAGTGTCGGCGATGAGGTCGAGGGTCTCCATGACCTGCGGACGCAGTTCGGATTCCATCGCGGCCAGCGACAGGTTCGATTCGTCCTCGTCCTCTTCCTCTTCTTCCGGCGGCATGCCCTCGCCGCCAATGGCGGTGATGTCGTCATCGTCGCCGGAGGCGGCCTGCGGACGGCGCTTGGCGCGCTCCTTTTCCTTCTCTTCGGCTGCCTTGCGGTCGGCCTCGATCTTTTCAGGGCTCTGGAACTGCGGGGCAGCCTTGGCTTCCGGACCGGAATAGGTCGTTTCGAGATCGATGATCTCGCGCAGAAGCGTCGTGCCTTCGTTCAGCTCGTCGCGCCAGATGATCAGCGCCTGGAAGGTGAGCGGGCTCTCACAGAGGCCCGAGATCATCGTCTCGCGGCCAGCCTCGATTCGCTTGGCGATGGCAATTTCGCCTTCGCGCGACAGAAGCTCGACGGAGCCCATTTCGCGCAGATACATGCGCACCGGATCGTCGGTACGGTCCGTCGGCTCTTTCTTCTTGGCAGTCGCAACGGCGGTACCCGCGGTCGGGGCCAGTTCGCCGCCCTCGCTGTCGCCGTCGTCTTCGGCCTCGTCGTCCCCGCCCTGGGCCTCATCCACGTCTTCGTCTTCGATGACGTTGATGCCCATGTCGGAAAGCATGGCCATGGTGTCTTCGATCTGCTCGGAGGTCACCTCCTCAGAGGGAAGAACCGAGTTCAGCTCATCCATGGTCACATAGCCGCGCTTCTTGGCGGCTTTGATCATCTTTTTGACCGCGTCATCGGAAAGATCGAGAAGCGGACCGTCCGTCGCGCCGTCGCGTTCGCCGTCGGCTTCTTCGTTTTCTTTGACTTTCGATGCCATTTATCTTGTCGCTTTCCCTGACGTCTGATCATGCTGCTTGCCGCCGGAGGAATGGGAGACGGACCACTCATCCGGGCGGATAGCTGTCACTGACCTAACGGAGTGTTGCTTAATTCCTGATTAACTATGGGCATTGCGGTCGCAGCGCCGAAAATTCGTTTGTCTGCATGACCGGTCATCATACCAGAGATCCGTCCGAACCCACTTCACCCTTGTGTGCTTAGATTGGTGATTCCCACAATTTTTCCTGACGTCAAGCCTTTCTGCGGGCCGGACAGGGAAAATCAACAAAACAAGCCGTTCTGCGGCGTCTTTATCACCGATCTTCGCAGATGTAGGTCATCACGACTGGGAAACAAGAGGCAAAGGCTTGCTCTCCATCTCCGACGGGGCCGCAGCGGCCTCCGGCTTGACACCCGTCAAGAACCAGGTTCGCATGCGGCCCTTGCCCTTAACCTCGATCTCGCCGCGAAGCTCGAACTCGAAACGGTTTTCAAGCCGTTGCTTGAGGCAGTCTGCGACCTGTATGCGACCAGCGACACCATGCGATTCCATATGGGCGGCGGTATTCACCGTGTCAC
The DNA here is from genome assembly GCF_014237835.1 of Rhizobium sp. AQ_MP. Lineage (GTDB taxonomy): Bacteria > Pseudomonadota > Alphaproteobacteria > Rhizobiales > Rhizobiaceae > Allorhizobium. The sequence continues at coordinate 26,715 of NZ_JACJVI010000010.1, forward strand.
CCCAGACATCGTAGAGAAGCTTGTTTGGCCCGATGACACCCGCGACGACCGGGCCGGTATCGAGGCCAATGCGCACCTCGACCGCCTCGCCCACCTGTTCCGAAATGCGGCGGCAGCAGGCAAGCAGATCGAGCGCCATCAGTGCAACGGACGCCTCGTGATCCGGTTTGGGCTCCGGCAAACCTCCAGCCACCATATAGGCGTCGCCGATCGTCTTGATCTTTTCCAGCCCATGAGCGCTGGCGAGCGCATCAAACTGCATGAAAACGCGTCCCAGGAAGGCAATCACCTGCTGCGGCTGCCAGCGCGCCGCCCGTGGTGTGAAGTCGACGATATCGGCAAAGAGGATCGTTGCAGACGGGATCTGGTCGGCAACAAGCTGTGTGCGATGATCGCGAAGCCGGCTCGCAACCGCCTTTGGCAGGATGTTCTGCAACAGGCGCTCCGAAAACTCGTGCTCCGACTCCAGTGCCATTTCCGCCTGCGCAGCTTCCTTGAAGGCGAAGAAGGAGGTGGTGAAGATCAGCAGGAATGCAAATGGCACGGTGAGGTAGTAGAGTGTGTTCAGAAAGACCTGATCCACCTTGATGAAGTCGAGCGGGGCCACGAAGAGAATCTCGGTCGCGAGAAATGCGATCAGACCCACGACCGTCACGAAGGCCGAAAGAAGCAGCCGCTCCGCACCGAAGACCAGCAACGAAGCGGCCGCTCCAGGCAGGAAATAAAACTGCAGCCCGGAGTCTCGCCCGAAGAACATGCAGAAGCTGATGCCGAAAATCAGCCAGATCGCACAGAGATAGAGCCCCGCCGAGATCTCTCCGTAGCGATGAAAATAAGGGGTCAGAGCATAGAAGATCACCTGGGGCGCGAACGCGATAATGGCCGGCAGCAAGCCATACCCGTCATAGGCAATGAACATGACGATGTAGGGGATCGTCATCAGACTGACCATGGCCGCGATGACATTGGTCACCGCGAGCCTTCGCCGAATTCGCGGCGGATAGCCGGCAGTCCCGATCCGGGCCACCCACCAGACTGCATTCGGCAGACGCCAGAATGATCGCAGTCTACGCCCGTTGCGGGCTATGAAGTCGAATTCGTGCTGCGACACTCTTGCTTCCGCTAACAGTGCAATAACAGCTGAATCCCCTATTTGTCGCGTCAGCGCAACAGATTTATGCAAACGATTTCACTGGCCATGCCCGGTAGCCGGTCCCTTGACCCGGCCGGACATCACACCGAAGCCGTCGATGATCGCTTCCTGGTTCTCCATACGGGCTACTTCAAGCTGAACCTCGTGCAGGGCGCTGATCACCTGCTCGATCCGGCTGGCATCGTCGGTCTCCGTCGCCTCGGCGATCTCCCGCTCCAGCTCCATGCGCTGGCGCTTGAGCGCCCTTGCCCGCTTGTAGAGGGCCAGCGCCTGCCGATAACCTTCGCGGGCATCCTCAGGCGCGGCAATCTCTGTGGCGATCCAGAGCCTGGCATTGCGGATCTGCTGGTCGAGACCCCGCAACAGCGTGCCATGACCATGGGCTTCCAGCTTCTGGATGAGGATCTCGCGGCTCAGCGTCGGTCCGGCCTCGGCAACGGCGGTCAGAAGCGACGACCAGAGTTTCTGCAGTCCGGCATGCTCGTAATCGATCGCAGCAATCTCGTCATACTCGTCTTCGAGCAATTGCGGATGATTGACGATCGTCAGCGCCAGCACGCTTTCCCGCAACGTTGGCTGGTCGAGCGCACCGCGGACGAGACCTGACCGCGCGAGCCGGTCCGAGATGGCGCCGCGGCTCGACGCCACAGGCCCCGGTGGACGCCCGCCATTGCGCGCTCCCTGCCCCGCACTCCGGCCACCGCCCTGGAAGCTGCCACGCTCCCCGCGCCCCGGCTGGCTGCCCTGAAAAAATGCATAAAGCCTGTCGCGTACATCCTGCTGATAGTGGCGGCGCACGTTCTCGTCGGCAATCACGTTGACGACCTGCTTGAGCTTCGCCTCGAGCTCGGCGCGCTTTTCCGGCGTGTCGAAGCCGCCGGCTTGCGTCTCGCGCATCCAGACCATCTCGGCAAGCGGTCTGGCCTCAGACAGCAAACGGTCGAAGGGCTGGCGGCCGTCACGCTTCACAAGATCATCCGGATCCTTGCCATCGGGCAGCATCGCGAACCGGAGCGACTGTCCCGGCTTGATGTGCGGCAGAGCGAGATCGACCGCGCGAAACGCCGCCCGCTGCCCCGCTCCATCACCGTCGAAGCACAACACCGGCACCGGCGTCGTCTTCCACATCAGTTGCAGCTGGTTTTCGGTCAGCGCCGTACCAAGCGGCGCCACCGCGTTCTCGATCCCCGCCTGATACAGTGCGATCACGTCCATGTAACCTTCGACCGCAATCAGCGTGTCGGCGCCATCGGCGCCCTGCATCGCGCGGCGAGCACGGGAGAAATTATAGAGCACATTGCCCTTGTGAAAGAGCTCCGTCTCGTTGGAATTGAGATACTTCGCCATCGCATCCGCCGCCATGGCGCGCCCGCCAAAGGCGATCACCTTGTCGCGTGACGAGAGGATCGGGAACATGATGCGATCGCGAAAGCGGTCATAGGAGACGGGAATGTCCGGCCCGTGCACCACAAGCCCGCAGGCCTCGATCTGCTCCTTCGGCACCCCTTTAGAGGCGAGATACTCCTTCAGCGCGTTGCGGCTCTCGGGCGCATAGCCCAGCCGGAAGGTCTCGATCGTGCGGCCCGAAAGCCCGCGCTCGCGCAGGTAAGCCCGGGCCCGCGCGCCATTGGCCGTCTGCAACTGGTCCTGAAAGAACTGCGTCGCCATTTCCATGACGTCCTGCAGACTGGTGCGCTCCTTCTCGCGCCGCTCCGCCTGAGGGTCAGGCTGCGGCATGGCGATACCGGCCATATCGGCCACCTGCTGCACCGCCTCCATGAAGCTCAGCCCCTCGAGATCCGTCAGGAAGCGGAAATGATCACCGGAAACGCCGCAACCGAAGCAGTGATATCGCCCCTTGCGGTCCTCGCAATGAAAGCTCGGGCTTTTCTCGCCATGGAACGGGCAGCAGGCCCAATAGTCCTGGCGTGACACGTTCGTCTTCTTGCGATCCCAGGTCACGCGTCGACCGACAACGGCCGAAATCGGCACGCGGTCACGGATCTCGTCGAGGAAGTCGCTGGAAAAACGCATCTGTATCCCTGGGAAGCTGACCCCTCATATAGGCGCCGCGCTCGAAGAGCGCCAAGGCTTTCGCGCGGAGTGCCCGTTATTCACAGCGGTTGACCTAGATGGCCTGTCTGTATATACATCTGTAATCCGATCAGAGCAAACTGATCAGTGGGAAGACCAAATGCGGTCGTGATGGAGAGCCGATGAACTACGCGATACGCACGAACACATGGATTGGTCTTCATGAACACCGGAAACGAACTGGATCGATTTGACTGGGACGCCGAAAAGCGTCGTTCCAACGTTCAAAAGCACGGGATAGACTTCATTGACGCAGCACGGTGTCTCAAAGAGGGACCCAGGCTTGACTTGGCGTCAAACAGAGGTGGTGAGTTTCGCACTCTTGCGATCTGCCCCATGAACGCCAAACTAATCGCCGTAGTGTTCACAATGCGCGGCGAGATCTGCCGAATAATTTCCGCGAGGGCGGCACGAGACGATGAGCAAAGAAAATATCGTCAGTTATACGATTAAAGAAATCGAAGAGATGATCGCCCGGGGCGAGAGTCAGACTGACTGGGCCCGCGTCGATGCAATGACGGACAAGGATATCGAGCGCGCCATGCGCGACGATCCCGACTGGAAGGACTTCATGGACATCGACTGGTCCAAAGCGAAGATGGTGATCCCCGACCGGAAGAAGGCGATCTCGATCCGTCTGGACCCTGATATCATCGACTTCTTTCAGGCGACCGGCAAAGGCTACCAGACGCGCATCAATGCGGTCCTGCGCCATTTCGTCGATGAGCAGAAGCGCTCCAAGCCCTGAAACGCAAGACGCCGCCCGGAGGCGGCGTCGAATGAGCGGGGCGCCGGAACAGGCCGTTACTTCAACAGGTCCTTGACCACGCCCGAGGCCTTGGCGAAGTCCATCTGGCCCGCATAACGCTCCTTGAGAGCATTGATGCATTTGCCCATGTCGCGCAGACCCTGTGCCCCGGTTTCGTTGATCACCGCAGCGCAGAGCTCGCGCACCTTCTCGTCCGAGAGCTGCTCGGGCATGAAGGACTTGATGATGACGATTTCCTCGCGCTCCTGAGCCGCAAGCTCCGGACGATCATTGTCGGCGTAGATCTTGGCCGACTCGTCCCGCTGCTTGATCATCTTCATCAGGATCTGCATGATTTCGTCATCGGTGACGGGATCTTTGCCAGCGCCGCGATGGGCAATGTCACGGTCTTTGATCGCCGTCTGGATTAGACGAACGGTCGATGTCCGGCGGACATCCTTGGCCTTCAGGGCCTCTTTCAGCGAGTTGGCGAGCGTGTCGCGTATCATTTTCTTCTCCGTGGAAGAGCCCGTTCACCGTGAACGATTGTGGCTTTTCCGTGTTCGTTGAGTGGTTCTCATAGCCAGACATCTGCTGCAGTGCAAACGAATTGAGCAAACCATTGAAATGGCTTGGGAGAAATCCGGCGCGTAAACAACTCGGCAATTGACCTCTCACAACGATCCGTCTATTGCTCGGCACCTGCACGCAAATTGTCATCAGGGCTGAAAACGCGCGACTTCGCGCGTCCCCGATCTGCAACATAGATGGTCCCGCAAAACCGGTCCGACAAGGGGCGGGCATGCGGGCGAACAAGGAACGACCATGACCGCGACAGCCCCCTGGACGACCCGCAAGCCAACTGCCCTCCTCGTTCTCGCCGACGGCACAGTCATCGAGGGCCACGGCATTGGCGCGACCGGCAAGGTGCAGGCCGAGGTCTGTTTCAACACGGCGCTCACCGGATACGAGGAAATCCTGACCGATCCGTCCTATCTCGGCCAGATCGTCACCTTCACCTTCCCCCATATCGGCAATGTCGGCACCAATGATGAAGACATTGAAGATCTGACGCCTGCCGCCCGCCACGGAGCCGTCGGCACCATCTTCAAGGCGGACATCACGGAGCCTTCAAATTATCGTGCCGCAAGCCATCTCGACGCCTGGCTGAAGAGCCGCGGCATCATCGGCCTCTCCGGCGTCGACACCCGGGCGCTGACCGCCTGGATCCGCGAAAACGGCGCGCCGAACGCAGTGATCGCCCATGACCCGAACGGCGTGTTCGATATCGAAGCGCTGAAGGCGGAAGCCAAGGCCTGGAGCGGCCTCGTCGGCCTCGACCTCGCCAAGGTCGCAACCTCGGGCCAGTCATCCGTGTGGAGCGAGAAGGCCTGGTCCTGGACCGGAGGCCACACGACGCTCGGCCCGGCGGACGCCAAGTACCACATCGTCTGCGTCGACTTCGGCGTGAAGCGCAACATCCTGCGCCTCTTCGCCGGCCTCGACTGCAAGGTGACAGTCGTTCCCGCGACCACCTCGGCCGAGGACATCCTCGCACTCAACCCTGACGGCGTCTTCCTGTCGAACGGCCCGGGAGACCCGGCAGCAACGGGCGAATATGCCGTTCCCGTCATCCAGAACCTGGTCAAGAGCGACAAGCCGGTCTTCGGCATCTGCCTCGGTCACCAGATGCTGGGCCTCGCGCTTGGCGGCAAGACCGAGAAGATGCATCAGGGCCATCACGGCGCAAACCACCCGGTGAAGGACTTCACCACCGGCAAGGTGGAGATCGTCTCGATGAACCACGGCTTCGCAGTCGACTCCAAGTCGCTGCCGGAAAGCGTTGAAGAGACTCACGTTTCCCTGTTCGACGGCACCAACTGCGGCCTGCGCCTCAAGGGCAAGCCGGTCTTCTCTGTCCAGCACCATCCGGAGGCCTCGCCCGGTCCGCAGGACAGCCACTACCTCTTCCGTCGCTTCATCAACATGGTGCGCGAGACCAAGGGCGAGCCGGCATTGGCCGAGCGCTGAAATCAGTCAGACAAATGATGGAATGACACGGCCCGGGATCAAACCCGGGCCGTTTGCATTTCCCGCCTGACTTTCAGGTAAAACCGAAGGCTCAGCATGACGGCCGCACTGACCAATCCCACGCAGAAGCCATACCAGATACCGATGCCGCCGACGCCGAGCGGGAACGCCATCAGCCAGGCGAGGAAAAAGCCGATCGGCCAGTAGGAAACGAGCGCCAGAATCATCGGCACCCGTGCATCCTTCAGCCCGCGCAGAAGCCCGGCAACGATCGCCTGCAGCCCGTCAACGAGCTGGAACAAACCCGCGATGATGACAAGCGGCCCGGCATAGGCAAGCACAGCTGCGGCATCCGGCGTGTTCTCGTTCAGGAACAGCGAGGCGAGCGGCCCTGGCATGATCAGGAACAGGAGGCCGCCGGCAAATGAAATCAGTGCGGCGATCGAAACAACCGTGATCGAGGCCCGCACCAGTTGCGGATAGTTCTTGCTCCCATGGGCCAAGCCAACTCTCACGGTCGCTGCCTGGGATAGGCCAAGCGGCAGCATGAACGCAATCGACGACAGCTGCATCGCGATGCCATGCGCGGCGAGCTCAATCGTTCCGAGCCGTCCCATCAGCAGGGCAGCCGCACTGAAGAGGCTCACCTCCGCCAGAACCGTAACGCTGATCGGCAGGCCGAGCATGACCACCTCACGGAAAGCATGCCAGTCGGGACGCCAGAACCGGACGAAGAGCTCGTAGCGACGCGTCTCCTCGCGCGTCTGGATATAGATCACCATCGCAATCAGGCTGACCCACTGGACGATGACGGCGACGATCGCGGCACCCGTCATGCCAAGTGCCGGCAATCCGAAATGCCCCAGCACCAGAGCATAGGCCAGAATGGCGTTGAGGATCAGGATCCCAACCGTGATCCAAAGCACGATCCGTGCCCTGCCGGTTGCGCTGACAAGCGCACGCAGAACGGCAAACAGCAGTGCCGGCAGAAGACCGAGCTGAGTGATGAAGACATAATCTGCCGCAAGCTTTGCCACTTCGGGCTTCTGACCGAAAGCAAGCAGGATGGCCTCGGCATTAAAGAAAAGCGGCATGGTCAGGAGCAGGTAGAGGATCGCGACCCACATACCCATTCGGATAGACCGGCGCACGGAAACCACGTCGCCTCTGCCATAGGCCTGGGCCACCATCGGCATCACGGCCATCGAGAACCCGGATCCGAAGATGAAGATCGTAAAGAAAAAATTCCCCGCGAGCACCATCGCCGCGAGCGAAACCGCACCAAGCTGACCTACGATGATCACATCCGTCGTGTGGATGCCGAGCTGTGCGAGCTGCGCGCCGATCAGCGGTATGCCAAGCGACAGCGTCGCGCGAATATGCCACGACCAGCTTCCGGCGCCCTGGGGGGCGGCTGTGCGGGTCTCAAACGTAACAGCATCAGCATGCATGACTTAAATCTCAACGAAAAAAGCCGCTTCCAAGAACTGGCAAGCGGCATGTCGCAGATGGATAAGTGCGGACGAGCCATCAGACAAGACGAAATCACCAAAGTGCAGAATTTTTGGTCGAAACTTCACCAAAATTGATGAAATAAGTGGCAGGGAGAAGTCGCTACGGGGCCGAACAGTCCTTTTCGCGGTTGTTGCTCCCGGTCTAAGGTCAGGCCTCATACCGCAGGAGACGAGAAACGGATGCTGGACTTGATGTGGAAGGGGGCGCTGATCGGCGCCGGCGCAACGCTTGCCATGGACCTCTGGGCCGTCGTGCTGACAGCCGTCTTCAGGCAGCCCAAGCCCAATTGGGCACCCGTCGGCCGCTGGTTCTATCACCTGAAGAACGGGCGGATCTTTCACCAAAGCATCGCCGATGCCGAACCCTACGGCCAGGAACTTGCGCTCGGCTGGATCGCCCATTACGCCGTCGGGATCGCCTATGGCATCATGCTCACCCTGATGGTCGGCCCGGCCTGGTTGGCGTCCCCCACCCTGCTCCCGGCCTGGGTCTGGGGGCTCGTCACCGTCGCCGCGGGCTGGTTCCTGCTGCAGCCGGGGCTTGGGCTCGGCTGGGCAGCGTCAAAAACGCCAAACCCGAACAAGGTCCGGGCCCTCAATCTTGCGGCACATACCGTCTTCGGCCTCGGCCTCTGGGCCACGGCGCTCCTCATCGCATAACCGAAGCACCCCGTCAGATGGCGCCCGAGAACGTATCGCAGGCGCCGACATCGCCGCTTTCATAGCCACGCTTGAACCATTTCATCCGCTGCGCCGACGTTCCGTGATTGAAGGCATCGGGCACGACATAGCCCTGGCTGCGCTTTTGCAGCGTGTCATCGCCGATCTGCTGCTTGGCATTCAGCGCCTCCTCGAGATCGCCGTCGGAGAGGATGCCCTCCTTGTCCGCCGACTTGGCCCAGATGCCGGCATAACAATCCGCCTGCAATTCGACGCGCACCGACAACTGGTTTGCTTCCCTCTGCCCCATGGAACGACGCTGCCGGTTGAACTCCGGGAGCACGCCCGTCAGATTCTGGACGTGATGCCCGACCTCGTGGGCAATCACATAGGCCTGAGCGAAGTCACCGGCCGCATCGAATTGCCGCTCAAGCTGATCGAAGAACTCGGTGTCGAGATAGACCTTGCTGTCGGCGGGGCAATAGAACGGGCCTGTGGCGGAGGAAGCCTGCCCGCAGGGCGAAGAGGTCGAGCCCGCGAAAAGCACCAGCGTCGGCTCCCGGTATCGTTCGCCGGACGCCGAGAAGATCGCGTTCCAAGTGGTCTCCGTTTCGGCGAGCACGGTGCGGACAAAGGCCGTGGTCTCATCGCTAGCCTGGCCCGACGGTCGCTCGCCGATCTGCTGCTCATAGCTCGAGCCGGCGCCGCCGACATTTCCCTCACCCAAGACCTGCAGCATGTCGATGCCCATGGCCTTGAGCACGAAATAGATGACGACGAGGAAGATGATCGTTCCGAAGCTTAAGCCCCCACCACGCCGTCCACCCATCGGGATCTGGATGCCGGAACGGCCGAAGGGATTGCGGCCCAGGCCCCCTCCAGAGGATTGCCCACGCCGATCCTCGATATTGTCGGATTGTCGACGACCTCGCCATTCCATGCTGTTGTTCCCTCTCACATCTGCCCCTGACAATGAGAAGATAGCCGAACTGTTCCGCAACACCAGCAATGATGCATATTCACAAGCCATCATGCCTTGTGCCGTTGGCCTCCCTGCCTCAACCACCACTGAAACAGCGCGACGACGACGAGCAGCATTCCGATCGCCAGAAGGTGGACCTGCCCCTGCCCTTCGCCAAACAGCAGCTTGTGCATCAGCCGACCGGGCAGAAGCGTGAAGGCGCCGGCCGTCAGCAGCGCCAGCGAATAGAGATTGCCAACATGCCGTCGATGCTCGGCAATACGACCGGCCCGCGCGGCAACCACCGCCTGCCAGCTGCCGATCAGCGTCATCACCGAAAGGATGTGGATGGGACTGAAACCAAAGTAGAGGCGCAGCGAATGAATGAAGAAGCTTGAGAGTGACGTCACCACCATGACGCCGATCCAGATCCGCCCAAGCATCCTGTGGGTCTTCGTCCCCTTGGGCGCGATCAGCAGATAGGCTCCAAGCAACAGGGCGAGGAAAGCGGTGGCGACATGAATCTGGATGGCGGGTGCGGCCTTCAGGAGGAGAGAAAACGACATGGGACTTGCCTTGAACGGGTGCACGGTTTCAATGGATGATGTCGTGCTGATCGCGCCAGGCGGTCCGCATGGCAAACGCCTTGCCGTCGATGTCGAGAGAAATACGTGAACAGCACCGTCTTGCAGTCTGCGCTTCGTGAATGGACATCGCTGATGCGCTCGCCGCGTCTCTGGGCAACATTCGCCATCGTGGTTGCGGTCTTTGTCGCCGTCGGCCCCTCGGGCACAATGCACGACATGGGCCTTGCCGAGCGGGCGGCCTTCTGGACGCTGCTGCATGGTGCGGCCTGGACCGTCGCGATCCTGATCATCACGCTCGCGGAGATCTGGCTCGCAGGGCGCCTGGTGAGCACGCCGCTGCTCCTGACGATCAACGCCCTGATCGCCGCGCCCTTCGTCGCGTCAGTGGTGGAACTGGTCCGCTGGTCGTGGATCGGCGCGACGCCGACCCTCGCGTCCTATGGTCAGCAGCTGCTTGTCTGCCTGCCGCTTTCGGTTCTCTTCAGCCTGCTCACCCATCTGACGATGTCGAACGGAGTGGCTGAACCTCAAGATGGCCAAGCCGTGTCGACGGATCCGAAACCAGCAATCAACCTCTCGGGACAGCCGCCGTTGATCGCCCGCCTCAAGCCCGAGATACGCGGTGCTTTGCTCCACTTGAGCGTGGAGGATCACTACACCGTCGTCACCACCTCGCGGGGCCGGCAGCTCATTCTGCTTCGCTTTTCCGATGCTTTGCGCGAAATCGGCGCGACCGATGGCCTGCAGACCCACCGCTCCCATTGGGTGGCAGCGGACCATGTGGCAAAGCTCGAAAAGAGCGGCAGCCGCATGATCCTGCGCCTTAAGTCCGGTGCCGAGATCCCCGTCAGCCGCAGCTTTGCCGAGGCCGTCCGCCGCCGCTTTGGCAACCGCTGAAGCCTCTTAGGTCTTGGCGTAACCGTAGTCCCCGCCACGCGTCAGCGCCCGCTGATAGGCCGGCCGCGCGCGGATCCGCTCCGTCCAGGCCCGCAGAACGCTCAGATCCTTGCCTTGGGCAATGCGCGTCATGCCGGCTTCGACCGGAAAACTCATGGCAATATCGGCCGCCGAGAAATCCCGGCCCGCGAACCAGCCGTCCTTGGCGACCTCATCGATCCACATGTCGAGATGGTCCGAAAGCTGCGGATCGAGCAGTTTGCGCGAGACACCCTGACTGATCATCTGGGCCACCGGCCGGATGAAGAACGGCACCTGCCCCGGGATGCGCGAAAAGATCAGCTTCATCACCAGGAGCGGCATGGCCGAGCCCTCCGCATAATGCATCCAGTAGCGATAGCGCAGCCGCTCCTCGGTCCCTGCGGCAGGCCTCAAGCCCTCCCCGCCATAGGTTTCGATGAGATATTCCATGATCGCGCCGCTTTCGGCCACGACACGTCCCCCATCCTCGATGACGGGGGATTTGCCGAGCCGATGCACCGCCTTCAGTTCCTTCGGCGCCTGATAGTCCTTGGTGCGATGATAGATCTTCACCTGGTAGTCCAGCCCGAGCTCCTCAAGCAGCCAGAGAATGCGATGGGCGCGCGAGTTGTCGAGATAGTGCACGGTGATCATTGGAGACTGCCTTCCATTGTCGTTGCTGGAACTGTCTAGCGGCAGCACGCACCGCCGTCGACCCGCGCCCTGCAACTTAATCGACGGGGAAAGCGGTGGTCTGCACGCGCGAACCACTTGGCAGCCCAGCGCCTGCATGCAAGTTTGACCGCAATACTTTGGGAGGAGTAACAGATGAAGGCAATGCGGCTGGAGGCGACGGGCAAACTGTTCACCCGGGAGGTTGAGAAACCGGCGGCCGGAACAGATGATCTCCTGGTGCGCGTCGAGGCCTGCGGCGTCTGCGGTACCGACAGACATCTCTACCACGGCGAGTTTCCCTGCACCCCGCCCGTCACGCTCGGCCACGAATTCAGCGGGATCGTCGAACAGGTCGGCAGCGCAGTGACGGGTTTCAACGTCGGTGACCGCGTCACCGGAGACCCGAACATCGCCTGCGGCCGCTGCAGCCAATGTGTCAACGGGCGGGTCAATCTCTGCAGGAATCTGAGGGCCATCGGCATCCATCGGGATGGCGGGTTCGCCGATTATGTGGTCATTCCCCACAAACAGGCCTTCCTTCTGCCGGCCAATCTCGACCCGATGCATGGCGCATTCTGTGAACCGCTCGCCTGCTGTATCCACGGCATCGATCTCGCCGACATCAAGACGGGTTCATCCGTGGTCGTGCTTGGCGGCGGCGTGATCGGTTTGTTGACCGTGCAGCTTGCCAGGCTTGCCGGCGCAACGACGGTCATCCTCGTCACACGCCAGGCCGCACGCCGCAGGCTTGCGGAAGACCTTGGCGCGACACACAGTGTCGATCCAGCCCTTGGAGACGTGCTTGCGCAGATATCGGGAGAGACAGGTCTGGTTCCAGGCGGTGTGGACGTCGTGCTCGAATGCGCCGGCGTCGGGGAAACCGTGGTTCAGGCAACCAAGCTCGTCCGTCCGGGCGGGACCGCCGTCATTCTCGGCGTTATGGCTCAAGGCGAAAAGGTCGCAATCGAGCCCTTCGACCTGCTCTTCCGCGAGGTCAAGCTGGTCACTTCCTTCCTCAATCCCTTTACCCATCGCCGCGCAGCCGACCTGATCGCCTCGGGAAAGATCGAAGTCGGCAAACTGATCTCGCGCCGGGTCTCGCTGGACGAGGCCCCAGACGTCGTGCGCAACCCGCCGCAGCCGGGCGAAGTGAAGGTGCTCGTCGTCCCCGGCCTCTGAGCAAGACCTGTCAGAGCGGCGGGCGCCTGTCCTTCCACGGGCGCGCCTGTTCAAGCTGGCCCGCCAATGAAAACAGCGTGTCTTCATCGGCAAATCGGCCGACGAACTGCATGCCGATCGGCATGCCCTCGGTCGACCAGCCGATCGGCACCGACATGGCCGGCTGGCCGGTGACGTTGAAGACAGGTGTCCACGGAATGAATTCGAACGTCTGCGCGGCAAGCTGCTCGGCAATGCCGAGTTTCTTGAGCAGCCTGCCGCCGCCGACATAGCCCAGAACCGTCAGCAGTTTCTTCTCGACGGCACTCGGCTGCAAGGCCCCGATCTTGACCGGCAAGGTCGAGAGCACGGGTGTCATCAGCACGTCGATTTCCTCGAAGAAGCCGAGGATCGAGCGGGCAGAGAGCGTCAGGTAGCGATGCGCCGTGACCAGATCAGCTGCGGTGAAACCCTCGCCCAAAAGACCCATGCCGAAAGACGAGGCATCGTAATCGCCGGGCCTGATCTTCACGCCGAAGGTCTTCGCTGTGAAGTCGATATCGGCCCTGAGTTCTCCCGCCAGCGCCGTGAGGAAGGCCATGGAAAACGCCTCACGCTCGACCGGCGGAGCGGCCTCGATCACCTCATGTCCCAGTTCGGCAAGCAGCTTTACCGTTGTATCGAAGGCTGCCGCGACCTCGGGCGCGACGGCCTTCCCGAGCATCGGCTGTCGCGATACCGCGATCCTCAACCGCCCGGGCGCTCGGTGGACAGCCGCCAGAAAGCTGCCCTCGTGCGGCGGCAGCGGATGCGGCGAGCCACGATCGGCTCCATGCGTGGCGTCCAGAACAGCCGCGCTGTCGCGCACCGACCGTGTCAGCACATGCTCGCCCGCAAACCCCGACCAGGCCTCCCCGATAAAGGGACCGGCCGGCGTGCGCCCGCGCGTCGGCTTCATCCCGAAGACGCCGCAGGCCGAAGCCGGAATGCGGATCGAGCCGCCGCCATCTCCACCGGATGCAATCGGCACCATGCCCGCCGCGACCGCTGCCGCAGAACCTCCAGACGAGCCGCCCGGCGTACGCGTGCGATCCCAGGGATTGCGCGTCGGCCCGTTGGCCTCCGGCTCGGTATAGGGCGTCAGTCCGAACTCGGGCGTATTGGTCCGACCGGCAATCACAAGGCCCGCCCGCTCCCATCGGCTCACCAATTCGCTGTTGCCATGCGCCACGCGTGTCGCCCAGAGGCGGTTGCCATTCCCGGTCGGCACACCGTCGATCTGCGCCAGAAGATCCTTGATCAGGAAGGGAACGCCGGAAAAAGGGCCTTCAGGCAGCCCCTTGCCTATCTTTTGGCGCGCCCGATCGAAGAGCGGGCGGATGACCGCATTGATCTGCGGATTGACCGCTTCGATCCGGGCAACAGCTGCCTCCAGCACTTCGGAGGCCGAAACCTCCCTGCGCCGGATGAGGTCAGCCAGCGCCAATCCGTCATGCTCCGCGTAATCCATGAACATCCAATTCCCCCGATCGACTCGCTCGTCTTCCCCAACCTTCCGGTCAATCGGCCGGTCGATCAAGCAGCTGCGGAAAGAACAGCTCACCTGAATATAAACACCTACTTAACCATAGGGCTCTAAAGTCGATCCCAAACGCCGGAGTGTCTCCGGCATGCTGGCGCTTGCTCGCCGCTTCGCATCCATAGGCTAATGAGGGAACGGCCCATGATCTTCAAATCTGCAACCAGCCGAAACATCTTCGCGACAGTCGCTCTCGGCGTCGTGACGACCATCGGCGTTGCTGCCACGGTGGTTGGCATCAGCCACGGCACGATCCGCGGCGCCGGCATTGACAAGATGCAGACGGCAGCCTCGGACGCAGCCGCGGACATAGAGCAGGATCTGCGCAGCGCCTACCAGATGGTCGCGAGCCTTGGCGTGGCAATCAAGTCGATGAAAGAAAGCGAAATCGCCAACCGCGACAACGTCATCGCGCTCCTCAAACAGACACTGGAAAGCTATCCATCGTCGATCGGACTGCACACCGGTTGGGAGCCGAACGCCTTCGACGGAAAGGATGCAGAATTCGTGGGCAAGCCAGCCCACGATGCGACGGGCCGCTTCATGCCCTACGTTTACCGAGCCGGCGGTTCGATCTCCGTTGATGTACTTGTCGACTACGACAAGCCCGGCGCCGGCGACTATTATCTTTTGCCTGTTCAGACGGGCAAACCCGTCCTCGTTGAGCCCTATGTCTATCCTGTCGATGGCAAGGACGTCCTGATGACGACGATCTCGGTTCCGATCCGGATTGGCGACAAGGTTGTCGGTGACGCAGGGGCCGACATCGAGCTCGACAAAACCGCAGCCGACCTCGCCGCCAAGCGACCGCTTGGAGATGGCTATGTGGCGCTTCTCTCCTCTGCCAATGCCTTTGTCAGCCATCCCGACAAGGCGGTCATGGGCAAGGGCCTGAAGGACAGCGGCCTCGACGCGGCCGCATGGGAGGGCCTCATCAAGTCACCCCGCTCCGTCGGCACCATGATCGACAAGGACGGCATCGAGCGCATGGCGATTGCCGTGCCGATCGAACCCTTCCCGGGTGCCGTCTGGAATGTCGTGGTGGCCGTGCCGAGTGCCACCGTGCTTGGCGCTGTGTCCGAGACCGTCTGGACGTCGGCCCTGGTCATTGCTGGCGCAACTGTCATTCTGATCGTGGTTGGCTGGCTTCTCGCACGCCGCTTCATCGGCCGCATCAGCCGCGTGATCGGCCAGACCACCGAGATCGCCTCCGGTCGCCTGGATGTCGAGCTGACCGACCAGAACCGATCCGACGAACTCGGTGACCTCTCCCGCTCGCTCGCCGTGCTGCTCGACAGCAACCGCAAGAAGGTCGAACTCGAAAAGGCAGCCGAAGCCCGCTACGAACAGGAAGAGATCGATCGCGTCGAGCGCTCGAAGGGCCACAAGGCGCGGGAAGAAGAGATCCGCTTCGTCGTCGACGAATTGCGCGCTGGCCTTGCCCGCCTGTCGGACGGCGACATGACGGTCCGGCTCGAAAAGCCCTTCTCGCCCCAGCTCGACGAAATTCGCGGCAACTTCAACGACTCGATCGAGAAGCTCCGCGCTGCGATGATCTCTTTCCGCGACAACGCCACGACGATCGAGAACGGCTCGAACGAGATCCGCTCGGCTGCCGATGATCTCGCCCGCCGCACCGAACAGCAGGCCGCGTCGGTCGAACAGACATCCGCCGCCCTCTCGCAGATCACCCGCTCCGTCAAGGAATCGACCCAGCGCGCCGAAGAAGCCGGCCAGCAGGTCAGCCGCACCAAGGAAAGCGCTGAGCGTTCCGGCGAAGTCGTGCGCTCGGCCATCGATGCGATGAGCGCGATCGAGCAGTCCTCGCAGTCGATCTCCAACATCATCGGCGTGATCGACGAGATCGCCTTCCAGACAAACCTGCTGGCACTCAATGCCGGCGTCGAAGCCGCGCGTGCCGGCGAAGCCGGCAAGGGCTTTGCCGTGGTCGCTCAGGAAGTCCGGGAACTTGCCCAGCGTTCCGCCAATGCCGCCAAGGAAATCAAGGCGCTGATCACCGCGTCCGGCGAACAGGTCAAACATGGTGTTTCACTCGTCGACCAGACCGGCGAAGCGCTGTCGGCGATCGTCGCCGAGGTGCAGCAGATCAATACTAACGTCCACGCGATCGTCGACGCGGCGCGCGAGCAATCGACCGGCCTGCATGAAATCAATGCGGCCGTGAACATCATGGATCAGGGCACGCAGAAGAACGCCGCCATGGTCGAAGAAACCAACGCCGCTTCCCACACCCTCGTCTCGGAAGTCCAGGCGCTATCGGCCCGCCTCGCCCAGTTCAATCTCGGCGGAAGACCTCATGCTGCAGCGCCCGTTCACTCGGCACGTTCCACCGCAAGCGCGACCCAGACTTCGGCTCGTCCCGCAACACCTGCACGTCCCGCACCGGTCAGCGACGTCCAGCGTCCGGTCGCATCTCCGGCCCGCGCATTGGCAGGCAAGCTCGCTTCCGCCATGGGCGCCAAGCCCGCGCCAAGCGGCGCCGAATGGGAAGAGTTCTGATCAGCGCAGCTCTGCACGAAAAAACTATGGCGGGCCTTGGCCCGCCATTTCGTTTTCTCAGACCTGCGTCACGCCTTCTGGAAGATCAGCAGTTCCTCGAAATGGTTCATATCCTCGAAGCTGCAGAAGGCAGGCGCCCTGAGCTCGATCACAGGCTGACGGCGACGGATGGTATCGACGATGTCTTTAAGGAACGGCACCCATTCGGACATGGTCGCGTCGTCGAATCGTTCGATCATATAGGCAAAGGTGATGTGGAAGACGTAGGTTTCGTGATCCGGATGCCGGTAGCCGAGCAGATCGGCCAGCCGATCACGCCAATCCCTGAGGACCGCCCGATCACGCTCGCTGACACCGGCGAGCGTCAACCCGTTGGGCGTCGCATGCGTTACCTCCACTGCGAAGATTTCGCCCGGCGCAAAACCCGCCAGCCGATCCATGAAGATCGCCGTCATGTCATCGACCGGCGTTTCCACCGGCACATCCGCCGGCCAATACGGCAGCGCCCGCCGCGTCTCGATGATCCCCTGAAAGAGGGTCATATGCAGGCTGCTCTCGGCGGTAAACGCAAGCTTCTCAGCGCCAACCATCCCCCGGAAGCGATCCCGCGCATCACGGATCACCGCCTCCGTCTCCGAGCCTTCCACAAGATGGCAGACCACAGTGTTGCCGTGCTCCCTCAGGAACGCACCTGTGCGGTCGTAGCGCTGACCAAGATGCGGGATCGGGCCAGGGTTGTGGCGAAGTGAAGCAAAATGAAGGTAGGCGGGAAGCGAGGAAAGATCGGCGCGCAAATTCGGTAACCTCGATTGATCGCGCCGTCAGGTACCAATCGGTCATGAACCTGATGTGACGACGGCATCGTTCCGCTGACACACGAGAGGCCACCAACGCAATCTTAAGATTTTCTCCGCACACACTGTATGCAGTTGGAGCCACGGAGGCAGGGGATGTTAACGCGCGAGACAGCGAACCTTCGTGGATGGCTGCTGCTCGTCATGTTGACGAGCAGCCTTGCGATTGCGGTGCTCTTATCCCTATCCAAGATCACGTTGGATCATGGCTCGGTCCGCCCGACCGCAACGAGCCTCGGCATCCTGATCCTCACCGCGATCATATGCGCAAAGCGTGGCTTCACCCGGTGGTCCCTGGTCATGGAAATCCTGTCCATCGGCGTAGTACTCTCGGTCATCGGACTGATTGCGTCTTATCTGGCAACGTCACTCAGTCTGCCGCTCGCGGATGAACTCCTGGTCGCCGCAGACCAGGCTTTGGGTTTCAATGGTGCTGCATTCATCCGGTGGGTCGACAGTCATCCTTGGCTCGCATGGCTCCTCATGCAGTCTTATGCGTCCTTCGCGTTTCAGCTGGTCCTGCTGCCCCTTGTCCTCGTCCTGTGCGGGCAGGCAGCAAGAGCGTACGGCCTGGTGCTCAGCTACGCGCTGGTCTGTTTCGCTGCATGCTTGATATCGATCTGGTTCCCCGCGGTCGCCGCCAATGTGACCTATGGGATCGATGGAACGACCTTGCAGGCAATCAACCCGCAGTTTGGTTTCGCATTTCTTGAACAGTTCCACGCCGTCCGAGACGAAACCCGCTTCCTATTCTCGCTGGACAATGCCCAGGGCATTCTGACGTTTCCATCTGTCCACACGGCAACGGCAGTCATCTGCGCCGTCAGCATGTTGACCATACCCTGGTTGCGGTATCCGATGGTCGTCCTGAACATAGGCATGGCGGTTTCGACGCTGACGCATGGCGGCCACTACCTCGTCGATGTGATCGCCGGAGCGATCCTTGCAGTCGCGGCACTCTGGCTGGCAAGAAGACTGGCCGGGATCAGCGCGCCGATCATGCAACAGCAGAGCAGGGTCCAACCGGCAGATCAGGTCACATGACGATCTGGCAATGAAGGTGCTTGTCACCGGACCGCCAAGCCCTCTTAGAACCCTCCCCAACTTTCCTGTCGGACGGTGCAATTATGGGGTTCCTTCCCGGCCAACATTTCCCTATAAGCCGCTTCTAGCCTGAAAAGACCATCTTCCTGCGCCCGGCCGGTGACCTCCCTCACCCAGGCCGGTTTTTCGCGCAGGCGCAAGAACGGATAGAGCCATGCCCAAGCGCCAAGATATCAAGTCCATCCTCATCATCGGCGCGGGGCCGATCGTCATCGGTCAGGCATGCGAATTCGACTATTCAGGCACCCAGGCCTGTAAGGCGCTGAAGGAAGAAGGCTACCGGGTCATCCTGGTCAATTCCAACCCGGCCACGATCATGACCGATCCGGGCCTGGCCGACGCCACTTACGTCGAGCCGATTACGCCGGAAGTCGTTGCCAAGATCATCGCCAAGGAACGCCCCGACGCGCTGCTCCCCACCATGGGCGGCCAGACGGCGCTGAACACCGCGCTCTCCCTGAAACGAATGGGCGTGCTCGACCGCTACAATGTCGAGATGATCGGCGCGAAGCCGGCTGCCATCGACATGGCCGAAGACCGCGCCCTCTTCCGCGAAGCCATGGCCCGTATCGGCCTCGAGACCCCGAAGTCGATGCTCGCCAATGCGACCGAAATCAAGGACGCCGACCGCAAGACGCATGAGGCCGCCCGCGCGGAACTGCGCGCCAAGCTCTCCGGCGACGCGCTCGACAAGGCGCTCGACGAGCTGGAAAACCAGTGGAACCTCGGCGAGACCGACCGCAAGCAGCGTTACATGGCCCACGCCATGGCGATTGCCGCCCAGGCGCTTGACCATGTCGGCCTGCCTGCCATCATCCGCCCGTCCTTTACGCTCGGCGGCACCGGCGGCGGCATTGCCTACAACCGCTCGGAATTCTACGAAATCATCAATTCCGGCCTCGACGCTTCGCCCACCACCGAAGTCCTGATCGAAGAATCGGTGCTCGGCTGGAAGGAGTATGAAATGGAGGTCGTCCGCGACAAGGCGGACAACTGCATCATCGTCTGCTCGATCGAAAACATCGATCCGATGGGCGTCCATACCGGTGATAGCATCACGGTTGCCCCGGCGCTGACGCTGACGGACAAGGAATACCAGATCATGCGCAACGCCTCGATCGCGGTTCTGCGCGAGATCGGCGTTGAGACCGGCGGCTCGAACGTGCAGTTCGCCGTCAATCCGAAGGACGGACGCCTCGTCGTCATCGAGATGAACCCGCGCGTCTCGCGCTCTTCCGCTCTGGCATCGAAGGCCACCGGCTTCCCGATCGCCAAGATCGCCGCCAAGCTCGCCATCGGCTACACGCTCGACGAACTCGAAAACGACATCACCGGCGGCGCGACGCCTGCCTCGTTCGAACCGTCGATCGACTACGTCGTCACCAAGATCCCGCGTTTTGCCTTCGAAAAGTTCCCCGGCGCCGAGCCGACACTGACCACCGCCATGAAGTCGGTCGGCGAAGTCATGGCGATCGGCCGCACATTTGCAGAATCGCTGCAGAAGGCGCTGCGTGGTCTCGAAACCGGCCTCACCGGCCTCGACGAGATCGAGATCCCCGGCCTCGGCCAGGGCGACGACAAGAACGCGATCCGTGCGGCCATCGGCACCCCGACCCCGGACCGCCTGCGCATGGTTGCCCAGGCCCTGCGCCTCGGCATGTCGCCGGAAGAAGTCCACGAAGGCTGCAAGATCGATCCGTGGTTCATCGCCCAGTTCAAGGCGATCATCGACATGGAAGCCCGCATCCGCGAGCACGGTCTGCCCGCCGACGCCGCAAACCTGCGCATGCTGAAGGCCATGGGTTTCTCCGACGCACGTCTGGCCTCGCTCTCCGGCAAGCGCCCGAAGGAAGTCGCGGAACTTCGCAACGGTCTCGGCGTGCGCCCGGTCTTCAAGCGCATCGACACCTGCGCGGCCGAATTCGCCTCTCCGACGGCCTACATGTACTCGACCTATGAGACGCCCTTCGTCGGTGCGCAGCGTTCGGAAGCACAGGTCTCCGACCGCAAGAAGGTCGTGATCCTCGGTGGCGGTCCGAACCGGATCGGCCAGGGCATCGAGTTCGACTATTGCTGCTGCCATGCCGCCTTCGCGCTGAAGGATGCCGGCTATGAGGCGATCATGGTCAACTGCAACCCGGAAACCGTCTCGACCGACTACGACACCTCCGACCGTCTCTATTTCGAGCCGCTGACGGCCGAAGACGTGATCGAAATCCTGCGCGCGGAGCAGGAAAAGGGTGAAGTCGTCGGCGTCATCGTCCAGTTCGGCGGCCAGACCCCGCTGAAGCTCGCCGAAGCGCTCGAGAAGAACGGCATCCCGATCCTCGGCACCGCCCCCGACATGATCGACCTGGCCGAAGACCGCGACCGGTTCCAGAAGCTCCTGATGAAGCTCGACCTGACGCAGCCGAACAACGGCATCGCCTATTCGGTCGAGCAGGCCCGCCTTGTTGCCGGCGAAATCGGCTTCCCGCTGGTCGTGCGCCCGTCCTATGTCCTGGGTGGCCGCGCCATGCAGATCATCCACAACGAGGGCATGCTGCAGAATTACCTGCTCGACACCGTGCCGGAACTCGTGCCCGAGGACATCAAGCAGCGCTACCCGAACGACAAGACCGGCCAGATCAACACGCTGCTCGGCAAGAACCCGCTGCTTTTCGACAGCTACCTGACCAACGCCATCGAAGTCGATGTCGACGCACTCTGCGACGGCGAAAACGTCTTCGTCTCCGGCATCATGGAGCATATCGAGGAAGCCGGCATTCACTCGGGCGATAGTGCCTGCTCGCTACCGACCCGTTCGCTCTCCAAGGACATCGTCGACGAACTGGAACGCCAGACGACGGCGCTTGCCAAGGCGCTCAATGTCGGCGGCCTGATGAACGTCCAGTATGCTATCAAGGATGACGTGATCTACGTGCTCGAAGTCAACCCGCGCGCCTCGCGCACGGTGCCCTTTGTCGCCAAGACCATCGGCGCGCCGATCGCCAAGATCGCAGCCCGCGTCATGACCGGCGAGAAGCTCGACCAAGCGATCGCTGCCTATGGCAAGAAGCCGGACCCGCGCAACCTGAACCACATCGCCGTCAAGGAAGCCGTCTTCCCGTTTGCCCGCTTCCCCGGCGTCGACACGCTGCTCGGTCCGGAAATGCGCTCGACCGGCGAAGTCATCGGCCTCGACACAGACTTTGCGCTGGCCTTTGCCAAGAGCCAGCTTGGCGCTGGCGTCGAACTGCCGCGTGACGGAACGGTCTTCGTCTCCGTCCGCGACGAGGACAAGGCCCGCGTCCTGCCGGCAATCCTGATCCTCACCCAGATCGGCTTCAAGGTTCTGGCAACCGGCGGCACCCAGCGCTTCCTCGCCGAAAACGACATTCCGGCCGTGAAGATCAACAAGGTTCTGGAAGGCCGTCCGCATATCGAAGACGCGATCCGCAACCGTCAGGTCCAGCTGGTCATCAACAC
This sequence comes from Rhizobium sp. AQ_MP, assembly GCF_014237835.1. Lineage (GTDB taxonomy): Bacteria > Pseudomonadota > Alphaproteobacteria > Rhizobiales > Rhizobiaceae > Allorhizobium. Next base: position 48,739 of record NZ_JACJVI010000010.1, read on the forward strand.
GACCGACGGCAACAAGGCGATCTCGGACTCCAAATCGCTCCGCCGCGCTGCCCTGATGCAGAAGGTACCCTATTACACGACCATGGCCGGAGCGCTTGCCGCTGCCGAAGCCATCCGGGCGCTGAAGGGCGGCCAGCTGGAAGTTCGCCCGCTTCAGAGCTACTTCTGAGGCGGAGATAGGTAAGCCGCTTTCTGAGCAGCTTGACGAAGCATTGAAACGACAAGATCGCCGCATTCGTGGATGCGGCGATCTTGCGTTTTGCGCGGAGTTTTTTGTGACTTAGGCAAAGATCGCCTATCCTGGCGGCTTCTATCAATCGCAGCGCACGGATGCCGAGATGAAGCCCAGACTGGAATATGATGCAGCTGCCAATGCTGCCTATATTCGTTTTTCCACGGAGCCGGTCCTGGAGAGCAAAGAGGTCTCTGAAGGCATCGTGTTTGATTATGACCGCGATGGTCGAATCGTTGGTCTTGAAGTGCTCAATGCACGCACCAATCTGCCAGCGGCGGCACTCGATGATGCTGCCTGAGCGAATGACAACGCCCGGGTAATCTCTTCTTCAAGGACAAAGTCAGCGCTGGAAAAGCTTGGCCGCTGCCTATCTATCATCCGGTCGATGCTAGTGGTCAGGCACCGGAGGCAGGCTTCCCGTCATGTTTCTCGATCTCAAGAACTACACGCCACCGCCAGAGCCGCCGGCGAACCGGGGGCCAGAGCAGTTGACGCCGCGCCAGCAAAAGGCGCTGGCCTGGATCGTCGGTTTGAACATCATCCTGCTTCTGATCGCCCCGATCGGTGGAGCCACGATCATATCCGGGCTCATTGAGCTCTTCGGGTGAATTCAAACCTGGCGCTTCTGCTTGGCGAGAATAGCAAACGCTATACCGCCGATGACGCAGGTCGCCGCGACCACAAAATGCAGGGTCAGCCTCTCATTGAGGAAGAGGATGGCACCCAGTGCCGCAATCACCGGGACGGAGAGCTGAATGAGGGCTGCCTGGAAGGTGCTAAGCCCGCGCAGGGCTCTATACCAGACGGAATATCCAAGGCCGGAAGCCACGATACCTGAGCCTAGCGCCAGGAGAACGCCAGCAAACGTCGCCGACTCGTAAAGGAGCGCGAAAATCGCCAGCGGCAGGCAGAAGACGGAAGCCCGGACAAAATTGCCTGCCGTCTCGCCGATCGGGTCCCGCGACCCTCGACCGCGCAGCGTATAAGCGGCCCAGGCGGCGCCCGATCCGATCATCAGCAGGCTGCCGACGAGATCCGGTCGTCCCACGCCGGGCAGGATGAGATAGACGAAGGCGCCAAAAGCGATCGCAAAACCGATCACCTCCCGCAGGCTCGGCCGATCACCTTTGAGAAGTCCGAAGGCCAGCATACTCGCCTGGACCGAAGAAAAGAGGATCAGCGCTCCCGTGGCCGCGCCAAGCGAAAGATAGGCCGCCGAGAACGCGATCGCATAGACAAACAGCGCCGCAGCGGCCCACCAATCGCCCGGCAGCCGTTTGGCGGCTGATGCAGACTGAAGCTGCCCACGCCGCATCAGGGCATAGAGGACCAGCGCGCCGGATACGATCCGCACTGCGGTATAGCCCGCAGCCTCGATCGATACCGCACCCAGCGCTTCACGTGCCAGAAGCGAATTGGCGGCAAAGGCCAGCATGGCGACGCCAGTGAGTACAAATGTCGAATGCAACCTCAAAAAACCTCCCGGACGGCGCCGTGTCGCAAGACTATCCGGCGGGGTCTGACGCGTGTTAAACGCGAAGCCTCTTGGCTTGGCAAGCCGCGAAACTCCGGAGGTTTCCATGGAAAAGCTGCACATCGTGACCGAACGCGTCTTCAACGCACCGGCAGAAACACTCTTCGCCGCCTTTGCCAATCCGGCGACCCTTGCCCGCTGGTGGGGACCGCAGGGCTTCACCAACGACATCACCCATTTCAATTTTCAGCCAGGCGGCGACTGGCTCGTGACCATGACAAATTCCGACGGCGCCGATTTCTTCAATCGCTGGACCTTTCAGGCGATCGAACCGCCGTCCCGCATCCTCGCCCTGCACCACGAGCCGATGCATATGTTCACGCTAGAGGTGACGCTGGCTACGCAGCGCGAAGGAACCCGCATGACCTGGCACATGCAGTTTGACGACACGCCGGAAAACCGTGAGATCGAGCGCTTCATCGCGCTGGCCAACGAGCAGAACTTCGATCGACTCGCGGCGGAACTGGGCGTCTAATCGTCAATCAACGGGACTGAAATGTTCCATCAATATTTGACATTTGTCGAAAGCCCGGGGCTACGGCACTCTGCGGCGGTTTGATTTGAGAGATTTCCAGATGTCCGTGACTGTTGAGGCCGTTTCCGGCAAGGCCACCCGCCGCGAGTGGATCGGTCTTCTGATCCTGTCGATTGCCTGTCTGATCTATTCCATGGACCTTTCGGTCCTGTTTCTGGCCATGCCGGCGATCGTCGCGGATCTTGATCCGTCGGCCACCCAGCTTCTGTGGATCAACGACATCTATGGCTTCATGGTCGCAGGCTTCCTGGTCACCATGGGAACGCTGGGCGACCGGATCGGCCGTCGCAAGGTACTCCTGATCGGCGCGTTCTTCTTCGGTGCGGCTTCCGTCTTTGCCGCCTTTGCCAACACCGCCTCGATGCTGATCGTCGCCCGAGCCCTGCTCGGCATTGCAGGTGCCACGATCGCGCCTTCGACGCTCTCGCTCGTCGTCAACCTCTTCCGTGACGAAAGCGAACGCAACCGCGCAATCAGCATCTGGGGCACCGCCTTTGCGCTGGGCGGCCTGATCGGCCCACTCATCGGCGGGCTGTTGCTGCAATACTTCCATTGGGGATCGGTCTTCCTGATCAATGTCCCGATCATGGCAGGCCTTCTTGCCAGCGCGCCTTTCCTGCTCCCCGAATACAAGGATGAAAACGCCGGCCGCCTCGATCTCCTGAGCGTCGCGCTGTCCCTGCTCACCGTGCTGCCGATTGTCTACGGCTTCAAGAAAATGGCCGCCGAAGGCTTCGAATTGATGCAGCTTGTACCGATCCTCTTCGGCCTTGCCGTGGGCACCGTCTTCGTCCGGCGCCAGAAGGTGCTCGAACACCCGATGATCGATCTCGCCCTGTTCAGGATCCCGGCCTTCACCGCCTCACTGATGGTCAACCTGGCCGGCGTTTTCTTCATCTTCGGCCTTTTCCTGTTCCAGAACCTCTTCCTGCAGCTGGTGATCGGCCTGACGCCGCTGAAGGCCGCCCTCTGGTCCATCCCCTCCTCGCTCGTCTTCACCGTCATGTCCTTCCAGGCCTGGCGCGTGACGAACCGTCTCGGCCCTGTCCGCACCGTGCTGCTGGGACTGGTCGTCAACGCACTCGGCACCGGCCTGATGGCGATTGCCGCCTGGAACGAGAGCCTGATCGGCGTGCTTGGCGCCAGCATGGTCATGGGCCTCGGCTTCGTGCCGGTGATCCTGACGACCACAGGCCTCATCGTCGGCACGGCGCCGCCGGAACGCGCGGGCTCGGCGTCCGCCATCTCCGAAACCAGCGCCGAGTTCGGCGGTGCGCTTGGCGTCGCGGTCCTCGGCAGCCTTGGCACGCTCTTCTACCGGTTCGGCATGCAGGATGCCGACCTGACCGGCCTTTCCGCCACCGACCAGACGTCCGTCACCTCGGCACTCGGAACCGCCCTCGAAGTCGCGCGCAACACTGGCAATGAAGCTGCGCCATGGATCGAGGTGGCCAAGGCCAGCTACGCCTCTGGCTTTGCCCTCTGCTGTGCACTGGCCACCGTGACCCTGCTCCTGCTCGCCGCCGTTGCCGCGCGGGTCTACGAGCGGACGGATCTGGACGAAAGCCGCATCGGCGGCCATTGACTGTCAGGAATGGAAAGCGGATCAGCGCAAGTGCAGCGTGTCGAACAACCGCTTTGCGTCCCCGAGGTCTGACCGGAACGCCGCCAGGCTGCGCGCCTTCAGATCCGGGTCCGGCATCCTGAGGATCGCCGAGGGATGCGTCGTGACGAGCAGCATGCGGTTGTCCTGCATGGGGATCGGCATGCCGCGCACCTCGGCGATCGGTCGGCTCTCACCGGTGAGCGACAGATAGGCGGTCGCCCCGAGCGCAACGACGATCCGCGGCTGGACGACCTCGATTTCCTTTGAAACCCACCAGCGGCAACGGGCGACCTCACCGGCGTCCGGACGCATATGGATGCGCCGCTTGCCGCGCCGCTCATATTTGAAATGCTTGACCGCATTGGTGACATAGACCTGCGACCGGTCGATTCCAGCAGCCTCAACAGCCTCGTCGAACACCTGCCCCGCCGGACCGATAAACGGCCGTCCCGCAAGATCCTCGGTATCACCGGGCTGCTCGCCGACGAACATGATCTCGGCATCATCAGGTCCCTCGCCGAACACCGTCTGCGTCGCATGGCAATGCAGCGGACAGCGTGTGCAACTGGCGGCCTCCTGTCGAAGCCGTACAAGCGGCGGCAAGTCGGTCGACGAGCCTTCCTCCTCCCGCCCGCGCCACTGCGCCTGTAGCCGCTCGTGAAACGCCGGCGGCTGGCTTGCCTCGCGCGCGGCCATCTCCTGCACCCGTCGCTCGGCACCGGCAATCAGGTCCGGAATGAGCGAGGCCTCCGGCATGTTCTTCCAATACTTCTTCGGCATTTCCGACTGCATCGCCCGGATCTTCACGCGCGCCGGGTTGAAGATATTGGCAAAATAGGTCCGCCACAGCTCGTCGGTCTCGTCTTCCGCTTCCGGCCTGGCCGCGGGCTCGCGGGAGGTCTTCAACTCCTGCCCATTCCAGGCGGCCGAGCCCTTTGGCGTCGCGATCAGCCAGTCCATGTCGGTGAAGCGCCGCTGGAAGAAGCCGGCGGTGCGCGCGACGATGAAATGCTCGGGCTCGAACCAGGCCACGAAACGCCGCCGTTTTGTCTGCATGGCCGCGACTTCGCGAAACCGTACAAAGGCCTTCATCTTGTGGCTATCGCGGCGCACATTCTTGATCAGGCGAACGAGGTCGGCGACATCGGGATCCGATCGCACCTGCAGAAGGCTGCGCTCCGTCTGCAGCCGCCAGAGAATACGGTAGAGCAGCGAAAAACGGTCCGGCTCGGAATGACAGATCGCCGCCTCAGCTGCCTCGATGAATGCCTTGGACACGGCGATCTCCAGGGCCCGCTCACGAGGCACCGGCGCCCCGGCGTCCGACCCGAAGAGATCGCCCGCCGCGCCCGAGAGCTGCCAGCGCACCTGCTCCGGTACGACCCCATCCCCCAGAAGCGCCCGCGCGGCATCGCGCCACTCGTCGAACGCTCCTCGCCCTTCCAGCGTGACGGTCCGCATCAGAACAAGGACAGCTGCTCGGCCGGCGGCGCAAACACCGCCCGCAGATCCGACCGGTCCAGGCTGCGGTTGGGCGACCAGCCCTCGGCAACGATAAAGGGCCGCACCTTCTTGAGCGACACGCCGATGCGGGTCAGATCCTCCAGCCGCACACGGCGATGACGGCGAGCCGAGAGAAGCCCGTTGACGGTCTTGGTTCCAAAGCCCGGCACGCGCAGCAAGGTCTCGCGATCCGCCTTGTTGATATCGACGGGAAAGCGGTCGCGATTGGCAAGTGCCCAGGCAAGCTTCGGATCAAGTTCAAGATCGAGCATGCCGTCCTGCCCGATCGAGGCGATTTCTTCCACCGAGAAGCCATAGAAGCGGTAGAGCCAGTCGGCCTGATAGAGGCGGTGCTCGCGCATCAGCGGCGGCTTGATCAGCGGCAGATTGCGCGAACTGTCCGGGATCGGGCTGAAAGCCGAGTAGTAGACGCGCTTCAGCCCATAGCTGCTGTAGAGCCGCGCGCTGGAACCCAGGATCGTCGCGTCGTCAGCGCCATCGGCGCCGACGATCATCTGGGTGCTCTGCCCGCCGGGGACGAACTTCTTGCGCCGGCCGGTCAGCGTCGGCTCGCGGGCCTCGTCGATCTTGAGCCTTAGATCAGCCATCGAGCGGCGAATGTTGACCGGCCGTTTCTCCGGCGCATAACGCTCCAGCCCGTGGTCGGTCGGCAGCTCGATATTGATGGACAGGCGGTCGGCATAAAGCCCCGCCTCCTCCACCAGATGCGCGGACGCCTCGGGGATCGTCTTCAGATGAATATAGCCGCGAAAATCATGCTTGGTCCTGAGATCACGGGCGATCTTGACCATCTCGGCCATCGTATCATCCGAGGACTTGATGATCCCGGACGAGAGGAACAGGCCCTCGATATAATTGCGTCGGTAGAATTCGATCGTCAGCCACACCACCTCGTCCGGCGTGAACCGGGCCCGCTCGACATTGCTGGAGGAGCGGTTGATGCAATAGGCACAGTCATAGATGCAGAAATTGGTAAGCAGGATCTTCAGAAGCGAGATGCAGCGACCATCCGGCGCATAGGCATGACAGATGCCCGATCCCTCTGTCGAGCCAAGGCCACCGGAGGCCGACGAGTCCCGCTTGGTCGTACCGCTGGATGCACAGGACGCATCATATTTGGCAGCATCCGAGAGAATGGCGAGGCGTTCTTTGAGCGACTTCTTCATGAGAATGTTCTCTAAACGTTCTCATGACGATCGTCAAGGAAATCGACTGCGGCATTCCGTCCATCAGGTCCGCGCTTCATTGTTTTTACTGGAATTTTTCCCGCTGAAACGCAGCCTGGGGAGTGGCTGACGAAAACTCTGGAAATTTCGCCGACCATTCTGCTATAGTCCTCATCAGCTTGATTTGTGACTGGTTCCGCAGCTTTGCTTCGGAACCTGTTTTCTTTTGTGCCCGCGCTCGCGGCCATGAAGACGAAGGAAGAGGAAATGGTAGACAAGGTACCGATGACGCAGAACGGTTTCGAGAAGCTCAGCGAAGAGCTGCGCTGGCGTCAGCAGGAAGAGCGTCCGCGCATCATCGAGGCGATTGCCGAGGCGCGCGCTCATGGCGACCTTTCCGAAAATGCGGAATATCACGCCGCCAAGGAAGCCCAGAGCCACAATGAGGGTCGAATTGGCGAACTCGAGGATCTGATCGCCCGCGCGGAAGTCATCGACCTCTCGAAGATGTCCGGCTCCAAGATAAAGTTCGGCGCGACGGTGAAACTCATCGACGAGGACACCGAAGAAGAGAAGACCTATCAGATCGTCGGCGATCAGGAAGCCGACGTGAAGGCCGGTCGCATCTCGATCTCGTCCCCGATCGCCCGCGCCCTGATCGGCAAGGAAGTCGGCGACAACATCGAAGTCGTCGCCCCCGGCGGCTCGAAGGCCTACGAGATCCTCGCGGTCAAGTGGGGTTGATGTCAGTCCGAAAGGGCGTTTCCGTGGCACATTCCCTCGACGAGATCACGGTGGTTGCGCCGCATTTCAAGCGGCGCCTCTCCGGTGTGACATCAACGGTCATCCAGCTTGTTCCAGAACAAAGACGTCAGGGTCTCGGCATCCTGACGCTGGGTCCCGGACTTCCCGACCATCTGCCGAAAATGCGCTGGTCACAGCTGCCGGCACTCTGGAAGACGCCGCGAAACGGCAAGCCACGCGTCTGGCATGCCCGTCGCAACAACGAGATGCTGGCAGGCTTGATCCTCCGGGACGCCTTCCGCATGCCCCTCAAGCTTCTCTTCACCTCGGCGGCACAGCGCCATCACAGCCGCTACACCCGTTGGCTGATCTCGAAGATGGATGCGGTCGTTGCCACGAACGCGAAATCGGGCTCCTTCTTGAAGGTTCCGCATACCGTGATACGCCACGGCGTAGACTTGCAGCTGTTCCACCCGTCCGAAGAGATAGACACAGGCCTTCCCGAGGATCTGAAGGGCCGCCAGCTCGTCGGCTGCTTCGGTCGTGTCCGCCACCAGAAGGGCACCGATCTCTTCGTCAGGGCGATGATCGAGCTTCTGCCGCAGAACCCCGAATGGACGGCCGTCATTTCCGGCCGGGTGACGTCAGAACATGCGAGCTTTGCCGACAAGCTGAAGGCCGACATAGCGGCAGCCGGCCTCTCCGATCGCATCCGCTTCATTGGCGAAGTCGATGACATCAAGCCCTGGTATCGCCGCCTGACGCTCTACGTTGCCCCGTCCCGCAACGAAGGCTTCGGGCTTACCCCGCTTGAGGCGATGGCATCCGGCACCGCGGTGGTTGCCAGTGACGCAGGCGCTTATGCCGAAATGATCGTCGAGGGCGAGACTGGATCGGTCGTGCCGGCGGGTGACTACGAGCGCCTGCGCGACGCGATCTCGGCCTTCCTGGAGCCACAAAAGGCCATGCAGGCGGGCCGGAAGGGCCGCGAACACGTCGAAGCGGCTTTCGGGCTTGAACGCGAAGCCGACCAACTGGCCGAAGTTTATGCGGGCCTGCTTGGCACCGCCCTGCCCCATGCGACGACAATGTCACGACCCGCAACCTCTGGAAATGCTTGACCGATGGCGACGCGCGACCTCCTGGACATCCTGATCGTCAACAAGGACAACAGTTTCGGTCTGACGCGCGATACCAATCTGCTGATCGAAGCTCTCGCCTCGATCGGGCGCTCCGAAGGCGTCGCGACAAAGGGTATTCGCGCGAGGTCCCTGCTCGACCGCCTTCTCCGGCGCAAGCAGGCGAAGACCATCCTCCATGTTGAACGCGCTTTCCCGCGCTGGTTCAGTGCGGGCCGGTTCAACCTACTCTGCCCGAACCAGGAACGCTTTCCGCGCCGTCACCTCGGCCGACTGAAAGGCATCGATCTCGTTCTCGCAAAAAGCCGCCACGCCGAAGAGATCTTTCGCGGCCTGGGTGTCGCGACCGCCTATGTCGGCTTCACCTCCGAGGACCGGCTCGATGAGACGGTGCCGAAGAACTGGAACAGCTTTTTCCATCTCGCAGGCGGCAGCACGCTGAAGGGCACGGAAGACGTCATTGAACTGTGGTCACGGCATCCGGAATGGCCAGAATTGGTTCTCGTGCAGCGTGATCCGCATCCGAAGGCTGCGGCCATCGCCAATATCCGGGTGGTCAGCGGCTACATCACCGATGCTCAACTGAAAGAGCTGCAGAACAGCTGCGGCATCCATCTCTGCCCGTCCCGCTCGGAAGGCTGGGGGCACCACCTCGTCGAAGCGCTGTCGGTCGGCGCGGTCGCCGTCACCACCGACGGCCCGCCGATGAACGAGCATGTGTCGACCGATTGCGGCCTGCTCATTCCCTACGGGCGCACCGAGCCGCGGCATCTGGGAACGAACTACCTCGTGGATCTCGCCGCGATGGAAAAGGTCGTCGAGAGCCTGATTCGCATGGATGCTTCGGAAAAGCAGCGGCTGGGATCCGCCGCCCGCAAGCGCTTCCTGGAGATCGACGCCGGTTTCCGTGCGAGGCTGGCTGAGGCCCTGAAACCCTTCTGAGCCTGTCGCTCAGATTTCGACCAAACCGACCTTCTTGACCTGCCGGATCGTCAGCATCGTCCTGACCGTGTCGACATGCTCGTTGGCCGTCAGCACCTCGATGACGAAGTCCTGGAAGCGTGTCAGGTTCTCTGCCACGCAATGCAGCAGGAAATCGCTGTCGCCATTGACCATCCAGGCCTGGCGCACGATCGGCCAGCTGTCGGTCGCCGCCGCAAAGGCCTTCAGATTGGCCTCCGACTGGTGTTTCAGACCGACCATGCAGAAGGCAACGAGGTCGTAGCCGAGACGGCTGGCATTCAGCACCGCGTGATAGCTCTCGATCACGCCCGCCTCTTCGAGCTTGCGCACCCGGCGCAGGCAGGGCGGCGCCGAAATGCCCACGCGCTCGGAGAGTTCCACATTGGTCATCCGCCCGTCGCGCTGCAGTTCTTTCAGAATGCGCAGATCGATGGCGTCGAGTTCTACCTTGAGCACGGTCGCTCCTTTTGAAGATATGGGCGTTATCTACTCCATCGGACGCAATTGGCAAGAATCGACCGCGTTCACGCACAATTATTGCGCCGTGGCGCAAAGCTCTGTTGCTAATGCGGCCGCATGCCTTGAATTGCTTCGCGCTTCGATCCTAAATGAGCGTCACGAGCGCGAATGCCGGATGCGCCCCGAGCTAGGCCCCGGTCGACGACAGGAAACGCGCGTTGAAAGGAAGCGACATGACTGCCCGCCACACCAAGGTGCTGATCATCGGCTCCGGCCCTGCCGGCTATACCGCAGCGATCTACGCCGCCCGCGCCATGCTGAAGCCGGTCCTGATCGCCGGCATGGAACAGGGTGGCCAGCTGATGATCACCACCGATGTGGAAAACTACCCCGGCTTCGCCGACCCGATCCAGGGTCCGTGGCTGATGGAGCAGATGCTGAACCAGGCGAAGCATGTCGGCACCGAGATCGTCAGCGACCTCGTCACCGAAGTCGACACCAGCCACCGCCCCTTCACCATCAAGACCGACAGCGGTCAGGTCTGGACCGCCGATACCCTGATCATCTGCACCGGTGCAAAGGCCAAGTGGCTCGGCATCGAAAGCGAACAGCATTTCCAGGGCTTCGGCGTGTCTGCCTGCGCCACCTGCGATGGCTTCTTCTATCGCAACAAGGACGTGATCGTCGTTGGCGGTGGCAACTCTGCCGTAGAGGAAGCACTCTACCTCTCGCATATCTGCAAGTCGGTCACCGTCGTGCACCGCCGTGACTCATTCCGCTCGGAAAAGATCCTGCAGGAGCGCCTCTTCGCCAAGGAGAACATCCGCGTCCTCTGGAACACCACGGTCGAGGAAATCACGGGCACGCCGGCCAAGCCGCCGATGCCGCCGTCCGTTTCGGGCGTCAGGCTGAAGGATGCCCTGACCGGCGCGGTCACCGATATGCCGATCGATGGCGTCTTCGTCGCGATCGGCCACGCTCCGGCCGTCGAATTGTTCAAGGGCAAGCTGAAACTCAAGTCCAACGGCTACCTCTGGACCGCACCCGATTCGACCGCAACCGATGTGCCCGGCATCTTCGCGGCCGGTGATGTCACCGACGATGTCTATCGTCAGGCGATCACCGCTGCCGGCATGGGCTGCATGGCAGCGCTCGAGGCCGAACGCTTCCTCTCGGCCTTGCCCGTCGAGACACAGCAAGCCGCGGAATAAGCGATATGAGAGGGGGCGGCATGCCGCTGGACTGGGACAAACTGCGCATTTTCCATGCCGCTGCGGAAGCCGGGTCCTTCACCCATGCCGCAGACAAGCTGCATCTGTCCCAGTCGGCGATCAGTCGCCAGGTCTCCTCGCTGGAGCAGGACATCGGCGTCAAGCTCTTTCACCGCCATGCGCGCGGCCTGATCCTGACCGAACAGGGCGAGTTGCTCTATCGCACCGCCCATGACGTTCTCTTGAAGCTGCAGACGGTCAAGATGCAGCTGACCGAGACGACGGAGAAGCCGTCCGGCAAGTTGCGCGTGACGACGACCGTCGGTCTGGGCCAGGGCTGGCTGACCGATAAGGTCCAGGAATTCCTGCAGCTCTACCCTGATATGTCGATCCAGCTCATTCTCGACAACGAGGAGCTGGACGTGAACATGCGCCATGCCGACTGCGCCATTCGCCTTCGCCAGCCGCAGCAGTCGGATCTCATCCAGCGCAAGCTGTTCACCGTGCACATGCACGTCTATGCAGCCCCCTCATACATCAACCGCTATGGGGAGCCGCAGTCGATCGAGGATCTCGACAACCACAAGATCATCACCTTCGGCGAGCCGGCACCGAACTACCTGCTCGACGTCAACTGGCTGGAAGTGGCGGGACGCACCTCGGACAATCCGCGCATCCCGCATCTGCAGATCAACAGCCTCACCTCGATCAAGCGCGCCTGCCTGCTCGGCATCGGCATCGCCATGCTGCCCGATTACATTGTCGGCCGCGACCCGGGCCTGCTGCAGCTTGTGACAAGTGCCGACGTCCCCTCCTTCGATACCTATTTCTGCTATCCGGACGAGATCAAGAACGCGGCAAAACTCAAGGCTTTCAGGGACTTCATTGTCGCGAAAGCCCGCAACTGGAACTTCTGAGGCAGCCCGTCGGCTGCCTTTTTTGTTGGCCCTGCACACAGACCTGCAGTTCGCGCATGCCTGACATGCATAAAAAAGCATTGTTCACTGCACAAAAAACCACCATATCGCACACAGCTGATGCACATGGTGGCTTTTTCCTCCCAGTTCCACCGCAGCAGCTGTTCCCCTCTGGAGGTTTTTGACCTTCACAATTTAAAGGGCCCTGGTTTTTCCGGTGGCCCTCTTTTTTTGTTATTTCGTTGGAACAATGGACGGGCCCGCGCGTTTGGACGTCTGGCGGAGCTTGTCTGTGCGCCCCCGGGTGTGCGGCAGCAGCGATCAATCCGCCTTGGACTGACATGCTGATACTGGAGGGGACATGTTCCTTGAGGACGTGATGAAGGCGTTGGCGCACCCGGCGCGGATGGAAATGCTGATCTGGCTGAAAGATCCGAAGGAATATTTCGGCGTGCCGAAGGAAGAGGCGGTAGACGGTATCAGTGCCGGCCAATTCGAGCGGTCGGGGCTGTCGCAGTCGGCGGTATCTGCGCATCTTGCGACCCTGCAGCGTGCCGGCCTGATTAGTTCCAAGCGGGTGGGCCAGCGGGTACTCTATCGCCGCAACGAAGATACGATTTCGGAATTCATCAAGTCCTTGAACAATACCCTCTGATGCCCCACATCGGGTCTGCCGGCGGCAACCTCCCGTCGCCGGAAAATCCCGAGAGGTTTCATGTCCAAGCTTTTTGACCCGACATCCGTCGGCACCATCCCCGTGTCCAACCGCATCGCCATGGCCCCGCTGACGCGCAACCGTTCGCCGGGCGCCGTACCGAACGATCTGAACGTCGAATATTACCGGCAGCGCGCAACCGCCGGCCTGATCATCAGCGAAGGCACAGCCATTACGCATCAGGCCCAGGGCTATGCGGACGTGCCCGGGCTCTACAAATCCGAAGCCATCGAGGGCTGGAAGAAGGTCACCGACGCCGTGCACGCAGCCGGCGGCAAGATCGTCATCCAGCTCTGGCATGTCGGGCGTATCTCCCACACCAGCCTCCAGCCAGAAGGCGGCAAGCCGGTCGCTCCCTCGGCCATTGCTGCGAAGTCGAAAACCTACGTGCTCAACGCCGATGGCTCCGGTGCTTTCGTCGAGACCTCCGAGCCGCGCGCCCTGGAGACGGCGGAAATCCCCGGCATCCTGGAAGACTACCGCAAGGCAGCCCGTGCGGCCATCGAAGCAGGTTTTGACGGTGTCGAAATCCATGCGGCCAACGGCTACCTGCTCGAGCAATTCATGCGCTCGAACAGCAACCAGCGCACCGACCAGTATGGCGGGTCGGTCGAGAACCGCATTCGTCTGACACTCGAAGTCGTCGAAGCCGTGGTCAGCGAGATCGGTGCCGAGAAAACCGGCATCCGCATTTCGCCGACGACGCCGGCAAACGATGTCTCGGATCCCGACCCGAAGACCGTTTATACGGCGCTTGTCGAAGGTCTCGCCAGATTCGATCTCGCATTCGTGCATGTCATCGAAGGCGCGACCGGCGGCCCGCGTGACGTTGAGCCCTTCGATTGGCAGGCGCTGAAGGCTGCCTATCGCACAGCCGGTGGCAAGGGTGCCTGGATCGCAAACAATGGCTATGACCGCGCCTCCGCGATCGAGGCTGTCGAAAGCGGTTATGCCGATCTCGTCGCCTTCGGTCGCCCCTTCATCGCAAACCCGGACCTCGTGCGGCGCCTGAAGGAAGATGCAGCCCTCAACCCGCTGGACCAAGCCACGCTTTATGGCGGCGGCGCGGAAGGCTACACAAGCTACCCGGCCCTGGCATAAACTGCGAAGGGCTCCCGGAAGCGGGGGCCCTTTCTCTTGAGCCATGGGATCATGGACGGCGCTGACGGATCCGCCCGACAAGAACGAATGCGACGAGCCCCATGGCGAGCCCGTTGACCGGGTGCAGAGCGCCGAGCATGGGCAGCCCATCTCCGAGTGCGGCTAGCGTTACCTGCACCAGATATCCCCCCAGGAGCAGCGATGCGAACCCTCGAAACCGAGCCAGCACACCTCTCAACGTCATCGCGAAGACGATGAGGATGGGCAGCGCGAGCGCGCCGCCCGTCGCAGCATGCACTTCCCAGCCTGCGCCTCCACCGAACACCGTGAGACCCGCCAGAAAGAATTGCACCGCGATGCCCAGAAGGGTCAGCCAGACCAGAGACCTGAACACGAAAAACCCGCTCGACGCGTCGATGGAAGACCGCATCATGGCCTGTCCGCCATCGCAACATGTGCCGAAGCCCGATCATTTACAATTGGACCCTGCGGAAGGCAGCCAAGGCTCTGCAGCGTCGTACGCACAGCCAGGTCAATCGGGGTCTGCGGCTCCTCGCCCAGGAACTTCACAAGGCGGCGGTTTTCGAGGCGGATCGTTTCCCGCCAGAGATAGCGCATCTCGTGGAGCTCGTTGATCAGCGGCACGAAGGGACGCGCAAGACCGGCTAGCCGCCAGGGGAAGCCAAAGGTTAGAATTTCCGGACGGCCCACGACCCGACCGATAGCCTGCGCCATCTGCACCCCGTCATGGTCGAAGAACCCGTTCATGTGAAAGCGCGAGAAGCGCGGCAACTCGTCTGCGCGATCGAGCAAACGCATGAAGGTCTCGGCGACGTCAGGCAAATAGGCCCAGGCATGACCCACGCCCCTTCGACCGGGATTGATGACGAAGCGCACCGGCTTGCCCGGCTGTACCAGCCCCTGGGCGAACCAGTTGTTGCCGGCGTCGGGCCCGAAGAAGTCCCCTGCCCGGACGATGATCACCGGAACGCCTTCCTGGGCCGCCTGCTCCAGCCTTTGCTCGAGTTCGACGCGGATCTTTCCTTTCACGGTCACCGGTCGCTGCGGGCTTTCCTCGGCAAGCAGCGGGAACGCCTCGGGGCCGAAGTTGTAGATCGTGCCCGGCATCAGGATGCGGGCTCCGACCGCCCGCGCGGCCGCAATCGTATTGTCGATCATCGGCAGGACGAGTTCGCCCCAGTTCCGGTAGCCCGGGGGGTTGACCCCGTGCACGATGACGCTGGCACCCTGAGCTGCGGCCAGCACATCGGAGGCCCGCATGGCGTCTCCGCCAACCCATTCATATTCGGGTCGCGACGACATCTGCTCTTCGGGGCGGCGATGCATGGCGCGTACGCCGTAGCCGCGCTGAAGCAAAGCTTTCGCCAGCGCTCCGCCGATGCCACCCGTTGCGCCGAGAACCAGCGCGAGTGGCAGCTGCAAGGCAGGGTTCGAAAAATCGGTCATATCCATTCTCCTGGTTTGAACAGGAATGACCTTCCCACGCGACGGGGATATTCGGAATTGCCAGAATCCGTACAGTTGATATACATAAATGCATGACCTTGGATCACATCAGTTGGGACCACTACCGAACCTTCCTCGCCGTTGTCGAAACGGGCTCCCTTTCTGCCGCCGCTCGCCAGCTTGGCCTTACTCAGCCCACCGCAGGACGGCATATCGAGACACTGGAACTGGCCTTCGGCGCGCCCCTGTTCCTGCGCATACCCCAGGGTCTCCTGCCGACGGAGAAGGCCTTGGCCATGAAGGCCCATGCCCGCAGCATGGCGGCCATGTCCGCAGCACTGGCGCGCATCGCCTCGGGCGACATGCAGGAGGTGCGTGGCACCGTCCGCATCAGCGCGAGTGAAGTCATTGCGGTGGAGGTTCTGCCGCCGGTCCTGGCACTGCTGCAGGAAGAGCATCCGGCGCTGGAACTCGAGCTCTCGGCCTCTGATACTGTCGAGGACCTGCTGCAGCAGGAAGCTGATATCGCCATCCGGATGGTGCAGCCGAGCCAGTCCGCCCTACTCAGCCGCCGCGTCGGCAGGATCACTCTCGGCTTCCACGCCCATCGCAATTATGTCGCGCGCCACGGCGCGCCCGAAACGCTCGACGCGCTCTCGCAGCATCGCCTGATCGGCTTCGACCGACAGTTGGCCTATATCAGGGAAATCTTGAGGCACCGGCCTGACCTCGCCGGCATCGGCTTTGATTTTCGAGCCGACAGCAACCTTGTGCAACTGGCGGCAATTCGCGCCGGCCTCGGCATCGGCATGTGCCAGCATGCCTTTGCGGCATGCGATAAGGACCTGGTCGAAATCCTCCCGGGAACCCTCGATATCTCGCTCGAAACCTTCGTGGTCATGCACGAAACCTTGAAGACCGTCCCACGCTTCCGGGCAACCTTTGATGCGCTGGTTTCAGGTCTTGATGCCTGGGTGCGACTTCCCTGCAAGCCCGCAGCGAGCACAATCCAGACGCAATCAAAACGTGAAGCAAACGCCGCAACCGATTCTGTCGATTGAGCTTTCGCGCCCGTTCAGGCCTGCGGCCTTTCCTCAGCAGAGAAGGCATCGACGATCTCCACCTCGGGCCGGTCGCCACCGTCGCTATACTCTTCGCGCCAGCGCCCGCTCTCATCCTGGTAGCTGATTGTCACCGGCTCATCGCCGACCTGCTGCTCTTCCATCACGATGCGCGCGGCTTCCAGCGCCTGGTCATGGGTCGCAAACGCCTCCGAATAGACGCCTCCGAGCCTGTAGGCCCAACCGCCGTCGTGAGGAACGATCTCATAGGTGATTTTCACCATGGCCTTCTCCTCCTCGGCTGATGGGAGTATCCCATTAAAACATGCAGGGCGCAAACCTCGATCGGACGAGTCGGAACAGCGAACCTGCCAGCCTCGTTACCGGGGCACGTTCGGCAGAAGGAGAAGACGGTGGCGCGGATCCGGCAGGAAAGACTTCTTCTCATCCCGATCGTTGCAGCGGTGCTCGCCCTTTGGCTAGAACATTCTGTTCTGGAAGCCGGGCAAATTCCATCGCTGCTGGCGGCCGCCGGCCTGATAGCGTCGATTGTGGTCGGCTCCATGCGCGTCGCCCACCATGCGGAAATCCTGGCGCACAAGGTTGGCGATCCCTACGGCACGATGATCCTGACGCTCTCGGCGGTCGCCGTGGAAGTGCTGATCCTGGCGATCATGATGAACAACGGCGCTTCGCCGACGCTGGTGCGGGACACGATCTATTCGGCCGTCATGCTGGACATCAACGGCATCCTGGGACTCGCGGCCCTGCTCGGCGGCCTGAAGCATGGAGAGCAACCCTATAACGACGACAGCGGCAAGACCTATGGCGTCATGATCCTGACGGCCATGGGTATTTCGATGATCGTGCCGGAGTTCATTCCCCGGGACCGTTGGCAGTACTATTCCGTCTTCACCATCGGGGCGATGATCGCGCTCTACGCGCTCTTCCTGCGCATGCAGGTGGGGACGCACAGCTACTTCTTCTCCTACAGCTATCCGAGCCGCCAAAGCGGCCGCCCCTGGGATCAGCCGCATGAGACAGAGAACGAGGCTCAATTCCCCGAACAGGAGCATGACGAAGGGTCGACGCTCTGGTCGATCGGCGTGATCCTCTTCGGCGTGGTCTTGATCGGCGTGCTGGCCGAAGTCATGTCGGTCCTGATGGACGCCGGCCTTGAAGGCACCGGCGCCCCGGTTGCCCTGACCGCGATCCTCGTCGCGGGCATTTCCGCAGCCCCCGAGATCCTGACCGCCATGCGGGCGGCCCTGCGCAACCGAATGCAGGCCGTTGTCAACATCGCCATGGGCGCGTCGCTCTCCACCGTCATTCTCACCGTGCCTGTCATGGAGGCGATCGCCCTCTACACGGGCCAGCCCTTCGTCATGGCCATGACCCCGGTTCAGACGACGATGGTTGCGATCACGCTGGTCGCCGCCGCGATCAATCTCAACGACGGAGAGACCAATGCCATCGAAGGCATGACTCATTTCGTCCTCTTTGCCACCTTCATCATGCTCGCATTCCTTGGGCTCTGAACGCGTGTGACTTGAGCGAGCCTGCGACATCCGGGCACGGATCCGTGAGCTACTCCCTGCGGAACTTTTGCGGAAAGTTGCCGTTCCCTGAGCACGGATCGGCCCAGAGCGGGCCTCCCGCCGCATTGTCAACATGATGCGGTAGATGATCGCCCCCGCCGGTCACCGGGGGGCCAACTCGGGAGTCGCACGTGAAGAGATTGGACGTGATCGACGGCATGCGAGGCTACTTCCTCGTCTTCATGCTGATCAACCACATGGTGTTCACCGGGGGCCTCTGGCTCGTGGAGGTCAACCACCGGAACCTCGCTTTCGTCGAGGACGCCCAGGGTTTCGTCTTCCTGTCCGGCCTGCTGACCGGCATGGTCTATAGCCGTAAGATGATGAAGGACGGCTATGCCGTTGGACGAGACCGCATCTGGTCACGGGCGCTGGAGCTTTATCGCTACGCCATGGCGATCATCTTCATCGTCCTGGCATTGCAACTCGTGCTGCCGGGCGCGGTGGACGCCTGGAAGAACTGGCTGGGCGAGACAAGTCTTCTCGATCCGGGCTCGCTCGCACCGGTGGTGACCTTCCTGGTCCAGCCGACCTTCATGGACATCCTGCCCCAATACATCGCCTACATGATCTTTGCGCCCGCCGTCATCTGGCTCTGCCTGCGCGGCCAGTGGCTTGGCGTGGCAATCGGTTCGCTGCTGGTCTGGCTTGCCGCCCAGCTTGGCCTGCACCGCATGGTGACATTCCCGCTTGACGCCTGGCTTGGTGGCGCGCCGGACAAGGAAGGGCTGCGTGTCTCCTTCAACCTCCTCGGCTGGCAGATCGTCTTCTTCGCCGGCATCATCGCGGGCACGCTGACCTCGATGAAGAAGATCGAGTGGCAGAAGGTCTTCGACCCCGACCGCACGACGCTTGCCTGGACGGCGCTTGCGATTGCCCTCTTCTTCCTGCCATTGCGCATTGCAACCGCGCACGGCTTCATGCCGGGCTTCGTGCTCGAAAAGTTCGGCCTGATGGAAGTCCGTGCAGACTTCGGACCCGTTTACCTCATCAATTTCGCGGCCGTCGCCTACGGCCTCGCCTGGCTTCTGATCGCCGGCCCACGCCATCAGAGCCCGATCATCCAGAAGATCGCCTCGACGCTGACGAGCCTTTTCACGCTGAGCTTCCTGCAGTTGCTCGGCCGTCACTCGTTGCAGATCTATGTCTGGCACGTGCTGATCGTCTACATGGTCTACTATCTCGACGCCCGGACGCCGGAACTGTCGCAACTGACAAAGACGGCGATCACGCTCGCGGCTCTTGGTCTGCTCGCTGTGCCGGCTCTGTGGCGCGACCGCGAGAAGATCTTCGCCGGCACGCCCTTTGTGGGAAGCTGGATCAAGTCCGCGGCATGAGGAAGCGGGTCTCGTACCCGCTTCCTTGCCGAAGGGCCGATCTGCTCACCAGCGGATAAAGGATTCTTGATCGCGCAGAGACTGCCGATGCGGGAGCTTCGACGCATGTCACGCGTTGAACGGGTCCAAGCACCAGACCAGGAGGAATTGATGAACCGTTTGCCCCGCATTCTCGCCGGAACGATGCTCAGCGTCAGCCTTGCCGGCCTGCCCGCCCTCGCCCAGCAAGGGGGCAACCCGGTGGAGACACAGGCCCCCAATGCACCGAACCAGGAACCGGCCTTCCAGGGTCAAACCCGGGCACCGCAGCCGGCACAACCCGTGGACGTCAAAACCGAAGTTGTGGCAGAAGGATTGCCGCATCTGTGGGCCATGGAGTTCCTGCCCGATGGCCGCATGCTCGTGACCGCGAAGGCCGGTGCCATGCATATCATCGGCACCGACGGCAAGGCGGGACCTGAGATCGCCAACGTTCCCGAAGTCTTCAGCGAGGGCCAGGGTGGTCTTCTCGACGTGGCGCTTGCTCCTGACTATGAAAGCTCGGGCAGGATCTTCTTCTCCTTCGCCGAACCGCGCGAGGACGGCAATGGCACATCCGTCGCCAGCGCACGGCTCGTCCCCGACGACCAGGGCGGCGGCGCGCTTGAAGACGTGAGCATCATCTTCCGACAGATGCCGACTCACGACGGCAACAAGCACTTCGGATCCCGCCTCGCTTTCGGTCCAGAGGGTGAACTCTACGTCACGGTCGGTGAGAGGTCAGATGCTGAACCCCGCGTGCAGGCGCAGGACCTTCAGAGCGGCCTGGGCAAGATCTTCCGCATCAGCCAGACCGGCGAGGCGTTGGAAGGGAACCCCTTCATCGGCCAGGACGGCGCCCAGCCGGAAATCTGGTCGCTCGGCCACCGTAACCTGCAGTCCGCCACCATCGACGGTGAGGGCCGCCTGTGGACAGTGGAGCATGGCCCCAAGGGCGGCGACGAACTGAATCTTCCCCAAGCCGGGAAGAACTACGGTTGGCCGGAAGTCACCTATGGTGTCGAGTACAGCGGCGAAGAAGTGGGCGACGGCATCACGCAGATGGCCGACACTGAACAGCCGATCTACTACTGGGATCCGGTCATCGCTCCCTCGGGCATGGCCTATTACGATGCCGATGCCATCCCCGAATGGAAAGGCGCCTTCCTGGTCGGCGGCCTCGTCAGCCAGGGCGTGGTCGTGCTGCATATGGAAAATGACCGCGTGAAGCATGAGGAACGCGTCGCTCTCGAAGCCCGCATTCGCGACGTGAAGGTCGGCCCAGACGGCGCGGTTTACGCCGTCACCGAGCAGCGCGGCGGCGGCAATTCGACGATCGTGAAGCTGACCAAGGGCTGAACCAAGCTCTCCGCCCCTGATCGCCGAGATCAGGGGCGGAATGCCAGAGGGTGGTCGACCAGGGCGCGGTCGACCGTAACAAGCTCAAAGCCCTCGACTTGGCACTGGGCGAGAAGCAGACGATCAAAAGGGTCGCGGGTGGGCGGCTCGGGATCCAAGGTGTGGAGGACGTGGGAGACTTCGATCCCGAGTATCTGCAGTCTGACTGACGCTATGGCTTCCGGCAAATCACTCAGCGGCATACCGATGTCCAGCTTGCCAAGCCTGGTTTTTATTGCGATTTCCCAAAGAGTTGCGGCACTGACGAACCCCTCGACGTCTCCAACTTCGAGTAGTGCGTGTATGGAAGGAAAATGCTGCCGAAAAGAGCGCCCGAAAAAGGCAAGTGCAATGTGCGTATCCAGCAGGACGGACGACACTACGGGAGCGGCCTTAGGAGGAAATCTTCCGGAAGCGGATCATCAAAATCTTCGGCGATGTATGGAACTGCATTCTCGATCCCCTTCGACCGCAAATAAGCCTGACCGGCCTCCCAATCGATTCCACCCTTCTTAGCCCTCGGCTTCTGCGCCTCTGCCGCCGCATGCGGCACCAGATCCAGCACAGGCTTCCCATCGCGTGTCACGGTCACGACCTCGCCCCGCTCGACGGCATCGGCGAGCGCTTCCAGATCGCGTGTGGCTTCCTGCAGGCTGACGGTTTTCATGCAACCGAGAATACCACAGGCACTCGGCACCCTCAACAAACCGATAAATGCAGAAAGGGCCCGCCTTTCAGCGAGCCCTTCCCTCAGCAGTAATAGGCAGGCGCTTACTTCAACGAAGCGCAGAAGCGCTGGATGCGGCTGCAGGCCTCTTCGAGCTTGGCATTCGAGGTGGCGTAGGACACGCGGAAATTCGGGCCGAGGCCGAAGGACGAGCCGTGAACGGTGGCCACACCTTCAGTCGCCAGCAGCTCCATGACGAAATCTTCGTCCGTCGCGATGACCTTGCCCGAGGGCGCGGTCTTGCCGATGAGCGCTGCGCAGGACGGGTAGACGTAGAAGGCGCCTTCCGGCTTCGGGCAAACGATTCCCGAAGCCTGGTTCAGCATCGAGACGACGAGGTCGCGGCGCTCTTCGAAGGCCTTCTTCGATTCCGTGATGAAGTCCTGCGGACCATTGAGCGCCTCGACGGCCGCCCACTGGGCAACCGAGCAGGCGCCCGAGGTCTGCTGACCCTGAATCATGTCCATGGCCTTGATCAGCGGCAGCGGGCCGGCCGCATAGCCGATACGCCAGCCGGTCATCGCATAGGCCTTGGAGACGCCGTTCATCGTCAGCGTGCGCTCGTAGAGCTTCGGCTCGACCTGCGCGGGCGTGTAATAGACGAAGTCGCCGAACACGAGATGTTCGTACATGTCGTCGGTCAGAACCCAGACATGCGGATGCTTCAAGAGCACGTCCGTCAGCGCCTTTAGCTCTTCCTTGCTATAGGCAGCACCCGACGGGTTGGACGGCGAGTTGAACATGAACCACTTGGTCTTCGGCGTGATCGCCTTGTCCAGCTGTTCGGCGGTCAGCTTGAAATTGTTCTCGATCGTCGTCTCGACGAAGACAGGCGTGCCGCCGCAAAGCGCGATCATTTCCGGATAGGAGACCCAGAAAGGTGCCGGGATGACGACTTCATCTCCCGGATTGATCGTTGCCATGAATGCGTTGAAAAGAATCTGCTTTCCACCGGTACCGACGATGACCTGCTCGGGCTTGTAGTCGAGACCGTTCTCGCGCTTGAACTTGTCGGCGATCGCCTTGCGCAGCTCCGGAATGCCGGCAACGGGCGTGTACTTCGTCTCGCCACGGGCAATCGCGGCAACGGCTGCGTCCTTGATGTTCTGCGGCGTATCGAAGTCGGGCTCGCCGACGGAAAGCGAAATGACGTCTTTCCCCTGCGCTTTAAGCTCCCGGGCCATCTGCGTGACGGCGATGGTCGCGGAAGGCTTGATGCGGGAAAGGGCGTCGGCAAGGAAAGCCATTGGTACGTGTCCTGAGCTGATTGAACATCGACCCCGGTCCCCGAGGCCTCAGGTCCAAGCTCTATGGCGAAAGAACCCCTGCCTTTCAAGCGGAAAGCTGCGACAGGCCTGCAGAATTGCGTCACAGTGCCAATACGCCCGTTGCGCCGCTCTGACCGCGACCAAAGATTTCACATTTCGGCATGGGAACTGCCACATTCTGGACGTTGTGCCGACGCGATCGCACGCTTTCATTGCGCCAGCCAAGCAGATGAAGGTAGCCGCCATGGACTTTGACCTCGAAGCATCCAAACCCTCCCCCCGCCGCCACTGCTCGCTGGCCTGGCTGGGCGTAGCCGGTGGGCTGACCCTGGCCCTCCTCCTAGCCGGGAGCCCGGGCATTGCCTCGTCCTCCGGAACGCAGATCCAGGCGAGCGCCATGACCCAGCATCAAACGGGGACGGACCCCATGGCCACCGCGAGTATTGTCCCCGCCTCTCCCGTGCGCGTGGTCGATACAACTGCTGCCCGGGATGAGAACCGTCCGCTTCCTCAAAGTGAACGCCACCTGCTGATCGTCCTTCTCTTCCTCTGCTTCATGGTCATGGCGGGCGGTGGGCTCGCCCTCTGGAAGCGTGCCTGGCAGACGTGATCCGGCGCGAACTCAGGGGAAAGACACCCATAAAATAGTCTACTTGATATCTATGTAGTTTCGTAGATACTGGCTCCACCGAAAATGGAGGAGCCATCATGAAACGCATTGCAGTTCTGGGAGCCGGGCTTGGCGGCACCATCATGGCCTATGAATTGAGGGACCGACTGGGTCGGGAGGTCGAGATTCATCTTCTGAGCAAGGGCGCGACCTATTCCTTTGTACCGTCCAATCCATGGGTCGCTGTCGGCTGGCGGGGGCGCGAGGAGATCGAGGTGGATCTGCGCCCTGCCTGCGCTAAACGCAACGTCACCCTCCATCCCCAGGGAGCCGCCCGTGTTCATCCGGCAGAGAACCGCGTGGAAATGGCGGACGGAACCAGCCTGGAATACGACTGCCTCGTCATCGCAACCGGTCCAGACCTGGCTTTCGACGAAATCGAAGGCTTTGGCCCGCACCATCACACCCAGTCCGTCTGCCACATCGACCACGCGCTGGCCGCCAAACAGGCCTTCGACAAGCTCGTTGCCAAGCCCGGGCCCGTCGTGATCGGCGCTGTCCAGGGCGCCTCATGCTTCGGTCCGGCCTATGAATTCGCCTTCATTCTCGACAAGGCGCTGCGCGACGCCAAGATCCGCGACCGGGTGCCGATGACCTTCGTCACCTCGGAGCCCTATATAGGTCATCTCGGCCTCGACGGCGTCGGCGACACCAAGGGCCTGCTCGAAAGCGCGCTGCGCTCCAAGCACATCAAATGGGTGACCAATGCCCGGGTCAGCCGCTTCGAAGGCGACAAGGTCGTTGCAGAGGAGATCAACGAAGACGGCTCGGTCAAGGCAACCCACGAAATCCCGTCGGTCTATACCATGATGCTGCCCGCCTTTCGTGGCGTGGAAGCGATCAGGGGTATCGAGGGCCTCACCAATCCGCGCGGTTTCGTTCTGGTCGACAAGCATCAGCAGAACCCGACCTACAAGAACGTCTTCTCCGTCGGTGTCTGCGTCGCCATCCCGCCGATGGGCAAGACGCCCGTCCCGGTCGGCGTGCCCAAGACCGGCTTCATGATCGAATCCATGGTAACCGCCACCGCCCACAACATTGCCAATCTGATTGCCGGCGAAGAAGCCAACGCTCAAGGCACCTGGAATGCGGTCTGCCTCGCCGATTTCGGTGATGGCGGCATCGCCTTTGTCGCCCAGCCACAATTGCCCCCGCGCAACGTCAACTGGTCTTCCCAGGGCAAGTGGGTTCACGCAGCCAAGATCGGCTTCGAGAAATACTTCCTCTACAAGGTCAAGCTCGGGAAATCCGAACCTTTCTACGAAAAGCTCGCGCTCCAGGCCCTTGGCATCGACAAGCTCAAGGCCGTGAGTTTCGACGCCTGAGCCGGTTCCGCAAATGTGTCGCACGGTTTTGCGATGAGAACCTGCGACGAGAAAAAGACGCTCGGCGGATGAGACATCGCCGTGCCAGCGATTCATCCGCTGAAACGCCGGCGTCTTCTTCAAAACTTCGTCAGGAGGCGCCGTCAGCCTCGAACCGCCCTTGCAGCTGCCGTGTCAGCTCCCATCTTCACGACAAAAGACGCGCGAGGAAGAGGGAAGCGACGATGCCGAGACTGACCCGGAAGACCAGCCTGTTGATTGGCCCCCTTTTGGCCACGGCGCTCGCGCTTACTGCCAATGCGCAGGAGAGCCGCGAACATCGGGCCCGAGACGTCACGCTCAATGTGTCAAGTGTGGCGAGCGGCCTTGAGCATCCCTGGTCCGTCGAGGTTCTGCCGGACGGCGCCTATATCGTCACGGAACGTCCCGGACGCATGCGCATCATCCGCGACGGTGAAGTCGGTCGCCCGCTGGGCGGCCTGCCGAGGATCGCAGCTGTCGGTCAGGGTGGCCTGCTCGATGTCGCGCTCTCTCCGGACTTCGCCGAAACCCGACGTCTTTTCTTTACCGCAGCCGTCCCCGGCCCTGGTGGCCAGGGCACCGGCGTGTTCTCCGCCCGCCTCAGCGCGAACGAACGGCGCCTCGAGGATGTCCGCCGGATATTTCTCATGAACAAGCTGACCGGCACCGGCCAGCATTTCGGTTCGCGGATCGCCATTGCCGCCGATGGCAGCCTGTTCTTTGGCATCGGCGATCGCGGCGACGAGGACCGTGCCCAGGATCCGGCCGATCACGCCGGCAAGATCATGCGGATCAATGCTGATGGCACGCCCTCTTCCGCCAATCCCGGTGGACAGACCCTTCCCGAAGTCTGGTCCAGCGGCCACCGCAATCCGCAGGGCATTGTCATCGATCCGGCAGACAACAGGCTCTACACCGTCGAGCATGGCGCGCGTGGTGGCGACGAGATCAACGCCCCCGAAGCGGGCAACAATTACGGCTGGCCGGTCATCTCCTACGGCAAGCATTACTCCGGCGCTGAAATTGGCATTGGCCAGTCCGCCGATGGCTACGAACAGCCCCTCCACTACTGGGACCCCTCGATCGCGCCCGGAGCGCTGGCGGTCTATCGTGGTTCGATGTTCCCCGAATGGGAGGGCGACTTCCTGGTCGCGGCCTTGAAGTATCAGCTCGTCGCGCGCATCGAACGCGAGGGTGATGGTTCGATCGGCACGGAAGAACGCATGCTGGAGGGCGAGTATGGTCGGATCCGCGACGTTAAGGTCGCTCCCGACGGTTCGATCCTCCTAGTCACCGATGAGGAAGATGGTCAGTTGCTGCGGATCACCCGCGGCGGAGACAGCTGAGCCCCCACGGCCGCGCGTCATTTTTGGATGCAATATGCGCGGTAAGCCTCACCTCCAGGTGATGTGAAGGACGTTTTTATGATCACGGCGGAATCGAACACGGAAAATTTTCTGCCGCAAAACTCCGTGTTCGCAGCTGCTTTTCCTTCAATCTCCATCGCAGGCGATGCAAATTTTCGCCAAAACGGCATCACAGCTCTTGCAGAAGCAGCGAATCGCCACGTTTGCACTGAAAACCAAGGACTCTCGCCGCCGAGACGGTTAAAACTTTCGCTTGCCAATTTCCATCAAACCAAGCACTCTTCGCGTGTTCGGGCAATTTTGCGAGCATGGGAAGACCTATAAATGAGTGCGCGCCGGGGACGCTATAACAACCCCGGGCAGTCGAACGTCAGAAGATGACAACATCATCTGTGGTTAGACTGCGGTAACAGGGCCCCTTTCCTCCAATATCGACAAATGCCTGTCGCTCACCCGCTTGCGGGTACATTGCAATGCTGCCCCGCCGAATACGGGCAGAGAGAAAAGGACCTGACGCATGGCCGAGACTGGCACTGTAAAATTCTTCAATACCGACAAGGGCTTTGGTTTCATCAAGCCCGACAATGGCGGCGCGGACATCTTCGTCCACATTTCCGCCGTTCAGGCATCGGGCCTGTCGGGTCTGACCGAAAACCAGAAGGTCAGCTTCGACACCGAACCCGATCGCCGTGGCAAGGGCCCTAAGGCCGTAAACCTGCAGATTTCCGGCTGACTTCACCCGGTTTTCTACGAATTGCGGCCCGGCATTTTTGCCGGGTTTTTTCGTTCAGCCTCCGTTCAGGCACCACCTCGTAGATTGCGATCATCGCCGATGGCCCGAACAGCCAATACCGGTAAATGAGATTTCGCTAGGTCGAGGAACGACGTCATGATGAAATTTGCGCAACACGCTCTTCTCGCGGCTGCAGTGACCCTGACGCCCATGGCCGCAGCAACCCAGGCGGAAGCCGGCGACCGTTATTATCGCGACCGGGGCGACGACGCGCTGGCCCTTGGGGTCATCGGTCTTGCAACCGGCATGATCGTCGGCTCGGCGATCGCCAGTCCGCCGCCACAGCGCCGCGTCTACATCGATCGCCCCGTCTCGGTCTATGACGAGCCCGGCTACTACGTCGACGATTACCCGCCGCCGCCGCCGCGTCACACCTATCGCCCGCGTCCCGTGTATCAGAAGCCGCGTCCCGTCTATCAGTCCTACGGGATCGAACCCTGGACCGGCGCATGGTACGACTACTGCTCGCAGCGCTATCGCAGTTTCAACCCTCGCACCGGTACTTTCGTCGGCTACGACGGCCGAACCCACTTCTGCACCGCCGGCTGAGCCAGCGTTTCACACCCGAAGGAAAAGCGCCGAAACCCGGCGCTTTTCTTGTCTAGAGACCTTGGATGAACGGATTGGACCGCCTTTCGTCCCCGATCCGGCTTCCCGGGCCATGGCCGCAAATGAACCCCACGTCATCTCCGAGCGGCAGCACCTTGTCACGGATTGAGTTCAGCAGCGTCTGATGATCGCCACCCGGCAGGTCGGTGCGCCCCACGGAGCCGTTGAACAGCACGTCGCCCAGATGCGCGAACTTCTGGCCACGGTTGAAATAGATGACATGCCCCGGCGCATGGCCTGGGCAATGATAGACCTCGAATGCGTGATCCCCGAAACGGACCGTGTCGCCATCCTCCAGCCACTGATCCGGAACGACGCTGCGCAGGCCGGTAATTCCATAGCTGGCCGCCTGCGTCTCGATCCGCTGCAAAAGCGGCAGGTCGTCCTTGTGAGGACCGATGATGGTGAGCCCCGTCTTTTCCTTGAGTTCGGCAGCGCCTCCGGCGTGGTCCAGATGCCCATGGGTCAGCCAGATCGCCTTCAAGTTCAGTTTATTCTCGGCGATCACCTGCAATATCACGTCCACGTCCCCGCCTGGGTCAACGATGACGCCTTCGCGCGTTTCATCGTCGAAGAGGATGGTGCAATTCTGCTGGAACGGGGTGACAGGAATGATACCCGCTTGAATCTGGCCCATTGGCTCGCTGTCCTTCTATCACTGCGACAAGCGCCTTAGCATGCCGGGCAAGCGAGAGAAACCGATCAAAGACGGTCAGCGGGACAGTCCATAGACCTGTGATACGGGTGAGTTCGGCAGCAGGGAAGCCTGAGCGACGAGAAAGCTTGCCACCACCAGCTTGGCTGTGAAGACGACGATGGCAACGGGACGCAGACTGGAATTGCGGGAAATCTGGGTTGTATGGTCACGGTCCATCATGGCACGAATCCTCTCTCCTTCGGCGAGCCTGGCCGAAACGGCTTGTCCGGGGCTTGTGATTGATCAGTGACAGGGTAACGACCATGGCCGCCAGAGGTTTCCTGACAGATGTCTAAGCTGTGCGATCTCAGTAAATTTGTTGGAAATCTGCTACACTTGCGCATAGTTTTGCCCGCGTGTCCTGCCAGGGAGGCGAGGATGAACGGCTGGTTGCTGCAATGGACCGGCCGAGGGGGAAGCATCGCCCCTGGGCGATGAATGAGAAACCGGTGGTGGCGCAGCTTCAGCGCGCCCGCATCGGAGGAAAGGAATGACGAGCGTGGCCCGACAGTCTGCGACGAAGACTGCCAAGAAAATCCTGCCGGACCTGCCGGTGGTCGATGACAAGTCGATCGACTTCGAAACCATCGAGAATCTGTTTTTCGCCTATCGTGATTTCGTATCCGATCCCGATGCCATTCTGGCAAAACTTGGTTATGGTCGCGCCCACCATCGGGTCGTCCATTTCGTCAGCCGCCGCCCGGGCATGACGGTCGCAGACCTGCTCGGCATCCTGCAGATCACCAAGCAGAGCCTCGCGCGCGTGCTCAAGGAACTGATCGACAGCGGCTATATCCGCCAGATGGCCGGCCCTGCCGACCGCCGCCAGCGCCGCCTCTACCCCACGCTTGCCGGCCGCGAACTGTCGCTCGCCCTCTCCGATCCCCAGTCGCGCCGCATCGCCCACGCCATGGAGGGCATGACGGCCGATCAGCGGGCCACGGTGCGGCGTTTCCTGGAAGGCATGCAGAAGCAGACCGTGACCCAGCCTCACGAAACGGATGGAGCCGATTGACGTGTCGAAGAAGATTGAGCTCACCGATGACGCACCGCACCTTCTGGTGGTCGATGACGACACGCGAATTCGCGATCTGCTGCACCGCTTCCTGACCGAAAAGGGGTTTAGGGTCTCCGTTGCCGCCGATGCTGCAGAAGCGCGGCGCAAGTTGACAGGCCTGAGCTTCGATCTCCTGGTCCTCGACGTGATGATGCCGGGCGAATCCGGCCTGTCGCTCACCCAGAGCCTGTCCGACGAGAATCGCGTGCCGATCATCCTGCTGACCGCCCGCTCGGAGGCCGACAGTCGCATTGCAGGTCTCGAAGCCGGTGCGGACGATTATCTCGCAAAACCCTTCGACCCGCGCGAACTGGTGCTCAGGATCAACAACATCCTGAAGCGTAACATGAACCCGGACGCCCCGAAGATCGAACAGGTGATGTTCGGCCCCTATACCTTCTCCATTCTGCGCAAGGAACTGCGCAAGGGCGCCGAGATCATCCGCCTCACCGATCGCGAGCAGGACATCATGTTCCTCTTTGCCACCCGAGCCGGTGATACGATCCCGCGGCACGAACTCGTCGGCAACGATGCCGAGGTCGGCGAACGCACCATCGACGTTCAGATCAACCGCCTGAGGCGCAAGATCGAGGATGACCCGGCCAATCCGGTCTGGCTGCAGACGGTGCGCGGCATCGGCTACCGCCTGAGCATGGACTGAGGCTGCGGTAAGGGCGCAAAAAGCGTCGAGGAAGTGTGAGAACATGACGCTGTTCGATCAGATTCGGCGGGATCAAGACCGCAGTCCGGCGACAGGCCTCAAAGGTCTGTTCCGCTGGCTGCGCCACCGCTTGCCGACGGGTCTCTACGCGCGCTCGCTGCTGATCATCATCCTGCCGATGCTGATCCTCCAGACCGTCGTCGCCTTCGTGTTCATGGAGCGCCACTGGCAGCTCGTCACCGAGCGCCTCTCCGAGGCGGTCACGCGCGACATAGCCGCCGTGATCGAACTTCTTCAACGTTATCCGGATGAGCAAGATTTCGCCCAGATCGCCGATGTCGCCGCCAACCGTCTGAACCTGATGGTCTCCGTCGACCCGGGCACCGAATTACCCTCCCCGCGACCACGCCCCTTCTTTTCGATCCTCGACCAGATCCTGTCGGACGAGATTGCCGAACAGATCCGCCGTCCGTTCTGGATCGATACGGTTGGCACCTCACGCCTCGTTGAGATCCGCATCGTCGTTGACGACAAGACCCTGCGCATCTTCGCGCCCCGCAATTCGGCCTATGCCTCCAACACTCACATCTTCCTCGTCTGGATGGTCTCGACAGCGCTCGTGCTGATCGCCATCTCCATTCTCTTCCTGCGCGGGCAGATCCGTCCAATCCTCGCTCTGGCCAACGCGGCCGAGAGCTTCGGCAAGGGCCAGCGCCCTCCGGAAGACTTCTCGCCCCGTGGCGCCGACGAAGTGAGGCGGGCGGGTCTCGCCTTCATTCTCATGCGCGAGCGCATCGAGCGCCAGATGGAGCAGCGCACTGCCATGCTCGCCGGCGTCAGCCACGATCTTCGCACCATTCTCACCCGCTTCCGGCTGCAACTGGCGCTCGCCGGTGACGGTCCGGAGATCGACAGCCTCAACCATGACATCGACGACATGCAGAGCATGCTCGAGGGCTATCTCGATTTTGCCAAGGGAGAGGTCGAGGAGGATGTCGGCACGTTGGATCTGCGCGATCTCTTCCAACGGATCGCCACCGACTTCGCCCTGCACGAACGCGCTTTGACTTGGAAGCTCGACGGCAATCCGATGGTGCATGTGCGCCCGAACGCTTTCACGCGCCTGGTGACCAACCTTGCATCCAATTCACGCCGCTATGCAAACCGCCTCGATATCGACGCGCGCCATACGGCAAAATGGCTGATCATCGTCTTCGATGACGACGGCCCCGGCATTCCGAAGCAATCCCGCGACGACGTCTTCAAGCCCTTCTACCGGCTCGACGAAGCCCGCAATCTCGACGCCTCCGGCACCGGCCTTGGCCTCGCCATCGCCCGCGACATAGCCCGCAGTCACGGCGGCAATGTCACGCTCGACGATAGTCCGCTCGGCGGCCTGAGGGCGACGATCCGCGTACCGGTCTGACATTAAAAAGCATAAAGGGCCATGCAGGCCCCCATTCGACATTCCGGCAGTGGAGACAAGGATCTAATACCAAGTGTCGATGATAAGAACCGATAGGATGGCTTATTGTGGGTTTCTGGCTAGGCGCGGCGCGCAGGTCGATGCTGTCGCATCGGCCAAGCGACGCAACAACGCCAGGGGCCCACAATAAGCCACCTTTGGTCGGCTTCCCGCCCATTCTGGCGTCGTCGAGCTCCTTGACCGATGCGTCAGCATCGCCCTTCGGACCTCTCCTAGCCAGAAAGGACGGTCGAGCCGATCCTATGGGTTCCTATCATCGACACTTGGTATTACATCAGCTTCTTGCCATTGGGCACGGCCTGTTCGACCGCCGCTAGAACGATCGCACCGTTCTGATCCTCGAAACCGAGTGTGAGGACTTCCGAACGGAATGGCCCGATCTGGCGCGGCGGGAAGTTTACGACACCGAGCACCTGACGTCCGACAAGCGTTTCCGGCGTGTAGTGGACGGTAATCTGCGCCGAGGACTTTTTGATGCCGATCTCGGGACCAAAATCGATTTTGAGCTTGTAGGCGGGCTTGCGTGCCTCTGGAAAGCCCTCAACTTCGACGATCGTACCGACCCGAATATCGACCTTCTCGAAGTCCGCGAATGTGATTTCGGATCCGCTCACTGTGCCAGTTCCTCGGCTCGCTTGCGCGCGGCTTCGACTGCCAGGTCAAAGAGCGGCTGCATGCCGTCCTCTGCCATGAGCACGGAAAGTGCTGCCGCTGTCGTTCCACCCGGAGAGGTGACGTTCTTGCGCAGGGTGGACGCCGGGTCGGGGGACTGGTGCAACAATTCACCAGCCCCCGCGACCGTTTCTCGTGCGAGACGCATGGCGAGGTCCGCCGGCAGACCGGCTTTGCGGCCCGCCTCCGCCATGCATTCGACGAGATAGAAGACATAGGCCGGACCGCTCCCGGACAGCGCGGTGACAGCATTGATATCGGCTTCGCTGCCCACCCACTCGACGGGGCCGGAAACCTGAAGAAGACGGTGAACAATGTCACGTTGCGCTGTCGAGACAGCAGCATTGGCAAAGGCGCCCGTGACGCCACGACCGACCATGGCCGGCGTATTCGGCATGGCGCGCACCATGGCCGCTTTGCCAAGGTGGCTTTCCATTGAAGAAATGGTCTTGCCCGCCGCGACCGAGACGACGGTCGTCTGCGGCCCCATCAGCGATTTGAGTCCAGGTAGTACCGCATCCATCACCTGCGGCTTCACAGCCAGGAAAAGGATATCCGCGACAAGACCTTCGGGCGCAGAAGTCGAATGCCGCGCGCCCGCCTCGGTCATCAGGCCCATCATCTTCTCGGACGGACCAGGGTCGAGCACAGTCACGGAGGAGCCCGGAACCCCGCTCTTCAGCCACCCGGCCAGCATCGCGCCGCCCATGTTGCCGGCCCCGACGAGGACGATCTGTCCGAATGCGGCATTCGTCATGCTCAGGCTTTTCCGACCGTCTCGAAGAGAACGGCATCCATGGCGGTCTTGGCATCCATGCCGGACCAGACGACGAACTGGAAGGCCTGATAATACGCTTCGCATGCATCGACGGCCGACGAGAGCAGCACTTCGACCTGGCGGTTCGTCGGCTCAGCTCCGCCAGCAAGCAGAAGCGACTGGCGGAAGATCACCACATCCTCGTTCCGCCACAGGTCGAAATGCCCCATGAGCACCTGCCCGTTGACGTAGGAGAGCAGCTTGATGACTTCATTGAGACGGTTTTCGGGGATCTTGAGATCGAAGGCGGATGCAAGGTGCAGGGCCTCGAATTCTTCCATCCACGAGAAGGAGACGTGATAGTCGGCCCAGCGCCCCACGACGGTCATTGCAATTTCGTCTTCGCCCGAACGCTCGAACGACCAGTCATTGGTCGCCGCAACAAACTCGATCATGTCGACCGGGTTGGACTGGCGTTCGATTTCGATTTCCATGAGGCTCATGCATCACCTTCTTGACCGGAATGAATACGGGCGCCCGGCGAACCGCCGGGCCACTCGGACACCTGAACCGGAAACTACTGAAAACGATTCCGAAGGACCCCAGGATAGAACACGCACCCTGCCCGAAACTTACGCGGCCCCCGCTCAGAATCATCGTTGAAAATCAGTGTATAATCGTCAGGAGCCAGCACCAGCCCCCTTCGTCATATTTGGATCAGTGGCCTGTGGATGGCGCTTTCAGAATCGCCTTTGGATCACCCCTTAAGCGACTCTGCGGATTGGCTTTTTGCCACCTGTCCACAACCTCCAATTTTTTCGCGGATTGATCCCCGCCGAACGCCGTCAAGGTGCTGAAAATGCAAAAAGACCCAAAGCCACAGGCAATGGGTCTTCGACATCACAAAAGAACCGGATCAGACGTTATTTGCCTTGGGCCGAGAGCTGGGCTTCGAGGGCCTCGAGCCGCTTTTGTAGGGCCTCGTTCTCCTCGCGCGCCTTAAGCGCCATCTCGCGCACCATGTCGAATTCTTCGCGCTTGACGAGGTCCATGCTGTTGAGCCAGCGCTCCGCCTGTGCGTGAAAAGCTGTTTCGAGCTCTTTTCGGACGCCCTGGGCAGCGCCGGCGGCGTCTGTCATCAACTTGGCAAAATCATCAAGAATACGGTTGGGGCCGGTCGACATGGAAAGCTCCTCTCAAGCTGACGGCGGTTGGGCAATGAGCCCTTGTAAACGAGGTAGGACCAGATCAGTCACCATGCAAGACGGAACACCAAGATAAAGGTGGTTGACGGTGTCGCAGCGGTCCCGATTCCATCTTGACCGTGCCAATTCGCAACGCCATTTTCCTCCAGCATTAACGAAAGTACTCCATTGTTGTCAGTTCTGGACCTTTTCGCCGCCGTATCCTTTCCAGCGATCGACCCGGTCGCCTTCTCGGTCGGCCCGCTCGCGGTCCACTGGTATGGACTTGCCTATGTTGCAGGTATCCTGCTGGGTTGGATGGTGGCCCGCGACCTTCTGAAACGCCCGCATCTGTGGCCCAACGGTCAGGCACCGGCGACCTTGCAGCAGATTGACGACTTCATTCTTTGGGTGGCGATCGGCATCGTTGCCGGCGGCCGTGTCGGCTATATCTTCTTCTACGACTTCGCCTCGATCGCAGCCAATCCGATGCGCGCAATCGAGGTATGGAATGGCGGGATGTCCTTCCACGGCGGCTTCATCGGCGCCACACTCGCGATGGTCTTCTTTGCCCGCAAGCACCAGATCCGCCTGTGGAGCCTCTTCGATCTCGTCGCAAGCGTCGTACCGCTCGGCCTGTTCTTCGGCCGCATTGCAAATTTCATCAATGGCGAGCTCTGGGGTCGCCCGGCGGATGTTCCCTGGGCCATGGCCTTTCCGACCGGAGGTCCTTTCCCCCGCCATCCGAGCCAGCTTTATGAAGCCGCTCTGGAAGGGCTGGTCCTGCTGATCCTGCTGCAGGTCCTTGCTCGCGGCTTCGCCGCCCTGCGCGCCCCCGGCCGCATCACCGGCATATTCGTTGCAGGCTATGCGGCGGCCCGCATCTTCGTCGAATTCTTCCGCGAGCCTGACGTACAGATCGGCTACCTCTTCGGCGGCTGGCTCACCATGGGCATGGTGCTGTCGCTGCCCATGCTTCTGATCGGGCTCTGGATCTTCCTGCGGTCCCGGCCGGCTGCCCCCGTGACGCAAGGCTGAGGAGCGCCCATGGCCACACCGCTCGCCGAGAAGATCAAGTCCCTGATATCAGCCAACGGCCCGATCAGCGTCACCGATTACTTTGCGCTTTGCCTGGCTGATCCTGAACATGGCTACTATCGCACACGCCATCCCTTCGGCCGCGCCGGTGACTTCGTGACCGCGCCCGAGGTCAGCCAGCTGTTCGGAGAGATGCTTGGCATCTTCATGATCAACACCTGGCAGCGCCACGGCGAACCGCGCGACGTGCGCCTCGTGGAGATCGGCCCCGGTCGCGGCACGATGATGTCCGACATGCTCCGTGTGATCGCGCGCGCCGCACCCGAGCTTTACGAGACGGCGACGGTCCATCTCGTCGAGACGAGTGCGCTTCTGAAACTCACCCAGATGGAAACGCTTTCGCCCCACGGCGAAAAAGTGTCGTGGCACGACAGTTTCGATGGCGTGCCGGAAGGCTTTACCCTCCTGGCAGCCAATGAGCTCTTCGATGCCATCCCGATCCGCCAGTTCGTCAGCACGCCGGAAGGCTTCCGCGAGCGCATGGTCGGCCTCGACGACAAGGATGAGCTCTGCTTCACTCTCGGCGTCGCCAAACTCGATCCGGCGATGCTGCCGCAAGGGCTCAATCCACCCGCCGATGGCGAGATCTTCGAAGTGGCTCCGGCCCGCCAATCGGTCATGCTGACCATCTGCGAGCGGCTGATAGCCCATCACGGAACAGCCCTGATCATTGATTACGGCCACATGGTCAGCAATTTCGGCGACACGCTGCAGGCGGTGCGCGCCCACCAATATGATCCGCCGCTCGCCCATCCCGGGCTTGCGGATCTGACAAGCCATGTCGACTTCGAAAACCTCGCCCGCACCGCGCTCGCAGCAGGCGTCCATCTGAACGGCTGCATGCACCAGGGAGACTTCCTCGTCGGCTTGGGCATCGAGCAACGGGCCGCCTCTCTTGGCCGCGACAAGGACGAGAAGACGCAGACCGAAATCGTCGAGGCCGTGCATCGGCTGGCCGGCTCCGGCGATGGCAATATGGGCGAACTCTTCAAGGTCATGGCGGTTTCCATGCCGTCGGTGCAATTGCTGCCTTTCAAGTCCAAGCATTGACAGGGGGCTGCGTGATCGGCACGATCGCGCCGCTCCCACCGGTTCAAAATTGCAGAAAGCCGATGGAATTCAATAACTTCGCAGGATCCGCATAGCATACGCGTGATTTGCCAGGGCTCAGGAGACCCGATCATGAGCACAGCCGCCCAGCCACGCCCCATTATCGCCGACAGCCTCGCCGCCATGGAACCCGCCGGCATTCGCCATGGCTTCTTCACCCGCGACGGCGGCGTCTCGCAAGGCATCTACCAGGGCCTCAATGTCGGCCTGGGTTCGCATGACGACCAGGACAAGGTCCACGAAAACCGTCGCCGCGTCAGCGCCTGGTTCGGCCTGCCGCTCGAAAGTCTGGCGACGGCTCACCAGATCCACTCTCCCGACGTCGTTGTCGTCAGCGCCGATTATGACGGGAGCCGTCCGCAGGCCGACGCACAGGTGACCGCGAGCCCCGGCATCATCCTCGGTGTCTTAACCGCCGATTGCGGACCCATTCTCTTCGCCGATCCGGAAAACAGGGTCATCGGCGCAGCCCATGCAGGCTGGAAAGGCGCACTTGGTGGCGTCCTCGAAAACACCATAGACGCGATGGTCAGACTCGGTGCGCGCCGCGACAGGATCCACGCGACGCTTGGGCCCTCGATCTCCCGCGCCAATTACGAAGTCGGACCGGAATTCGTTGACCGATTCATCGCCGTCAATCCGGAATTTGCAGCCTTCTTCACACCGTCTTCCAAGCCCGGTCACGCCATGTTCGACCTTCCCGGGCTCACCGTAAAGCGTCTGACCGAGGCCGGCGTCACCGCCGACAGCCTCGACCAATGCACCTATGCGGCACCTCAGACGTTCTTTTCCTA
Source organism: Rhizobium sp. AQ_MP (assembly GCF_014237835.1). Classification (GTDB taxonomy): domain Bacteria; phylum Pseudomonadota; class Alphaproteobacteria; order Rhizobiales; family Rhizobiaceae; genus Allorhizobium. The sequence goes on from NZ_JACJVI010000010.1 coordinate 85,763, forward strand.
TCGCCGGACCACCCATGCGGGCGAGCCCGACTATGGGCGACAAATTTCCGCGATCGCGATCAAGGAGCAATGACATGGCCCTGCATTTTTCAGCAAGCGAGTATTCCGCCCGCCGCGCCCGCTTGATGGCACGCATGGCCGAAGAAAAGCTCGACGCAATCCTGCTCTTCGCCCAGGAAAGCATGTACTGGCTGACCGGCTTCGACAGCTTTGGCTATTGCTTCTTCCAGACGCTCGTCATGAAGGCTGACGGCAGCCAGACCCTGCTGACACGCACGCCCGACCTGCGCCAGGCCAAGCACACCTCGACCATCGAGAACATCGTCGTCTGGGTGGACCGGCTCAACGCCGACCCCGCTGTCGATCTGCGCAATCTTCTGAGTGATCTCGATCTGCTCGGCATGCGCGTCGGCCTCGAATACGATACCCATGGCATGACCGGCCGCGTCGCCCGCCTGATCGACAACCAACTGAACAATTTCTGCGAGACCGTCGATGCCTCCTATCTCGTGAGCAATCTGAGGCTGGTGAAGTCGCCGGCAGAAATCACCATGATCAAGGAGGCGGCTGAGCTGGCCGACCTCGCCTTCGACGCTGCCCTGCCCTTGATCGGTCCCGATGCCGATGAAGCGGACATCCTCGCTGCCATGCAGTCGGCCGTTCTCGCCGGCGGCGGCGATTATCCGGCAAATCCCTTTGTCATCGGATCGGCCGCCGATGCCCTGCTCTGCCGCTACAAGTCGGGCCGCCGCAAGCTTTCGGCGACGGATCAGCTGACGCTGGAATGGGCAGGCGTCGTGGCCCACTATCACGCGCCGATGCTGCGAACGGTGCTGATCGGCGACCCCTCGCCCCGCCACCGGGAACTCTACGCGGCAGCGCTCGAAGGCATGCGGGCGGTCGAACACGAGCTGCGCCCGGGGCACACGTTTGGCGAAGTCTTCGATGCCCATGCCAGGGTCATGGACGAACGCGGCCTGACCCGTCACCGCTTCAATGCCTGCGGCTATTCGGTCGGCGCGCGCTTTGCTCCATCCTGGATGGAACATCACATGTTCCATGCCGGCAATCCGCAGGAGATCGCACCGGACATGAGCCTCTTCGTACACATGATCGTCATGGACAGCGATCGGGAAGCGGCAATGACCATCGGTCACACATATCTGACGACGGAGACGGCCCCGCAGCCTTTGTCACGGCACCCGCTCGACCTCGTCAGCGTCTGACACACCGGCGTGAAGGCCACTTTGAGAGCCGGTCGCATGGTCTTGCCTGTCCATTCAGCCAATTGACAGGTTAAGCATGCTAGTCACATTAATTGTGACAGGATCGAAGCGGAAGGACCGGCCGTGGTGAGACGTTCCCGCATGATGACCAGGACACTGGCCGGAACCGTCGGCCTGTTGCTGCTTCTTTCCGGATGCAACAGCCCCGATGTCTTGACGCCACGCGCAGATGTCGGCAGCGGTCTTGGCAGCCTTCCCCCCGCCTACCAGCAGGAACTTGTAGCGCCCGCTTCCCCACGCCAGCCGGTCCAGAGCGCGCCGCTCTCCGAGCCGGGCTTTGCGGACACCGCGCGCGGCCCTCAGAACACGCTGGAGGCCCAGGCGGCAGCCCTTGCCCAGGGCGGCGGCAATCCCGTCGCCTCCGCACCGCTCGATGGCATGGAAAGCCAGTCGTTCCCCGAGAGCCCGCAGCAGCAGCCGGCAAGGCAGGTGGCGCAGACTGCCGCACAGACGAGCGCGCCGCCAGCCGCACAGCAGGCCGCCCTTCCCCCTGCCGCACAAACCACCGGCAGCATCCGCTTCCTGCCGATCATCGGCGCACCGGTGCAAGCTGTCACGCCCCTCTCACGCCAACTCGGCGCCGAGGCCCGCGCCCGGGGCCTCACGATCAAGAGCGCCAGTGACGCATCGAGCGAGCACATTCTCAAAGGCTATTTCTCCGCCTTTTCCGATGGCGGCAACGTGACGATCACCTATGTCTGGGACATCCTGGATGGAAGCGGCGGACGCCTGCATCGCATCCAGGGCCAGGAGATCGTGCCCTCCGGCGCCCAGGACCCGTGGGCTGCCGTCCCGGCCTCTGTCATGCAGCAGATCGCCACCAAGAGCATGGCCGAATACGTGTCATGGCGGAACAGTCGCGCCGGCTGATCGGTGCACGACATCTGCCCGTGAAAACCGCAAATCCTGCGCCCTATTTGGCGCATCAACCGAAAATATGGGCCGAGCTGTCCAAACCTCTTGCATTCAGGGGGAAGGGCGCTAAAAAGCCCGCATCTCAGCATGGTAACAGGCGGGCCAAGATGAAGGTTTTCGCAGGTAATTCGAACCGGCAACTGGCCGAAGCGATCTGCTCCTATCTCAATGTACCACTCGGCAAGGCCAGCGTCCGCCGCTTCGCAGACCAGGAAATCTTCGTAGAGATCCAGGAAAATGTGCGTGGTGAAGACGTCTTCGTCGTTCAGTCGACATCCTTCCCGACCAACGATCACCTGATGGAACTGCTGATCATGATCGACGCCTTCCGTCGATCCTCTGCCCGCCGCATCACCGCCGTCCTTCCCTATTTCGGCTATGCCCGTCAGGACCGCAAACCCGGTCCGCGCACGCCGATCTCGGCAAAGCTGGTCGCGAACCTGATCACCGAGGCCGGCGCCGACCGCGTTCTGACGCTCGACCTGCATGCAGGCCAGATCCAGGGCTTCTTCGACATTCCGACAGACAATCTCTATGCCGTGCCGCTGCTGGCGCGCGACATCAAGGAACACTATGACACCAACAATGTCATGGTGGTCTCCCCCGACGTCGGCGGCGTCGTGCGCGCCCGCTCGCTTGCCAAGCGCCTCGACTGTCTGCTCGCCATCGTCGACAAGCGTCGCGACCGTCCGGGTGAATCTGAAGTCATGAACGTCATCGGGGATGTCACCGGCAAGGACTGCATCCTGATCGACGACATCGTCGATTCCGGCGGCACTCTTTGCAACGCGGCAGAGGCCCTGTTGAAGAACGGTGCGACCAGCGTCACCGCCTACATCACGCACGGCGTTCTCTCCGGCGGCGCGGTCACCCGCGTTTCCTCCTCGAAACTCCGCGAGCTGGTTATCACGGACTCGATCCAGCCGACCACCGCGGTGCAGTCGGCCCACAACATTCGCGTGCTGACGACAGCGACCCTGCTCGGTGAAGCGATCAATCGCACCAGCCAGGAAGAGTCGGTCTCCAGTCTGTTCGACTGAGGACAGTAACCACAAACGTTAAGTCTGAGACGGAACAAAGACGTGTGAGCGCATCCGCCGCTCTTGCGCTGAAGCAACCTATTGCCTACAGCTTCGTGCAAGATGGTTCCATGCGGAACTCTCTAGCGTCGTTACATTCTTAACGTGTGATTTAATGTCACTCTCCGTAGACCAGTTGCTTGCCAACCCAGATCTGCATGAAACGGTCCGGGAACAGTCACGTGCTCTGCTTCGCGTCAACGATGAAACACCCAAGCTTGCTGCCGTCTTCGGAACGCAGCAGCGCTGGTTGCTGGGTCATCTCGCGATGGGACAGTATTTCTCCGAGGTCGCCAAGGGTAGTCCCGAACCCGTCATCTTGATGGCACGCTACCTTGAACAGGTGAAAACGCTCGGGATTTCCTCGGTCAACACCGCAGATGCCTTCATGAAGGAAATGCTTGTCTACGGCATCGCCCTGAACGGCGCGACATCCGACCGCCGCAACCGCCCGATCGTGCCCGCTCCCCGCACAATCGCGGCGACTCGCCGCTGGGTCTCCATCCATCTTGCAAGCCTGGACCGGCTGGATGGCGGCAATCGCCTCGATCATTTCGAGGCTGAGGAAAGCGCCATGGCCCGGCTGCATCCTGAAATCACGACCCGGGCGATGATCTCACCGGAATTGCGCAGTCCACCGCAAACCTGGTCGCTGTTCACCTGGCTCAACAATGGCGGCATCGTCATGGACTGGCTGATGGTCGGCGTTGATCCGGTCGACCCCTCGGTCGAGCGCGTGCCGACACAGGTGCGCTCGGTGCCCGAAATCGCGGAGAACTTCCGCCTCTCGCGCACCCATCTAACGCGCAAGCTGCGCGAAGCCGAGGCACTCGGAAGCATCGGCTGGGATGGAAGTCGCGGCCGCTCGGTCATGTGGATCTCGCGGGAATTCCTGCGCGAATATCACACGACCCAGGCCTACAAGCTCTCCATCATCGATGCCGCCTGCACAAAGATCGGCCTCAGCTGAACCGCCAGGCGCTCAAGCTCGCACCATGGTCGGCAGCGGACAAGCCTCACCGCCGGAAAACAGCCGCGACCGCGTGAGAAAACGCCGCTCCCGTCCGTTGTCGAGCGAGAACATGCCCCCTCGTCCCGGCACCACGTCAATGATCAGCTGCGTATGCGCCCAGACCGCATATTGACTGCCGCTGATGTAGAACGGCACGCCGCCGATCTCCCCGAGCTTCACATCCGTCTCGCCCACCCGGTATTCGCTTGCCGGATAACACATTGGCGAAGACCCATCACAGCATCCACCGGACTGGTGGAAGAGAATGTCGGGATGGTCTTGTCTGATCTCGGCAAGAAATGCGAGTGCGGCGTCCGTCGCCACAACACGCGGCTGATCTCCATTGGTCACTGTCTGCCCTCCTAGTTCAAAACGAAGGAACCCCTCCTCCTGGTCGAGAACAGGAAGAGGGGATCGGAGCGGCATTGGCGGAACACCGCCCCTGGGGGAGGTCTCAGAAGAAACCCAGCGCCTTCGGGCTGTAGGACACCAGCATGTTCTTGGTCTGCTGGTAGTGGTCGAGCATCAACTTGTGTGTCTCGCGACCAATGCCCGACTGCTTGTAGCCACCGAAGGCCGCATGCGCCGGATAGGCGTGGTAGCAGTTCGTCCAGACGCGACCGGCCTGGATGTTGCGGCCGAAGTGGTAGCAGGTATTGGCATCGCGGCTCCACACACCGGCACCGAGGCCGTAAAGCGTGTCATTGGCGATTTCCAGCGCCTCCGCCTCGTCCTTGAAGGTCGTGACCGAGACGACGGGTCCGAAGATCTCTTCCTGGAAGATGCGCATCTTGTTGTGTCCACGGAACACGGTCGGCTTGACGTAGTAACCGCCCGACAGCTCGCCTGGCAGCTGGTTGCGATAGCCGCCGGTCAGGACTTCGGCACCCTCCTGTTTGCCGATGTCGATATAGGACAGGATCTTTTCCAGCTGTTCGGAAGAGGCTTGCGCCCCGATCATCGTCGACATGGCGAGCGGATCGCCCTGGATGACGGCCTCGACGCGCTTGATCGCCTTTTCCATGAAGCGGTCATAGATCTTCTCATGCACCAGCGCGCGGCTCGGGCAGGTGCAGACCTCGCCCTGGTTGAGGGCGAACATCGCAAAACCCTCGAGCGCCTTGTCGAGATAGTCGTCATCCTCGCGCATCACATCCTCGAAGAAGATGTTCGGCGACTTGCCACCGAGCTCCAGCGTCACCGGGATCAGGTTCTGCGAGGCATACTGCATGATCAGACGACCGGTGGAGGTCTCGCCGGTGAAGGCGATCTTGGCGATCCGCGGGCTGGTCGCCAGCGGCTTGCCGGCTTCGAGGCCAAAGCCGTTGACGACGTTCAAGACGCCGGGCGGCAAGAGATCGGCAATCAACTCCACGAGCACCAGGATGGAGGCCGGCGTCTGCTCAGCCGGCTTCAAGACCACGCAATTGCCGGCAGCCAGTGCCGGTGCCACCTTCCACGCGGCCATCAGGATCGGGAAGTTCCACGGAATGATCTGGCCCACGACCCCGAGCGGCTCGTGGAAATGATAGGCGATCGTGTCATGGTCGACTTCGCCGATCGTGCCTTCCTGGGAGCGTACGCAGGCCGCGAAATAGCGGAAGTGGTCGATGGCGAGCGGAATGTCGGCGACCATGGTTTCGCGCAGCGGCTTGCCATTGTCCCAGGTCTCGGCCCGCGCCAGAAGCTCGAGATTGGCCTCCATGCGGTCGGCGATCCGGTTCAGGATATTGGCGCGCTCGGTGGTCGAGGTCCGACCCCACTTGTCCTTCGCGGCATGAGCGGCGTCGAGCGCCAGATTGATGTCCGCCTCGTCGGAACGGGCAACGTCGCAAAGCTTGCCGCCGGTAACCGGCGTGGTGTTTTCGAAGTAGCGGCCGTTCACCGGCTCGCGGAACTCACCACCGATGAAGTTTCCGTATTTCAACTTGAACGGCGAAGCCGCAATCGTCTGGACTTGAATGTTCATCTGTCATCCTCCCGTTTGAAGGACCCCTCCTCGGGTCCCGATGGCAGGATGATCACCGCGTTCACCTTTCAGAAACAGCCCCTGGAAACAGGACTACCGTTCATGGTGTTTCAGTCTTGCGACACTTGCCTCACACATTCCCCCAAAAAAAGTTGGCCACCTCGATGCGAGGCAGCCAGTAACGATAAAACACAATGTAATGTATTTGAGCGAGCGGATCACACACTTACTGAATTGAACTTGCGCCATTCGAATTCAGCGTACAAAGAGCGATCGCCGTCGATTTCTAGTGCAACTGGAAGCGCTTTATCTTTCGATGCAGCGTCGCTCGACTGATCCCGAGCATCTGAGCAGCAAGGGACACATTGCCATTGGCGCGTGACAACACGCGGCGCAATGCGGCCCGCTCGGCATCATCGAGATCCCCCGTCTTTTCGCCACGCGTCTCGCGCAAAGCGTCGGCAGCAGGCATGCCCTGGGCAATCAGTCCGTCATCGAGTCTCAACGCCACGCGGGCCGCCTTGGTCGCACCAAGAATCAGATCATCGCCGTCAACGGCAATCAACGCCGAGAGCGAATTGACCTGAGGCACCACCACAATACGGGCACCGGCGAAGGCCTGGCGGAAAAGATTGCTCTCGACCCGCGCTGCAGCATCCCGCACCGCCTGCGACAGGATCGCCAGCGTCATGTCGGAAACGTCATTGCGGCAGGTGGAGACATCGAGCGCAGCGGTAACCCTGCCCAGATGGTCGCGGATCGGCGCTGTCGCACAGGACAACCCGATATTGGCGCTCATGAAGTGCTGGTCGCGATGGATCACCACCGCGCGCTCGTCGGCAAGCGCGGTACCGATACCGTTTGTGCCGACACTGGGCTCGCTCCAGAGCGTCTGTTCCCAGAGACCGAGCGAACGGAACTCGACATCGTCCCCCGGCGCCCCTCGCCTGTCGACGACAATTCCGTTTTGATCCGCGAGAATGATGCAGCAGCCGGAGCGTCCGACCATCTGGTAAAGCCTGTCCACTTCATCAGCAGAACTGCCGATCAGCCGCTCCATGCGCTCGCGGGCCTCGCGGTAGAGGACGTGATCCACCTGGATCGGCTTGCGCGCCTGTTCGGGCTGCAGTTGATAGAGGTTGAGGCAACGGCTCCAGGAGGCCGCGACCGGCGAGGTCACCGCAGCCGACGCCTTCTGCGCCGTCGAATAGACGAGTTCGGAATGTCTGGTGTCCTCACGCATCGGCTCCTCCCAAAGCACGAGTCCCAGTATGCGCCTTCTTCCCTCAGAGGCAATCGCTGATGTGGTTGGCAGATGCCCACCGAGAATTTCGTCGGTCAAACTGGCGCAGATCTGCGACACCCGGCCCGGAGGTCATCTCGTGGCAGACCTCAGGCCGCGAGAACGCCCGACGATACACCCGACGTGGCAGGTGGAGCCTCGCTCTCCCGGGCAACCGGATGGTCCGGATTGACGATATCCTGCAGTTCAGACAGGGGCTGGGGTTTGCCGTAGAAATAGCCCTGCACCTGCTGACAACCTTCCGACTGCAGGAAGCGCAGATGCTCGACGTTTTCCACCCCCTCCGCAAGCACGGGTATGTCAAGGCTCTGTGCCAGGATTAGCGTCGACCGCACGATCGCTGCGGATTGTCGGTTCTCTGCGACGCTGTCGATGAAACCGCGGTCGATCTTGATCTTGTCGAACGGAAATAGTTGCAGCGTCGACAGCGAGGAATAGCCGGTTCCGTAGTCATCCATGGCGATCTTCACGCCAATCGACTTGAGCTGCCGGATGATGGAGAGAGCATGCTGCTGATCGGCGATGATGCCGGATTCGGTGATCTCGAGCTCCAGCCGGGACGGAGGGAGCCCGGTTTCGGCGAGAATTTCTCGCACCCGTGCCGGCAGGGCGGAGTTCGCGAGCTGTTTCGGCGCGACATTGACTGCAATCTTGAGCGGATTGCGCCAGCGCACCGCCTCGATGCAGGCCTGGCGCAACACCCAGTCACCGAGTTCCATGATGAAGCCTGTGCGTTCCGCAATCGGGATGAACTCCGCCGGTGAAACCAGGCCGCGGGTCGGATGGTCCCAGCGCAGCAGCACCTCGAAACCGACCACTTCCCCGGTCTGGGTGTCGTTCTGCTTCTGGAAGTAGAGCTTGAACTCGTCACGCAGGAACCCGGCACGCATGTCCATGGCAAGCGCGCTGCGCTCGCGGGCTGCCTGGTCCATCGATTGGTCGTAGAAGCAGATGTTGTTCGAGCCGCTGGCCTTGGCGCGATACATCGCCGTGTCTGCCTGGGCCAGCAGATCATCGATCTCTTCGGCAGCATCCGGGAAAACGGTGATACCGATACTGGTACCGACAGAGAGCGTCTGTCCCTGCCAGTCGATCGGCGCATTGAGTTGGGAAACGATCGTTTGGCCAAAGGCTTCTGCATCGCCAGCCGTGAACATGCGTGTGCTCACCGCCACGAATTCGTCACCGCCGATGCGCGCAACAAATTCGTCGGAACGCAGGCTGCCGGTCATCCGCTCGGCAACGACCCTGAGCACGTGGTCGCCTGCCGCATGCCCGTGCACATCATTGATCTCCTTGAAGCGGTCGAGATCGAAGGAAAAGATGTAGATCCGCTCGTTGCGAGCTGTCGGCGTCTGCACCAGATGACTGAAACGCTCAAGGAATGCTGTCCGGTTCGGCAGGCCGGTCAGCGCATCATGGAGCGAAAGCTGGCGATAACGCTCGACTGCAGAGCGGTTCGACTGCCTGTCGATCACGTAGGTCATCGCACCGATTGACAGGATCAGCAGCGTGACGAACACCAGGACCACCGTGAGCACGCTTTCCGGCAGCATGTTTGCAGGCAGCGAGGCGCCGGCATTGGGCTCCACGGTCAGAGCCGTCATGCCGATGAAATGGGTGGAAGCGATGGCAAGCACGAGCGCGATACCGCCGCCGTACCGGCAGAACCGGGTCACAGGCCGTGCAACCCGGCTGGTGGCCAAGGCGCCAAAGAGCCCGGCCGCGACCAGCGAAGCGCCGACATAACTCATGTTCCAGTGCAGATCCGCCTGCACCTGATAGCCGGACATGCCGACATAATGCATCGACGCGATCCCCGCGCCGACAATCGCGCCACCCGCTTCGACCAGCAGGCTGCGCTGGGTTGCCGCCGCCACGAAAAGGCCGATGCCGGTCACGGTGATGGCAAGCAGCAGGGAAAGCAGCGTGGCGGTGGGCTCGTAGCCGGCAAGCACATCCGCTTCATAGCCCATCATCGCCACGAAATGCGTCGTCCAGATCGACGAGCCGCCGATGATGGAGGTCAACGCGATCCAGCTTGCCCGCGCTGCGCCGCGCGTGTTGCGCACACGATTGAACAGTCTCATGGTCAAAAGCGAACCGAGCACACAGATCAGCACTGCAGCAACCAGTGAGAGAGGATCGTGATCGACGGCGATGCAGGAAAGAACAGCAAGCATGGGCAAGACCATTTGAAATTGAGTGGGAAAGCTAACATCCATCAATTTCGAAAGCCTCACCTCACATGGTTACCAAATCCGTTGCTGGTCACCCGACGGCCAATCTGCCATCACGAATGCGTTAGGGCCGGCTTTCTGGCCGTGAACCTTGCTATTCCCCATCATCTGGTCTATAGGCGCCCGATCCGCACAGACACCCTTGGAGGCAATGTGGATGGGACCGGCAACGGTCTCCGGTTCTGGCATGACAGTGTCGCCAGGGCTCTCCAGTAACTTGAAAGGTAAAGCCATGAGCCACGCTTCTTACGAGCTCAAGGCCGTAGCACGCGAACGGGTAGGTAAGGGGTCCTCCCGCGAACTTCGCCGCAACGGTTTCATCCCGGCTGTCATCTATGGTGACAAGCAGGCCCCGATTTCGATCTCGATCAACACCAACGAGATCACCAAGCGCATCCACGCCGGCGGTTTCATGACCACCGTCGCCGTCATCGACCTCGATGGCCAGAAGATCCGCGTTCTGCCGAAGGACTACCAGCTCGACGTCGTTCGTGATTTCACGATGCATGTCGACTTCCTGCGCGTCTCGGCCGACAGCAAGGTCACGGTCGAAGTTCCGGTTCACTTCATCAACGAAGAGAAGTCGGCCATCAAGACCGGCGCCGTTCTCAACATCGTTCGTCACGAAGTTGAACTGCACTGCCCGGCTTCCGACATTCCGGAATTCCTGACGGTTGACCTCTCCGGCCTCAAGGTTGGCGACAGCGTTCACATCTCCGCCGTCAAGCTCCCGGCTGGCACCAGCCCTGTTATCACCGACCGCGACTTCACGATCGCCACGATCGTTGCTCCGGCCGGCGGCATGGAAGCAGAAGCCGAAGCCTGATCTCCAAGATCTCCGGCATCGATGGAAACCCACCCCTCAAAGGGTGGGTTTTTTTCGTGCCAGAGGCTCTGCGGGAAGGTTGAATCCGACCATTCGCCTTTAGGTAGATTTAAAGTATTTCGTGAAACGCTCCCGCTCTCAATTATTGCGTGAGGGAGCCTGAAGCAGCATGCCGCATCACCCCGCGCCGCGTGAGGCGGTCCGCTGATGACACGTTCGGTCGAGAGCCGCTTCCTTTCAATCGTCGGGATCACGATCTTCATTCTGGTCGTGCCGCTCTTTGCTCTGTTCCTGTCGTTGGCGACGGAACGGGCGGCCAACGAATTGCAGCAGAATCTCGACATCCTGCTCGCAGCCAATGCACAAGCACTCGCCAAGCCGCTCTGGGACTTCGACGAGGAAAGCGTCGAACAGATCACCGCAACGATCGTCTCCAACGGACCCGTAAGCAGGGTCCACGTCAAGGATGTCTCGGGCGGCATTGCCGTCTCGATGCCGGCCTTGCCGAAATGGCCGAAAAACGGTCTGGAACCGATCACGCGCGAGATCTTCTACCGTGCCGTTGAAGGCCCGAAACTCGTTGGCACCATCACCATCTACTACAGCCGCATCGACATGTTCTCCTCGTTGCGCCAGGCGGAGGTGATGCTGATCGTCATCTTCATGCTGGCGGTCATGGGTGTGGTGGGCGCTGCCGTCATCGGCAACCGGCTGATGGTGATGAAGCCGCTCCTGAAGCTGACTGCGGCCATCGAGGCGACGCGCCGGCTCGGATCCCGCCACCATGTGGACTGGCAGTCCAACGACGAGATCGGCCGGCTTGCCCGAAGCTTCAATGCCATGCAGATCAAGCTCGAGCAGGAAGAAGGCGAATTGCGCCTTGCGCATCGTCGTGCGACTGACATCTACAACACCACGCCGGCCATGCTCTTCTCGCTTGACGAGGAAGACCGGATCACCGGCGTCAGCGATTACTGGCTGCTGGCGACCGGCTACCAGCGTCATCAGGTCGTCGGTCGCCAGTTCATTGAGTTGGTACCGGCCGAAGCGCGTGCAACCTATCACGAACGCAAGAAGACGCGGTCCATCGCCGACGTCCTGGAAGCGACGACGCAGTTCGTTTGTGCCGACGGGACCGTCATGGACGTCCTCATCGCCGAAGCGAACCGCAAGATCGAAGGTGCCGATGAGGACCTGTCGCTATCGGTGATGACCGATGTGACGGCACTCAAGCAGTCCGAGGAGCGCAACCACCACCAGGCGATCACCGATCATCTGACTGGCCTGCGCAACCGCCAGGGCTTCGAAACCGCACTCGACGGTGAGATTGCGGCGGCAGATGCTTCAGGTGAGGAACTGGCCTGCATCTTTGTCGACCTTGATCGCTTCAAGTGGATCAACGACAATCTCGGCCACCAGGCGGGCGACCTGGTGCTTCGCCGATTTGTTGACCGCATGCAGGACGAGCTTCCGAAGGGCGCAATCGCCGCGCGCCTCGGCGGCGATGAATTTGCCGTGCTCCTGCGCGGACCGTCGATCGAAGACCTCGCGACAAGGATCAGCCGTGCGCTTTGCGAGATCTTCGTTCATCCCATGACCATCGAAAGTTCGACCGTCCGCTTGAGCGCCAGCATCGGCATCGCCGTCTATCCCACCCATGCGACCAACGCCGCCGAATTGCTGCAGAAGTCGGACATGGCCATGTACAGCAAGAAGCGCGACGGCAAGAACGGCGCGCAGCTTTACAACCCGCAGATCCAGGATCACACCCGCCGCCGCGCCGAGATCGAGCGCGATATCGAGGAAGGTCTGGCCGAGGACTGGTTCGATGCCTTCTTCCAGCCGATCGTCGAAGTCGCAAGCGGTCGCACGGTCGGTTACGAGGCCCTGATGCGCCTTGTGCATCCAAGGCGCGGCGTCATTCCACCAGCAGAAATGATCGGCGTGGCGGAAGAAACCGGCGCGATCAGCCGCCTGGGCGGTCAGGTGCTCGAGAAGGCGCTTTCCAACCTGGCCCGCCTGAGTGCGGCGACCGGCAACCACGACGCCTATCTCGCGATCAACTTCTCGCCGCTTCAGTTCGATGCGTCTCTGCCTGTACGCTTGGCCGCTCTGACGTCCCATTACGATATCGCGCCGCACCGCATCGTCGTCGAGATCACCGAGGCGACGCTGCTGCACGACAATCCGCAGATCCGTACCATCCTCGATGGGTTCAACAGCTACGGCTACCGGATCGCCCTCGACGACTTCGGCACGGGCTACTCTTCGCTGAGCTACCTCAACCGCTTCCCGGTCGATATCGTCAAGATCGACCAGTCCTTCATCCGCTCGCTGACGGAAGACGAGCCCGAGCACCGCCACAAGAGCCGCATGCTCGTCGAAGGCATCACGGCGATTTCCCACAAAATGGAATGCAGTGTGGTTGCCGAGGGCATCGAGACGGAAGAACAGCGCCGCATTCTTGAGGAATTCGGGGTCGACTTCGGCCAGGGTTATCTTTTCGATCGCCCCGCGCCGCTGTCGACGCTGATGGAACATGCGCTTGCCGCGCCGAGCCACCTGCCGAGGGTGTCGACCGGCTGAGATCAACCGCAGGAGGGAACCGCAATGAAAGTCCTCGTCATTATGCTTTCACTCGCGGCGGCCCCGGTCGCCGCCGCCGATGTCGTCCATTTCACCACCGAAGACTATCCCCCCTACAATTATCGGGTCGGCAGCGAGATCCGCGGCGCGGGATATGATCAAATCCTGCTGATGATGAAGGCGATCGACATCCCCTATACCATCGAGATGATGCCCTGGGCGCGCGCCATTGCGCTCGCCGAAAGCGAACCGATGCATTGCGTCTTCACGACCGCGCACATTCCGGAGCGCGACAAGCGGTTCAAATGGGTCGAGCCGATTGCCGTTGGCCGCAACTTCATGGTGTCGCATGAGGGATCCGGCATCAAGGTCGCCAACATCGAGGAAGCCAAGCGGTTCACCGTCGGCACCCAACGCAATGATTACACCCAGACCCTGCTGGAGAATGAGGGCTTTCCCAAGATCGACCTCGCGACGGATCTGAAGCTCACACTGAAGAAGCTGGAGAGCAACCGTGTAGACCTGATGCCGATCTCCGAGCAGCACTATATCGAGTTGCGCGAAATGGGCACGGATCTTGAAGCCCAGTTCGTCTTCTCGGAGCAGAAATTCGCCGTCGCCTGCAACCTGTCTTTCCCGGACGAACTGCTTGCCCGCATGCAGGGCGCGCTCGACACCCTGATCGCAGACGGCACCCAGGCGGAGATCTTCGACACCTACAATCTGCGCTACTCGAACTTCGGCCAGGTCGCGGCTAAGCCCTGACCATTGGCCCGACAATCGTCTTGACTTTCGCGCTGTTTCCCTGTGGGGAAAGGCAAAGAACCTCAAGACGGATCTCGGGCAATGATCATCCTGGCCGGCCTCGGCAATCCCGGTGCGCAGTATGCGAAGAACCGGCACAATATCGGCTTCATGGCTGTCGACGCGATCCAGCGCCGCCACGGCTTTTCGCCGTGGTCGAAGAAGTTCAAGGCAGAGATCTCCGAGGGAACACTGGCCGGCGAGAAGGTCATGCTGATCAAGCCGCAGACCTTCATGAACCTTTCGGGCGAAAGCGTCGGCGAGGCCATGCGCTTCTACAAGCTCGGTCCGGAAGACATCGTCGCCATCTATGACGAACTCGACCTCCTGCCCGGCAAGGCGCGCATCAAGACCGGCGGCGGCCATGGCGGGCATAACGGCATCAAGTCGCTCGACGCCCATTGCGGCCTGAACTACCGGCGGCTCCGCCTCGGCATCGGCCATCCCGGCGACAAGGCAAAAGTCCACAACCACGTGCTCGGCGACTTCGCCAAGGCGGACGCCGAATGGCTCGATCCGCTGCTGGAAGCGCTCGCCGACAATGCAGACATGCTGATACGCGGTGAAGACTCGCAGCTGATGAACAAGCTGGCGCTCGCAACCGGGGCTAAGGCCGAGGACGAGAAGCCGGCCAAGGCACCCAAAGCGCCAAAGCCCGCCCAGTCCCACATCCATCAGGCTCGCAACTTCAATCAACCGAAGAAACTTCCCGAGACCGGCCCCATGGCCGAGATGTTGAAGAAGATGTTCGGCCCCAAGGGCGACTGACAACCCCATCAGAGGCGCCCTGCCCTGCCTTTAACCGATAGCCGCGCAAACGACCGGATAACGCCATGAGCCACGACATCACCACCGACCTCGTCACCCTGCGCGACTACTGGCGTTATGCCATCTCTCGCTTCAATGCCGCAGAACTGAGCTACGGCCACGGCACCCACACCGCCGTCGATGATGCCGCCTTCCTGGTGCTCGACAGCCTCGACCTGCCGATCGACACGCTCGACCCTTTCCTTGATGCAAAGCTGCTGCCGTCAGAGCGTCGCCTGCTCGCGGACCGCATCGAGACGCGTGTTACAACCCGCAAGCCCTCAGCCTATCTCACCGGCCGCTCCTATATCCAGGGCATGCGCTTCTTCGTCGATGAGCGCGTGATCGTGCCGCGCTCGCATATCGGCGAGATCCTGTTCAACGAATATGGCGGCGAATTCGGCTCGACCTTCCTGCCGGATCCCTTCGCGGTCGAAAGCGTGGTCGACATCTGCACCGGCTCCGGCTGCCTGGCGATCCTGGCTGCAAAGTTCTTCCCGCTGGCAGCCGTCGATGCCGTCGATCTCTCCGCCAACGCGCTCGATGTCGCCGAAAAGAACCGTCAGGCCTATGGCCTCGAAGACCAGCTGACGCTGCATCAGGGCGATCTCTATGGGCCGCTGTCAGGCCGCAAGTTCGACCTCATCATCACCAACCCGCCCTATGTCGACCACGAAGCCATGGACGCCTTCCCGGCCGAATACCGCGCCGAACCGGCCATGGCCCATGACGGCGGCGAAGACGGCCTCGACCTCGTGCGGACGCTGCTCGCCGAAGCGCCGAAGCACCTCAATCCCGGCGGCGGCATGCTGTGCGAAATCGGCCGCGGCCGCGACATCCTCGAAGCCGAATTCCCGGACCTCGACTTCCTCTGGGTCGAGACTACGGAGGAAGAGGACGCGGTGTTCTGGATCTCGGCGGAAGCGCTCGGCGTGAAGGCAAAGAAGAGCAAGTGAGGCTCAGGCCTCACCACTCGAAGGTCTCGACCCGGTACCAGAAGAGATCGACGAGTGCGGCAAGCCCGAAGTCTATCCAGTAAGCCGCAAGCCGTGATGCGTCAGGTGCCAATAGCAGGATCAGAAATCCGCTGAACATGGCCCAGCCAACCGCAAGCCGCAGATTGTGCAGACTGTCGAGGCGGTAGTAGCCCGCATCGTCATATTCGGTCTTGAAGATCATGTCCTGCCAGCTATAGCCGTCGCTGATCACGAGATCCATCATCGGACGATCCGACAGGCGATCCGGCAAGATATTGAAGACGGCGCGCACCACATGCCCGACTGCCCCGATCAGGGCGAAGAGGCCGACCGCCACGACATAATGCCAGGTGGCCGCCTCGGGGAGTGTTTGTGGATCCGGAACCATCCGCCAAGACTAGCGCGCGGCGGTAAGGAATTGGTTTGCACCGAAATTGTACTCGCTGGCGCCTAGGCGGGGACCTTCGCGAGCAGTCCCTCGGCGAGCGCACGAAAGGCTTGCTGCGCCTTCGGCAAGACGCTTTCAGGCTCTGCGCTCGCGGCGATCCACATCGCCGCATTGAGCGCCGCACCGCTGATCAGCCGCGCTGCCGCTTCCGCATCCACCGGCTTCAACACCCCCTGCCCCATCAGGACTTCGATCGCCTCACGGGTCACCTGAAGGCATGAATTCTGGCTCGGCCATAACGAGGGATCACCGAGCACCGCCGGCCCATCGAGCAGCACGATGCGCTGCACCTCGGGATCGAGCGCCATCTCGATATAGGCCGCACCTTCAGCGAGCAGCGCATTCCAGCCCTCGCCGGCCGCCGCGGCATGCCGCTTCGCCCTCCCTGCCATTTCGGTATCGATCTGGTCGACGACGGCGGCGAACAGTCCGCGCTTGTCGCCGAAATTGTGATAAAGCGCACCCCGCGTAAGCCCGGCCTCTGCGGTGAGCGCATCCATGGACGCTGCCACATAGCCCTTGTCGGCAAAGGCCTTACGCGCAGCCGCGATCAACTTCCCACGATTTTCCGCCATGCTTTCCGATCGTGTGCGCTTCATACCATTCTCCCAATTTCACATACATTGCGTATATGAATTTGACATACGTTTCGTATGCGAGTAACGCTACATACGCAACGTATATGAAATCTTCAGCCTGCAGCCAAGCGGCGTTTCACCGACCCACCCTGGGGCGGAACGATCTCGCATGCCCGAAAGGATACCCATGACCAAGCCTGAACCAGTCTTCCCCGCAAACCGCCACGCCTTGTACGAACAGCACGGCTATTCCGCCGCTATCCGCACCGGTGATCTGCTCTTCGTCTCCGGACAGGTCGGCAGCCGCGAGGACGGCACGCCCGAACCGGACTTTGAAGCCCAGGTTCGCCGCGCCTTCGCCAATCTTGAAGCGACGCTCGCCGCCGCCGGCTGCTCATTTGCCGACCTTGTCGACGTCACCAGCTTCCACACCGATCCGGAAAACCAGTTCGAGACGATCATGAAGGTAAAGGCCGACATCTTCAGCGCCCCACCTTATCCGAACTGGACGGCTGTCGGGGTAACCTGGCTCGCCTGCTTCGATTTCGAGATCAAGGTGATCGCGCGGGTTCCGGCGACCCAGCAGATCTGACGCAACCTCGGCTCAGGTACTATTGTCCCGCTTCGAGATTGCTTCCCTAAGCGTAGTGCCGGCATGCGTCTCGAACCAATGGAGCATCTCGCTGACACCAGCCGCGTCTGTGGCGCCGGCCTTGGCGCGAACAACTCGGCACAAGCCTCAGCCATGGCCGTCAAGACGCGGGCGGTCTCCGGCACATAAGCGAGATCGTCATCGGCTTCGTGGCGCTTGCGAATGATGGCGTAGCGCATGGTCTCAGGATAGGTCCATGCGCTCGCAAGCACGTCTTGCACACTGACGGCTTGGCCGGCGACGGCGGCCGTCGCATCGCGATCGGTCTCACGATAGCCCGCGGCTTCGACCTGTTCGCAGAAATCGATCGCCGTGTTCATCATCCGCCGAACTGTCGCCCAATCGGTCGAAGGAGACGCATTCGCCATCGCCTCACTCCTCCGGCTCTGCCGTAAACAACAGCGGCATGCCCGCCTCCTTGGCAAGGTCCATGGCCTCCGTCACCTTCGTCTCCGCAATCTCGCGGGTGCAGACGACGACCACCGCCGAGCCGAACTTGTGCGCCGTCATCATCACCCGGTAGCCCGTCTCCTCGCTCATCCGGAACACGACCCTCAACACGATCGTGACGAATTCGCGCGGCGTATAGTCGTCATTGTGCAGGAGCACCTTGTAGAGCCTGGGTTTCTCGACCTTTGGCTTGGTCACCGTCTTCGGCGTCAGCACCGTATCCTTCGCCATGGGTTCCTTCCGGATCTAGAGGCCGCATCAGGCCCGCAACACTTGACCATGCCCTTCCTATACCCCATAGGCGTGGGCAACGAAAATCCATCCCGAGCAGGTATTCAAAGCCATGGGCTTCAAATGCGGTATCGTCGGGCTTCCGAATGTCGGCAAGTCCACCCTCTTCAACGCGCTGACCAAGACGGCAGCCGCCCAGGCAGCCAACTATCCCTTCTGCACGATCGAGCCGAACACCGGTGAAGTGGCCGTTCCCGATCCGCGCATGAAGAAGCTCGCCGACATCGCGGGCTCCAAGGAAATCATTCCGACCCGCATCTCCTTCGTCGACATCGCCGGCCTCGTGCGCGGCGCCTCGAAGGGCGAAGGCCTCGGCAACAAGTTCCTCGCCAATATCCGCGAAGTCGACGCCATCGTCCACGTCCTGCGCTGCTTCGAAGACACAGACATCACCCATGTCGAAGGCCGTATCGACCCGGTGGGCGACGCCGACACGATCGAAACCGAGCTGATGCTCGCCGACCTCGAAAGCCTGGAGCGTCGCCTCGAGCAGACCCGCAAGCGCGCCACGGGCAAGGACAAGGAAGCCAGCGCCCAGCTGCCGATCATGGAGCAGGTCGTCAAACTCCTGCAGGACGGCAAGCCGGCCCGCCTTCTCCTGAAGACACTGGCCGCCGACGAGATCGTCATCCTCAAGCAGCTGAACCTGCTGACCTCGCATCCGGTTCTCTATGTCTGCAACGTCGCCGAGGGTGACGCCGCGACCGGCAACAAATACACCGAAGCCGTCGCCAAGATGGCCGCCGAACAGGGCGCCGAATGCGTCGTGATCTCGGCTGCGATCGAAGCCGAAGTCGCCCAGCTGCCGGAAGAGGAAGCCACCGAGTTCCTCTCGGCCCTTGGCCTTGACGAAGCCGGTCTCGACCGCCTGATCCGCGCCGGCTACCACCTGCTCGACCTGATCACCTATTTCACGGTCGGCCCGAAGGAGACCCGCGCCTGGACGATCGTCCGCGGCACCAAGGCCCCGCAGGCTGCCGGCGTCATCCACACCGATTTCGAACGCGGCTTCATTCGCGCCTTCACCATTTCCTATGACGACTACATCGCCTACAAGGGCGAAGTCGGCGCCAAGGAAGCCGGCAAGGGCCGCGACGAAGGCAAGGAATATGTCGTCCACGACGGCGACGTGATCCACTTCCGCTTCAACACCTGAAGCGAAACCACCAGAACGACAAAAGGCCGCGATCCCCTCGCGGCCTTTTTTTTGTTCAATCAGCAAGCCGGCCGTCAAGCCCGCTTTACCGGGCAGGTTGAAAGCCCCATGATCGAATAAAGCGGGCAGGTCGACATCAGGCCGGTCAGAAGCGGCACCACGCCGATCAGCGTGTAGTAGCGCCACCACGCGCCCGGATAGATGAAGAAGAGCGACAAGAGCACAAGCCCGACAACGATGCGCAGCACGCGGTCGAGACTGCCGACATTCTTGGCAAACATGGTTTTTCCTTCCGTTCGATTGACGATGGGATGACACTAGCGCCGCCCCTCGAACGCGTCGGTGACTAAGTCACGCAATTGGGCAAGTCTCAAAGCTCGCTGGCCCTCGCCATGCGGGCGAGCTCACCTTTCTCGATGATCCGGATCTGCCCTCGCTCGCTTGCCACCACGCCCTTGGATGCAAGCGCCTCGAGCCGCCGCGACACGACCTCCCGTGCCGTACCGATCACGACCGCGAGCTCCTGATGCGTCAGCGTCACGCAGCCCTCGTCGTCGGCCCGCTCGATCAACGCATGCGCCAGCCGCTGTTCGACCTTCACGAAAGCCACCTGTTCGAGCACAAACATTAGGTCGCCCAACCGGTCGGCAAATGCCTTGAAGACGAAGGCGCGGAAGGCAGGCGAACTGGCCATCAGGCGCTCGAACACGGCAGGCGGCACCATCACCGCCACCAGATCGCTTTCCGCCACCGCCTCGCCCGTATAGGGCGCCCCGCCAAGCACGCCGAGCGTGGTCTGCACGCAGGTCTCGCCGGGTGTGACGGAATAGAGAAGAAGCTCCCGTCCGTTGCGCCCGGTGAGATAAACGCCGATGCGCCCGGAAAGCAGGATGACAAAGCTTTGAGCCGCATCCCCCGGCCGAAACAGCGTGGCCCGCGCCGGCACATGCATCGGCTTCAGCGCCTCGAGCGCCCGTCGCGCCTCGTTATCTATGTCCGCGAGAAAGCTCGCCTGATCCGCCCAACCCACCATGGACCACCTCACGATTCCCGCTTATGACCATAGCGACTGGCAGTGCATTGGAGAACATGTTGCATGCAGGATGACAGGCTTCACTACGAGGACTTCACCGAGGGCCGAAGCTTTGCGCTCGGGCCGCGTCTGGTAACCGCCGAGGAGATCATCGAATTCGCCCGCGAATTCGACCCGCAGCCCATGCATCTCTCTGAGGAAGCCGGCAAGGCCAGCATTCTCGGCGGGCTATCGGCCTCCGGCTGGCACACATCCAGCCTCTTCATGCGCCTTATGATCGATGCCTATGTGCTGAAAGCCGCGTCCGAAGGCGCTCCCGGGATCGAATTCATGCAGTGGCGCAAACCGGTGCTGGCAGGTGATACGCTCTCCGGCCAGTCGGTCGTTGAGGAAGCCCGTCCCATGCGCTCGCGTCCGCATCTCGGCATCGTCACCTTCGGCCATGAACTCCACAATCAGCGCGGCGAAACGGTCATGAAGGCTCGCAATGCCGTCATGGTCCGCCGCCGGGAAACAGCAGAGGTGCCGGCATGAAGATGTTCGACCTCTATCCCGCCGGCACACGGCTCGAACTCGGCAGCGTCACCTTCACGGCGGAGGACATCATTCGCTTTGCGCAGAAGTTCGATCCTCAGCCCTTCCACGTCGATGCCGAAGCGGCGAAGGATTACGTCTTCGGCGCGCTTTGCGCATCCGGCTGGCACACCTGCGCCAACTGGATGAAGAGCTTCATCGGTTTCATCGGTCGCGAAATGAAGCGCTTGAAAGCCGAGGGTCTGGAACCGCCGAGGATTGGCCCCTCGCCCGGCTTTTCCGAGCTGCAATGGTTGAAACCGGTCTTCGTCGGCGACACCCTCACCTACTTCATGACCCCCATCGACAGCAGGATCGTCAACGGAAAGCGCCGATACATGCTGAACTCCGCCCTTTCCGAGGGCGTCAACCAGCACGGCGAAACCGTGCTCCGCTTCAAGAGCAATCTGATTGAATTCTTCCCCGACGAGGAGCAGACCGCATGAGCGTCCACGACTTCACCATGACCGCCATCGACGGCACAGAGCGCAGCCTGAAGGACTATGCCGGCAAGGTCCTGCTCGTCGTCAACACCGCAAGTGCCTGCGGCCTGACACCCCAGTATGAGGGCCTGGAAAAGCTGCACGAGACCCATGCCGATCTCGTCGTTCTCGGCTTCCCCTGCAACCAGTTCGGCGCCCAGGAACCGGGCACGGAAAAGGAGATCGCGCTCTTCTGCGAAACTCGCTTCGCCGTAACCTTCCCGATGTTCTCGAAGATCGAGGTCAACGGTGAAGGCACCCACCCGCTCTACGCCTATCTGAAGGCCGAGACGCCCGGCGCCGAAAAGGGTCAGGAGATCGGCTGGAACTTCGCCAAGTTCCTGGTCGGCCGCGACGGCAAACCGATTGCCCGCTATTCGCCCCGAACGGCTCCCGCCGATCTTGAGGCCGATATCACCGCAGCGCTCGCCCGCTGAGCAGGAGAACTAGGGGCTCAGTGCCCCTCGAACTCCACGAGCGTGCGCACCTCGACGCCAAGCGCTTCGAGCTTCTGACGACCACCGAGTTCCGGCAGATCGATGACGAAGCAGGCTGACACCACGTCAGCCCCGATCTGGCGCAGCAGCTGTACCGCACCGACAGCAGTGCCGCCGGTGGCGATCAGGTCGTCGACCAGGATGACCTTCTCGCCCGGCTTGACCGCATCCATGTGGATTTCCATCTCGTCCACGCCATATTCCAGGCTGTAGGCGATGCGCACGGTCTCGTGCGGCAGCTTGCCCTTCTTGCGGATCGGCACGAAGCCGGCAGAGAGCTGGTGGGCGACTGCGCCGCCAAGGATGAAGCCACGCGCTTCCATGCCGGCGATCTTGTCGACCTTCAGGCCGGCATAGGGCTGCACCAGCTCATCGACGGCCCGCCGAAACGCCCGCGCATCGCCGAGCAGCGTGGTGATGTCCCGAAAGATGATCCCGGGCTTTGGGTAGTCGGGAATGGAGCGAATGGCGTTGGTCAGGTAAGTCTGAGTGTCGGGCGTCATGGTGATCCAGCAAAGAACGAATGTTGCGCGCAAGGTGACGCCTGTCTGCGCCCTTGTCCATCCCTCTCCCAATCAAAAGAACGCCTCAGAAGCAAGGGCATTGACCGCTCCGGATACCTCGGTCAACATGAACGTTGAAGTTGACCAAACTGGTTGGGAGAACGACCGTGATGCCACGGGTCAGGATTTCCGACGTCGCGATCTGGTTCAAGCACGTGGAAAGCCCCGAACTCAGGCGCCGGCTGCTCGCCCTTGGGGAAGAAGAGCCCATCCACTTGGAAACCGACGGTGTCATAGGCCGATGGGTTCGGATGAAAACGGGCCGAGACGGTCGCCCCACCGATGCAATCCGTCCCGAAGGTGGTATGAAGGATCTCTGGGCGAACTGGTACAAGACGCGCCGCGGTGAAGAGATCGTACTTCGCGAAGTACTCCTCACGGACGTCGAATTCGCGAAGCCTTCCATGCAGTTCCCGGAATGGGCAAGTCAAGAAGACGAAGAGGCATTCCGTGCTTTGTGAGCGCTACGACACGATCGTGGTGCCATTCCCCTTCGCGGACATTCCGATTCTGAAGCGTCGCCCCGCGCTGGTAATCTCTGCAGCCGGCTTTAACCGGGCGAACGATGCGACTGTGGTTGCAATGATAACGACGGCCAAGGCCTCCAACTGGCCGAGCGACGTCGTGATCACCGATCTCGACGCGGCCGGATTGCGAGTCCCATGCCTTGTCCGTTGGCGCATGGCGACAATACCGAACGAACTTGTGCTGCGCCGTCTGGGCGAACTCAATCCACTCGACCGCCTGGATTGTGAGCGACAGCTGGCAAACATGCTGCGTTAGGCAGAAACCAAAAAAGGCGGCCCGAGGACCGCCTTTTCCGTGAAACGTGATCGCGTCGATCAATGTTCCTTGTTCGCATAAACCGACTTCTTCGTCAGGTAGATCAGCGCCGTGAAGATCGCCAGGAACACCATGACCATGAAGCCCATGCGCTTGCGGTCCTCGAGATGCGGCTCTGCGGCCCACATCAGGAAGGCAGACACGTCGAGCGAATACTGCTCGAGCGTTTCCGGAGAACCGTCATCATAGGTCACCTGACCGTCGGAGAGCGGCGGCGCCATGGCAAGCGACTGGCCGGCGATGAAGTACGGGTTGAAGTGGGTACCTTCGGCAACCTCAACGCCTTCCGGCGGGTCCTGGTAACCGGTGAGGAGAGCATGGATGTAATCCGGGCCGCCCTGCTGGTACTGGGTGAAGATGTCGAAGATGAAGGTCGGGAAGCCGCGGGTTACGCCGCGTGCCTTGGCGATCAGCGAGAAGTCCGGCGGAGCCGCACCACCGTTGGCCGCAGCAGCCGCTTCCTTGTTCGGGAAAGGCGACGGGAAGTGGTCGGACGCAACGGCGGTCCGGGTGAACATTTCACCGTCGGCATTGGGCCCGTCGGTGACTTCGTAATTCGCCGCGAATGCCTTCACCTGCGCTTCCGAATAACCCAGGTCTTCCAGCGTGCGGAAAGCCACCAGGTTCATCGAATGACAGGCGGAGCAGACCTCGGTGTAGACCTTCAGACCGCGCTGCAGCTGGGCCTTGTCGTACTTGCCGAAGGGGCCGGCAAACGACCAGTCCATCTGCTCGGGCTTCAGGATCGGGTAGTGACCGGTCTGGGCCGCATGATGCGTCATCTCGGCCAGATCGCCGCCTTCTGCCGCAATGGCCTGGCCGGAAAAACCGGCCATGGCTGCGATCAGAGCGATGCTCGTGACAAGCTTTTTCATTGTTATCGTCCTCTCACGTGCTCAGGCTTGTGCGGCAGCGGACTTGCCGCTCTTTTCGAGAACCGCCTCGGTGATCGAATTCGGGATGCGCCTTGGCGTCTCGAACAGGCCGAGCAGCGGCATGATCACGAGGAAGAAGCCGAAGTAGTAGGCAGTGCCGACCTGTGACAGGATGACGTAGATGCCTTCTGCGGGCATGGCGCCAAGCCAGCCGAGCAGCAGCGAATTCGCCACGAAGATCCAGAAGAACAGCTTGTACCACGGGCGGTACACGGCCGAACGGACCTTCGAGGTGTCGAGCCAGGGCAGGAAGAACAGCACGATGATCGCACCAAACATCACGAGAACGCCGCCGAGCTTCGAGTCGATGAACAGAACGTCGAAGGTGATGGCGCGCAGCATGGCGTAGAACGGCAGGAAGTACCATTCCGGAACGATGTGAGCAGGTGTCTTCAGCGAGTCAGCCGGGATGTAGTTGTCCGGATGGCCGAGGTAGTTCGGCATATAGAAGATGAAGTAGGCGAAGACCAGCAGGAAGACCGAGAGACCGAGTGCATCCTTCAGCGTCGCATAAGGCGTGAACGGAACGGTATCGGTCTTGGACTTGACTTCGACGCCCGTCGGGTTGGTCTGACCGGTGACGTGCAGGGCCCAGACGTGCAGGATGACGACGCCCGCGATCATGAACGGGAGCAGGTAATGCAGCGCAAAGAAGCGGTTCAGCGTCGGATTGTCGACCGCAAAGCCGCCGAGCAGGAACTGCTGGATGGTTTCGCCGACGAACGGGAAGGCGGTGAAGAAGCCGGTGATAACGGTTGCACCCCAGAAGGACATCTGACCCCAAGGCAGAACATAGCCCATGAAGGCGGTTGCCATCATCAGGAGGAAGATCACCACACCGAGGATCCAGAGGATTTCGCGCGGCGCCTTATAGGAACCGTAGTAGAGGCCACGGGCAATGTGCAGGTAGACGGCGATAAAGAAGAAGGATGCGCCGTTGGCATGCATGTAACGCAGAAGCCAACCATTGTTGACGTCGCGCATGATCTTTTCGACCGAGTTGAAGGCAACGGTCGTCTCGGCGGCATAATGCATGGCAAGCACGACACCGGTCAGGATCTGCACCAGCAGCATGACGCTGAGCATGCCACCGAAGGTATAGGCATAGTTCAGGTTGCGGGGAACCGGATAGGCAACAAAGCTGTCATACATCAGACGCGGCAGCGGCAGGCGCGCATCAATCCACTTTTCGACGCCGGTGGACGGCTGGTAACTCGAATGGCCACTCATCTTGTCTGATCCCCTCAGCCGATCTTGATGACAGTGTCGGATGTGAATGCGAAGGTCGGTACCGGCAGGTTGGCCGGTGCGGGACCCTTGCGGATACGGCCCGCCGTATCGTAGTGCGAGCCGTGGCAGGGACAGAACCAGCCACCGAAATCGCCGGCCTGACCGAGCGGGACGCAGCCCAGATGGGTGCAGGAACCGATCATGACGATCCAGTTTTCCTTGCCCTCGCCAGCCGAGCGAGCAAGGTCGGTCGCCTCTGCCGAAGCATCGATATTGGCGTTGCGGGCAACCGGGTCCTTGAGGTCAGCCATCTGAACGGCCTTGGCCTCTTCGACTTCCTTGTCCGTACGGTTGCGAATGAAGACCGGCTTGCCGCGCCACTTGACCGTCAGCGACATGCCAGGCTCAAGCGCAGACACGTCCACTTCGATCGAAGCGAGCGCGAGCGTCGATGCATCCGGACGCATCTGATCGATGAACGGCCAGGCGAACGAGGCCGCACCGACCGCACCGGCCATACCGGTCACCATGTAGAGAAAGTCGCGGCGCGTAGGCTCGCCCGCTTGATTAGTCGTTGTCTCGTGTTCGCTCACGGTCACTTTTTCCTCTCGCAATCCTGCGACACACCGCATTTGCCCCCGCAGCGGGAATCACAATGCGGCCACGGAGCAGCCACAGATTCCCCGCCAGATTGGCGCGTTCTAAGCCCGATAATCTATTCTGTCCAGTCTTCAGCCGACAAGGAGCCACGATGTCGCGGATTTCCCGGATACCATCCCCAATTGCTTGATTTAACGCAAGTGTGAGCGGCAGATCATCAAGCAATGCAGTGATTTGGCAAAAGCGTTGCGCGTGCAGAACCGCTCATGCCGTGACCAGTTCGCTGCGCGTATCGAGGAACCCGCCGGATTGCCGGCTCCAGAGCTCCGAATAGAGGCCTCCGAGTTCGACGAGTTCCCTGTGTGTGCCCTGCTCGATGATCCGGCCCTTGTCCATGACGACGAGGCGGTCGAGCGCGGCGATGGTCGACAGGCGGTGGGCGATGGCGAGCACAGTCTTGCCCTGCATCAGCCGGTCGAGATTGGACTGGATCGCCGCCTCAACCTCCGAGTCGAGAGCCGAGGTCGCTTCGTCAAGCACCAGGATCGGCGCGTCCTTGAGCATCACGCGGGCAATGGCGATACGCTGTCGTTGGCCGCCGGACAGTTTGACGCCGCGCTCGCCGACATGCGCGTCGAAGCCCTTGCGGCCGCGCTGGTCTTCCAGCCGCTGGATGAAATCGAGGGCTTCGGCACGTTCGGCGGCTTTCAGCAGTTGCTCTTCCGTCGCCTCCTCGCGACCGAAGAGGATATTGTCGCGGATCGAGCGATGCAGAAGAGCGGTATCCTGGGTGACCATGCCGATCTGCGAGCGCAGGCTCTCCTGTGTCACAGCGGAAATGTCCTGGCCATCGATCAGGATCCGGCCGCCCTCGAGGTCGTAGAAGCGCAGGAGCAGGTTGACCAGCGTCGACTTGCCCGCTCCCGAGCGCCCGACGATACCGACCTTCTCGCCCGGCTCGATGGTCAGGGTGAGATGATCGATCGCCCCTTTCTTGCGGCCGTAATGGAACGTGACATCTTCGAAACGGATCTCCGGCGATTTCACCTCTAGCTTCGTCGCTCCAGGCCTGTCGGTCAGTCCGATCGGCTTTGCCACCAGCTCGGCCGAGTTCTGGATCGTGCCGATATTGCGCATGATGCCGTTGAGCTGAGTCATCATCCGTCCGAGCAGCATGTTGAGACGCAGCACAAGACCGAGCGTGAAGGCCACGCCACCGGCCGTGACCGCGCCCGCAAACCAGAGCTCGACGGACAAGAGCCCCACCATGAGGATCATCACGCCGGACAGGATCGCAAGCGAGGCCCGCACACCGGTCAAAAGCCGCGCGAAGGGCCGGAGCGTATCCTGGAACCGGTCGAAACCGGCACGGATATAGTGGTCGTTCTGCCGCTCGCGGGCAAAGAGCTTCAGCGTCTGGATGTTCGAATAGCTGTCGACCAGCCGACCGTTCAGCATCGAGGATGCCTCGGCCGTCTGCTTGGCATGATGGCGGATCTTCGGCACGAAATAGCGCGCCAGCATCAGGAAGATCGCCACCCAGGCGCCGATGATAGCGGCCAGCCGCCAGTCGAGCTGCGCCACCAGCGCCATGGTCGAGACCGTGTAGATCACCATGAACCAGACGACCTGCAGCAGCGAGGTCAGCAGATCCCCGGTGGATTGCCCCGCCGACCAAACCTTGGTGACGATGCGCCCGGCAAAATCATTCTGGAAGAAGGAGAGCGACTGGCGTGCCACATGGGCATGCGCCTGCCAGCGGACGAGATTGAAGAAGTTGAGGACAATCACCTGTTCTTCGACCAGGGCCCCGATCGTCACGACGATGAAGCGCCCGATCAGCACGATCAGCGCCATCGCCAGGAGTTCGCCGCCATGGGCGGCAATCAGCCCGTCCCAGCCCGCCTCCTTCGGCACTGTGTCGAGAAGGTCGACAAGCCGCCCGACAAACCAGAAAAGACCCGCTTCCAGCATGGCCACCGCCCCGCCGAAGATCGCCATCAGGAAGAAGGCCATCTTCGCCTGGCTCACATAGAACCAGACAAACCCCCACGTGTTTTCCGGCGGCCGAAGGTTGTCGGTCCGGGCAAAGGGATCGAGCCAGTTCTCGAAGAGGCGGGCGATAGCTTGAAACATGACAAGCGATATAGGCCGATTGCCGGCAAGGGCAAAGCCTGAAACGCGATGGGACCGCATTACAAATTGCTCACCTGCTCAGGCACCGTGAATGAGCCGGATGGTCAACCTGCACGACGCCCATACAGCGCTTCGTAGCGGCGGATGGTGGCCGGATCGACCGACACCTCGGCAAACACTGGCATGGGGCTTTCTGTCAGCGCTGCCTTTTGCAGCGACTGGCGCGCTGCACCGTAAAGCTGCGCAGCCAGGACCGGGCGATGGGTGCGCGCACATCCGAAACGGCAGGCGAGCTTCGGCATGGAGGGGATCGAACGCCGGGCAACGGTCTCGGCATCCTTCACCACCCGCGTGATCTTCTCGCTGAGTTGCGCCAGGTAGGTCTCGCTGCTCGCACCGACAAGCAGGCCCAGTTCGTCCGGCGCGGTCCAGTAGGCGGTATCGTTCTTCTCGATCAGTCGGTGAGTGAAGCGAGCCAGGGTGTTCTTCAGATAGTCGCCGACCTTGGAGAGACCGCTGCGGCTGAGCGGTTCGAGCCCGTCGATGTGGCAGAGCATCAGGCTCAGCCCCTCCTCCGGCACCCCTTCCCTGCACAACGCGTCAAGCCGGGCTTCGAGACCTCCATAGTCCGGCAGGCCGAAGGAGAGCTGCGCTGTCAGATGGTCCTGCGCTGCAAGATCCTGGGGTTCCGGCGTGGTGAGGCGGGAGATCGCCTGCAGCGCCTCGATGCATTGGCGGACCTGCCCGTCAAGAGCGGCCAGGGTCTCGTACTCGCCCTCCTTCGCCTCGACGACGGCAATCGTGCCGCCCTCGAGCCTGCGGAGAAAACCATCGAGGGCACCGAGCGTTTCATCGCTTGAAGCGCGCAGCGCGGCAATCAGTGGCCGATCAGGGAAAAACCGATGCGCAAGCATCGAAAGCGACGCCTGGCTGACCGGTTTCGGCAGGGCAAGGAAGGCCTCGCGCAGCGTTTTGTCCCGCCCGATCAGAACCTCGAAGATCAGTTCGAAATTGCGCGGTGTAAGGTCGAGCCTGTTCTTGCTCAGGAATCCCACCGCCTTGCGGCCGATGTTTTCGGCCTCTCTGGCATGCGGGGCTGTGCGATCAGCGAAGTTTGACATGGGATGCACCTCCGCCGGGTGTTCCGGTCAAAACAGGCTACGCCCCAAATCGAAACCGATCGTTTCGGAGATCGCTAAAATGCAACGGGCCAGATACCTCGGCCGTCACCGCTAATCTCACCGCGTGTAGCGCGTCAGATAGATGCCCGTCAGGATCAGGGCCACACCTGCCGGTTGGCCGATATGGAACTCCGCCGTGCCACGCCCGAGATCGATCAGAAGGCCAGTGATCATCTGCCCGCCGATGATCAGAAGACCGGAGCGGGCCGCACCGATCCGCGGGAAGACATAGGAACTGATCACAACGAAGCAGGCCCCGATGACACCGCCGGTGAGATAGAAGAACGGCACGTCGGCAATCAGCGGCAGGCCGATCCGATGAAAGGCAAGCACATAGACGGACAGCAGCAGGAAGCCGATCCAGTGGTTCCAGGCCGAGGCCGCAAAGGCGCCGCGATCCATGGTGAGACGCCCGTTGATCGAACGGCTCATGCCGACGGCCGCCCCGCCGACGAGCGCGATCATGACAGCACCCAGCATTTACGGCCCCTTCGAGAAGATGAGAAGCGCACTGCCGCCGATCACGCAGATCGTCGCCAGAAAGTCGAAGCGGTTCAGCTTGCGCCGCGGCGTGCCGAAGAGCCCGAACTGGTCGGAAACGAGTCCGAACAGGATCTGGCCGACAAGCAGCAGCGAAAGACCACCGGCCAGAGCCAGTTCCGAATTGACGGCAATCGAGCTGAGGGCGACGGCAAAGGCGCCGGGTGCGCCTCCGAGATAGGACCAGAGCGGCGCCTTTCCGTTGGCCGTAAGACGTCCTGTCCGGCGCGCCACCGCCCCATTGGCGATCATGAGCAGGAACGCCACGAAGCCGCCCACGCCATGCACCACCCAGGAAGCCGTAAACGGTGTCGTCAGCGCCGCAAGCCCGCTGTTGATGGTCACCATGACGGCAAGCAGGGCGCCGGCAAGAATGGCCCAGATCCAGTCGATATATTTCAGCATGTCACTCCAGAAGTCCCGCCTAATACCAAGTGTCCATGATAGGAATCGATAGGATGGCGTATTGTTGGTTTCTGGCTAGGCGCGGCGCGCCGGGCGATGCTGTCGCATCGGCCAAGCGGCGCAACAACGCCAGGGGCCCACAATACGCCACCTTTGGTCGGCTTCCCGCCCGTTCTGGCGTGGTCGAGCTCCTTGACCGATGCGACAGCATCGCTCTTCGGACCTCTCCTAGACAGAAAGGGCGGTCGAGCCGATCCTATGGGTTCCTATCATCGACACTTGGTATAAACGCCGCGCCTCACTGTTTTCCGTCGTGCCAGCGCATACGCCTCCTACGACAGGTTGAACAAGCCAATTCGGCTGATGCACCGATCAGCGGTGGCGATGCAAGCAGGATGTCGAAACCAAGAGCGGGGCGTTCCCTGCCCCGCTCCCGTCTGTCTTGACCGCGCGCCACGGCCTCAGAATTGCGACCAGTCGGCCTTCAGGGCTGCATTCCCATTGAAGGCTCTGGCGGTTGTTTCCCCCCGGCCTCGGCCAGGCAAAACCTGGGACGCAAGAGCAGAAGAGGACATCGCTGCCCGCGCCACGACCGGGCGATGGGCCTCCTCGTCCAGACGGAACTGCCCGAGCAGTCTTGTCAGTGCGCTCGCCTGCTGCGCCAGGCCGTGGCAGGCTGCCGTCGACTGCTCCACCATGGCGGCATTCTTCTGCGTGCCCTGGTCCATCAGATTGACGGCCGAATTGATTTCGCCAAGTCCGGTCGATTGCTCCCGCGCAGACGTGACGATCGCCGAAACATTCTGATTGATCTGCCGCACCTCTTCGACGATCGCCTCGAGTGCCTTGCCCGTTTCGCCGACCAGGGCAACGCCATGACGCACCTGCTCGCCGGACACGGTGATCAGGCCCTTAATCTCCTTCGCCGCACCCGCCGACCGCTGGGCAAGCTCGCGGACCTCCTGGGCAACGACCGCAAATCCCTTGCCGGCCTCTCCGGCGCGTGCAGCCTCGACACCGGCATTGAGTGCCAGCAGGTTGGTCTGGAAAGCGATCTCGTCGATCACACCGATGATGTTGGAAATCTCGCTCGAGGACCTCTCGATCGCGTGCATCGCATCCACCGCCCGGCGCACCACCTCGCCGGATCGCTCGGCACCGGCACGCGTCCGCGACACGAGATCGCCCGCCTCCTCGGCGCGCAATGCGCTGTCCTTGACGGCGGTGGTCACTTCCTCCAGAGCCGCTGCCGTCTGTTCGACGGACGCGGCCTGCTGCTCGGTCCGCTTGGACAGATCATCGGCAGCCGCCAGCATCTCGCTGGCGCCGGCATCGATCGCCCGGGCATTGTCA
The DNA here is from genome assembly GCF_014237835.1 of Rhizobium sp. AQ_MP. Lineage (GTDB taxonomy): Bacteria > Pseudomonadota > Alphaproteobacteria > Rhizobiales > Rhizobiaceae > Allorhizobium. The sequence goes on from NZ_JACJVI010000010.1 coordinate 117,513, forward strand.
CCGACGGCGCGCATGGCATCACGCAGCCGCTCGACCGAGTGGTTGAAATTGACCCGCAAGGGATCGAGATGTTCCGCAAAGCTCTCGCCAAGCTCGACGGCGAGATCTCCGTCCGAAAGTCGCTGCAAGCCACCGGCGAGCCGCTCGACGGCAAACTGCACTTCGGCGGCCTCCCGCGTCTTCTGCTCTTCGCGACGCAGCCGCTCGCTTTCGCTAAGGCTGCGATTTTCGTCCGCCTGGCGTTCCAGAGCCGCCCGCTCAAGGGCGTTGTCACGGAAAACCGAAACGGCGGCGGCCATCTCGCCAATCTCGTCCTTGCGACTGGAGAACGGGATCGCGGCCTGCGTGTCGCCGCCGGCCAGCGCGCGCATCGCGCCGGTGATCGCCGAGACCGGACGCACCACACGCATGACAGAGAAAACCGCTGCCGCGAGCGCCATCAGTCCCGCGACGACGACCGCCGCAAGCGAAAGAGTGAGAGCCAGATCGCCAGACGCCTTCGCCTCCGCACCCAGCCTGTTTCCGATCTCGCGATTGATTTCGATGATCTCGCGCAGCCCCTGCCCGGCCGTGGCCGCGAGCGGAACCATCTGAGCGATCGTCTCCTTGGCCTGATAGACCTTCGAAGCCAGCGCCTGCGTCACGAAACTTTCGCCGAGCACTTCATAGTCGGCAACCGTCTGCTTGAACACATCGAAGCGCTGGCGCACTTCGGGCAGGACGATGACGGCATCAAAACGGGCAATGGCCGCATCGAGACGATCGCTCGCCGCTGTCAGGTCGTCGACCAGCGTCTTCTTTTCTTGCGCGGTTGCAGCTGTCAGGATCATCAGGTTGAGACGGCGGACGTCGCCGAGCAGCGTGTCGATGTCGGCGATCATCAGAGAACGCTCGAGACGCCCTCCAAGTCCTTCGATTTGTTCGCTCATGTCGCTGACCGAGCGAACCGCGATGGCCCCCTGGCTGAGAGAGACGACCACCATCAGGCCGAAAAGAGCCGGCAGGAGAAATTTGATCTTGAGATGTGTCACGACGAAAATCCGGACTTGAAAAGGACATGGGCCGGGAAAATCCGGCCACCCTGCCTGACAGTCGGCGTCTAACGAATGGTTACCCACCCGGGGGCATATCTGGCCTCGTCCCGCCGTTAACGGTAAACTCAACGGCTCGCCATCAACACGTCTCCACCGTTGGCTGGCAGCAGTGAGCCAGCGCGGGACATCTGAGGCCTGTCAGAAACGAGAATGGGGCATCTCTGCCCCATTCCGGTTACCTTGGCGAAATTACGTGGAGGCCAGGCGGCGTCACTCCGCCGCCGCCTCGGCTCGACCCTTCTTTTCGGCCTCCTGATCGGGATCGGTCTGGTCGGCGAGAAAGCCGCCCGACTGGCGGTTCCACAGGTCGGCATAGATCCCGCCATTCGCGACGAGCTGCTGATGTGTGCCTTCCTCGACGATCCGGCCCTTGTCGAGCACGATCAGCCGATCCATCTGCGTCAGCGTTGACAGCCGGTGAGCGATCGCGATCACCGTCTTGTCCTCGATCAGCTTGAACAGGCTCTCCTGGATCGCCGCCTCGACTTCCGAATCGAGCGCCGAGGTCGCCTCGTCGAGAACCAGGATCGGCGCATCCTTGAGGAAGACGCGGGCGATCGCAATCCGCTGCCGCTGGCCACCCGAGAGCTTCACGCCGCGTTCGCCGACATGCGCATCGAGCCCTGTCCGTCCCTGCATGTCGGAAAGCCCCTGGATGAAGTCCCAGGCGTTCGCCCGCTTGGCCGCCTCGATCACCTCGGCATCGGTCGCATCCGGCCGCCCGTAGGCGATGTTGTCGCGGATCGAACGATGCAGCAGCGAGGTATCCTGGGTCACCACGCCGACCAGAGCCCGCAAACTGTCCTGGCTGACCGTCGCAATGTCCTGACCATCGACCAGGATCTTCCCCTTCTCCAGGTCGTAGAAACGCAGGAGCAGGTTCATCAACGTCGTCTTGCCCGCACCCGAGCGCCCGACCAGGCCGACCTTTTCGCCGGCCTTGATGGTCAGCGAAAAGTCCTCGATCACGCCCTTCTGCTTGCCGTAGTGGAAGCGCACGGCGTCATAGACGATCTCGCCCTTCGGAGCGGCAAGCGCCTGTGCCGCCGGCCTGTCGACGATGTCATGCGCCTTGGTCATCATGCCCATGCCGTCATAGACAGTGCCGATGTTTTCGAAGAGCGCTGCCACTTCCCACATGATCCACTGCGACATGCCGTTGATGCGCATGGATAATCCGATCGCAACCGCAATCGCGCCGACGGTCACCGAACCGTTCAGCCAGAACCAGATGCCGAGACCGGCCACGAAGAACTGGACAAGCACGTTGTTGATGTCGACGCAGATGTTGAGCAGCGAGATCTGCCGCATCTGCCGGTGAACCGTGCCGAGAAAGGCATCCATGCCCTCCCGGGCATAGACCTCTTCGCGACCCGCATGGGAAAACAGCTTGACTGTCGCAATGTTGGTGTAGCTGTCGACGATCCGGCCCGTCATCATCGAGCGTGCATCCGCCTGCTCGCTGGAAAGCTTGCGCAGCTTCGGAATGAAGTGCCTGAGGATCAGCGCATAGATCGCCAGCCAGACCACGAGCGGTATGCCAAGCCGCCAGTCGACGGAGGCGACAAGCGCGAGCATCGAGACGAAGAAGGTCGTCGCATAGATGAACACGTCGATGATCTTCATCACGCTTTCGCGGATCGAAAGCGCCGTCTGCATGACCTTTGTCGACACACGACCGGCGAACTCGTTGGCGAAGAAGGTCATCGAGTGCCGGAGCAGGAAGCGGTGCATCTGCCAGCGCGCGATCATCGGGAAATTGCCGGCGAGTACCTGATGCATGGTGATCGTATGCATCACGCCGAGAAGCGGCAGACCGATCAGCAGCAGCGCCGCCATCCAGGCGAGCGTACCGCCCTCCGTCTGCAGGAAAGTGGTGCGCTCGGCGCTCGACAGCCAGTCGACGATATTTCCGAGGAATTGATAGAGGAACACTTCGGCGACCGCGATCAGTCCCGAGCACAACCCAAGCAGCACCAGCCACCAGCCCGCGGGCTTGGTGTAGTGCCAGCAAAAGGCGACAAGCCCCTTCGGCGGCAGAGTCGGCTCACCGGCCGGATAGGGATTCAGGCGGCTTTCGAACCACGAGAACATGAAAATCTCCAGGAATGGCACGCATACGGCACCGGAAGAAGGGTGACGCGAACGCGCGAATATTCAATGATTGAGGCCACTTGTGGCCGCAGGATGAATCAGTTTGGAAAAGACACGGGGAGTGACGCGCTCAGGCGGCAACAGCCATAAATCGGGACTGGCGCGAAATACCGAATAGATCCATCGATGGCCCTCCCGTTTGCGTGTTAAAGAACGCCACTCTTCTAACGGGCGCACTTGTTTTTTGCCAGACGGCATCTGGCGGAAACGAGACATTCGGTCGCAACTGTTGCAGACCGACCACAGCGCCTGCTCCGCAAGCGGCCTCCGCTTGAGCCGCCGCACCGGATCGCCTATCAGGCGCGTATGTCCAACCTGCGCATCGCCCTTTACCAGCCTGACATTCCCGGCAACACCGGCACGATTCTGCGGCTCGCGGCCTGCCTGGGCCTGAAGGTCGACATCATCGAGCCGGCCGGCTTCGTTTTGTCCGACAAGAACCTGAAGCGCGCCGGGATGGATTACCTTGCGAGCGTTGCCATGACCCGCCACGTCAACTGGGAGCGCTTCGACGCCTGGCGGCTTTCGGAAGGCCGCCGCCTTGTGCTCGCCTCGACCAAGGCCGCCCTGCCCTATGCAAGCTTCGACTTCGCCCCGAACGACATCCTGCTTCTCGGACGGGAAAGCGCCGGCGTCCCGGACCATGTGCATGATCGCGCCGATCACCGCGTGCTCATCCCCATGGTGGAAGGCCAGCGCTCGATCAATGTCGCGATGTCGGCTGCGATGATCACCGGCGAAGCGCTGCGTCAGACCGGTTTCCCGTCTTAGCCCAAGAAGTCCTGGCATCCTACTCTCCCTCGCATGTCGCAGGACGCGACGATGCAGCCTCAACTCAGGTTGAGGTCAAGCGTCATCTTGCGATACCCGGCCGACGAGTACGACGGAGCTGATTCCCGCATTGCCTATTCATCCGAAAACCGTTATGTTGCATCGCAGCAAAACGGGAGATGGAGTCATGTTCGAGACAGCATTCACCCTGGGTCTGACACAGTTTGCCCGATCCTTGAGCTTCCCCGAGCGCGTCCGGCACCGGACAATGCGCAATGCGGCCCTGGAACCCTGGCGGCTCCGCAACGCCGGCATCGATGCCCTCTACTACGACGTGAAGGCGCTCAGCGCAGACGAGACCTTCTATATCAGCGACAGCATCGCCTCCGAGGGCCTGATCATGATCGTTCCGCCCACGGGCGGCGGCATGCTCACACTCTGCGACAGCGTCGAGGAATTTCGCCTGCGCGGGGGCAAGGATGTGCGCGCCCTCGCGGTTGCCGGCATCGGCGGCTCGGCAATCGGCGCCGCCGCCTTTGCCCGCAACGTCGCGGATGCAATCGACGCACCCGTCGCGGCCGTGGTCTCAGGCTACGGCCTGGGTGATATCGTCAACGAGGCCATCGGCGGCGCCTTCCTCTTCGGCTGGCTCGGACATGTCCGCAGCAATCTCGAAGTGATCGACGACGTGGTCGGCCGTCCGAAACTTGGCGCTTATGGCAAGCGCGACGAAGACGCCGACAGCCAGCGCAAGACGGGACTGGATGCCGATACGGTCGCAACTTTGCTTGTCGATCCGTCCCTGTCCTTCACGCTGATTGCAGGCCATTCGCGTGGCAACCGGGTGATCGCCGATGCCCTCTATGCCTTGAAAGGCACCGAGCCCGGTCGGATCGAAGCGCTGGCCAACACCGCCCGCATCGTCACCTTCGGTGGCCGCATCAAGATGCCGGAAGCCTTCACCGACGTGATCGATGTCGTCGGCGAGCTTGACTGGTTCGGCGAACTCAATTCCCGCCCGAAGATCGCGACCGATATCAAGGTCCCCTTCTCAGGTCATTCCACCAATACCGACCTGCCCGGCGCCCTGCGGGTCACCAGCATCCTCGGCGACATCCTGAGCGGCCGGGCCGCGGCGACCTCAGCCCCGGCTGCCCCGGCAACTGCAGCACCTGAGGCGGTCGAGGCGCAGGCCCTTGCTGCGGCCATCGTTGAAGATGCGGCTCCGGAACCAGCCACCCAGACACCGGAGCCGGCCGAGGCCGCAGCACTTGCGCCCTCCGTGCCGGACACCCCGCAGCCCCCGGCAGCCGAGCAAGAACCGGAGGCGGCCCCGCCATTGGTCGTCGAAGCGACCGCACCGGCAGCAGCCGAACCGGAGGCTCCCGTGAAGACAAAGGCCGAAGCCAAGCCGCAGCGGTCGATGGCGGTAACCGCTGCGACCCCGATCCTGGTCCCGCTGCCGCGTGGCAAGAATAAGCGCCCCAGGGCCAAGACCTGAGAACCTGCCAGTCACGGAAAGGCCCGCGCGAAGCGGGCCTTTCTGATTCCTGATCATGGATACGCGCTCAGAGCTTCAACCAGGGTGTCATCGAGACATTGGCCATATTGAGCCCGGAGGACTGCAATTGCTCCTGCACGGTCTCTGCCGTCAGTCGCACCCTCTGCTCGTTGAGCTCGGTATCCACCAGTCGGCTGACGCCAAGCTCCGTCGCTCCTTGCAGCCCCTGCACGAGGTCGATGCCCCCGGTCACCTGCCCACGCGTCGCACTCACCTCGGCACTTGCACCGACCATGTCGATCAGCACCCGGTTGAGGGTCGAGATCATGCCGTCGATCTCGTCTGTCGTCGTGCTGCTGTCGATCTTGATTTCGCGCGCACCCGGCTCGGCACGCTCGCTCGAGCCGGCATCGAGGACAAAGTAGTTATAGGGCGTACCGCCGAGGCTGGTCCCCGCATAGGCACGTGTCAGCATGCCGTCACGCGCATCCTGGCGCGAGACGAGCGTCGATTTCGCCGTATCGAAATCCACCATGTTGATCGAAAGGCCGCCGTCATTGCCGGTGGTCACGGAAGCGAGCAACGAGGCGACCTTCGGCCGTCCACCCGCCTCGACCTGCAACCAGTTGTCGCCATTGAAGCTGCTGTCGCCGACCACGGCAACAAGCTCGGACTTCATCTGCCTGATGTCGGCATTGATGGCGCCCCGGTCTGCGCCGACCGCCTTGGACAGCACGAGCTTCTGCTGCATGCGGGCAACAATATCCGTCGCCTGCTCAAGCCCGAGTGCAGCGGTGTCGGTGACGGCTGCAGCGATCTCGTTTGCTTCCTGCACACTGCCCATCGACAGGCTGCCGGGGCGCATGGTGGTCGAGATCGACCAATAGCTGGAAGCATTCCGATCGACTTCGGTGACAGCCGAGGTCGCCGCCTGCTTTGCCACCCTATCGGGCGCGGACGCGGCCGCGTTTGCCATCGACGCTGCTTTGGCTACGGACGGGTTGAGCCAGACTGAACTCATGAGAAAACCTTGTGTCGCATGTCATGTCGATCCGAAGCCGGCATCATTCCGGCTGTGTATCGGGCACTCTAGGCAGCAGGTTTTGTTTTTGGCTTTCCGGCAACGTTAGAATTTTAGAGGATTTGCATTTTGAGCGACACTTCGGTCACCAAAATCAATCCGCCGAGGGCAGACGCCGCATGGTGAACTCGATCTGGTCGCCATCGAGCTGCCGCCAGCTTTCCACCTCCGTCCAGTAGGCGGCCTTGGGGAAGGCGTCGAACCATTCCCGCGCCTTGGCGCGTGCCTCCTCACGGGTCAGGCAATAGGTTTCCCGCACAAACTGGCCGCCCAGCCGTCCGGCGGTCCCGGCGCGGTGGTCGGCAATGCGCTTCTTCAAGCCGGCAAATGGCGGCGGGCCGGGTATCTTCGTCATGAAATCCCTCGCATGACCGAAGATTAATCCAGGCTAAACCGGAAGGCGAGTCGATTTTAAGGGGACACCCCCGCCCCTATATGGCCGCCCGCGATTTCACCTGATATTCGTTTGCCTTAAGAGAGTTGCCTGAGGAAGTTGAGGGGGACGACATGGAGCGACCGGTTCTGGCCAAGGGCCTGCCCGAGGATATCGAGGAGAAGAAGGAAGCGGCGCGCGCCTGGTTCGAAAGCCTGCGCGACACGATCTGCGCCTCCTTCGAAACCCTGGAGAACGAGCTGACGGGACCGATGGCCGACCGTGAGCCCGGTCGCTTCACCGCCAAGGACTGGCTGCGGGAAGAAGGCAAGGGCGGCGGCGGCCGCATGTCGATGATGTATGGCCGCGTTTTCGAGAAGGTCGGCGTGCACACCTCCACCGTGCATGGCGAGTTTTCACCCGAATTCCGCAAGCAGATGCCGGGCGCCGAAGAAGATCCACGCTTCTGGGCGTCAGGCATCTCGTTGATCGCTCATCCGGTCAATCCCCACGTGCCGACCGTACATATGAACACCCGCATGGTCGTCACCTCCAGCCAGTGGTTCGGCGGCGGTGCGGATCTCACCCCCGTGCTCGACCGCAGGCGGACTGAGGACGACCCGGACACTCGCCTCTTCCATCGGGCGATGGAAGTCACCTGCGAGCGCCACCCCGACGTGGCGGATTATCCTGCGTATAAGAAGTGGTGCGACGAGTACTTCTTCCTGCCCCATCGCAACGAAGCGCGCGGCATCGGCGGCATCTTTTTCGACTGGCTGACGGCGGACGAGGAAAAAGGTGGCTGGAACGCAAATTTTGCCTTCGTCCAGGATGTCGGCCGCGCCTTCAATCTCGTCTATCCGAAGATCGTCCGGACGAATTTCAACAATCCCTGGACGGATGAAGATCGCGAAGAACAGCTCGTGAGACGCGGCCGCTACGTCGAGTTTAACCTGCTTTATGACCGTGGCACGATCTTCGGTCTGAAGACCGGCGGCAACGTCGAATCAATCCTGTCCTCGCTGCCGCCACTGGTCCGCTATCCCTGATCCATCGGGATACCGCTGACATTCGATAAGTGCCGCTTGTTCACAAAAAAGAATGGGCGGCGATTTCCGTCGGTTACGACATTGTGTGTCGGAAACTTGACACTTTGCATTGCACATGAGGTGGACACGTCTCATTCTGGCTCCGCACGCAGTATCGAGGAGGAGATTGCGATGACCCCGTCAAGCACAGTGTCCGTGTCCCGCGTGAGTGAGCCAGCAGACCGTGCGATCGAAGCGCCCGAACTGATCGATCGCCTGGCCGAGCAGTTGCGTCAGTCGAGTGACGTCGACCTGCCCCATTCCTACTTCGTCGAACAGGTTCGCCTGGGTCTGGCCGGCAAGGATCTCGCCGACCGCCTTGCCGCCAACGACATCGAGACCGGCGGCCATCGCGGCAAGCGCCAGCCGGCGCGCTCGGTCTTCCATGCCTGGGCCATGCCCGATTGATATGATCCAATCCACCGCGTCGGTTGTCCCTTGCCCGCACCCCGTGCGGGCATTTTTTTGTTGGCTGGAGCCGAACCGGAAGGCCCGCGACCGAGTTTGAGTTGCACCAGGCAACCAAGGAGGAGACGATCATGAAGCACTTCGAATGCGGAACCCTGGTCCCGGGCTGCGAGTGGCATACGCGTGCCGACGAAGAGGCGGAAGTGATCAGGCGCGTCGTTGACCATCTGCGCGTGACCCATGGAGAAGAGCTCATCCGACCCGCGACGGTAGACCACATCAAGGAACGGATTCGCGACGAGCAGACCACGCCGACCTGAATGTGCGAACGAGAGGGAACGGAGCCCGACTTTCGGGCTCCGTCCGCTGCACCGGGAACGATCAGCTGCTCGGCAGCATGACCTTGTCGATCACGTGGATGACGCCGTTGTCTGTCTTGATGTCGGCGGTCACCACATTCGCGCCGTCGACGGTGACACCACCGCCCGACTTGGAGACAGCGAGTGTCCGGTCACCGCCGCTTTTCAGCGTGCGGACATGGATCGTGCGACCCGGCAGCATGGTCGAGGTCAGTTCGCGACCCACCACATGGTAGCTCAGGATTGCCGCCAGCTGGTCCTTGTTTTCCGGCTTGAGCAGGTTTTCGACCGTGCCGGCTGGAAGGGCTGCAAAGGCCTCGTCGGTCGGGGCGAAGACGGTCAGCGGACCGCCGCCCGAGAGCGCGTCAACAAGGCCGGCAGCCTGGGCTGCGGCGAGCAGCGTCTTGAAGCTGCCCGCCTGCTGGGCGGTTTCGACGATATTGGCGGCATTGGCCGAAGATGCGGCGAGCGTGATCCCGGCGGCGGCGAAGGTAAGAGCGATGCGTTTCATGGAAGTCCCTCCTCTGAAAGGCCTGACCGACGTCATGTCGATCCTGTAAAGCCGAAAGGGATACGCAGCCGAAATGCCTGCCGGATCGCGTGAGCGCGGACACTCTTTATTGACTAACACGGCATGAACCGAAACCGCGTCCCAGCGTATTGGCTTACCTTGATGTTCGCAAAGCTCAGGCCTTCGCCAGCGTCTCCAGCCGAGCCAATAGGTCGTCACGGGTCAGATTGAACTGCGAGGCGATCCAGCCCTCTTCCAGCTTGCCGAGGATCTCGCCAACCTTTGGCCCAGCCGGAATGCCGGCAGCCAGCACATCGCTTCCCTTGATCGGAAGCACCGGCCGCACGAAGCCTTCCGCCCGTTTCAGCAGCGCAAACAACCGCGCACTGCGCGCCATCGCCTTCTGGTCTCCCTCGGCGCGGGCCCTAGCGGAGGCCAGCTCCAGCTTCAACATCGAGATCATTCCATCCTTGCCGAAGCGGTAGAGATCGCGGTCGAAGGCAACATCGGTCACCGTCTCCTGCGGCTTCGGCGCCCTGGCAAACCGATCCAGCGCCAGCGCTTCCGCATTCGAAAGCCGAAGCCGTTCCGACAGCGTCACCAGCCGTGCGGCATCCTTCGGCACGATCGAGCAGAGGCGGAGCAGTGGATCCGGAGCCCAACCCAAAGCCTGCTCGGCCGCGATCAGTCCCGGGATCGCATCGATCCCCCATTTCTCCGTCTCCGGCAGGATCTCGGTGAGCACCGCCGACTGCCGCATCCAGAGCAGCGCCCGTCCCGGGTCGCGCGCGGAAAGGAGCTTCTTCATTTCCGCCCAGACCCGCTCGGCCGACAGCGTCTTGAGCTGCGTCCGCGCCCGCGCACAGGCCTTCAGCCCCTCGGCATCGGGCCGACCGCTGCCATAATGGGCAAAGAAGCGGAAGAAGCGCAGAACCCTCAGATAATCCTCGGCGATCCGCTGCTCGGCGCTGCCGATGAAACGCACCGTCTTGGTCTCGATATCGGCCAAGCCACCGACCAGATCGACGACCTCGCCATCGGCGCCGACATAAAGCGCATTGATGGTCAGATCGCGCCGGTCGGCATCCTCCTGCCACGTCGCACCGAAGGCGACCTGGGCATGCCGTCCATTGGTCTCGACGTCACGCCGGAGCGTCGTCACCTCATAACCCTTGCCATCGACAACGAGCGTCACCGTGCCGTGCTCGATCCCCGTCGGCACCGCCTTGATCCCCTTGGCCGCAGCGCGTCCGCTCACCTCTTCCGGCAGAAGCGTCGTGGCCAGATCGATATCGCCGACCGGCAGCCCCATCAGGCTGTTGCGCACCGCGCCACCGACCACCCGCGTCTCCGCACCGCCGCTGTTGAGGAGCGTCATGATCCGTTGCAACGCGGGCGCCTGGAACCAGTCGCGATCGGCCAGATTGGTCATGCCCAGATTGGTCATGCATAGAGCCTTTCATAAAGCGTCCGGATGATCCCGGCCGTAATGCCCCAGATATGCCGTTCGCGATAGGGCATCACGTAGAAGTGCCGGACACTCCCCTGCCACATCCGGCTGTCCTGCCGATGATTGGCCGGATCCATCAGGAAGGACAAGGGCACCTCGAAGACGCTGTCCACTTCATCCGGATTGAGTGTCAGTTCAAAGCCCGGCTGCACCACCGCCAGCACCGGCTGGATCCGGAAACCGGTTCCCGAGAGATATTTCGGCAGCCGTCCGACAGTCTCGACGAAGCGGCGATCGAGGCCGATCTCCTCTTCCGCCTCGCGCAGCGCCGCCTCTTCGGGGGAGGCATCCGTCGCATCGATGCCACCGCCGGGAAAAGCGATCTGCCCCGCATGCTTGCGCAGCTTGTCGGTGCGCTGGGTCAGAATGATCCGCGCATTGTCGCAATCGTCGATCACGCCGATCAGGACCGCGGCATCCTTCAGCTTCAGTTGCTCGATCTGCAGGATGCTGTCGCGATTGAGCACATGGTCGCCATGGTCGCGCCAGGCATGTTCGAGCGGCGCGCCGACCTGCTGGAGCGCCCGGCGGCGAAAATCATCGGCGGTGAAAGTCTTGAAGCTCATCGCGACAGTCGATCGAGTTCATCGGCAGGCATGATCGGGAAGATGTGTCCGCGCGACCGGACGGCAAACATCGCCTTGCCATCGACCTCGACCACCTCGCCTCGCTCGACAAGATCATACATGACGGCGCGCGAAACGAGAGCCTCCAGACGTCCGCGGACGGAGAGATACGGCTTCAGTTCGTGGTTCTCCCCGGCAATCTCGAAGCGCAGCTTGTGCTCCGGCCCGGCCTCGACGACGTCGCCGACATTGGTGCGGAACGTCAGCACCGACTCACCTGCTTCTTCGGTCGCGCTCATCTCCACCGCGATGAAATGCGCATCCTGAACACGGATGCCGACCTTTTCCACAGGCGTGACGAGATAGGTTTTGCCGTCCTCGTCCTTGCGCAGAACGGTCGAAAACAGGCGCACCAGGGGCTCCCGCCCGATCGGCGTCCCCATGTAGAACCAGGTGCCATCGGCGCGGATTTCCATGTCGAGATCGCCGCAGAAGGGCGGTTCCCAGCGTTCCACCGGCGGTAGCGTCGCCTTTCCGCCCGATGTTTGCGCTGACGCGCGCGAAATCAGCGCGGCAAGCCCTGCCGCATCCGTCGTCGCCTTCAGCCCATTACCTGCCATCTTTGCGTCCCGGTTTGTCTTCAGTTCATAACAGTCACGAGATAGTCATTCGAAACGTCCTTGTCAGCCGCCCTCTCGCCAATAAGTTAGTTTCAGTAACATGCACCTTCGCGCGTCCGTTCGATTCGCCGGACCAGGCCAAACCAATTGGAGCAGACCATGGGCATGATGCCACATCCCGATGCCGCACTGGATGAGAAGGCGATTGTCGAGCAGGCCGAAAAGGCGCTGGCCGATATCGCATCGATCCGCCAGGAAGTGGCCAAGGTGATCTTCGGCCAGGAAAAGGTCGTCGAAAACACCCTGCTCGCAATCCTTTCCGGTGGCCATGCGCTGCTCGTCGGTGTCCCGGGTCTCGCCAAGACCAAGCTCGTTACGACCCTTGGCACGGTTCTGGGCCTCGATGCCAACCGCATCCAGTTCACGCCGGACCTCATGCCCTCGGACATTCTCGGCACGGAAGTCATGGACCAGGATGAGACGGGACGCCGCTCCTTCCGTTTCGTCAAGGGCCCCGTGTTCGCCCAGCTGCTGATGGCCGACGAAATCAACCGCGCAAGCCCGCGTACCCAGTCCGCTCTGCTGCAGTCGATGCAGGAATACCACGTCACCATCGCCGGCCAGCCCTACCAGCTGCCCGCGCCCTTCCACGTGCTCGCGACCCAGAACCCGCTGGAGCAGGAAGGCACCTACCCGCTTCCCGAGGCCCAGCTCGACCGCTTCCTGCTGCAGGTCGACGTTCTCTATCCCGAACTCGCCGCCGAACGGCAGATCCTTCTTGAAACCACCGGGGTCAGCGACCGCCGCGCCAGTGCCGTCATCAACAGCGAGCGGCTGATGGAAATCCAGAAGCTCATCCGCCAGATGCCGGTGTCCGACACCGTCGTCGATGCGATCCTCTCGCTCGTCCGCTCGGCCCGCCCGGGCCATGGCAATGCATCGACCGACAAGAACGTCGCCTGGGGTCCCGGCCCCCGCGCCGGCCAGGCCCTGATGCTCTGCGCCCGTGCCCGCGCCCTCTATGAAGGTCGCCTCGCTCCCTCCATCGACGACGTGCATGCACTCGCCGAACCGGTGCTTGAACACCGCATGGCGCTGACCTTTGCGGCCCGCGCCGAGGGCATGACCGTCCGCGACGTCATCGCGGGCCTCGTTTCCGACCTGCGCAAGTAAGGGAGGCTTTGACCGCGTGGCATCGATCGGCCAGATCGTCGAGCAGACAGCCGGCAGCGAAGTCCTGAAGCGCGCGCGCCAGCGCGCCGTGCTGGTGCCTGACTGCATGGTCGAGGCAAAACGTATCGCCAACACGGTCATTGCCGGCTGGCATGGTCGCCGCAAGCGCGGCATCGGCGAAAACTTCTGGCAGTTCCGCCCCTATGCCGATGGCGAGAGCTTCTCGCGCATCGACTGGCGCCGCTCGGCCCGCGACGACCACATGTATATCCGGGACCGCGAATGGGAGGCGGCTCACACCGTCTGGCTCTGGGCCGACATGTCGCCGTCGATGATGTACAAGTCGACGCTCGCCTCGGTCTCCAAGGAAAGCCGCGCTCTCGTCCTGATGCTGGCGCTCGCCGAAATCCTCGCCCGCTCCGGCGAGCGCATCGGCTGTCCCGGCATCATGGAACCGATCTCCGCCCGCAACGCTGCCGAGCGCTTGGCAACCGCCATCATGCACGCGCCGCTGACCGAAGGCCTGCCCGACACCCGCATGATCCGGGGTTCCAGCGACATCGTGCTGATCGGCGATTTCCTCGACGATGCTGACCGGGTGATGGAACGCATCACGCCGCTCGCCCGCCGCGGCCTGCGCGGCCATGTGGTCGAAGTCGCCGATCCCGCCGAAGAGACCTTCCCCTATACCGGCCGCACCGAATTCACCGATCCCGAAACCGGCCAAAAGCTAACCTCCGGCCGCGCCGAGACGCTGCGTGACGACTACCAGCAGGCCTATCTCGCCCGCCGCGAATCCATGTCGGACCAACTCCGCCGCATGGGCTGGAGCTTCACCCACAACCGCACCGATCGCCTCGCTTCCGAGGCCCTCGTCGCCGTCCACATGCACCTGTCGGGCATGCCACCCGCAGTCAACAGGAGTGGGGGCTGATGTTCGGTATTCCGCTCGCCTTTGGCGCTCCCGCCATCCTCGGCGCCCTGCTCGCCCTGCCGCTGATCTGGTGGCTGCTGAAACTGACGCCACCGCGGCCCAAGGCGGAAGTCTTTCCGCCGCTGAAGATCCTTGCCGGCGTCTTGAAGCGCGAGGAAACCCCCTCGAAAAGCCCGTGGTGGCTGACGCTTCTGCGCATGCTCATGGCCGCGATCGTCATCTTCGCGCTGGCCGACCCCGTGCTCAATCCGCGCAACGCCACTCTCTCCGGCGACGGCCCGCTGTTGCTCGTCGTCGACAATGGCTGGGCAACCGTCGGCGACTGGGATCGCCGCGTCGAGACCGCAACTGCCCTGATCGGCGATGCCGCCGACCGTAGCCTGCCCGTCTCGATCGTCTTCACCGCCGATCCGACCCATGACGCGATCCCCGGCACGCCAGCGGTCGCGCTGGAAAAGCTCGCCGCCGCCACGCCTCATCCGCAGCGCCCCGATCGTATCAGGACCATCGAAGCGCTCCGCACCACCTTCTTGTCGGAACGCCCCGGCACGCTCGCCTATGTCTCCGACGGCATCGCCCGCGACCCGGAAGATCCGTTCCTGTCCGATCTTGCCAGCCTCTCGCCCGCCGAATTCCGCATCGTCGAAGGTGACGGCGCGACGAGCGTCGCCATCACCGGCGCCAACAACGGCTCGGATGCGCTGACGGTCACCCTCTCGCGCCTCAACGCGTCCGATGCCCGCAGCTTGATTGTCGATGCCCAGGACCGTCAGGGCCGTGTGATCGCCTCCGGCCAGGTCGATTTTGCCCCCGGCACCACCGAAGCCTCCGGCGAGATCGCCGCCCCCTTCGAGCTGCGCAATGATTTCGCCCGCCTCTCGATCGCAGGTGTTGCCTCCGCCGGCGCCACCCACCTGCTCGATGACGGCTTCCGCCGCCGCAAGGTCGCGCTTGTTTCCGGCGACAGTGGCGACGGCTTCCAGCCGCTGCTCTCGCCGCTCTATTACATCGAGCGGGCTCTCGGCCCCTATGCCGACGTGGTGAAACCCGGCCAGACCGACCTTGCGGTCGCCATTCCCGAGATCCTGAACCAGAACCCGTCGGCCCTCGTGCTGGCCGATGTCGGCCGTCTGCCCGCCGATGTCTATGATCCGCTTCAAGCATGGATCAACCGCGGCGGCACGCTGATCCGCTTTGCAGGACCGCGCCTCGCTGCAGCCCCCGCCGATGATCCGCTCGTCCCCGTCATCCTGCGCCAGGGTGAACGTGCACTCGGCGGTGCGCTCTCCTGGGCAGAGCCGCAACCGCTCGCCGACTTCCCTGATTTCGGCCCCTTTGCCGGCATGCCGCGCCCCGAGGGCATCCTCGTCAAGCGCCAGGTGCTTGCCGAACCGACACCCGACCTCGCCGCCCGCACCTGGGCAAGCCTTGCCGACGGTACACCGCTCGTCACCGTGGAAGAAACCGGCGCCGGCCGCATCGTGCTCTTCCATGTCAGCGCCGAGGCCACCTGGTCGGACCTGCCGATCTCCGGCACCTTTGTCGAGATGCTGCGCCGCGTCGTCCAGTTGACCCGTGTGGGAGCAGCGGAAGCCCAGGCCGGCCAGGCAGCCGCGCCGTCGCTGCCGCCCTTCCGCCTGTTGACCGAACGCGGTGCGCTGACCGCCGAAGCCGGCGCAGCGAAGCCGCTGTCGCTCGGTCCGGATCGACCCGAGGCCGCGACCTTTGACAACCCGCCCGGCCTCTACGGCACTGAAGACGGCTTCACGGCACTCAACCTCCTGCCGGCAGAAGCCACGCTTCGTCCGCTCCCCGCCCCGGCAGGCCTCACCGTCGCGCGCGACCCGATGGCGGGCACGGCGGCAACCCCGCTGAAGCCGAGCCTTCTAACCATCGCCTTCCTGCTTCTGGTGATCGACAGCCTGATCGTGCTCTTTATGGGCGGCGCCTTCTCCCGCCTGCCGAAGCGCGCGCCGGCTGCGTCCGCATCCATCCTGGCGCTCGCTGTCGCCCTTGCCGCCATGGCGCCGCCGGGCCAGGCGCTTGCCCAGTCCCGGGATGCCAAGCCCGGCGACGAGCAGATCCTCGAACGCCTCGACAACACCCATCTCGCCTATGTCATCACCGGCGAAGCGGAAGTCGACCGCCTGTCCGAACAGGGCCTGACCGGCCTCACCGATTTCCTCACCTATCGCACGACGCTCGAACCAGAGCCGCCTGTCGGCGTCGACATCGCCAAGGATGAACTCTCCTTCTACCCGATCATCTTCTGGCCGATTTCGGCGACGGCCCCCATGCCGTCGGCCGCCGCGATCAGCCGCATCGACGCCTATATGCGCGCCGGCGGTACCGTTCTCTTCGACACGCGCGACCAGGGCTCGATGCTCGGCAACGACGTTGGCTCCTCGCCGAATGGCGAACGCCTGCAGGCAATCCTTGCCAATATCGACATCCCGCCGCTGGAACCGGTTCCATCCGACCACGTGCTGACGCGCGCTTTCTATCTGCTCCAGGGCTTTCCCGGCCGCTACAGCGGCAGCCCGCTCTGGGTCGAGTCCCGGCAGGAAGCCCAGTCCAGCAACAGTGCAGTCGCCTCTTCGGGCGATGGTGTCACACCTATTATGATCACTGGCAACGATCTCATGGGCGCCTGGGCCGTTGATGCCAATGGCGCAAGCGTGCTCCCCGTCGTGCCCGCTGACGAGATGCAGCGCGAGATGTCCTTCCGCTCCGGCGTCAACATCATGATGTATATGCTGACCGGCAACTACAAGGCAGACCAGGTCCATGTGCCTGCTTTGCTCGAAAGACTGGGGCAGTAAGACCATGACGCTCGAATTCGCCCCCTTCATCCCCTGGATCGCCATAGCAGCCCTGGCCGTGCTCGCGGTTGTGCTATCCGTCCTCGGCTTCCTGCGCGGCGTGCGCGGCACGGTGATCCGCCTCGCCGCCTCGATCGCGGTGCTGGCAGCGCTGGCCAACCCGCTCCTCCTGCAGGAAGAGCGTGACCCGCTGACCACCGTCGTGCCCGTCATCGTCGACCGCAGCCAGAGCCAGCAGATCGCCGGCCGCGCCGAGCAGACCGATCAGGCGCTGCAGGGCATCCGCGACCGCCTCAGCCGCTTCGCCAATATCGAGCCGCGCATCGTCGAGGTCACCGACCCCGGCGACAGCGACGCCCCGTCCACCAAGCTTTTCGAAGCCCTTGCTGCCGCAACGACGGACGTTCCTCCCGCCCGTGTCGGCGGAGCGATCTTCGTCACCGACGGTCAGGTGCATGACATCCCCGGCGAAAATCAGCCCCTGCCCTTCAACGCGCCGGTCCATTCGCTGATCACCGGCAAGGCCGACGAATTCGACCGCCGCATCGAAATCCTGCGCGCCCCGCGTTTTGGCATCGTCGATGAAGAACAGGAACTGACCTTCCGCGTCTTCGACGACGGTGAAGCCTCCAACCAGCCTGCAGACGTTTCGGTGAAGATGAACGGCGAAGATCTCGGTATCGTCCCGGCAGTCCCCGGCGCTGAGACATCCTTCGCCTTCCGCGTCCCCCGTGGCGGCAACAATGTGCTCGAATTCTCCGTCGCCGCGACTCCTGGCGAAGTCACCGACGTCAACAACCGCGCCATCCATCTGATCGAGGGCATCCGCCAGAACCTGCGTGTGCTGCTCGTCTCCGGCGAGCCGCATGCCGGCGAGCGCGCCTGGCGCAACCTCCTGAAGTCGGACGCCTCGGTCGACCTCGTGCATTTCACCATCCTGCGCCCGCCGGAAAAGCAGGACGGCACGCCGATCAACGAACTCTCGCTGATCGCCTTCCCGACCCGCGAACTCTTCGTCGAGAAGATCAACGACTTCGACCTGATCATCTTCGACCGCTACCAGCATCGCGGCGTGCTGCCGATCCTCTATTACGACTACATTGCCGAATATGTCAGGAACGGTGGCGCCCTGCTGATTGCCGCCGGCCCCGAACATGCCGGCCAGGACTCGATTGCGCTCACGCCGCTCGAATCCGTACTACCGGCGACGCCGACCGGAGACGTGCATCAGGCAGGCTTTTATCCGCGCCTCTCCGACCAGGGCAAACGCCACCCTGTCACCCGCGGCCTGGATGGCTCCGCCGGTGAGCCCCCGCAATGGGGCCGCTGGTTCCGCAGCGTCGAAGTGGGCCGGACCGACGGCGAAACCGTCATGACCGCCGATGGCGACCGCCCGCTGCTCGTCCTGAACCGCGCCAATGAAGGCCGCGTCGCCATGCTGCTCTCCGACCAGGGCTGGCTCTGGGCACGCGGCTTCGAAGGCGGCGGCCCGCATGTCTCGCTCTATCGCCGCATCGCCCACTGGCTGATGAAGGAGCCGGAGCTCGAGGAGGAGGCGCTGAAGGCCCGCGCCACCGGCCGCACGCTGGAAGTGACCCGCCAGACAATCGGCGACGCTCCCGGCCCCGCCTCGATCACCACGCCCTCGGGCGAAACCATCGCGTTGAACCTCAACGAGATCCAGCCCGGCCTTTATCGCGGCGAACGCCGCATGACCGAAACCGGCCTCTTCACCGTGACCAACGGCGACTTCTCGACCCTCGTCCATGTCGGCGCCGTCGACGCCCCCGAATTCCGCGCAATGATCTCCAGCACGGATACGCTGTCGCCGATCAGCGCGGAAACCCGCGGCCTCACCGCCCGCCTCGACGACGGCGATGCCTCCGTCCGCATCCCCGACATCCTGCCGGTGCGCGGCGAAATCCGCGTCGCCGACGACCGCCGCATGCTGATCAAGCTGACGGACGAAACGGTGCTCAAGGGCGTCAACACAATGCCACTGTTTGCCGGTTTTGCCGGCTTGGGGATCTTGCTGCTCGCGGTCTCCGCCATGTGGTGGCGCGAGGGGCGGTAAGGCTGTCAAACGGGAGATCTGGATTCTCCAGCATTTTCCCGTTATGGTAGCGATATGACCAAAGCCGACCTCAAGCAGACACCGACGGGAGAATGGATGCTGCGCGATCCGCGCACAGGCCAGTATGTCGAACTGCGTGGTGCGAACTCCATGAAGGTTTCGGATCTTCCGTTGAGGAAGGGGATCGATCTGACCTAGCCGATCGCAGCTCAGGCTCTGGATGCCGTTTCAGGCTCGCAAAAATCTAAGTAGCACCAGCTATGGCCGGAGCGCTTCTCGACACCCACGCGCTCTACTGGTTGATCACCGCAGCAAGCACCATGTCGCAGGAATCTCTTCTGGCAATCGCCGAAAGCCAGACATCAAAGCGGCTCTTGATTTCGCCGATCAGCGCTTGGGAACTCTCGCTGGCCGCCCTTAAACCGGCGCACAAAGACCCGATGCTTCTGGATGACAAGTCGCCTTCACGCTGGTTTTCGTTGGCAATGGCCGCGACCGGCGCAAGAGTCGCACCTATACACCACAGAATTGCCTGCGAAGCCGCAACAGTGGTGGTCGACACAGGGCACAAGGACCCCGGCGATTGTTATTTGATTGCAACGTCGCGCGTCAAAAACACACCGCTGATTACGAGAGATCGGACACTGATCGAACTTGCCGCCAAGGGCCACCTAGAGATTATCCGGTGTTGATGCGAATAAAACTAAACATATGCACCCACGCCATTCCATTTTCGAGAGGAGAGGACCGATGAAGGACCAGCCCCACGACAATGCGATGGCAAGCCTCTTCCGCGAAGACCCGGCATTGGCAGCAGCGACACTGGACGCGATCCTTGCCGATGGCGACCGGGAAGAACTGCTCGTGGCCGTGCGGCAAACCAACATGGCCTTCGGCGGAACATCTGTGAGCGCGACGCCATGCAGTGAAGATCCACCAGGCTCCGTCGGTTCAACCTGATGCCAGCAAAGGCCCCACACTTGAAGCTTCTTTCCCTGAATTGCTGGGCCGGGCGCCTGTTTCCCTCGATAGGTGATTACATCCTGTCGGAGAACGCCGACGTGATCTGCCTTCAGGAAGTCCTCCGATCGGACACCACGGAAGCGGAATGGGTGACCTATCGGGATGGTCACCTGGAGTACCAGCAGCGCGCCAACCTCTTTGAAGACATGCGCGCCATTCTCCCGGATCACGACGCCTTCTTCTGCACCTCCATGCGGGGTGAACTGAGCGCAAACACCGGGCCCATATGGGCGGAGTTCGGTCTGGCGACCTTCATCCACCGACGCCTTCCAGTGCTCGGCCATGCCATGGACTTTATCCATGGCCAATACCGGCACGACGGCTGGGGACCGCATCCTCGCCCCCGCAACGCGCATGTCATCAGGATTTACCACCCGCAAACCGCAGAACCGGTCACCATCGCCCACCTACACGGCCTGCGTGGCGAGGATGGCAAGCACGACACTCAGGAACGTCTGGCCCAGGCCCATGCGCTGGTCGCCTTGATCAATCGCCTCTGGCGTCCAAACGAGAAACTCATCGTCTGTGGCGATTTCAACCTCCTGCCCGAGAGCGTTACCTTTGAGATCCTGCAATCATGCGGACTGATGGACCTGGTGACGGCACGCGCCTTCACCGGAACACGAACGTCCCACTATACAAAGCCGGAACGGTTTGCGGATTACATCCTGGTGAGCGGCGAGATCGATGTCTCCCGCTTCGAAGTCGTCCGCGAACCCGAGGTTTCCGATCATTGCCCGCTCCTCCTGGAGTTCACCTGATCCCTCGGGGCAGAGCTTTGGCAACCGATCCAACACCTCGACACACCGTCCTCCCTGGCCTAATCTTAGCCCCATGACCCCACCCCTATCCCTCTCCGATACCGTTCCCGAAACCGCCCGCGAGGCGATCCTCGCCGGCATCCGCGCTCACAACGACACCCTGCTCGGCCCAACCGACCGCAGGGACCTCTTCATCCCGATCACGGCGGAGAACGGGAGCGTCGATGGTGGCCTGATCGGCTATACCGGTCGAGGTTGGCTATACGTGGAACTGCTCTTCGTCCCCGAACGTCTGCGCGGAGAGGGCATGGCGGGGAAACTTCTGGCATTGGCCGAAGAGGAAGCGCGGGCGCGCGGCTGCATCGGTGCCAATATCGACACGATCAACCCTGTGGCTCGCCGCGTTTATGAGCGGGCAGGCTACCAGGTCTTCGGTCGTATCGAGAACTTTTCGAAAGGCCTCGATATCTGCTGGCTGCTCAAGAGGTTCGGGGAAGCGCCTGAATCACAACATCAGGCCGAGGCATAGGCGCGGACAGGTGCCTCTTCCGTTGCGGAAACGGGCTCGGCAATCACCGCCTTGCAGTCTCGCCAGGCGATTACGCCGTTCAGCCGTTCGTGCACGTCCTTTGCAAGCGGCACCACCAGTACACGGTTCGGATCGACAGGCCCGGGGAAATCAAGCGCCTTGTAAGCCACCTTTTCGAAGCCGAGCGGCATGTAGTAGGGCGGGTCGCCGATCAGGATCACGCCTTCCGAGCCCTTGCGCCGCGCCGCCTCGATGGCGATCCGCACGAGTTCGCGGCCAATGCCCCGGTTCTTGTGGGAAGGGCGAACCGCAAGCGGCCCGAGCAGATGCCCCTTCACACCGCCCGCCAACACCGGCGTCATGCGCACCGAGGCGATCGTCTCGCCATTGTCGGCGCAGATGAAGGAGAGCGAGCGGTCATGTGGCCCCTGCTCACGAATGCGCGCGGCCGCACGGGTGTGCCGGCCGGGACCGAAGGCCTCTTCGTTGATCAGTTCGATAACCGCGTCATGCGACGCATCCTCGGTGAGGTAGACAAGGCCAGAGTGAAACATGGATGACCGAAACCATTAGACAGACAGCAATAGGGTTCACGCGCACGGATATCGTGCGTTCGAGAGCTTCAGCGTCGTCGTGGGTTCCGTGCGGGGGTCATCGGGGCCTTTCAGGGGTACGATCTTTGTTCCGATAGCAGCAAATTTTCCGCGCGTCCAACAGAAAACGCACTGTTCAATCCATGGCCTCTCGCAATCGCGGCCAACAGCCGTATCTTCCCGCTCAAGTTCAAACGAGAAGGAAGCACCCATGGGCAGGCTAATGGATGGCGTCTGGCAGGATGTCTGGTACGATACGAAATCGACCTCCGGTCACTTCAAGCGCGCCAATTCGAGCTTTCGCAACTGGGTGACGGCAGACGGATCGGCAGGCCCCTCAGGCAAAGCAGGCTTCAAAGCCGAGGCCGGTCGATACCACCTCTACGTCTCCTACGCCTGTCCATGGGCACATCGCACGCTGATATTCCGCAAGCTGAAAGGTCTCGAAGACCTGATCTCGGTCTCGGTCGTCGATCCGCTAATGCTGGCAAACGGCTGGGAGTTTCACGAGCGTGACGGCGCAACCGTCGATCATCTGTTTGGCTCCGACTATCTCTGGCAGGTCTATGTCAAAGCCGACCCAGCTTTCTCGGGGCGCGTCACGGTACCGGTGCTCTGGGACAAGCAGACCGGCACGATCGTCTCGAATGAAAGCGCCGAGATCATCCGCATGTTCAACTCTGCCTTCGATCACCTGACCGGCTCGACCCTCGACATGCACCCGCAGGATCTGCACGCCGACATCGACGAGATCAACACCCGCATCTACGACACCGTCAACAACGGCGTCTACAAGGCAGGTTTCGCCACGACGCAGGAGGCTTACGAAAGCGCCGTCTATCCGCTCTTCGAGACGCTGGACTGGCTGGAAGAACGCCTGTCGAACCAGCGTTATCTCTTCGGCGACCGTGTCACCGAAGCAGACTGGCGCCTCTTCACCACGCTGGTGCGCTTCGATCCTGTCTATGTCGGCCATTTCAAGTGCAACATCCGCCGCATCGCCGATTATCCGGCAATGTCGGCTTATCTGCGCGATCTTTACCAGACGCCGGGCGTGGCCGAGACGGTCGAGATGCACCACATCAAGCATCACTATTATCGCAGCCACACCATGATCAATCCGACGGGTGTGGTGCCGGTTGGCCCGGATGAGGACCTGATGGCCCCGCACGGGCGTGAGACGCTCGGCGCCTGAGACTACCAGTGATGCGCGGGGGCGATCTCTCCGCGCAGCTCGGCAATTCGCCGCCGCGTCGCTTCAGTCGTCGCCTCCGGCAATGCGTCGGGTGGGAAGAACCCGCATTCGGCGATCTCACGGTCCGCCGGGCGATCAGCCGTCTGCCGCACCGTAACCCGGTAGAGCAAAACATGATCGCGTCCGCTGATCCGCGCATTGAAATAGGCATGGAAGAGTTCCGGGGCGCCGAGCGCCTCCAGATTTCCCTCCTCGCGCATTTCCTTGATCAGCGCCTCCATCGCGGTTTCGCCACGCTCGACCCCGCCGCCCGGCAGATGCCAGCCCGGCACATAGGTGTGCCGCACGAGAAACACCCGGCCCACCTCGTCGAAACAGGCCGCCCGCACCCCGAGCGTCATGCCGCGGCTGGCGGCGAAATAGACATGCAGCAGACGAACAAGGAACCTCTTCGGCCATCCGAGCCTTTCGCTATCAGGGCCTGTTCCTGCCCCACCCGCTGGCTTCATTTTTCTTGCCCCTCGGTTTCAGCGCCGCTATGAGAAGCGCCATGTTCAAGCTCGCCCACATCTCCGACGTGCATCTCGGCCCGCTGCCGAACCTGACGATCCGGGAACTGGCCTCGAAGCGGATTACGGGCTATGTGAACTGGCATCGCAACCGCCGCAAGCATCTTTTCCCCAATGCACTGGAAATAGTCTTGGACGCGCTTCGCACCGAGAACCCCGATCATCTTGCGATCACCGGCGACCTGGTAAACCTCGCTTCGAAGCTTGAGGTCAAGCTGGTCTCCGAATGGCTAAAGGAAGCCGGCGCCCCCCTCGACACCTCCGTCGTCCCCGGTAACCACGACGCCTATGTGCCCGGCGCCCATGAACGCGTCGTGCAAGCCTGGTACGACTACATGCGTGGCGACGACGATCCGCTGATCTTCCAGGACGACCACAAGCTCTTCCCCTATATCCGCCGCCGTGGCCCAGTCGCGCTGATCGGCTGCTCGACCTCGATCGCCACCCCGCCCTTCTCCGCCCAGGGCTATTTCAGCGGCCGCCAGGCGCGCGAGACGGCAGGACTGTTGAAGGCGGCCGGTGAGGAAGGTCTGTTCCGCGTCGTGATGATCCACCATCCGCCGATCCGGGGTGCTGCCCCCCAGCACAAGCGCATGCTCGGTATCCGGCGCTTCGCGGCTGCCATCCGCACCGGCGGCGCCGAACTCGTGCTGCATGGCCACACGCATCTCAACACGCTCTACTGGCTAGCAGACCGCGAAAAGAAGGTCCCCGTCGTCGGCATCGCCTCCGCCAGCCAGGGCCCCGGCGCCAAGAAACCGGCCGCCGGCTACAATCTCTTCTCGATCGATGGTGAAGCCGGAAACTGGCAGCTCGACTGGCAACGCTACAAGATCGAGCGCGAAGACGCGCCTCTGAAGCTCGACCACGCAGAGCGTCTGCTGGGCGGCTGACTTCAGCCGTTTGCCAGAGCCGCCTTGAGCGCTGCTGCCACGGACACCGGCGCCTCGTCGATCAGCATATGCCCTGCCCCCTCGACCAAGGTCACCACCGCACCCGGCCAGATCGTCGACGCCTGCTCGACCGGCAGGATCGGATCTGCGGTGCCCCATAGGAGCCGCGTCGGGATCCCAAGACCGTCGAAGGATCGCAGCGGCAACGTCCCCTGCCCCGTCCGACCGTCGCGCTCGACCAGGAAGGAGGCGAGAATGGCCAGCAGCCGATCCACGGCGGCGGGTGCCTGGCGCGCCGCAGCCAGCCGTTCGAGGCCGAATCCATCCGCCACATGGCCTGGTGCCATCATCGCCGCAAGCGCCGTGGCAAGCTCACCTGGCTCAGCCGCAACCGCATAGCGCCGCAGGGCCTGATGATCGATCTCGAAGCCGAAACCACCGGGGGCTAGAAGCGTCAGTGAGCAAATACGGGAGGCAGCCTTCAGCGCAACGAGGCTCGCCACCGCCCCGCCCATCGAGTGACCGCAGAGATGGAAGGAGGACACGCCCCGCCGGTCGAGATCAGCCAGTATGGCCTTGGCCATCACCCCGGCATGCCCGACGCCCTCGGCATCGAGCGAGCCTCCATGCCCCGGAAGATCGTAGATGATAAGCGGCTGATCAGCATCGAGCCGGTCGATGACCGGCGCCCAGAGCGCGCCAATCCCGCCGAACCCGTGCAGCAGCACGAGTGGGGTCTTCGCCGAGGACAGATGTCGAACCTCGGCGAAGAGCATCATGGCTTCACGCCTTCTTCTGCTCGTCGAGCACGCGGTTGGCCGCCGAGACGATGGCCTCCAGAGAGGCTGTCACGATATTGGTGTTGATGCCAGCCCCGAACAGCTTGCCGCCGGCATGTGCCATCTCGACATAGGCAATGGCCGCTGCGTTCGAACCATGCTGCAGCGAATGCTCGGAATAATCCTGCACAGAGAGATCAATGCCGAGATAGGTCGACAGCGCATTGACGAAACCGTCGATCGGACCCGTGCCCTTGCCCTCGATCCGCTTCACCTCGCCATTGTCGGTGATTTCGGCGGCAACCACGCGGATGCCCTTCTTCTCCGTATCCGGAAAGGTGTGGTGGTCTACGAATTTCAGGCGCGAACCAGTCTGATCGACATAACGCTCGATGAAGCGTTCATAGATCTTCTTCGACGGCAGTTCCTTGCCCTCCTCGTCGGTGATCCGCTGGATGTCCTCGCGGAACTCGATCTGCAGATTGCGCGGCAGGTTGATGCCGTAATCCTCCTGCAGGATATAGGCGATGCCGCCCTTGCCCGACTGCGAGTTGATGCGGATGATCGCCTCATAGGTGCGGCCGACATCCTGCGGATCGATCGGCAGATAAGGCACTTCCCAGATCGGCGAATTGGCCTTTTTGATCGCCTTCATGCCCTTGTTGATCGCATCCTGATGCGAGCCGGAGAAAGCCGTGTAGACCAGCTCGCCGACATAAGGATGACGCTCGGGGATCACCATCTCGTTGGAATATTCGTAGACCGCCTTGATCCGCTCGATGTCGGTGCAATCCAGTTTCGGGTCAACACCCTGCGTATACATGTTGAGCGCCAGCGTCACGACGTCAACATTGCCGGTGCGCTCGCCATTGCCGAACAGCGTGCCCTCGACACGATCGGCACCGGCCATCAGGCCGAGTTCGGTCGCGGCAATGCCCGTGCCCCGGTCATTATGCGGATGCAGCGAGATGATCACGTTCTCGCGGTTGTCGATGTTGCGGCACATCCATTCGATCTGGTCAGCATAGATGTTCGGCGTCGCCATCTCGACGGTCGACGGCAGGTTGAGGATCAGCTTGTTCTCCGCCGTCGGCTTTACCTCGGCGATGACGGCATTGCAGATCTCCAGCGCTACTTCCAGCTCGGTGCCGGTGAAGCTTTCCGGCGAATACTCGAAGCGATAGCCGCCGCCAGCCTTGGCCGACATGTCCATGATCATCTTCGCCGCATCGACGGCGATCTGCTTGATCCCGGCGACATCCTTGCCGAACACCACGCGGCGCTGCAGTTCGGAGGTCGAGTTGTAGAAATGGATGATCGGGTTCGTGGCCCCTTCCAGCGCTTCGAAGGTCCGCGTGATCAGCTCAGGGCGGCACTGTACCAAAACCTGCAGGGAGACGTCGGCGGGAACTCCACCCTCTTCCACGCACCAGCGGGCAAAGTCAAAATCGGTCTGCGACGCGGACGGAAAGCCGATCTCAATTTCCTTGAAGCCCATGTCGAGCAAGAGCTGGAACATCCGGGCCTTGCGGTCATGGCCCATCGGGTTGACCAGCGACTGGTTGCCATCGCGCAAGTCGACGGAACACCAGATCGGCGCCTTGTCGATCACCTTCGACGGCCAGGTGCGGTCGGCAATGTCGATCTGCGGATAAGGGCGATACTTGGTGGCGGCGTCCGGCATGCCCTGCTTGACGGTATGGGTCTTCAAAATCATCGTCTTCGTCTCTTCTCGTCCTCGTCGGCGTGAACGGCTGATAGCAAATCAGCCTGGCTTTGACACGTCCGAACGAACCCTGTTCAGGGAATTACTGATCTGGATTAGGGAGTTTTCGAGGAGCAATCGCCAAACGGCTGACCCGGCCGCCGGGCGCTCCTCAACGGACCCGGCAACCGCGGATAAGGCCGAGAAGAAGAAGCGAGTTTGGCACCGACGCGACAAAGCCGGCCGCAGAGCGGGCCGTCATGTCAGTCGCAGCAAAGGTCGTGCCGTTGGTCTTCATGAGATGAGGAATAACGCGACGAACTGAATCGCGCAAGGGTGTTATTTCGGCCAGGGGGCCCCCTTCAGCTTCTCGCCGATCCATCCGGCGAGAAGGGCTTCTCGGGTCACACCCAATCGAGCAGCCTCCTCGTCCAGCTGCCGCAATTGCAGCGCCGAAAGATGTAAGCTGGTTTCGATCGGCTCATTGGGTCGCCAAGCGTTCTCCCAGTCGAGATACTCGCTGATATCCTCCCCATCATCGAATTTCTTGTCAAATTCGGCTGCGGTTATAGTTTTCATAGCGCTCTTTCTCCATGGCCCGGGCCCGTCTGACAGAAATCAGTCGAACCGTTTCACTGCGCAGGACGTAAACGGCCACCCATAAACGGCCGTCCATTTCCGCAATAAGTGCGTATCGAGCTTCGCCTACATACTTGGCTCGGATGATCAGCCTCAGTTTGTCCCGCCAAAGGGCTTGAGCCTCGACAAAGTCGACGCCGTGCTTGTCTTTGTTGCTGGCGCTCTTGGCCGGATCGAACTCGAAATCCATGCATCAATGTAACACACGCAACGCGTAGACTCCAGTTTTCAACCCTTCCGTGCAGCCTTCACCAGTCCCAGCATCGCCACACCCGCAATCAAACCCCAGAAAGCCCCTGAGATCCCCAGAATGGAAATCCCCGAAGCCGTCACCAGGAAGGTCACCGCAGCAGCCTCCCGCGTCTCGGGCACCTGAAACGCCGCCACCGCCGAGCCGGAAAACGCCCCGATCAGCGCCAGACCCGCCACCGACTGAATGAGGATCGGTGGCGCAAGCGACACGAAGCCGGTCACGGCACCAGCCGCCAGCCCGAGCAGCACATAGCCGAT
The DNA here is from genome assembly GCF_014237835.1 of Rhizobium sp. AQ_MP. Classification (GTDB taxonomy): domain Bacteria; phylum Pseudomonadota; class Alphaproteobacteria; order Rhizobiales; family Rhizobiaceae; genus Allorhizobium. Next base: position 145,748 of record NZ_JACJVI010000010.1, read on the forward strand.
GCCGGCGATGATCGCCGCCCAGTAGCGCCGCTTCGGATCGGCATGCGCATCCTCACCGGCACACATCGCAGCCGTGATCGCCGCGAGGTTCACCGCATGGCCGCCGAACGGCGCAGAGAGCGCCGAAAACACACCCGTCACCGCAAACATCGGCCCCGGATTGGGCTCGTATTTGTTGACCTTGAGGATCGCGATACCAGGAATGTTCTGCGAGGCCATGGTGACGATGAAGAGCGGCAGCGCGATCGACACCAGCGTCGGCAGCGTGAAGACCGGCATCACGAACTCCACCGGCGGCGCAAGTGACGCCGCCCAGCTCGCCATCGCCCCCTCGGGCAGATCCACGCCGAAGACGATGACGACCACAAAGGTCAAGAGAGCCGCCGGCACCGCGTAGAGCCGCTTGAACGCCGCCACCACCGCCCAGACCACGAGAATGGGCAGCCCGAGCAACGGATCGAAGGCCACGGCCTTGAACGGCGCAAAGCAGAGATTGAGGATGACACCCGCGAGCATGGCATTCGCAATCGGCGCCGGGATCGCCGCCACGGCCCGCCCGAAAGGCCGGATGAGGCCAGCGAGCACGATCAGCGCCGCGCAAACGAGAAACGCCCCGACGGCCGCCGGAAAACCGCCGACCGGAATGCCCGCCGTTGCCATCAGTGCCGCGCCCGGCGTCGACCAGGCGACCGAAACCGGCAGCTTCGTCCACACACTCAAGACGATCCCGCAGATCCCCATGGCGACCGAAAGCGCCATCAGCCCGGACGCTGCCTCGTAGTCCGTGGCACCGACGCCCTTCAGCCCCTGCAGGACGACGGCGAAGGAACTGGCAAAACCGACAAAGGCGACGAGCACGCCCATGAAGGCGGCCTGGGGAGAAAAGTCTTTGAGCATGATGGACTCGGGGCACGAGAGCTGGTGAACTCCAGCCCAATCAAATTCCAGCCCGCCTTGCAAGCCGGGACAGGCCGCGATCCGTACGCCTCTGGCGTCAGGCGGGCTTTGTCACAGGTCCGGCGTCACCCGATGCCGTAACGTCATCTGCAGCCGCCGCCTCAAAACGCGCCAGAACCACCCGGTCACGACCGCCACGTTTGGCGGCGTAGAGCGCTTCATCCGCCCGAGCCACGAGCTGCGCAATCGACATCGCTACGGGCGCGACCGCCACTCCGGCACTCATTGTCACGGGGATCGCCGTGCCCTCATGCAGGATCAGCTGGGATCCGATCGAGCGGCGCAGCTCTTCCGCGATCTGTTGGGCCTCGTCCTTTCCCGCGCCCGGCAGGAACAGCCCGAATTCTTCCCCGCCCATGCGCGCAAGTATGGCATCCGGCCCGAGCAGCCTCCCCATCGCCTGCGCCACGGACGTTAGCACCAGATCCCCTGCCAGATGCCCATGCCGGTCGTTCACCTGCTTGAAGTGGTCGATATCGATGATGACATAGGCGCTGCCTTTCGGCGCCTGCCGCGGCAGACGGTCCATCATCCAGTGGCGGTTGCGGATCCCCGTCAGGCTGTCGGTTTCGGTGAGCGCAATCAGCCGCCGCTCCGCCCGCTCCTGAACCAGGATCAGGACGAACATGGCGATGGCAAACTGGCAGAGGATCAGGACCAGAAAGGTCGTCGGCGGGCTCACCGGCAACCGTCCCGGATAGGCAATGGCGGCCAGGGTGGTGAAGGCAATGACCGCCTTGCAGACAAGCGCACCACCAAGACCCCAACGGGTCTGAAGAAACTCACCGGGGCGGTCTCGAACCACAAGCCAGGCGCTGGCCAGCGCGAAGCTCCCCATGACCGCGAGGAAGACGGAAGCGCGCTCGGCATTATGCAGATAGAAGCCGCTGATCCGCGCCCAAACCGTCAGGCCCAGCGGCAGCACGAGCACGAACCAGGCGCGCCCCGCCGGCCTCTCTTCCGTCAGATTGATCAAGCCCACCCAGAAGAGCGCATAGGAGGCGGGCCCGCTGAGAAAGCTCCAGAAGGTCCAGGTTTCATAGTCGACGACGCCCTGCGCTCCGGTAGCAGCGAGCAGCGAACCCATGCCCAGAACCAGGAAAGCCGCAGCCATCTTGCCAAGTCCACGGCTTCGCCGCGATCGGAAGCGCACATAGAGGAAACACATCGCACCGACCAGAAGCGACAGGGGATGGAGCGTCAGGATGGTGGCGAGATCGAGATGCATGCGTTTCACGGGTTGATTGTTCCACCTGCAATTATCGCCCCAGAGGTTGCCGCTTCCTAAAGACAGCCCGTCACCTTTTGCATGGCAGCACCCCGCTCAACGCAGGGCGGCAGGTTCCGCCGCGATCACCGGCGTCATCGTCACTTCATGATTTGCGGCCAAACAGTCCAGAACGCTGAAAAACCTAAGCTTCCGCTTGCGTTTTCACCCCCTTTTGCCTATGGGACCCCCCGACGCATTCGGGGCGTCCCGTTCACTTCCGCCAGATATGGCTGGGTTCACGAAGGATAGAGCCTTGATCCAGACTCCCTATTACCTGATCGACAAGTCCAAGCTGCTCCACAACATGGAGAAGATCGCGACTTTGCGCGAACTCTCCGGCGCGAAGGCGCTTCTGGCACTGAAATGTTTCGCCACCTGGTCGGTCTTCGATTTCATGCGCGACTATATGGACGGCACGACCTCCTCCTCGCTCAACGAAGTCCGCCTCGGCCATGAGCGTTTCGGCAAGGAAACCCATGCCTATTCGGTGGCTTACGCCGATTACGAGATCGACGAAGTCGTCTCCCATGCCGACAAGATCATCTTCAATTCACTCGGCCAGCTGACCCGCTTCGAGCAGCAGTCGTCCGGCATCATCCGCGGCCTGCGCCTGAACCCCGGCGTCTCCTCCTCGAGCTTCGACCTTGCCGATCCCGCCCGCCCCTTCTCGCGTCTGGGCGAGTGGGACCTGAAGAAGGTCGAGCCGGTCATGGACCTGATCTCCGGCTTCATGATCCACAACAACTGCGAAAACGGGGATTTCGACCTCTTCGACAAGATGCTCGGCGACATCGAACAAAAGTTCGGCCCCCTGCTGAAGAAGGCCGACTGGGTCTCGCTCGGCGGCGGCATCCATTTCACCGGCGAAAACTATCCGCTGGAGAAGTTTGCCGAGCGCCTCAAGCGTTTCTCCGGCGAGTTCGGCGTCCAGGTCTATCTGGAGCCCGGCGAAGCCTCGATCACCAAGTCGACCACGCTCGAAGTCACCGTGCTCGACAAGCTCTATAACGGCAAGGATCTTGTCGTGGTGGACTCGTCCATCGAAGCGCATCTCCTCGATCTCCTGATCTACCGGGAAAGCGCGAAGGTCCACCCCAACCAGGGACCGCACCGGTACCAGGTCTGCGGCAAGTCCTGCCTCGCGGGCGATATCTTCGGCGAGTTCAATTTCGAACAGGAACTGAACATCGGCGACCGCATCTCGCTGCAGGACACCGCCGGCTACACGATGGTCAAGAAAAACTGGTTTAACGGCGTGCAAATGCCGGCAATCGCCATCCGCGAACTGGATGGCAGCCTCAGGACGGTCCGTGAGTTCGACTACACGGACTACGAAACAAGCCTGTCCTGAACTCCCTCAGGAACAGGTTCTGACGATTGGACATAGGAGTTGGTCCCATTATGAAGAAGAACGTGCTCATCATCGGCGCCGGCGGCGTCGCGCAGGTGGTCGCCCACAAGTGTGCGCAGAACAACGACGTGCTCGGCGACATCCATATCGCCTCGCGCACCAAGGCGAAGTGCGACGCCATCATCGCGTCCGTGCACGAGAAGAAGGCGATGAAGCAGGAAGGCGTTCTCGAAGCCCATGCGCTCGACGCCCTCAATATCGAGGCCACCAAGGCCCTGATCAAGAAGCTTGGCACTCAGATCGTCATCAATGTCGGCACCGCCTTCCTCAACATGTCGGTGCTGCGCGCCTGCATGGACACCGGCGTCGCCTATATCGACACCGCGATCCATGAAGAGCCGAACAAGATCTGCGAAACCCCGCCGTGGTACGGAAACTACGAGTGGAAGCGCGCCGCCGAATGCGAGGAAAAGGGCATCACCGCCATCCTCGGCGCCGGCTTCGATCCGGGCGTGGTCAACGCCTATGCGCGTCTCGCCAAGGACGAATATCTCGACAAGGTGACCGATGTCGACATCGTCGACATCAATGCCGGCAGCCATGGCAAGTACTTCGCCACCAACTTCGATCCGGAAATCAACTTCCGCGAGTTCACCGGCGTCGTCTATTCCTGGCAGGGCGGCGAATGGAAGGTCAACAAGATGTTCGAGATCGGCAAGGACTACGACCTGCCGGTCGTCGGCACCCGCCGCGCCTATCTCTGCGGCCATGACGAAGTGCACTCATTGGCCAAGAACATGGACGGCGCCGACGTGCGCTTCTGGATGGGCTTTGGCGATCACTACATCAACGTCTTCACCGTCCTGAAGTCGATCGGCCTCCTCTCCGAACAGCCGGTCAAGCTCGCCGACGGTTCCGAAGTCGTGCCGCTCAAGGTCGTCAAGGCCTGCCTGCCGGATCCTGCCTCGCTTGCCCCGAACTACGAAGGCAAGACCTGCATCGGCGACTACGTGAAGGGCTTCAAGGACGGCAAGGAAAAGACCGTCTTCCTCTACAACGTCGCCGACCACAAGGAAGCCTATAACGAAGTGGGCAGCCAGGGCATCTCCTACACCGCCGGCGTCCCCCCGGTCGCAGCCGCCATGCTGGTCGCAACCGGCGAATGGGACGTGAAGAAGATGGCCAACGTCGAAGAACTGCCGCCCAAGCCCTTCATCAAACTCCTGAACAAGATCGGCCTGCCGACCCGCATCCAGGACGAGGACGGCGATCGCGCTGTGGAGTTCTGAGAGCGCGGACTAAGCGCTTGAGGATTGAGAGAATGCGGACCCCGCCGGAGCGATCTGGCGGGGTTTTTCATTGGTGCAAAAACCTCGACGATCGTCATCACCACACCTGTTCGACGACTGCTCAGTCTCGATCGCTGGCTAGCGGCTGGAAGCGAATTGAAATATTTACCTCACCCAATATGGAAATCAGCCACTTTTTGAGGACAATCACGCTCCACACCTAATGAGTATCGCTCTTGAGTCATTAGCCAAATTGCGAACCATCTGCTTGAAGAAAGTCGTTGTCGTTACCCCGCACCGGATTGGCTACGTATTCCCCGTTTAAAATCATAAGCGCTTGCTCAGTCGCGCCCAAAGCGTCTTTCAAAAGACCATCCTGATCTTTGCCGCGTCTGGAATTGAGATGACTGATCAGTAGTTTTGTTCGTCTTATGGCTTCCGTCCGGTCTGAGACAGAAAACGTAGGATTTGCCCTGTAACAGAACTCAGCCAAATACTTGCATACTCGTGCCGTATAATTAGCCTGATTTTCGGTTCTGAACTCGCTGATAAGCGTCGACGTAGCCTTCAGGAAAACCGCAAAGTAATCTCTAAGATCACGCGGATCACGCGCTCTACTCTCCAAATAGTATCGGGCAGTATGGTTGTCTAAATGACGATAATTGTATCTCGGAATTTGATCTGCACGACTGCGTGCATTGTCCAAATATGTCTTGGCAAAATCATAGTTTCCGATCGACATCATCGCAATGGCGTATTGTAACCAGAAATGCGGATTTCGAAGGTAGAACGAATTTGTCCTCAACCTCTCGTAGTATCTCTTCAACAAAACTGGCTTATCACTTGCACCCAACCATGGTTCGATAAATCCAAATCGCATGAATTGCAGCAGAATTGGCCATGACTCATCATCTGCATAGGTTTTACCCTTTTGCTGATCTGCGACGCGAATCAATACATCGACGATTTCGTGCCCCTTAAAAACTCTTTTGAGACAAAACTCCCCCACAACCGACGACCTAGCTTCAATTTTATCTCCATCATGTAGATCAAAAAAGTCTCTAAACAGCTCCGAGTATTTCTCAACTATTGGGTGCGTCGATATCGAAAGAAGGTCATCCGCCGTACTAACATCAGCCCGAGCTTCTGCGACGACCAACAAGAAATAAAGAACAAGAATGCTACGTGCGTCATTGTGCTCTAGCTTCGCGATTTGCTCACGAAAGACCCTACCAACATCATTTTCTTCGAAAAGCTTAAGAACGAGTGAGCGAATATCGTTCCCCCAAGTATCGATTAGTTCCGGAAGACGACCTTCTTTGCCTGAGTACTTTCCGAAAAAGCCTAGTTTCTGCAGGGCATCAGCTAATTGAGTTCGCTCTGGGCTCCTAAGCGTATCCACCGAATACCGTCGGTATTCAGGCCCCAACAAGGTTCTCATTTCACTGCCTCGGAGCTCGAAAGCTGAAGTTCTGGCCGTCGATACGACCACAACCGATTTACCAGCGTTTTCGGAGATCATCTGAAGTTGCTCAGTGTGACCAAACCCGTTCTCAACAATGATGCACGCTCTCCCCATCGCGGCTATCGTTGCGATCTCGGTAGCCATGCGTTCTGTTCTGCGGACAAATTCAAAAACCCTATACCCCTCCCCTCTGAGGCGAGCCGCGAACAATAAAGATGCAACCGTTTTTCCGTTACCAATCTTTCCTACGATAAGATGGCGCGCTGCTCCGCGTTTTACTTGCTCCAACATCACTTCAACGATCTCTCGATCACAAGCCAGCGCGCGTCGAGCGTTGCTCTCAAGAAACGCGACATCCTCCAAGCCAGCGCCTATAGTCAAAAACCTACGGGCGTCCTCAGCGTCGAACTCCCGTATTTCTGCTGGCGGAGTGATCTCTTTAAATGATGTAAAGTACACATCCTCCACTGGAGTAAGCCCGGGCATGACCTCAAGAATCGTTTCGGCTGCACGTTCAAATCCCGTGTGAATGACAGTACCGAAGGGCCTCAGCTTTGTATCTTTGATAAGATCCTGTGACGGAGAATCTATAAAGTAAGTCTTGCTCGATAATTCCGGATTCGCTCTGAGAAGCTTCGCTATATCAACATCGAACAACGAGTAACCGACAAATACAACGCATTTTGCTTGTGAAATGTCACGGTGGAAACGCTGCAACCATCCACTCTGCTGTATCCTTTCATCCCAGTAGGTTGAGGCAGTGAGCCGAATCTTGTCACGGAGATTACTGGCGTTGGTTGTAGCCACTGCCCCATTTAAATGAATTATACTGCTCGGCGGGATCTGCTTATTGGCGTCGTGATCTAGGTCCATTGTTACAGATTGGATCTGGAGAGACGCGAGGCACTTTTCAGCAGCGTCATCAAAATTGGTGGTGTAAATGCGCCACCATGGTAGACCTATGAAAGCAGCCATCTGCGGGCCGATCTCATTTACTGCGAAGTGCTCAACGAGCGTCTCATAAAGCGCTGGTTGGCCTTTCACAATTGCGAAGTGCTCCGACAGATCTTCAAGACTATAAGAAGAACCATCTGTCTCAAGCATTTTAGAAAGAATATCACGAAGTCCCGCTGCAGTTGGCAAACCCGTAGGCGAACCCTTACTTTTGCAACCTCTTGAAAAGCCTGAACCAAGAAAAAGTACTGCGCTTTTCGTTGTGATATCCGCGGCGATTTGAGTAAGTTGATTGTCGTACATTGCGCCCCTCGCTAGTCCCCTTAGTTCAAGCTAGTCGGAAAGCAGAGTCAACCCTTGATTGCTCTAAGCCGAATTGTCTGAGCGGAATCGCCAAAGCCCCAAGCGCTGTGAAGCCTGATATGTAAGCGTGCCGCCATTAGGGTGGGTCACGGGCTAAGAGTTTCTAAATCCTTGGCACTGTTTGCGGTGAACGCCCCCATATCCACCCAGCCCCCACCATGCTACGAGGCCGCCACACACCACCCACTTGACCCCGAGACCGCGATGCCCCCTGCCCTCCACACCGACCTCACCGCCACACTCCGCCCCCTCCTCACCGAACTCCACCAATCCCCCGATCTCTTCCAGACCTGGGATGCTCATCTGGAGCTCGTCGCGGCCGGCGGGCTCGTGGTGGTGAAGTCGAAGCGGGCGAAGGGGCTGGTCGACAGCCTGTTCTGGGGCCGCGCGCCGGGATCCTCCGAGAACAAGCAGCTGCCCGAGGCGACCGCCTTTGCCGCCATCGACCGTTTCCTCGGCCTCGGCGCCCATCTCGCGCTTTCGGATGCGCTCCCCGAAGGGGCGGTGCTGGACGAGGCCTTTCCCCATTGCGCGGTGAAGCTTGCCTATCGCAAGAAGGGCGCGCCGAAGGCGAAGGTCCTGTCGATGATCTTCATCGGCTTCAACGATGAGGCGGATGCGCTTGATTACGCCGAACGTTTCCCCGCCCTGCCGCTGGTGACGGCACGACCGCTGGCCGGCGAAAAACTCCACGAATGGCGCTGATTTCTGCCGCTCTTTCCAGACGCACGGGAACTTTTGGCCACCGCCGGGCTTTCTCCGCCACGACATCGAAGGAGGACCCGATCATGTCCGCTAAATTCCTGCGCACCGCGCTCGTTTCCACGCTTGCCCTTGCCACGCTTCCGCTGGCAGCCCTGTTTGCAGCCCCTGCCACAGCCCAGGATATCGAGCTGCGCATAGGTCCCGATGGCGTGCGCCCCGTGATCCGCGACCGGGATCGCGACCGCCGTTACCGCGACCGTGGCTGCAGCCCAGGTGAGGCCCGTGCGGCTGCCCTCGACGAGGGTCTTCGCCGTCCGCAGGTGGTGCGCGTGACCGAGCGCACGGTGACCGTCGAAGGCTATACCCGTCGTGGGCCGGAGCTCATCCGCTTCGCCAATCGCCGCGGCTGCCCGATCATCTGATCGATCCCCGCCATGCAGAAAAGCCGCCGGATCGCTCCGGCGGCTTTTTCATGTCTTGATAGAGCGAGCCAGATCAGCCGATGTCGGCGTGGCTCTCGATCACGCGACCGACCAGACCGTAGGAAACGGCATCTTCGGCCGACAGCCAGTAGTCGCGGTCGATGTCCTTGGCGATCTTCTCTTCCGTCTGGCCGGTGGCCTTGGCATAGATCTTGATCAGGCGCTGGTTCATCTTGATGATCTCGCGCGCCTGGATCTCGATATCGGAGGCCATGCCGCGCGTGCCGCCGGACGGCTGGTGCATCAGGAAGCGGGTGTTCGGCAGCGCCAGGCGGCGCTCCTTCGGAACCGCGACGAAAATCAGCGAGCCGGCAGAAGCCGCCCAGCCGGTCGCGATGATCCAGACCTTCGGCTTGATGAACTTGATCATGTCGTGGATCGCGTCACCGGCTTCGACATGGCCGCCCGGCGAGCAGACGAACACGCGAATGTCTTCATCCGATGCGGCCGCGAGCGCGACGAGCTGCGTGCAGACCTTCTGCGCCAGCTCCATGGTGATCCCGCCATAGATGAAGATCGAACGCGACTTGAAGAGGTTCGCTTCCGTTTCCTTGCCGATCGGCAGTTCCTTGCTCTTGTCGTCTTCGTCTTCGTTCATCACAGGGGACAGTCCTCGTTGGTTTGGCTTATCCGCACATAGTGCGTCTCATGGCTTAAGACAATGCGGGAAAAAGACAAGCACGGAAGCGATGAACAGGAGGTTGACGAAGAGAGTGCTACCAACATGCGGCGCCCCCTCTTTCCTCACGCGTTCTTAATCTAAGGTCTATAGTCTCTCGGGTCTGAGGAGCGACCATGACCCAGACCATCCGTCTTGCTGAACTCATCGAGGCCTTGAGCCACGCGCTCGACATGACCGAGGGCCAGCCCGCCGGCCATTGTGTCCGATGCTGCTTCATCGGCACGCGTATCGGCCAGGCACTCGGGCTCGACGAAGAAGCGCTGCGCGACCTCTATTACACGCTGCTCCTGAAGGATCTCGGCTGCTCGTCCAATGCCGCCCGCATCTGCGAGCTTTATCTGGCAGACGACCTGAAGTTCAAACACGACTTCAAGCTGGTCGACGGCTCCTTCCCTCAGATCCTCAAATTCGTGTTGTCGCACACCGGCATGGAGGCGGGCCTTGCCGAACGTTTTCGCGGCATCCTCCATATCTTCAAGAATGGCGGCGAAATCTCGACCAGCCTCATCCAGACCCGTTGCCAGCGTGGCGCTGAAATCGCCCGTCAGATGCGCTTTTCCGAAGAAGTCGCGCAGGGCATTCTGGATCTTGACGAACATGTCGATGGCGGCGGCAAGCCGCAAGGCTTGAAGGGCAAAGAAATTCACCTCTTCGCCCGCATTGCGCTGATGGCGCAGGTGATCGACGTCTTCTTTGTCCATGAAGGCGGCGAAGCGGCATTGGCGGAGGTACGCAAGCGGGCCGGCGGCTGGTTCGATCCGGATCTCGTCTCCCTCTTTGAAAAGCTTGCGGACCCGGTCTTCTTCGCCGAACTCGGCTCGGACAACCTCGAGGCCTATGTGCTCGCCATGGAGCCCGGTCGCCAGGCGGTCATGGCCGACGAAGACTATCTCGACGATATCGCCGCCGGTTTTGCCCGCGTCATCGATGCCAAAAGCCCCTACACGTCAGGTCACAGCGACCGCGTCGCGCTCTTCACCGACCTGATCGCCGAGGAGCTCGGCATGGCCCTGCCCGAACGTCGCCGGCTGAAACGGGCAGCTCTTCTGCATGACATCGGCAAGCTCGGCGTCTCCAACAACGTTCTCGACAAACCGGGCCGTCTGGAAGGGGCGGAGTGGGACCAGATGAAGCGCCACGCCGAATTCTCCGAGGCGATCCTGTCGCGCATCGCAGCCTTCTCCGACCTTGCGCTGATCGGCGGCTCTCATCACGAGAAGCTTGATGGATCCGGTTATCCGCGCGGCCTGAAAGGCGATCAGATCTCCTTCGAGACCCGCATCGTCGCCACGGCAGACGTCTTTGATGCCCTGACCGCCGACCGCCCCTACCGCGCCGCCATGAAGGTGGAGAAGGCGCTCGCGATCCTCTGGGAAGGCGCCGGCCGCCACCATGACGAGACCTGCATTGCCGCGCTCGAACGGGCGCTCGCCAGGGCAGAGCTCAAGGCAGCATAGAAGGCGCTTCGCGATTTAGCCAAATACCGTCAGGGGCTGATGCTTGTCGGTAAACGCGTGCTGGCACGGTAGGTGAAGACATCCACGCCGTTTTCCGAGATCGCAATTCCGGTGTCCGCCGCGGCAACCGTCGAGGATCGCTGCCATCTTGCCACGATCTCGAAGCCGCCATTGCGGGAGGGCTGCATATGCCCGTGCCACAGGGTTTCGCTCATGCAGTCAGCGACACCGTTGCGCCACCGCACCCGAAAGGAAACCGAATCTGCCACCAGACGACCGCTCAGTTCATACGGAATGCCACGACAGCCCTTCCCGGGCGCGTTATTGACGAAATGGCCCTGCACCGTCCCCTGCGGGCCGATGTCAAGCACCATCACCGATCCTTCACGACTGACCCAGCTCGATGTCCCGGCAATCGCCAGCCCAGGCACATTTCCCGCAGCAGGAGGCGCAGCGCCGAGCAGCACCGAAGACACGCTGAACGCCAACAGGAATGCTGCCACCTTCATGCCAACCCCCTTTGAATATTCGGATGATCTACTTCAACATGAGGTTGATTAAACCAATCTAAACGAGGGATAGGGATTTACACTTTTTTCGTGTGCTCAGCGCGCAATCCGCGTCGAAAGAATGATCGAGGACAAGGTGCGTTCGACGCCCGAAAGCTCACCGATCCGGTCGATCAGCCGATCAAGTTCCGAGATCGAAGGCGCGGCGACAATCGCAATCAGGTCGTAAGGACCGTTCACCGAATACAGTGCGGAAACCTCCCGGATGGCATTGAGTTCGCCGGTGACGGCGGATAGCGCCTTGGGGGCGATGGTGATCATGACATGCGCCCGGATCAGCCCGCTCTCATAGGCATCGGATAGCCGCACCTGGTAGCCGGCGATCACCCCTTGCGCCTCTAGCCGCTCGAGCCGCGCCTGAACCGTGGTGCGCGACAGATCGAGCCGGCGGGCAAGTTCCGCGACCGGCATGCGTGCATTTTCCGAAAGCAGGGATAGCAGCTCCCGGTCCTTCTCAGTGACCTGCATTTCGACCATTTCCTTCGTCGTTTCGCCAATATGAATACCGCATTCTGCTCATATCGTCACTTGGAATCGACATAGGCCCCGGCCACACTGCTGTCACCACAGACAAGCAGCCCGCACAGCCGGGCCATAGGCATTCGAGGGGCACATCTATGAAAAACGTTACCATCATCGGCGCCGGCAAGATCGGCGGAGCGATCGCCCGCATGCTGGCCGAGACCGGCGACTACAAGGTCACCATCGCCGACCGCAGCGCTGAACAGCTGGCAAAACTCGACGCCCACCCGGCCGTCAACCCGGCAGAGGTCGACATCACCGACGCGGCATCGCTGGACGCCCTGCTTTCCGGCCAGTTCGCGGTCCTCTCCGCCGCTCCTTTTCACCTGACGGGTGCGATCGCGGAAAGTGCCGCCCGCACCACGACCCACTATCTCGACCTGACCGAAGATGTCGCGACCACGCGGCATGTGGAGGAACTTGCCCGCGGCGCTGCTTCAGCCTTCATTCCGCAATGCGGCCTGGCACCCGGTTTCATCTCGATTGTCGCGAACGATCTCACCAAGCATTTCGACACCTTGGATTCGGTGCGCATGCGCGTCGGGGCGCTTCCGCAATATCCGTCCAATGCGCTGAATTATAATCTGACCTGGTCCACCGACGGCCTGATCAACGAGTATATCGAGCCCTGCGAGGCGATCGTCGAGGGCAAGGTCACGGTGGTTCCGGCCATGGAAGAGCGGGAGGAGTTCTCTCTCGACGGCGTCACCTATGAAGCCTTCAACACCTCGGGCGGCCTTGGCACCCTGGCAAAGACGCTCGAAGGCCGGGTACGCACGATGAACTATCGCACCATCCGCTATCCCGGCCATCAGGCGATCATCAAGGCGCTCCTGAACGACTTCAACCTGAAGAACCGCCGCGACGTGCTGAAGGATCTCTTTGAAAACGCCCTGCCTGCCACCATGCAGGACGTGGTCGTGATCTTCGTCACCGTCTGCGGCTGGAAGGACGGGCGTTACCTGCAGGAGACCTATGCCAACAAGGTCTATGCCGGTGTCGTCGCGGGCAAGAAGATGAGCGCCATCCAGATCACCACCGCCGCCGGCATCTGCACGGTTCTCGATCTGCTCGCCGATGGCACGCTTCCGCAGGCCGGTTTCGTGCGCCAGGAAGAAATTGGACTCGATGCCTTTCTTGCCAATCGCTTCGGACGCGTTTACGAACCTGAAGTCATGAAAATCGCCAAGGCGAGCTAAGAGTTCTCCGGGGGGAGGAAGGACCAGAAGGTCCGGAGGGGCGGTTCGCCGATGGCAGGACCGCCCCAACCCCGCCTGACCGCAGAATGATCCGCATGATCCGGCAGCAGGACATGCGACCATCGGGATAGATGGTTTCTTTAATCCGATAAGTTAGAGTATGCTCATGTGAGAGCCGCCGCTTGCGGCCGGGAGGGGGGCTTTCGTGGCCCGGCTGGGACGATTGGGCAGGATATGATCGGCAAGGGCAGCGAAGAGCACGGGACTGCTCGGATGATCCGGATTTATCAGGCCGTATCGCTCACCGTTGCGGCTTTCGCGCTTCTCTGGACGGTGATCTTCCTCATCGACGGACATTGGCTGATCGCGGCAGTCGAGTTCTTTCCCGTCATCGCCGGCCTCGTCTGCTTTGCGCTCGTGACCAGCGGCCGGCTCGATCTCTTCCTGATTGTCGCGCAATCGAGCTTCCTGGTCTTCATCATCGGCTTCAGCCTGATGTTCGACGTGCCGCAGAATGGCGCTCCGCGGGTCACCCATCTCTTCCTGCCGGTTCTCGGCATGCTCGCCTACCTCAACTATCTGCGCCGCCCGTCCAGGCTGCAGCTTGCCCTGATCGCCTGCAGCCTGGTCACCTTCGTCGTGCTGCATGCCGCCGATCTGCGCCTGCCCTTTGCCCAGCCGGTGCCGCCTGAACTGCATGCCATCGGCGTCTGGCTCAATCCGACCATGGCGGCCCTTGTCTTTTGCGGCACCATCTACGCCCTGCAGCAGCGCCTGTCCGCCCCGCGCGGCATCGCCCGCGACCTCATGGCCGCCCTGCGCCAGGGGCAACTCACCCTCGTCTACCAGCCGCAGACCGACCGCGACGGCCACGTTCTCGGTGGCGAAGCCCTGCTGCGCTGGAACCATCCGACGCGCGGACCGGTCCCGCCGGCGACATTCATTCCGGCTGCCGAGGAAATGGGCCTGATGCCGATCGTCGGCACTTTCGTTCTGGAACAGGCGCTTTCGACGCTCACCCGCTGGAAGGATGATCCGCGCCTTTCGACACTCACCCTCTCGGTCAATGTCAGCGCCAGCCAGTTCAACGAAGCCGATTTCGAAACGACCCTGCGAGACCTGCTCCAGCGCCACGAGATCGATCCGACCCGACTACGCCTCGAGCTCACGGAAAGCGTGCTGATTGCAGGCCTCGAACCCGTTGCTGAAAAGATGACCGCGCTGAAGGCGCTCGGCCTCACCTTCTCGCTCGACGACTTCGGCACCGGCTTTTCCTCGCTGGCCTATCTGCGCCGCCTGCCGGTGAGCGAACTCAAGATCGACCGCAGCTTCGTCGCGGCCGGTGCCGAGAATGAGCGGGACGCAGCCCTGGTGCGCTCGATCCGCGCGATTGCCGTCGATCTCGGGCTGGAAACCGTGGCCGAAGGTGTCGAGACGCAGGCCCAGCTCGCCTTTCTCGAAACCATCGGCTGCCGCATTTTCCAGGGCTATCTCTTCGGCCGGCCCATGCCCCTGGAGGAGTTCGAGCAGGCGGTCCTGGCACCGAAACCGAGGCCCGTGGCCTCGCCGGAACGGCCCTCTCCCCGCCTCGCTGCCGGCTGAGCGGCCATGAACCGGGGCCCCGTCAGCCGACCCGGCCGAGCAGTTTCAGCATGAACCGCGCCAGCCCGCCATAGGGCGGATAAAGCAGCCGCACCCCCGAAATTGCCGATTGTTTCAGGACAGGTTTCTCCTTGCTGAGCGCCAGGAACCCCGCTTCGCCGTGATAGGCGCCGTAGCCGGAGGCACCCACGCCGCCGAAGGGCAGATCGTCCTGGGCGAGATGCAGGATCGTGTCATTGACGGTCACGCCGCCGGCGATCGTGCCGGAAAGCACGCGCTCCTGCGCCGCCTTGTCTTCGCCGAACCAGTAGAGCGCCAGCGGCCGGTCACGATGGTTGATATAGGCAATCGCCTCGTCCAGCGTGTCATAAGGCACGATCGGCAGGATCGGCCCAAAAATCTCTTCCGACATCGCGGCGGTCTCATCCGGCGCTCCGATCACCGCCACCGGCGAAAACACGCGGGCCTCGCCATCATGCGGACCGGCAAGCTCGACCACCTCGGCGCCCTTCTCGCGGGCTTCCTGGACGAGCCGAATGAGCCGCTGATAATGCCTTGGGCTGATGATCGAGGTGTAATCGGCGTTCGCGGGCAGGCCGGGATATTGCCTGTTAACCTCCGCCTTCACGGCGGCGAGGAAATCGGCAATCCGCTCGCGCGGCACCAGCGCATAATCGGGCGCCACACAGGTCTGGCCGGAATTCAACAGCTTGCCCCAGACGAGGCGCGGCACGGCCTTGTCGAACTGAACGGAAGGATCGAGGATGGCCGGCGACTTGCCGCCGAGCTCGAGGGTGACAGGCGTCAGGTTCTTCGCCGCCGCTTCTGCCACCTTGCGACCAACGGCGGTCGAGCCGGTAAAGATCAGGTGGTCGAAGGGGGCGGATGTAAAGGCTGTCGCCACCTCAGGCCCGCCGGTCACGACCGCCACTTCGTCTTCGGCGAAGGTCTCGGCGACGGCTTTGGCCAGGACCTCGGAAAAGGCCGGCGTCAGTTCCGACGGCTTCAGCATCGCCCGGTTCCCGGCGGCAAGCGCCCCGGTCAGCGGCGAGAGCATCAGATTGAGGGGATAGTTCCAGGGGGCGACGATCCCGACCACACCGAGTGGCTGGCGCAGGATGACCGCCGAAGCGGGCTTGCCCGTCCAGGCGAGCGACACGCTTCGCGGCCGCATCCAGCGTTTCAGATGTTTGCGCGCATGGCGGATCGCGGCGCGTACCGGCACGATGTCGGTGAGCGTCGTGACGACGGCCGGCCGATTGCCGAAATCCTGCGAAATCGCGGCGGCAAACCGCGCCTGCCAGGCCTCGATCATCCGGTCGAGCCGCGCCAGGCGATCGTCACGGGTGGCGTGGTCAGGCGTGACGTCCTTCGCCCAGGCCGCCTTCTGCGCCGCGAGCAGGGACGCGATACGCGCGGCGGGATCCGCGATCTCTGCTTTCGGCGATACCTGTCCGTCCATGGCGGTTTCCTCTCGTTTTTCTTCTCTCTCAAGATGGGCAGTTTACGCCCATTTGTTCAAGGGCGAACAAATGATTTTTGGTGGGGTCCCTCATGCTGAGGTGCCCGCGTGAAGCGCGGGCCTCGAAGCATCCCTCTTTCTTGTTGTACCTGTGGCCTCGCCCTTCGAGGCCCGACTGTGTCGGGCACCTCAGGGTGAGGGGAAGACATTTACCCCTGCTTCGCCACCGGTCGGGATCAACTCCCTCCGGATAGGTTCACGCTTGTCTCGGACGAGGCGCCAGAAGCAACCTGTCTAAGTGTTTATGTGGCTCCTTCCGGCGCCTCGTTCGGCGTCTATTCCCGCTGCATGCGTCTCTTTGGCAAGGCGGCGACGGTCTTCGGGACCTTCGTCCCAAAGATTGACCGGGCGTAGGGTCCGGCTTTGACAGTGTCCCCCCGAAGAAGTGTCTGCCAGAGCCTGGCCGGTGGCCCGGGAGGTTCCCGCCGGATGGTGCACCATTCCGACCGGGACCCTCGCCCGGGGGATGATCGTCTGGTCCTTTGCGACCCGACTCGCATCCCCACCGTTTTATCCGCCCTGCCGTCTGGATCTTCGCGACGGCATGGGCCCCTTGTCTGTGTGCCTCTGAGGCACGTCCTTCCGATCAGGGTATCCAGGTTCTGGGCGCATCCGACCCCATCACCCTCGTCAAGCCCTTCGTCCGGAGGGAGACCGTTGCAGCGGGCCGGGACTTCAGGTCTGCGACAACCCTCCACCCCGGCGCCGGCCCCGCCTCGCCTGACATCGCATCGTCAGGTGTATCCGAGGGCGGGACAGCTCTGAGTCTAAAAGAGGAAAAATGGGCGGGGATGAAAAAACTTTGTTTTGTTGATTTTGTTGGGAGATTTTTGGAATTCATCCCCCTTTTTTTGGAAGATGGCGCAGAATTCGTGGCTTTACGGATCCCCCCTCATCCTGAGGTGTCCTCGCAAAGCGAGGGCCTCGAAGGATCCAGACCGGATGCCGTTGTGGCCTCGTCCTTCGAGGCCCGACGCAGTCGGGCACCTCAGGATGAGGGGCGAAAGTTGCGAGCGCGACGCCCAGCTCCCCCCTTGCGGGGGAGACTTCGGAGCGGTGGCCGAAGGCCAGAAATCGATCCCGTGAATCGATTTCAGCGAACGGAGGCCTGAGCGCGACGCCGCGCGAAGGCTGGAAGACGAATTGGCCCGATCAGGGCCAAACCTCAGATTTCGCGAGAGGGGGCTCGGTAAGGTGAGTGCCCACGGAACCGTGCCCCTCTCCAAGAAAATCCGAAGTTTAGGCCGCTTGCGCGCGCCTAATCCTTCGATTTTCCGTCCTCCCCTGCTTGGGTGGAGGTGAAGCGTGCCGCTCCTAGAGTTCCTCAAATCCCAACCGCCTTGCGCAGCGCCGCATTCAGCCGCCCCTGCCAGCCTTTGCCGGTCTCGCGGAATTTGGTGATGACGTCTTCATCGAGCCTGAGCGTAATCTGCTTTTTCGGATGCGCCACCGCTGGACGCCCGCGCGAACGGCGGTGGTCCTCCATTGCCTTGAAGAACGCAGGCGGCAAGACCTCCTGTGCGGGGCGCATACGCGCCAGTTCCTCGTCGCTGAGTTCCGGAAACTCGACAGCGTCCCAGTCTTCACGGTCATAACCGCGTCCGGTCTCAAACGTGTTCAGGATCGTCTTTTTGGTGGCCATGGAAGCCTCCTTCTTTCCTTGTCGCTTGCCGGGCGAAAGCTGATGATCGATATGGCTTCCGATCCGAGAAGGGCGAAGATCACGGCTGCCGTCCCGTCACGGAAATATCCGATCGCCTTCAGCCGTCGCCGGCCATCCGCATCTGGCCTGCCGTCTTCGACAACGGCATTCTCCCAATCGAGTTCGCTGACGTCGGCGAAGTCGAAGCCGTGCTTTTCCAGGTTGGCACGCCGTTTGGGCTCATCCCAGATGATCTTCATAATTAAATGTAGCTACATTTAATCGCGATATCAAGACGGGCGCGTCGATACGCTTGAGCGCAAAAACCCGCCGGCCTCTCGACCGACGGGTTCATAACTCCCTGAGCGAACCGCCCTGCCCTCAGCTGCGCGGCTTCAAATTCTCCGGATCATAGAGCGGCTTGTAACCCACCGCCGCGACCTCGACCGGGAAGCTCTCGGCGAAGTATTCCACGGTCAGCTTCCGCCCCACCTCGCAATACTCCGCCGGCAGATAGGCCAGCGCGATGTTCTTGCCGATGGTCGGGCCGAAGGCGACCGAGGTGGTGTAGGAGCGACGGCCGAGGCTGTCGATCAGGACTTCGCCGGTGGCGGGATCGACGACCGGCATGGAGCCGACGGGGTAGCGGGCGACGCCCTTCGAGTCGACATTGTCGGTCATGACGAGCGTGCAGAGCATGGCCGGCTGCTTGTCTCGGGCCTTGTATTCGAGATGCTTGGCCTTGCCGCGGAAATCGGCTTCCTTGACCTTCGGACGGGCCAGATCGGCTTCGATCAGGTTGTACTGGGTCAGGAGATCGGCGTTCTGCAGGCGCAGGCTCTTTTCCATGCGGCGCGAGTTTGCATAGGTCTCGACGCCGAAGGCCATGACGCCGGTGGCGCGCAGCGCATCCCAGACGGCGAGGCCGTCTTCGTATTTCATGTGCAGTTCCCAGCCCTGCTCGCCGACATAGGAGATGCGGAAGGCGGTGACGTGCTTGCCGGCAATCTCGATCGGCTTGATCGCGGCGAAGGGGAAATTGTCAGGATCGAGACCGCCGGGATCGGCAACGGCCTTTTTCAGCGTGGCGCGGGCATTCGGGCCCCAGATGCCGATGGTGATGTATTTTTCCGAGGTGTCGGTGATGGTGACATCGAGGCCGCGATCTTCCGCCACGCGCTTCATGTAATAGAGGTCGCGCGGGCCGGCGTCGGCACCGTTGACCAGGCGGCAGCGGTCGGCCATGCGGAAGACGGTGAAGTCGGCGCGCACCATGCCCTCGTCGTCGAGGAAGTGGGTGTAGATGCCCTTGCCGATATTCGCGTCACCGCCAATCTTGGCGGCGCAGAGCCATTCGAGCAGTTCGACATGGTCAGGACCTTCGATGTCGACCATGTGGAAGTGGCTGAGGTTGACGATGCCACAATCCTCGCTCATCGCCAGATGTTCGGCATTCGAAACGCGCCAGAAGTGCCTGTTATCCCATTCGTTTTCACGAACCGGAACGCGATCGCCATACTTTTCCAGAAGGTGCTCGTTGGCGGCATAGCCATGCGCACGCTCCCAGCCGCCGAGTTCCATGAAATAGCCACCGAGCTCGACTTCGCGCTCATACATCGGCGAGCGCTTGACATTGCGGCCCGAGGCATAGGGCTCGCGGGTGTGCACGGCGGGGAAATAGATCTTCTGGGCGGCTTCGTAGCAGCGGCCCTCGATGAACTTCTCTTCCAGCTGATGTGGATAGAAACGGGCGTAATCGATCGAGGAATGATCGATTTCCGTGCGGCCATCGGTCATCCAGTCGGCGATCAGCTTGCCGTAGCCGGGGCCGTCCTTGACCCAGATGGCGACGCAATACCAGAGGCCGCGCACCTTCTGGCTTTCGCCGCATGACGGGCCGCCGGCAGCGGAGACCTGAAGGAGGCCGTTGAAGCTATGGCTCTCGTTATAGCCGAGTTCGCCGAGGATCGGGGTGAGTTCCATGGCGCGCTCGAGCGGCTCGAGGATCTGCTCCATGTCGAGGTCGCGCTGCGAGGGCGAAAGGCGCGCCTCGTGCTTTTCGAGGAGCTCGCGCGGATGGCACATGCGCGGATTGTGCTGCTCGTAATAACCCCATTCGATCTGGCCGCCCTCGGTGGTCTTCGGGTCACCGGTGTCGCGCATATAGGCGGAATTGCCCTGGTCGCGCAGCAGCGGATAGCCGATTTCCTTACCCGTGCCTTCGAACTCGTTATACGGACCGAAGAAGGTCAGCGGATGGTCGACCGGCATGACGGGCAGGTCTTCGCCGACCATTTCGGCAATCAGGCGGCCCCAGAGGCCGGCGCAGACGATGACGTGATCGGCCATGATCGTGCCGCGATGGGTGACGACGCCCTTGATGCGGCCACCCTCGACGATGAGGGACTTGGCCGGCGTATTGCCGAACATCTTGAGCTTGCCGGACTTTTCCGCCGCATCGACGAGCTTGCCGGCAACGGTCTGGGAGCGCGGGATAACAAGGCCGGCATCGGGATCGAACATGCCGCCCATGACCTGATCTTCCTCGATCAGCGGGAAGAGCTTCTTGATTTCGGCGGGCGAGACGTAATGGGCGCGGGTGCCGAAGGCGCGGGCGGACGACAGCTTGCGCTTGATCTCTTCCATCCAGGTGTCGTCGCCGGTGCGGGCGACTTCCAGACCGCCGATGCGGGCGTAGTGGCCCATCTTCTCGTAGAAATCGATCGAATACTGGGTGGTCCAGACCGAGAGATAGTCGTGGGACGTGGTGTAGCAGAAGTCAGACGCATGCGCCGTGGAGCCGATATCTGTGGGTATGCCCGACTTGTCGATGCCGACGATGTCGTCCCAGCCGCGCTCGATGAGATGATGCGCGATCGATGCGCCGACGATGCCGCCTAGACCGATGATGACGACTTTCGCCTTGGTCGGAAACTCTGCCATAGCCTTGTGAACCCTGATGTCTGGGAGTGGATGATGTGGCTTCGATCTTAAAAGCCCGGTCGCGGCATTTGCAGCCTGTCTGCGACATTCTGCAAGAGACCCACGACCACTGTCCACGCCCTCATCCGCCCGATCGCGCCGATTGGGCGGTCCGCCCTGTCGCAGAGAGAATGAAAAAGGGCGCCGGCATGAGCCGACGCCCTCCGACGTATGCGGATCGTACCGCATTTGCGTCATCTCATGTGGCGATCGGCAGGATCAGGTGCCGATGACACCGTTGTCTTCGCCGTCCCAGTATTCGAGCCTTTCGGCATGCACCTTGATCAGCACGATCCCGGGCGTCTCGATGCCCTCGGGGAACCAGCGGTCGAGATCCTTGGTCCAGTGCGCCTCAAAGGCACTTTTGTCGGCAACCAGGCTCGCGCGCCCCTCGACGGCGACGAAGATGCCGGGCTTGCCGAGCAGGCTGGGCGCTGCGGTGAAGGTCAGCGAGACGGCGGGATCGGCCGTCAGGTCGCGCACCTTTCGGGTGTCCATGTAGGAGAAGAAGAAGCTGTCGCCGTCATAGTCGACATCGCCGTTGTTGCTCATCGGCCGGCTGACGATGGCGCCGAATTCGGATTTGGTAAGCATCATGCAGAAGTCGATCTTCTGCATCTTCTTGGAGAGTTCGGGAAGGGTAAGCGTCATGGCAGCCTCTCTGGTTGATGTCTCGCGGGAGAAGGGCTGGCGGCTGCGAATGTTCCGGCCGGAACGACCGATGCGGACGGCGCCCTGCGATCACGGGGAAATCGCCAATCCGACGTGGAACGCCACCTTGCCGCCTATCTTCAGCCTCAGTTGGATCAATCTTTGCCGATAGGCGTTGTTCCACGCTGCCTCGAGAAGCCGAAAACGGCCGTTCCGCACCAGGCAGCCGAACATGGAAGGAGAATTGCCATGAAGAAAATGCTCATCCTGAGCCTCGCCGCCCTGCCCGTCCTCACCTCGGCCGGCATCACCGCAGCCGCCGACATGACGGCTGCCGCCCCTGCCCCCGCCGTGATCGAAAGCGACCGTGTCGGCGGCGTGCGCATCGGTTACCTCGACTGCCAGATCGGTGGCGGCATCGGCTACGTCCTGGGCTCGGCCAAGACGGCTGACTGCACCTTCGCCTCCGTCATCGACGGCGAGCCGCTCGATACCTATAGCGGTTCGATCAAGAAGTTCGGCGTAGACCTCGGCTTCACCACGCAGAGCCGCGTGATCTGGGCGGTCTTCGCGCCCACCGCCGGCTACCACAAGGGCTCGCTCGGCGGCCTCTATGGCGGCGCAACCGCAGAAGCGACAGTCGGTGCGGGTGTTGGCGCCAACGTGCTGTTCGGCGGCACCTCCGGCTCGATCCACCTGCAGCCGGTCAGCGTCTCCGGCCAGATCGGCCTCAACATCGCCGCCACCGGCACCTCGATGACGCTGCAGCCGTCGATCTGATCGGTAGCGTCAGCGGACGGACGAAAGGCGCCTCGCAAGGGGCGCCTTTTTTTGATAGTACCCAACACCTGATCACTCAGCCAAGTTGATACCCCCCTCTGTCCTGCCGGACATCTCCCCCACAAGGGGGGAGACTGGCTAGTCCGCTGGCCCTTCGCTCCCCATTGGTACTCATGACAGGGAGGCGGCATACGCGACGCTCCGCTCTCCCCCCTTGTGGGGGGAGATGTCACGCAGTGACAGAGGGGGGTACCTTGGGCACTCACCCCTCCGCCTCCAGGAACCCGCCCGACTGGCGCGCCCAGAGGCCGGCATAATGGCCGCCGAGGTCGAGCAGCTCGGCATGCGTCCCCTGCTCCACGATGCGGCCCTTGTCGAGAATGACCAGCCTGTCCATGGCGGCGATCGTCGAGAGCCGGTGGGCGATGGCAATCACCGTACGGTCCTGCATCAGGCCTTCGAGACTGGTCTGGATGGCCTGCTCGACTTCACTGTCGAGCGCCGAGGTCGCCTCATCGAGGATCAGGATCGGCGCGTTCTTGAGGATGACGCGAGCGATCGCGATGCGCTGGCGCTGGCCGCCGGAGAGTTTTACGCCGCGCTCGCCGACATGGGCGTCGAAGCCGGAACGGCCGTTCCAGTCGGTGAGCTGTTCGATGAACTCGAGCGCATGCGCCTGCCGCGCCGCCTCGATCACCTTGGCCCTCGAGGCCGAGCGGCGGCCATAGGCGATGTTGTCATGGATCGAACGGTGCAGCAGCGAAGTATCCTGGGTAACCACGGAGATATGCCGCCGGATGCTTTCCTGCGTGGCCATCGCAATGTCCTGCCCATCGATGGTGATGCGGCCGGATTCGAGATCGTAGAAGCGCAGGAGCAGGTTCATCAGCGTCGACTTGCCGGCACCGGAGCGGCCGACCAGCCCGATGCGTTCGCCGGGTTTGATGTCGAGCGTGAGGTTCTCGATGATCCCGCCCTTGCGGCCATAATGGAACGAGACATTGTCGAAGCGGATCGCACCCTGGCTCACGACGAGCGGGCGCGCCGCCGGCTTGTCGATCAAACCGATCGGCTTGGCGATCGTGTCCATCGCCTCATGCACCGTGCCGACCTGATCGGAGATCTGGGTGATTTCCTGGGCGACACGCGCCGATGTACCGGAGATCTGCAGCGTCATCGGCAGGACCATGGCGACGACATCGATGCCCACGGCACCGCTCACCCAGAGCTGGACGGCAACCCAGGTCGTGCCGGCGATCAACAGGCCGGAGAGCAGGGTGAGCCCGATCGAAAACAAGGACAGCCAGCGATGCTGGATGATCATCCGGTCGGTATGTTTGTCGACGCTCTCGCGGACAAAGGCATCCTCCTCTTCCGGCCGGGCGAACAGCTTGACCGTCATGATGTTCGTATAACTGTCGACGATGCGGCCGACCATTTCCGAGCGCGCATAGGCAATCGCCTTCGAGCCGCGCCGGATCCGCGGCACGATCAGGATGAGAAAACCGATATAGGCAAGCGTCCAGAGCGCCACCGGCAGCACCAGCCACCAGCTGGCAGCCGCCAGAAAGGCCGAGGTGATGATGCCAAGCGCCGCCAGATACCAGACGACCGAGATGATCGAGACGACGGAGCTTCGAAGCGTATGGCCGATTTCCAGAATGCGCGACCCGATCCGGCCGGCGAAATCGTTTTGGAAGAAGGAGATGTTCTGGCGGATGACATGCCAGTGGCTCTGCCAGCGCACCATATTGGTCACTCCCGGCGCAATCGACTGATTGAGCACCAGCGCCTGCAGCAGGGCAACAAGCGGGCGGATGACGAGCACCAGCAGCATCAGCCCGAAGATCAGGCCGGACGCCTCATCGAAGATCTGCTCCTTCGGCGTCGAGGTCAGCACCTCGACCAGCCGGCCCATCAGCACCGGGATCGCCGCATCGGCGATGGCGACCAGAAGGCTTGCGAGGAGAAGGGCGATGAACAACCCCTTCGCCTGTCGCACGAAGAACCAGTAGAAGCTGAGCAGGCCATCCGGCGGATCACCCGGTGTCTCGCGGGCGGTGGGAACGATGATGGTCTCGAAATAGCGCAGCATGAAAATTCCAGTAAAGTGGAGAGCGGAACGGCAGCGATCCTCGGAACTGAGCGCCATAAGACTCGGGAGTAAGAATACGCCCACCTGCAACCTTCAATTCGTCGAATTCTGGGCAAGTCGCAGAGGAAATCAGTGGCGACTGAAATGATATCGAAAGATTGACGAACACAACCAAAGGCAGCACAAATCGAACTCGGCAGCCAATGTGTGCCAAGGCGGGCCATGCGCTGGGGCAGTTGGCCGCGGCTTGAAATCTATATCACGGAGTAATATAGATTATGCCGATTGTTGTGGTGAAGACGCTTGAGTTCGACGCATGGGCTCGCGAATACAGCGTGACCGAGACCGCGCTGAAGCGGGCGGCTGAGGAGATTGAGGCAGGGCTGATCGACGCGAGGCTGGGCGGCTTCCTCGTCAAGAAGCGGATCGCAGCAGCCGGCCGCGGCAAGAGAGGTGGTTATCGTGTCATACTCGGTTACCGCCAAGGCGATAGGCTGATCTTCATTCATGGCTTCGCCAAGAACGAGATCGAAGCAATCACAAAGCGTGAAACGCAAGCTCTTAGGAAACTTTGCGAAATCTACATGCAGGCTGATGCTGAGGTTTTCGGCCGGATGATCGCAAAGAAGCTGCTATTGGAGGTCGGTCTCGATGAGCAAGATACTTGAAAACGTCCATAGCTCGGCCACCCGCCTGCACGAAGCAGGATTCGTTGACGACATTACCATGCGAGAATTTGATGCCCTGTGCCTGCCTGAACTGCGAGATTACTCGCCGGAAGACATCCGGAGCATCCGCAACGCCAACAAGGTCAGCCAGGCCGTCTTCGCGCGATATCTGAACGTTCGCAAAGTCACCGTTGCCGCCTGGGAGCAAGGAACAAAAAAGCCAAGCGGTACGGCGACCAAGATCCTCGACATTGTCGAGCGCAAGGGGCTGGATATCCTGCGCTGATCAGCAGCACCCCTCGCCCTCACGTTCCGCAGAACGTCCGCGTCACCCGCTCCTCGGGCTTCGGAGGAAGCCGCAGGTCGGCGGTGTCGGGGTCTTCGGCATAGGGTGTCGCAAGCGCATCGACGAGGCGATGGAAGAAGGAGAAGTCGTTGTAGACGGCAGCGGCAATCGCTTCCTCGATGCGGTGATTGCGCGGGATGAGCGCCGGATTGACGGCTTCCATCGCGGCCTGACGCTCGGCGGGCGTGCGGCCATCTTCGATCCGGGCCCGCCAGCGCGTCAGCCAGTCGGAGAGGCCGGGCGGCGGGACGGTGAAAGGCTCAAGCAGGGTCTCGACGGCCGCACCGCCGGCAACCTTCGACAGCGTTCTGAATGTCAGCGTGAAATCCGCCTCTCCCTGGTGCATGATCTCCAGCAAATCACTGACCAGGACCCGATCGTCATCCCCCTCCCCGGTCAGGCCGAGCTTCGCCTTGAAGAGATCAAGCCATTCGGCCTGGAAGACGTCGCCGAAATCCTTGAGCACCCCGTTGGCCGCTTCGAGGGCCTTGTCTTCGTCTTCGGCCAGCAGCGGCAGCAGGCATTCGGCAAGACGGGCGATGTTCCACTGGCCGATGCCGGGTTGATTGGCATAGGCATAACGCCCACGCTGGTCGATCGAGGAGAAGACCTTGCGCGGGTCGTATTCGTCGAGGAAGGCGCAGGGGCCGAAATCGATGGTTTCACCCGAGATCGCCATGTTGTCGGTGTTCATCACGCCATGGATGAAACCGACCGACAGCCAGCGGGCGATCAGTCTTGCCTGCCGCTCGGCGACCAGCGCAAGCATCGCGAGATACGGATTTTCCGCCTGGCGCGCCTCAGGATAGTGCCGGTCTATGACGTGGTCGGCGAGCCTCTGGACCGCCTCCTCGTCTCCCTGAGCAGCAAAAAACTGGAAGGTGCCGACGCGGATATGGCTGGCCGCGACACGGGTGAAGACCGCTCCGGGAAGCACCGTTTCGCGGATCACCTGCTCGCCGGTCGCAACAGCAGCAAGCGCCCGGGTGGCCGGCACGCCGAGCGCGGCGAAGGCTTCCGAGACGATGTATTCGCGCAGCACCGGGCCAAGGGCTGCCATGCCATCGCCGTTACGCGAGAAGGCCGTCGGACCTGAGCCCTTGAGCTGGATGTCACGACGCTTGCCTTGGCGGTCGATGACCTCGCCGAGCAGCAGCGCGCGTCCGTCACCGAGCTGCGGATTGAAATGCCCGAACTGATGGCCTGCATAGGCCTGCGCCAGTGGCTCGGCACCCACCGGGATGACCTGGCCGGACAACAGCTGGGCAATCCGTTCCTCGGTTACCCCCTCGACATCAAGACCAAGCGCCTCGGCCAGCGCCAAGTTGAAGCGGATCAGCATCGGTGCTCGGGCGGTGGCGGGACGCGCCGGCCGGTGAAAGCTCTGCGGCAGGCGGGCGTAGGTGTTATCGAAGGAAAACAAGAAGGCACTCCTTGTCCGACGGGTGCCGGATCTTGAACTTGCTGTCTCGAGATATGGGATCTTCCGCCCGGCGAGACAAGCCGAACCAAGCATCACCCCAAGGGTTCCGGCGGTTGCATGGCCTGCCGCTCAAGGGCCGAGGGGGCACAGGGCAGTTCGGGCGCATCAAGTCCGGCAAACGGATCGGACCAGGCAGGCAGGGCTTCGAGCCGCCGATACCAGGCGCTGAGCGCCGGAAAATCGTCAAGCGGCAATCCGGCCACATCGTTGTAGGGCAAAAAGCAAGCCATACGGAAATCCGCATAGGAGAGACCGCTTTCGAGGAGGAAGTCGCGCTGCGCGAACTCGGCATCGAGAACGTCTGCGTGGCGGCGGAAGCCCTTCAGCCCCCTGGCCACAGCCGCCTCATCGACCGGTCCCAGCCCGTAGCGCTGTTTTGTACCATATTCGAAATGCACCTCATCGCAGCTCTGGACGAAGTTTGCCTTGCCCCAACTCAGCCAGCGGATCATGTCCGGCTCGTCATCATCCGTTCGCCAGAAGAGAGTGCCTGATGACCGGGACAGCCGGCAGGCGATGGCATCCGCCTCCCAGAGACTGCGCCGCCCCTGCTCTTCCAGAATGGGTATGGAGAGGCTGGGATTGAGTGGCCGGTAGCGCTCGGCCTGGCCCGGCGCGAAGGGAGAGGCGAAGACGAACTCGACCGGTGCAACGAGATGGCGCGCCACCGCCACGGCGAGCCGCGGGTTGGGATTGCGGCTGTAATGCAGTTTCATCATGGTGTTCCGCAGCTCCCCCGATGCCTCCGACCATAGGGAGCCACGGATTGGAGTGGCGGTCCAGCCCGATCCGCGGACAAGACCAGGATTGGCCCGGGATCCCGACGAGACAAGCTCCGCATCATCTTGCCGGGCATGCGCTGGACGCATTACTACAGGAAAGCTGAACACCCACGCGTCTTGCGAGAACCATCATGCGCCCCGTGCGACACCTGATCGCCGCTTGCCTCCTGCCGCTTCCGCTGCTTGCCGCCTGCACGACAACGGAAGACGCCAACCGCGCCCTGCAATCGCGCTGGATCGGCCAGCCTGTGGAACGCTTCTTTGCCGCCTACGGCCCGCCGATCGGCGAATATCCCTTGTCATCGGGCAAGATCTATACCTGGCGCGGCGGCGACAAGACCCGCTACATTCCGCCGACCTATTCCAATCCCGAGCCGGCAAGCGTCACCGTCCGCACGGATACCCGGACCGACGGCGCCGGCAACACGGTGGTGACCGAGACGCGGGTCGTCACCCGGGATCCGTTCTGGGAGCCGGAAATGATCACCCCGCCACGCTACCAACAACTCTACTGCGAGTTGAAGATCAACACCGATGGAACCGGCATGATCACCGCGATCCGCGCCAGCAATGATACCGACGGCGACGGCTTCAGCCTGTCGCGCTGCGCGGAGGTGCTCGACGTCCAAGGGTGAAGAAGGGAAAGCGACCAAGGAATCATGGCGCGGACATCCGTTGAGCCGGCCGGAACAGCGAGATGGCTCGCTTCAGGCTGCCCCCTTCCGAACCGCAAAGCCATGCAAGGAGGCGCCGAGAAGGCGCCACCTCTTGATCCGGGCCCATGGCCCTCAATTGGTCGAAGCGACCTCTGTCGTTTCGGCCCGATCGTCCTGCGAAGCCTTGGGCAGATAGACGTCGCACGCGCCCTTGTGACCGGTCAATTCCTTGACAAGATCATAGGTGGCATCGGCCAGTGTCCAGCGAACGGCGGCCTGCAGCCCCTCTTGCGACTTCGAGCCGATCTTGATGTCGAACAATTCGTCGGAGAAGAAGCGGAAGACGGAAGCGAAGACTTCGCGTCCGACGGCCTGTTTCGAATAGGACTTGGCCTTGACGATGCGCGTCGTCTTCGTGTCGGTGACGCGGATATCGACGGCCGCCGTCACGGCGAAACGTCGGGCTCCACCGCCACCGCCACCCACGGTTGCTTCGATGCCGCCGGAATAGGTGTTGAAGTCGAGCTGCGTGATCACGCCATCGATGACATAATCGGAGCCGCGCAGCGCGCCCTTGACGAGAGGCCGGAACGGCAGGCTTTCGTCACCGACAACAACATTGCCACCATCACCCAGGATCTGTTCCCGGGCACGGGCGATTTCCCACTCGGAAACGGCGGTGTTCGACCGGTTGACCTGCTTCACGCCGGCCTTCTGCAGCAGTGACACCATCATGCCCGCGCTGTCGCGCGGCAAATAGTTGCCGGATTCTTCGGACGAATAGCGGCCCGTCTGGTCGGTGATCACATGCACGGCGAACATGCGCGGATAACGTTTAACCTCGGGAGTCTTGCTCAGGCATTCGAGCGCCGCGTCGACCGGCGTGCGCGTGGCAATCGGAACAGGCCCGAGGAAAGGCTCTTTCGGTGCCTTTTCGGCCGTCTGCGACTGGCATGCGGCGAGCATCAGAACGGGAGCAAGCAGGAGGCTGCGAAATTTTCGAGAAGTCATGCCCCAAGCCTCAATTGTTCAGGATCGAGTTGTTGCTGCTGGTCTGGCTGATCGACTGACCACCGGTATTTGTCTGGCTGGTCGTTATCGTGTTTCCGGATCCACTGATCGTTATGGTTGTCGAATTGCCCGTTTGCTGGGTTCCGAGGCCGGCGGACGATCCGACGCCCGTCGCGGGAAACTTGCGCTGCAGCTCGAGGCGGGTGCGTTCAAGGTTGAGAAGGACCTGTCGCTCGTTGGCAGTGCGGAACTGATAGGGCCGATCCTCACCGAGCCCGTTTGCGACGGCAGCGGAAGGATATATAAGCCCAAGCGCAATTGCCACGGCGGCATTTCGAGAATTCTTCATAAAACCCCCATAATTCTATAGGTCACGTATCTCATTTCACTCAATAACTGTCGGCTGGGATAGCACTAAAGCCATCTAGAGACAGCCGAAATTTACATAAAAAACAAATGGGCGGAGAACTCGTATCGCGCTCGTTGCTCAAAGACAACACATTTGAATAACAACATGTCCGCGAATCACGCTACTAGACAGTAGAAGATGAATGAAGCAAGACTGTTTAAATGACAAGCGACTGTATAGGCGATTGCGATGCATAAATTAGCATATACGACATTTGCGATGCTGCTTACAGCAGGGCCAGCCGTGTCCCAGACCAACGCGGTTGAGGATATGGTTCGAGCCATGGTGGAGCTGAAGCGGACCGGTGCGACATGCGAACCCTATGTCCGGGGCTCGCCGCTCACCGTCATGAGCGGCATCGACGCTTATTTCACGACTCTCAACCAGCCCGTGCCGAATACCGTGGATCAGCGGACGAAGGACAGCATCGGCAAACTGATCAAGCAGCACGCTGCCTATATCTGCTCGACGAAACTGGAAAAGGCGCAGACCAACTACCTTCGTGCCGCTGCGGCCTATATGCAGACCAAGCAGGAAAAATGGCCCGACGCGCCATGGATCGAGTTTCCGCAATGGTGCCAGGATCCGGCCTGCGCGGATTACTGACGCCAAAGCGGCAGACCTAATCGAAACGGCCGGCATGCCCGCGCCGTTCGATCAGCGCTCGATTACGACCGCATTGGCGGTCTGGGACACCGTGCCGGCATTGGCCCCCTGGACCGTCTGGCCATACTCGGCCGACTGAAGCACCTCGACCACCTGTGGCGTACCGTCCGGCAGGGTCTTCTTCAAGACGATCACATTGACATAGTTGTTCGAATTCTGGGTGATATTCGGCGAGGTGATCGTCTGCGTCAAACCGTCGAGCGTGACCTGCTCGACCCGGTTGTTGACGATCTGCCGGCCATTGCTGGATGTCTGGCGCAGATAGCCGATGTTCTCGGCTTCGATGTAATTGGCGATGTTCGTGCCATTCTGGCTGATCGATCCCCAGCGGCTCCCATCCTGCAGCGTCACGACATTGTTGACGACCTGATCGCCGGAGAAGTCGCGGATCACCTCATTGACATTGCGCGCGACGATGATGTTGCCGAGATTGGTGCCTTCCTGGACAATCGCACCGCCGCCGCCGGCCCCGGTTACGTGCAGTCGGTTGTCGACGATCTGTTCGGCCTGCTTGGTAAAATTCTGAGAACTCAGCGCCACCGACTGCTGCGAATAGACGAGGTTCATGGTGTTGGTGCCAGTCTGCCTCAGGGTCCCCGGCAGATCCGGCAGAACAAGATGGTTCTTCGCATGCTGCACGGAACCATTCGCAAAATACTGCTCGACATTGCCGATATCGCCCCCAATCACGGCATTGCCCGTGTTTGAAGCTTCCTGCTCGATCGAGTCCAGCGCCGACACGGCATTCAGCACGATCTCGTTGACGGAGAACTGCTTGCCCTCGAAATCCTGCCGCACGCTGTTGAGTGGCCGACCACGGACGTCGATCACATTGCCGGCATTGCTTGCGATCTGCTGCGCGGTGCTTGCCACGGATACATTGGACCAGCCGAGCATCTGGCGCGCATCCTGACGGCCGCCAAAGGACTGAACGACCTGAGCAGACCGGGGAACCGTCTGCGACGGGATCAGCTCAAGCGGCTCCGCGACGGAATGTCCGGGCCACGCAACAGCGACCCCGCACGCTGCGGCAAAGAAAACTCGATAACTCCGGGACATAGAAATACGCACCTTGGCTCTTCATGAGCCAGGCCTCCACACATTCTGCGTCAGAAGAGGAAGGGCCAGGCTGATGAGAGCCTGGCCCCAAGCTCGGTTAGTTCAGGTCACCGACCGAGTTGGCGACGTTGGTCGCACGCTGGACAACCTTGTCAACCGTGCCATTGGCATCGATCAGGTTGGAAGCGCTCTGCGAGACGAGAGCAACCTGATCGAGTTCGAGATTGCCGCCGATGGTGCCGATCGACACCAGGTTCGTCGCATTGACGGCTGTCTGCTCGAAGTCCCAGATCTTCGACGAGGAGCCGACGGAGTCGGCAACGTTGCGAGCCTTCTGAGTCACGTCAGAGAACTGAGCAAGCGTTGTCGTGATCACCGGAGCAGATACGCTGTTGGCGACGTTGGTTGCACTCTGGGTCGAGGGAACCACGACGTTATTGACCTTGGCATTCCCGTCGATCCATTTCTTGAACTCGATCGTGTTCAGGGCCGTCTGGTCGCCGATGGCCGTCTGGTAAACCTTACCAAGGCCTGCTCCGTCCTTGCCGGAGGTGATCAGGTTGGCAGCATTGACCGCTTCCTGCGCGACGTCTTCGGCCGTCAGGGCAACCTTGATCTCGTTGGATGCATACTGATCAAGATATGCCTTCTGCTTGGCCAAGTCGAGCAACTTGTTGAAGGGGCCAGGGCCGAGCTTGCCGAGCGAGATGGAGTTGGCGACGTTGGTCGCGCTCTGCTTCACGGTATCGATGACGGCGCCATTGCGGTACAGGCCCGACCACCCGCCCCAGTTCCAGCCAGAGTCGATCTTGTTGATTGCCGTCTGCTCGCCATAGGACTTCTGCGTGATCCGGTCGATAGCACCGGCATCAACCGCGATCGTCACCAGGTTTGCTGCATTGACCGCGGTCTGATTGACGGTATCGGCGAGATCCGCAGACTTGATCTTGTTCATGGCGAACTGGTCGCCATAGGAATTCTGCTTGATCTTCTCGAGATTAGCCGCGCTGCTCGGCTTGATCGCATCACCGATGCTGATGGAGTTTGCAACATTCGTGGCTGACTGGGTGGCACCCACGACATCGACCTTCCCGAATTTCGGCGATTCGATGCTGTTCACGGCGATCTGCTTGACCATCGACTTCTGGTAGACGGCGGTCAGATCACCGGCATTAAGCTTGGATACCAGGTTGGCAGCGTTCACGGCTTCCTGGGTGACGCCAGTTGCCTTGCTGACATCTTCGATCTTGTTCAGTGCCTTCTGGATGCCCACCGCGAACTGACTGATATCGGCGTCGATATCCGTTGCGAATGCCGACGTGGAAGTCATCAGCGCCAATACTGAGGCTGCGAATACGCTTTTCATGGTCTCTCTCCTCTGTTTTACCTATCGCCCCGATTTCTTTCTGTACTCAACCACCTCAGTCAGAGATTAGGCTGTACAAGACAACAGAGCTTCTTATCCGCCAGACTATTCTGGAGAATCTCGTATGTATTAGACAAATCAAAACACACTTCCGCCGAGGGGCGGAAGTCGATTGGTGACGGACTATTTCGAACTTCAACAATGACCGGGCGACCAGTTGCCACCGTAAGACGCTACTAGGCATATTATTTTATTTTAATATAAGCAGCACAATACTGAGAGCACGCAGATAACTCGGCACTTGTGATGAAATCACATTTCATTTGCTTCCGTCAATACTTTATTAACACAAAATTAATGATGATTAATGACAGAAATAGGAGACTGAATTCGGGTTACGAATCAGCAGGTTGATTACCGAAGGTTGCAAAGGCGACAGTTGGTTCGCAAAAACACCCCAAATTTGGCCTGGCGGCTGACGACGAATTTGGCGGCAGGATCCGCGCCGGCGGACAAGGCGAGCTGCAGCTCAAGTATTTTTCACGTTATTACTTCGGGCCCTGACAGCGCTCCCACGGACATCCGTCAGTCGACGTGGATTTTGCTCCGCGTTTGTCGTGGACATCCGCAACCGGGTTACGCTAGGTTCGCTGATGGTTTAAGGGGACGATCGGCGGGACCGAATTCCGGCCGCCTTGAGTCGACCAAAGAGAGGGACGAAGAAGACATGTTGAAACGCCTTTCACTCACCGCTGCCCTGATGACGCTGGCGGCAAGCCCGGCCCTGGCCCATCTCGATCCGGCCGGACACGGCTCGCTGATGGCCGGTAT
This sequence comes from Rhizobium sp. AQ_MP, assembly GCF_014237835.1. GTDB lineage: Bacteria > Pseudomonadota > Alphaproteobacteria > Rhizobiales > Rhizobiaceae > Allorhizobium. The sequence goes on from NZ_JACJVI010000010.1 coordinate 179,564, forward strand.
CTCCCACCCGCTTTTCGGCGCCGACCACATCCTGGCCATGGTCGCCGTGGGTGTCTGGGCAAGCCAGATCGGCGGGCGGGCATTTGTTGCGGTTCCGGCCGCCTTCGTCTCGATGATGGCTGTCGGCTTCGCTCTTGCCGTCGCTGGCGTCTCGCTGCCCTTCGTTGAGCCTGCAATCCTCGCGTCCGTGATCGGGCTCGGCCTTCTGGTCGCCGCCGCCGTCCGGCTGCCGGTCGCAGCCTCGGCTGCCGTCGTCGGCATCTTCGCCCTCTTCCACGGCCATGCCCATGGCGGCGAACTTGGCTCGGCGGGTGCCCTTTCCTTCGGCCTCGGCTTCCTGATCGCCACCGCCGCGCTGCATGGCGCAGGCATTGCGCTGGGCCTGGGCGTCACCCGCTTCGGGCCGGCGGTTGCCCGCATGCTCGGCCTTGCCACCGTTGCCGGCGGCGCTCTGATCGCCTTCGGCTGAACACGCCGGGAACCTCATGCAGACGGCGGCTTTCGGGCCGCCGTTTTTGTCTGGAAGTCGCGCGCCGCTGCCGGTGGCGCTGTCAGGCCGGCAACTCGGTGACAAGCGGCATGATATCGACACCGTCACCGGGAAACACGGTCATATGGGGATGGTCGAGGAAGAGCCCCGCCGCTGCCTCGGCACTCTCGGCCTCGACGACCAGATAGCCGCAGATCGCGTTCGTGGCCGGGGCGATGCCGGATGGCGTCACGCGTGTCGTCCTGCCCACCATGCCGCCGCGATGGACAATCGCGCCGGCATTGCGCTCCTCCCAGGCAATCCATTTCGGGATCCCCTCAGCGTCGATCGCATCCTGCTCGGCTTTGGACAAGTGGCGAAAACGCGCCAGGTCCTCGGCTTTCATCGTGTAGACGGCGAGAAACTTCGGCATCTCGGCAACTCCGGATCGTGACGCGAAAGATCGGAAGAGTAACCCGGCCGTTGCGACACGTCATCCCTCTTCGCACGCCCGTGCCAGGTGAGCGTCAGCCCCGGCCGCGATAGGTCGCGACGCCCTGCTCGGGAAGCCATACGCCCTTCGGCGCTTCACCGGTCTGCCAGAAGACATCGATCGGGATACCGCCGCGCGGATACCAGTAGGCACCGATCCTGAGCCACCTGGGCTCGAGAAGTTCGACGATCCGCTTGGCGATATAGACGGAGCAATCCTCGTGGAAGGCGCCATGGTTGCGGAAGGCGAAGAGGAAAAGTTTCAGTGACTTCGATTCTACCAACCAGTCGCCGGGAATGTAGTCGATGACGATGTGGGCGAAATCCGGCTGGCCGGTCATCGGGCAGAGCGAGGTGAATTCGGGCGCGGTGAAGCGCACCACGTAATCGGTGCCGGCATTGCCGTTGGGCACACGCTCGAGAACGGCGGTTTCGGGGCTCGTGGGCGCCTCGACGCTCTGGCCGAGCTGGGTCAGTCCCGACGTATCGGTCTTGCTCATGGTGAGATCCTTTCGTTCAACGCCCGAATTCGATGCCGGCGCCATGCGCCATCTCGTTCTCGGGTTCCACATGGATGGTGACGCGGGTGCCCGGAACCGCCATGTGCACGGCCATCTCCAGCCGGTCGCAGATCACATGCGCGTCGCGCACGGTCATCTTGGAGGGCACGACGAGATCGAAGGCGACAAAGGTCGCGGCCCCTGCCCTGCGCGAACGCAGGTAATGCACGCCGAGCGAACCCTCCGAATTCTCCTTGATCGCCTTGCGGATCGCCTCGTCCTCCTCGGGAGAGACCGCAACGTCCATCAGCCCGGCGACGGACTGCGCGATGACCTTCCAGCCCTGCCAGATGATGTTGAGGGCAACCAGGATGGCGAGCACCGGGTCGAGGATGGCATAGCCCGTGGCCAGCACCAGGACGAGGCCGATGATGACGCCGACCGACGTCACGACATCCGACAGGATGTGCTGACCATCGGCCGAGAGCGCCGGCGAGCGGTGGCTGCGCCCGACGCGGATCAGGAGCGTCGCCCAGGCGGCATTGATGACCGCGGCAAGGCCGTTGATCGCAAGCCCGAGAAAGGGCGCGTCGGGCAAAGTCGGGTTCTGCAGCGCCGGGATCGCCTCGCGGATGATCAGAAGCGCCGCAACCACGATCAGCACGCCTTCTAGAACGGCCGAAAGATATTCCGCCTTGTGGTGGCCGTAGGGGTGATCGTCGTCGGCGGGTTTCTGCGCATAGCGAATGACGAAATAGGCAAGGAAGGCCGCAATCACGTTGACAGTCGATTCCAGCGCATCGGAGAGCAGCGCAACCGAGCCCGTCACCCACCAGGCGAGCGCCTTGAGCCCCATGACGCCGAAGGCGAGCGGAATGCCGATCAGGGCGAGCCGCCGGACGAGATTGTTCTTGTCAGCCACCATGGCCCTCTTCCCTGCAGATGCGAGTGAATTGCAGCCGCAATTCTCAAAACGACAAAACCGCCCGGCAAGGCGGGCGGTTCGGTGTGAATGGCAGGGTAATGCCGAAGGGTTGAGGAAAGGTCAAGGCATGCGATGCGGAGTGCACAGACGCCACTGCATCGGTTCTCCCTCGCCTGTCCTTCTGCCCCTCCGGACCGCGGCCGCAGCGTCAAGCTGCGGCCACCGATGCAATGGCCGAGCAAGCTTTAGAAGTCGAAGGATGCCGACACCATGAACGTCCTCGGCGCTCCAGCCGCGAGGAACCCGCGGGCGGACGATGCCCAGTAGTTCTCGTTGAAGACGTTTTCGACATTGGCGCGGATCTCGATCGGCTTGCCGTTTTCCCGTTCGAACTTGTAGCGCGCGCCGAGGTCGACACGGGTCCAGTCTTCGATCTTCTGGGCGTTTGCCGCGTCGAAATAGGTGCTGCCGCTATAGACCACCCGTCCGGTCAGCGTCAGGTTTTCGACCGCCGGCAGGTCATACTCACCATAAAGGCTGACTGCGGTTTTCGGCACGCCGGGGGCGTCTTTGCCATTGTTGGAGGAAGTGCTCGTCCGTTCAAGCTCGGCATCCATCAAGGTCACCCCACCCAACAGGCGCAGACCATCAATGGGCTCTCCAAATGCAGAGAGTTCGATGCCGCGATTTATCTGCATCCCATTCCCTCTATATATAGAGACGGTGGCCGGGCCAGGGGGATTGGGATTGGGGATAGTCTCTCGGTAGCCGCTTGCCTGCCGGATCTCGAAAAGCGCGGCGGTCAACACCACGTTGCCGGCATCGTATTTGAAGCCAAGCTCTTTTTGCTTGCTGACAAAGGGACTGAAAATCTCGCCAGCATTGATGGTGTTACCAGCCGCGACTGCGCCCTCGGTCAAGGCTTCCACATAGTTGGCATAGACGGAAAGGTTTTCCGTCGCACGAAAATTGGCCCCAACCGCCGGGCTGAAACGGCCTTCATCGTAGTAATAGTTCTGATCGCCAATCGGGCCGTTGTTCGGATTCGTATTCCATCCTCTCTGGCGCATTTCCTGGTAGCGACCGCCCAGTGTCACCTCCAGGCGCTCGTCGAAGAAACCGAGCGTGTCTGAAAACGCGATGCTGGTGGACAGGAGATCTGCAAACAGCGGCAGATTGTCGGACTTTGGAAGCTTGAGCCCACTGACCGCGCTGGAGGGCAGATAGCTCGGGCTGTAAATGTTCGTGGTATAGGCGCCCGGCAGGCCAAGGGCGCCCGGGGCGAAGCCGCCGCGATGGTTCTCGTTGAGGCTCTTCTGCAGCGAGAGATTGACCTTGTGATTGACCGGTCCGGTATCGAACTCGGATCGGATGCCGATTTCTCCGGAATAGCCATCGATCTGCTGCGGCTGGATGGAAAGTTCCGAGCGGGCCGTCCCGTTGACATTATTGATCGTGTACGAGGACGTCAGGAAGTCCTCGCGATAACGGCTGGCACCGGCAGCGGCATAAAGCGTGGTGTTGTCGAGGAGGTCGTATTCGATCCTGGCCGCCGCCATCTTGTGGGTGCTGTCGTGATACTCGAACGGATTGGCCGTATTGATGCTGCCATCCGGTGCCGACGGAATGGTGATCCGGGCCGCAGCGGCATTGAACAGCGATGTCGGCGCATCGATCTTCTGGTTGGAGTAGTTGAGGTCGAGCGAGGCGCGGACGTCTTCTCCCTGATAGTCGAGGCCGAGGGCACCAACACCCACCTTGATCTCGTTGTGATCCATCGGGGTATCGCCAAAGCGATAGGAGCCATTGGCCCGGATGCCCCACTCTCCCGCCGGCCCGTAGCGGCGGCCGATATCGGCATGGCTCCAGGCCTGGCCGTCACTGATATAGGTGGTCGTCAGACGCGTCAGAGGTTCGTCGCTGGCACGCTTCGGGATGAGGTTGATCGTGCCGCCGACACGCCCGATGCCGCCATTGACGAAGGCGGTCGGCCCCTTCAGCACCTCGACCCGCTCGACACCTTCGAGCGAGCTGCGGCGCGGGTTGGCGAGATAAGGAAGGCCGTCATAGAGCACGTCCAGATTGACCACGGAGAAGCCGCGAATGAAGAAGGAATCGCGTTCGCTGTAGACCGGTGCATCGGCGCGCACCGAGGGATCGTTGAGCGTCAGATCGGCAACCGTACGCGCCTGCTGGTCCCGGATCAATTTGGCGGTAAAGGCAGTGATGCTGAACGGTGTCTTCAGCACGGACTTGTTGCCCAGCGCTCCGAGGCGGGCGCCCTTGGCGACCTGGCCACCGGCATAGACTTCGGGCGGCTGCCCGACGGTGCCCGTTGCCGGAGGCTGCCCGGCCGCAGTGCCCGTCACCACGATCGGCGCAAGCTGCGTATCTCCGCTGCCGGACGAATTGCTTCCACCATTGGCATTCTGGCCATGCGCGGCAACGGCAGACATGGCCAGCAGCGAAACACTCGCGATGATGCTGCGCCGTCTCGTCTTCAGGCTCCGGGAGTGAGTTCTCCTCGACATGTGCATTCAAAGTCCCCTGTTACAAAAACACGATCTGCGGCCTTCGCGCATCGCCATCCGCTGAAGGCGCTGAAAAGGCCGGCACCCAAGCGCATGCGGCCATTCCACCGGGTCGAGGCGAGTCAGATCCGCAGCAAAGAAGGGCTGTTGATGACGCTGAACACCGGCTCCTGACGCAGGCTGCCACCGGAGAAACGATCGCGGCGATCTGATTTTTCAGGGCGGAAGAAGAATCTTGAGAAAAAATATCAGTATTTTGTGGACGGGAGAGAGCCTGGAATCTGGACGACGTTTAGGCGAGGTCCGACCTTCTCGAAAGACGAATACACTCTAAGTTCGTGACAAACCTGAGCATTGCAGAGCATGACGCAGCGCGTTATAATTGGTTATGATCCAGAGTTTCACGGACGCTGAAACCGAGCGCATCTGGTCCGGCCAGCGAAGCCGAAAGCTTCCGCCGGAAATACAGGCCGTGGCGCTCAGAAAACTGCGTTTGATGAACAATGCCAGACAGTTGAACGACCTGCGCGTCCCGCCCGGAAACCGGCTAGAGGCACTCAAGGGTGATAGGCTCGGGCAGCACAGCATCCGTATCAACGATCAATGGCGGATTTGCTTCACCTGGATTGAAGGAGGACCAAGCGATGTCGGGATTGTCGACTACCATGACTGAACTGCTGCCCAATCCGCATCCGGGCGATATCCTGCTTGAGGATTTCCTGAAGCCCATGGAACTGAGCCAGAATGCTCTGGCGCGCGCAGTCAACGTGCCGCCCCGCCGTATAAACGAGATCGTGCTCGGCAAGCGGTCTCTGACTGCTGATACCGATCTGCGGCTGTCGCGCTATTTCGGGGTGTCCGAGGGCTTCTTTCTCGGCCTGCAGGCGGATTACGACCTCATGCAGCGCCGGCGCGAAATCGAGGACGAGTTGAAGCGGATCCAACCCCGGGCGGCGTGATAATCCCCTTGCTGCGTTGCCTGCCGTTGGAGATACTCTGCGCCTTGAAGATTGGAGACTGCAATGCAGGGCATCACCATCGCAATTCCGGACGATCTGAAAGATTGGGTCAGCAGGAAAACCGAAAGCGGCGAATACGCCGATCCGAGTGACTACGTTTCTGGCTTGATCCGCCAAGATCAGGAACGCGCGGCCAAAATTGAGGCCATGCAGAAGGCTGTGGACGCTGGACTCGCAAGTGGAGTAGGCAATCGAACAGCGGATCAGCTATTTCAAGCTGCAAAGCAGAAAGCGAACCCGTAGGCGGTGTGAGCATGCCGTATCGGCTGACACGAGAAGCGGAAGCCGACGTCATCGAGATCGCCAAGCGAGGCCTAGACCGCTGGGGCCTTGGCCAAGCGCAGATCTATCACAATGGCCTTTTCGAACTCTTCGATCTCATCGCATCGACGCCAGCAATGGCGCGGCAGAGGACCGAACTGACGCCGCCGGTTCGGGTGAGCGCTACAAGGCGCATCTCGTGATCTACCTGATCGACGACGAGGGCGTTCTCATCGTCCGCGTTCGCCATGGGCGGGAAGATTGGCAAGAGGATCTCTAAACGGAGGAGCGCAGCAATTCAGCCGCGCTCCTTACCTGTTTATTCAAGCCGCCTTCACCTTCTTCCGCTTTGCGAGCTTCTCCACCACGTTTTCGATCATCCGCATGCCGGCGTCGCCGCCCAGGGTCATGATCGATTCCGGGTGGAACTGCACGGCCGCGACCGGTTCCTTCGCATGTTCGATGCCCATGATCGTGCCGTCCTCGCTTTCAGCGGTGATCATGAAATCACGGTGCAGCGTGGCCGGATCGGCGAAGATCGAGTGGTAGCGCCCGACGGTGACTTCCTTGCCCAGGCCTTCGAACACCAGGCCCGGTTCGAGAACCCGGATACGCGAGGGCTTGCCATGCATAGGGACGGCAAGCTGGCGCAGCTCTCCGCCATAGGCTTCGGCGAGTGCCTGGAGACCGAGGCAAACGCCGAAGATGGGCAGTTCGCGGGCCCTGGCCTTCTTGATCGTTGCCTTGCAGTCGAAATCGGTCGGTGATCCGGGTCCGGGCGAAAGCACGACGAGATCAGGGTTCAGCCGGTCGAAAATCTCCTCCGGCACGGGTGTGCGCACGGTGTTCACGGTCGCACCTGTCTGCCGGAAATAGTTGGCCAGCGTGTGCACGAAGGAATCCTCGTGGTCGACGAGGAGGATATTGATCCCCTCCCCGACGCGGGCGACGCCCCGCTTCGTCTTCGGGTCGGATTTCGCGTCGCGAATGGCGGCGATCATGGCGGAGGCCTTCAGTTCGGTTTCGGCTTCTTCTTCATGCGGGTCACTGTCGTTGAGCAACGTCGCACCGGCACGCACTTCGGCAATGCCGTCCTTGATACGCACGGTGCGAAGCGTAAGCCCCGTATTCATGTCGCCGTTGAAGCCGACCATGCCGATCGCCCCGCCATACCAGGCGCGCGGGCTCTTCTCATGCGCCTCGATGAAACGCATCGCCCAGAGCTTCGGCGCACCGGTGACGGTAACAGCCCAGGCGTGGCTGAGGAAGCCGTCGAAGGCATCCATGCCGTCGCGGAGCCGCCCCTCGATATGGTCCACGGTATGGATGAGGCGCGAATACATCTCGATCTGGCGACGGCCGATGACCTTGACCGAACCCGGCTCGCAGACGCGGGACTTGTCGTTGCGGTCGACATCGGAGCACATGGTGAGCTCGCTCTCGTCCTTCTTGGAGTTGAGGAGCTTGAGGATCTGGGCGGAATCCTCGATCGGGTCCGCGCCGCGCTTGATGGTCCCGGAGATCGGGCAGGTCTCGATGCGGCGACCGTTCACGCGAACGAACATCTCGGGCGAAGCGCCGACGAGATATTCCTGGTTTCCGAGATTGATGAAGAAGGAATAGGGCGACGGATTGATTTCCTTCAGCCGCTTGGAGATCTGCGACGGCTTGCTATCACAACGCTCCATGAACTTCTGGCCGGGCACGACCTCGAAGAGGTCGCCCTTGCGGAAGCTTTCCTTCGCCTTCACGACCAGTTCGGCATATTCGCCCGGACGATGATCGCCGCGCGGCGGGATCGTATCGGTGTGCTGGAAGGGTTCGGGCGCAATCTCTTCCGACTGCCCGATGGTGGTGACGTCACCCTTGGTGAAGTCGTAGCGGTCGATCCACGCCTTGGCCGAATAGTGGTCGACGACCAGGATCTCGTCGGGCAGGAAGAGCACCATGTCGCGCTGGTCATCCGGACGCACGAGCTTCAGGTCGATCGCGTCGAACTGGAAGGCGAGATCGTAGCCGAAGGCGCCGAACAGGCCGATGGCACTGTCTTCCTCCGAGTGGAACAGCGCCGTTATGGCGCGCAGCACCGTGAACACGGTCGGCATCTTCGAGCGCTCTTCCTCGGTAAAGACGCGCGACGGCAGCTTGACGTCGAGATCGAGACGCGTTGCGGTGCGCGCGCCCAGCGCCAGATCCTCGACGCCGGCAAGCGCCTCGGCGATCATGGTCAGAAGCGCTTCGCCGCGACCGTTATACGCCTCGATCCAGACCTTGCGGCCGAAGGAGGAAATGCCGAGCGGCGGATCGACGATGGCCGTGTCCCAGCGGGTATAGCGGCCCGGATATTCGTAATTCGACGAGAAGACCGCGCCGCGACGCTCGTCGAGCTTGTCGACATAGGTGGAGATGGCATCGGCATAGGGTGTTGGCCGGCGCTTGCGCGTGACGGTCACGCCGCCGCGCGTCTGATAGGCTTCCGAGCCGTCTTCCTGCAAAATCGTCGACATGTCTGTCCTTCTCTGCTCTTCAAGGCCCTCTTCCCGAGGCTTTGAATACGAAAAAGCCGCCTCAGGAGTGTTTCCGGGCGGCTTTGGGGTCAATCGTCAAAAGACATGACTGGTCAAGGCCGCGTCAGCGTGCCCACCACCAAGCAATGTTCTTCGAAACGATCTTCATGGGCAAAGGAATACCGTGGAGCCGACGCCTTAGCAAGGGTGTTTTGATGCGCCTTGATGATGAACTTTTCGACGGCTCGCGCCTTTTTGACCCGGGGACTGGGGCAGCAGGGAGAAGAGATGACGAAGACGATCGTGAGGCTTGCAGCCCTCCTGCTTCTGGCTCTGCCGAGCCTGACCGGCCTGCAGCTGCCTGCCCGCGGCCCCTTGCCTGACAAGCGGCCCGAAAGCGCGGCCCCTTCCTCGGATGCGGTGCCAGGGGCCGAGGAGCAAGCCAAAGAGCCTGCGGAACTCCCGACACCGCAGACCAGGCCAAGGCCTTCTGCAGCCGATCCGGCAAAGCCCGATCAGACGGAACGAAAACCCGAGGCCGCACCCGGGCAGGACAACACCCGCTCCAAACCTCAAGAGCCCTCCAGTGACGTCGACGGGTCTAAGACACCGCCCTCTGACAAGCCGGGCAAGCCGGCGAAGGACTCGGAGAGTGCCGAACAGCAACCGCCGCCGGATCCGGCGCCCCAGCCGGAGGAACCGAAGGCGCTGGCCGCCTGCCTCGCCGACTTGAAGGCGATCGGCGCGAGCTTCGAACAGAAGGCCGGGATCGATGACGACGGCGGCTGCGGTATCGCCGCACCGATCGCCGTGACGAAACTCTTGCCGGACGTGACGCTTGAGCCCGAGGCCACCCTTCGCTGCGAAACTGCCCTGCAGCTCGCCCGGATGACGCGCGACATGCTCAAACCGGCCGCCGAGAGCGCATTTCCGGACAAACCCAAGCTCACCGGCATCCGCCATGCCTCCGCTTATGTCTGCCGAAACCGCAACAGCGCGGAAAATGGCAAGGTGTCGGAGCACGCCTATGGCAATGCGATCGACATCGCCGGGCTCCGCTTCGGCGAGGGTGAACAGCCGGTGATGATCGCACGACAGGACGACGGCACGGCCGAAGCCGCCTTCCAGCGCGCCTTCAACGCCATCGCCTGCCTCTATTTCACCACAGTGCTCTCCCCCGGCAGCGACCCGACCCACCAGGATCACATGCATCTCGACGTGATCGAACGGAAGAGCGGGTTTCGCTACTGCCGGTGAAACGGAAAAGGCGGCGCATCGCTGCGCCGCCCCTTGCACTGGAGGCCGCCTCGCTCAGAACTTCTGGGTGAGCGAGATTTTGAAGGTGCGACCGGGTTCGGAGTAGAGGTCGCGAGTTTCGGCGGTCACACTGGTATTGCGAACGCTCGAGTAGTCAAAGAAGGTGCGGTCGAACACATTGTAGACGCCAGCGGTGAGCTTGAGGCCTTTCGCTTGTTCTGGCTCCCACCAGGCGGTCAGATCGACGATGCCGTAGCCTGGCGTTCTGAAGTACGAGGCGCCACTGGTGTCCTTGCCATCGTCAGCGCGGGCAGCTGCGACCGCAGAGAAATCGGCGCCGACGCCCCAGAACTCGGTGTCATAACCAACACTGGCAACGACCTTCAGCGGCGCCACCGAGCGGATGAAGGTGTCGCGATCAAGATCGTTGCCGATCACGTAGGCGAGACCGGCAGAGACACGGAACCCGTTTTCGAACACTTTATGGGCAGAGAGATCGACGCCATACATCTCGGCATCGGAAATGTTCGAGTAGCGCGTTCTGCCCATGGGGAACGGGCCAGCATATCCAAGCGCGGCAGCCTGTGCAGAGGTGATCGAAGCCACATCGATGAAGTTCTTGTAGCGATTGTAGAAGACCGATGCGCGTGCGCCCATCTCTTGGTCGCCCAGCTCTGCACCGAATTCGAAACCATTGCTGGTTTCGGACTCCAGTCCGGGATTGCCAAGGCGCAGATAGGTGCCCGTGCCGCCATAAGCACTGTAGAGCTCGCCAGCTGTTGGCGCTCGAAACGCCATGGCCCACTGCCCGAAAAGTTTTACCTCAGGCTGCAGATCATAGGCCACACGCAGCTTTGGCGAGAAACCGGCATCCTCGAAACCGTTCGGCAGTGACGGCTTGTTGTAGTTCCGGCCGAACTCGGCCGTCATTTCAGGAGAGTGCTTGACCCAGTCAAAGCGCAGACCCGGCGTGACGGTCAGACCCGTTGATCCGATCTGGATTTCGTCATCGAAGTACAAGCCAAGCTTGCTGCTGTTCACCTTGGGCGTATCGGCTTGATTGGTATGCAGGAACGAGCACGTCGCGAACATCGCATAGGGTGGCGGCGGGCATTTGTCGTAACCGCTGGAATATTGCTTGGTCACCCCGAAAGCTGCATCTATGCCGTAGCTCAAGGTGTGCTCAAGCGGACCGGTCGTCAGATGCGATTGGGCTGCCCCGATAAATCCGATCGTCCTCTCGGTGTTGTCGTTTTCACGGCCGATCGGTCCGATTGGAGTACGCGCCCGGATGCCATCATAACCGTCCATCGTCCGCTGCGTCATCCAGTACAAGGATGCCCAGGCATTGGAGATCGGACCATCCTGTGACTGCGCTTCGTACTGGTAATCCAGCGAGATGCGGTCACGATCGGTATTCTTCTTTCCGGTATAGGTGCCAGGTCTGTACGTGCTCGAATCCTGCATGGTTCTGGCGTCGGTTTTCCGGTCCGCACGAAAGCGTTCCGCCGTCAGCCCCAATGTATGGCCGCCTTCCAGCTGCTGTTGCAGGCGAAACAGCAGATTGTGTTGATCATAATCGGAGGGGTCGGCCTTGGTGCGCGTCGACCCATAGGTATCGATGGTGCCCTGGTTTGTACGCTCATGGCCCTTCTTGTAGGAGCCCTGGAACAGGACGGAGGTGTGATCGATCCGCTTTGCGACCGCCACGGAGCCTTCCCAGCTGTTGTCGGAGCTGTCGTATGTTGTCTTTGCGACGCCACCCCAATCCTTGCCTTCACCGATGAGGTCCTCGGGCGTCAGCGTCCGCAATGCCAGCACGCCACCCAGTGCACCTGAGCCAGCCCGGCTTGAATCCGCCCCGCGCATGACATCGACTGCTGAAAGAGCCGCGAAATTGAAAGCATCCACCCCACCGCTTGCGCCACGCGATACATCGAAGATGTAGGGAACCGGGATCCCGTCAATCGTCGTCAGCACGCGCGCACCTTCAAGGCCGCGAATATTGACCGCGCCATTGGACCGGTTGAAGGCAACGCCCGGCTGCGCCACACGGCCGAGATCCTCGATGCTGGTGATCTGCTTCTGTGCGATCTCTGCCGCCGTCGTCTCGGTCGCCAGCGGCGTATCCGCGACCGAGCCGGCCTTCACCCGCTTCCCCTTCACGACGATCGTCTGCAGCTGCGTCTCGTTACTGGCCGTGGCGGTGGACGAAGCGGTCTGGGCCAGGGCGGGTGCCAACGAGGTAATGGAGGCGAGCGCCGTGCAGGCAAGCAGGAAGGGGCGGAGGGACCGGGAGCGCATGGGTGTCGTCCTTTCAATGGCCGCAGAAAGGGGGCCCGCACCGGAATGTGTCCGGAGCAGGTTCGGCCTGATGTAATTGCGTCAAAAACGGAGCGGAGAGGATGTTCCCGCCGTCATCACGCCGTATAAAACATGACGTAATGAGTCAACATATAAAACATGATAATTCTAATCATGATTTGCGATCATCGTCACCGTGACAGAAACAGCACAGCTATTCACGGGCTTCCGGGTGCTAGAACAGGCCCTCGACCGCTCCGTCCGGATTGAGCCGGATCTTCTCCGAAGACGGCACGCGAGGCAGGCCGGGCATGGTCATGATCTCGCCGGTGATCGCCACGACGAAGCCTGCGCCGGCCGACAGGCGCACCTCGCGGACATGCACCACATGCCCTTCCGGCGCGCCGCGCAGCGTCGGATCGGTGGAGAAGGAATACTGGGTCTTCGCCATGCAGACCGGGAGATTGCCATACCCTTGCCGCTCCCAGTCCGCGAGCTGCTCGCGCACCGTCTTACCCGCCGTGACTTCACCCGCCCGGTAAATCTCGGTCGCGATCCGCTCGATCTTGGAGAAGAGCGGCAGGCTATCCGGATAGAGCGGGTGAAAGGAGGATGGGCTCTCGGCAATACGCACGACGGTTTCGGCAAGCGCAGCGATCCCGGCCGAGCCGTCCGCCCAGTGACGGCAGAGCACGGCCTCGGCCCCGAGCCCGGCGGCAACCGCCTTGACCGCCGCGATCTCGGCATCGGTATCCGTGGTGAAATGGTTGATCGCAACGACAGCGGGAACACCGAATTTGGCAAGGTTTTCCAGATGCCGGGCGAGGTTGACGGCACCACGCTCGACGGCGGCGACATCCTCGCGGGAGAGATCCTCCTTGGCCACGCCGCCGTTCATCTTGAGCGCCCGGACCGTCGCCACGATGACCACGGCCGAGGGGGTCAACCCCGCCTTGCGGCACTTGATGTCGAAGAATTTCTCCGCCCCGAGATCGGCCCCGAAGCCCGCTTCCGTCACGACATAGTCGCCGAGCTTCAACGCCGTCTTCGTCGCCACGACTGAATTGCAGCCATGGGCGATATTGGCGAAGGGGCCGCCATGCACCAGCGCCGGATTGTTTTCCAGCGTCTGCACGAGGTTCGGCTGCATCGCCTCTTTCAAGAGGACGGCCATCGCGCCGTCGGCCTTCAGATCCCGCGCGAAGACCGGGCTCTTGTCACGCCGGTAACCGATGATGATGGCGCCGAGCCTGCGTTCCAGGTCTTCGAGATCGGTGGCAAGGCAAAGGATCGCCATGACCTCCGAGGCCACCGTGATGTCGAAACCCGCCTCGCGCGGAAAACCATTGGAGGCGCCGCCGAGCGAGGTCACGATCTGGCGCAGCGCGCGGTCGTTCATGTCCATCACCCGCCGCCAGGTGATGCGGCGCGTATCGATGCCCAGTTCGTTGCCCCAGTAGATGTGATTGTCGATCAGCGCCGAGAGCAGATTGTGGGCCGAGGTGATCGCGTGGAAATCGCCGGTGAAATGGAGGTTGATATCCTCCATCGGCACGACCTGCGCATAACCGCCGCCCGCCGCCCCGCCCTTCACCCCGAAACAGGGGCCGAGCGAGGGTTCGCGGATGCAGATGACAGCCTTTCTGCCGATACGGTTCAGACCGTCACCAAGGCCGACCGTCGTGGTCGTCTTGCCCTCCCCCGCCGGTGTCGGATTGATCGCCGTCACCAGGATGAGCTTGCCATCGGCCCGATCCGCGAGCCCCTTGATAAAGGAGGCCGATATCTTCGCCTTGTCATGGCCGTAGGGGATCAGGCTGTCAGAGGGAATGCCGAGCTTGCAGCCGATCTCCTGGATGGGTCGCTTGGAGGCTGCACGCGCAATATCGATGTCCGATGGCACTGTCATCCGTTTCCCCCTCATACCCTTGTTGTGGAGAAGGATCGGCCTCGGCGGGACGGCTGGCAAGCAGGCCCGCGAGATTTATTTTGAGCGCATCCATCCGAGGCGGCGGAAGTTCGACTGCCCCCTTGTCCCCGCAGGGAACAATGTATTATTTGCGCCGCACCTCAGCCCTCAAGGAACGCCCCAATGAAATCGCTGGAACTGCTGGTCGAAAAAATCATCCTGTCGAGCCGATGGATCCTTGTGGCCTTCTATCTCGGCCTGGTCGCGGCCCTTGGCGTCTATGCCGTCTCCTTCGGCTACAAGTTCCTGAAGATCGCCCAGAATGTCTTCGTCTACGAGGACTTCGAGATGATCCTCGCCATGCTGGCGCTGATCGACGCAGCGCTGGTCGCGAGCCTGATCGTCATGGTGATGATCTCAGGCTACGAGAATTTCGTCAGCCGCTTCGACGAGGCCAATGACGAGGTATCGTTCCTCGGCAAGCTCGATGCCGGCAGCCTCAAGATCAAGGTGGCCTCCTCCATCGTCGCGATTTCCTCGATCCACCTCCTGCAGGTGTTCCTCAACGCCAACCAGTACACCGACAGCAAGCTGATGTGGCTCACCATCATCCACATTGCCTTCGTGGTCTCGGCGGTGATGCTGGGTTATCTGGAGGTGATGATGAACGGCAAGAAGAAGGCGAGCGACGCCGACAAGATCTGAGGCTTGTTCCAAATTGATGATGGCAGTGGCGCCAGGGTACCCCCCTCTGCCCTGCCGGGCATCTCCCCCACACGGGGGGAGAGCGGAATGCGGCTGACCTCGCAGCCTCACGAAATTGGCCTGTGACATTGCACGGAGCCGGCTGCGGGCACCCACTCTTGTAACTTCCCGAAAGCCGCGTTTGAGGCTGTAATGGCAGGCGCGGTGGCGGATGGGAGACCGACACACC
>NZ_JACJVI010000100.1 GCF_014237835.1 Rhizobium sp. AQ_MP
GCCGGCGGGCCATGGCAGCCTTCAGTTGCAGAGGATGACTGCACCGGCTGCGGCCTCTGCATCGGCCACTGTCCGACAAACGCAATTTCCATATCGGTGAGGAGTGGCTCGCATGTCGATGCGCAACCCTGAACGTTACCATGTTTCCAGCGCAGTCGTCCTGACCTCACCGGCAGCCGCGAATGGTGTCATTGCAACATTATCAGAGATCCCGAACGTCGAAGTGCA
This sequence comes from Rhizobium sp. AQ_MP, assembly GCF_014237835.1. Classification (GTDB taxonomy): domain Bacteria; phylum Pseudomonadota; class Alphaproteobacteria; order Rhizobiales; family Rhizobiaceae; genus Allorhizobium. The sequence continues at coordinate 229 of NZ_JACJVI010000100.1, forward strand.
TGCCGCAGATCGCGGCAAAATCATCATCGTGATCGAAGGCAGGTCCAGCGGCGAGATGGGAGCGACACTCGCCGCCATTTCAGGCCTTC
>NZ_JACJVI010000101.1 GCF_014237835.1 Rhizobium sp. AQ_MP
GTGTGTTCTGCCCGCTTCTCCCAGATAGGCGTCAAAGCAGGACGCTACCGTTCTGACCAGGAACCTGTGCTGTGTGTTCACGCTCAGCACATCGCCACGCCAGGTCACAATGCCTTCGTCCAACAGGGTCTTGAGCAGCAGATTGGCTTTTCCAAAGCTCTCCTCCGGAAGTTCAAAACCATCCGGCTTGGCTGTAAAATCCACCTGGAAGTCACACATCAACCGCTCGATGATCCAGGCGCGGACGCGGTCCTCCTGTGTGAGGCGGTAGCCTTTCGATGTGGCAAAGTTCCCGGAAGAAAT
>NZ_JACJVI010000102.1 GCF_014237835.1 Rhizobium sp. AQ_MP
GCGCCCGAACTCGGCAATGTCTGGACCCGCTGGGGTGGCCAGGACGATCGCGACGGTGCACGCGAGACGCTTCGTTCCTGGATGGCGGCACAGCCCTCTGGTGTCGAAGGTCGCCGCCAGATGCCGCAGTTCAACCTGACCGACGAGGAGATCAACGACCTCGCCGACTTCCTCGAATGGACCAGCAAGATCAAGACGCAGAACTGGCCGCCGAACGAGGCCGGCTGAGCCCTTCGTGACCCAAGGAGACACAAAATGAAATATCAAAGCCAGAAGGTCGCGATGCTGTATTTTTACGG
>NZ_JACJVI010000103.1 GCF_014237835.1 Rhizobium sp. AQ_MP
GGCTCCGGCTGGATCACCTCGGCACCAGACGGCTTGTCGCGTCGCCATCCTCCGCTGCTGCTGTCTTGCCCCGAAGCAGGCGTGTCATGGCTTGCCTTGCCAGGCTTTTGTTTCGACGCCTTGGAGCCATTTGAGGAGCCGTCGCTCTCATCGTCGTCACTGTCGCCATCGCGCGCCGCAATGCGGTTGCGCTCGGTGAGCGACGCAAGGATCGCAACGACCTCGGCGGCACTGCGGCCAGGTCGGAATGCGAGCACAACGTCGTCGATCGTGAGGTAGTG
>NZ_JACJVI010000104.1 GCF_014237835.1 Rhizobium sp. AQ_MP
GACATGCCGTTCGACTGCGGACTGGCCACCGGCGTGAAGCAAGGCGTCAGATTGAGCGCCTGGGCAAACAGCCTCGTTTCCCTCGCAGTGTATGCCGAGCCATTGTCCGAGAGATGCTCTATTGCGTGCGGGGCTCTCGTTGCTGCGAAGCGCTTCTCGACCGCCTCCAGCATCATGTCGCGCACGTCAGAGCCGGAGATGCCCGCGTTGGCGACCGCCGTCCAGGCGATGATCTCGCGGTCGAAGGCGTCGATGATGAAGGCGAG
>NZ_JACJVI010000105.1 GCF_014237835.1 Rhizobium sp. AQ_MP
GAGGAATACGATTTCTGGCTGGTAACAGGCCGCGTGCTGGAGCACTGGCATTCCGGTTCGATGACGATGAGAGTGCCTGAGCTCTACAAGGCCTTCCCCGGCGCCCGCTGCTTCATGAACGCCGACGACGCACGAAAACGCGGGATCAACCAGGGGGCAGAGATTACCATCGTATCGCGTCGCGGCGAAATGCGGACACGCGTCGAGACCCGCGGCCGCAACCGCATGCCACCCGGCGTGATCTTCGTTCCATGGTTCGATGCCAG
>NZ_JACJVI010000106.1 GCF_014237835.1 Rhizobium sp. AQ_MP
CTGACTGTCGAACCCGTGACGCGCCGGACGGCGCATCTCACAGGAAACGCATACCCTGACACTCAACCCTGAGCTGCGCATCTGAAGACCAGCTCAATTCAAGATAAGGAAACATGACCATGAAGACCATCATCTCCGCCGCCCTCATCTCCATCGCCGCCGGTTCGGCCGCTTTCGCAGCCGTCCAGCCGATCCCGGGCTCGATCACCTATGACAACGCCAACGTCCAGCTGGAAAAGGCCCCGGCCGGTTCGAC
>NZ_JACJVI010000107.1 GCF_014237835.1 Rhizobium sp. AQ_MP
TGCCAGGCTTGAAAGGCCCGACCTGGTTTCCCCGCCTCGAAGGCTTCGGCGATCCCCTCGCCGGCTCTGCGGGATGTCCTTTTCATAGAGAGTGAGCGGAGTTGTTCTTTGCGCTTTGGCAAGCAACGGCGCGAATGTTCAGCTCAAAAGAAGGACCAACAGCGACCGAGAGAGTGCGGCGATCAGAATGATGCTCAACCAGCATATGAGCGCAATCCGCATGGGATGATGTCCGCCCCTGAGTTCGAGGAA
>NZ_JACJVI010000108.1 GCF_014237835.1 Rhizobium sp. AQ_MP
CAGGGTGCCTTCGACCATTTGATCTCCAGCGCCTCTACGCCACCGGGAACGGACTGAGCATGGGCCGGCAAACTGATGCCGGCGGTGGCTGCCGCAATCGCGGCAGCATGGGCCTTGAGCAGACTACGCCGCGTCAGATCTGTGTCCATTGGTTAAACCCTCCTCCATATTCTCTGCATGCTCGAAAACCATGTTTGCCGCCATGACGTCCGGAAGGCCTGAAATGGCGGCGAGTGTCGCTCCCA
>NZ_JACJVI010000109.1 GCF_014237835.1 Rhizobium sp. AQ_MP
TCGATCATGTAGGCGGAGGCCGTGGAGATCTGGATCGGACGATCGACCGGATTGCCGTCGATGTCGAAGATATGGGCGCCCTGCTTGCCGATGACAGCCCAATCACCGTCGTGCAGATAGGCGATGCGGTTGGTGAAGGGCGACAGCGCAATCGCATCTGAGCCTAAGAACATCTCGCCATCACCGAAGCCGATGGCGAGCGGCGGGCCGGAGCGGGCGGCCATGATCGTCGAGGG
>NZ_JACJVI010000011.1 GCF_014237835.1 Rhizobium sp. AQ_MP
CCTGAGGTGTGTCGGTCTCCCATCCGCCACCGCGCCTGCCATTACAGCCTCAAACGCGGCTTTCGGGAAGTTACAAGGTGGGGTGGTGCGGCCCTTGCTTTGCCATGTTGCCCCTCATCCGGCTGCCGCCACCTTCTCCCCGCAGGCGGGGAGAAGGCCGAACTCGGCTGGCGGCGGAGACTCCTTCTCCCCGTTCACGGGGAGAAGGTGCCCGAAGGGCGGATGAGGGGCGCGGGCCTGCCGCAGGTATCTACATTTCCCAGACTCAAAGGAACCCCCCCATGACCATCATCGAACTCACTTCACCCGTGGTGGAGCCGCTGACGCTTGGCGAGATCAGGGCGCATCTGAGGCTTGATACCGAGGAGGAGGATGGGTTGCTTGCAGCACTCGCCGTCGTCGCCCGCGAACATCTGGAGCGGGAGACGGGGATGGTGCTGGCAGCCAGGAATTTCAGGCTGTGCCTCGACGACTGGCCGGCGGATGGGATCGTCACGATTGCGCGCGGGCCGGTCCGGGCCGTGTCTTCGGTGACGGTCTATGATGGCGAGGGGGAGCCGCAGGCGGTGGATCTCGCCGGGCATCTGCTGGATGGCGAGGCGCGGCCGGCGCGGCTTTGGCTGCGCGCGGTGCCGGAGCCGGGGCGGGCGATGAACGGGATTGAGGTGGAGTTCTCGGCTGGTTTTGGCGAGAGCGGTCCGGATGTGCCGGAAACGCTGAAGCGGGCGATGCTTTTGCATGTGGCGGCGATGTTTGCCTGCCGGGGCGTGGTCTCTGTCGATGCCCAGCCGGCATTGCTGCCGCCGGGTTACGAGCGGCTGATCGCGCCTTTCTGCCGGCGGGGGCTCTGAGCATGGTCTTGCTGGATATCGATGCCGGTAGGCTGACGGCGCGGCTTGTGCTGGAGCGGCCGGAGCCGGTGGACGACGGGCAGGGCGGGGCGGTGACGGGGTTCGTCGAGGTTGCGCGTGTCTGGGCGCTGATCGAGCCGCGATCCTTTGCCGAGGAGGAGAAGGGGCCGGGGCTCTCGGCGACGGTGACGCATCATGTGACGGTCAGGGCGCGAAGTGATCTGGCGGCCGGACAGCAGTTTCGGAAAGGGGCGCGGGTGTTCGAGATCCTGGCCCTGCGCGATCCGGATGAGACCGGGCGGTTTCGGCTGGCGCTCTGCCGCGAGGTGACGGGATGAGCGGCGGGCGGGAAAGGACAGCGCTGGAGGAAACGGGCGCGCGGCTCGGCCAGTTGCTGCGACGGGCGCTGCGGGATCGGCTGGCGCGGCGGAGGGATGGGGTTTCGACCGACGGACATGCGCAGTCGGCCCCCGCCTGGGCTTCGGTCGGGCAGGGCGTTGGCGACAGGGATGGCGGCGAGGCCGGACAGGCGCGGTCCGACAACAAGCGGGATTCGATAGGCGGAACCGACCTCGCGGCCCTGCCGCTTCCGGGTGGGGCGCGACCTGCCCGCAATCGGGGGGAGCTCAGATGACGAATGCGGTCAATGCCTTGCTGGCGGCACTTCAACAGACGGTGAAGGCGGATGCGGCGCTGATGGCATCCCTCGGGGTCCAAGGGCTCTCCGACCGGACGGTCCGGCCGCAGCGTTTTCCGGCGCTGGTGGTCGCAACGGTCGAGGCGCGGGATTTTTCCACCGGTGAGGCGGAAGGGGCGGAAATCCTGCTGACGCTGGAGGCCTGGAGTGCGGTGTCGCGCCGCGAGGCCGAAGGGCTGGTGGCGGAGGTGAGGCGGGTGGCCGACGGCTTGCCGGAGATGATGGGCGGGTTTCGCCTGGTGAATTTTCGCCATCGCCGGACAGCAAGCCGGCGGGAGGTGAAGGCCGGGCTGTTTGTCACGGAGGCGGGGTTTCGGGCGGTGGTGGAGTGAGATCTCCACCCGTTGAGACCTCATCCTGAGGTGCCCGCGCGACGCGCGGGCCTCGAAGGATCCAGTCGTGGTTTATCGGGTGGCCTTGATCCTTCGAGGCCGGGCTTCGCCCGGCACCTCAGGATAAGGGGCTGATGATGGTCAAGCCGTCGCCTTCCACCCGTCCCCGCCGCGCAATCAACGCCAGCGCTACGATCGCCGCGAAACCCGTGGCGGCGAGCAGGGTGGCGAGGACGAGGCCGGTGGAGATGCCGGCGCGATCGATGACGGCGGTCATCAGCACGGGGGCGGTGGCATTGGCGAGGTTTTGCGGCAGGGACAGCCGTGCCGACTGGCGGGCGAAGCGGCTGGCCGAGAAGAAGGCGAGCGGCATGGTGGCACGCGCAAGCGCGCTGACGCCGGAGCCGAAGCCATAGAGCGCGGTGAAGATGAGAAGGCTCGACGGTGTGCCGGACCAGAAGATCAGGAGCAGCGTGGAGCCGGTCAGCATGGCGGCGCCGGCCAGTCCCGTGGTGATCGGGGAGGTGTATTTCCCGAGCACCAGATCGACGGCGCGGGCGGAGATGCCGAAGACGGCGCGCAGCGAACCGAGCTGCAGCGCAAGCGCCGGTGTCGCGCCCGAGAGTTCCAGGATATGCAGGAGTTGCGGCGAGAGGCCAAAGGTCATCAGGCTGGACAGCGAGCTCGACAGGGCGATCAGCAGAAAGGCGGCAGTCGCCATGCCGCGGCTCAGGGCGAGCGGTTCGATGGCATCGGCAGCGCGGTCTTCCGCCGAGCGGGTGATGGCGATGCGGCCAAGCGCCAGGTGCACGGGAAGCGCGATGACCAGCTGGGCGCCGGCTGCCGCAAACAGCGCACCGCGCCAGCCGAGGGCATCACCGGCAAGCGTCAGCAGCGGCCAGCAGACGGCCGAGGAGAGGCCGGTAAAAATCATCAGGATGCCGATGGCGCGCCGGGCCTCGCGGCCCTCGCGTTCGACGACGGCGGCAAAGGCCGGCACGGTGAGCGCAAAAGAGCCGCCGGCGCCAAGGATCAGCCAGGCCAGCGCATAGGTCGCAAGGCTGGTGGAGAGGGCCAGGGTGATGAGACCCGCGGCCATCAGCACCGAGCCAATGGCAAGCACGCGAGACGCCCCATGCCGGGCAATCTGCCGCCCGGTAAAGGGGCCGAGAAAGGCCATCATGAGCATCATGACCGTCAGCCCTGCAAAGGCCATTTCATTGGCAAGCCCGAGATCGGCGGCCATGGCGCGGCCGAAGACGGCGGGCATTTCATAGGTCGTGCCCCAGCCGAGGATCTGCGAGACCGCAAGCGCGGCGACGAGGGTGGTGCGGGGCATGTTCATGCGGGGGACTCGGAGGGGAAGGAATTTCGGGCGGGGTGTTCCTTCTAGGCCGGTCGAGCCACGGGCGATAGGGCGAAATTTTGCTTGGGGGGCGCAGTTAGGTGATTGCCAACGGCACGCTGCCCCCCTCTTGGAAAATCTGAAGTTTAGGCGGCTTGCGCTCGCCTAACCCTTCGATTTTCCGTTCTCCCCCGCAAGGGGGGAGATGGGGGCGCCGTGGCCTCGACCCTTCGAGGCCCGGCTGAGCCGGGCACCTCAGGGTGAGGGGATACGGACGTGTTTGCCTCCACCCTCCCCTTGAGGGGGAGGGTCGGACCGTAGGTCCGGGGTGGGGTGACCGGGTCCCGGAACTCTCAGCGCTTGGCGCGGGTCAACCCCACCCGCCGCTTCGCAGCGACCTCCCGCATCAAGGGGGAGGCGGAGTGCCGCATTCGACAATCACATCTTCAAAGGAGAGACGCCATGGGTGCGCAGAAGGGCAAGGATCTGTTGCTGAAGGTCGAGGATGGGGCGGGGTTTGTGACGGTGGCGGGCTTGCGGGCTCGGCGGCTGGCGTTCAATGCGCAGTCGGTCGATGTGACCGACAGCGAAAGCGCCGGGCGCTGGCGGGAACTGCTGGAGGGGGCGGGCGTCAGGCGCGCGGGGCTGACGGGCTCGGGCCTGTTCAAGGACGCGGCTTCGGATGCGCTGGTGCGGGCGGCCTTCTTTGCCGGATCGATCCTGACCTATCAGGTGGTGATCCCGGATTTCGGCACGGTGACGGCGCCGTTTCAGGTGACGGCACTCGATTATGCCGGCAATCACGACGGCGAGGTGACCTTCGAGATCGCGCTGGAATCGGCCGGTGCCGTTTCCTTCGCGGCGCTGTGAGGCGGCCATGCGGGGCTATGATCGCGAGATGCGCGAGCCGGTGACCGTCAACCGCGCCAACCGCCATCGCGGCGAGGTGGAGGCGGTGATCGACGGCGAGCGCCGGATCTTGTGTTTGACGCTCGGGGCCCTGGCCGAACTGGAGACGGCCTTTGGGGCAGAGAGCCTGGTCGATCTCGCAGCGCGGTTTGCGAGCGGCCGGCTGAAAAGTGCCGATCTCACCCGCATTCTCGCCTGCGGTCTGCGCGGCGGCGGCAACCGATTGTCGGATGCAGACGTGGCGGAGATGGCGGTGGATGGCGGCGTGGCGGGGGCAGCCCGGGTGGTCGGTGAATTGCTGGCGGTGACCTTCGGGGCTGAGCAGGATGGTGTCGCACCGTCGGATCGGGCTCCAAGCGAGCGGAAAACCGGCGAGGGCGGCGCCTCCCCTTGAGGGCCGCAGGCGGGCGAGATGTTCTGCCGTTTCCGTGGGGGGCGGCGATGACGCTCGGGCTCGCGCGTCTGCGGCTGTCTCCTCACGTGTTCTGGGGCCTGAGCCTGCCGGAACTGGCGGCCATGGCGGGGGCGTTTGGCGAGCCTGCCCGCCTGTCGCGGCAGGACGTGCAGGCTCTGATGCAAAGGTTTCCGGATTAGTGCCGGCGGGGCTGTCTGTGCGCTTCGAGGACCTCGCGGGGCGAAGGTGCCTCAGGGAGAGATGGAGCGTTCGGCAAGCTGGTCGTGCAGGTCCTTTAGGCGCTTGGCAAATGTCGGGAAGACGTGCTGCAGCCGCTCGACATTGTCGACGACTTTCTCGGGCTTGAGATCGAAGCCATATTTGTGTCTGACGAGGTGGCGGAAGCCCTTGAGTTCGGTAAGCTGCATATGCAGATCGGGCGTGAGCAGTGCCGGTCTGCGGCCCGCCAGTTCCGAGGCCATCTGGTCCAGTATGTCCTGGTGCAGTGTGGGGCCTGTCGGGGCCGAGCCATCAAGATCGCGCGCCAGACTCATCAGGATGTCCTCGATCCCGTTATAGACGTTGTGGACGCCAAGCGACGCAGCCGAGACGGCGCCCAGTCACCTGCCAGGACATCGCCTCGGTGGCGCGCAAAGAAATCGCTGAGCTGGCCGAGCTCGCGATCGCAGCGGTCGAGCCTTGGCGAAAGCCGCGAGAATTCAGCAAGCGTGAAGGGCGTCATGCAAAAGCTCGTCTACCCTGTCAGCCTCAAGATCGGCCTCGAAGATGAGATCATACGGCAGATGGGTGCCGCGCAAATGAGAGGCTGCGATTTGCTCTGCCCGCAGACGGCGCGCTGGCGATAGAGGGCCTCGAACCAGAAGATCGATATCCGAATGAATGCGAAAATCGCCACGCGCCAGTGAACCGATGGGCGTGATGACGATCCCTGCGCCAGCGGCCTCTTGCACGATTGCGGCCACGAGACGCTGAGCCAATGCGAGCCTGGGTTCAAGCCTTTCGGCGATCAACGATTGCATGCGGTTCATCGGCTTTTCTCCTTCGATGACTGTACCGCAGGTGTGACACGACCGGAAGTGGCCAAAGCCTTCGAGAATGGAGGGGATACGAGATCCAGTCCCAAGCGGGGCTACGGAAGAAAAGGAAATCCCATGACCGATGACGATACGCTGGCGCTGTCCGTCGATCTCGACGGCGCTGAGGCGCTTTCCGTGCTCGACGAGCTCGAAAGCCGTTCGGCGAGTTTCGGGCGGGCGCTGACCTCGGCGCTGAAGGGGGCCGCGACTGGCGGCAAGGGGCTGGAGGAGGTGTTGCGCGGGGTGGGGCTGAGGCTCACCGACATCGCGCTTTCGGCGGGCCTGAAGCCGCTGGAAAATCTGCTCGGCGACGTCGCCGGCAATCTGGTGGGCGGACTGACGTCCGGGCTGAGTGCGGGTTTGGGCTCTCCGTTGGGCGGTGGCGTGAGTGCCTTTGCGCAAGGCGGCGTGCCCGGGCGGGTGATCCCTTTTGCCGAGGGCGGCGTGGTCTCGGCGCCCACCTATTTCCCGATGGCCGGCGGGACCGGGCTGATGGGCGAGGCGGGGGCGGAGGCGATCCTGCCGCTGAAGCGCGGGGCGGATGGGGCGCTCGGTGTTGCAGCCGAAGGCGGCGGCGGGACGACGGTCATCCATTTCCAGGTGACGGCGAGCGATGCGGCGAGTTTTGCTAAGAGCGAAGGGCAGATCACGGCCATGCTGGCGCGTTCTGTCGGGCGCGGGCGGCGGGGGATGTGACGGCAGAATTGGGCAGTGGGCAGTAGGTAGTAGGTAGTAGGTAGTAGGCAGTAGGTAGTAGGGAAGGTGATCCTTCGAGGCCAGCGCGGAGTGCATGCGCATCCGGGTGAGGGCGTCTGTGGTGCTCTAGCTGTTGCGGGTGTTTGTTCAGGGCCTGATCACGCAGCCAGGCACCGGTAAAAACCTGCCCATGACCTCAGGCGACGACCTCCAGATCCGTTGCGCGGAACTCGTCTGCTGTGGCGAGGATCGGGACGCCGTGGAATTTCGCGCAGGCATAATGCAGGCAATCGCCGAGATTGAGGCCATGGCGGCCCTGGCGGTAGCGATGGGCGGCGGTGAGGGACAGCCGCACCGTCTCTGCGGCGGGCGGCAGATCGCGAATTTCGATGCCTCGGGTCTCAAGGAACTCCATGACCAGGCTTTCCGCAACCGGAATGGCCAGATTGAATTTCTCCGGACGGGCAAGCCCGAGGACAGTCTCAAGAACGGCGACCGGCGAGGTGAAGGGCTGCCGGGCGGACGCGATCGCATCGGAGACGCGCTGCGCTTCGGGTTCATCCGACAAAAGCGCAATGATGGCGCAGGCATCGACGAACATCAGGCATCATCCCACATCGCATCGAAGACCTGCCGGGGCAAAGGATGGGTCGCCAGGTCGCCCGGCACCACCTCGTATCTGGCTCTGAGGCGGGCTGCCGTTTCGAGCGGCGTCTCGGCACGGCTGCGCCTTTCAATTGCTTCCTTCATGGCGATGACGATGGCATCGGTGATGCCGACGCCGGCCATCTGCGCGAACTGCCGCGTCAGCGCATCGGCTTCCGGATTGTTGACATTGATGGCCATGGCGGCTCCATGTAGATCTTTTGCCTCGCCAATGTAGATCAGCGGGCCTGGTTTTCCAAGGCCGTGTTGATGGAACGGTCGGTCGGAGTAGAGCAGTAGGCAGTAGGAAAGCTGATCCTTCGAGGCCCGCGCGGGGCGCGGGCGCCTCAGGATGAGGGCGTCTGTAGCGGGGAGCGTTTGCGAAAGCATGGGCTTTGCGTCTACGATCGCGCGTTTCGCAGGGAGACGGGCATGGACGGGAAGTGGACGGTTCGCGGGATTCGGGAGGTCGTCAGGGATCGCTGGATCGACCTGCGCGCGGAGACCTGTGAGACCCCCGAGGGATACGAGATCGATCCCTATTACGTGCTTTCCTATCCCGACTGGGTGAATGTTGTCGCCATTACCGAAGACCAGAATCTGGTGCTGACACGGCAATATCGGCATGCGGCCGGGCGGACGTTCCTGGAGTTGCCTGGCGGTGCGGTGGACCGGTTGGACCGGGATATCGAAGCAGCTGCGCGGCGGGAATTGCTGGAGGAAACCGGTTATACCGCGACGCGTTTCCAAAGGGTCGCCACCCGCTTCCCCAATCCGGCCCTGCAGACCAACAGGCTTCACACCTTTCTCGCCGAGGGGGCCGTGCCGAGTGCCACCCCAAAGTTGGAGACGGGCGAAGAAGGCCTGACGGTTGAGCTGGTGAGCCTGATCGACGAACTCGATGGGATCGTCGACGGGCTGCTGGGACAGGCCCTGCATGTCTCCTCGTTGCATTCGGCCCTGCTTGCCGCCGGTTATCTGACAGTGGTGCCACGCGACCGGGAACGCAGGTCGTAGGGCGGAAGGAACGGGATCCTTCGAGGCCCGCGCGGAGCGCGGGCACCTCAGGTTGAGGGAGCCTGCGGCGGGTTGTCGGTCCCTAATGCCGCCGACCGATCGGGATCCCTTCTACCCACGGGGGCAGGGGGCAGCATGTGGACAAAAGACCCCTCCCAACCCTCCCCACAAGGGGGAGGGCTCAACCCGCCTGCGCCGTCGCACAGCACGGTGGGAAGCCTTCGCAACAGCACATGTCGATCTGCCCGCTTAAGCGGGCGTTGAAGCATCGCAGTTCATCAATTCATCGAACGGAGCCAGCCATGGCCTTTCATGAACAGCGTTTTCCGCTGCGTCTGTCGCTGACCTCGAGCGGCGGGCCGGGGCGGCAGACGGATATTGTGTCGCTGTCCAACGGGCGCGAGGCGCGCAATCGGCGCTGGCGGTTTTCGAGACGTCGCTACGATGTCGGCACGGCGGTGCGGTCTGTCGCGGATCTCTACGCGGTGCTGGAGTTCTTCGAGGCGCGCGGCGGGCAGCTGCATGGCTTTCGCTTTCGCGATCCCGTCGATGGCTCATCGGCGCGGCCGGGCGAGGCGGTGACGGCGCTCGACCAGTGGATCGGCTCAGGCGACGGCGGGACCTCCGCGTTTCAGCTCATGAAGGCCTATGGCGACGGCGCGGCGGTGGAGCGGCGGCCGGTGGTGAAGCCGGTGGCGGGATCGGTTCGGATCGCGCTCGATGGCGTCGAGATGACGGAGGGGTTTGCCTGCGATGCGGCGACCGGGATCGTCACGTTTTCGGCCGGGCATGTGCCGGGTGAGGGCACGGAGATCCGGGCGGGCTTCGACTACGACGTGCCGGTGCGGTTCGACACCGACCGGATCGAGATCGATCTCGAAGCCTTTCGCGCCGGGCGCATTCCGTCCATTCCGCTGATCGAGGTCATCCCATGAAACGGCTACCAGAAGCCTTTGCCGCGCACCTGGCGACGGCTGAGACGACGCTGTGCCGCGCCTGGCGAGTGACCTGCCGTGACGGATTTCGGCTCGGCTTGACCGAGCATGATCAGCGGCTTGTCTTTGGCGGCACGGTGTTCGAGCCGGGGACGGGTTTTGCCGCGACCGAGGCGAGCGTCGCAAGTGGGCTGGCGGCGCCGGGTGCCGAGGTGCGCGGCGGGTTTTCGAGCGAGGCGATCACGGAAGAGGATTTGGCGGCCGGGCGTTATGACGGGGCGCGGGTCGAGCTGTTTCTCGTCAACTGGCAGGCGCCGCAGGATCAGCATGTGCTTGTGACCGTGCAGGAGATCGGCGAGGTGAGCCGGGCGGGGCCTGGCTTTTCGGCAGAGCTCCGGAGCTTCGCGCACCGCCTGCAGCAGCCGGAGGGGCGGATCTACAACCGCCGCTGTGATGCCGATCTCGGCGATGCGAGGTGCCGGGTGGATATGGGTCTGGGCAATCGCCGGGTGGCGGGGCTCGTGGCCGAAGTGCTCTCGGCGGATCGGCTGACCGTGTCGGGGCTTCCGGATCTCGCCGCGGGACATTTCCGGCTCGGGCATCTGGGCTTCGATGCGGGACGGCTCTTGGGCCAGCGGCTGGCGATCGAGGAGAGCGGGGCGGCGGAAGGCGGTTTGGTGACGCTCCGGCTCTGGCTGCCGCTGGAGGCGCGGCCGGCGGCAGGCGATGCCGTGACGCTGACGGTCGGCTGCGACAAGAGTTTTGCAACCTGTCGAGCAACTTTCGGCAATTCCCTGAATTTCCGCGGTTTTCCGCATATGCCGGGCAGCGATTTTGCCTATTCCTATGTCAGCGGCGACAGCACCCATGATGGCGGGGTGTTGTATCGGTGAGGGGCCAAGGCTCTTCCCATGAAGGGGCAGCCCTGCCTGCGCTTGCCCCTCATCCGCCTGCCGGCACCTTCTCCCCGCAGGCGGGGAGAAGGCCGAGATGGCTTGCGCTGGCGCCCCCTCTCCCCGCTTGCGGGGAGAGGGCAGGGTGAGGGGCTGAAGCTTCGAATTCAACCTATGTGGTGGCCTTGGGAAAACCTAATCGTCGTGGCCTCGACCCTTCGAGGCCGTCGCGGCGCGAGGGCACCTCAGGGTGAGGGGCAATGCTAATGCGGGCTCCTCGCCTCCATGGCCGCGATGCCCTTCGCACGATCCCTTCGTCGTTTTCAAATCCGTCGTCCTAAAATCCCCATCCCCATCCCCATCCCCATCCCCATCCCCAGACCCCGGAGCCCTCCCATGTCCATCAACACAGACGTCCTGGCCTTGGCCGGGACCTGGATTGGCACGCCCTATCGGCATCAGGGGGCGATGAAGGGGGTGGGCTGCGATTGTCTGGGGCTGATCCGCGGGATCTGGCGGGAGCTTTATGGGGCAGAGCCCGAGGCTGTGCCGGCCTATGCGCCCGACTGGGCGGAGCGGGCGGGGGAGGAGCGGTTGATCGAGGCTGCCGAGCGGCATTTCGAGGCGGTGCTGTCCATTGAACAGAGCCGGCCGGGCGATCTCGTGCTGTTTCGCTTTCGACCGCATCTGGCGGCAAAACATGCGGGGATCCTGGCCTTGCTGCCTGCAGAACATGACCAGGCTGACAAGGATGGCTCCGGGTACGCGGGGGGCAGGCAGGGCTATGGTCCGGGGCTCGCGGCTTTCCCTAAACCGGACGGCCACCGTGCGAATGCCGCGGCCTCCAAAGTCGTCCCCAATGCCTTCATCCATGCCTATGAGCAGTCGGCGGTGACGATGTCGGCGCTGGTTCCGGGCTGGCGGCGCAAGATTGCCGGCCTCTATCGCTTTCCCGAAAGGATCTGACGATGGCGACCATTCTTCTGCAGGCGGCGGGCGCTGCCCTCGGTTCGGTCTTCGGCCCGGTGGGTGCCGCGATCGGCCAGGCGGCAGGCGCGCTGGCCGGCGGCATGATCGATCGCAGCCTTTTGAGCGGCACGCGGGAGGTCAACGGGGCGCGGCTTTCGTCTGCGCGGCTCTCCGGGGCGAGCGAAGGCACAGTTATCCCGAGGCTCTATGGCACGGCGCGGCTGGGCGGCACGCTGATCTGGGCGACGCGCTTCGAGGAGGAGACGGTGACCGAGCGCACGGGCGCCAAATCCTCCGGCGGGACGCGAACCACGACCTATCGCTACTATGCCAATCTGGCGCTCGGGCTCTGCGAAGGGCCGATTGCGGGCGTGCGGCGGGTCTGGGCGGACGGGCGCGAGCTCGATCTGGCCGAAATCGAGATGCGCGTCTATCGCGGCACCGAGAGCCAGCCTGTCGATCCGCTGATCGCAGCGAAGCAGGGGGCGGACAACGCGCCGGCCTATCGGGGCCTTGCCTATGCCGTCTTCGAACGGCTGCCGCTCGATGATTTCGGCAATCGCATTCCGCTCATCCAGTTTGAAGTCATCAGGCCCGTTGGGGCGCTGGAGGAGAAGATCCGGGCGGTGACGATGATCCCCGGCGCGACGGAGCATGGCTATGCGACGATCCGGGTTTCGGATGTGCCAAGTGAGGGCGCCAAGCGCTGGCTGAACCGCAACACGCTGGTTGCGGCCACCGACTGGCAGGCCTCGCTGGATGAGTTGCAGGCGCTCTGCCCGAACCTCGAAAGCGTGGCGCTGGTTGTCGCCTGGTTCGGCACGGATTTGAGGGCTGGCGACTGCCGTGTCCTGCCGGGCGTCGAGGTGGCGTTTCGCAACGAGGAAAGCCGGCCCTGGAGTGTCGCGGGTCTGTCGCGGAGCGAGGCTCACGTCGTCTCCCGCCATGCCGGCGGTCCGGCCTATGGCGGTTCTCCCAGCGACGAGAGCGTGATCCAGGCGATCCGCGATTTGAAGGCGCGCGGCCTGAAGGTGACGCTCTACCCCTTCGTGCTGATGGATATTCCTGCCGGCAACGGCTTGCCAGATCCCTATGGCGGGGCTGAGCAGGGCGCCTATCCCTGGCGGGGGCGGATCACCTGTTATCCGCCGGGCGCCGACAAGATGGCGGCGGCGCGGGCGCAGGTGTCGACCTTCCTCAACCGCAGCGAGGGCTATCGCCGCCTCGTGCTGCATTATGCAGCGCTCGCTGCTCAGGCGGGCGGCGTCGATGCCTTCCTGCTCGGCTCGGAGCTGCGCGGCCTGACGACGCTGCGGGACGGGACAAACGCCTTTCCCTTTGTCGAGGCGCTGGTTGATCTCGCGGCCGAAGTGCGCGGCATTCTGGGGAGCGCAACGGCGATCTCCTACGGCGCCGACTGGACCGAGTATTTCGGCCACCAGCCGGCGGATGGCTCGGGGGATGTTTTCTTCCATCTCGATCCGCTCTGGGCGAGCCCGGATGTGACGGCTGTTGGCATCGACAACTACATGCCGCTCGCCGACTGGCGGGACGAGGATCTCGAGGCGGAAAACCCGGACGGGCTTATCGGTGCTGACGATGCCGAGGGTTTTGCCCGGGCGCTGACCTCGGGCGAGGGCTTCGACTGGTTTTATGCCGGTAGGGCGGACCGCAGCGCCCGGGTGAGGACGCCGATTACCGATGGCGCCTATGGCAAACCCTGGGTCTTCAGGTTCAAGGATCTCAAATCCTGGTGGGAAAACCCGCATTTCAACCGGATCGGCGGCGTCGAGCAGGCGAGCCCCACGGCCTGGATGCCGCGGATGAAACCCGTCTGGATGACCGAACTTGGCTGCGGGGCGGTCGACAAGGGGGCGAACCAGCCGAACATCTTCGTCGATGCGAAATCGGCAGAAAGCGGCAGGCCCTACTTCTCAGTGGGGCTGCGCAGCGACAGCCAGCAACGCCGGTTTCTCGACGCGCATCTGAAGCACTGGCAGGAGAGGACGGCGGACGGCATGGTCGATCCCGAAAGAATCTATGCCTGGACCTGGGATGCACGGCCCTATCCGGCCTTTCCGCAGAACACGACGCTCTGGGCCGACGGCGCGAATTGGCGCACGGGGCATTGGCTGAACGGGCGGCTGGGCACGGCGACGCTGGCCGACACCATCGCGGCCATCCTGAGGGATCACGGCTTTTTCGATTTCGACGTGTCGGAAGTGGCGGGTGACCTCGGTGGGTATGTGAAGGGTGATCTGACCTCGCCGCGCGATCTGATCGAGCCGCTGATCGAGTTGTTCCAGATCGATGTGATCGAGGATGCCGGGCGGTTGAAATTCCGCACCCGGCCGACGGCGAGCCTTCCCGCCCGCGAGATCACCGTGCTGGCCGACATCCCCGACCGTCCGCTCTGGACCGAGATACGCGGCCATGACAGCGATTTTGCCTCCGAAGCGCTGGTGACCTTCTATGATCCGGCGGCGGCCTATGTCGAGGCGAGCGTGCGGTCGAGGCGCGTGGAGGCGGCGACCGATCGTCAACTGGCGCGCGACCTGCCGGCGGCAATGCCCGAGGAGACCGCACTGGCCGCCGCCGAGGGCTGGCTGCGAGACAACCGCCTGGCGCGCCGCACGCTGCAGCTCGCGCTTGGACCGGGCGAGATCGCCGTCGAGCCAGGAGACGTGCTGCGTTTTCAGGAAGGGCCGGAGGGCCGCTTCCTGGTGCAGGCGATCGATGAGGGTTTCGAGCGGCGGCTGACCCTGCGCACCTTTGCCGGCAAGGTCGCAGCACCGACCGCAGCGGTCGAGCCGGGGCGGGTTCCCGAGGGCGGCGGCGCGGCGGGCTTTCAGCCTGTCGTCACTTTCCTCGATCTGCCACGGCTGGAGGGAACGAGCCATGCCGGCGATGCGAGCGTTGCAGCTTTCGGCCGTCCCTGGCGTCGGCTGGCAGTCTCCAGTTCGCCGGAGACGGAGGGCTATCGGCTGCGGCTGACCCTCGACCGTCCGGCGACCATGGGGCGGCTGGCGGCAGTTCTGGACCCGGGGCCGGTGGGGCGCGTCGACCGGGGCAACAGCCTGCTGGTGGATCTGTCGAGTGGCGCTCTGGCGTCGGCCAGTCGCAACGCGGTGCTGGCGGGGGCCAACCGGCTGGCGGTGCGGGCTGTGACGGGCGGGCTTGAAGTGCTGGGTTTCGTCGAGGCCGAGGAGGTGAGCGCAGGGCGGTTTCGCCTGACGGGACTGTTGCGCGGCCTGGGCGGGACCGAGGCTGACATGGCGGCGGGCGCTGCCGTTGGTGCCGAAGTCGTGGCGCTCGATGCGGCGGTGCGGCCTCTGGGCCTGGTGAGTGCCGAGCGCGGGGCGACACAGAACTGGATCCTGGAGCCCATGGGTCTCCTGACCGAGATTGCCGGGCCGTTCGCCTTTGGCGGAGGCTTGCGAGCCGAGACGCCGCTTTCGCCCGTGCATGCGAAGGCCATGCGACAGCCGTCGGGCGACCTTCTAATGCGTTGGATCCGCCGCAGCCGCATCGAAGCCGACGCCTGGACGGAGGGCGAGGTGCCGCTCGACGAGGCTGAGGAGCGCTACCGGCTGGAGATCCTGGGTGGCAGCGCGGTGCTTCGCTCGGTCGAGGTGACCGAGGCCGTGCATCTCTATCAGGCCACCGATGAACTGGCCGATTTCGGCGCGCCGCAGACCGCGCTGTCGATCCGTGTCCGCCAGCTCGGCCGGCTGGCGGCGGGTATGCCGCTGGAGGCGGTTATTGCCATCACCTGATGTTCAACAAAGAGGAGACAGACATGCTGGAGATGAAACCCTGGTATCAGTCGAAGACCGTCTGGGGCGCGCTGATCGCGATTGCGGCTCCGCTGCTCGACCGGGCCGGATTGGAACTGGGCGGGCCGGAACAGGCAGAAGTCGCCGAGGCCATGACGACGCTGGCCGGAACGGTCGGCGGCTTGCTGGCGCTCTACGGGCGGCTGACCGCGACGAAAGGCGTGGGCGGATGAGGGTGGGGCGCTGCACCTGTACAATCGATCCCTCAGTTTCGAAATCTGAAGTTTAGAAAGCTTGCGTTTTCGGTGGGTGCCGTTGATTTGACCGCCAGGTCCTCTTCCAAGGAGCGATGAGCCAAGGTTGGCCCGACGCTGACATCCCCACCCGATTACAGACCATTCATTTGCCATTCAGCAGGCTTGCGGTACATAATTTGCAAGAGTGGACGTCATCCAAGAAGAAGCAGCAATGGCATCATTCATGAAAAGCGCGGGCCTGGCATTGGCCGTGACCGTGGCGGCTCTGCCGGCAATCGGGGGCGATGCCGTGGCGGCGGACTGCCGACAGGCGGCAGAACGCGTGGTTGCCGAAGTGGGCGGCCAGTTGCTTTCCGTGCACGAATCGGGCGGTGAATGCGTGATCGTTGTTCTTGTGCCCGGCAACGGCAGCGAACGGCCGCGCAAGGTCACGATGCGGGTCGCAGAATGAGCCGCCGCCGGGACTGAACGAGCTCTCCGCACCGAGGGGTGAACCGCATGCGCATTCTCGTCGTCGAAGACGATGTCAATTTGAACCGCCAGCTGGTCGAGGCTCTGCAGGAAGCAGGCTACGTCGTCGACAAGGCCTTCGACGGAGAGGAAGGCCATTTTCTCGGCGATACCGAGCCCTATGACGCCGTGATCCTTGATATCGGCCTGCCCGAAATGGACGGAATTACGGTGCTGGAAAAATGGCGCGCTGCAAGCCGCGTGATGCCGGTGCTGATCCTGACCGCCCGTGACCGCTGGTCGGACAAGGTGGCCGGCATCGATGCCGGTGCCGATGACTACGTGACCAAGCCCTTCCATGTCGAGGAAGTGCTCGCCCGCATCCGCGCGCTGATCCGCCGCGCGGCCGGCCATGCCTCCTCGGAAATCGTCTGCGGCCCGGTGCGGCTAGACACCAAGAGCTCCAAGGCCACCGTCGAGGGCGTGACGCTGAAGCTCACTTCGCATGAATACCGGCTCCTGTCCTATCTGATGCACCACATGGGTGAAGTCGTTTCGCGCACCGAGCTGGTCGAACATCTCTACGACCAGGATTTCGATCGTGATTCGAACACGATCGAGGTCTTTGTCGGCCGCCTGCGCAAGAAGCTCGGCGTCGACATGATCGAGACGGTCCGCGGTCTCGGCTATCGCATCCAAGCCCCTGCGAAATGAAGATCCGCTCGCTCACCGCGCGCGTCCTGCTGCTCGCCACCCTCTGGTCGGCGCTCGGTCTGGTGACGATCGCGGTGGCGATTTCCGCCCTCTACCGGCAGGGCGTCGAACGCGGTTTCAACAATCTCCTGCGTGCCCAGCTCTACAATGTCGTCAACTCGGTCTCGATCGGCGATGGCGACAGTCTGACCGGTTCGCCGGCGCTCGGCGACCTGCGTTTCTCCCAGCCATCGACCGGCTGGTACTGGCTGGTCGAGCCGCTCGGTAACTTCGCGACGGCACCGCTTGCTTCGGCCTCGCTCGGCGTTGCCAATCTGGCCGTGCCGGATGTCGAGATCACCCCGTTCGATCAGAATTACGAGCGCTACTACGAGATGGTCGATGATGTCGGCAACCACATCCGCGTTGCCGAGACGGAAGTCGTGCTGGACGACCAGGGGAGGGCGGCGCGTTTCCGGGTCTCGGGCAATCTGCAGGTCATCGAAGAGGAAATCGCCTTCTTCACAAGTCGGCTTTATGCGGCGCTCGCGGTGGTCGGCATCGGCGGCCTGATCGTCAACGGTCTCGCTATTCTCTACGGTCTGAAGCCGCTCGATCGCGCCCGCCGGGCGCTGGAGCGCATTCGCCGTGGCGAAGCCGAACGCATCGAAGGTGATTTCCCCAGCGAGGTCCAGCCGCTCGCCAACGAGATCAATGCGCTGATCGACAGCAACAGGCGTATCGTCGAACGGGCCCGCATGCAGGTGGGCAATCTCGCGCATTCGCTGAAAACGCCGATTGCCGTTCTGCTGAACGAGGCGCGCACGCTCGACAAGACCCATGCCGAGGTGATTGCCACCCAGGCCGAGGCCATGCAGGCGCAGGTGGCCTCCTATCTGAACCGAGCCCGGATCGCGGCGCAGCGTGACAGCGTGCTGGCAAGGACCGAAGCCATGCCCGTCATGGAGCGACTGGCGCGCGTCATGCGCAAGTTGAATGGCGAGATTGCCTTTGAGCTTGATATTGCCCCGGATCTGACCTTTGCCATGGAGCAACAGGACGTCGAGGAGGTCGTGGGCAATCTCCTGGAGAATGCCTCGCGCTTTGCCCGCACCAAGGTGGTCACGAGGGCAACCATGGCAACGCGGGACTATGACGTCACCGACGGCCGTCGCGGCTGGATCGAAGTCGTGGTGGAAGATGACGGACCGGGGCTTGCCCCCGAACAGATCGGTGAGGCCTTGAAACGCGGCCGCAGACTGGACGAGAGCAAGCCGGGCACCGGGCTCGGGCTTTCAATCGTCAAGGAGATTTCCGGCGAGTATCAGGGGTCTTTCGGGCTTTCGCGTGCCGGGATTGGCGGCCTTCGCGCACAGTTGATCCTACCAGCTGTGACCAAGGACACTGCGTGATTGATTTTCCTGTGAAATTACATAGGTGTATAGCACAGCTTTCAGCGATCGACTAAGGTCAGGTGCAAAAGCGGCAGATGCGCCTTCTGGCGGCAACGATCGACGGGACTTGGAACGGTCTGATGGGTATGAAACGCTTCGGGATACTCGCTGCCACTGGCCTCTTGTCGCTCGCCCTTGCGGGCTGCACCACCACAGGCGGCGGGAGCGGTGCAGCAGCCAATTCCGCCCTCTATATCTCCGCCCTCCAGGGCGGCATCGTCGCCCGTGCAGGTGTCGAGCTGTCGCGCAGCGAGACGCAGCGCGCACTGGAAGCCGAATATCGCGCCCTCGAAGCAGCACCGGGCGGCCAGCCCGTCACCTGGGCAAGCGGCGAAGTTCGCGGCGAGGTTGTGGCCGCCGCCCCCTACCAGGTCGGTCGGCAGAACTGTCGCCAGTTCACGCACAAGGTCTTCAGTGACGGCCGCGAACGCCAGGCCCGCGGCGCTGCCTGCCGCAACGAAAACGGCACCTGGACGCCGCTGAGCTGAGGGCTGAGGCCGGCTTTGAAGCGAAACTGACGCAGAACGGTGTCACTCCCACTTGACTTGGGTCAAGGCTGGGCGGGTTATGGCGACTTAGAGAATTCCTGCGGCCAAACATCTCAACTTTCCGTCAGGGGAGGTTTGGCAGTTGGAAAGCCACTGTCCTTGACGTAATTGAGTTTCATGTTGTTCTGGATCATCTCCGCATTGCTGACGGTCGTCGTTGCCGTTCTTCTGCTGGCTCCCTTGCTGCGGGCCTCGGCCCGGGCGACGCGTTATGACGAAGGCGAGGCGGCGGTCTATCGCGACCAGCTGCGAGAGCTGGAGCGGGACAAGGCGGAGGGGCTGATTTCGGCTGAGGACGCCGACTACGCCCGCGCCGAAATCGGCCGCAGGCTTCTGGCGGTTGCCAACCGCGACAAGGCCGGCGGGGAGGGAGAGCAACTCGACGATGTCGCGCCTGCCACCGCGCCGGTCACCCGTCGCCGCTATACCTGGTCCCAGGCCTTCATTCTGCTCTGTCTTCCCGTCATCGGGCTTGCGGGCTACATGCAGATTGGAAGCCCCGGCACGCCCGACGCGCCGCTGGAGGCGCGCATGGCCAATCCGGGCGATGATGTGGATCTCCTGGTCGCCAAGGTCGAACGGCATCTGGCAACGACACCGGAAGACGGGAATGGCTGGAACGTTCTGGCGCCGGTCTATTTCCGGATCGGTCGGTTTGACGACGCTGAACTCGCCTATCGCAACGCGATCCGCATCCTTGGGCCCGACACCGAACGCATGAGCGGGCTCGGCGAGACGATCGTCATGCGCAATGACGGGATCGTGACGGACGATGCCCAGATGGCGTTCCAGGCAGCCCTGAAGATCGAGCCGAACAATCCGCGCGCCGATTTCTATCTGGCTCTGGCGCTGGAACAGTCCGGACGCCGGGCCGAGGCGCTCGCCGCCTTCCAGGAGATCGCCAAGGCCTCTCCGCCGACCGCGCCCTGGATGCCGCTGGTCAACCAGCACATCGCTGCAAACAGCGCCGGCGTCCCGCTTGCCAATGCGCCGGCTGTCTCCGCAGAGGCGGATGCGCAGCAAACCGCCAACCCGGCGGCGCCGGGCAATCCGACCGCAGAAGACATTGCCAACGCCCAAACGATGTCCGAGGCCGATCGCGGCGAGATGATCCGCGGCATGGTGGCAAGCCTGGATGCGCGGCTGAAGGAAGATCCCAACAATTTCGAAGGCTGGATGCGGCTGGTTCGCTCCTATGCCATGCTTAAAGACATGGGCCGCGCTGAGGCAGCGCTGAAGGACGGTCTGAAAGCCTTCCCGGCTGCCGGCGCCGAAGGCCAGCAGCTGATCGCCATGGCAAGAGAACTCGGCCTGTCCGTGGATGAGGTGAGCCAATGACCCGCAAACAGAAACGCCTCGCTGTCATTGCCGGTGGCATGGGTTTCATCCTAACCGCCGTGCTTCTGGTGATGTTCGCCTTCGGCCAGTCGATCGCCTATTTCTACGTGCCGAACGATCTTGCCGAATCCGATGTCCAACCCGGCACCCGCATCCGTCTTGGTGGACTGGTCGAGGCCGGCTCCGTGGTTCGTGGCGAGGGCTCGACGGTCACCTTCACCGTGACCGACACGCTGAGCCAGCTGCCGGTGACCTATACCGGCATTCTGCCCGATCTCTTCCGCGAGGGGCAGGGCGTGGTGGCCGAAGGTCGTTTCGAGGGCATGGACAAGGTCTTCGTCGCCGATACCGTGCTTGCCAAGCATGACGAGACCTATATGCCGAAGGATGTGGCCGACCGTCTGAAGGCACAAGGGGTGGAACTGAGCGGCAAGGAACAGATCCAATGATCATCGAGCTTGGTCACTATGCCCTCGTGCTGGCGCTCGCGACCAGCCTGATCATCTCCGTCCTGCCGGTGATCGGCGCAAGGCGCGGGGATGCGGCGATGATGGCGGTCGGCACGACCGGAACCTATGCGCTCTTTCTGCTCGTCGCCTTTTCCTTCGCCGTGCTCACCTACGGCTATGTCGTTTCCGACTTCTCGGTCCAGAACGTCTATCAGAACTCCCATTCGCTCAAGCCGATGATCTACAAGGTCTCGGGCGTTTGGGGGAACCATGAGGGGTCGATGCTCCTCTGGGTGCTGATCCTCGCCTTCTTCAGCGCCATGGTCGCCTTCTTCGGCACCAACCTGCCGGACCGGTTGAGGGCGAATGTGCTGGCCGTGCAGGCCTGGATCACCACGGCCTTCACGCTCTTCATCCTCCTGACCTCCAATCCCTTCATCCGTCTCTCGCCCATTCCGGCGGAGGGCCAGGACTTGAACCCGGTCCTGCAGGACATCGGTCTCGCGATCCATCCGCCGCTGCTGTACCTCGGCTATGTCGGCTTCTCCGTCTGCTTCTCCTTTGCGATAGCCGCCCTGATGGACGGCCGCATCGATGCCGCCTGGGCGCGCTGGGTGCGGCCCTGGACGCTGGCGGCCTGGGTCTTCCTGACGGCCGGCATCTCCATGGGCTCCTACTGGGCCTATTACGAACTCGGCTGGGGTGGCTGGTGGTTCTGGGATCCCGTCGAAAACGCCTCCTTCATGCCCTGGCTGGCCGGCACGGCGCTCCTGCATTCGGCGCTGGTGATGGAAAAGCGCGATGCCCTCAAGATCTGGACGGTGCTGCTCGCGATCATCGCCTTCTCGCTCTCGCTGCTTGGTACCTTCCTGGTGCGCTCGGGGGTTCTGACCTCGGTACATGCCTTTGCGACCGATCCGACGCGCGGCGTCTTCATCCTCGGCATTCTCGTGATCTTCATCGGCGGGGCCTTCACGCTCTTTGCCCTGCGCGCACCGATGCTCAAGGCCGGCGGCCTGTTCCAGCCGATCTCGCGCGAGGGTTCGCTCGTCCTCAACAACCTGATCCTGACCGTCTCGACCGCCTCCGTCCTGATCGGCACGCTCTATCCGCTGCTCTTGGAAACGCTGACCGGCGAGAAGATTTCGGTCGGTCCGCCCTTCTTCAACATCACCTTCGGACTGTTGATGATTCCGCTTCTGCTGGCCGTGCCCTTCGGCCCCTTCCTTGCCTGGAAGCGCGGCGATGTGCTGGGTGCCCTGCAGCGGCTTTATGTGGCGGCTGCAGCCTCGCTCGTGCTCGGACTTGGGCTCTGGTATGTGCAGAACGGTGGGCCTGTCATGGCCGTGGCCGGCCTGGCACTCGCCTTCTTCGTCATGGGCGGAGCGATTGCAGACCTCTGGTATCGTGCCGGCTTCGGCAAGCATCCGCTATCGACGGCCTGGAGCCGCCTCAAGGGCCTGCCGCGCTCGGCCTTCGGCACGGCGCTCGCGCATTTCGGCCTGGGCGTGACCGTGCTCGGCGTCGTCGCCGTGACCACGTTCGAGACGGAGACCGTGGTCGAGATGAAGCCCGGCATGACGGCCGAGGCCGGCGGCTACGTTGTCACCTTCGACGGGATCCGTGCGGCAACCGGGCCGAACTACACTGAAGACCAGGGACATTTCACCATTCGCGAGAGCGGCGTGGTGGTCGCTGACGTCTGGTCGTCGAAGCGGCTCTACACGGCCCGCCAGATGCCGACGACGGAAGCCGGCATCGTCACCTTCGGCTTCAGCCAGCTTTATGTCTCGCTCGGTGACCCGATGGCGGATGGGGGCATTGTCGTGCGCATCTGGTGGAAACCCTGGATCCTCTGCATCTGGTACGGCACGATCGTGATGATGATCGGTGGCGTGGTGTCGCTGTCGGATCGTCGCCTGCGGGTCGGGGCGCCGAAGCGGGCGAAGGTTTCCGCCAAGCCGGTGCTGGAGGCTGCGGAGTAATGGCTCGGATCAAAGACATTGCCCCTCATCCGGCTGCCGCCACCTTCTCCCCGCAAGCGGGGAGAAGGGCGGACCCGCCGACGTCGACCATCCCCTCTCCCCGCTTGCGGGGAGAGGGTCAGGGTGAGGGGCTAAGACGTCTGACACTCCAGCGCCTTTTCCTCTGTCTCGCCCTTCTGCTCACCCCCATCCATGCCTTTGCGGTCAATCCCGACGAAGTGCTCGCCGACCCCGCGCTCGAACAGCGGGCGCGCGCGCTATCGGCGGAATTGCGTTGCATGGTCTGCCAGAACCAGTCGATCGACGATTCCAATGCGGAGCTGGCCCGCGACCTGCGTGTCGTGGTGCGCGAGCGGCTGGTGGGTGGCGACACCGACGAGCAGGTGCTCGATTATGTCGTCTCGCGTTACGGCGAGTTCGTGCTTTTGAAGCCGCGGCTCAGCATGCGCACGATTGCGCTCTGGGGGGCTCCTGCAGCACTTGCGATCGTCGGCCTAATCGTCGCCGTGGTCTACACGCGGCGGCGCGCGGCGCAGCCTTTAGTGAAGCTCTCGCCGGAAGAGGAAGCGCGGCTGAGGACGATGCTGGACGCGGAGTGATAGCGTTCGCTTCAGCAGTTACAGGGTCACAATGAAGCGATCGAGATGTGTGAGGAACACGGCTTCCGTGACCTCCCGCCGGATGACTTTTGTCATTTCCTCCCCGATGAACTGGTTGGCTTCGATGGACGGCAGCACGATGTCGTAGCCATTGATGTTCAGGAACATCACGCCTGAGAGCCAGGCGTTGCGCTTGTTTCCCTGGATGAAAGCATGGGCGCGGCTCAGAGCCACGATGAGCCGGCAGGCCAGAACACCGATGTCATCCTCGTTCTCGTACTGAAAGAGGTGTCGCGGGCTTCATGACCGCGCTCTCAAGCGTGCCCGCATTGATCAGCAGATGCTGCTCTCGGGTGATGGCAACAGCGCCCTTGTTCAGAGCCACAACCTCGGACAGTTCGATCCATCCGGGTTCGGTGCTCACTTGGCGAGAAGATCCATCAGGTGCTTGTGACGTTCGTGCTCAAGCCTCACCACGTCCTCGACTTCCGGCCGCGGCTTGTCGACATGCGCAGGCCTCCGCGCCGGACGCTTCTCCGGCGAAGATGTCGTCGATTCCGACAGAGTTTTTTCTGGGCTTGGTTTGTCCATCACGTCACCTCACGGACAATATAACCTCGAACGGGAGTTGTTTCCACAGTCGCTCACAAGGCATTGGAGAGGCTCGGTATTTCGCCCGGAATTCGTCTTTCCAGCCTGCTCTAAACAGCCCTCGCAGGCCTGATGCGTCATGCCGCTGTCAAAGATTACGAAGAATTCATCTGCCGTACAGTTCGCCGTAACGTGACACCCCCTATATCTCACCTCATCCACCGCTTCCCACCGCCGGGTTGTCCGGCGGCTCCAGTCAGAAGAACAGATGAAGGTAGATCCCATGTCTGAATTGAACGGTCGCTCCCTGAAGACGATCCTGAAGACCTCCACCGCTGCCGGCCTTGCTGCCGTGATGCTGGTCACGGCGGCTCCCTTCGCCGCCGTCCCGGCGCTCGCCGCCCCCGTCGAGGTCAACGCTCCACAGGTGCCGAGCTTTGGCGACGTCGTAGAGGCGGTCCTGCCGGCCGTCGTATCGGTCCGCGTCCAGTCGAACGTCCAGCCTGCGTCCAATGACGAGAATAACTTCTCCTTCAACTTCGGTGGCCGCAGCTTTGAAGACCTGCCGGACGATCACCCGCTCAAGCGCTTCTTCCGTGAGTTCGGCGGCCCCGGCATGGAAGGTCCCGGCGAGCGCGGCCCGCGTGGCGAGCGCGGCCCTGGTCGCCTGCGCCCGACCGCTCAGGGCTCCGGCTTCTTCATCTCCGAAGACGGCTACATCGTCACCAACAACCACGTCATCGATGACGGCTCCGCCTTCACGATCGTGATGAACGACGGCAAGGAATTCGACGCCAAGCTCGTCGGCAAGGACAGCCGCACCGATCTCGCCCTGCTCAAGGTCGACGCGCCCAACACAAAGTTCACCTACGTGAAGTTCGCAGACGACGAGAAGGTCCGTGTCGGTGACTGGGTCGTCGCCGTCGGTAACCCCTTCGGCCTTGGTGGCACGGTGACCGCCGGCATCATCTCGGCCCGTGGCCGCAACATCGGCTCCGGCCCCTATGACGACTACCTGCAGATCGACGCGGCCGTGAACCGTGGTAACTCGGGTGGCCCCGGCTTCAACCTGAACGGCGAAGTCGTCGGCATCAACACCGCGATCTTCTCGCCCTCGGGCGGCAATGTGGGTATCGCCTTTGCGATCCCGGCCTCGGTTGCGACCGACGTCATCGCCAAGCTCAAGGAAACCGGTACAGTGTCGCGCGGCTGGCTCGGCGTGCAGATCCAGCCGGTGACCCAGGACATCGCCGACAGCCTCGGCCTGTCTGAAGCCGCCGGTGCTCTGGTTGTTGCTCCTCAGGCCGGCTCGCCCGGTGAAGAGGCGGGCATCCGGCAGGGTGACGTGGTGACCGCCGTCAACGGTGATCCGGTCAAGGATCCGCGCGATCTTGCCCGCCGCATCGCAGCCTTCGCGCCGAACACCACCGTCGATGTCGCCCTTTGGCGCGACGGAAAGGCGACCGAAGTGAAGGTCAAGCTCGGCGAACTGCCCGCCGACCAGTCTGCGAGCGCCGAAACCGAGAACAATGCCGCTCCGGCTCCGGAAGCCGAGCAGGAACTGTCGAGCCTCGGTCTTTCCGTGCGTCCGGCTGACGGCGGCAAGGGGCTGGCCATTGTTGACGTCGATCCGGACAGCGATGCCGCCGACAAGGGCCTGAAGTCCGGCGAGACGATCACCTCGGTCAACAACCAGCAGGTTTCCTCTGCTGCCGACGTCCAGAAGGTCCTCGACCAGGCCAAGAAGGACGGCCGTACCCGGGCGCTCTTCCAGGTCGAATCGGAGAGCGGCAGCCGCTTCGTGGCGCTGCCGATCAACCAGGGCTGATCATGATCTGACGAAGGGCGCCGGCGGTCGTGGACCGGCGGCGCCTTTTGTCGTTTCCGGCGGTCAGTAACCGCTGTCTCTCAGGAAAGGACGAAGCATGGGGATCGCGGAACAAGGACAGCCGAAGTCCGGCGAAACCGGCTATACGCTGACGGGCACCGACGCTAAAGTCGCGCACATGAAGATACTTGTCATCGAAGACGACCTGGAAGCCGCAGCCTACATGACCAAGGCCTTTCGCGAGGCCGGCATTGTCGCCGATCATGCGAGCGACGGCGAAAGCGGCCTCTTCATGGGCACGGAAAATACCTATGACGTGATGGTTGTCGACCGCATGCTGCCGCGCCGGGATGGCTTGTCTGTCATCAGCGAGCTGCGCAAGCGCGGCATCGACACGCCCGTCCTCATCCTTTCCGCACTCGGTCAGGTCGACGACCGCGTCACGGGCCTGCGCGCCGGCGGCGACGACTACCTGCCGAAGCCTTACGCCTTTTCCGAACTCCTGGCGCGTGTCGAGGTGCTTGGCCGCCGCAAGGGCAAGCCGGAACAGGACATGGTCTACCGTGTCGGCGATCTCGAGCTCGACCGGCTCTCCCACGAGGTGAAACGGGCGGGCAAGGAGATCCTGCTGCAGCCGCGCGAATTCCGCCTGCTGGAATACTTGATGAAGAACGCCGGCCAGGTGGTGACCCGCACCATGCTGCTCGAAAACGTCTGGGACTATCACTTCGATCCGCAGACCAATGTCATCGACGTACATGTCTCGCGGCTGCGTTCGAAGATCGAGAAGGATTTCGACAAGCCGCTTTTGAAGACCGTGCGCGGTGCCGGCTACATGATCAAGGACGAAGGCTGACATGCCGCTCAAGGCCCGTCTCGGTGTGCTGACCAAGTCGACGGCAGTGCGGCTGTCTGCCCTCTACATCCTGCTCTTTGCCCTTTGCGCCGCCTTCCTCGTCTTCTACGTGACGGGGCTTGCCGAGCGCATCCTCAGCAACCAGACCCGCGATGCGCTGCGCCAGGAGGTGACCGAAATTCAGGGCGCCTTCGAACGCGGCGGCATCAACCAGCTTTTGCGCACCATGGAGCGTCGCGCCCGCCAGCCGGGCGCCAACCTCTATGTGATCGCCGGGCCGAATGGCGAGATCCTCGCCGGCAACGTCGCCTCGCTGCAGCCGGGCGTCTTCGATGAAGAGGGCTGGACGGATTTCCCCTTCCGCTACCAGCGCTATACCGATAGCGGCGGCGTCAAACGCCATCTGGCGACAGGGCATGTCTTCATCCTCGAGAATGGCCTGCGCGTGTTGGTTGGGCGTGATCTCGGCGAACCGGGCAAGCTGAGACTGCTCGTGCGCCAGGCGCTGATGGTGGCGCTGCTGATCATGGGCGTCGGCGCCGTCGTCATCTGGTTTGCCATCGGACGCAATGCCTTGAAGCGCATCGACCGGGTATCGGCAGCGAGCCAGAAGATCATGGCGGGTGATCTCTCGCAGCGCCTTCCGGTGTCAGGATCGGGCGACGAGTTTGACCGCCTGTCATCCTCGCTGAACGGCATGCTGGGACGGATCGAGCAGCTGAACGAAGGCCTGAAGCAGGTTTCCGACAACATCGCTCATGACCTCAAGACGCCGCTGACGCGGCTGCGCAACAAGGCGGCCGATGCGCTGAACGAGGATGATGCGCAGGCGAAGAGGGCGGCCCTTGAAACCATTATTGCCGAATCCGATCAGCTGATACGCACCTTCAACGCGCTGCTGATGATCTCGCGTGTAGAAGCCGGCTCCATTGCCGCCGAACTTACCGATATCGACATTTCCGCGATCGCGGCGGACAGCGCCGAACTTTACGAGCCGGTGGCGGAAGAGGCGGGTCAGACGATGATCTGCGAGATCGCGCCGGGCTTGTCGGTCCGGGGAAATCGCGAACTGGTGGGCCAGGCGATTTCCAATCTCATCGACAACGCGATCAAATATGGCAGCCAGGGCGAGGCGGGCTCCGAGGTCCGAGTGCGCGTTGCGGCAGGAAGTGACGGGGTTGAGATCTCTGTCTCCGATCAGGGACCCGGTGTTCCCGAAGACAAGCGATCAGAAGTCGTCAAGCGCTTCGTGCGTCTCGACAAGAGCCGGTCCAAACCGGGCACGGGCCTTGGCCTTTCACTGGTCGAAGCCATCATGGCCCTGCATGGTGGACGCCTAGTGCTGTCCGATACGCGCAGTGATCCTGATCACCCCGGCCTGACCGCGACGATGGTTTTTCCCGGACTGAAGCCGTAACCTGACTTGGTTTGAGATTCGTGGGAGATCTCGACCGGGAGAGGAGAGGCTGATGGGGAACGGCAGGACGAGCAGATTGTCCGATGTGGCGGAGGGCGTGATCCGTCCGCTGAACCAGACGGAGCTCAAGGCGGCCAATGCGCTGCTGAAAGACCTGACGAAACAGGAGCCGGCGCTGGCCGAGCATCTCGCCGCCGATGCTCCGCTGCGCAACTTCGTCCTCTCGGCATTCACCCTCTCTCCCTATCTGCGCGACGTTGCAAACCTGAAGCCTTCCCTGCTGCTCGATGCGGTGTCCCAGCCGCTGGAGCCGCAGATCGTGGATGCCATCGACGAGGCGCGCCGCGCCTGGGCGCCCTCCGCTTCCGGTTCCGTACCGGGCGAGCCGGAGGTCATGGCACGGCTGAGACGCGCCAAGCGCAAGGTCGCTTTTCTCACCGCGCTGGCCGATCTCGCCCGCATCTTCACGGCCCGCGACACCACCGCCTGGCTGACGGCGATTGCCGATGCTGCGGTCGCAGCCGCAATCGACCATCTGCTGCTTGCGGGCCATGACGGCGGCAAGCTCACCCTGAAGAACCGGGAGAACCCGGCTGATGGTAGCGGCTTGATCGTGCTCGGCATGGGCAAGCACGGCGCCCGCGAACTGAACTACTCCTCCGACATCGACCTCGTGATCTTCTACGATCCGGACGCCGGTATCCTGAAAGACCCTGACGACGCCATGGAGACCTATGGCCGCATGATGCGCCGTCTGGTGCGCATCCTGCAGGAGCGCACGGCGGATGGTTATGTCTTTCGCACGGACCTGCGCCTCAGACCCGATCCGGGTTCGACGCCGCTGGCCGTGCCGGTCGAGGCGGCACTGATCTATTACGAGGGCAGGGGGCAGAACTGGGAGCGCGCCGCCTTCATCAAGGCGCGGCCGGTCGCCGGCGACCTGAAGGCGGGCGAGAGCTTCCTCCGGGAACTCGTGCCCTTCGTCTTCCGCAAATATCTCGATTATGCGGCGATCGCCGATATTCACTCGATCAAGCGGCAGATCCATGTGCACAAGGGCCATGGTGCGATCGCCGTGAAGGGGCACAACGTCAAGCTCGGTCGCGGCGGCATCCGCGAGATCGAATTCTTCGCCCAGACCCAGCAGCTGATCGCTGGCGGCCGCATGCCGGATCTGCGCTGCCGCCCGACCGAGGAGGCGCTGAACGCACTGGCCGCCGCCCGCTGGATCGATCCGCAGACAGCCGAAGAACTGACCGACTGCTACTGGTTCCTGCGCGATGTCGAGCACCGCATCCAGATGGTGCATGACGAGCAGACGCATGTGCTGCCGGAGACCGAGGCCGAGCTGAAGCGGATCGCCTTCATGCTGGGTTTCATCGACACGACGGCCTTTTCCCGCGCGCTGGAGACAACGCTGAAGACCGTCGAGAAGCGCTATGCCCGGCTGTTCGAGAAGGAGGAGGGCCTGTCGAGTGCCACCGGCAATCTCGTCTTCACCGGCCAGAAGGACGATCCGGATACGCTGAAGACGCTGAAGGGGCTCGGCTTCGAGCGGCCGGAGGACATTTCCCGCGTCATCAGGACCTGGCATTATGGCCGCTACCGCGCGACGCAATCGGTGGAGGCGCGCGAGCGCCTGACCGAGATGACGCCGGATCTGTTGAAAGCCTTCGGAGAGAGCCGGCGGGCCGACGAGGCGCTGCTGCGCTTCGACAACTTCCTCTCCGGTCTTCCCGCCGGCATCCAGCTCTTCTCGCTGCTCGGCAACAATCCCGCCCTTCTCGACCTGATGGTCAACATCATGGCAGCTGCCCCAAGGCTCGCCGAGATCATCGCAGAGCGTCCGCATGTCTTTGACGGCATGCTGGATCCGGGCCTCCTGGTCGAACTTCCCACCCGCGACTATCTCGGCAAGCGGCTGAAGAGCTTTCTCTCCAGCGCCCGTCACTACGAGGAAATCCTCGACCGGCTGCGCATCTTCGCCGCCGAACAGCGCTTCCTGATCGGCATTCGCCTGCTGACCGGTTCGATCGGTGGCGCCCAGGCTGGCCATGCCTTCACCGATCTTGCCGGCCTCGTCATCGACGAGGCGCTGAAGGCGGTGATTGCCGAGATGGAGGCAACGCATGGCAGGATGCCCGGCGGCCGCGTGGCGCTCGCCGGGATGGGCAAGCTCGGCTCCTACGAGTTGACGGCAGGCTCGGACGTCGACCTGATCCTGCTCTATGAGCATGACGACGATGCGGCGGAATCGGATGGTGCCAAGCCGCTCGATCCCGTGCGCTACTTCACCCGGCTGACGCAAAGGCTGATCGCGGCCTTGTCTGCCCCGACGGCGGAGGGCGTGCTCTACGAGGTCGACATGCGGCTTCGGCCCTCCGGCAACAAGGGGCCGGTCGCAACACGGCTCAGATCGTTTGCGCGCTACCAGCGGGAGGAGGCCTGGACCTGGGAGCACATGGCACTCTCGAGGGCACGGATGATCTCAGGCGATGCGGGGCTTGTGGCCGAGGCGGAGCGGATCATCGAAGAGGTGCTGGCAGCACCGCGGGATCAGGCAAAGACCGTCAAGGATGTCGCCGAGATGCGTGCGCTGATCGAACAGGAGAAGCCGGCCAAGGACATCTGGGATCTGAAGCTGATACCAGGCGGCCTTGTTGATATCGAATTCATCGCCCAGTATCTCGCGCTCGTTGCCCCATCGAAGGGGCACCGTGTGCGCACCAACGAGCTCTCGACGGCGGAGGCACTGAAGGCGCTCGGCGCACTCATCGATCCGAATGATCTCGATACCTGCCTGAGCGCATTGAAGCTCTACACGGACCTGTCCCAGGTCATCAGGCTGTGCATCGACGGCCCCTTCGATCCGACCAACGTGCCGGCCGGCCTGACGGATCGCTTGGCACGGGCCGCAGAGAGCCCGGATGTGAAGACCGTGGAGGCGGAGGTGAAGCGGCTGTCCAAGGCGGTCAGGAAGGTGTTTTCACGCGTGGTGGCCTAAGTTAACACGACCATCACGTTACACTTCATTTTAATGTTATAAATAATGACTTAATTATATTCGAATATGATCTTGCTGTGACACGAGC
Organism: Rhizobium sp. AQ_MP; assembly: GCF_014237835.1. Lineage (GTDB taxonomy): Bacteria > Pseudomonadota > Alphaproteobacteria > Rhizobiales > Rhizobiaceae > Allorhizobium. The sequence goes on from NZ_JACJVI010000011.1 coordinate 30,114, forward strand.
GGCCTATCGACCGCCCAGCGAGGAGCATCTGAATGAAGAATATCCCGATCGTAGGCAAATTCATCGCCATTATGGCCGCCTTCGGCCTCTTCTCCATTGGAGTTTCATTCTACACCGGAATGCAGATGAGAAGCATCGACACGGGCTATAGCGCCCTGCTAGACGGCGAATCCAGTGCTGCCTTGTATCTAGCTCGTTCGAACCGCTCGATGCAGAACATGCGAGCGGCGATTGGCGACATAGTGCTCTCCCGGACGGCAGAACTCACGAACCAAGCGGACAAAGAGTTTCATACCGCAAAAGAAAGCTTTATAAAGTTCATTGATAGTGCTGCAAAGGCAATGCCTGCAAATGCCGATATCCCTGCACTCAAGAGCGCAGTGTTGAAAATTGTGGATGAGGCATGTGCCAATACGCTGACAGCAGGTCGCGCCGCGACGGATCAGGCCGCTGTCCTGGCCAGCCAAGACCTGTTCCTCACGCAGTGCCAGCCGCAATTTGCAATCATCGCGCCAAAGTTCACCGATGTTACCACGAAGATGACTGAGACTGCTTTTGCACGTAGCGCAAGCCTCACCGATGAAACTATCGTTACTTCGCGAAACAGCGTCATCGGCGTGCTGGCCGGCGTGGCGATTGTACTCGGCGCCGGCTTCTTCGCGATCCGCAGCTGGCTGGTCCGTCCGATCCGTAAGCTGTCCGACACCATGGGCGTGCTGGCCGGCGGTGATCTCTCCGTCAACGTGGATGGTGCGGACCGTCGCGACGAAGTGGGGCTGATGGCCCGCTCGGTTCAGATCTTCAAGGATACTGGCCTGAAGGCTCGCCAGTTGGCCAGCGAGGCCGATGCCGCCCGCAGCCAGACCGAAGCGGAGCGCCTGCGTGCGGAAGAGGCTGACCGCAAGCGCGCGGCCGAGATGGCCGAGGCGACCTCCGGTCTCGCCGAAGGCTTGCAGCGGCTGTCGGAAGGTGACCTCGGCTACCAGCTGTCGCAGCCCTTCGCCCAGGAATTCGAAGGTCTGCGTGCCGACTTCAACGCGGCCGTGGTCAAGCTGCGCGGGACCCTCTCGGCCGTCTCGCAGGCTGCAGGCACCATCGATGGCGGCTCGCGCGAACTGAGCCAGAGCGCCTCCGACCTGTCGAAGCGCACCGAACAGCAGGCGGCCTCGCTGGAGGAAACCGCTGCCGCACTCGACCAGATCACGACCAATGTCCAGAACTCGTCGAAGCGCACCGAAGAGGCCCGCAACATGGCGGCTCAGGCAACAGCCTCCGCCAAGACGTCGGGCGAGGTGGTCGCCAATGCGGTCGATGCCATGCAGCGGATCGAAAGCTCCTCCAGCCAGATCTCGAATATCATCGGCGTGATCGACGAAATCGCCTTCCAGACGAACCTGCTGGCGCTGAATGCCGGGGTGGAAGCCGCGCGTGCGGGTGAAGCCGGCAAAGGCTTTGCCGTTGTGGCCCAGGAAGTGCGCGAACTTGCCCAGCGCTCCGCCCAGGCTGCCAAGGAGATCAAGGAACTGATCGGCAAGTCGGCCCAGGAAGTCGAGAGCGGCGTCAAACTGGTGACGGCGACCGGCCAGGCGCTGAAGGTGATTGGCGACCACGTCATCGCGATCAACGGCCAGCTCGATGCGATTGCCACCTCCGCCCGCGAACAGTCGGTCGGCCTCTCGGAGGTCAATACGGCGGTGAACCAGATGGACCAGACGACGCAACAGAATGCGGCCATGGTCGAAGAGGCGACGGCCGCATCGGCCTCGCTTGCTTCGGAAGCCGAGCGCCTGCGCCAGCTGATCTCGCAGTTCCAGCTTGGCAATTCCGAAGGCGCAAAGCGTCCGGTGGCCGCCAGCAGCAGCGCCCACGCACCCGTCGCCTCTCCGGCACGCCGGATGATGAACAAGGTGGCCGGCGCCCTCGGAATGACTCCGGGCAAGGCCGAAAGCTGGGAAGAGTTCTGAAGAGAGCCCGCAGCCTGAAACAACGAAGGCCGCCCTCCGGGCGGCCTTTGCGGTTCTGGAGATAGGTGGGGGCGTCTCAACCCGCCCGGCGCATCGGGGCAAGCGCGAGGGTTTCAGGGATGCGCATCGACACGACGGTGCCCTGGCCCTCGCGGGAGCGAATCTTGAGCGAGCCGCCATGCAGCGCGACCAGCGAGCGGGAGATGGCAAGGCCGAGGCCCGAGCCGCCCTTCGACTTGGCATACTGGCTCTGAACCTGTTCGAAGGGATTGCCGATCTTGCCGAGCGCACTCTTCGGAATGCCAATGCCGGTATCGGCGATCGAGACGATGACGGCGCCGTCTACCTGACGTGCCCTGAGCGAGATCTTCCCGCCTTCATCGGTGAATTTCACCGCGTTCGACAGGATGTTGAGCAGGATCTGCTTGACGGCACGGCGGTCAGCGATCAGCGACAGGCCCGGCTCGACGCGCTGCTCGACGGTGATGCTCTTCTCTTCGGCAGGGATCGCGGTAAGGCGCATGCTCTCTTCGATCAGCGGGCAGAGATCGATGGTCTCGCAACGGATCTTCATCTGGCCCGCCTCGATCTTCGACATGTCGAGAATATCGTTGATGACGTTGAGGAGATGCTTGCCGCTCTCGTGAATGTCTTTCGCATATTCCTCGTATTTCGGCGAGCCGACCGGGCCGAACATGCGCGCCAGCAGGATTTCCGAGAAGCCGAGGATGGCGTTGAGCGGGGTTCTAAGCTCGTGGCTCATATTGGCGAGGAACTCGGACTTCGCCTTGTTGGCGGCTTCGGCGCGCTGCTTTTCGGCGAGATATTTCTCGTTGGCATCGGAGAGTTCGGTCTTCTGGCGCTCCAGGATCTTCTGCGAGGCCGAGAGGTCGCCGATGGTCGCCATCAACCGGCGCTCCTGATCGCGCAGCCGCTCCTGGTGCCGCTTCAGAACCGTGATGTCGGTACCGACGGAGACGAGGCCGCCGTCACGGGTGCGGCGTTCGTTGATCTGCAGCCAGCGCTCGTCGGCAAGCTGGACCTCCGAAGTACGCGAATTGGTGCCGTCATCGGCATCTGCAATGCGGCGCTGGATGATCGGCTTGGCGGCGGCAGCGAGCACCACGGCGCGCTCCTTGCCGGGGACCAGCACGTCGTCCGGCAGGCCATAGACCTTCTGGAAGTGGCCGTTCCAGGCGACGAGCTTGTCGTTCTTGTCCCAGAGCACGAAGGCTTCCGAGGTGCATTCGATGGCGTCCGCCAGACGCTGGTCGGCTTCGGCGTAGCGCTGGGCCAGGCGATGCTGTTCGGTCACATCCATGGCGATGCCGATGACATGCAATCCGCCGGTGGTGGTCGAGATGATCTGGGCGCGGGCGCGCATCCAGACATAGTGACCCTGGGCGTGGCGCATGCGGAAGATCTGGTCGATGTGCCGCGAGCTGCCGCTGCCGACCGAGCGAGCCAGTGCATAGAGATTTCCATCGTCAGGATGCATCAGGCGCGCGGCATCTGCGAATGCAAGCGGCTGGGTCGAGGGGGGGAGGCCGAGCATGTCGTACATCGAGCGCGACCAGACGAGCTTGCGGCTTTCCAGATCGAAATCCCAGAGGCCGCAGCGTCCGCGCGCCAGCGCCGTTTCGACACGAAGGTTGGATTCGAGGAAGGTGTCGTCTGCCTCGCGCGCCCGCTTCACCTGGTAGAAATAGGCATAGAGGATGACGAAAAGGATCACCGAGATGCAGGTAAAGAGCGTGACGTTGAGCGACAGTTCGCGGCGCCAGAAGTCTTCGACGGCCTGCAGGGAATGGGCCGCGACAATCATCGCGCCGTCGGTCCCGACGGGCGTGAAGATCGCGTGATGACGGACCTTGTTGAAATCGGCTTCGATTGCCCCGGCACGGTTTCCGGACTTGCGGATGGTCATGACATCCGGCAGCAGGCTGGCCAGCGTCGAGCCGACATGACCGGCGGCTTCCGGTGAGGAACCGAAGACGCGCCCAGCAGGATCGACCAGCAGAACAAACGCGCCGTTCGAAAAGTGCTCGCTGTCGAGAAAGGCCGAAAGGCGCTTCTCGGCGCCCGCACGATCGCGGGCGTCGAAGAGTTCGGAACGATCACCCAGAGCCGCATTGACCGTGGCCGCGATGAGCGCCGTCGATTGACGGACGGCCCCTTCCATCCGCTGGTACTCGCTCATGATGCCGATGGTGCGGGCGAGCGCCACGACCGTGAGGAAGGCGAGGATCAGGATCGGGATCGCCCGGCGCAGGACCGTCTCGATCCGCTGCGAACGCGGCGAGGCCTGGGCCTGAACCGGAGCATTTGCTTGCGACGGTGACCCGAAACCCTGCCCCCCGATCCGCTTGAAAAATTCGAAGATGTCCGAAAATTTGATGCGCAGCCGCTCATCGGCTGCGGTGACCCGCCGCGCGTCCAACATCGTCCCTGCCTCTGTCCCTCGTGTGATTCGAAGCGCCGCTCGCCCGAATCTGACGCCAAGGAATCATGGCCGATTCGCCTTGTCCAGACCGGGAGCGTAAAGAAAATATTAACCCCTTGCTCCGACTCCGCTTTTTTATTGGCGGTGTGGCAAGAGGCTGAATCTGATGGGAAATCAGGCGATGCTCGACGCTCTGAAAATGTTCTGTGGACGAAAAAGGCGCCGGTGTTGCCGGCGCCTTTCAGAAGGAGGTGAGGGGTCGCTTCAGCCTTTCAGGACCCGCTCGACGATATCGCGCACATCGGTGGAGAGCGCTGCGGAGGCTTCGATGGTCGAAAGCGCCGCGCGCGCCTTTTCAGCGCGACCGGGTTCCAGCAGGCGCCAGGAGCGCATGGCGGTCAACAGGCGGGCGGCGAGCTGCGGATTGCGCGGGTCGATCGCCAGGATCTGTTCGGCAAAGAACGTATAGGCCGCACCGTCCGCGCGGTTGAAACCGGTCGCATTGCCGAAGGCGAAGGTGCCGACGAGCGAGCGGACGCGGTTCGGATTGCTCGGCTGGAAATGCGGGCTTGCCATGAGGGCCTTGACCCGTTCGAGGCTCGCGGCACCCGGGATCGTCGCCTGGATGGTGAACCACTTGTCGAGGACAAGCGCATTCGAGGCAAAGCGGGTCTCGAAGGCGGCGAGTGCCGCCTTTGTCTCGGCCGCATCCGGGAAGCGGTGGGCAAGGATGGTCAGGGCCTGCGACAGGTCCGTCATGTTGTCGGCCTTGGCAAACGCCTCGGCGGCCAGCGCCGGGGTGTTTTCCGCCAGCGACAGGAAGGACAGCGCAATGTTCTTCAGCGCCCGCTTGCCTGCACCTGCGGCGTCCGGCGAGAAGGGGCCGGAAGCGGAGTGGGTGGCGTAGAGCGTGCGGAAGACATTGGCGCCTGCCGTGGCGATGGCGCCGAGCACGGCCTGGCGGCCGGCATGGATGGCATCCGGGTCGTTGTTGCCGCCCAGTTCGCGGGCGATGTCGGCTTCGCTCGGCAGCGTCAGCGCCTGGGCACGGAAAGCAGGCTCCAGTGCCTCGTCGGCAGCAACCGCGAGCAGCACATCGATGAAGGCCTGGCTGGTCGGGACGGAGCTGCCCTCGCGCGCGGTCTTTGCCGCTTCGGTCAGGACCGGCAGGGCAAGATCGGTGATGGCCTGCCAGCGAGCGAAGAGATCACTGTCGTGTCGGGCAATATGGCCGAGATCCTCGGCGCTCTGGGCGAAATGCAGCGTCACCGGAGCAGAGAACCCACGGTTGAGCGAGACGACCGGGCGGCTGCCGATGCCGGAAAAGGTAAAGGTCTGGGCACGCTGGGTCAGATGCAGCACATCGCCGGTGACATCGCCGCCTGATATCGCGGAGGCCGAGGCTTCCGAGCCGTTTTCGGAGATGAGCGCGAAGCGAAGCGGAATGTGCATCGGCTCCTTCGTGCTCTGGCCGGGGGTCGCCGGGATCATCTGCTCGAGCGAGAGCGTCAGCGTCTTGGCGCCGGCATCATAGGCCGAGGAGACCGTGATCTGCGGCGTGCCGGCCTGGTGATACCAGAGTGAGAACTGGGTCAGATCCCGCCCGCTCGCATCCTCGAAGCACTTGACGAAATCCTCGACCGTCGCGGCGTCGCCGTCATGGCGTTCGAAATAGAGGTCCATGCCCTTCTTGAAGTCGTCGCGGCCCAGAATGGTCGCGATCATGCGGGTGACTTCGGAGCCCTTCTCATAGACCGTGGTCGTATAGAAGTTATTGATCTCACGATAGGTATTGGGGCGGACCGGATGGGCCAGGGGACCTGCATCCTCAGGGAACTGTTCCGAGCGCAGATGGCGGACTTCCGCAATGCGCTTCACGGAACGGGAGCGCATGTCGGCGGAGAATTCGTGGTCGCGATAGACGGTCAGGCCTTCCTTCAGGCAGAGCTGGAACCAGTCGCGGCAGGTGATCCGGTTGCCGGTCCAGTTGTGGAAGTATTCGTGCGCGATGATCGCCTCGATATTCGCGTAGTCCTGGTCGGTCGCGGTCTCGGGATCGGCAAGCACGTACTTGTCGTTGAAGATGTTGAGGCCCTTGTTCTCCATGGCCCCCATGTTGAAGTCGGAGACGGCGACGATCATGAAGATGTCGAGATCGTATTCGCGGCCGAACACCTCCTCGTCCCACTTCATCGAGCGCTTCAGCGCATCCATCGCATAGGCCGCGCGCGGCTCCTTGCCGTGTTCGACGTAGATCTTCAGCGTCACCTCACGGCCGGACATGGTGGTGAAGGTGTCTTCCACCACGCCAAGATCGCCGGCGACCAGTGCAAACAGATAGGACGGCTTGGGATGCGGATCGAACCAGGCCGCGAAATGCTTGTCCGGGCCGAAGCCGGCGCCGCCGAGGAAGTTGCCGTTGGAGAGCAGCAGCGGATTGGCCGCCTTGTCGGCGATGATGTTGATCGTATAGACGGCCAGCACATCCGGACGGTCGGGGAAATAGGTGATGCGGCGGAAGCCTTCGGCCTCGCACTGGGTGCAGTAGATGCCGTTCGAACGGTAAAGCCCCATCAGCTGGGTATTGGCTTCCGGATTGATCATCGTGACAACGGTGATCTCGAAGGGCGTCGATTCGGGCAAGTCGCGGATGGTGAGGCTCTCGGGCGTTGCGGTGTAGCGTGCCGGATCCATCTCGATCTGATCGAAGAGCAGGCTCGTCATGGTCAGATCGTCGCCATCGAGCACCAGCGGCGCAGCCGGATCGACACCTTCGCGGCGATGGAAGATCAGGCGGGCTTCCACCTTGGTTTCCGTCGGGTCCAGTTCGAAGGTCAGATCAACCCGTTCCAGAACGAAATCGGTGGGGCGGTAGTCTGCCAGATGAACGATCCGGCCCGTATCTGTGCGCATAGTGTGTCCTGGTCGCTGCGGGGTTGGCCATCACGGCGCGAGCGGGAACACTCGGAGCCGATGAGGTCAAGTTGGCGGGGATGATTGCAGCAATTTCTGAACGATTGTTAAAACACGAGCTAATTTCGACAATGCTCTTGATCAAACTGCCGCATTTCTTTTGCTCCAACGCTTCGTTGGGGCCCGACACCCAAGAATAGTCGCGCATTCAACTTGGCAGGAGCAGCCTGGTATTTTTGAGATCGATTATTTCAGCCGCAACTGCTGTCGCAGCAGGTCGTCACTGTCCAGGTTCTGGACGATCACACCCGACCAGCCGAGCCCGTCGTAATCTTCATAGCCAAGGGTCTTGGCGAAGGCCACGATGGCGCCACTCTGGTCGTAATAGCTGCCCTTTCCCAGATTCCGCGGATTGTTCAAGGCGAAATGGGTGTAGATCCGCTCGGGCCGCGAGGATGCAATGACCATGTTGCTGCCGTCCAGCAACAGCACTTCCGTGCTTGCCGCAACCTGCGGCGGCAGGTTCGCCTCCTTCTCGACGATGGCCTGGCCCTGGGCCTTCCAGTCGAAATAGACGCCCAGCGTGCCAAGCAGTGCGCCATCGGTTTTGCCGCCGGCACGAATGCCCGTGGCATAGATCAAAATGTCGCGATCGTCGTGGAGTGGTGAGCGCCGCACGGTGTCGACCACATAATCGTCTCCACTGCGGCAGGTCCGGGCGGCGCGGAACCAGTCCTCGTTCGAGAGATCCTTGTTGACGAGGTTGCGCTGGTAGCGCGGATTGGCGGACGCAATGACCCTGCCTTTGGCATCGGTCATGACCAGATCGAGATAGACCGTATAGAAGCGGTTGATGACGCCAAGCCGCGCCGCGGCATGCTGCACCCGTTCCGCGGAAGGCTGTTCCAGGGCTTCCCAGAGGGCGCTGTCGGTCGCCCACCAGCGCACGTCGGCCGTTCGCTCGAAAAGGTTGCGGACAATGAACTGGACGAGCGTCTGGGCCAGGTCGATCAACCTCACGCCTTCCATCTGCTCGACGAGATCGTCTGCCATATCGCGGCTTTGCCGGATCCGGCCAAGGACGTTTTCCTGGAAGCGTTCGGCAGTTTCGTTGGCGCCCTGGGCAAGTCGTTGCACTTCGTTGGCAACCACGGCAAAGCCTTTGCCGGTCTCTCCAGCACGGGCGGCTTCGATCAGCGCGTTGATCGCAAGCAGCCGGATCTGGCGCACGATATGCGCGTTATCGGCACTGAAGCGTTCGAGGTCGACACCGATGCTTTCGGTGACGAGGCGCATGGACCGGGGCGTGGCGCGGATTTCTGAAACGGAACTGGTCTGATATTCGGCCTGCGGCATGACGCCAACCCCGGTCTTGAAAAACGGTCCACTGAAAAAGCAGACGCCGAGGCGTCCATTAATATGACTTATTATTAGGAAAGATAGTTTCCTCGATTCAACGAGACGTTAACGGCGCATGGCCAGAAATGCGGTGTTTCTGACCCATTTCTGGGGCAAACCTCGCGTGATCCGGGGTTGCGAAGCACGATTGGGCATGCATGCTGTGAGATGACGATTCATCAGCCGGACCTTTGACGGCTTTCCCATTCCGCACGCATCTGCGCCGCCTGTTTCAAGATTTCATTCCCATGGCCTTTGCCGATCCCAACCCGCTGCGCGGCATCGTGCTGAAAGTCTGTTCGGTCACGGTCTTCGTGGCCATGCAGGCCTGCATCAAGCTCGCCGGAAGCGGTATCCCGCCGGGACAGATCAGCTTTCATCGCTCCGCTTTCGCGATCGTCCCGATCATCATCTATCTGAGCTGGCGTGGCGAATTGCGCAGCGCCATGCACACGGACAACCCCTTCGGCCATATCAAGCGCGGCCTCCTCGGCGTCTGTGCCATGGGAGCGGGTTTCTACGGCCTCGTTCACCTCCCGCTGCCGGATGCGATCGCGATCGGTTATGCGATGCCGCTGATTGCGGTCGTGTTCGCCGCCGTATTTCTCAAGGAGACGGTCAGGCTCTATCGCTGGACCGCCGTCGTCGTCGGCCTGGTCGGCGTGATGATCATCACCGTGCCAAAGCTGTCGCTCTTCGGCGAGGAGGGGCTGGGATCCGATGCCGCCATCGGCGCTCTCGCGGTGCTGGTCTCGGCCATCCTCGGGGCAGGGGCCATGCTGCAGGTGCGCCAGCTGGTCCGCGAGGAAAAGACGGCGACGATCGTCTTGTTCTTCTCGCTGACGGCAGCGCTGCTTTCGGCCGTCACCTGGTTTTTCGGCTGGGCCGATCTCTCCTGGACCGCGCTCGGCCTGCTGGCGCTTGCCGGCTTCTTCGGTGGTCTCGGGCAGATCTTCCTGACCGAGAGCTATCGGTTCGCCGATGTCTCGACGATCGCCCCATTCGAATATTGCTCGATCATCCTTGGCTCGATTGCGGCCTACATCCTGTTTTCGGAAGTGCCGACGGTCACCACCTTGATCGGGGCGGCGATCGTCGTAGCCGCCGGGATCTTCATCATCTTGCGCGAACACCGGCTCGGTCTTGAGAGACGGGCAGCACGCAAGGCGTCCACCCCGCAGGGCTGATCAGCGATCGCCGTCCGACAGGGGCGACACGTTGTCGGCGCCCTGCATCGGTAGCACGGCGGCCTGAAAGTCGGCCTTGGCCGAAGGCCCTGTCGTGTCTGGCCGCCGTGTGATGCGCCAGGCGGCGTAGCCCGCATAAAGCGCGAAGGCCAGCCCGAGGAAGAAAATCAGCGCATTCGGTCCGAACCACTGCATCAGCGTGCCGGCCATGATAGGGCCTGTCACCGTCCCCATGCCGTAGAGGATCATGATCGCACTGGAGAGTGTCACATACTCGTCCGGCTCGGCGAGGTCGTTGGCATGGGCGACATTCAGCGAATAGACCGGATAGAGCACGGTGCCGACGAAGAAACCGGCGACATAGAGTGCGTTGGCGTTCCCCGCGCTGAAGGCGATCATCATGCCGCAGGCGCCGACGCCGAAGAGACCTGAGGCCACCATCACCAGACGTCGGTCCATCCGGTCGGAGATGCGTCCGATCGGCACCTGGGCGAGCGCCCCTCCCGCGAGGAAGGCGGCGAGCAATGTCGCACCCTGCGCGGTCGTCATGCCGATCGTCTGCGAATAGACGCCGCCGAGACTGCCCCAGGTGCCGGAGAGGGCGCCCGACAGGAGCGAGCCGAAAAAGGCGATCGGCGAGCGGCGATAGAGCCGTTTCAGGTCGAAGCGCGCCTCGGCGATCGGTGTCGGCGACTGGGCGGTCGACAGCGCAACGGGAAAGAGCGCGAGCGAGAAGATCAGCGCGCAGATGATGAACAGGTTTGGCCCGTTCACATCGCCAAGCGGCACGATGTACTGCCCGCCGATCGAACCGACGAGGCAGGTCACCATGTAGACCGAGAAGAGTGCACCGCGATTGGCGTTGGTCACCCGTTCGTTGAGCCAGCTTTCGATCAGGAGGTAGGCGCCGGCGATGGCAAAGCCCGACAGCCCACGGAAGATCATCCAGGCCCACCACTCAACGACAAGTGCGCACAGCAGGATGGAGACGGTCAGCAGGGTGATCAGGGCCCCGAACACCCGCACATGGCCGACACGCCGCACGAAGATCGGCGTCACGATGCAGGAAACCGTGAAGCCGAACGTGTAGCCGGTCGCGATGACGGAGATGATGAAGGTCGACCAGCCCTCGTTCAGCGACCGGATCGGCAGCATGTAGCCCATCAGGCCGAAGCCAGCCATCATCAGGAGCGTCGAGAGCATCAGGGTGGTGATTGATGCGAGACTGGACAGCATTGTACCTCTACCGGGCATTTCGAAGCAGGATAGTGCCAGCAATGCATGCCACATCAAATGGTGAAATACGACGTCACCTTGCGCATTTGCGGGTGCGTTAAGCATTCTCCCGCATTGTCCGGCAATAAAAGATTGAAACCGCGCGAGTAACTAGTTTACCTTCACAACAAATGGTGACGGAGAGGTGCCAGACACAAGATCTGGCGTCGGATACAGGGTGTTGATGGATATGGGCAGATCAGGAGCAGGGATTGAGGAGCACGCGCCACGCGCTTCGTCTTTCCTGCGTCTCTGTCTCAGCCGGTTTGCCGAGCGAGGCGGACTGCCATGACCCTGTCTTCCCACGCCATCGCCGGTCATCCCGACTTCATTCCCGCCCTGCGCGTCTATGCCTCCAAGCTGCGGGGTCAGTTCGACCAGAGCCCCAGGCTCTCGCGCATGCTGGCCTCCCACCAGCGGTGGCTTCTCAGCCAGGCGGCCTTCGCCTTGCAGCTGGAATACGATCCGGCCCAGCCAGGCAGCGGTCTGACCACGACCAATCTGCGGGAGATCATCACTTCGAACAATGCCGCAAGCCGCAACACGGTCCTGAATTTCCTCGATCAGTTGCTGAGCTACAAGTTCGTCCGCATAGCCGGCGATCCGAACCGCCGACCGAAACGCTACGAGGCGACCGAATTGCCGACCAAGGCCATGTTTCAATGGCTGATGACGAATTTCGAGCTGCTCGACCGCCTCGACGGTGGCGACAGGGCGACGACGCTTGCCGACCAGCCAGGCCTGTTTCGGCAGATCCAGCCGCAGATTGCGCGCCGGGCCTGTCTGGAGCCGAAATGGCTGGAGCCGCCGCCGCGCGTGGCGCTGTTCCTGTGGACGGAAGCAGGTGGTCTGGTCATGGACGAACTGGTCCGTCGTGCCATGGAGCTATCGCCGGATGCCGATGGCTATAACATCGGTCGAATCGATGCGCGCGTGATGGCCGAGCATTTCATGATTTCCCGCACCCATCTCCAGCGCCTGTTCCGGCGCGCCGTTGAAAGCGGATGTCTTTTCTGGCCGGACGGTGATCGCAATCACTGCATCCTGCGGCGTGACTTCCTCGACGAATACTGCGGCTGGCAGGCCATCAAGTTCTCCATCGTCGATTTTGCCTTCGAACGGATCTGCGGACCGGTTCCGATGGACAGGGCTGATCCGCGCCTCGGCGCGGTCGGCGGTCATTGAAACGAAACAGGCCCGCGCGTGGCGGGCCCGATCCAGACACCGGACTTGCGGCGATCAGAAGCCGAGCGGCTGAAGCGCGCGGTCGACGCTCCTGTCCTGCGCCTGCTTGCGCTTGCGTGCGGCCACGGAAAAGGCTTCCGACGCGCTGACGGCGTGCCCGATATCGTTCATCGCCTGACGCAGGCTGCGGACGGGGTGAAATGGCATGGTCATGGTCTTATCCTCTGCTCTGAATGCATATCGACTTGGAGCGATTGATCAATGCACCAGGCAATGATTATCGCAACGCACAATGCGGAAGGCCTGATATGCGTTCCCCGCATATGGCCTGTCTTCCAACCGTATGAAAACGCGGGATCTAGATGCGGAAGTCCGAGAAGACGGTGGCCGGACGCGCGATTCGGCCAGCATGTCCGGTGAAGCGAGCGCTCAATTGTTCGGCCGAAACGGCGCTGCCACTGCGATTGTACGGGCTTGCGCCACGACCGGATTCGCCTGCGAGACGGAGTGTCTCGAACTTGCAATGGATAGGACGGGTGCGAAGGCTCACGGCGGTCTTCCTTTAAAAGTGTCCCTCCCACTTTCAACAGGATATATCGCAGTGCAGCATGGATTCGACAAGCAGCGCAACTGCGACACTGCCATGCATTTTTCGCATGGCAGTTTTCATAATTCGTTTACGTTGCCGATTTTTTAGCCGCTTTCGCCGGTCAGTCGCTCGGAGAAGGCAAGCAGGTCCATCCAGGCCAGCGCCTTGCTGGCAGGCGCGGCAAGCAGTTCCTGCGGATGCAGTGTCGCCAGTGCCTGCACACTATGTCCACCGGCGCCGATCTCCCGCCACTTGCCGCGCAGCGCGTGGATCGTTCCGGTTTCGCCGAAGAAGAAGCGGGCGGCAAAGTTGCCCAGCACCAGCACCAGACGGGGTTCCGCAAGCGCGATCTGCCGTTCGATGAAGGGTCGGCAAATGGCCGTCTCCGGGCCCGACGGCATGCGGTCGCCCGGCGGCCGCCAGGGGATGATGGTGGTGATGGTGACGGTCTCGCGGCTCTGGCCGATGGCGGCGAGCATGCGGTCGAGCAGCAGGCCGGCGCGGCCCGTGAATGCCTGGCCTTCGCGATCGTCATCGGCGTTGGGCATCGGGCCGATCACCATGATGCCGGCCGTGCCGGCGCCCTCGGCCGTGATCGTCGAGCGCGCCGAGGTTTTCAGGTTGCAACTGGCGAAACCCTCGATCGCCGTCTTCAACTCGGCAAGCGAGCGGGCACTTTCAGCGGCAAAGCGGGCCTCGGCGATGGCATTCTCGTCCGGGATCGCCGGCAGCGTCGAGCCTTGGGCGGGCTGCGCGCGGGCTGGCTGGCGCTCTGACGGTGCGGCACTCCGCGAGGGTGCGACGCGTGCCGGCACCTGCCCTGACGATGTATCGGCTGCAGGGCGAGCCACCTGCCGCGCTGTCTTCTCCGCCTGAAAAGCCGCGATGCGGTCGACCGGATCGTCTTCCACAAGCCATTCGACGCCCGCTTCCGCATGAAATGCGAGAAGCGCTGCGAGCTCTGCGGGCGTCATGTCGCTGGCCTGGATCATGGTCCCGTTCTAGTGCGATCGTGAGGGGGAAGGCAAATGGAAAGCGCGGGGCGGCCGACCACGATCAGCCCTCATCCTGAAACGGGAGCGAACGCGACATCAGAAGCGCGGAGGCGGGCTCCATCTGCCCCTCATCCGCCCTTCGGGCACCTTCTCCCCGCAGGCGGGGAGAAGGCCGATCTGGCTGGCGTCGCGTGCCTCCCTCTCCACGCTTGCGGGGAGAGGGTAGGGTGAGGGGCGCTTTGCATGTGACGTCTCTGTCGGATCATCCCACCCCAGAGCCACGCTCCGACCCTCCGCATCAAGGGCAGGGTGACCTCACGCCACCCACTGGTCTATGTCGTCGCGCTCGCCGATCAGGGCCAGTCCATGGGCGATGGAAACCAATTCGCCGCCGGTTTCGATGCGGCTGGCCTCGAAGCGGCGATGGAAGATGTCGCGCACGGCGGGCACGAAGGAGGTGCCGCCGGTGAGGAAGATCTTGTCGATGCTGGCGGCCTCCGTGTGGCTCGTCGAAAGCACCTCGTTAAGCGCCTGTTCCATCCTCACCAGATCGTCTGCGATCCAGCTTTCGAAATCACGGCGCGTCACGCGCTTCTCACCGGCCTTTCCGAGCGGCGCGAAGCGGAAATCGGCCTCCTCGTGAGACGAAAGCGCCATCTTGGTCGCCGAGACGGCCTGGTAGAGCGGATAGCCCTCGTCATGGTCGATCAGGTCGATGAACAGTTCGAGCTTTTCCGGTTCTTCCGCCTGGCGCACCAGCGACTTGAGATCGGTGAATTCCTTCAGCGTCTTGAAGACTGAGAGCTGGTTCCAGCGCGAAAAGGCGAGATAGTAGTTGCTCGGCACGTCGAGCAGCTTGCCGAAACTCTTGAACTGGCTGCCCTTGCCGATTTCAGGGGCAACAAGCTGGTCGATGATGCGGGCATCGAACTGATCGCCGGCGATGCCCACACCCGAATGGCCGATCGGTGTCGCACTCAGCCTGCCGGCCTCGGTGGAAAAGCGGATCAGCGAAAAGTCGGTCGTACCACCGCCGAAGTCGGCGACCAGCACGGTCGCGTCCCGCTTCAGCGTACGGGCGAAGTAGAAGGCGGCTGCGACCGGCTCATAGACATAGTGGATCTCGGGAAAGCCAAGCCGTGTCAGGGCCTCGTTATAGCGGGTGACGGCGAGCGCCGGATCGGGGCTTGCACCGGCGAAATGCACCGGGCGCCCGGCAACGAGGCGCTTTGCCTCGCCCGGCCATCCATCGCCGGCATAGGCCTGCAGGCGCTTGAGGAACACCTCCATCAGGTCCTCGAACTGGAAGCGGCGGGCATGCACCAGCGTGCCCTGGAAGAGGGCGGAGGCTGCGAAGGTCTTGATCGACTGCAGGAAGCGGCAATCACCGGGATTGTCGATGAAGGTGCGGATGGCGGCCTGGCCGGCCTCGACCTTCAACGCGCCTGCACCGAGCTGCGGATCCTTCAGGAAGGAGAGCGCCGTGCGCATGCTGTCGGAGGTACCCGCTGAAGACGTGTAGGCAATCGACCGGGTCTCGTCGCCGCTTTCCGCAACGGCGATGACGGTGTTGGTCGTGCCGAAATCGAGCCCAAGCGCTTCAGCCATGGCCATCGCCCCCTTGTAGATATCTCTGGAATGTCACTGAGAACCGGCGGGCCGGATGAATATGGACGCCCGCAGACAGAAAGAGGGCGCCTGATGCCACAGCGGCCGCCTCAGGGCAAGGGTGCAAATGGCGCGGGTCGTCAGCGGCGGCGTAGGCGGAAAAGTCCGAAGATCCCGACTGCAGCAAGGGCTGCGCCATAGAAGATCCACGGCGTCTGGTCGATCATGAAGCTGGAAGCGGGATAGGGGAAGTGACCCGAGCCCTGACCCATCCAGATAAAGCCGGTGAGAACGCACAATGCAAACAGCACTTGCAGGGCGACACGGACAGGCGACATCGGAACTCTCCCGGACAATCATACGCAGGCAGACGATCTTGCGTCTTTCATCCGCGATCAAGCGCCCCGCGCAAGGTCAATGGTCTGCCTGCCATCCGGAGAGTGCGCCTCAGACGTCCAGATAGGCGCGGGAGAGGAAGGCGTGGGGCGTCTCGAAGTCGAGAGGAGCCGGAGCCTCGTCTTCTGCAAATCGCGGCAACAACTGTCCGATGATCGCGCCCTGGACTGCGGAGCGCCCCTTGGTCGCGGGTAATCTGGGCGTCTCTGGATCGTCTTGCACCACATAGAGAGGTGCAAGAACGTCGAGGATCGTCCGGTCTTCATGTCCGGCTTCCGTCATGGCGGGGAACTTTCATCTCCCTGTGAAACTGGTAACTGAATAGTCCCCGGATATTGCCAAGCCGTTCAATCATTTCCTTCAAATTTAGTGAAGCGGAACTTACGCATTGCGAGCGTGGATGGTTCCGTCTCCACTTCAGATCGATTTGGCCGCTCCACCGTCGACGCGCAACATCGTGCCGGTAATGTAGCTCGCCGGCTCCGAACACAGGAAGGCGGCCGCAGCGGCGAACTCCTCGACGCGACCGAGGCGCTGGGCGGGGATTGATTTGACCGATGCCGCACGCACCTCTTCCAGCGACTTGCCCTGGCGCTTGGCATTGGCGCCATCGAGCTCGTCGATGCGGTCCGTATGGATACGGCCGGGCAGGATCATATTGGCGGTAACGCCATAAGAGGCGAGCTCGGCCGACAGGGTCTTGTTCCAGCCCACCAGCGCGCCGCGCAGGGTATTGGAGAGCGCCAGGTTCGGGATCGGCTCGAACACGCCCGATGAGGCGACGGTGAGGATGCGGCCGAAGCCCTGCGTTTTCATCAGGGGCGCTAGCGCGTTGGTGAGCGTGATGACGCGCACGACCATGGACTGGAAGAAGGTGTAGAGCTTGTCCGCATCCATCTCCTCGACCGTGCCGGGCGTCGGACCACCGGTATTGTTGACGAGGATGTCGATGCCGCCCAGCGTGTGATGGACCGCGTGCAGCATCTGGTCGACGAAATGCGCGTCGGCGAGGTCGGCAACGACATAGTCTGCCTTGCCGCCTTTTGCGCGGATAGCTTCGACATTGGCCCTGAGCTTCTCCTCGGTCCGTCCGCAGATCAGGACATGGCAACCCTCGGCCGCGAGCGCCTTAGCGATGCCGAGGCCAAGCCCGCGCGAGGCAGCGAGCACCAGGGCGCGTTTGCCGGAAATGCCGAGATCCATGGGGAAATCCTTTCGTGAAGTGAAATCTGTCGATGCAGTCTATCGCCGGCTGGCCCGGACCGATAGCCCGACCAAACGCCGATGAACCGGTTTCAGAACGGCACCTTGCCGGGATTGAACAGGTGCTTCGGGTCGAGCAGGGTTTTGATCTGCCGGGCGAGTGACTGTTTCACCGGATCGACATGGGCAAGATAGGCCGAGCGCTTTTCGAGCCCGACACCGTGCTCGGCGGAAAAGCTTCCGCCGGAGCCAGTGATCCCGGCATAGACGGCTGTCTCGACCTTCGCCTTCAGGTCCGAGGGCAGGGGGCCCGGTTCCGCCACCGCGATGTGCAGGTTGCCATCTGCGATGTGGCCATAGACATAGGCATCGAATCCTGCGCCGATGGCCGCCAACCGCGCCATAAGCCCGCTGACATAATCATCGACGGCCGAGGGAGGCATGGATACGTCAAACGAGGGCGCATGGGGATAGCGGGCGAAATAGAAGCCCGAATCCTCGCGCAGATCCCAGAAGCGGCGCGCCTGATCGGAGGATTGGGCAACGATCCCGCCTTTGAGCTCGGTCGCCTCCCAGAGATCGCCAAGCGCCTCTTCCAGCAACGTCATTGCGGCTTCGCCGCTTTCGCCGGAAACTTCCATAAGCAGGATCGCTGCGTCCGGCTCAAGCCACGAAAGGTCGAAACCTTTCAGGGCTGCGTGATCCCTTACGTAGCGCGGCCACATCATTTCGGCGGCTTCCAGCAGAAGTACCGGATGCCCGCGCAGCCGGGCGGCCACCTGCAGCGCACGGGCGGCATTCGGCACGCCGAGAAGCGCCACGGCGCGATGCGGCCTGATTGGCTCGACCTTCATCACGACACGGGTGACGAATCCGAAAGCGCCTTCGCCGCCGATCAGCAGCTGCTTGAGATCCGGCCCGGCGGAGACCTTCACCACCCGCGTCATGTCGGAGAAGATCTCGCCGGAGGGCAGGACGGCTTCGAGGCCGAGGATCTGGTGGCGCATCACGCCGTTGCGAAAGGCAAGGATGCCGCCGGCATTGGTCGACACCATGCCGCCAATCGTGGCCGAGCCACGCGAGCCGAGATCGATGCTGGTGGTGAGGCCATGGGGCTGGAGTGCTGCCTGCAGGGCCTCGAGCGTCACGCCGGCTTCGATCTCGACGGTCTCCTCGTCCGCATGGATGGCGAGCACGCGGTTGAGCCGGGCGCTGGACAGGATCACCTGGCCGGCATGGCTGACGCCGCCGCCGACAAGCCCGCTCATCCCGCCATGCGGCACGATGGCCACCCGATTGTCCTGGCACCAGGACACCAGGGCTGCGGCCGCCTCGGTCGAGGCCGGCTGCGCCATCACGCCGGCATCGAGGTTGCCGGCATCTTCGCCGGGATGGCGGCCGGCAAGCGCCCCCGGGCCAAGGATGCGAAGATCCGGATGCAGCCCGTCAAGCGCTTGGGCGAGGTCGAGGGGCGAGAAGGTCGGGAGCGAAGACATCGGGGCAAACCTGATCTGTTTGCGGCTTTTTTGCCGGAAAATCCGGTCGCCGCAAGCCGCCCCGGGGCTATTCCCGACTTCTCCAGGCTCTTAGAGCTCTGCGGGAAACCCGGGCGCGCGCAAATCAGTGCCCACAGCGTCTTCCAGGAGCTTCACCACCTGCGACGACCAGGCGTCGCCGCCATAGGCTGACCGGGCGCGGATGAAGGTCTGCAGCGCATGGGACGCAAGGTCGAGCGGCACGCCGAATTCGCGACCGAAGCCCAGCGCAAAGCCGAGGTCCTTCACCGCGAGGTCCATGGTGAAGTTGATGTTGTAGCTGCCGTTGAGGATGACCTGGCCTTCCGTCTCGTGCACGAAACTGTTGCCCGAGGAGGCCTTGATGATGTGGAAGGCATCGGTGAGGTCGATGCCGCCCTTCTTCGCCAGCATCAATGCCTCGCCTGTCGCGATCAGGTGGATGAAGGCAAGCATGTTGGTGATCACCTTGATCACGGCCGCCTTGCCGAGCGGTCCGGCGCGAAAAATCTGCTTGCCCATGGCCTGGAACGCCGGGAGATGCAGGTCGTAGAGGTCTTGGTCCCCGCCAATGATGACGGTGATCTCGCCGGAGGCGGCAAGATGCACCCCGCCGGTGACGGGCGCTTCGAGCATGCGCACGCCGGCATCTGCCGCGATCTTGCCGAGACGCAGGACTTCCTGCTCGTCGAGCGTGCTCATCTCGATCCAGGTGGCACCGGGTTTGAGGCCTTTCAGAATGCCGCGCTCGCCGGTCAGCACCCGTTCGCTGACCTTCGGAGAGGGCAGACAGGTGATGACGGCATCGGCGGCCTCGGCCACGGCCTGGGGATCGGCGGCAAACCGGGCGCCGCCGGCCACCAGTTCCCTAGCATTGTCGGGATCGAGGTCATGGACCACGACGGTGAAGCCGGCCCTCACCAGACTGCCGGCAAGATGGCGGCCGAGATGGCCAAGCCCGATGAAACCATAAGTGAGTACCATGTCGTCTTGTCCCCTGCTTTCGTTTTGGCAGAGACTGCGACAAAGCGCAGAAGGGTTCAAAGACAGATTTTGGCCTGCGACAGGATTTGGCGCAGGCGGAACAGGGGGCGGCACTTTTCGTTGGAGGGAGGCGATGTTCGGCCAGCGGAGAATGCGATGACCGCGGCGTAATCGTCGCATTGACCCTTACGTACACGTAAGATATTCTTGCACTTCACACCGCCCCGCCGGAATTTGCGCCTTGGCGCGTCGCGCTTCGGCTCGACAATCCGGTTGGGTTTTGTCAAGGAGGAGGGCGGATGGGACCGCCTGATGAGGAAATGACGATGAGCACGGATATGGAACTGCCTGAACGCGAAAGCATGGAATTCGACGTCGTGATCGTGGGCGCAGGCCCGGCCGGTCTCTCGGCAGCGATCCGGCTGAAACAGGTCAATCCGGATCTGACCGTCGTCGTGCTGGAAAAGGGTGCTGAAGTCGGCGCGCATATCCTCTCCGGTGCCGTGGTCGATCCGATCGGCATCGACCGGTTGATCCCGGGCTGGCGCGAAGAGGCCGATCACCCCTTCAAGACGCCGGTCACCGACGACCAGTTCCTCTTCCTCGGCCCTGCCGGTTCAGTTCGTCTGCCGAATGCCCTGATGCCGCCGCTGATGAACAACCACGGCAACTATATCGTGTCTCTCGGCAATGTCTGTCGCTGGCTGGGCAGCCATGCAGAAGCGCTGGGCGTCGAGATCTATCCGGGCTTTGCCGCTTCCGAAGTGCTCTACAACGACGAAGGCGCGGTGATCGGTGTTGCCACAGGCGACATGGGCATCGAGAAGAACGGCGAGCCGGGGCCGAACTACACCCGCGGCATGGCGCTGCTTGGCAAATATGTGCTGATCTCGGAAGGTGTTCGCGGGTCGCTCGCCAAGCAGCTGATCGCCAAGTTCGATCTCGCCCGCGAGAGCGATGTGCAGAAATACGGCATCGGCCTCAAGGAGCTCTGGCAGGTCAAGCCCGAGCACCACAAGCCGGGCCTCGTGCAGCACTCCTTCGGCTGGCCTCTCGGCATGAAGACCGGCGGCGGCTCCTTCCTCTATCACCTTGAAGACAACATGGTCGCCGTCGGCTTCGTCGTGCACCTCAACTACAAGAACCCCTATCTCTTCCCCTTCGAGGAATTCCAGCGTTTCAAGACCCATCCGGCGATCGCCAAGACCTTCGAGGGCGGCAAGCGCCTCTCCTATGGTGCCCGTGCCATCACCGAAGGCGGCTACCAGTCCGTGCCGAAGCTCTCTTTCCCGGGCGGCGCGCTGATCGGCTGTTCCGCCGGTCTCGTCAACGTTCCCCGCATCAAGGGCAGCCACAACGCCGTGCTCTCGGGCATGCTGGCAGCCGAGAAGATCGCCGATGCGATCGCCGCCGGCCGCGCCAATGACGAGCCGATCGAGATCGAGAACGAATGGCGTTCGACCGATATCGGCAAGGACCTGAAGCGGGTGCGCAACGTCAAGCCGCTGTGGTCGAAGCTCGGCACGGCGCTCGGTGTGGCGCTCGGCGGCATCGACATGTGGATCAACCAGATCTTTGGCTTCTCCTTCTTCGGCACCCTGAAGCATGGCAAGACGGATGCGGAATCCCTGGAACCTGCCGCCCAGCACAAGCCGATCGCCTATCCGAAGCCCGATGGCGTGCTGACCTTCGACCGTCTGTCCTCGGTCTTCCTCTCCAACACCAACCACGAGGAAGACCAGCCGGTCCACCTCAAGGTCAAGGACATGGACCTGCAGAAGCGTTCCGAACTCGGCGTCTATGCCGGGCCATCGACCCGCTACTGTCCTGCAGGCGTCTATGAATGGGTGGAGAAGGAGGGCGAACAGACTTTCGTGATCAACGCCCAGAACTGCGTCCACTGCAAGACCTGCGACATCAAGGACCCGAACCAGAACATCAACTGGGTCCCGCCACAAGGCGGCGAAGGACCGGTCTATCCGAACATGTGAGGGTCAAGGGCGGTCGAGAGGCCGCCCTTTTTGCATCTCAAGGACCTAGGGAGCTGACAGCATTGTGGGGCGTGCTCGTCTGAGCGCTAGTGCAGCAACACGGGCGCAGTGACCCCGAAGGTCTCGGCAATGCGATAAAGCCTCCTGTCGCGAGTCCAAAGCCGATCAGAGCCAGAAATCATAACGGACGCCAGTAGATGAGCGTCGACATAACCAATGCCAGTCCCAAAAAGCTTTCGGCTTCTGATGAGATGGCGAACCTCACCATCGTCTGCGCGCGCAATGACGGGGAGATCAGAGAGCATCTTCATGATGTCGTCGTAGCGCGGGATATGCCCGAGCGACAGTTCGCCGATGACAAAGGGGTGAATCACGATCTTTTCGTTTTCCAATAACTCCTGAAGCCTTGGGTCGTTCGACCGGAAGTGATCGATCCAGATGGAGCTGTCGGCCAGGATCATTCGGGCTCGACCGGATCAAAACGCCGGCGCGGCGGAGCAACCAGATCGGGAGCACTGCCACCAAGGCGCGCCAGTCGTCGCGCGGCTTCGCGTTGTACGAGGGATTGTAGCGCGACGCGCAAGAGCGTGGGAATTTCATCAATGCCGGTGTATTCCCTAGCATCGGCAAGCAGCGCGTCGTCGATTTCGATTTCAACTCGCATTTTCAAGTCTCCTGCGGGCGAAACATAACATTGCTATATCTGGGCATCAATCTGGCTCTGCTTCCGCCTCATCCTCGCCACGGATCTTAACGCCCGCCCCAGGATTTAACCCGTCATTAACCATAAATTCCTAGGCTCCTCGGCATCGAATCGCATCCCGAGGACGCCTGAATCATGACCATTTCCCGCCGCGGTCTCCTGTTCGGCCTGCCGCTCTTTATCGCCGGTTGCCAGTCGGTTCCCAATCAGCAGGCCATGTATGGCGACATGCCGGACGAGCCGCATCCGCTGAAAAAGGTGCCGCTCGAGAAGATCAAGCCCGAGCTTCGCCGTCAGGAAGTGGCCTACGAGACGACGCATGCTGCAGGCACCATCGTTGTCGATACACCGGCGCGCCGTCTCTACTACGTCATGGGCAGCGGCCGTGCCATGCGCTACGGCATCGGTGTCGGGCGGGCGGGCCTTGCTCTTTCCGGCAACGCCTATGTCGGTCGCAAGGCCGAATGGCCGACCTGGACCCCGACGCCCAACATGATCCGCCGCGATCCGGAAAAGAACCGGAAATACGCAGGTGGTCTGCCCGGCGGTCCGAACAACCCGCTCGGCGCCCGCGCCATGTATCTTTACCGCGGCGGCAACGACACCATGTTCCGCATTCACGGAACAAACCAGCCCTGGTCGATTGGTCAGGCCATGTCGTCAGGCTGCGTGCGCATGATGAACCACGACGTGATCGACCTCTACGCCCGTGTGGATGTCGGCTCCAAGGTGGTCGTGATCCAGGCCTGATGGCCGCCACCACTCTGGTTTGCCTGATATGGCGCCCGTGCCCAGACGGGCGCCATTGCCGTTTGATCGCGGCCACGATCCCGTTCTTTTCACGGATGGTCACGACTTAGGCAAAGCCCTTGCCGCTTCAACACTTTGCCTCAATCTCCCTGCAATGAAACCTTCCGGCACAGTCATGCGTCATATGCCCTGTTGACGCTGTGTCGACCAAGCGTGACCGGCCGGAGCCTTTTCGCTCCGGCGAAACGAGACTAAGTGGCAATGGATGCGCCGGTCGCCGGCGCCGTCGAAGATGTGAGAAGGGATTTTGAATGGCTCGCGATATGAATGCCGGCGTATCTGACCTTGGTGGCTGCCAGATCGAATCGACCCTGCAGCTGCTCGACGGCAAGTGGAAGGGCGTGATCCTCCATCATCTCCTCAAGGATGACGTGCTGCGATTCAACGAGCTGGTAAAGCGACTGCCGTCCATCACCCACCGCATGCTCTCGAAGCAGCTGCGCGACATGGAGGTCGCCGGTCTGGTGGCCCGCACCGTCTATCCGGTCGTGCCCCCGCGGGTTGACTACTCCCTGACACCGCTCGGGCGCAGCCTCGAGCCCGTTCTCCAGGCGATCGGCCGCTGGGGCCAGGAACATCTTGTCGCCGTGGCAGAGGCCTCCGCCAGTTCGTCAGAGCGGCCCGTCGGCGCTGCCGCGATCATGCGATCTGCAGCCTGACCCCTGAGCAAAGAGCCGCCGCAACGGCGGCTCATGGGAAGGTGCGCCTCAGGCCGGAAAACCTTCCAGCACGATCTTCCCGCGCGCGCGATTGCTTTCGATGATCTGATGCGCCTTGCGCAGGTTTTCAGCCGTGATCGGACCAAGCACGGTGTCGAGAGTTGTGCGGATCCTCCCCGCATCGATGAGGTCGGCGACATGCGTCAGCAGCCTGTGCTGCTCGATCATGTCGGGGGTCTGAAACACTGGCCGGCAAAACATCATTTCCCAATGCAGGGAAACCGACTTCGGCTTGAAGGCGAGAATGTCGAAGCCTTCCGGAAAATCATCGATCAGGCAGATGCGCCCTGCAGGCGCGATGATCTCGGCCATCGCCAGACGGTGCTGGCTCGAATGGGTGACGGAGAAGATGAAGCCGGGCGCGCCGATGCCGAGCGCCGCATACTCGCTGCCGAGCGGCTTGCTGTGATCGATGACGTGGTCGGCCCCGAGCGATTTTGCCCAGTCGACGGTTTCCGGCCGCGAGGCGGTGGCAATCACGGTCAGGTCCGTCAACGCCTTGGCGAGCTGGATGGCAATCGAGCCGACGCCGCCGGCGCCGCCGGTGATCAGGATCGCGTGTTTGGCACCGGGGACCGGCTCCTGCACCTTGATCCGGTGGAAGAGCGCTTCGTAAGCCGTGATCGCAGTCAGCGGCAGGGCCGCGGCTTCGGCGAAGGAGAGGCGTTTCGGCTTCAGTCCGACGATGCGCTCGTCGACGAGGTGGTACTCCGCATTGGTCCCCGGTCTGTTGACCGCACCGGCATAAAAGACCTCGTCGCCGGGCTTGAAGAGTGTCACGTCTGAGCCGACGGCTTTGACCACGCCAGCAGCATCGTAACCGGGAACACGCGCTTCACCGGCAGGAGGGGCCTGGTTGCGGCGGACCTTGGTATCGACCGGATTGACCGATACCGCCTTGATCTCCACCAGCAGGTCCCGGCCCATGGCCACCGGCATCGGAAGATCGATATCGACGAGAGCCTCCTGAGAGGTGGCGGGCTGATTGCTGTAAAATCCGATCGCGCGCATCGAAACTCCTGTCTGTCCTCTTCACCATTCATTAAGGATATAGATCCGTGTTCCGCAAGAATGCATTTCCGGGTTTCGGTACGGGATCGTCTGGCATGCGATGACGGGACCCTGCCTTGAATTTGCCTTTTGCTTCTCGATCTTTGGGCGATGCAACAAATCACCGGATGCGGCGTTGCTCCGCTGTGGCGCTGTCCGACCCCTTAAGGAACTTCATGAAGATCAAAGCGGTACTCAATCGTGACGGTGGGACCTTCAAGACCACCGACATGCAGACCTATTGCGAGACGGCGACCCGTGCCTTTGCAGCGCAGGGTCACGAACTCGATTGCGCTGTGGTTGCGGGCGATGAAATTGTCGATGCGCTGCAGGCAGCCTCGCAGGCCCAGGGCGTCGATGCCCTCCTGGCCGGCGGTGGTGACGGAACGATCTCGACGGCGGCCTCGATCGCCTGGAAGGCCGGTCTGCCGCTTGGCATCATACCGGCGGGCACGATGAACCTCTTCGCAAGGTCCCTCAAGCTGCCGCTCGACATCTGGAAAGTGCTGGATGTGCTCGCCCGCTCTTCGGTTGCCCAAGTCGATATCGCGACCGCCAATGGTCGACCCTTCGTGCATCAGTTTTCCGCCGGCCTGCATGCCCGCATGGTGCGCATGCGCAACCAGATGAACTTTGCCTCGCGCATCGGCAAGATCCGGGCGAGCACCAGTGCAGCTTTCGGCGTAATGCTCGATCCACCGCGTTTCGAAGTCGTCTTCGACATCGACGGCGACGGTCGCAGCGAGGAGAAGGCGGTTTCGGCAATCTCCGTGTCGAACAATCCCCTGGGCAACAATTCGCTGTTTTTCGCCGACCGCGTCGATACCGGCAAGCTCGGCGTCTATCTCGCCGAGCCACTCGAACCCACGGGGGTGGGAAAGCTCGCTTTTGATATCCTGCGTGGCAAGTTCAAGGAGAACGAGGCGGTCACAGCCTCCACGGCCGAGCGAGTGCACCTGCATTTCCCGAAGTATCGGACGGGTGCGGCCTGCGTGCTCGATGGCGAGCTCCTGCGCATGCCGGCCGATGTCGAGATCCGCATACATGCGGGCGAACTCAAGGTGCTCGTGGCACCGGATCAGCCGACAGCCTGACAAGAAAAACGCCCGGGGGGAAGACCGGGCGCTTCTGGTTCTAGTGGCTGAAGGCAGCCGCGATCAGATCGCGGGTGTAGTCCTCCTTGGGATGATCGAAGATTGCCTCGGTTTCGCCCTGCTCGACGATCTTGCCGTTCTTCATCACGATGACATGGTCGGACATCGCCCGGATGACCGACAGGTCGTGGCTAATGAAGACATAGGACAGGCCATGTTTGTCCTGCAGGTCGCGTAAGAGTTCGATCACCTGCCGCTGGACCGAACGGTCGAGCGCCGAGGTCGGCTCGTCGAGGATGACGACCTTGGGCTTCAGGATCATCGAGCGGGCGATCGCGATACGCTGCCGCTGGCCGCCCGAGAATTCGTGCGGGTAGCGGTTGCGAGCTGCCGGGTCGAGGCCGACTTCTTTCAGCGCCGCGATGGCCCTCGCATCCCGCTCGGCTCGCGAAAGCTGCGGCTCGTGCACATAGAGGCCTTCGGTGATGATCTCGCCGACCGTCTGCCGCGGCGAGAGCGAGCCATAGGGGTCCTGGAAGACCAGCTGCAGCTGACGCCGGAACGGCCGCATGCCGGCCCGGTCGAGGGCGGAGATGTCTGCCGTTTCGAAGCGGAAGGCCCCGTCCGCCGGAAGGAGCTTCAAGAGCGCACGACCGAGCGTCGACTTGCCCGAGCCGGATTCGCCGACGATGCCGATCGTCTGGCCCTGCTTGAGCCGGACGGATACCTGGTCCACCGCCCGGAAGGTGCGGTTGGGACGCAGGAAGCCGCCGCTGCCGATGTCGAAATCGACGGTCACGTTGCGACCCTCCAGCACGACCGGTGCATCGTCTGCCGGAGCCGGCTTGGTGCCCGAGGGCTCGGCAGCCAGCAGCATCTTGGTATAGTCATGCTGGGCATTGTCGAAGATCGCGTCGCGGCTGCCCTGCTCGACGATCTCGCCCTTGCGCATGACGACCACCCGGTCGGCGACGTGTTTGACGACGCCGAGGTCATGGGTGATCAGCACGATCGCCATGCCGAAGCGCTTCTGCAGGTCGGCCAGCAGGGTCAGGATCTGCGCCTGGATGGTGACATCAAGTGCAGTGGTCGGTTCGTCGGCAATCAGCACGTCGGGCTCGTTCGCCAAGGCCATGGCGATCATCACGCGCTGGCGCTGACCGCCGGACATCTCGTGCGGATAGCTGTCGATGCGGCGTTCCGGGTCCGGGATGCCGACAAGCTTCAGGAGTTCCAGCACGCGGGCGCGGGCGGCCTGCTTGCTCATTCCACGATGGTGGATGAGCGGCTCGGCGATTTGTCTGCCAATCCGGTACAGGGGGTCGAGCGAGGTCATCGGCTCCTGGAAGATCATGGTGATCTTTGCGCCGCGCACCTTGTTCAATTCGCCGACGGGCAGACCGATGATGTTGCGTCCGCCATAGACGGCCTCGCCGGTGACATCGCCGTTCTTCGCCAGCAAGCCCATGATACCCATCATGGTCTGGCTCTTGCCGGAGCCGCTTTCCCCGACGATAGCGAGCGTTTCGCCCTTCTTCACGTCGAAGCTGATGCCCTTGACCGCTTCGACGATGCCGTCGGGCGTCTGGAAGCTGACCTTGAGGTCGTTGACGGTGAGGACCGGTGTCATCTGGTTGGTCTCCATATCAGCGATCCTTCGGGTCGAGCGCATCGCGCAGGCCATCGCCCACGAAGTTCAGCGAAAACAGCGTTGCGACGAAGAAGATCGACGGGAAGATCAGAAGCCACGGTGCGCTCTGCATGTTGGCCGCCCCCTCCGAGATCAGCGTGCCCCAGCTCGCAAGCGGCGCCTGAACGCCGAGACCGAGGAAGGACAGGAAGCTTTCCGTCAGGATCACTTGCGGTACGACGACCGTGACGAAGACGATCACAGGGCCGATCGTGTTCGGGATAATGTGGCGGCGGATGATCTGCCAGTCGGTCAGGCCGAGCGCTTCGGCTGCGCCGACGAATTCGCGACGTTTGAGCGAGAGAGTCTGGCCGCGCACGATACGGGCCATTTCCAGCCATTGCACCGCCCCGATCACGACGAAGATCAGCACCACCGATCGTCCGAAGAAGACGACGAGCACGACGACGAGGAAAACGAAGGGCAGCGAATAGAGGATCTCCACGAAACGCATCATGACGTTGTCGATCCGCCCTCCGAGATAGCCGGAGGTTGCCCCGTAGATGACCCCGATGCCGAGTGAGACAAGGCTTGCGGCAAGGCCGACGGCAATCGAGATCTGCCCGCCGAGCATGACACGCACCAGAAGATCGCGTCCGTTCGTGTCGGTGCCGAAGGGGAAGGTGACCTGGTCCACCTGACCACTGACGGTCATCGACCGCCCGTCTTCCGACGTTTCCACCACCTCGGTGTTCTGGAACTCGTTGTTTCGGTCGAAATAGCGGATCGCGCGGGGATCGATTGCCCTTTGCGAACTGATGACGGCCGTATACGTGCCGCTCTCGACCTCGAAGCTGTCGAGATTGACGCGGGCTCGCTTGGCTATGCCTTCGGCGACGTCCTGCAGCGACTGCGGATCGGGCCGCGGCGTGAGGCTCGGCGGCACCGTGACGTAGGACGAGAAGACCTGGTCATAGGTATGCGGCACGAAGAACGGGCCCACATAGGAGAACAGCGCGATGAAGAGCAGCATGAAGCAGCCGGCCATGGCGGCCTTGTTGCGCTTGAAGCGCATCATCGCGAGCTGGGTGAGGCTGCGGCCGGTAATCTCGCCGGCCTGAACGGAGATATCAGTCATTGCGAACCCTCGGATCGAGCAGGCCGTAGGCGATATCGACGAGCAGGTTGAACAGGATCACGAACACGGCGACGAGAATGACGGTGCCCATGACGAGGGGATAGTCGCGGTTGAGTGCACCGAGCACGAAGTAGCGACCGACGCCGGGAATGGTGAAGATCGTCTCGATGACAGCCGAGCCGGTCAGCAGGGCGGCAGCACAGGGCGCGAGGTAGGAGACGACGGGCAGCATGGCGCCGCGCAGGGCATGGGTGACGACGACCACCCGCGGCGGCAGGCCATAGGCACGTGCCGTGCGGATATGGTCGGTATGAAGCGCTTCGATCATTGCGCCGCGCGTCAGCCGCGCGAAGACCGCAAGCTGCGGCAGGGCAAGCGCAATGACGGGCAGGAGCAGGAAGCGGAAGGAGCCATCGCCCCAGCTGCCGGCCGGGAGCCACGAGAGCATCACGGCAAAGATCAGGGTCAAAACGGGACCGACGACGAAGTTCGGCACGGTGACGCCGATTGTCGCAAAGGACATCAGGATGAAGTCGATGATGCCGTTCTGGCGGAGTGCGGCGATCGTGCCGAGGGCAACGCCGCCGATCAGCGCCAGCAGGATGGCATAGGCGCCAAGCTCGACGGAATAGGGCAGGGCCTTGCCGATCAGCTCCGAAACGGTGTTGTCCTTGTAGATGAAGCTTGGGCCGAGGTCACCTGTCAGCGCATTGCCGAGATAGCTCAGATACTGGCTGAACAGCGGCTGATCGAGCTTGTAGGTGGCCATGATGTTGGCCATCGTCTGCGGTGGCAGGGGGCGCTCCAGGTTGAAGGGGCCGCCGGGCGCAAAGCGCATCATGAAGAAAGAGATGGTAACGACGACGAAGATCGTCGGGACGGCACTCATCAGCCGCCGCAGCACGAAGGAAATCATGTCCTGCTCCTAAAAGGAACGACGCCCGGCAAGGCCGCGCGTCGTCCCATTTGTCAGTTGGCCCGGATTACTCAGCAATGCTCAGGAAGCGGCTGAGGTGCTGGTTGGCAGCATTGTCGTGCCAGCCCTGGACGCGGTCGGAGACCAGCCACAGATCGGCCTGGGTCAGGAACGGAGCGATAGGCTGATCGCGCATCAGGATGGCTTCGGCCTCATGCAGGATCTTGTTCCGGGCTTCCGGATCGGTTTCCTTGTAGGACTGTGCCATGAGGGCGTCGAATTCCGGGTTGTTGTACTTGCCGTAGTTGAAGGTCTTGTTGGTCGAGACGTTCAGCGCCAGGAAGTTCTCCGCATCGGCGTAGTCGGCAACCCAGCCGGCACGCGCGACGTTGAATGCGCCGCCTTCCTGCAGGTAGGCATAGTGCGATGCCACGTCGAGGTTGGTCATGGTGACATTGGCACCGAAGGTGTTCTTCCACATGTCGGCAACAGCCGTTGCAACGCGCTCGTGGTTCGGATTGGTGTTGTAGCGGATCTCGATGTTGAGCGGCTTGCCGCCTTCACCGTAACCGGCTTCCTTCATCAGTTCGACGGCCTTGTCTTCGCGGTCGAGCTGCGACATTTCGGCGAAGTCGGCGCGGGCCGGCTCATAGCTGCCGATGCCCGGAGGCGTCAGCGAATAGGCCGGGATCTGCGAACCCGAATAGATTTCCTCGGCGAGAAAGTCGCGGTCGACGGCCATGGAGAGGGCCTGGCGGACGCGAACGTCGTTATAGGGCTCCTGGCGATTGTCGAACACGTAGTAGTAGGTGGCGGTCGTCGGCGAAACACGAACCTGATCGCCATAGCTTTCCTTCAGGCGATCGATCTGATCGGCCGAGAAATTGTAGGCGAGGTCCATTTCCTTGGCCTCGAAGCGACGCACTGAAGCGGCCTGGTCGTCGATCGGGTAGAAGATGACCTTGTCGATCTTGGTGTTGGCAGCATCCCAGTGATGCTCGTTCTTGACCACCACCAGGTTGTCGTTCGGCACATGGCTTTCGAGCTTGTAGGCGCCGTTGGAAACCATCACGCCCGGCTTGACGAAGTCAGCACCGGCCTTCTCGAAGGCGGCCTTGGACAGGGGCAGCGCGGTCTGGTGCGCCAGAAGTTCGGCGAAGAACGGGGTCGGGCGCTCAAGCGTGATCTCGAGCGTCTTGGCGTCAATGGCCTTTACGCCGAGCTGGTCGACCGGGACTTCTCCCTTGTTCACCTTCTCGGCATTCTTGATCGGGTAGAGGATCGACGCGTATTCGGCGGCGGTCTTCGGATCTTCCGCGCGCTGATAGGAGAAGACGAAGTCTTCGGCCGTCACCGGCGAGCCATCGGACCACTTTGCATTTTCGCGGATCTTGAAGGTGTAGACGGTGCCGTCTTCGGACACGTCCCAGCTTTCGGCAGCGCCGGGCACGATCTCGCCCTTGGCGTCGTAAATGGTCAGGCCTTCGTAAAGGTCTTTCAGAATGAATTCTTCGATATTGATCGAGGTGTGGTGCTGGTCGAGCGTCTGCGGCTCACCGGAATTGCCACGATGGAGGACGACTTCGGCCAGCGCCTGGCTCGCGCCGAACATCAGCGACGTCAGGAGGAGCGAGGTGCCGAGCAGCCGGCGCGTCTGAATAGACATGTTTGGAACTCCCAGTTCACGTTAACGGAAGGGACAGAAGAGTATTCCTGATGGCGTGACAACCCGCATTTTTTACGGCTACCCCATTTTTGAGGTAGAAATTTGGGGAGGCACCTGTGACTTGGCACGAAGATTTCGCATGACCGTTTTATGACGAAATAAAATTATCGCGCCGAATTCTGTGCGAAATGCGACAGGGGCGGCTGATGCGCCGTCCCTGCAGGGGCTCTCGTCAAAACGGGGGCCAGAAGCGGAGTCAAATCCGCGGCAGATAGGTCTGGTAGTCGAAGCTGGAGACGGTGCGCAGATAGGCCATGGCCTCCTTGCGCTTGGTGTCACCATAGATGCGCTGATACTCGGCGCCGAAAATGTCCTTGATGAAGGCCGAGGCGCGGAAGCGCTCGACGGCGGTCAGGAAGTCATAGGTCAGCATGTCGGGGTTTTCGGGCGCGCTGTCCGGCGTCGTGACCGGGCCCGGATCGAGGTCTTCTTCCAGACCGAGCAGGATGCCGCCGAGGATGGCGGCAAGCAGCAGATGCGGATTGGCGTCCGCTCCGGCGACCCGGTGTTCGATGCGGGCAGCCGGTCCGTCCTTGTCGGGAATGCGGATCGCCGTGCCGCGATTGCCGAAACCCCAGTCGATCTTGTCGGGCGCAAAGGAGCCTGGCTGGAAGCGGCGATAGGAATTGGCAAAGGGCGCGAAGATCAGCTGCGCATCCTGCATGCTTTTGAGCATGCCGGCGGTGATCGACTTCAGCTTCACCGGTTCGCCGCCCTTGGCGTCGAGGATGTTCTTGCCGTCCCTGTCGATGATCGAGGCATGCACATGCAGCCCGGAGCCGGCGTGGTCGCCATAGGGCTTGGCCATGCAGGTGGCTTTGAGCCCATGCCGACGGGCGGCGAAATCGACGACGCGCTTCAGGTAGATGCAGTCGTCGGCGGCAGCCATCGGGTCGGGCTTGTGCAGGAGGTTGACCTCGAACTGGCCCGGGCCGAATTCGGCGGTCGTCGCATCGGCCGGCAGGCCCATGTGGTCGCAGTATTCGCGCACGGTCTCGAGGAAGTCTTCCATCGCGGCGGTCGCCCGCATGTCATAGAGCTGGTAGCCTTCGACCTCGCCGTTCATGACAAGCGCCTTCGGCGGCATCGGCACGCCGGCTTCGCGGAAATCCGGCTCCATGACGTAGAATTCGAGCTCGGTCGCCACGACCGGCGTCAGGCCCTTCTCCTCGAAGCGCTTCATCACATTGGCGAGGATGGCGCGCGGACAGACGTAATGCGGCTCGCCGGTGAGCGTGTGCATGGTGGCGAGCACCTGCTTGGAGCCGGCAGGCCCCCAGGGCAGGGTGGTCAGCGAATTCTTGGTGGGCACGCAAATGCCGTCTGGATCGCCGAGCGTCAGCGAGATCTTCGTGATGTCGTCATTGTCGTCACCCCAGATGTCGAGCGACTGGGTGGAGGCCGGCAGGCGGACCGTGTTCTTCCAGACCTTGTCCTCGGCTTTCAGCGGGATCATCTTGCCGCGTAGGTCGCCGTTCATGCCGACAAGCAGCACCTCGATGCGCGCGGAAGGATCGGCTGCGGTCTGATCGGCGGCCTTGGTCGGTGCTGTCATGGAAAACTCTCGTTGGCTATCGGGGCGAATTTGGCCGGAGGAACGCGGCAATCGGTGCCTTGCCAAACGCGTTTTGGAACGTCATGGTCGTAGCCGATAATGTTCCGCCTTTCAATGCGGGGTAGGGCCGCCACACGGACCATGTTTGGCCGTGAAAGCAAGAGCTTCCGCCCCGATCGAGGATCCGACCCATGAACAAGCCAGTAACCGCCGTCTCCAACCTCGGTGCCATCGACGCTGCCCACCATCTTCATCCCTTCTCGGACATGAAGAAGCTGAACGCGGCCGGCACCAAGATCATCACCCGGGCGGAAGGCGTGCATATCTGGGATGCGACCGGCAAGCAGTATCTCGACGCCTTTGCCGGCCTCTGGTGCGTCAATGTCGGCTATGGGCGCAAATCGATTGCCGATGTCGTGCATGCCCAGATGCTGGAACTGCCCTACTACAACACCTTCTTCGGCACCACGACCCCGCCGACGACCCTGCTTGCCCAGAAGATCGCCGAAAAGACCGGACCGAAGATCAACCGGGTCTTCTTCTCCAATTCTGGCTCGGAAGCCTCCGATACCTGGTTCCGCATGGCGCGCGTCTACTGGAAGGCACTCGGCCATGAGACGAAGACGCAGGTGATCGCCCGCAAGAACGCCTATCATGGCTCCACCGTTGCCGGCGCCTCGCTCGGCGGCATGAAGTGGATGCACGAGCAGGGCAACCTGCCGATCGAGGGCATTCACCACATCAACCAGCCCTACTGGTATGCCGAGGGCGGCGATCTCTCGCCCGAGGATTTCGGCCTGAAGGTTGCCCGGGAACTCGAGGAGAAGATCATCGAGCTCGGCGAAGAGAATGTCGCGGCCTTCGTCGCCGAGCCGATCCAGGGGGCTGGTGGGGTCATCGTGCCGCCTTCGACCTACTGGCCGGAGATCAAGCGCATCTGCGCGAAGTACCAGATCCTGCTCGTCGCCGACGAAGTCATCTCCGGTTTCGGCCGCCTGGGTTCCTGGTTCGGCCACCAGCATTATGATTTCGAACCGGACCTCGCGCCGATCGCCAAGGGTCTGTCATCCGGCTACCTGCCGATCGGCGGCGTGCTGGTCTCCGACCGCGTGGCGGAAGTCATGGTCAATGAGCTCGGCGACTTCTACCACGGCTACACCTATTCCGGTCACCCGGTGGCCGCTGCTGCCGCGCTCGAGAACATCCGCATTATCGAGGAGGAAGGCCTGGTCGAGCGGGTGCGCGACGATACCGGTCCGTATCTCGCGCAGGCCTTGGCCTCGCTCACCGACCACGAGCTCGTCGGCGAGGCCGTCAGCGTCGGCCTGATGGGCGCCGTCCAAATCACCGCAGACAAGGCGACCCGCCGCCGCTTCAAGAAACCGGATGATACCGGCACTGCGGTGCGCAACCAGTGTGTCAATGCCGGCGTCGTGCTGCGCGCCACCGGCGACCGCATGCTGTTTTCGCCACCGCTGATCATCTCGCGTGCTCAGATCGACCAGGCGGTGGATACGCTGCGCAATGGTCTGGACTGGCTGAAGGACAATCGCGGCGAGGGGTGAGGGGACACGGCGCATCTCTGGCGCCGTCCGTCGCCCGGTGATATACATTCGATATCACTCGGAGGGCACGATGCGTACGCTGGTCGACATTCCGGAAGAGGATATTGAGGCGCTGGACAGGCTCGCGGCTCAACGGAATGTGTCGCGTGCATCTCTGATCAGAGAAGCGGTCGGTGAACTTCTGGATCGACAGAAGGACGATATTGTTCTGGACGGTTTCGGACTATGGGCTGGTTCGGAGACTGAAGATGGCCTGATCATTCAGCGGAAACTTCGCGCCGAATGGTGAAGGTCCTCTTCGACACCAACATCGTGATCGACGTGCTTAGGGGAGTTCCTCCTGCTCAGGACGTCATGAGCAGTTATCCGGAGCGCGCAGTCAGTATCATCAGCTGGATGGAGGTGATGGTTGGCGCGCCCGCGACGCTCAGTGATGCAACACGAGCATTTTTGCGAGGGTTCGAACTGATTGGCCTTACGGAAAGCATTGCCAATCAGGCCGTTGTCGTAAGGCAGGTTCACAAACTCAAATTGCCGGACGCAGTCATTTGGGCGACAGCAAAGGTGCATGGTCTGAAATTGCTGACGCGCGACACCAAAGGTTTTCCGCGTCAGCATCCCGACATTATTGTTCCTTACGAGCTCTGATGGCAGTCAGGCCATCGTCCGCTCACGGCATGAACTGCCCGCCATTGATGTCGATCGTTTGGCCGGTGATGTAGCCGGACAGCATCGGCGAGGCGAGGAAGAGATAGGCGCCGACGCAGTCCTGCGGCGTGCCTGTGCGCTTCAGCGGCACGCTGCCGGCGACCTGATCGAGCTGGCCGGGCAGGGCGTATTTGTCCTGGAAGGGCGTCGTGATGACGCCGGGCGCCACCGCGTTGACGCGGATATTGTATTTGCCGAATTCCAGCGCCATGCCCTTGGTCACCGCACCGACAAAGGCTTTCGACGAGCCGTAGACGCCTGAGCCTGCCGTGCCGCCGGTACGTGCGGCAACCGAAGTCGTGTTGATGATGAAGCCGCCGTTGGCCTTCAGATGCGCGACCGCCGCCTGACTGGCTGACAGCACCGAGCGGGCGTTCACATCCATGACCTTGTCGTAATGAGCATCGGTCATCTCTTCGTAGAGCACCCGCGCGATCATGCTTCCGGCATTGTTGATCAGCCCGTCGAGGCGACCGAAGGTTTTCGCAACATGGCTCACGGCCTCGGCCATCGCTTCAGATGAAGCCGCATCGCCCTTCACCAGGACGACACTGCCGCCCGTGGCTTCGATATCCCCAGCGATCGTATGGGCCGCCTCGGCATTGGAATTGTAATGCAGGCCGACCAGGGCGCCCTGGGCGGCAAAGGCCCGGGCCAGCGCCTCGCCGATGCCGCTGGATGCGCCGGTGATCAGAACGGCCTTGCCGGCGAGATCGGGAATGGTGAGCGTGGTCATCATGCGGTCCTCCTGTTGTCCGACAAGCTTAGAGCGGCCCTGCCGTTGTTTGGCAAGGCCGCTCTTGTCCAACTCGTTGTACCATGACCTAGGGCATGCCAGGCGAAAACCCAGGCGTGCTTGGCGCTCTACCGTCCTTGGCTCATGCGGCCGGCTGGGCCTGCTGTTTGCGCACATATCTGGAATAGGCCCAGACGATCGCCGCAACAGCCGCAATCAGCCCGAGCGACAGAAGTGGCCTGACAGCGAACCAGCCGATGGCAATGACGGTCACGCCGACGGCGATCGCCAGCACGAAGGAGATGAGACCGGTCCCGAAACCGATCAGCGAGCCGACGAACGGGATGACGTCGCCAATCACGCTGAAGATGCGGAAGATCAGAGCAAAGCCGATGAACAGACCGAGTATGCCAGCCACGCGGATGACCCAGGTGAGGATGACGTTCTCCGTCTGGCTGTCGGCGAACATCTTGTCCGAGGTCTCGCGACCGGCGGCGAGCAGGAAGAGCGTGTAGCCGTTTCCTGTGGTGTATTCCGCCAGGCGGTCGCCCTTCTGCATGGCAACGATGCTGACGTCCGGCAGCACGATCTTTTCGAACCGGATGCGGGTATCGCCAATCTGCGGAGCCTTCTCATCGGCCCCGAAATAGAGCGCCTGCGTAACGGCTCGGCCTTCGCCGGGATAGCCAAGCGCTTCGGACGCCTGGGCTGCAGTCTCGTCCGTGATCGGCAGAGCCTGCCGCGCCCCCACGGAGGCGATCTGCGAGCCGGCGACGCTAAAGGCACCCAATTTGGCCGTCTCTACCAGCGTTTCGGTCGACGCCAGCCAGAATTCCGGGTTTTCATGTCCCGCTGATTCCTGGAATTTCGAGGAGTCCAGTGCGTCCTCGCTCCATTCCTTGGAATAGGTATAGGTGGTCACGGTCTCTTCGCCACCGCCGAGCTTCTTTTCCGTCTTGCTGCTCTTCTCCTCGACCCACTGATACATCTCGACCTTGCGAGCGAGGCCGATCACGCCGCTTGCACTGAGGCCGGTATCCGGATCGACGACATCTCCCGCCGGAACCACCGCGCTTTCGATGTGAATGAGCTTGCCCTCGAGCGCCGGATCGATCCGCGCTGCATCGGCTTGAACGACGATGGACTGGCCTTCCACGAGCGACTCATAGGTCGCGACCGACCGTCCCTCGTTCCAGAACAGCGCGACGATTGCCACGAGAAGTAGAATGAATCCGAATACTGCACCTGTCAGCGCCCCACCCAGTCGTGAAAACCAAGATGTCGACGTCTTTGTTACCACATTCATGGCTGTCCCCCATTGTTTAGTGCCATGCCCACCTGATCGGCTTTCTAGCAACTTTCGCCAAGGGTGGAAGTTCTTATCTTGGGGGGAAATCGACTGAAGCAGCGAAACTTGGCTTCTGTCTTGGCCGGATGGATCAGGCTCCTGCTGCAGCCTGATCCCTCTTGTCCGTGTTGTGCCGCCTGAGCGGTTAAGCCGCCTTCCAGTCGAAGGGCAGGGGGGCCTCGCGGAAGGCGAATCGATCGAGATGACTGGCTACCACGCCCTGATAGGTTTCAAGCTCCGCGGCATCTTTGGTGTCGATCCGCACCGTGAGGCTCGACGAATCGCTCTGCATCGATGCCGTCGCTTCGGGAAACTTCACGACGGCCTTGTGATTCTGCTCGTCCAGCTCGACATCGAGCTTGTGGGCCCAATGCTTGCAGAGTTGCTGCAGGTATTTCCAGCCGTTTTCGGTCGGGACCGTTGTCGTCGATGTTGCCATGGTCAAAGCCTTTCGATCTTGCCGACCGCTTCGTCGAGGATGCGGGCGACCT
The DNA here is from genome assembly GCF_014237835.1 of Rhizobium sp. AQ_MP. Classification (GTDB taxonomy): domain Bacteria; phylum Pseudomonadota; class Alphaproteobacteria; order Rhizobiales; family Rhizobiaceae; genus Allorhizobium. The sequence goes on from NZ_JACJVI010000011.1 coordinate 67,948, forward strand.
CCAGTTGGGTCTCGCGAGACGTCGTCTCGCGCGACAGACAGTCGTGCAGAGCCTGCTTCAGATTGTGCATGGCGCGACGCACGGGGGCTGCATCGGTTCTTTCGCTGACTTTCGCAAGAGCCGTCAGCCGTCCGATCGCGGTTGCCACCTCATCGGCCCGCTCGGAGAGATGCTGACGGCCGGCCTCGGTGATGGTCATCAGCTTGCGCGGACCATCGCTCTCCAGCTCTTCTGCAAGCCCCATGTCGAGGAGCAGCGTCATGGTCGGGTAGACCACGCCAGGCGAGGGGGCATAGGCGCCGCCGGACAAGCTCTCGATTTCGCGGATCAGGTCATAGCCATGCCGCGGTTGGTCCTCGACCAGCTTCAGGAGGACAAGGCGTAGCTCGCCGCCCTCGAACATGCGTCGACGCTCACCTCCGCGTCCACGCGGGCCCCCGCCCATCGATCCGCCAAAGGGGCCGCCATGACGCATGGCAAACATGGCCTGGCGGAAGGCGAAGAGGGGATTGCCGCGTTCCCCGCGGCCGTGATGGCAATGTCTCATGATCCGGTCTCTTTCTCTGTTGGAATTGCATCTAAGATATATCTTAGAGCGCTCTGTGCAAGAGGTCCGCCAGATTTTTTGGCAAATCCGCTGCTTTGAGCTTGTTATGCGGGAAGCCTATGATGCGAAGGGAATCGGGACAGGGAGAAACAGGATGGGCGAAAAGCGGCACGAATACCGGGTCACGGTCACCTGGCAGGGCAATGCGGGCACGGGAACCTCGGGCTATCGCGACTACGGACGCGACCACCTGATTTCCGCCGAGGGCAAGCCCGATCTCCTAGGCTCCGCCGATCCTGCCTTTCGGGGTGATCCCAAGCGCTGGAACCCGGAGGATCTGTTCCTCGCCTCCCTCTCGGCCTGTCACAAGCTCTGGTATCTGCACTTCTGCGCCGTCTCCGGCGTCATCGTGATCGCCTATGAAGACCAGGCGGAAGGCGTGATGGAGATGGATGCCGATGGCACGGGACGCTTCACGGATGTCGTGCTGAGGCCAACCGTCACGATCAAGCGCGGGACCTTCCCGGAGCTCGCGCTCGAACTGCATGGCGATGCGCACGAAAAATGCTTCATCGCCAATTCCGTCAACTTTCCGGTACGCTGCGAGGCCAAGATCGTCGAGGCGTAATCAGCGGAGGATTACTCCCGAAGCGCGGCGATCAGCGCCCGCAGCGCCGGAGGCGATTGTCGGCGGCTCGGATGATAGATGTGGAGGCCGGGGAAAGGTACGCACCATGCGTCCAGCACTTGGATGAGGCGTCCGTCCGCAATCTCGTCCGCCACCTCTTCCTCCATCATGAAGCCGAGGGCAGCCCCAGCCCGCACGGCGGCCGCCATCAAAGCCCCGTCATTGGCGATGAGTTGCCCTGATGTGCGGATGCGAAACTCCCGCCCATCCTCCTCGAAATCCCAGGCCATGACTGCACCGGTTTTCAGCCGGAAGCCGACACAGATATGGTCCCTGAGATCAGCCGGTGTCTGTGGCGGTGGGTATCTTTCGAAGTAGGCGGGGGTGCCGACGACGATCGTCCGCAATGTCGGACCAACGGGGACTGCGATCATGTCCTGGTCGACCGACATGTGGAAGCGGATACCTGCATCGAAGCCTTCGGCTACAATATCCGTCAGCCGATCCTCGACGTTCACTTCAACTTTGATGTCCGGATGCTCAAGCAGGAAGCCCGGCAGCTTCTGCATCAATACGGTCTGCGCCGCATAGGTCGATGCGGTCACCCGCACCGTGCCGGACACCCGGTTTCGCCAATGGGCGAGCGACGCCAGGCCCTGCTCGATGCTGGCGAGTGCGGGCGCGACCGTGTCCAAAAGGCGTTCTCCCGCCTCGGTCGGCGCAACGCTACGGGTGGTGCGTGCAAGCAGCCGAACGTCGAGCCTGGCTTCGAGATTGCGCATCGCATGGCTAAGGGCCGACGGCGAGATGCCGAGCTTTGCGGCCGCGCGGGTAAAGCTGCGTTCGCGGGCAACTGTCGCAAAAGCCAGGAGATCGTTGAGTTCGTTGCGTTCCATTCATGAACTCTGCTCACAGGCGCATGCTGGGTGCAAGCGCTAATGCCGGAGGTGGGTCCGGTCTATCTATCGGCAGGAATGACACAGTCCCGCGAGGAGCACGACACATGAGCCTGACCCACTATCGCACTCTCGGCCGATCCGGCCTCTCCGTCAGCCCCCTGGCACTCGGAACCATGACCTTCGGCGCTGCCGGCTGGGGTGCCGGTGAAGCCATGTCCCGAAACCTCTTCGATGCCTATGTCGACGCTGGCGGCAACTTCATCGATACGGCCGACATCTATTCTGGCGGCCGGAGCGAAGAAATGCTGGGACGGTTCATGGCCGAAAGCGGTCTTCGTGATCGTCTGGTGATTGCCACGAAATCCGGATTTGCGCGTGGCAATGGCAACCCCCATCTGGGCGGCAATGGCCGCAAGAACATCCGTCAATCCCTCGAAGCATCGCTGAAGCGGCTGCAGACAGACCATGTCGACATGTACTGGGTCCATGTCTGGGATCGCACCACCCCTGTAGAGGAGGTCTTGCTGACCCTCACCGATGCCGTGAGGGACGGCAAGATCCTGCATTACGGTTTCTCCAATACGCCGGCCTGGTATGTCTCGCGGCTGGCGACCCTGGCCGAAGCGCATGGCCTGCCGAGACCGATCGGCCTGCAATACGGCTATTCGCTGATTGATCGCGCTGCCGAACTCGAGCTTGTGCCCGCCGGCCGGGAGCTTGGCCTCGGGCTCGTGCCCTGGAGCCCGCTCGCCGCCGGACTGCTGACGGGCAAGTACGGTCGTGAGATGCTGGCCGAGGCCGGGCGCCTGCCGGCAATTCCGAGCGAAGCGGGCAACGAGGACACTGGACGATCCGAGGGGCGCCTGGCCGGCGACAACCCCTTCGGCGGCATGTTGTTTACCGAGCGCAACTTCGCAATCGTCGACGCGCTGCGCGCCGTGGCTAACGATCTCGGACGCGCGATGGCGGAAGTCGCTCTCGCCTGGGCGGTCGGGCGTCCGGGCGTTTCCTCGGTGCTGCTGGGAGCGAGCCGGCCGGAGCAACTGGCCCAGAACCTCGCCTCCCTCGACGTTGTTTTGCATGCGGACCATCTCGCGGCGCTGGATGCCGCGAGCGCCCTGCCGCTGCTCAACCCCTATTTCATCTTCCAGATGCCAACGGCGACCTTCTTTGGCGGTCAGACCTTGGACGCCTGGCGGCCCTGAACGAAATCGGGCGGCCCAAGGGCCGCCCGACTATCCTTTGTTTACTGGAATGCCGTCTCAAAGAAACTTCTGAGCTTGCGCGAATGCAGCTTCTCGGTCGGCATGGCACCGAGCTTTTCGAGCGCGCGGATGCCGATCTGGAGATGTTGGCTGACCTGCGTTTTGTAGAAGGCGGTCGCCATGCCCGGCAGCTTGAGTTCGCCATGCAGCGGCTTGTCGGAGACGCAGAGCAGCGTTCCATAGGGCACGCGGAAGCGGAAGCCGTTGGCGGCGATCGTCGCCGATTCCATGTCGAGTGCAATGGCACGTGCCTGGGACAGCCGCTTTACCGGGCCGCGCTGGTCGCGCAGTTCCCAGTTGCGGTTGTCGATCGTGGCGACCGTGCCGGTGCGCATGATGCGCTTCAGTTCGAAGCCCTCGTAGCCGGTGATCTCCTCGACGGCGTCTTCCAGCGCAAGCTGCACTTCCGACAGCGCCGGGATCGGTACCCAGACCGGCAGGTCGTCGTCGAGCACGTGATCCTCGCGCATATAGGCATGCGCCAGCACATAGTCGCCGAGCCGCTGGCTGTTGCGCAGCCCCGCGCAATGGCCGAGCATGAGCCAGGCATGCGGGCGCAGAACGGCGATATGGTCGGTGATCGTCTTGGCGTTTGAGGGGCCGACGCCGATATTGACCATGGTGATGCCGGCATGGCCCTTCTTCTTCAGGTGATAGGCCGGCATCTGCGGCAGACGTCCTAGCGCCACCCCCTCGGTCGGCTCAGCATGGCCTGATGGCGTCAGGATATTGCCCGGCTCGACGAAGGCCGTGTATTCGCTGCCGCCTTCCGCCATCAGCTTGCGGGCATAGGCGCAGAACTCATCAACGTAGAACTGGTAGTTCGTGAACAGCACGAAGTTCTGGAAGTGGTTGGCACTCGTTGCCGTGTAATGCGATAGCCGCGCCAGCGAATAATCGATGCGCTGGGCGGTGAACGGCGCCAGCGGATGCGGTTCGCCGGGCAGCGGCTCGTATTCACCATTGGCGATTTCGTCATCGGTGACGGTCAGATCGGGCGTGTCGAAGATGTCACGCAGTTGCATGTCGGCCAGACCGCCCGCGGAAGCCTCGACATGGGCGCCCTCGCCAAAGGCGAAGTGCAGCGGGATCGGTGTGGTGGATTCCGAAACGGTGATCGGCACCTGGTGATTGCGCATGAGCAGCCCCAGCTGTTCCTTCAGGTAGTGCCGAAACAGTGGGGGTCTGGTGATGGTGGTCGTATAGATCCCCGGCGATGTGACATGGCCGTAGGAGAGACGGCTGTCGACATGACCGAAGCTCGTCGTCTCGATGCTGACCTGCGGATAGAAGGACCTATACCGCCCCTCGATCGCGCCGCCCTTGGCCAGCGCCGAGAAGGCATTGATCAGGAAGTTGGTGTTGCGCTCATAAAGCGCGGTCAGCGCGTCCACGGCGGCAGTGGCATCCGTGAAGACCTGAGGCGCGAAGGACTCGGGGCTGATGGTGTTCAGGGCGGCGGGAGATGAGATTCGTGTGTTCATGACGCATTATAGGAGACCAAGCTTGACAAGCAAACGACGTCCGCAACGGTGCGTCAAGATTCTTTGCGGAGCGTCTCGGTGTTGCCGACCACAATCAGAATGTCGGACGGCAGCTGTTGAGACCGGTTGGCGCGCAGCTTGCGACGAGGCCCGAGGACATGTGTCGGACGCTGGGCTGGCTGCTGACCACCAGCTGGCCGAAGGCGAAGGCGAACATTGCCATTGTGAGCGAGATGATGGTGAAGCGCCGTGCCAGCCTGTTCATGTCCTTGCTCCTTTCCGATCTGTTGAGACCGGTTTTAGCGGAACGGGTCTGAATGCGGCCTGAGATGCAAGTTCATCTGGCATTCAGAAGGGTTAACCGGCATTTCCCTTTGTCGAACTTGCGGTGATAATGGACATCAGCGGGCACCGCCCCGCCATCTTTCCTTCCGGAAATGCCGTGCGACTGGTGCACCGTCGCCGTCCGACATGGCCTTCCGGCAACCGTGGTGACAGCCATGAATGACACTGCCCAGCAACCCATCCGCTTCGGCCGGATTGCAGCCATGCTGCCCGTCGCCGACATGAAACGCGCGACCGACTTCTATGTCGGTGTGCTCGGCTTCGAGAACGTCTTTGAAAACGGCAATCCCGTCGGCTTCATGATTCTTGAGAAAGACGGGGCCGAACTGCATCTGACCTTGCAGCCGGACCACAAGGCGCCCGCATTCAACGTCGCACACATGATGGTGGAGAATGTCGATGTGCTGCATGAACTGATCCAGAGGCAGGGCCTGCGGATCATCAAGCGGCTTCAGGACAAGGACTATGGCCTGCGGGCCTTCGTCTTTGCGGATCCGGATGGCAACCGCATTGATGTCGGTCAGCCCATCTGACGCATCGCGAGAATAGAAAAGGGGCGCCGGTTGCAGCCGGCGCCCCATGTCGATGGTCGTCTGTCCGATGCCTCAGAGGCGCGTCCAGGTCTGGCTCTTGCAGAGCACGGCCATGACGCAGCCCTTCATCTTGAGCGAATTGCCCGAAACCGAGCCGGAGCCGGAATAGGTCTTGTCGGTTTCCGGGTCTGTGATCTCGCCCTTGTAGCTGTCGCCGCTGCCGGCCAGCTTGCCGATCTGCTTGCCGCTGTGCTCGCCGCTCTTCAGCGTCACGCAGAACGAACCGCCGCAGGGAGCGATCTGGGCGGTGGCGCCGGAAGCCGTCTTCCAGTTGCCTTCGATGGGCTCGGCGGCCTGGGCGGTGAAGGCCGAAAGCGCGAATGCTGCCGCAATGATGATGGAACGCATGGTCTGAACTCTCCTCCCGAGATGATGGTGCTCTCCCGTGGTCGGAGACGGTCCTCTCCGCAGCCGGTCCAACGGTTAAGAATAATCTTACGCACACGTAAAGGTAAAATGCAATCCGCCGTGAAAAGGGAGCGGTGGAAAGGTGCTGATCACTGCAAATCCGGCGTTTTTGCAGAATGCCTTCCGAAATCGTGGTGAAGAATCCGTTGATTTGCCAGCGTGAAGCATTCGTAAAATTTGCGACAAAATCCTTGAGTTGCAAGGCCTGTGATACTTAACGGAATCCGAAGTTTACGAAGCTTTTGTACTTTGTTTTCAGCAAATTAAGGATGCATTTTAAGCGAGTTTTGAAGCCCGTTTGGCATAGTGAACCCATCAAACGAGCAGGGAAAAACCCCGCCAAACCCGACCGACACGAGAATGACCGGACAAAGATCCGGCGCCGTTTCGGAAGGGCCCGCAAGGGAAAACAGGGACGACTGAGAAACTAGGCAAACAGGGACAAAACCAATGGCACGCTTTGAAATGCACAATTCCGAAAATGCCACGATGGGTGGCGAAACCCGGGCCGACGTCTTCCGCGACATGGGCCTGATGTATGCGACCGGTCGCGGTTGCCCTGTTGACCTGGTGTCGGCACACAAGTGGCTGAACATCGCCGCGATCAAGGGCTGCGACCGCGCCGCTGAACTTCGCGCCGATCTCGCCCACAGCATGACGAAGTCCGAGCTCGCCGAGGCGCTCCGTGCCGCCCGCGAATGGATGACCATGCACTGACCAATTCCGGCCGCACCAGCGGCAGGGCATCACTAGAATAACCCGAGTGGGGAACGTGGCGGGGACCTTTGGACGGGGCCAGGGCCAACACTTTTCAAGACCGCGACCGGCAGGGACAAGGCCGGCGCGGTCTTCTTCATTGCTGGAAAGTCAGCCGAGGGCCTTGAGCACCTTCGGCAAAGCCTCCTCGAACAGATCGATGTCGGCGGGCAGTCCCGTCGAGACGCGGATGCAGCGGTTGAGCGGGGCGACGCCTGGCATGCGGATGAAGACGCCGTGCTCCATCAGGCCGTCAACGATGGCCCGGGCATAGACGCCGTCGCGCCCGGCATCGATGGCCACGAAATTGGTCGCCGAGGGCAGAGGCTCGAGGCTGTTGGCCCGCGCGATCGCGGCGATCCTGTCTCTCGTCGCCCTGATCCGCCCGACAATCTCGCTGAGATAGTCCTGATCACGCAGGGCGGCGAGCGCGGCTTCGGTCGAGAGGCGTGGCATGCCGAAATGGTTGCGGATCTTGTCGAAGGCCGAGACTGTACCCGGCGTGCCGATGCCGTAGCCCACGCGCGCGCCGGCAAGCCCGTAGGCCTTGGAGAAGGTGCGGGTGCGGATGACATTCGGCAGATCGATCAGCGCATCCGCCGCCGGGATCGAACCTTCCGGAGCCGTCTCGCTATAGGCCTCGTCGAGAACGAGCAGGGTCGTCGACGGAAGGGCACGGGCGAAGGCGACGATGCTGCCAGCATCCCACCAACTGCCCATCGGATTGTCGGGATTGGCGAAATAGACGAGCGGAGCGTCTTCCTGGCGTACAAGCGCCAGAAGCGCATCGAGATCCTCGCGGTCATCCCGGTAAGGCGCCGTAACCAGGCGTCCGCCGAACCCGTTCACATGGAAATTGAAGGTCGGATAGGCGCCAAGCGAGGTCACGACCGGCATGCCGGGTTCGATCACCAGCCGCACGATCAGGCCGAGCAGGTCGTCGATACCCTCGCCGATGACGAAGTTTTCGGGCCTCAGATGAAGATGCGCAGCAAGCGCGTTTTTCAGGGCATGGTTTTCCGGGTCATTGTATTTCCAGATCTCACCCGACTTTTCGGCGATGGTGGAAAGAACCGATGGCGCCGGGCCAAAGCCGCTTTCATTGGCGCCGATGCGGGCACGAACGGTAAGGCCGCGCTGGCGCTCAATGGCTTCCGGCCCGACAAAGGGCACCGTGGCGGGAAGCGAGGCGGCAAGCGGCGTGAAGCGAGAAAATGCGGTCATGAAGAAGTGGCATCCGGCAGGTGGGTTCAGTCCGAATACCATAGGAGGCGCTGCGGCCAACGCAAGGCCCGGAAGGAGCCTCGCGCAACTCGATCATGTCATGAAGGAGATCAGCGACCCAGGCGTGCGCCTGCGCCGTTCTGAAACGGTCTGAGCGGTGTATTGACCGCGTCGCCGAGCAGGAAGTCGGCGCGGACAATCCGATGCAGCATATGTTCGGAAATGGGCGCGATGAACTTCACGCCCACGCGGCTCCCATTGCGATAGACCTCGGCACAGCCAATGCGATCGGCAAGCCCGACGATCTGCAGATAATAATGAGAGGAGAGGCCGATCGCCGTGGTGAGCTCGAGCGCAGCACCGCCTTGGGAGATGTCGACGACCTCACAGCTGCGAATGGTGATGCCCGTCAGGCCCGGTCTGACCGACATGACCTTGGCCGGCCGGCGAACGTAGAAGCGCTCCCATTTGCGCTCGTACATTTCAGAGCTCACTCCAGCCAGATGCGTCGCATTCTCCATCGCCATGAGCGGCTCCCCAAATTTTCCTGTATCTTACTGTGAGGGCTAATATTTGCAGTAGCATCAATAAGTTCGTTCAAATTTTAAAGGCTGCGAATATTCGACTTTAAAAATGCGGCCGGGACGTCTCGCACGGGATCGCACCGCGACCTGATCGCATCCCACTGCCAACACTCACGCGTTGCCAAACCGATCAGTGGCTGGTTTCGAAGGACAGGCGGACCACGTGATGGAGGAATTCCGGGTCGATCAGCATGTTGAAGCCGACCGTCAGCTTCTCGGCCTCGCGGCGGATCAGCGTGCAACCGATGTCATCATGGATGCCGAGAATCTCCAGGAAGAAATTCGGCGGCACCTGCACATGCGGCGAGACGTCGAGTTCGGCGCCGTAGAGAGAGATCGTGCGGATGAGGCAGCGCTGCGAGCGGGCCATGCTGAGGTGGTGACCGACGAAGACGATCTTGCCCGGACGGTCAATCTTGAACTTCTCGAAAATCTGATCCCTGGGGATGTCCGATTTCGCGTCAGGTATCCTCTGCAAGGGCATGTCACCCTCCTACAGCGTCAAGTTACACTGACACTCTAGGCCATGGTCCTTACCGGATCGTGCATGCAATCTTTCAAATTGCACGCTTCACTCCAATTGTTGAGCTTTGACAGCGGTTTCGCCCGCTCGACACCTGTCCCGATCTGGGGCTTTGCCCCAGCTTGGCCAAGAACGCGCGCCCTTGGACGGTGCGTCGCTCACATGCAAAGGCAAGACCGAATGGTGCCGGACAAACTTGACCGCAAATCGCCACAAAGCTAGGCGTTGCTGCGCCCTTCGCTGGTCAATCGGCCGCGATTCCGGCGGGGCATGAAGCAGCAGGGAGTGGACATCGTGACGGAACGACTGGTGATTGTCGGAGCGGGACAGGCAGGATTTGCGCTGGCGGCGAAACTGCGCGCGTTGAAGGACGACCGCCCGATCATGCTGCTGGGCGCCGAACCCGTTCTTCCCTACCAGCGACCGCCGCTTTCCAAGAAGTATCTGCTCGGCGAGATGACCTTTGATCGCCTGATGTTTCGGCCCGAAACCTGGTTTGCCGAAAATGAGGTCGATATCCGCTTGTCGACCCCTGTCGAGGCAATTGATCGCGAAAAGCGCGTCGTCAAGCTGTTTGATGGCAGCGATATCGCCTACGGGACCCTCGCTCTGGCAACCGGAGCGACACCACGCCGCCTGCCGGCTGCCATCGGCGGCGATCTCGACGGCGTCTACACCGTCCGCGACAAGGCCGATGCCGATCGCCTGACGACCGAGATGAAACCCGGCCACAAGCTGTTGATCATTGGGGGGGGGTACATTGGTCTGGAGGCTGCGGCCGTTGCCCGGAAGCTGGGGCTGGATGTTACGCTGATTGAAATGGCGGATCGCATTCTTGCCCGTGTGGCGGCTCGGGAGACGGCGGATGCCATCCGAGCGATCCACGAAAGGGAAGGCGTGCGCATCCATGAAAAGACCGGTCTGACCCGGTTGATGGGCGAGGAGGGCAGGGTGCGGGCTGCTGAACTAGCAGACGGCCGGGTGATCGATGTCGACATGGTCATCGTCGGCATCGGCGTCAGTCCCAACGATCGCCTTGCCGCCGATGCCGGCCTTGAGGTTCAGAATGGCATCGTCGTCGACAGTTTCGGTCGCACCAGCGATCCGGCCATCTTTGCCATGGGTGACTGTGCCGTTCAGACGTGGAAGGGCGAGCAGGTCAGGCTTGAATCGGTGCAGAATGCGGTCGATCAGGCGGAGGCCGTTGCCGCGACCATGGCCGGAAGCTCCGAGCCCTATCGCCCGAAGCCCTGGTTCTGGTCCGATCAGTATGACGTCAAGCTGCAGATCGCCGGCTTCAATCTGGGATATGACAGGACGGTTCTGCGCCCAGGAGCCCGCGAGGGAAGTTTGTCGATCTGGTATTTCCAGGGGGATGCGCTGATCGCCGTGGACGCCATCAATGACGCCAAGGCCTATGTGACAGGCAAGAAGCTTCTTGACCTCGGACGATCCGCCGATCCGGTGATGATCGAAGACCCGGCATTCGACCTGAAGGGCTTGATAGCCTGAGGCCACGGATCCGCCGTCGCTGACGGGGCAGGGCAGGAGATCACCCTGTAAAACGAAGGGCCGGACAAGGCCGGCCCTGTGGCATTTTAGATCGCCGTATCCCTCACGAAGCTGCCGCACGTTCCAGGATGGGCACGCACATGTCGAGATCATGCGACGCCAGGTGCGCGTAACGCATGGTCATGGAGAGCGTCTGATGCCCGAGCCACATCTGGACACGGCGGATATCGATGCCGCCCTGAACCAGCCGCGATGCGCATGTGTGACGCAGCACATGCGGCACGACATCCTTGTCGTCTTCGAAGCCCACCGCGTCCTTGGCATTGTGCCACGCAACGCGGAAACGCTGCTGATCGATCTCGGCGAACGGACCGGAGTAACGACGGTCTGATGCTTCGATGGCCGCAAGAGCCCGGTGGGTGAGGGGCACCGAGCGCGAGCGGCCGGATTTCGTCACCCAGAAGGTCACGCGGTCCTTGTGAATGTCGCCCCAACGCAGGTTCAGACCTTCGCTGAGACGGGCGCCGGTATCGACCAGGAAGAGGCAGAACCGGTAATAAAGCTCAGAATGCGCCCGGATTTCGGAGAACAGGAGATCCTCCTCATCCTTGTCGAGGAAGCGGATGCGGCCCGCTTTCTCCTTCTGGCGCTTGAATTCAGGCAGACTGTGAACGTCTCCCATTTTGGACGCCTTTCGCAGCAGTTTGCTTAAGGCCGCCATCTTTCGGTTGATGGTGGCATTGCTGTTACCGCGTTTGCGCAATTTGCCGATCAATTGGTCGAGCATCTCCTGGGAAAAAGTCGAGAAGCTCGGAAAATCAAGGAGATCGTGAAGCTCTCCGATAAAATTGGTTACGTTATATTTGTGGCTGCCATTCATCCATAACAGGTCGCCATACTTGCCGAACAGTTCGCGCAAGGTGGTCTCGCGCACCTCGTGCAGGATCGTTCCCTGTCTGTATTGATAATGAACCGAATAATCGGGCACGCCTGAAAAGACGTCAAAACCCGCTGCGGCCGGCATTTCCACCTGCATAGATCCCCCAAATTTCCCTTTTTGGCGAGCACGCGAACGGGCTCACCGCCCGTCCCCACGGGCTTACATATCGTTATATCTTATAAAAAGTATAGTGCAGAATCGCACAAACTTTTCCGGAATGGCTCGCTTCAAGCCTGACAAATGCTTTCAGATGCACTCCTTTGATTTGACTGCAACGTCACGAAGATGTCGCTAACCCCCTCAAAAGATTGAAATCGGGGGCAGCGGTCTTGAGTTACGGCGAAGGGTCCGGCTTGCAACAAGCCGAACCCCACACTTTTTCGTAATCCGCTGTGGATTAGAACGAACGGATCAGGCGAACGAAGCCGGTCCAGTCCTTGCTGTCGCCCTTGTTGTAGTCGACAGTGGTGTCGAGCGTCAGGCCAGAGGCGATCGAGTAGGAAGCGAGAACGCCACCGGTGGTGTAGTCGACGTTGTTGAACTGCTCAACGAAGTTAACCGACGGGGTGATCTTCAGCTTTTCGGTTGCCTGGAAGCCGTAAGCAGCGCCAACGGTCCACTCAACGGTCGAGACGTAGTGCGAAACGCCGGATGCCCATGCGCCGTACAGTTCGAAGGTGCCCGGGCCTACGCCAGCAGCAACCTTACCAACGACGTAGCCTTCGTCGGCCTTGGTGTCGAAGCCGCCCCAGAGGGTGACGGTTGCAACGCCGAGCGTGGCGGAAGCGAGACCCTGTACGCCGAATGCGCCGTCAGCCTGACGGAGTTCGTCAACGCCGAGACCAACGGTGAACGCGTCAGCCGTGTAGGTGTAGCTGGCCGAGTCGAACTTGGCATTGGTGATGAAGGTATCGTTTTCGCCGGTGATGCCGATGTCGTCAGCCCAGGTCAGGAAGTAACCAGCCTTGAAGCCACCAACGGTCAGGTAAGCCTGGTCGAGGACGACGCCCTGCGTACCGTCGCTGGTGCCTTCGAGACGGATGTAGGAACCGATGGTGCCAACTTCCGAGTCGTTCTTGGATTCGATGACGAGGCGAGCGCGGGTCTGGAAGTCGTCGGTGTTGCGGGTAGCAACGGCGTTGCTGTTGTTCCAGTCGTAAGCGAAGCGAACTTCGCCGCCGATCTTGAGGCAGGTTTCAGTGCCGGGGATGTAGAAGTAGCCGGTGCCGAAGGCGTCGCAAACGCGAACGTATTCCATGGGCTCGGGCTCAGCAGCGACGATTGCGTCAGCAGCCTGAGCGCCGGAAACTACTGCGAGAGCAGCAGCGGAGCCGAGAAGAAGGCTCTTGATGTTCATTATTGACCTCCAGTCAAGTTTCGTATGGGTCTGGGTTATTTGGCTGAAGGACAGCATTCCCTGCCCCATCCCCGTCGGTTTCAGAAGACGGACGATCCACCGCCTCGCTTCCGAGGTTGAAAATACAAAACCCGGTCGGTCATGCAATCACCAAACAGTCGAATGGAGGAAAAGGCGATGCCCTTCCACTCCGGCTGTTGCGAAAAGGCCACAAACCGCCCTCCGAGGGTCCACATCCATTTACGGTTTGTTAAGAAAAGCCAGAAAAAACCGCCGCTTACATCGAGTGATTGGCATTTCCCCCTAATGTTGAGAGGGAGCCAGGCTTCCCAATTTGGCACAGGATTCCGCGAAAAGTTGCAGTTAGAACCTTCCTGCCTCGCGGCCTGGCTGCATTGTTCCGTCCTTCATTTCCGGATCCTGGCAGAGAAAATCGGCGTGAGATGGTCCCCGACGTGACAGAATCATGTCCAGAGGACGGCCCGATTCGACCGACGCGCTCGCCGGCGGGACAATCAGCCGCCTTAAGTCTGGGCGTTCTAAAATGTTGAGAGCAGATAAAAGGCCTTGCAATCACCGATTCAAGCAAATAATCAGGCGGCACCGGAGAGGTGGCCGAGTGGTCGAAGGCGCTCCCCTGCTAAGGGAGTATACGTCAAAAGCGTATCGAGGGTTCGAATCCCTTCCTCTCCGCCATCATGATTTTTCCTTTCAGACGAACGAGACTGACTGCGCCGGCATTCGCTGCTGCGCTGCCAAGGTCGTGACATCACGCTTCAGCGAGCTCCGGCAAGAGGCTCCGCGTGGCCAGGCCGACTGGTGATCTGGCGCGTCGCGGCTGCCGGCGAGATTCCGGAGAACAGGCCAAGTGTCTGAAACATAACATTTAAAGCGACTCTTCGGCCGGCACTGCCTCCATAATTGACTGGAGGTCAATAATGAACATCAAGAGCCTTCTTCTCGGCTCCGCTGCTGCTCTGGCAGTAGTTTCCGGCGCTCAGGCTGCTGACGCAATCGTCGCTGCTGAGCCCGAGCCCATGGAATACGTTCGCGTTTGCGACGCCTTCGGCACCGGCTTCTTCTACATCCCCGGCACCGAAACCTGCCTCAAGATCGGCGGCGAAGTTCGTTTCGCTTATGACTGGAACAACAACAACGCTCCGCGCCGCGTTAACGGCGTTGACACCGGCATCAACACCGACGACTTCCAGACCCGCGCTCGCGTAAACTTCACTGCGACCAACGACTCTGAAGTTGGCGTCATCAGCTCCTACATCCAGCTCGAAGCGACTTCGGACGCAACCAGCTTCGTCATCGACCAGGCTTACCTGACCGTTGGCGGCTTCAAGGCCGGTCACTTCAACACCTTTGCTGACGACATCGGCATCTCCGGTGAAAACGACACCTTCATCTCCGCCGCCAAGTTCGACGCTGTAAACTACGTCTACGCAACCGACGCATTCACCGTTGGTCTCGGCGTTGACGAACTCCGTCAGGCTGACGGCGCATTCGGCGTACAGGGCATGGCTTCGGCTACCCTCGGCGTTGCAACCCTCACCCTCTGGGGCGGTTACGACACCAAGGCTGACGAAGGCTACATCTCCGGTAAGGCTTCGGCTGCTGTAGGTCCGGGCACCTTCGAACTGTACGGCGCATGGGCTTCGGATCGTTCGGCTTACGTCTCCACCGTCGAGTGGACCGTTGGCGCTGCTTACGGCTTCCAGGCAACCGAAAAGCTGAAGATCACCCCGTCGGTTAACTTCGTCGAGCAGTTCAACAACGTCGACTACACCACCGGTGGCGTTCTCGCTTCCTACGCTATCGCCTCTGGCCTGAAGCTCGACACCACTGTCGACTACAACAAGGGCGACACCAAGGACTGGACCGGCTTCGTTCGCCTGATCCGTTCGTTCTAATTCGATCTCCAGATCGGATAAGGGGAGCCCGGCCTAGTGCCGGGCTCTTCTGTTTTGGCGCTGGCCTTGAACGGACGTTCGAAAGTCAGGCCGCCGACTTCGCCTCGCTCCTCAGGAAATCTGCCAGCTGCTCGGCGAGGCCGCCAAGATGCAAAAGCGGTGCATGACCCTGGCCCGAGGCTTCGATCGCCACGCAATCGGGATGTCGCCGTGTCATGTCCTCGACGGTTTCCGGCGACAGCAGCCTCGAATGCTCCCCTCTGATAACCATCAGCGGGATATCCCGGAACTGCGCAAATGGCGCCCAAAGATCGGGAAACGGTTGGCTGAGGTCGGCGGCACGGAACTGCTCTGCTATGGCAGGATCGAAATCGGCAACCCATCGACCGTCAATCTCCCGATAGAGCGCCCGCGCCATCTGCCCCCAGTCGCGCGCATCGAGCAAGGGAAACTCCGCACCATGGGTCATCAGCAGGATCTCTGCCGCCTCTCCCATACTCGTCGGCGTCGGCCGGTTGCCGAGATAGGCCTGGATCTGCCGCAAGCCTTCCAGCTCCAGCACCGGGCCGATATCGTTTAGCACCAGCCGTTCGATCCGCGCGAGACGCGTCATCGCAAGGATATGCAGGATGAGCCCGCCGCGCGACGTGCCGATGAAGGCGGCCCTCTCTATGCCCAGTTGGTCGAGCACCGATATGACGTCACCGGCTTCGACAGGGATCGTATAGCGTTCCGGCTGCGGATCCCGATCCGAAAGCCCGCGTCCGCGCGAGGAAATGGCTATGATCCGTCGGTCATGGGGAGCCTCTGCCAAAATGCGGGCGAGGTCCTCGAAGTCCAGCACATTGCGCGTCAGCCCCGGCAGGCAGATGATTGCAGTGCCGGGATTGTTCTCGCCGTGAACACGGACATGCAGCTTCAAGCCATCCGCCACGGTGATGAAACGGTCGATTGCTCCGCCCATCCGCCTTCTCCCCTGCTGTGATGGTGCAAGCCTAGCCGAGGCTCGGCCACCCGTCATCAGCCAAGTCAGGGGGCAGGGCGCCTAACGACCGAAGCGCAGGTCATGCACGATATCGGTCTTCTGGCCGAGACGGCTCTTGTAGACCTGGTAGTTCTCCATGACCCGCATCACGTAATTGCGGGTTTCCGGAAAGGGGATGCGCTCGATCCAGTCGACGACCTCGTCGATCGATTTGCCGCGCGGATCGCCATATCGGCCGATCCATTCCGGCACCTTGCTCGCGCCGGCATTGTAGGCGATGAAAGTGAGCACATAGGAGCCATCGAAACGATCGATCTGCTCGCCGAGATAATGCGCTCCGAGTGTGGCATTGAAGCCCGGATCCCGTGTCAGTTTTTCCGGCGCATAGGCCAGGCCGTGCCGGGCGGCAACGCCGCGCGCGGTCGATGGCAGGAGTTGCAGCAGGCCGCGCGCATCGGCCGGCGAGACGGCCGCCGGATTGAAGGCGCTCTCCTGTCGGGCAATGGCATAGGCCAGCGCCTTGCCGGAGCCGGCGATATTGGCGGAGGAGGGGATGACGCCGACGGGGAAGGCGAGTGCCGGCACGTCGATCCCGCGAGCATAGGCGGTCTTGCCGATCTGCAGCGAAAGCTGATGCCCGCCTTCGGATTTCTCAGCCCGAGCGCTCAAGAGCGCAAGCTCGCCGGGGCTCTCCAGCTGATCGGCCAGCGCCCGGTAGAGGCTCTGCGCCCGCCAGCCGTGGCCTGCCGCTTCATAGCGGGCGATCGCCTGCACGGCTTCGCGCTGCGTAAAGCGGGTCCGGTCCGCCTGGCTGGGTCGGGGATAAGGGATCGCGATGCCCGGTCTGTCGATTCGGGCGGCCGCGAGCTGGCCGTAAAACGTACTGGAATGTTCTGCGGCGCGGGCGAAATACTCCTGAGCCTTGCGATCGCGCGACACCTCGGCGGCACGGCCCAGCCAGTACCACGCCCGGCTTGCCGACAGCGGCCGATTGGAGACCTCGAGGATACGCGCGAAATGCCGGCTTGCCGTCTCCGGATCATTCAGCGCGCGCAGCGCAAACCAGCCGGCATGGAATTCGGCATCGGCGACATCGGTCGCCTCCGTGGCAACATGACTGGAAACGATGCGATAGGCTTCACGGAACTGGCCGAGATCGGCGAGCCCACGGGCAATAATGCGCTGCTCGTCCCACCAGGCCCCGGTGTTGACGAGGGCGGCTCGCTCGCGCGGCATCCGCGACAGAAGCTTGGCCGCTTCCTCGAATTTCTGCTGGCGGCGCAGGTTTTCAATCCGGATGAAGAGCAGCGCCGGATCGTTGCGCCACTTGCCATCCACGGCCTGGATCAGCCCGCCGACATTGTTAGCCTTCGCGATCAGCCCCGCCCAGGCCTTGTAAAGGGATTGCGCCTCACCGAGCGATGCAAAGCGCTTGGCCTGTCTGGCGCGCTCGCGATACATCAGATAGTCCATTCGGGCGCGGTGATCAGCCGGTCCGAGCAGACCGGAAAACTCTTCCAGAATGCGGTCTTCCGTCGCCTCGTCCAGCGCCTCCGTGCGCCAGAGGTTGCGGATCAGGCTGGCCGCCTTGCCGCGATCTCCGGAGGCGAGATGCGCACGTGCAAGAAGTCTCGTGCCCTCGGTCGTTTCCGGCGCGGTGTTGCCAAAGGCCGCAAGGACCCGTTCTGCCGGTGGATTTTCGCGAAACAGCGCCTTTTCCGAATTGGCGCGGAAGGATTTGAGCCCTGGCCAGCCTTGAAGCTGCCGCTGGGCGGCGGCGATTTCGGACGCCGGCACGTCGCGCAGGCCCGACATCGCGATCGACCAGGTCAGCATCTGCCGGTCGAGGCCCTCGGGCATCCGGTTGCGGATCGAGATGGCCCGTGCGCCATCCTTGTCGGACAGCGCATCCAGGCCGGATTTCAGCTGCGGACTTGCACTGGCAAGCCGTTCACCGCGCGGAATGGTTCCCGTCGTCTCCAGCGACGGCCGCTCTGCCTTGGTCGCGGCGAAGCCCAGCGGCTTCATCGCCGGGACGGGGACATCCGAAAGCGCGCCGGCACTTGTCGCGGCAAGAAGCGCGGCAAGTCCCAGTCCGAGAGCAGAACCATAAAGAACAGGCTTCGTCATTCACACACCAGAACCATCCATCATGCGCGAGAGTAGGCCGTCGCCGTGGTTACCAAAAGCTTAAAACAACCGATCACATTCTCTCGAACGAAGCCGCGGAAATCTGTCACAAATCTCCTGCGGATGCGCTTGTCGCACCTGATGGTGCGCAGTAATGTGCCCCCGATTTAATCTGAGAATGAGGCCGAAGCGTGGATCTCGGCGCTCGAGGAGTTCATTGCATGTATCAGGGATCCATTCCCGCACTCGTCACGCCGTTCACCGACCAGGGCGCCGTCGACGAACAAGCCTTTGCCGCCCATGTCGAATGGCAGATCTCTGAAGGCTCGACTGGCCTCGTGCCCGTCGGCACCACCGGTGAATCGCCGACCCTGTCGCACGCCGAACACAAGCGCGTCGTCGAGCTCTGCGTCGAAGTGGCCGCCAAGCGCGTGCCCGTGATTGCAGGCGCCGGCTCCAACAACACGCTTGAGGCCATCGAGCTTGCCCAGCATGCCGAAGCCGTCGGCGCCGATGCGCTGCTCGTCGTCACCCCCTATTACAACAAGCCGACCCAGAAGGGCCTGATCGCCCATTACAAGGCGATCGCCGAAGCCGTCTCGCTGCCGATCATCATCTACAACATCCCCGGCCGCTCGGTGATCGACATGTCGCCGGAGACGATGGGCGCGCTCGCCAAGGCGCACAAGAACATCGTCGGCGTCAAGGATGCGACCGGCAAGATCGAGCGCGTCTCCGAACAGCGCATCACCTGCGGGCCGGATTTCGTCCAGCTCTCGGGCGAGGACGCAACGGCCCTCGGCTTCAACGCCCATGGCGGCGTCGGCTGCATTTCCGTCACCGCCAATGTCGCCCCGCGCCTCTGTGCCGAATTCCAGGCTGCGACGCTCGCAGGCGACTATGCCAAGGCGCTCGCCTACCAGGACCGCCTGATGCCGCTGCACAAGGCCATCTTCATGGAGCCCGGCCTCTGCGGCGCGAAATATGCGCTGAACCGCACCCGCGGCATGAACCGCAAGGTCCGCCTGCCGCTGATGGCAACGCTGGAAGCCTCGACGGAAGCCGCGATCGACGCGGCGCTGAAGCATGCGGGACTGGTGAACTGAGGGGATGATGGGAAGGCCGGCGGAGACGCCGGCTTTTTTGATTCTGCCGAGCGGAAGTTGTATCAGCCGCAAACCATGGGCTGACGGTGTCTTAGCAGAATGCGGTTGTGCCTCAGAATTCTTCCCAGTGATTATCGGCTTTGAGCGCTGCATTGCCTTGTATCCCATGCGCCACTTTGCCGGTGCTCCTGACTTTGAGCGGCACGACTGGCTTTGACTCGACGGGGGCAGTCGAGAATGCAAGACGAGCAGAATCGGCTTCTGCGCCGATGTTAAATTGGCTGAGCAGAGCGAAAAGCTGTTCCGCTTCGCGCGCCAGGCTATGCGAAGCGGCAGTCGTTTCCTCGACCATGGCCGCATTTTTCTGAGTGCCTTGATCCATCGTGTTGACGGCGGTGTTGATTTCTTTCAGCCCTGTCGCCTGTTCCCGGGACGCATCGACAATGGCACCGACATTGCTGTCGACATGGATCACCTGGCTGACAATCTCCTGAAGTGCTTTGCCAGTGTTGCCTACGAGGGCAACGCCGCTCTTAACGTGGTCATTCGAGGTGTTGATCAGTTCCTTGATCTCCTTGGCCGCTTTTGCAGAACGCTGGGCGAGCTCCCGGACTTCCTGGGCAACGACCGCAAAGCCCTTGCCGGCCTCTCCAGCGCGGGCTGCCTCGACACCGGCGTTCAGCGCCAGAAGGTTTGTCTGAAAGGCGATTTCATCGATCACACCGATGATGTTGCCGATCTCGCCGGCGGACTGCTCGATCTTTCCCATCGCCTCGACCGCCTGTCCGACGACCCTGCCGGAGTTTTCGGCATTGTCCTTTGTCCGCCGCACCAGTGAACCGGCCTCTTGAGCCTTCTGGCTGGAATCGCCGACGGTTGTCGTGATTTGCTCAAGGGCTGCCGCAGTTTGCTCGACCGAGGCAGCTTGCTGCTCTGTCCGCTTGGACAATTCGTTTGATGCAGCCTGAATCTGTTGGGACGCAGCGGCAATGGCGCCGGCATTGTGGGAGATCGTCCGCAGCGTATTTCGAAGCTTCGCGGACGCTTCGTTGAAATCCAGGCGAAGCTTCTCAAGTGCCGGCAAGAACGGTGAGCGAAGCTCTTGTGTGAGATCGCCGGAAGAGAGGTGTTGGAGGGCTTCCGCCAGTTGTTCGACGTTTCGAACGCGCTCGGAAACATCAGTGGCGAATTTCACCACCTTGAATACCTTCCCGTTCATGTCGAATATCGGATTGTAGGAAGCTTGGATGTACACCGGCTTACCGCCCTTGCCGAAACGCTTGAACTCGTCGGCCTGAAATTCGCCATCAGCCAGTTTCTTCCAGAACAGACGGTAGTCGTCAGTTCTGACATAGGCAGGGTCACAGAACATGGAATGATGTTTTCCTCGGATCTCGGAAAGGTCATAACCCAACGTCCTCAGGAAGTTCTCGTTCGCAGTGATGATCTCGCCGTTCGGCAGGAATTCGATGACCGCCTGCGCCCGCGACAGCGCTTCCAATTTGCCGCGCTCTTCGGCGGCCTGCAGTTTCTGCTCCGTTATGTCGGTGGCAAATTTCACGATCTTGTAGAGTTTCCCATTTCGGAAAACGGGGTTGTAGGACGCCTCGATCCAGATTTCGCGACCGTCCTTCGCCAATCGCTTATACTGACGTCGATCGAACTTGCCCTCTGCGAGCCTCGCCCAGAAGTCTCGATAGTCTTGGCTGTTGGCTTCAACCGGATCGACAAAGGTTCGATGATGCTTTCCGACGATTTCTGACAACTGATAGCCAAGTGCCTTACAGAAGTTCTCGTTGGCCGTGATAATCGTGCCGTCAACTTCGAACTCGATGATGGCTTGCGACTTCCCCATCGCGCTCATCATAGCCTTGGCGTCATTACTACCAAACCCGAACATTTCATCGCCCCCAAAAGTGGGATTGCCAACTTCCAGTCCCTCCGGAAAGCTTCAGGCAATCCTCGCATCCGATGGTGCTAATTCTCAAATCCAGGAATTTACGATATGTGAAGATTCGAATGGACATGCGCATTTTTTGCGCTTTTTTTTCATTTTTTGCTCCAAGTCAGTGAACCACTTCATCTCAGTCAGCGTATCTGCTCTCCTCCCGCCCCCGAGTGCCAGCGACACCCATGGATAAACTTGCCGAACTTGAGCTTGAGTTTCGAGATCCAGAGCAGCCCGTGGAAACCCATGCGGCAAACTCCTGGCGTGGTCTTTCGGTGCAGTATTCGCGCCTGAAACTCCCTGCTGAATATGATTTCAAGTGGGATGGATCGTGCCACTATCTGGCATATCACGATCTCTTATTGCTCGACGGCGAGATGGAGGTGCTCGGCGATAAACCGATCGCCGGGGGTGATTTACGCGACCAGATGACCTTCGTTCCGGAGGGGCATCAGATCACCGGTTGGGCGAAGCCGGCCGATCGCATGAATGCCTTTACCGTCATTTGTTTTGATCCATCGGCGATGTACGAGGAATTGCAGCCAGAATTCACGTCTTTCGAGCCGAGACCTCATATCTATTTCCAGGACAAGGTGCTCGGTGCCACCATGCAGAAGCTCGCGTCCATGATGGCGGACGAACAGCGCCCTGCATCGCAGATCTACGCCGAAACGCTGGGACTGACCGCAGCGCTCGAAATGTTCAGACTGGCGCAGGAAGGTGCAATAAGGCCGAATGCCATCGCGGGTCCGGGCAATCTCAGCAAATCGAGACAAGAGTTGGTCTTGAACTACATCACGGAGAATCTCGCTCGAGACATTGGTCTGGATGAACTGGCCGGTTTGTGCGGATTGACGCGATTTCATTTCGCCCGGGCATTCAAGGCGACGTTCAACGAGCCTCCACATCAGTTTGTCTTGAAGATGAAGCTTGAAAAGGCAAAACAACTCTTGGCCAAAAGCCGATTGCCGATCGCCGACATCGCCGCCCTATCTGGCTTCAACGGCGCAAGCCAGTTCGCCCGGTCTTTCAAGTCGGCGACAGGCAGGACGCCGCTGGAGTTTCGCCGAAGCGCCTGATCGATCAACCCAACCCCCACCTTTATTTCCCCCCCATCCTCCATTACATACCTGTCATACCCGCCACGCCCCGCCCGGGCGCAGGCGAACACCACCACAAAGTCCCGGGCGAAACGGAAGATCAGGCCATGGCCCCCAAAGGCTCACAGCGCGTCGTCAACAAGATCGTTGCGGAAAACCGCAAGGCGCGCTTCAATTATGAGATCGTCGACACCTACGAGGCCGGTCTGGTTTTGACCGGCACGGAGGTCAAGTCGCTGCGCGAGGGCAAGGCCAATATTGCCGAATCCTATGCCTCCGACGAAGGCGAGGAGATCTGGCTGATCAATTCGCATCTGCCGGAATATCTGCAGGCGAACCGCTTCAATCACGAGCCGCGCCGCCGGCGCAAGCTGCTTCTCTCCAAGCGCGAGATCAACCGCCTGCGCGCCTCGATCAATCGCGAGGGCATGACGCTGGTGCCGCTCAAGATCTATTTCAACGAGAAGGGCAGGGCGAAGCTGGAGCTGGCGCTCGCCAAGGGCAAGAAGCTGCATGACAAGCGCGAGACCGAGAAGGAACGCGACTGGAACCGCCAGAAATCCCGCCTGTTGAAGACGGGCTGATCATGGCGCGCTCGTTTCTCAAGGTCACCGTCGGCCCCTTCGTCTTCGAGGCGAGGTTCGAGCGCGAAAAGGCGCCCGAGACCTGCCGCATTTTTGAGACCTTCCTGCCGTTCCGCAACCAGGCGATCCATTCGCGCTGGTCGGGCGAGGCGGTCTGGGTGCCCTTGGGCGATTTCCAGTTCGGCGCCGGTTTCGAAAACCACACGGCCCATCCCTCGCGCGGCGACATCCTGCTTTATCCCGGCGGCTTCAGCGAAACGGAACTGCTCTTCGCCTATGGCTCCTCGCAGTTTGCGAGCAAGATGGGCGTGCTGGCGGGCAATCATTTCCTGACGGTGACGAAGGGGCAGGAGCAGCTGGAGGCCATGGGCAAGATGGTTCTGTGGCAGGGCGCGCAGGATATCGCCTTTGAGGCGATGTGATCCTGCCATTGCAAGGCAGGGACGCGGCTGTTATGACGTTATCAGCCGGGCAAGATGCTTGGCGTCGGAGATTTTATGTTCACGAATGCGGGGCGCCGCTGATCCCAGTTGCTGGGACTGCCGAGTTTGAAGAGAGTTGACGCGCTTTCGCGTCAGCTAACGGCAAGCTCTATCTTGATCTCCCCAGACCTTGGTGTTTCCCGTCAAAACTGCGGGCTGATGGCCCCCGACGGTCACAGAGGCTCTGGCATGGCTGTTTGAAAGACAACCAAGATGAACATAAGACCTTTGAATACCCATGATATTCCGGCGCTGCAAACGGTGCTGGAGGAAACCGGTCTGTTTCCGGCCGAACTGCTTCCCGAACTGGTGAGCGGATTTCTGACTGATCAGCAGGGCAACGACGACCTCTGGCTCACTTGCGAAGACGGCGGGCGTGCCATCGGCTTTTGTTATGCGGCGCCTGAGCCGTTGACCGAGGGGACATGGAATATGCGGGCGATTGCCGTCTTGCCTTTGCGGCAAGGTAAGGGTGTCGGAGCTGCACTCGTCAAGGAACTGGAGGCCAGGCTTAAAGCCCTTCGCCAGCGCATTCTCATCGTCGACACCTCAGGTACGGCCGCTTTCGACCAGACACGGCAGTTCTACCGGAACAATGGCTATGTCGAAGAAGCGCGAATTCGTGACTTCTGGGCGTCCGGCGACGACAAGGTGATTTTCCGGAAAGCCCTTTGATCGGGTGTTGCGGCGCGGGCTTCGGCCCGCGCCGATTTCAGTGCGTTATCCAAGAACAGGACAACCCCTCGGAACGCCGTCCCTTACGCTGGCAAATCCCTCAGTGCTCGTCTTCGCTCGCCGTTGCCGGTTCAGGCGCGCGGGGTGCGCCGCGTTCGCTCGGGTCGCGGCCGATTTCGGCTTTGAGCGTCATGAGATCGATGAAGTGGTCGGACTGGCGGCGCAGGTCGTCGGCGATCATCGGAGGTTGTGTTGCCATGGTCGAGACGACGGAAACCTTGCGCCCCTTGCGCTGCAGCGCTTCGACGAGCGTGGTGAAATCGCCGTCGCCGGAGAAGAGCACGAGATGGTCGACCGTCTCGGACTGTTCCATCGCGTCGATGGCAAGCTCGATATCCATGTTGCCCTTGACCTTGCGGCGGCCCATGGAGTCGGTGAATTCCTTTGCCGGCTTGGTGATCACCTTGTAGCCGTTGTAATCCAGCCAGTCGATCAGCGGGCGGATCGAGGAATATTCCTGATCCTCGATGAGGGCGGTGTAATAGTAGGCGCGCAGCAGGTAGCCGCGCTTCTGGAAAGCTTTCAGCAGCTTGCGGTAATCGATGTCGAAGCCGAGGCTCTTGGAGGCGGCGTACAGGTTGGCGCCGTCGATGAACAGAGCAATTTTCTCGCGAGGATCGAACATTCGGATATCCTTAGGTCAAATATGAACAGCCTCGGCAATCGGCAATCAAAACAATACCTTGCCCCTCAAGATATGATCATCGCATTAATTTATGAAATGATCATATAAAAATCTATCTAGGGCATCGTTTGGTCCAATCCAAGCATCTTGCAGTTGAAATGTGGTGTCTTGAGGGCCTTTTCCGACCTTCATTTTTGGGCTGGGCAGGGGGCCAGCACGAAAAACTTGAATTTGCCGCTCTTTGCCTGTATCGCACCGGTCAATCCCACGCATTCAAGATCGCAAAGGACAGGCAATGGCCCGTGTCACCGTTGAAGATTGCATCGACAAAGTCGAGAACCGTTTCGAGCTCGTGCTGCTCGCAAGCCACCGCGCCCGCCAGATTTCGCAGGGCGCGCCGATCACCGTCGATCGCGACAAGGACAAGAATCCGGTCGTGGCACTCCGCGAAATCGCGGACGAGACGCTGTCGCCCGACGATCTCAAGGAAGATCTGATCCATTCTCTGCAGAAGCACGTCGAGGTTGACGAGCCCGAGCAGGAGCCGAGCTCGATGCTCGCCAACACCGGCACCGCCGGCAAGGGCGACGAAGAGGACGAACTGCCCGAAACCCTCACTTTCGACCAGATGTCGGAAGAGGAGCTTCTGGCCGGCATCGAAGGCCTCGTGCCGCCGGAAAAGAGCGACGATTACTAATCGTCAATAGATCAGACTTAAGTCTTGATCTGACTGTAGGATACGTGTGCGCCAGTCGTCTCGACTGGCGCGCTTTTTCGTTTGTGGGAGACGCGTGGAATGATGCGGCAATACGAGCTCGTGGAGCGGGTGCAGAAATACAAGCCCGACGCCAACGAAGCTCTGCTCAACAAGGCCTATGTCTATGCCATGCAGAAGCACGGCAAGCAGACACGCGCCAGCGGCGATCCCTATATCTCCCACCCGCTCGAAGTTGCCGCCATCCTCACCGACATGCATCTCGACGAATCGACGATTGCGGTCGCCCTTCTGCACGACACGATCGAGGACACCTCGGCCACCCGCGCCGAGATCGACGAATTGTTCGGCGAGGATATCGGCCGCCTGGTCGAGGGCCTGACCAAGATCAAGAAGCTCGACCTCGTCACCAAGAAGGCCAAGCAGGCGGAGAACCTGCGCAAGCTGCTGCTCGCCATTTCCGATGACGTGCGCGTGCTGCTCGTCAAACTCGCCGACCGCCTGCACAACATGCGCACGCTCGAGCACATGCGCGACGACAAGCGCGCCCGGATTTCCGAGGAGACCATGGAAATCTATGCGCCGCTCGCCGGTCGCATGGGTATGCAGGACATGCGCGACGAGCTGGAGGATCTCTCCTTCCGCTACATGAACCCGGAAGCCTATGAGACGGTGACCAACCGTCTCGCGGAGCTCTCGACCCGCAACGAAGGCCTGATCACCAAGATCGAGGACGAGCTGCGCGAGCTGCTGGTGGCGAACGGCCTGCTCAACACCTCCGTCAAGGGCCGGCAGAAGAAGCCCTATTCCGTCTTTCGCAAGATGCAGTCGAAGTCGCTGTCCTTCGAACAGCTCTCCGACGTCTATGGCTTCCGCATCCTCGTCGACGACATTCCCGGCTGCTACCGCGCGCTCGGCATCGTCCACACCCGCTGGCGTGTCGTGCCCGGCCGCTTCAAGGACTATATCTCGACGCCGAAGCAGAACGACTACCGGTCGATCCACACCACGATCGTCGGTCCGTCCCGCCAGCGCATCGAGCTTCAGATCCGCACGCGCCGCATGCATGACATCGCCGAATACGGCATTGCGGCGCACAGCCTCTACAAGGACGGGGAAAACGGCGATCCGAACGAGCCGCTGAAGCGCGAGAGCAATGCCTATTCCTGGCTGCGCCACACGATCGAGGCGCTGGCGGAAGGCGACAACCCGGAAGAGTTCCTGGAGCACACCAAGCTCGAACTCTTCCAGGACCAGGTCTTCTGCTTCACGCCCAAGGGCAAGCTGATTGCGCTGCCGCGCGGCGCCACCCCGATCGACTTTGCCTATGCCGTGCACACCAATGTCGGCGATACCTGCGTCGGCGCCAAGATCAACGGCTCGATCATGCCGCTGGTCACCCGCCTGTCGAACGGCGATGAAGTGGAAATCATCCGCTCGGGCGTTCAGGTGCCTCCGGCGGCCTGGGAAGAGATCGTCGTCACCGGCAAGGCGCGTGCCGCCATCCGCCGCGCCACCCGCATGGCGATCCGCAAGCAATATGCGGGCCTTGGCCAGCGCATTCTGGAGCGCACCTTCGAGCGAGCCGGCAAGATCTTCTCCAAGGACACCCTGCGTCCGGCCCTGCACCGCCTCGGCCAGCGCGATGTGGAGGACGCAATCGCCTCCGTCGGCCGCGGCGAGACCTCCTCGCTCGACGTCCTGCGGGCGGTCTACCCGGATTACCAGGACGAACGCGTCACCGTGAAGCCTTCTTCCGACGAGGGCTGGTTCGCCATGAACAGCGCCAACGGCATGGTCTTCAAGATCCCCGGCCGCGCCCATCCGAAGGGCGACGCGCCGACCGCGGGCGACGGGCCCGATCCGCTGCCGATCCGTGGCCTCTCCGGCAATGCGGAGGTGCATTTCGCACCGGCCGGTGCCGTCCCCGGCGACCGGATCGTCGGTATCATGGAAGACGGCAAGGGGATCACCATCTACCCGATCCAGGCATCTGCCCTGCAGCGCTTCGAAAACGAGCCGGAGCGCTGGATCGATGTGCGCTGGGATCTCGACGAAGCGAACAAGTCGCGCTTTGTCGCTCGTATCCTGATCAATGCGCTGAACGAGCCGGGTACGCTGGCAACCGTCGCGCAGTGTGTTGCCCGCCTCGACATCAACATCCGCGTCCTCAACATGATCCGCATCGCCACCGACTTCACGGAAATGGCGATCGATCTCGAGGTCTGGGATCTGCGCCAGCTCAGCCAGCTCATCGGCGAGCTGAAGGAGCTCGACTGCATCTCGACGGTCAAGCGCGTCTACGACTGACACCCGGCGGCGGGCGGCTGGAAATGCGGCAGGAGCGTGAGGCGACGGCGCGGTCGCCCGTTGTCGAACCAATATGCCTCTCTTTTGGTCACGATCTTGCCTAAATGGTAAACCTTGACCCCGTCGTTATGCGTCTATCGCATGGCTGACTTCAGTTCTTGTCTCTGGTGGATTGTGCGGCGCACCATTATCTTCCAGTCAACAGATGAAGAGAAAGAACTGAGGACAAAACGATGTTTACTCCGATCCGCAAAATCGCCCGCGCCCTCCGCGTCCCGACCGTTGCTGAGCGCGAAATGAACTATCTGAACGGCGCCCGCGACCTGGTTGATCTTGAATACCGCCAGCGCGAAATCGATCGCGGCATGTTCCGCCGCGGCTGAACCGCAAATCGATCGGACCTGGTTCCGCCAGATCCTTGCTGCGACGCCGGTTGCTGCCGGCGTCTTTGCTTTTTTGGCCACCTCGTCGGCCACTTTTTCTTGCCGAGTGCGTCCAGGATCAACTACATATCCCACATGCTGTTTCGACGCCGGCAACCGATTTCAAGATTGACAAAGCTGCGCGAGCTTTTCTGGCCGCGTCGTGGCTTCATCCGATCGTTTCAATATCTGAGCAAGCGCGTGCTGCGCCTCTCGGCCACACCGCATGCGATCGCCGCCGGCGTGATCGCCGGGGTTGTCTCGTCCTGGACGCCGTTTATCGGCCTGCATTTCCTCATCGCCTTCGCCATAGCCTACGTGATCGCCGGCAACATGGTCGCGGCGGCCATCGGCACGGCTTTCGGCAATCCGCTGACATTTCCGTTCATCTGGGCCTCGACCTGGGAAGTGGGCCACCGGCTTCTCGGCAACGGCGATCCCGTCTCCCGAAGCGTCGATCTGGAACACAAGTTCTCGTTCGCCCGCCTCGACAGCATGTGGCAACCCATTTTGAAGCCCATGCTGGTTGGAGCGCTGCCGCTGGCGCTCATCAGCGGTGTGGTGATCTATGCCGTGATTTACATCGCCGTCTCGAAGTTCCAGGCACGCCGCCGCGATCGTCTCGCCGAGCGCGCCCGCTCCCGACTGGCGCAAGCCCTCCAGTGAACGAGCGTCTGACATGATCATCGGCATCGGCAGCGACCTGGTTGATATCAGAAGGATCGAGAAGTCGATCGAACGGTTCGGCGAGAAATTCACCGCGCGCTGCTTCACGGACGAAGAACAGGCGCGTTCGAATGGCCGGAAGGATAGCGCCGCCTCCTATGCCAAGCGGTTTGCAGCCAAGGAGGCCATGGCAAAAGCGCTTGGCACCGGAATAGCCGAGGGTGTCTTCTGGAAGGAGATGGGCGTCGTCAATCTGCCGAACGGCAAGCCAGGTCTCGAATTGACCGGTGGTGCGGCGAAATGCCTGCAGCGCCTTGTACCATCAGGGCATGTCGCCCAGATCCATCTGACCATCACCGACGAATTTCCCTATGCCCAGGCATTCGTCATTGTCGAAGCCCTGCCGGAAAGTCGCTGAGTTAACAGGTCGCGGTGATGTGGGTGCGTCTGCGGTTGCCGCGCGGGCGCGAACCGACTAGAGAGAGCAGAAATTCCGCAAGAAGGAACCGATCCGCGTGAGCGAAGAAAAGAAGCAGAGTGCCCTCTGGGAAAACGTTAAGGTCATCATCCAGGCCTTGCTCCTGGCCATGGTCATCCGGACCGTGTTCTTTCAGCCCTTCACGATTCCGTCCGGCTCCATGATGCCGACGCTCCTGGTTGGCGACTACATCTTCGTCAACAAGTTCTCCTATGGCTATTCGAAGTATTCGCTGCCCTTCTCGCCGAATCTCTTCGAAGGCCGCATCTTCGCCAGTGAGCCCGAGCGTGGCGACATCGCCGTGTTCCGCTTCCCGCCGAACCCGAGCATCGATTACATCAAGCGCATCGTCGGCCTGCCCGGCGACCGCATTCAGGTCATCGGCGGCGTGTTGTTCATCAACGGCCAGCCGGTGCCGAAGGTGCAGGATGGCGTCTTCACTTCCGATTATCGCATGGATCCCGGCACGGACGTTCCCGTGTTCCGCGAAACGCTGGACAATGGCGTAACCTATGACACGCTGGATCAGGCCCAGGGAACCCGCGGCGACGACACGCGGGAGTTCATCGTGCCCGAGGGCCATTATTTCGCCATGGGCGACAACCGCGACAACTCGCTCGACAGCCGCTTCGACGTCGGCTTCGTGCCCGCCGAAAACCTGATCGGCAAGGCCTCGCTGATCTTCTTCTCGCTCGGCAACGACACCTCATTCCGCGAAGTCTGGAAATGGCCGGCCAACATGCGCTGGGATCGCCTGTTCAAGGTGGTCGAATGACGGAAAAGGGCGTGGTCAGCGAAAAGGACTGGCAGCAGCTTGAAGCTGCGATCGGCCATACATTCGCCGACCGCGACCGCCTGAAGCGGGCGCTGACCCATTCCAGTGCCCAGGTTGCGCGGGGAAGAAAGGGCGATTACGAACGGCTTGAATTTCTCGGCGACCGGGTGCTCGGCCTCTGCGTCGCCGAAATGCTGTTCACCACCTTTCGCGATGCGACCGAAGGTGAGCTTTCCGTCCGCTTCAATCAGTTGGTCAGCGCCGAAGCCTGTGCATCCGTTGCGGACGAGATGGCGCTCCATCGCTTCATCCGCACCGGCGCCGACGTGAAGAAGATTACGGCGAAGAACATGCTGAATGTTCGCGCCGACGTGGTGGAAAGCCTGATCGCGGCGATCTACATCGAAGCCGGATTGGAGGCCGCCCGCGGCTTCATCCTGAAATACTGGAAGGACCGAGCGGCCCGTGCCGACGGCGCCCGCCGGGATGCCAAGACCGAATTGCAGGAATGGACGCACGCCAGGTTTGGCGCACCGCCCACATACAAGGTTGCCGATCGCTCCGGACCGGATCATGATCCCCGCTTCACGGTGATCGTCGAAATCCCGGGCCTGAAGCCGGAGATCGGCATCGATCGTTCCAAGCGTGCCGCCGAGCAGGTGGCCGCGACCAAGATTCTCGAACGCGAAGGCGTCTGGGCCAAGGCCTCCGACGCGAACTGATTGGAAGATATGACCGACACCGAAACCCATGACGGTGGCGAAGCCACCGCCAACACCCCGACCCGATCCGGCTTCGTGGCCCTGATCGGCCCGACCAATGCCGGCAAGTCGACGCTGGTCAATCGCTTCGTCGGCGCCAAGGTGTCGATCGTCAGCCACAAGGTGCAGACGACCCGCGCCGTGATGCGCGGGATTGCGATCCACAACAACGCCCAGATCGTCTTCATGGACACGCCCGGCATCTTCAAGCCGCGCCGCAAGCTCGACCGTGCCATGGTCACCTCTGCCTGGGGCGGCGCCAAGGATGCCGATGTGATCCTGCTCCTGATCGACAGCGAGCGCGGCCTGCGTGGCGATGCCGAGGCGATCCTCGAGGCGTTGAAGGACGTGCCACAGCCGAAGATCCTGGTCTTGAACAAGATCGACCGGGTCAAGCACGAAGATCTGTTCAAGCTGGCACAGACCGCCAATGAAGCGGTGAAGTTCGACCGCACCTTCATGATCTCCGCCACGACCGGCTCCGGCTGTGACGATGTCATGGATTATCTGGCGGCCGCGCTGCCGGAAGGTCCCTGGTACTATCCGGAAGACCAGATTTCGGACCTGCCGATGCGCCAGCTCGCGGCCGAAATTACCCGCGAGAAGCTCTTCCTGCGCCTGCACCAGGAACTTCCCTATTCCTCGCATGTCGAGACCGAAAAGTGGGAAGAGCGCAAGGATGGCTCGGTGCGCATCGAGCAGGTCATCTATGTCGAGCGCGACAGCCAGAAGAAGATCGTGCTGGGCAAGAACGGCGAAGCGATCAAGTCGATCTCGACCGCATCGCGCAAGGAACTCACCGAGATCCTTGAGCAGCCGGTCCACCTTTTCCTCTTCGTCAAGGTGCGCGAGAACTGGGGCAACGACCCCGAGCGCTTCCGCGAAATGGGCCTGGAATTCCCGCGCGACTGATGAAAACAGAGCGAAGGGCGCTCAGCCCTTCGTAACGTGCCTCGCGACGAAATCCGAGATCGGTGGCCCGATCAGGATGATCAGGATCAGCCGCATGGTCTGGAGCGCCATGATGAACGACATGTCCACAGGCGTGGTCGCGGCGATGATCGCGATCGAATCAAGCCCGCCCGGGCTGGTCGCAAGATAGGCGGTCAGCGGGTCGATGCCATGCAGCGACCAGAGCAGGAAGGCAAGCCCGCCGCTGAACGCCATCAACACCAGGATCGAGCCGACGATCTGGGGCAGGGCACCTGCCGCATGCCGCAGGATGCGCCGCGTGAAAGACAGGCCGATCCGCCAGCCAATCACGCAGTAGGCAAGGGCCAGCAGCCATTCGGGAAGCTGTAGCGTGATGAAGCCCGTCACGTGCAGGATCGTGGTCGCGACGAGCGGCAGCAGCATCGTGCCGGCAGGAAGCTTGAGCCGAGCGCCGACCAAGGCCGCAGCAATGGCGGCTGCAAGCGTAAGGCCAAGATCGAGCCAGTCGGTCTGCGGAAACCAGACGACGGGATGGGCCGCGCCACCTTCGATATTGAAGACGAAGGCGGCCATCAGCGAGGCCCCGGTC
This sequence comes from Rhizobium sp. AQ_MP, assembly GCF_014237835.1. Classification (GTDB taxonomy): domain Bacteria; phylum Pseudomonadota; class Alphaproteobacteria; order Rhizobiales; family Rhizobiaceae; genus Allorhizobium. Next base: position 100,273 of record NZ_JACJVI010000011.1, read on the forward strand.
GCCACGAAGGCAACCCGCAGATACTGCATGAAGGCCACGAGACGTGGATCGCCGCCATGCGCTTCCGCCATCAGCACCATGGCCGAGGCTGCCCCTGCCGATGTCCCCCAGATCGCGGTGGTGCCCGGGAGGATCCTGGCTTTCGCCATGAGAAAGCCGAGCAGACTGCTGGCAGCGATGATCGCCAGCACGATCGACAGGAAGACCGGCCAGTCGTCCGCGACCGTTGTCAGCGTGCCGAGATCGATCGAGCGGGCAATGATACAGCCGATCAGGGAATGGGCGAAGATGTATGGGGTGCGATGAACCGAAAGCCGCGCGCCATTCGTTGCAACCAGGATCGCCGCGACCATGGGCCCGAGCAGAAGGGCGCCAGGAATATGCGCGAAGAACAGCACGCATGAGACCGACAAGGACAAGACCAGGAGAATAAGCCAGCGAAGCGCCAGCGGCAGCGCAGTCAGAAGGCCCGGCAAAGGCGGGGGATCGATCGCTACCGCTTTCGACACACTCGGCCCTGCAAGCCCCTCGGGGTCGGGCTGCGGCAGGTGCTCGGGCTCTTTGCGGGATGGCATCATCGTCTCCATCTTTTGTCTGAAAGCTGATTCCGGGAAAGGGCTGGACGAAACTGTCATTTCATCGAATAAATGAGGCGTAACTCACAAAATGAGATTTACGAGAATGGCCTCGGAAAAATCAAGTTCGGCAATCACGGTGCCAGCCCAGCAGGCGGCGCCCCCAACGGCCAAGGAACCCAAGCGCAAGCGCGGCATAGCCCGAGTGGCGAAACTTCTCGATGCCGGTGCGTCGGTATTTGCCGAGCAGGGCTACAAGGCCGCAACCATGACCGAGATTGCCGCGCGCGCCGGTGCGCCGATCGGATCACTCTACCAGTTCTTTCCCAACAAGGATGTGCTGGCAGACGCACTCGTCGCCCGCTACGCCGAACATGTCGAGGCCGCACTCGATCGAATCAGGGCCCAGGTTTCCGATCTCGACGGCATACAACTGGCTGACAGACTACTTGATGTCCTCGTCGCCCACGCCGCCGAGCGCAGCCTGGCTCTCAGCCTGCTTGATGCGCGCTGGGAGCAGCCCGGTGTCCGTCCCGGCGTGTTGCGTGAAAGCCTGCGCCGACGTGTCGCCGACATCCTCATGCTCTGGCGCCCCGGACTTGTCGAGGAGCAGGCGCAGGTCATGTCGGTGGTGCTCTTCCAGGCAATGAAGTCCCTCGTGCAGCTGCATGAAGAGAAACGTTATCCCGGCAAGGCCGAGGCGATCGCCCATTGGCGCGGCTGGGTGCAGCGCTACCTCACCGAAATCTGAGCCGGACGCGGAAACTCCTGTTCCTCCCAGCGCCTCTGCGATAAAACCCGATCATGCAATGGACGGACGAGGCGATCCTTCTCGGGGTGCGGCGGCATGGCGAATCGAGCGTCATTGCCGAGATGATGACGCGCAGCCGAGGCCGCCATCTGGGCATGGTCCGCTCCGGTCGCTCCCGCACCATGCAGCCGGTTCTGCAGCCGGGAAACCGGCTCGAAGTCACATGGCGTGCGCGCCTCGACGAACATCTTGGTGAGTACCGGATCGAGCCGCTGGTCCTGCGGGCAGGGCGCCTGATGGAAAGTGCGACCGCCGTCTACGGCGTCCAGGCACTGGCAGCCCTGCTGCGACTGCTTCCCGAGCGCGATCCGCATCCGCATCTTTTTGAAGCACTCGATGTGATCCTCGATCATCTAGAGGAGCCGGCAACCGCCGGCGAACTCTTTGTCCGCTTCGAGCTTGCGCTGCTCAACGATCTCGGTTTCGGACTGGACCTCGAGGAATGCGCAGCGACCGGGACGCGCCATGATCTCGCTTACGTCTCGCCGAAGTCGGGCCGGGCCGTCAGCCGGGAGGCGGGCGCGCCCTGGGCGGACAAGATGCTCGCGCTGCCGGATTTCCTGACACCGGGCACCAACCGGGCGGCCGATCCGGAGAGTCTTGCCGACGCCTTCAGGCTGACGGCCTATTTTCTTGATCGGCATGTCTACGTGCCGCGGGGGCTTGAAGCCGGCGCGGCACGCGAAGGTTTTTGTCAGGCAGCGTTGAAGACCTTGCGCTCGGCGGATGCCACCGGCGCATTGGCAGCACCAAAGAACACGGCCTGATCTTCCGGTGCGGATTTCGCCATGTGCTGGTGAATGGCCGTCTGCAATTCGCTGACGCTGCGATAGACACCGCCGTCGAGATCGATGACCGGATACTTGACGGCGATGAACTTGACCCTGTCACCATCGGGTATGGTGATGCCAACCGGAACCCCGGCATATTCGATGACTTGCTTCTTCATAACGAATGTCCCCGCTCGTGCACTGCATGCACGGCGCTGTTTCAATAGTCGTTTGTGGTAATCAGTCGTTGCGCTGCGTCACATTCGACAGGAGCAGGCGTAATGGCGTTTCGCCATCACGAGGCGCGGGGTCTGCCAGGATCGGATGGCATCAAGAAATACAACTTGCATCTCGCTGACCTCCTTCTTTGGCTGCGGCCTTCGCTTCGAAGACCAGACATGGTTCGTCGTCAGTGTTCGAACCAGCACGCACAAGGTAGGTGCTGGGTCGGAATCCGTCAACGGGCGGATCAAGAAAAATAAAATAATTTTCTGTGACAGTCCGCGCTAGGCGAAAACACAGGAATTTTGATCCGGCATGGGAGAAATGCCGAAATATGATCTCACTTTGGGCAAAATTACGCCATGCCGATGGCCGGCCGTTCGACAGCCTGTTCACGGATCGGCCAATGCACCACGGCCGCGAAGATCCCGAGCGCCACACCCAGCCACCAGACCTGGTCATAGGTGCCGAAATGGTCGTAGAGATAGCCGCCCATCCACACGCCGAGGAAGGAGCCGATCTGGTGGGACAGGAATACGAGCCCGCCCAGGAGGCCGAGATGGCGCGTGCCGAACATGATCGCGACGAGCCCGTTGGTCGGCGGCACGGTTGATAGCCAGAGCAGGCCCATGACGGCTGCAAAGATCACGACCGAAGCCGGCGTCTGCGGCAGCAGCAGGAAGAGCGTCACCGTGATCGAACGTCCAATATAGATGAAGGCGAGGAAATAGGGCTTCGAATAGCGCTGCCCGATCCAGCCGGCGGCCAGCGAGCCTATGATGTTGAAGAAGCCGATCAGCGCCATGGCAATCACGGCGTAACGTGCCTCAATGCCGATATCGCCGAGATAGGCCGGGAAATGCGCGGTGATGAAGGCCACCTGGAAGCCGCAGACGAAGAAGCCTGTCGTCAGCAAAAGATAGCTCTTGTGCGCAAACGCCTCCTTGAGCGCTTCGGCGATCGTCTGCTGGTACTGGCTGCCGGATTGCGAGCCCGACTGCGCATTGCCGCGCAGGGGAAAGGCAAGCAACGGCACGACCAGCATCATGACAGCAATGATGACGAGGCTGTCCGACCAGCCGAAGGCCGAGATGAAACCCTGGCTGAGCGGCGCAAACAGGAACATGCCGGCCGAACCGGCTGCCGTCCCGATGCCGAACGCCATCGACCGCTGCTCGGGCGTCACATTGCGCGCAAAGGCCGAGAGGATGACGCTGAACGAGCCGGCACCGATCGCAAGGCCGATCAGCACGCCACCACCCATATGCAGCCAGATCGGTGCTGTGGCATTTGCCATCATCACGAGGCCTGCCGCATAGAGCACGCCCGAGGCGGCGAGCACGCGGCCCGTGCCATATTTGTCGGCCAGCGCCCCGAAGAAGGGCTGGCTCAAGCCCCAGAACAGGTTCTGGAAGGCCATGGCAAGCCCGAATGTCGAACGATCCCAGCCCCGATCGGCAAGCATCGGCAACTGGAAGAAGCCCATCGCCGACCGTGGTCCGAAAGTCATCACGGCGATCAGCGATCCCGCGACAATGATGAGCCAGGGCATGGCGGGACGGGCTGTGGTGGTCATCGGGGATTCTCCTCTGTCAACAGCACATTAGTGCAGTCGATCGATGAGCAGAAACGCCTTTTGATGAACTGGCCATCAGGGGATTTGATGAATGTCAGATGGGTGGCGGACGTGGGGGGCTCGATCCTTCGAGGCCCCTGCTGCGCAGGGGCACCTCAGGATGAGGGGGCTGCGGAGCAGGATCTCGGAGGCTCGGTCACCGGCGTGACTGGATCCTTCGAGGCCCTTGCTTTCGCAAGGACACCTCAGGATGAGGGGTGCAGTGCTGGCCGGTGCCATACAGTTCCCAGCAGCCGGCCTCACTGTCGCATCGACTACGCTGCCATCTTCTGAAAGCTGGGCGGCAAACGATCAGCCCTCATCCTGAGGTGGGAGCCAAGCGACCCTCGAAGGACGAGGGCGGGTGGGGGCACCCGCCAACCGCTTGACCGGACCCCGGCGCGACAAGTCCGGAAGGATTTCATAGGCATAGGCGATCAGCGCTTCCTTCTTCTGCCTGTTCCATCCCTTGATTTGTCGCTCGCGTGCGATGGCGTCGAGGATGCGGTCGTAGCTTTCCGTGAAGACCAGTTCCACGGGTCGGCGTCTGGAAGTGTAGCCGTCAAGGTGCCAGCGTTATGCTCCCAGAGCCGCGCCTCAATGTTCTGCTTCGTCAGTCCCGTGTAATAGGAGCCATCGCTGCAGCGAAGGATGTAGACGGTGACCTCTATAGGAGTGACCTCCAAAAACACCGGCTTCATGGTCGCGCGACTTTGCCTTCTGTACAACTCCGCAATCTATGGGGTTCTTCCATAGTCCGATGTCTTTATGTGCGAGTTCATTGCAAGGCGGTAGCTGCCGGATCCTTCGAGGCCCTTGCTGACGCAAGGGCACCTCAGGATGAGGGGCGCAGATGTACGCAGGTCAAAGGCTGTGAGAAGCTCGGCTCCGTTGACCTGCCGTTTGCGTCGAGATTGATGGAACCAGCTTGTAAACGATCAGCCCTCATCCTGAGGTGGGAGCGCAGCGACCCTCGAAGGACGAGGGCGGGTGGCAATCGTCTTGATCAATCTCACCGCCCCTTGATCGCCCAGCGCTCTCGACTGCCAAGCACCGTCACCGCATCTCCGACCCGCACCAGACCTTCGCCGCGCGGCACGGCATTCCAGCCGAAGAGCGGCCCTGGCACCCGCCTGTCGGCGGACATCCTCAGACGTCCCATGGCCGGCATCGGGTTGGCGCCCTCGCGCGAGCCGGTCTGCTGGTCCTGGGTGGTCATGATGCAGCGTGGGCAGGGTTTGACGAAATCGAAGCGGATGCCGCCGATCTCGAGACCGGTCCAGGCGTCTTCCGCCCAGGGCTCGTCGCAGTCGAGCACGATGTTCGGACGGAAGCGATCCATGCCGACAGAGCCTTCGCCATGCCGTCCCATATCCTCGTTCAACGCCCGAAGTGAGCCGCTTGTGGTGACGAGGATCTGGTAGCCATCGGCAAAGCCCATCGGCGAGCCTTCGCCTGCCCATTCCGGATTGGCGTCGCGGCGGCTTTCAGCATCGATGAAGACCAGTTTCACCGGCCGTCCGAACCACTCCGACAGCGCGTCATTGACGCTCTCATGGGCAACAGCGGCGCTGACGATCGAGCGCCAGATCGCCACATCCATGCGCGACTCCGGCTGTGGCGGGGCGACGAGGATCTCGCGTCCGTCATCGAGGCTGAGCGTCAGGGAGGTAGCAGCCGGAAGCGCAGTCAGGCGGGCCAGCTCCGGCAGCTCCCGCTGCGTGATGAACTGCCCGTCGGGATCGACCAGCATCATGCGCCGATCGCCGGAAAGCCCCATGGCATCGATACGGGTTTGCGTCAGGGCAACGCCGCGTGCGCTCTTGAACGGGTAGATAAGGAGATCGGTAACCTGCATGGTGCTTTGCCTTGTTCAGATTTCGTCGCGGAAAAGGGTGAGGAAAAGGTTCAGCCGCTCGTGCCGCTCCCGGGCGAGTTTGGCGCCCGTCGCCGTCTGGAAGCCATCGGAGAGTTTCAGGAGCTTCGCCGGAAAATGGTCGATCGCATAGGACCGGTCGTCGAGCGGCCGATGCTCGGCGCCGGGGTCGGCGGGGTGGTACAGTCCCGACCCCATGCGCCCGGCGATATAGAAGCAGCGCGCCACGCCGACCATGCCGATCGCATCGAGCCGATCGGCATCCTGCAACATCTTCGCTTCCAGCGTTTCCGGCGGAATATTGGCGGAAAAGCTGTGGGTGAGGATCGCATGGGCAACGGCCGCAATCTTCTCGTCGGGCCAGCCGAGCCCCACCAGAATGCCGCTGGCCTTTTCTGCTGCGAGCCGCGAGGCCTGCGAGCGGAGCGGCGAGCTTTTCTCGACCGCGACGCAGTCATGCAGCAACACGGCCGCCGCGAGGATTTGCGGATCGCCGCCTTCGCCGGCCTGGATCTTCATGGCGTTCTTGAAGACGCGGTGAATATGGGCAAGGTCATGCGAGCCATCGTCGCCTTCGGTCGCGTGGTCGAGCAGATCGGCGGCGAGCACCTGGTGCGGGGCGAAGTCGGCGGCGGTGAGAAGGGCGGTCAAGGCAGAGTCCCCATTGCGGTGAGCCCGCATCTAGCCTTGCGAGCGCCCTCTGTTCAACCGTCCCCCATCAGATCCCTGTCGGTGCTTCGTCCTCCTCCGAGGCTGGCGAAGGCACGGACTTGCGGCTCAGGATCTTCTGATAGAAGAGCCCGATGCCGATCAGCACGAAGCCGAGGCCGATGAAGGAGAGGGCCCGCAGCACGCCTTCGAGATTGGCCATGTCGATCAGGAAGACCTTGGCGACCGTAAGGATGACGATGACCGCAGAGGCAATGCGCAGGCTTCTGGCATCGAAGCGAGATCCGAGCGCCAGAAGACCGACGCCGATGGCGAGCCAGGCCACCGAATAACTGTAGGTCTCCGCTTGCTCGAAACCCTTCCAAAAGGCGATGAACTCGCCCTGCCAGAAGCGCCGGACCGAAAACGTCACCCAGGCAAAACCGAGCACCGCCCCTGAAAGCGCGAGCAGCACCACATAGGGCAGGGGCCGCTTGTCACGCGCATGAAAGGCAAGGCCCGCATAGGCGAGGCCGGGCAGGAGATAACCGATCATGAGCAGGTTGATCAGCGGCCAACTGCCGGTGCTCTCGCCGGTGAAATAGGGATTGAGCGCCCCGAGATGCAGGCTCACCGTCTGGGCGATGGCGACTCCGCCCGCGACCATCGAGCCATAGCGGAAGACGGGGCTCGGTGACTTCAGGTCGAGCGTCATCAGGATGCCCGAAAGGCCGGCGACGAGCAGCGTGTAGATCGACTGTTCCCCGAGTGTCGGCGCTGACGAATCGAGCACGCCGCCGTTCATGGCATGACGGACCAGGATGGCGATTGCGAGCAGCCCGAGAAGGCTGGCAAGACCCTGCAACGCATTGCGCACCCGGTTGCCCGGCCAGTTGCGCATCTCGTAGGCCGAGAGAAGGGCAAGAAGCGCCGGGATGCCGTATCCCGGAAGCAGCTGGTTGAGGAAGGGCGTCCGCGAGAGCGCCTCTGCACCGACAAGCGTCGGATCCCAGCCGATGCGGAAGAGCACGCCGACAAGCGCGGTCACCATGATCCACGGCAGCCCGCTCCAGCCCCGCTTGCGGCTTGCCATGAGATAGGCAAAGCCGAGCAGCGCCAGCAGGATCGTCGTGACCACGCCGTCGGTCAGCGTATGCAGCGCAAGCGCATAGGCCGCGAAACTGCCTGTCAGCAGTACATCGACACCACGCCGGAAGGCGGGGAGCGCGCCCTTGCGGTCCAGGAATTCGCAAGCCCCGAGCAGAACAGTCCCGAGCCCGATGCCGAAGATGCCGTGCAGCCAGTCGCGGGCATAGATCCCGTAGAAAACAAAGCTGATGGTGGCGAGCAGGACAGGCAGACCAGCCGCAATCACGGCCCAGACCGTCGAGAAGAGCGGATCCTCTGCGAACCGTCTGCGGATATGCGCAAGGCCGATGAACAGGAAGACGGCGGCGAGGCCGAGCAGCACATACATGGCGGTGACGTCCAGCGCCGGCAGGCTGGTTTTGACGATGTCCCACCCGAGCAGCATGGCCTGAGCCTGTCCCACCATGCCGGTTTCCACGATGGCCGCGAGCAAGGCTCCGGCGGCTGAAATGGCAGTTGGCCAGAAGGCGCCGTGGCGTGCGCTACCCGCGGCGGCAAGCGCTGCGATCAACGCGGCAAGTCCGAAGAGCGGGAAGACGTCGGTTACAACGCGCTCCAGCATCACCAGCGCCGGCAAGACAACGGCGAGCGACAGGGTAAGGTCGAGGCCGACAGGACCTGACGACATCCGCCGCCCGAGCGCGTCGAACGACAGGCGCGCTTCCGGCTCTGCCGGATCCTCGCCGGCACGACCCGGCCAGATCAGCATCCAGGCGGCGACCATGGCAAGAAGAGACAGCGCGATCGGCGTGATCTCGGATGTGTCGATGAGTGCCACCAGAGCCCAGATGCCGAGAAGGGCCTGTGCGATCGCCGGTACGATCAGCCAGCCCTTAAGGCGCGAGGCAAGCGAGGTCGCGACCTGGGCCACCGTAAGATAGATGAACAGCGTCCAGAGGTTCGGCGAGGGCGTCGATATGAGGAGTGGGGTGAGCATGGAGCCGGCCAGCCCAAGCCCAGCCAGCGCCTGCCCATGCAGGAGCGACAGGCCGAGCACGCCGAACGCCGAGAGTGCCAGCAAAATGAAGGCGAGCGTTGGACCGATGAACTCGTAGATGCCATGCGCGGCATAGACAGCGCCGAACAGCGAGACGGCACCTGCAGCCGTCAGGATTCCCGGCACCATGGCATTGGCATAGAGGGCTTCGGCCTTCGGCAGCGCCCTGCGGCGGATGAGCTCTCCGACCGCGACCAAAACGAGGCCGAAAAGGGCGGCAAGCGTCAGGCGCACACCGGGGCCGAGCAGGCCGCTTTCGATCGAGTAGCGCACGAGAAACACGCCACCCAACGCCAGGGCCAGGCCACCGGCCCAGACGGCCCAGCGGGCTCCGAGCAGGTTTTCGAGGCTTTCCGTGGGGGCGGCGGCCGTGGCTTTGCCGCTGGCTCCCGGGTTGAGGGAGGCAGCTTGTTCATCCGCCGGCGCGGTCGCTGCGCTCTGACGTGGCGGTTGGCCGAGCGGGACCTCGTCCGAGACCAGTGTCTCTGCGGGCGCTTCCGGAAGAGTGGCCTCAACCGGCTCTTCCGGCGCCACCGGGATGGCAGGGGGCGCCGCCAAGGCGCCGCTCATCCTGAGCAGCCGCTCTCGAACCTCTCCGAGTTCCTTCTCGAGGCGGTCGATACGCTTGGCCGCACCCCGGTTGATGACAAAGAGAACGCCGATCAGGATCAGCGGCAACAGTTCGAACATTGGGCCTCGCAGAGCCTTGCCTCAAGGAGCAGCCAAACTAACGTTTTTCCCGGTGAGGGAAAGCGCTGTGCATCACGCGGCGGTTATGGTGGACCTCGAGGCGTGAAGACGAGCCCAAAACCTCGCTTGCAATCCCACCCGAAACTTTCTACATCGGCACTACCGGCGATCGCCGGTTTTCTTTGGCACTTATTATGCTCAGTTTGAGCATAAATAATGGAGGAGATGGCCATGGAAGCGCAGACCCTGCCGCAAACCAGTACCGGATTTCGCACCGCAGCCGAGCGCTTCGGCGTCTGGGAACGGCCAGATCTGACCTACACGCCTGCCGTGGCCAAGGAGACGGAGCACCTCTATGGGCGTGTCCGCGATTTCATCCCGGCGATCGAGTGGCCGGTTTTCGCCCCCTATATCCATGCCATCAACCGGCTGAAAAAGGAGCGCGGCGCAGTCATCCTCGCGCACAACTACCAGACGCCGGAGATCTTCCACTGCGTCGCCGACATCAAGGGTGATTCACTACAGCTCGCTCGCGATGCGGTCAGCGTCGATGCCGAGATCATCGTCCAGTGCGGTGTGCATTTCATGGCCGAGACCTCGAAGCTGCTCAATCCGGACAAGACGGTGCTGATCCCAGATGGCCGCGCCGGCTGCTCGCTGTCGGAATCCATCACCGGTGCCGATGTCCGCCTGCTGCGAGAGCGTTATCCCGGCGTGCCCGTCGTCACCTATGTCAACACCTCGGCCGACGTGAAGGCGGAGACCGACATCTGCTGCACCTCGGCCAATGCCGTCGACGTGGTCAACAGCTTCGACAGCGATACGGTGCTCTGCATCCCCGACGAGTATCTGGCGATGAACGTCGCCAACCAGACGACAAAGAAGATCCTCACCTGGAAGGGGCATTGCGAGGTGCATGAGCGCTTCACCGCGGACGAACTGCTCGAATACAAGAAGGCCGATCCGCGCATCGAGATCGTCGCCCATCCGGAATGCCATCCGAGCGTGCTCGCCGTGTCGGACTATGCCGGCTCGACCAAGGGCATGATCGACTACGTCAAGACCAAGCGCCCAGCCCGTGTCCTCCTGGTCACCGAATGCTCGATGGCCTCCAACATCCAGGCGGAAGTTCGCGACGTCGATTTCGTCAAACCCTGCAATCTCTGTCCGCACATGAAGCGCATCACCCTGCCGAAGATCCTCGACAGCCTGCTGTTCATGGCGGAGGAAGTGACGGTCGATCCGGCTATTGCGGGCCGCGCAAGGATTGCGGTGGAGCGGATGATCAATCTGAAGAATTGAAGTTTGGCGAGCTTTGTTGTCTCATGGGAATACAAAATGTTTCGAAGGGTGTCTGCTATGAATGGTCCTCTGCCACCACTTCTGTAACCGACGGTCCAGTATCGGATGTCCTGGGGCCTCGCCGCTCCGGCTCTCATTGTGGGCTCCCTCGATCATTGCGTCTCAGCGGTGCCTCTCTCATTTCGAAGTTCTTCGCGACTCGGAGGCATTGATGGTTGGGCTTCCATATCCGGAAAAAAACGCTAGGAGCATAGCTACCCTATCAGGCGTCGTGGTTGGCGAGCTCTTGCCGGGAGGCGGCTTGTTCAAGGAGCTCGTTCAAGCGCATTTGGCAAAGCGACTAGAGCAGTACCGAGCAGTCTTGATCAAGGAAATTGAGGCCCATGGTATAAGCGCGATCGAAAGCCTGACAGACGGACAACTTGAGTTCATTGTTCCTGCCTCATATCGCTTTTTCGAACAAGTTCGGCTGGGCGAGTATCAACATAACCTAAAGACACTGGCAAGATTTATCGCATCTGGACTCAGTTCGGATCCATTCCTCGACACCGGTGATGTAGGCAGGCTATGTCGAAAGCTTGAGTACCTTTCCGCTTTCGAGCTGAAGGTTTTGGCTGCATGCCTCGGTTTCGCCGAGCGTTTAAAAAAAAATGAGGGCTCAGGCACCCCAGAGGGGCTTATCTCCGGCAAGGGCCTTGCAGGCAACTTTCCTGAAACATTGGCGGATGAAGAGCTTAAAATACGGGGAGCTCTTGCCGTCTTGAGCGGCAGAGGCCTCCTATTTCCAAGCGGTGCCGTTCGCCTTGGTAAGTCACAAGAGACTTATTTCCTAACTCCTTATGCGATTTCTCTAAGGGGCATCATTGATGCCGCCGAGGTAGTTGATGCCAACCAATCTTGAATCCATGCGCCCGCAATCCTGGCAGGGCATCGACGATATCGTCATTGTCGGTGGCGGCCTGGCCGGCCTGTTCTGTGCCCTGAAGCTGGCCCCACGTCCCGTCACGGTACTGGCCGCCGCCCCGATCGGGCAGGGCGCGTCCTCGGCCTGGGCGCAGGGCGGCATTGCTGCCGCCATGAGCCCCGGCGACAGCTTCGACAAACATCTGGCGGACACAGTTGTTGCCGGTGCCGGACTGGTCGAGGAGAAGATGGCGCGTCTGATGATTTCGGAAGGGCCGGACCGCGTGCATGACCTCCTCGCCTATGGCGTGCCCTTCGATCGTGATCTGGAGGGGCATCTCCTCCTCTCGCGCGAGGCGGCCCATTCCGAACGACGCATCGTCCGCGTGGCCGGCGATCGGGCCGGTGGCGCGATCATGGAGGCGCTGATCTCCGCCGTTCGCCGCACACCATCGATCCGCGTGATGGAAGGTTATGTCGTCGAGGAACTGATCGCCGAAGGCCGTTTTGTCTCCGGCGTCATCGCAAGGCCCGATGCCGGCCAGTCGAAGACCCGCGTTGCCTTTCCGGCCCGCGCCGTCGTGCTCTGCTCCGGTGGCGTCGGCCATCTCTACGAGGTGACGACGAACCCGGCCGAAGCGCGCGGAACCGGTGTCGGCATGGCGGCAAAGGCTGGCGCCATGATCGCCGATCCGGAATTCGTCCAGTTTCACCCGACCGCGATTGACATCGGCCAGGATCCGGCACCGCTCGCGACCGAGGCTCTGCGCGGCGATGGTGCTGTGTTGGTAAACACGGCCGGCCACCGTTTCATGACCGATCTGCATGCGGACGCGGAGCTCGCACCCCGAGACATTGTCGCGCGTGGCGTCTTTGCCGAAGTCGCCGCCGGCCGCGGCGCCTTCCTTGATTGCACCAGGGCGATCGGCAAGGATTTTTCGAAACGCTTTCCGACGGTTTACGCCTCCTGCATTGCGGCAGGCATCGATCCTGTCAGCCAGCCCATTCCCGTCGTCCCGGCGGTACATTATCACATGGGCGGTGTGCTCGTGGACGCAGATGGCCGCACATCGCTGGATGGCCTGTGGGCCGCCGGCGAAGTGACCTCCAGCGGCGTGCATGGCGCCAATCGGCTGGCCTCCAATTCGCTTCTCGAAGCCGTCGTCTTCGCCGGGCGCATCGCCGAATCGATCAAGGGCATGCTGCCGGAATCGGCCCTTTACGAGTGGCCGAAAGCGGCAGGCGAGAACGACGATCTCGTGACTGTCGAGGACAGCCCTGAGCTCAAGGTGCTGCGCGGCTTGATGAGCCGCCATGCGGGCGTCATCCGAGAAGAGGCGGGGCTCAAACTCCTGATCCGCGAACTGGTTGGGCTGGAGCGCAAACGTCCGCGCGTGCGCTTCTCCAACATCGTCTCGACCGCCAAGCTGATTGCCGTCGGCGCTTATCTGCGGACCGAAAGCCGTGGTGCCCACATGCGGGCCGATCATCCGGCCCCGCAGGAGGAACAGCGCCACCGCACCTATCTGACGCTCAAGGATGCCAACCGCATTGCCGCCGAACTGGCCGGCTGAGGAGGAGACGCCGATGACCCCGAGCCTTCGCCCGCAACTCTCGCCGCTGATGATCGAGGACCTCGTTCGCAACGCCCTGCTCGAAGATCTCGGCCGCGCCGGCGACATCACGACCTATGCAACGATCGGCCCGGAAAAGACGGCGACCGCCGCACTCAATAGCCGCGAGACCGGCGTGGTGGCGGGGCTTCCTTTGGCAGAAGCCGCCTTTCGCCTGATCGATCCGTCCATGCGGTTTGAGGCGCTGGTTGCGGATGGTGATACCGTGGCGCCTGGCCAGGCCATTGCCCGCGTTTCCGGCAACGCCCGTTCGGTGCTGTCGGCCGAGCGTGTAGCGCTGAATTTCCTGATGCACCTCTCCGGCGTCGCCAGCTATGCGGCTCGTTTCGCCGGCGAAATCGCCCATACCAAGGCGCGTGTGACCTGCACCCGCAAGACCTTGCCGGGCCTGAGAGCCGTCGAGAAATACGCCGTGCGGCTGGGCGGCGGGTCGAACCACCGCTTTGGCCTCGATGACGCGATCCTCATCAAGGACAACCATATCGCCGTCGCCGGGGGCGTTGCCTCCGCAATCGAAGCCGCTCGCGCCTATGCCGGCCACCTCGTCAAGATCGAGGTGGAGGTCGACGGCCTCGACCAGATGCGCGAGGCACTGACGGCACGACCGGATGTCATCCTGCTCGACAACATGGGGCCTGACCGACTGCGGGAAGCAGTTGCGATCAATCGAGAGCATCATGGCCTGACCATGGCCAATTACGCTGACGACGTCCGGCGTGTCGTGCTTGAAGCTTCGGGCAACGTCAATCTGCAGACGATCCGGGCGATCGCCGAAACAGGTATCGACTATGTCTCGACCTCGAAGATCACCATGGCAGCCCCGACGCTCGACATCGGTCTCGATATCGGGATCAGCTGATCTTCACGACAAACTTTGCATCCATTTTTGCACTGCAGCAGGCGACGGGGTGTGCCACCTGTGAAAATGGCATAAGCGACAAGGTCTTGCTGTATATCAGCAATTGCTTCGCTAGTTCTCACCCGTAATTCCTGGTTTTTGACCGTCCAGAACGAATCCCCTAGCCCTGACTATGCATGCAATTTGTATTGCAGGCTGGGTCAGCAGACAGGATGTTTGTGTATGGGGCGGGCATGACGACCACATTTCTGGAGCCGGACAGCGTTGTCGAGGACAGCCTCTGTCGAAACAGTGCAACGGGTGAAGCCGCTGCAGTGGCGACCTTGGACCGTGATCAAGAATGTCGGTCGACTTTGAACAGCGTCGCTCCTGATGGTGACCGGGTCACGCAAGAACAGCCGAACCGGCCGGACGCAGTCGTGGAGCCGGACGCCAATTCTGGCATGACGGAAGAGGATACGGTGAGTGTCCTGGAGGTGCTTGCCGAAATGCAGCGCATCATCGACAGGCATCTTGAAAGGACCGCGCGCCAGCAGGACAAAAGCTGACCTGCTGCGTCGCGCTTCAAACCTGGGCAGTGACTGTGGCGGCAGTTGCGGCTCAGGCTTCCTTCGCCCGAGTGTCGACGAAGCGCTCGGGCAGGGCGACCATTTGCGGCGAACCGTGATAGGTCACCTGCGGGAACGGGATGGAAATCCCGTTCTCGTCGAAGGACTTCTTGACCTTCTTGATCATCTCGCGCGACGTCGGCCAGAAATCGGAAGAGGCCGTCCAATACCACATGGTGAGAATGACGGCGCTGTCGGCGAGTTGGTCGATATGCGTGGCGACGGCGGGTGTCTTCAGGACGCGCGGATCGCCTTCGGCATGATCGCGCATGATCTTCTGCGCAAGCTCGATATCGTCTTCGTAGCCGACGCCGATCTTGAGCTCGAAGCGACGGGTCGTCTCGCGGCTGAAATTGGTGATCGGCACATTCCAGAGGATCGAGTTGGGCGCGAGGCGATAAAGGCCGTCGGGCGTCCTGAGCTCCGTGGCAAACAGGCCGATCTCGACGATCGTGCCGGAGATGTTGCCGGTGTCGATGTATTCGCCCACGCGGAAGGGGCGAAGCACCAGCAGCATGATCCCTGCAGCAATGTTCTGCAGCGTGCCTTGCAGCGCAAGGCCGATGGCAAGGCCGGCTGCGCCGAGGGCTGCGATGATGGAGGCGGTCTGCACGCCGAATTGCCCGAGCACCGTGACGAAGACGAGGATCAGTGCGCCATAGCGCACGACATTGGCAAAGAAGCGCGCCAGCGTTTCGTCAATCCCGCGAACACGCATGAGCCCGGCATGGGTCCAGCGGCTCAGCAGGGACGAGAGCCACCAGCCGATGAACAGAAGAAGCAGTGCCCCGATGATCGAGAAGGAATACTGGACCGCAAGCTGGCTTGCCTGCGCCAGGGCCGCCTGTGTCGCGAGGATTGCTTCATTCGTGTCCAATTCCATGCCGTCATGCTCCTGGGCTGTTGCTGTCCAGGGGCTAGATGGGGCAGGGAGAGGCGAGGTCAACCGTTGCTGCGTCCGCCGACCTTGAGACCCGGGGCCGGCCGCTCCTCGAGCACCTGACGCCGGAAGCGGAAAAGGGCTGCCGGTCGACCGCCCGTGGCAGATTGCGTCGCGCCGGTCGGCTCGACGAGTTCGGCTCCATCCACCAGTCGGCGGAAGTTCTGCTTGTGCACATGATGCCCGGCAATCGCCTCGACCGTGCCCTGCAGGTCGGTCAGGGTGAACTCCGGCGGCATGAGCTCGAAGATCACCGGTCGGTACTTGATCTTGCTGCGCAGCCGGGCCAGCGCGGTTGCGGCAATCCGGCGGTGGTCATGGCGCATCGGCCGTCCGAGAAGCCCTGCTGTTCGACACCGCTCGACACGCCCGTCCTGAACCGCTTCTTCAACGAGCCCCGCTTCATAGAGAAGCTCGTAGCGTTCGAGCACGCGCTCCTCATCGAAGGGAAAGTCGTCGAGGCCGAAGGCCAGCTTCAGCCGGGAGCGGCGCGAACCGCCATGGGAGCGGTCACCATTCGCGTCTCCTTCCTCGGCCCAGACGGTCAAAGCCGGCAGGATCGCACCGTCGAGCAAGGATGGGCGTCCCTGGCGCCAATCCTCCCACGGCAGATAGCCATACCAGTCGCGCCAGCGCGCTCCGGAAAGCTCAAGCCTGGCGTCACGGTCTTGGTCGAGACGGGTGAGGGCAAGGTAGCCGACCGAGACCACATGCGGCCCGAGATCCCCCGGCATCTTGTGGCGCCCGCGGTCCCCGAAGGTGTAAAGCTGTTCGATATAGCCGAGTTCGAGCGCCGTCTGAGCCTCCACCGTGTGCCGCAACGACATTTCCATCGTTCGGTGGCGGTTCGGGTCGAAGGGCCCGAAAGGCAGCGCATCCAGGCCGTCACCCTCGTCGCCGACGACGAGCAGACGTGGGGCGCGCGCGCTGATCGCGACGATTGCGGCGTTGAGGCCGATCTCGATCTCCGCCGCGCCGCTCATGGCCCTGCCGGCTCACGCACGGGAAGCGGCAGCACAAACGGGGTGTTGCCATCGGCATCGGCACCGCGCCCGAGCGCCTTCACCGCCTTCGTGAAACGTCCACCCCGTCCGAGCAAGGCGTCTCCGATCTCCACAAGCCGCATGTTCGGCGTCGCAAAGGGCGAGGCCTGCCGCAACCGCTGCGCAAGCGCCTCCTCGTCATCGTCCGGGATCACGGCGAGGCTGGCGATCATGGCGGCTGCCGGCGAGCGGGACACACCCATCCAGCAATGCACGACAAGCGGTGAACTCTGATCCCATTCCCGGGCAAACGCGATGATATTCGCCACATGCGTCTCCTGTGGCGCAATCAGGTCGCCCGTCCCGGCAAAGGTAATGTCATTCATGGCAAGCTTCAGATGACGCTCTGCGGAGATGACCGCCGGCCGATGAAAATCCTGATTGGCGGCAAGCAGGCTGATCATCTCGCGCGCCTTGTGGCGCACGGCCATTTCCGCGATCCTTGCAAGCGGCGACACGACGATCAGGCTCATGCGCGGGCCCAGGTTGTCGATTGTCTGTCCGCTTCGATCTCTTCGAAGCGCTCGAGGAATCTTGCCTGCGCCTGATAGGCCGGCAGGGGTTCGATCAGGATCGTATCGCGGGTGAAGCCCTTTGGCTGGCCGAAGAATTTGCGCGCCTCCGCTTCGGCGAAGCCGGCAAGAACGGTCGCTTCGAAATAGGCGGAGATCATGTCGGCCTTCTTGATCAGGTCCTTCAGCGCCGCCTTTGGATGCGCCGGCAGCCCGAATCGCAGATGGATGGCCGCTTCCAGCCGCTTCTCGACCACCTTGTAGCCGCCACCGACCACGGCCTTGAACGGCGAAATCATGTCGCCGATCACATATTCCGGGCCGTCATGCAGCAGCGCGACCATCAGCTCGTCGGCCGTGGCTTTGGGATTGCAGCGCCGGAAGATGTCCTCGACGATCAGGCTGTGCTGGGCGACCGAGAACGCATGGTCGCCCGAGGTCTGACCGTTCCACCGGGCGACGCGTGCGAGACCATGGGCGATATCGGTGATCTCGACATCGAGCGGCGAGGGGTCGAGCAGGTCCAGTCTGCGACCGGACAACATCCGTTGCCAGGCGCGTGCGTTCGGAAGCGGAGCCGCCGATCCCATGTCACGCCTCCTCGGCGGAGCTTGGGAATGTCAGGCCGCTCCAGGCCGGAAGCACAAGGGTGACCGCGACGTCACCGGCGAGGATCGGGTCCCCGGCCGCCATGGCTTCGCCGGCCTTGTCGATCCGGACGATCGCAAGCCCTCGCTCGCCGGCCACCGTGCCGAGTGTGCCGATCGACTTGCCGCCGATGGAGATCTCGGTCCCGGAAGCAGGCAGAGCGATTTCCGCCGAGACGATCACCACGCGGCGACGTGCCGTTGACCGGTGCTGCATGCGCGACACCACTTCCTGGCCGACATAGCAGCCCTTGCGGAAGGAGACGCCGCCGGTTTTGTCGAGGAGAATGTCATGCGGAAAGGCGTCCTGCAGCGCGTAGTCGGCAGACGATTCCGGCACGCCGTGAATAACCCTCAGTGCATCATAACCCGCGCGGTCCGTGGCGGCACCGGTCTGTCCTACCTCCCGTGACACGGTGCTTCCGGCAAGTGCGAATCGATGATCCAGGACCTTGCTCGCTGCCTCGCCCCAGCGCACCGTCGCACCCGTTTCGGAACGGGCCTCGATCGTGACGGCGGCCCGCAGCCTGTACATCGTCATGCGTTTGACGAAAGCGTCGAGCTGATCCGCCCGGATATCGATGAGGAAGCTGTCATCGCTGCGGGAAATCAGGAAATCAAACAGGATCTTTCCCTGCGGGGTCAGCAGCGCACCAGGACGCCATTCGTCAGCGACAAGCGCGCCGAGATCCGTGGTGATCAGGTTCTGAAGGAAGTGCTCCGCATCCGGACCGCCTATACTGACAAAGGCGCGATCGGGGAGGAAGGCTGTGGGCATGTCGGTCACCGGGCTGTTGCAATGCCAAGAGAGTTAGGCGCTGCCAGTCTAGACGACAAGCAGTCTGCATCACAGCCCACAGTTTGGCCCATGCCAGATTGGCGAGTTAGTCGCCGACGGTGAGGAACTTCCAGCGTCCGTCCGGGGTGATGCCGATACGGAAGAAGTTGTAGTTGCCGTATTCCTGCATCTCGGTCACGTCGCCCGCCGTGACGATGCGCAACAGTTCGACCTTTTCCTGCGGCGTCAGGAGGCCGAGCGACTTCCCGGCGAAATACGGCCAGACATAGGCCTCGTCCGCGGTGCCCTTATCGAGCTGCACGAAGCCTGTCGAAAGGATGTCGAGCAGGATCGCCAGGACCTCCATACCATCGCTGTCACCGGAGATGGCCTTCAAGGCATCGATGGGATCCTGCTCGGGCTCCTGGAGCGGAACGATGGTCTGGTCCGGACCCGGGTTCATCAACGGCTTCAGCTTGGAAATGTCGCCGGTCGCCGCCGCCTCCATGATCAGCTTGCGCATCCGGCGCACCGGTTCGGGCGCCTTTTCGATGTCGTAGATCACCTCGGCGGGCGGCCCGGGAGGCTCGAGGCTTTCGGTCTCGTCCGACCCCTGCGGTTTGACCAGGGGATCGGGATCGGGAATCACCGGAATCGAATCCTCGAGGATCTCGGGCTCTTCACCCGGACCGGGATCGGTTGGCACCGACTTCCCCTCGGCGGAGGGAGGCGTTACGTCCTTGATGTCTGACAGCGCCAAGGCGGATGACCCGGTCATCGCGGACGCGAGCACAAGCGCCAGCGCACTTGTCAAGCGAACCAGCCTGACCCGCGACGAGATCATCATGTTGTCCCTCGATTGCTGGCTTACTGGAGCTGACGCTCTGGCGAGAACTCGCCGGCGAGCAGCCGGGTCTTCAGCGCATCGAGGACGGCCTCTGCGCCATGTTCGCCGTGAATCCGGATGGTCTCGCGCATGGCGAGCGCAAAAGCGGCCTCAGCGATGATCTCCGGCTCGATTCCGTCGGCCATGCCGTCGGCCCAGGCTTCGTTCTGGTATTCCAGCGCAGCCTGCATCTTTTCGTGCACGATCATCTCGTCGATTTCGTTGCGGCGCGGTTCCATGGGTATTCCTCGAAGCACTTACTCAGTCCTTAACGACCCTATCAGCCTTTTGCCAAAACGACACGGGGGCAGACTAAAAGAGGTGAATTAATCGTTAATTTCCGAAACGAGCGGTAATTTCTGTGGCGAGTGTTGCGCCTTCGTTACGGTAATTCTGCTCTGCACGAACTGCAGCCGGTGTGCAAGAGGTGTAAACGGACGCGAAGGACCGGTAGCCGCGGTTGTAGGCTGCTGTCAGTCGAGCACGACGCTTTGGCTCGGCGCGCGTCTCGGCGTCGAGAAGATCCTGAAGTGACTGCCGCCATTCCGGCTCGCCATCCGCCTTGCAGAGATTGCGCAGGTAGTGGACCGCGCCGATGATTTCCGAAAGCCGTGCCAGGCGATCATCGTAGGGCGTCGGTTTTTCCGTTTCGACCACCGGTGGGGGAACCGCAGTTTCGGCATTCTCCTGAGCGGCGAGCGGATAGGCGCAGAGGATGAGAGCCGTAGCCCAGGGGAGAAATGTGAGGCGGCTTTTCATGCCTTGCCCTCCGAAGGGACAGGAGAGCCCAGGCGCAGGATGCAGTCTCGCACGCTGTCGGGGATTGGGAGATGGAGCACTTCCTCCGGCAGGAACCAATCGGCCTCCAGGGCATCGCTGCGAGCCTCGGCCTCATCCTCGCCAATGGCATCGACCCGGAAGACCGAGAGCAGGAAGTGGCTGTCCCGCACACCCGGCTCCGGACGGAGTTCGACGGTCTCGAACAGACGCGGATTGCTGCCAACGATGCCCGTTTCCTCGAACAGTTCCCTGAGCGCCGTTTCCTCCGGTGTCTCGCCGGGTTCGGCCCGACCGCCGGGAAAGGCGTAGAGGTCTGCCGCGGGCGGGTTGCCGCGGCGAACGAGGAGATAACGCCCGGCCCGTTCGACGATGGCGGAAGAGGCGAGGCGAGGCATGCTCATGAAACGGGAACTCCGGTCTTTGATACGCAGCAGGTCGCGAAGCAGCGCGCTCACGATTATCGCGGGCTTTGCGAGCCCCTGCAAGCACGGGATGGCGTCTTGACCCTCAGGGGGCGGACTGCCATCTACAAGATATGTGTGGACGTTTTGCGCTGACAGCGAGCCCGGAAGAAGTGGCCGAGATCCTCAATGTGATGGAGCTCGAAGGCTTTCCGCCGCGCTACAACATTGCGCCAACCCAGCCGATCCTCGTGGCGGTGGCCTCTCCTCCGGCTGAGCCCGGGTCCAACCGACCGGATCGCATGGTCGTGCTCGTGCGCTGGGGACTGATCCCCTCCTGGGTCAAGGATCCCAAGGAATTCACGCTGCTGATCAACGCGCGCTCGGAGACCGCGATCGAGAAGGCCTCCTTCCGCGCTGCCATGCGCCACCGACGGATTCTCGTGCCAGCCTCCGGCTTCTACGAATGGCATCGCCCACCCAAGGAAAGCGGTGAGAAGTTGCAGGCCTATTGGATCCGCCCGCGCAATGGCGGCATCGTCTGCTTCGGCGGGCTGATGGAAACCTACATGTCGAAGGACGGCTCGGAACTCGATACCGGCTGCATCCTGACGGTCGGCGCCAACAGAACCATTGGCGAAATCCATGACCGCATGCCGGTGGTTATCGCCCCCGAGGACTTCACCCGTTGGCTTGACTGCCGGGCCGGCGAACCGCGCGACGTCGTCGACCTGCTGCGTCCCGCGCCAGAGGACTTCTTCGAGACGATCCCGGTGTCCGACCTGGTCAACAAGGTCGCCAATGTCGGGCCGGAACTGCAGACGCCGGTTGCGCTGGCGCCAAAAAAGCAAAAGCCCGCAGCGGACAAGTCCGACAACGGGCAGATGAACCTGTTTTAGTGCAGTCATGGCCGACCGGGGAGGGGCCTGCCGTGTGATTGCGTAGGGGACGGCGCCTCAGGCGACCTTCGGTGCCGGCTTGCGCTTCAGCATCAGGGCTGCCGCGAGAACGGCCTTCAGGCCGAGCGGGCGGTAGTTCAGTGCCAGATTTTCGTTTGCCGGCTTCTGCTGCTCGGCTTGGGTCTCGGTCGTCATTGTCGTTTCCTCGGAGTGTTTCCTGACCAGTGCATTTTTTTGTTTTGCGGCTCTCTCTGCGGAGATCATGACAAAAGCGTGACCTTGGCTGTGACTCAAATCAAATTTGGAGAAAAAGAGTAGAAATGGAGAGCCCCGCACAAGCTTTTGGGCCTGGCGGGGCTGAAAATTCTTCAATTCGCAGGACAAAGGGCATCAGACACCCCGATCGATCTCCGAAAGTCCCTTCTCAGCTGATTCTTCGCCGATGGTCAGCGTGCCGTACCGACGGTGCCAGTTCCTCGCGCCAAAGGGCAGCGAGCAGAGATACAGAAGCACACTGACAACAAGCACTTCCCAGGTGAAGCTCATCAGAAGCGCGACATAGAGCACGACGCCGAGAATCATCGGCAGAACGAGATCGCGCCGAATATGGCTCGTCTCTGACTTGCCGGACCAGACCGGAAGGCGGCTGACGAGAAGATAGGCGATGACGATCGTATAGGCCGTGCTGGCATAGGCGAAGATGCCAACCGGCGCGACCCCGAGAAAGCCGAGATAGACCGGCAGCATGACGAGTGCTGCACCTGCCGGGGCCGGCACGCCGACGAAGAACTCGGACTGCCAGGGTGCCTTGGTTTCGCGCTCAGCCATGACGTTGAACCGTGCCAGACGAAGTCCGGCCGCGATCGCGTAAATGAGAGCGGCAATCCATCCCAGCGAACGTGCCTGGTCGAGCACGAAAACGTAGAGGACGAGGGCGGGGGCGACACCGAAATTGATGATGTCGGCGAGCGAATCCATCTGCGCGCCGAACTTGGATGTCGCCTTCATCATTCGGGCGACGCGACCGTCGATCCCGTCGAGGAAAGCGGCAGCGAGCACCATGGCGACCGCCAGCTCGTAGCGGTTTTCGAAGGCCAGCCGGATGCCGGTGAGCCCCGCGCAGATCGCGAGCACGGTAATCAGGTTTGGAATGATCAGACGCAGCGGTATTTCACGCAGCCTGGGCCCGCGAGCCCCGGAATCGGAAGCACTGATACTACGCGTGTCACTCGTGCGGGTCTGATCGTCCATCGGTAACCTCCTCAGCTACGGCGGCTGATGACCGGACCCTTGGCAGAGCCGAATTCGGCAATCACGGTTTCCCCGGCAATCGCCGTCTGGCCGAGCGAGACGCGCGGTTCGGCACCGGCCGGCAGGAAGACATCGAGGCGCGACCCGAACCGGATGAGACCGAAGCGTTCACCGGCGTCCAGCGGTTCGTTCGTGTTCGTCCAGCAGATGATGCGACGCGCCACGAGGCCGGCAATCTGCACGACGCCAATCGGGCCATGCTTGCTCTCGATCACCAGGCCGTTGCGCTCGTTGTCGGTCGAGGCCTTGTCCAGCTCGGCGTTGAGGAACTGACCCTCTTTGTAAGCAACTGTGGTGACGCGGCCGCGCACCGGCGCCCGGTTCACATGGCAGTTGAACACGTTCATGAAGACGGTGATGCGCAGCATCGGCTCATGGCCGAGATTGAGCTCTTCCGGCGGCACGACCATCTGCACCGAGGACACGCGCCCGTCCGCCGGGCTGATGACAAGGTCGTCGTCCTGCGGTGTGACCCGCTCTGGATCACGGAAGAAATAGGCGCACCACAGCGTCAGCACCATCCCGATCCAGAACAGGGGATCCCAGATCCAGCCGAGCACCAGCGACGCAACGAAGAAGGCCGCGACGAAGGGATAGCCTTCCTTGTGCACTGGCACGATCGTCTTGCGGATGGTTTCGAACAGATCCATGGGGTCCTCGGTCTTTGATTTTCTGTCGCCCGTGACTACTCTGAAAGCCTCAGATGGGCAATGCCGGCCATCAAATCAAGCCGGCTTAATGCAGATGTGACCCCGCGCGGGTGGCCCAAAAAAAGACTGCCGTGAAAAAATATCGGCGATGTTTTGTAAATGATTTCACCCTAAAAAAAGGGTGTAGAATTTTAGGAGGATCCGAATTTCGGCGCCGAACGAGGGCCGGTTCGGGCAAGGAATGACCGTTGCTGCTCGCCAGGAAACATGAACCAGATTCGGACGCCCAATCGCTTTCCACGATTTCCTGGCACTCGAGCAGCGGTCTGCCGCCGCCTCCGGTCATCGCAACGCTGTCGCCGTCCTCTGTCGCGGATATAGAACACCTTCGCAATTTTTCTGTTTGCTTTCTTGATTGCGCTGACAGGGGTTCGATTGAGGACGTCTTGGAGCTGCGCGCCATCTGCGGCGATACACTTTTTATCGTGGCCGTCACCGGAGCGGTGAGTGCCGAAGTGCATGCTGCACTGTTCGATGCCGGCATCGACGATCTCCTCTCTGAAGAGAGCCCGCAGCATTTGCTGCGCTGTCTGCTGCGGGCCAGGCGTCACCTCACGCTGCTGCACGCACAGGAACGCAAGCTTGATGCCCTGCAGGACAAGCTCGACGCCTGGCAGGACGGGCTCGACCATCTGCCGACTCCAATCTACATCAAGGATGTGGCCGGCCGGTATATCGGCTGCAACACGGCATTTAGCCAATTCGTCGGAACAGAGCGCCACCATGTCATAGGCCAGACCCTTGCCGATTTTCTGCCCCATGACACTGCAGAGGCTCACCGAGAATCCGATCTCGATGTCATGCGCAGCGGAGGCGTGATCAGGGTAGAGACGGATGTCTGCGTGCCGGACACCGGCATGCGGCACGTCATGCTGCATAAGGCCTGCATTGCCGCGCCGGATGGTGGTCTTCGCGGGATTGCCGGGGTGCTGATCGACATTACTGAGCGCAAGGAACTGGAGGCGCGGCTGACGGCCGCTGCCGAGCGCGACCCGCTCACCAATGCCTTCAACCGTCGCAAGTTCTTTCAGGTCGCGGCATCCGCCGTCGAGCGGATCTCGCAGGGTGAGACGCGCTTTGCCGTCGCCGTCATCGATATCGACCACTTCAAGGTGATCAACGACCAACTGGGGCACGGCGAAGGTGATGTCACGCTTTGCTCCATCGTCGATACGCTGCGCGCCTATGAGGATGACGGCGTGCTGGTGGCGCGTGCGGGTGGCGAGGAGTTCTTCGCCTTTTTCTCGGGCGAAAACGCGGTTCAGGCCGAGCAGCTTCTGGAGCGCATGCGCGCCGACATAGCCCGGTATTGTCAGGTGGTCACCGAAATCGGCACTGCCGGCACGATCAGCATCGGCCTTGCGGATTTCGATCCGATGCAGGAAAGCATTGACCAGGCCCTGCGGCGTGCGGATCTGGCACTCTATCGTGCCAAGCGCGACGGCCGAAACCGCCTGTGCAAGGCACCCTGACCGCAGCGGACCACTCCGAGTTCGTCCTGGAGCGCTCAGACCGCCGGCGAACGTCGAACCACCACGCCGAGTTCGTCGCTTTCACGAACCTGACGCAGCTTTTCTTCCGCCTGGGTCGCCTCGCGCTGACGGTTCCACATCGATGCATAAAGCCCATTCTGCTCCAGCAACTCCGAATGACTGCCGCGCTCGGCAATCTCGCCACCCTTCAGCACGATGATCTCGTCCGCCCCGACCACCGTCGAGAGCCGGTGCGCAATCACCAGCGTCGTGCGGTTCTTCGAGACGATGTCGAGCGCCGACTGGATCTCGTGTTCCGTAGTCGTGTCGAGCGCTGACGTCGCCTCATCGAGGATCAGGATCGGCGGCGCCTTCAGCACGGTGCGGGCAATGGCAACACGCTGTTTCTCACCACCCGAGAGCTTGAGACCCCGCTCGCCGACCTTGGTGGCAAAGCCTTCCGGGAGTTCCTTGATGAAGTGCGAGATCTGCGCCACTTCGGCGGCCTGTTCGATCTCCGCATCCGAGGCACCGGGTCGTCCATAGCGGATGTTGTAGGCGATCGTGTCGTTGAACAGAACGGTGTCCTGCGGGACCATGCCGATGGCCGCTCTCAGCGACTTCTGCGTCACGTCGCGAACATCCTGTCCGTCGATGGTGATCGATCCCTTCTGAACGTCGTAGAAACGATAGAGCAGGCGAGAGATCGTCGACTTGCCGGCGCCGGAAGGGCCGACCACGGCGACCGTCTTGCCGGCCGGCACCTCGAAGGAGACGCCCTTCAGGATCGGCCGGTCGGGATCATAATGGAAATGCACGTCCTTGAAAGCGATGGCCCCTTGCGCGATGGCGAGCGGTATTGCGCCCGGCTTGTCGACCACTTCCGCCTCGACCTCCAGCAGATCGAACATCTGCTCGATATCGGTCAGGCCCTGACGGATTTCGCGGTAGACGAAGCCGATGAAGTTGAGCGGGATCGACAGCTGCATCAGCATGGCATTGACGAAGACGAAGTCGCCAATCGTCTGTTCGCCGCGCTGCACGGCGAGCGCCGACATGACCATGATGATCGCCGTACCCACGCCGAAGATCAGGCCCTGGCCGAAGTTGAGCCAGCCAAGCGAGGTCCAGACCTGGGTCGCGGACTTCTCGTATTTCGCCATCGAGGCGTCGAAGCGCTTGGCCTCCATCTCCTCGTTGCCGAAATATTTGACCGTCTCGAAATTGAGGAGCGAATCGATCGCCTTGGTATTGGCGTCGGTGTCGCTGTCGTTCATTGCGCGGCGGATGCCGATGCGCCAGTCGGAAGCCCGGATCGTGAACCAGATATAGGCCCAGACGGTGAAGGCGGTGACGCCGAGATAGGAGAAGCCGTAGGTCCACCAGAAGATCGCGGCCGTCAGCAGGAATTCGATCAACGTCGGAACCGAGTTGAGGATCGTGAAGCGCACGATCGTTTCGATGCCCTTGGTGCCGCGCTCGATGATGCGCGACAGGCCGCCGGTCTTTCGCTCCAGATGGAAGCGCAGCGACAGCTGGTGCATGTGCACAAAGGTCTTGTAGGCGAGTTGCCGCACCGCATGCTGGCCGACGCTGGCAAACAGCGCATCGCGCAGCTGATTGAGGCCGACCTGCAGGATGCGGGTCACATTGTAGAAGATGACTAGGGCGACGGCGCCCAGCAGAAAGGTCGGCAGAAGGCCGGCCATGTCGATCTTGCCGTCCAGTGCATCAGTCGCCCACTTGAAGAAATAGGGAACGAGGATCAGCACGAATTTCGAGATGATCAGGAAGATCGTGGCCCAGACGACCCGCATCTTCAGATCGAAGCGATCGGCCGGCCACATATAGGGCCAGAGATTGACAAGGGTCTGCATCGGGTTCCCGTCATCGGCCGATACCGTCTTCTTGCTTGCCTCTGCCATCCCCGACCTCTCGCTTGTCTGCAGATTAAAAAGCGGCGATCCCGTTTAAGGATCGCCGCCTTCACTCAATTAGGTTTTCGTTGCCGCCAATACA
Organism: Rhizobium sp. AQ_MP; assembly: GCF_014237835.1. Taxonomy (GTDB): domain Bacteria; phylum Pseudomonadota; class Alphaproteobacteria; order Rhizobiales; family Rhizobiaceae; genus Allorhizobium. The sequence goes on from NZ_JACJVI010000011.1 coordinate 127,330, forward strand.
ATGACGCAACGGTGAAAGCTCAGTTCACCGGTTCGCCCTGCAGGCGCTTGCGGTGGATCTCCTCGGCATTCGGAAGAGCGTCACGCGGTACGGTGAACACCTGTCCCGGCTCGATCATGTCGGGATTGTTGATCTGGTTGGCATTCGCCAGATAGATCGTGGTGTAACGCACACCCTGACCATAGACGCGCCGGGAGATCTGCCAGAGCGTATCGCCTCGGCGGATGATGACGCTGCTGTCGCTTTGCGCCAGAGGTGCCTGCTGGATCGTCTTCGGCTCCGCAGAGGCTGTCGCGTCGGACGTTGCCGGAGCTGTTGTGCCAGCATCTGCCGCCGCCGCCGGCGCTGCGGCAGTCTGTTCGGGTGTCGGTTCGGCGAGAAGGTCGCGGATCAGCGCCACAAGCTTCGGCAAGGCGGCACCCAGCGCATCGACATCGCCTGTTGGAACCGACTGAAGCAGAGCGAGCGCTTCCTTGGCCTTGGCGGAATGGGCACTGATGGCTGCCGTGAAGTCCGGTGCAGCAGTTGCGCCAGGGCGGAAGTCGATGATCGACTGCAGGCCGATCTGGGTGGCGGACCGAGCGGCCGCCGCCTGCTCCAGCGCCGGCTTCTGGCCATTGGCGAAGAGGTTCTCGAGGATCGTCATCGCCTTCGTCAGTGAAATCCGCAGCCGCTCGAATTCGACCTGTTCCGGGCTTTGCGAAGAGGAAGCCGCAGGCGGTTTTGTCTGGGCAACGACCGACACCTGTTCGCCCGCTGGACGCTCGAAGGGGACGGAGGCGCGCACGACGACCTTGCCGGTCGCATCAAGCAGTTCCACCTCGATGATGTGGTTGCCGACTTCGAGCTTGATTTCGCCTTCGATGACGAAGTTGCCGCTGCCATCGCTCACCGCCTCGCCGATCGTGGTCTTGTTGGCAAAGCCGCGAACGGTCGCACCCGCCGGCGCCTTGCCCGCCACGAAGATGCGGTCGCCCTCGATTTCGACGGCTGTGACCTGAACTTCGGTCGCGCCGGGAAGGGCGGCGGGCTCTTCGGCGACCGGTTCAGCGGCGGGAGCAGCAGCGGTTTGACTGCCGCCAGGAAGTGTGGGCGCCGTGCCCGCGAGTTCCGTTGCCGCAGCCGGGAGATCCGGCAGAGTGACGGACCCGGCGGTAGCAGGCGTGGTTGCAGGCGTCGTGGGCGCGGTAGCCGGGGCAGCATTGGCCTGCGCCGCAGTGGCGTTCTCTGCACCGGGCAGTGTGATCAGACGGCTCGCCTCGCCGGGTTTGGACACCATGGCAAGCAACTCACCCTTGCCGCCTTCGGGTACGGAAATCGTCGCAACTTCCTCCGACGTCACGACCTTGCCATCCGGTGCTGTCGCTCGGATCTGGAGCGAGTGGTCGCCCGGCGCGAGCGGCTGATCGAGCACGGCGGCGAAATCACCGGTGCCATCGACTGTCTGCGAGGAAATGACCTGTTCACCGTTTAGGATTTCGACCTTGGCACCCGGAACCGCATTGCCGGCGATCACGGTCGAACCATCGGGCTCGACGCGCAGCACGTCGAAGCGCGGCGCAACCTCGGCCGCAGCGGCGGGGGCGGCCGGGGTGACCGGCTTGCCGAGCAGCGCATCCTTGATCGAGGCGATCATGCCTGCCGCCTGGGCCGGATCGGCCGGCAGTTTCTGGATCATGCTGAGTGCAAGTGTTGCATCCGCTTGAACGGCCTTGATGCCGTCTATCACCGCTGCATCCAGACCCTGCGGGACCTCGATTGTGGAAAGAGCCTGAAGCGCTCCCTGGGCCAGTGTCCTGGCAGCCGTATAGGCTTCGATACCCGGTGTCCTGCCATCGGCGAAGAGGGCTGTCATGCCGTCGACTGCCGCAACGGCCTCGCTCTTCAGGCGGTCCATCTTTTGCGTTGCGGCGGCTGCAACATCGGCGACAGCGGTTTCCGCAGTGGCTTTGGCCTGATCGGTGGCCGACTTCACGGCATCGGCGGCTGCGTTCACGGTCGGTGCGTCACCGGCCGTCGTATTGAGCCGCGGCATGATGACGAAGACCATCAGCGAGGTCACGATGGCAAGCACAAGCAGGACCACCCAGAGGGCACGGTTCTTCATTTCTCAAGTCTCCCGGCGGATGAGCCGCCATTCCCTTGGAATTGCTAGCGTCAACCCGATGAATCGACAAGCGGCGATGGATCAATCCACCCGGCCGGACAAGGGTTTTCAGCCAATTTTGTTGACCTGAAGCGGGCGAGCCTGTTTTTTGCCTCGCATGAGCGAACAGAAAACTCCGATTCGATCCGTCTGCGTCTATTGTGGCTCCCAGCCCGGACGCGATCCCGCCTTCATGGACGCCGGCCGCAAATTCGGCCGCGCTCTGGCAGAAAGCAATCTCCGCCTGGTCTATGGCGGCGGCACCAAGGGCATCATGGGAGCGGTCGCCTCGGGCGTGCTCTCGGCCGGCGGCCATGTGACTGGCATCATACCCGAATTCCTGGTCGACATGGAAGCGACCCGCCATTCGCTCGGCCAGCTCAACGAACTGATCATCACCAAGGACATGCACGAGCGCAAGCATGCCATGTTCGAACGCTCGGATGCCTTCGTCACCTTACCCGGCGGTATTGGCACGCTGGAGGAGATCGTCGAGATCATGACCTGGGGCCAGCTCGGCCGCCACGCCAAGCCCATGGTCTTTGCAAACGTCAACGACTTCTGGAAGCCGATGCTGGAGCTCATCGACCACATGTCGGCCTCCGGCTTCATCCATACCGCCCATCTGGTGCGCCCGCTGGTCATCGACCGGATCGAGGATATCGTGCCGGCGATTCTTCAGCGCTGGTCCGAAACCGGAGCGCCCGAAGGCGACCCGGCGACCATTTCAAAGCTTTGAGCGAGATCAGCGCTGCCGGAGCATCGGCAGCGTGTAGATGACGAGCGCCGCCCAGATCAGCGGGAAGGCAACGGCTTTCGCCATGCTGAAGGGCTCGTGGAACACGAAGACGGCGGTGATGAAGATCATCGACGGGGAGATGTATTGCATGATCCCGATCGTCGACAGGCGCAGCAGCTTTGCGCCATTGGCGTAGAGGATCAGCGGGATCGCCGTGACGAGGCCAGCCGAAGCAAGCAGGATCGTGTCTGTCGCATTGCCCATCAGGAAATGCCCGCCGCCATTGAGGTTCAGATAGATCAGGTAACCGAGCGCGATCGGCGAAAGGAGCAACACCTCCAGCAGGAAGCCCTGGTTCGGCCCGATCGGCAGCGTCTTTCGGAAGAAGGCGTAAAAGCCCCAGGAAAAGGTCAGCGCCAGTGCGACGAAGGGCAGGCGGCCCGCCTCGACCGTCAGGATGATGACGGCGACGACGACGAGCGCCAGTGCTGCTATCTGCGTGCGCTTCAGCTTTTCCTTGAGAAGCACTGCGCCAAGCAGGATCGAGAACAGCGGATTGATGAAATAGCCGAGGGCGGTGTCCAGGGCATGGCCCGCGCCGATCGCCCAGACATAGATGCCCCAGTTGATGCTGATCAGCGTCGCCGTCACGGCGGCCATGCCGAGCATGCGGGGATTGCGGATTGCCTTCTTGAGGTCGCCTGTCTGCCGGATGACGAGCAGCAGCAGGCCTGCCACCGGCACCGACCAGAGGATGCGATGCGCGATGACCTCCGCCGGCGAGATATGCGCCAACGCCTTCATGTAGATTGGCAGCATGCCCCAGAACAGATAGGCCGAGAGCGCGAAGAGAAAGCCGTTCAGGCTGTCCCGGTTCTCGGCGGGCGCGGTGACGTCGGCCATGGTGTTTCCTGACTTTTGTTATGCTTGGAAACGGAATTACGCCTGCAGGTTTGCAGGCGCCAATTCATTTCTGTGAAGCATCGTTCAGGTAGACCGATCGTTTGGGCGCGTCCGAATTCACTCCGCTGCGATCTGCCCCGCCAGTTCGCGGTTCTTCATCAGCTTGTAGACGATACTGTCCATCAGTGCCTGGAACGAGGCGTCTATGATATTCTCGGAGACGCCGACCGTCCACCAGCGAGCGCCGGTCGCATCGGTCGACTCGATGAGAACGCGGGTGATGGCTTCCGTACCGCCATTGAGAATGCGGACCTTATAATCGGCCAGTTCGAGATCGAGGATTTCGCTTTGATACTTGCCGAGGTCCTTGCGCAGCGCAATGTCGAGCGCGTTGACCGGGCCGTCGCCTTCCGCGACGGACATCACGGTCTCACCGTCGACAAGCACCTTCACCACGGCTTCGGAAACGGTTTTCAGCCGGCCATGGCTGTCGAAGCGCCGTTCGACCATGACGCGGAAACTCTCGACCGCGAAGAAGTCCGGCACGGTGCCGAGCGTCTTGAGAGCGAGCAATTCGAAGCTCGCATCCGCGCCCTCATAGGCATAGCCCGAGGCTTCGCGTTCCTTGACGACAGAGATCAGCGTGTCGAGCTTCGGATCGTCCTTGGCGACCCGGATGCCGCGGCGCTTCAACTCGTTGAGGAAGTTGGCCTTGCCGCCCTGGTCCGAGACCATGACCTTGCGGAAATTGCCGACACTTTCCGGCTCGACATGCTCGTAGGTCTTCGGATCCTTGAGCAGCGCCGAGGCATGGATACCGGCCTTGGTGGCAAAGGCCGAACCGCCGACATAAGGGCTCTGGTGGTTCGGGGAGCGATTGAGCAACTCATCGAAAGCGCGCGACAGGCGGGTGAGGCCGACGAGCTTTTCCCGGTCGATCGAGGTCTCGAAGCGCGACGCATAGGTTTCCTTGAGACAGAGAGTCGGGATGATCGTGACGAGATCGGCATTGCCGCAGCGTTCGCCAATCCCGTTCAGCGTGCCCTGGATCTGCCGTACGCCGGCCTCGACGGCGGCGAGCGAATTGGCGACCGCCTGGCCGGTATCGTTATGCGCGTGGATGCCGAGCGAGGACCCGGGGATACCGGAGGCGATGACGGCCGAGACGATCTCGCGGATCTCCGGCGGCTGCGTGCCGCCATTGGTGTCGCAGAGCACCACCCAGCGGGCCCCGGCCTCGTAAGCCTCTTTCGCGCAGGCTATCGCATAATCCGGATTGGCCTTGTAGCCGTCGAAGAAGTGCTCGCAATCGACCATGGCCGTCTTGCCCGATTGGACGACGGCCTTGACGCTGTCGCGGATGCTTTCGAGGTTTTCCTCGTTGGTGCAGCCGAGCGCCACCTTCACGTGATAATCCCAGCTCTTGGCCACGAGGCAGATCGCGTCCGCCTTGGCTTGCAGAAGTTGGGTCAGCCCCGGATCGTTGGATGCGGAGACACCGGCACGTTTGGTCATGCCGAAGGCGACGAAGCCGGCCTGTTTCGTGCGCTTCTTGGAAAAGAACGTCGTGTCCGTCGGGTTCGCGCCTGGATAGCCGCCCTCGACATAGTCGAAGCCGAACTCGTCCAGCATGGTGGCGATCGCGATCTTGTCCTCGACAGAAAAATCAATCCCCGGCGTCTGCTGGCCGTCGCGGAGCGTCGTGTCGAACAGGGTGATCTTTTCGCGTGTCATGCTGTTGTCCTCAGGCAACTTGGTGATCTCAGCCCCTCATCCCCGGCGCAATTTGTTGCGCCTGCGCTGCCGCACCTTCTCCCCGCGAGCGGGGAGAAGGCCCGGACGGCGCCGTCACTTCCTCTCCCCGCCTGCGGGGAGAGGGTAGGGTGAGGGGCAATGCTCATATTCAATTCTTCCCCGCAAACCGATCCGTCGCCCGGATCAGCTGGTCGAGAATGCCAGGCTCGAGATAGGCGTGACCGGCCCCCTCGATCAGGTGGAAATCCGCCTTCGGCCAGGCCTTGTGCAAAGCCCAAGCATATTTCGCCGGGCAGGGCATGTCATAGCGGCCGTGGATGATCACGCCCTGGATGTCCTTAAGCTTGTAGGCATCGCGCAAGAGCTGACCTTCCTCCAGCCAGCCGGCATGGACGAAGAAGTGGTTTTCGATGCGGGCAAAGGCCAATGCGAAGTCCGGGTCATAGAAATGGTCCGAATAATCAGGGTTCGGCAGAAGCGTGATCGTCTCGCCTTCCCAGGAGCTCCAGGCCACCGCGCAGCGCAGCTGTTCCTCGCGGTCGGTGCCGGTCAGCCGGCGGCGATAGGCCGCCATCATCTCGTGACGTTCGTTCTCCGGGATTGGTGCGCAAAAACGCTCCCACTTGTCCGGGAACATCTCGGAGACGCCGAACTGGTAGTACCAATCGAGCTCGGCCTTGGTCAGCGTGTAGATGCCGCGCAGGACCAGTTCGGACACGCGCTCCGGATGGGTCTCGGCATAGGCGAGCGCCAGCGTCGAGCCCCAGGACCCACCGAAGACGAGCCATGTCTCGACACCCATCAGTTCACGCAACCGCTCGATATCGGCGACAAGATGCCAGGTTGTGTTGGCCTCGATCGAGGCATGCGGCGTGGACTTGCCGCAGCCGCGCTGGTCGAACAGGATCACGTCGTAGAGCGCGGGATCGAAGAGACGGCGATGCGACGGGCTAGTCGCGCCACCCGGGCCGCCATGCAGGAAGACGGCGGGCTTGGCACCCTTGGTGCCGAAACGCTCCCAATAGATCTGGTGACCTTCGCCGACATCGAGCATGCCGGTCTCGAAGGGTTCAATTTCGGGATAAAAGCCGCGCAATTCATTCGTCATGTCATGTCCTTTTCGGTGGCCAGGCCACCGTATCGTGATCGGGATGCTGCCGTGAGGTGGCGGCGATCCCCGCATTGCCCGCCGGAAGATCCGAGCGGTCGGTCTGCTTTTCCGGCAGTCCGAAGAGTTTGTCGAAATAGGGCACGCGGCTTTCGACGCCATCCTGCGAGATGGGCTCTGCCATTTCAGGCTTGTCGAGGCTGCCGATCGTCACGCTGATGTAAGGAGAGCCCTTGGTGCGGAAGAAAAGCGGCGTGCCGCAGTCCTTGCAGAAGCCGCGCCCGCAAGGGTCGGACGACTGGAACCAGCTGGGCTCGCCGCGCATCAACAGGAAATCCTCCTGCCGGGAGCCGGCCAGCGCCATGAAGAAGTTGCCGCTGGCCTTCTGGCACATGCGGCAGTGGCAGATATGCGGATAGCCGAGTTCACCGGCGATCTTGTAACGGATCGCGCCGCACTGGCAGCCGCCCGAATGCACCTGACGGGTCATTGATCATCCTCCGGCGGCCATACGGGCGTATCGTGATCGGGGTGCTGGAAGCTTTCGATCGAGGCGAAGAAGGCTTCATATTCAGGGCTCGTATAGACCGGTTTCTCGAACAGCTGATCGATCCAGGGCAGGCGCTGGTGATGGTTCACCTGGATCTGCGGCTCGAAACGTTCCGGATGGTCGAAGGCGCCGATGGCCAGTTCCACACCGTTGGGGTGGTGATAGGAGAGCGGCGTTCCGCATTTGGCGCAGAAGCCGCGCTTCACCTTGGCCGAGGAGCGGTAGAGCATCGGCTGCCCGCGCGTCCAGGTCAGATGCGCCTGATCGGCCGTGACGAAGGCGCCGAAGAAGGAGCCGAAATGTTTCTGGCACATGCGGCAATGGCAGATCGACGGCCGCCCAAGCTTCGACGCCTGGAACCGGACTGCACCGCACTGACAGCCACCGCTTTCGATTTCACTCATCTCGACGTCCTCATTGCATCGTCACATAAACGGTGACGCCGATGATCACCGCAGCGACCAGAACGCCTTTGGCGATCAGCCCGTAAAGCAGCCATTTCGGCATCTTCGTATTCGGGTTCGGCTGCGTCACGACTTCGCCTCCGGCCACTGCTCCGTGTCCCGGTCCGGATGCTGGTAGGACACGACCTCCGGCAGGAAAGGCGCATCCTTGAGATCATCAAGCGTGGCACGCTCCGGCAGGGCAGGGATGGCGTCGACGAAGGCGAGTTTGCATTCGACCCCGAACTGGATGGTCGGCGGCAGCCGCGACGGATCATCAAAAGCGCCCGCCGCCAGCGACAGCCCGTCCGGTGCCTCATAGGTGAGCGGCGTGCCGCAATCGCCGCAGAAACCGCGTTTCACGAAGTTCGACGAGGCAAAACGCTTGGGCGCGCCGCGTGTCCAGCTGACCTCGGCATCGCCGACGGCAACAAGCGGCGCGTAATAGGCCCCGAAGGCCTTCTGGCACATCCGGCAATGGCAGACGGAAACATCTTTCGGTTGGCCTTCCATGCGAAAGCGGACCGCGCCACATTGGCAGCCGCCGGTGTGGGTGAGGGGGGAGGTCATGGGGTGAACCTCTTGTGCTTGGCGTTACCCCCCTCTGCACTGCCGGGCATCTCCCCCACACGGGGGGAGAGCGGCACCCCGCCGACCTTCGCACCATTGTCTCCTGTGTCCACCATGGGATCGCACAGCGCATGCGCCCCCACTCTCTCCCCTTGTGGGGGAGATGTCACGAAGTGACAGAGGGGGGTAAACCGCGACGCAGCCGTATCCGCAATCATCACGCCCACCCTTTGCCCGCAACGATCACGATATGCTGGCAGACATTGTCGATATCCCGCAGCACATCGTCGTTCCAGAAGCGCAGCACGGTCCAGCCATCCTGTTCCAGACGTCGCGTCCTCGCCAAGTCATAGGTTAGGTCAGCATCGTTCCCATGTTGAGACCCGTCCACCTCCACAATCAGCTTATGATCCGAGCAGGCGAAATCGACGATGAAGCCGGCAATCGGCACCTGTCGGCGAAAGCTGAGACCCATCAGCCGATGCGCGCGCAGGCAGCCCCAGAGCTTGCGCTCGGCATCTGTCATCTCCTTGCGCATGCGCTTCGCATTGGCGCGCCGTTGTGGTGGAACGGGTGCATGCGGCATGACGGCTCCCATCACCGGGATTGACTGGTGGGAAGACTGCGGATGGTTGGGTGTTAAGGCAAGGGGCCTGTTTGGCGTTGTGTGTTTGGTACCCCCCTCTGTCCTGCCGGACATCTCCCCCACACGGGGGGAGAGCGGAACCCCGCGGTCGTTGCCCATGACGTCAAACGGCCCAGAGTTTGATTGCCGCAGCGCATGCGTCCCAACTCTCCCCCCTTGTGGGGGAGATGTCACGAAGTGACAGAGGGGGGTAAACCGCGACGCAGCCGAAACCATGTTACCGCTTGACCTCCCAGGTCGTGACCCGCTCGCCGGTCTCCTTGTCCTTGCCGTCCCTGAGCTGGATGCCCTTGGCAGCCAGATCGTCGCGGATCTTGTCGGCTTCGGCGAAATTCTTGGCTTTGAGCATTTCGAGCCGCATGTCGACCAGCGCCTGGACGGCGGCGGAGAGGTCGTCGCTGACCTCCGCCTTCTTCGGAGCCACGCCGAGCAGAGCCGCCGAGGCGACGAACAGTGGCAGCTTCGAGGGATCCGCATTTGCCGCCTGGGCGAGTGCATGGACCGCCTGAACGGCGGCGACCGTGTTCAGGTCGTCGCAGACGGCTTCCAGAACGGCTGCATCCGGGGCTGTCTCGCCAGCATCACCTGCCGGCCATTTCGCCAGCAGACGCTCCGCCTCCTCCAGCCGCTTCACCGAAAAATCGATCGGCTCGCGATAATGCGTCATCAGCATCGCAAGCCGCAGCACTTCGCCGGGCCACTTTCTCCCGCCGAATGTCTCCGTCGCCAAGAGCTCGTTGATCGTGACGAAATTGCCCTCCGACTTCGACATCTTGCGGCCCTCGACCTGCAGGAAGCCGTTATGCATCCACACGGTTGCCATCAGGTCGTTGTCGAAGGCGCAGCAGGACTGGGCGATCTCGTTTTCGTGGTGCGGGAAGATCAGGTCTAGCCCGCCGCCATGGATATCGAACTGGTGCGGTTTCGCCTTGGCCTTCGGCGAAAGGCGATCCTTGATCTCTTCCCAGAGATAGCGGTCCGACATGGCAGAGCATTCGATATGCCAGCCGGGACGGCCGAAGATCGCATGCGCCTTGCCTTCGAAGGTGAAATGCGCCGGCCAGCCGGGCTCGGTATCGGCCGACTGCTTCCACAGGACGAAATCGGCCGGGTTCATCTTGTGGCTTTCGACGGCGACGCGGGCACCGGCCTGCTGGTCCTCGAGCTTGCGCTTCGACAGCATGCCGTAATCCGCCATCGAGGCGGTGGAAAACAGCACTTCATGCCCTTCGGAGCCGGTTGCGACATAGGCATGGCCCATGTCCAGCAGCCGCTGGATGATCGTGATCATCTGGGCAATGTTGTCGGTCGCGCGTGGCTCGACGGTAGGTTTCAGGCAGCCGAGGGACGCCACATCCTCATGGAACTGGCTCTCCGTCTTGCCGGTCACGGCGCGGATGGCGTCGTTGAGGCTCATCGAGCCGTCGGCAATCTGGCTACCGAAATCGCGCAGCGCCCGTGCATTGATCTTATCGTCGACGTCGGTGATGTTGCGAACGTAAGTGACCTTGTCCGCGCCATAGGTGTGGCGGAGCAGCCGGTAGAGCACGTCGAAGACGATGACGGGGCGCGCATTGCCGATATGGGCGAAGTCATAGACGGTCGGGCCGCAGACATACATGCGCACATTGTCGGGATCGATCGGCTCAAAGTCGACCTTCTCGCGTGTGAGCGTGTTGTAAAGCTTGAGGCCGCCGGCCATGTGGAACTCCCAAAATGATTGACCCGGCTGGACCGGGTCGTTTGTCATCTGGGGCTATGCAGGAGACGAAAACGGCCAGGCCAGCGAATGCGCTAGCGAATAATGATCCCGCAAATGATGCAGAGGCTCGTTTTCATGGGCGCTGTTATGGCGCGAGGCGGGGATTTGGTCAAGGGCGGTTGCAGCGTCCCGGAATGAACCGTCCCTGTGGCAAAAGCTGTGGATAGTCGCCATCAACCTTAAGTCTTTTTCAAGATAACTACCCCAAATCTAGCGAGGCAATCCCTAAGCCCTCGGAGATGATCTTCGGCATGGCCCAAACCCTGCATCTACCCACAGTGATGATTGTCCATGCGCTGATTACGCTGATATCGACGGTGGTGACCCTTTACATGTGGGTCCGCAATCCCGACAGCCGAATCCTGCCGCTGCTGGCCGCCGCCGGCTTGGCTGCCTGTTCCGCCATGTTCCTGCATTCTGCCCGAAACAGCCTGCCGCTGGTCCTCTCGTCTGGTGTGGGCCTCGGCCTGGGCGTTCTGGCGGTCGGCCTTTATTGGCAGGCGGTGGTGGCCTTCGAAGGAGGCCGAATCTCGATCGCCAAGGCCTCCGTCGGCCTCTTCGCCTGGACAATTGTCTGGGTGACATCACTCCTCCACCAGTCGATCGATGCAAGAACCATCGTCCTTGGTCTCCTGGTCGCCGGCTATTGTTTTCTCACCGCCTTTGAAATTCTGCGCAAGGCGCAGCGGGAACCCTTGCCGTCGCGCTCGATTGCAGCCTTTGCCAACATCATTCGCGGCGTGATCTGGCTGGCCCCGGCGCCGCTCTCGTTGTTCGTGGGCCCTGCCTATGAGCCGGATGGCTCAACTGCGCCATGGTTTGCCTATATCGTTCTCGCCAATTCCATGATGATCGTGCTCTCGCTGGTGGCGCTGCTGATGCTGGCGAAGGAGCGCGACGAGCTGCGCTATCGCATTGCTTCCGAGCGGGATCCGCTGACCAATGTTCCCAATCGTCGAACCTTCGTGTCCGCAGCCAAGGCGGCCTTGCAGAGAGAAGACGAAACAAGCCTGCTTCTGATCGACATCGACCACTTCAAGGTGGTCAACGATACCCATGGTCATGCTGCCGGCGACCAGGTCCTCATCGCCTTTTCGCGTGCCATGGAGCAGCGCATGCACAAGGGTTGGCACTTCGCCAGATTGGGTGGTGAAGAGTTTGCCTGTCTCATGCCCCGCATCAGCGCGCAGAAAGCCGTTGTCCTTGCAGAGAACCTGCGCCATGCCGTGGCTGACATGGTCATTGCGGCTCCTTCTCCGCTGCAGATAACGATCAGCATCGGCATTAGCGACGCCAATGCCAAAGGCGCGGATCTCGATATGCTTCTTGCCGGTGCCGATGCGGCCCTTTATCGGGCCAAGGCGGAGGGCCGCAACTGCGTGCGACTTTATGAAGCCGCCGCCCTGCTGGAGGAAACCGCCGCGACGCTGGCCGACGCCAACGGCTATCGGCGCGGTGCCATTTCTCGCCTGCGCCGTCGCCGCAAGTAATCAGGCGGCAGAGCGCGGCAGCCTGACGAGACCAAGAACAAGGGCGCAGCCCATGATGATGATCAAGCCACCAAACAGCTGCATCACCGTTAGCGGCTCATCCAGCACGAAGGCTCCAACCAGAACCGCGACAACGGTCACGACGAATTCGACGCTGATCGCAGCCGTCGCACCGATGCTTTTGACCAGGCCGAAATAAAGCACATAGGTCAGCGCGCTCATCAGGGCCGCAAGCGCGACGAGATAGAGATAGTCCAGGGCAACGGGCGTTCCGGGGACCGGTACGAACCAAAGAAGTGGCAGTGTCAGGATCCCGCCGGCAATGAAGGAGCCAATCGTGACCTCCCAGGGGCCGGTGCTGGAAAGATGGCGGCTGGCATAATTGCTACCGAAGGCCGCCGAAAAGGTCGAGCCGATCATGGCTGCGCAGCCGATCAGAAACGCCGCCGTGACCGGGACAGCCGGGAAGCCGACCAGCATGATGATGCCAAGGGTGCCGAGACCCAGGCCGAACACCCGGGCCGGCGTGATCCGCTCCAGACCCCAGAGCTGGGCGATGACCATGGAGAACAGAGGGATCGAGGCGACCAGGATCGCGGCCATGGCCGTTCCGATCAGCGGCGTCGCATAGGAAAGCCCCACCAGTTGCCCCGCCACCGTCGTGGCGCCGACAATCGTGAAGGGCAGCCATCCGGCCGAAAAATCCAGCCTTCGCCGCATCAGCCTCGCGATCACATAGAGAAGGCCGCCGGCAATGAAGCAGCGGAAGGTCACCGCACCGATCCAGCCGAAGGCCGCGACCACGTGCAGAAGCAGGAGGAATGATAGCCCCCACGCCAGAGACAGATAGGCGTAAGCGGCGAAATCTCTGGGGGACATGGGATGCAATCGATTTCAGTGGCGAGCGGATTTGCCCTAATACGCCTCGTTTGGCTCGGTATAAAGCACTCAGTCTGGTTGGCCGAGATCCATCCACTGCTGCATCGCATCTACCACGTCCACGGTGGGGTATTGCCGGATATCGTCGTCAGAAGCGCCTGCAGCGAGTTCCCGGGCCCAATACCACTGCTGGAAAACGGCGTATTTGCTCTCGATGAGACTGGCGCCTTTTGCAGGCGCCGCCGCCTGTCGCACCAGCCATCCGCGGACTTTGCGAATTGCCAACTGGTAGTCCCCGCCATGCGCCTCAATGTCCCAGCCGGCAATATCGGACAGACACTTCTGATAGTCGTAGCGCCGTTCCTCCAGAACAAGGATGCACTTGCTGGTGAGCGGCGCCGTACCGAACGTCTTGCATCCGTAGTCGATGCCAAGCTCGAACGGCATATTCATCCGCGCAAATTCGCCTTTAGCCTTCGCTTTGTTCCGACTGAGATCATGGATACCAAATCTCGACGTGCGTATGATTTCGTCAATTCGGTTCAGTCGATTCAGTGCATTGTCACCATTCTGCGGTGCAAGGCGAGGCATAAATCCGAGAAAGGTCACACAGAAAGCGATTGCCTGGAGAAGGGGGGAAAAATCGTCATCGAACGGGCAATTGATGAATACCGAGCGTTCGAACATAGCCCCGCCCGTCAGCCCTTGGGTGGAACGGGATCGTTTCCGAAGCTGCTGCGTTCGCGAATGCGACCGTCTTTCCCATGGATGTAAAGTTCGGTCTGGTGGGATCGGGCGATTTCGCGCGCGGCTGCGATAGCTTCGCCTTGTGTCGTATGAAGGCTGCTTGCACGGGTCGCACCGGCGCTCAGAACGCCCCATTTGCCCGATCGCGGCACCACATGCTGTGCTTTCGACTTTGCCATGGTTTTCACTCGCTCCAACACACTTGAATATAGTCGAAGCGCGTTAATGTCGCCAGTGGTGCTTATTCCGGCATCCGGTAGTCGACCATCCTGTCTTCGCGCACCTGGTAGAGCTTGCCGGTTTCCGTCTGGTCCGGGCCGACAAGCGCCAGAAGCTTGGCAGCGACTTCGGAGGGATGCGGCAGGGTCGCGGGATCTTCGCCCGGCATGGCCTGGGCGCGCATGGCGGTGCGGGTGGCACCCGGATCGACGGACAAGACGCGCAGCGGCAGGCGCTGCGTTTCGGCAGCCCAGGTGCGGGCAAGCGCTTCGACTGCGGCCTTGGACGCGGAGTAGGGGCCCCAGAACGGCCGGCACTTGTGCGCGGCACCCGAGGACAGGATCAGCGCGCGGCCCTGGTCTGACTTGATCAGCAGCGGTTCGAGCGAGCGGATCAGCCGCCATGTTGCCGTCACGTTGATCGTCATGACCTTGTCGAACACCTTCGCCTCGACATGGCCGATGGGGGCGATCACGCCCAGAACGCCGGCATTCAAGACAGCAATATCGAGCTTGCCCCAGCGCTCGAATATATGGCCGCCGAGCTGGTCGATCGCCGCCATATCCGCGAGGTCGAATGGCACGAGCGTGGCTGAGCCACCGACCGCCTTGATAGCGTCGTCGAGCTCTTCCAGTCCGCCCACCGTGCGGGCGCAGGCGATCACATGCGCGCCGGCCTTGGCGAGTTCGATCGCGGTGAAATAGCCGATGCCGCGCGAGGCACCCGTGACGAGCGCGAGCCGTCCCTTGAGGTCGATGGTCATGGTCTGTCCTATATCCCTAGAGCATGTCCGGCTTAAGCCGGATTACGTGCTCTATCTCCTTGTTTTAGCGCAGTCCGGACGCAAAATCGCTGCCGCACTTTTGCTGGACCTGCTCGCGAGCTCAGCCGTTGGCGGCGAGCATGCTTTCCTTGCGGCCGGGCTTCTCGCTTTCCTTGTCGACAAGGCGCGTCGGATAGTCGCCGGTGAAGTAGTGATCGGTGAATTCCGGGTTTTGCGGATCACGCGGCTTGCCGCCGACGGCCATGTAGAGCCCGTCGATCGACAGGAAGGCGAGCGAGTCGGCGCCGATATACTTCGCCATCGCCGCTTCGTCGGCATACTGGTTGGCGAGCAGCTTGTCGCGGTCCGGCGTGTCGATGCCATAGAAGTCGGGATGGAAGATCATCGGTGAGGCGACGCGGATATGCACTTCCTTGGCACCGGCATCGCGGATCATCTGCACGATCTTCAGCGAGGTCGTGCCGCGGACGATGGAATCATCGACCAGCACGACGCGCTTGCCCTCGATCATCGCCCGGTTGGCCGAATGCTTGAGCTTGACGCCGAAGGCACGGATCTGCTGGGTCGGCTCGATGAAGGTGCGGCCGACATAATGGTTGCGGATGATGCCGTATTCGAAGGGAATGCCGCTCTGCTGCGCATAGCCGAGTGCCGCCGGCGTGCCGCCATCCGGGACCGGAACCACGACATCGGCCTCAACAGGCGATTCCTTGGCGAGGTTCATGCCGGCATTCTTGCGGGTCGTGTAGACGTTGCGGCCGGCAACCACGGAATCTGGACGGGCGAAGTAGACATACTCGAACATGCAGACGCGTTCGGGCTGTGGCCGGGCGGGCATGCGGGACTCGATCGAGATCGAGCCGTCTGCCTGCGTTTCGCAGATCACGACTTCTCCGTTCTTGACGTCTCGGACGAACTTCGCGCCGATGATGTCAAGCGCGCAGGTTTCCGAGCAGAAGATCGGCTTACCGTCGAGTTCGCCCATGACCAGCGGGCGAATGCCGATCGGATCACGCGCGGCAATCAGCTTGGTGCGCGTGAGCGCGATCATCGCATAGCCGCCTTCCATCTGCCGGATGGCATCGATGAAGCGGTCGGTGGTCGAGGAATGGCGCGAGCGGGCGATCAGGTGAAGAACGACTTCGGTATCCGAGGTCGACTGGCAGATCGCGCCGGTCGCGATGATTTGGCGGCGCAGCGTCAGCCCGTTGGTGAAGTTGCCATTGTGGGCAATTGCGATGCCACCCTCTTCCAGTTCGGCAAACAGCGGTTGAACGTTGCGCAGCGCCACTTCGCCCGTGGTCGAGTAGCGGGTGTGGCCGATGGCCTGAGGGCCCGGCAGCTTCGCCAGTGTTGCCGGGTTCGTATAGTGGTCGCCAACGAGGCCCATATGCTTTTCGGTGTAGAACTGCCGGCCGTCGAAGGAGACGATACCGGCTGCTTCCTGACCGCGATGCTGGAGCGCATGCAGGCCAAGCGCCGTCAGCGTGGCCGCGTCCGGGTGGCCGAGTATGCCGAACACGCCGCACTCTTCATGGAACTTGTCGTCCTGGCTGCCATAGACGACGTAAGAAGGGCTGATCTGCTTCATGGCGAGGGCCTTTGCTCCGGGGACAGACGCGGGATGCTGCGCTTTGAACAGGTAAGCCGCCGGTCTGTCCCGATCCGGCGGCGTCTGTCTAGTCTCAAGTCGCGCGACCGTCGGCCGCGAGACGATCAGTTGCTCGGTGCAGGCGTCACGGCGGCCGGAGCCTGGTCGGCAGGGGCCTGTTCGGCCGGGGCCGTCTCACCGGACGTGCCGGCTTCGTTCGCCTCACGACCCAGGATACGCTCACGGATCTGCGGCTCGATGTCCTGCGGTAGCACGGCCTCCAGCTTCAGAACGAGCGCATCCAGGAACGGCTTGGATTTCGAGTTGTTCACCCAGTCCGGACGCTGCGGCTCGTTGATCAGCCAGTTCCAGAAGGCGACGGCGACGACGAGCAGCAAGAGGCCGCGTGCTGCGCCAAAGAGGAAGCCGAGCGTGCGATCGAGCGCGCCGATGCGGCTGTCGATAATGAAGTCGGCAATACGCGAGGTGATAAAGGAGATCACGATCAGCGCGATCAGGAAGATGATGCCGGCCGAACCTGCCATGGCGATCCGGGCATCGCTCGTGTAATTCAGCAGATAAGGCACGAGGACCGGGTAGAGATAATATGCGGCAACGACCGAACCTGCCCAGCTCGCGATGGACAGCACTTCACGCGAGAAGCCGCGCACCATCGCCAGCACCGCGGAGAAGAGGACGACGCCGATGACGATACCGTCAAAGATTGTGATGGGCATAAATTCCAACTCCAAGGCTGCCGGAAAAGACCGGCATTGATGTCACCGCGGATCCGCCCGAACGCCTCGAGAGACGTCGCATCGGATCAA
Organism: Rhizobium sp. AQ_MP; assembly: GCF_014237835.1. Taxonomy (GTDB): domain Bacteria; phylum Pseudomonadota; class Alphaproteobacteria; order Rhizobiales; family Rhizobiaceae; genus Allorhizobium. Next base: position 144,489 of record NZ_JACJVI010000011.1, read on the forward strand.
CCATCCTCCTGATCCGTGCGGGCCTTCAGCCGGGAACCGGCGATGCGCGCCACAAGATCGGGAAGGCTGTCCACTTCCCTCCATTTGCCCTTCGAACCCTTTGGAAGGTCCGGCGAGGCAGCCGGCAAGACCGCAGCGGAGAAACCGAGCTTTTCCGCCTCTTTCAGCCTCTGGGCCGTGTGGGCCACCGGCCTCACAGCCCCCGAAAGACTGACTTCGCCGAAATAGACGCAATCGGCCGGAAGGGCAAGACCGGCCAGCGACGAAACCAGTGCCGAAGCAATCGCCATGTCGGCTGCCGGTTCGCTGATCCGGTAGCCGCCGGCAACGTTCAGATAGACGTCATGTTGCCCGAGCCTGACCCCGCAATGCGCCTCCAATACCGCCAAAATCATGGCAAGCCGGGACGAATCCCAGCCGACGACGGCACGGCGGGGCGTGCCGAGCGACGTGGCGGCCACCAGAGCCTGGACCTCGACCAGAACGGGCCTGGTGCCCTCCATGCCGGCAAAGACGGCGGCGCCGGGCGCCTTTTCGTTGCGTTCGCCAAGGAAGAGCTCGGAGGGATTGGCGACCTCCCGCAGCCCCTTGTCCGACATTTCGAAGACGCCGATCTCGTCGGTCGGCCCGAAGCGGTTCTTGACCGTGCGCAGGATGCGGTAGTGATGGCCACGATCGCCTTCGAAATAGAGAACGGCGTCCACCATGTGCTCGACGACGCGCGGACCAGCGATCTGGCCTTCCTTGGTCACATGCCCGACAAGCACCATGGTTGCACCGGTCTGCTTGGCAAAGCGGATCATCGCCTGCACGCCCGTGCGCACCTGGGTGACGGTCCCCGGCGCGCTGTCGGCGGTATCGCTCCACAGCGTCTGGATCGAATCGATGATCACGAGGTCCGGCCGTTTGCCTTCGGCCAGAGTCGCCAGGATGTCCTCGACATTGGTCTCGGCCGCCAGCAGCACGTCGGTATCGGCGGCTCCGAGACGCTGCGCCCGAAGCCGAACCTGCGCCACGGCCTCTTCACCGGAGACGTAGATGACCCGATGTCCGCGCCGGGAAAGCGCGGCCGCCGCCTGCATCAGAAGCGTCGACTTGCCGATGCCGGGATCGCCGCCGATCAACACCGCCGAACCACGCACGAAGCCGCCGCCGGTCGCCCTGTCGAGTTCGCCCATGCCGGTCGGAATGCGCGGCGCCTCCTCGATCTCGCCGGAGAGCGAGGTGAGCGTGACGGGCCGGCCTTTCTTCGGCGCCTTGCCGGGACCCGACCCGATCCCGCCCATCGGATCTTCCTCGACGATGGTGTTCCACTCGCCGCAGCCATCACATTTTCCCGCCCAGCGGGTGTGAACGGTGCCGCAGTTTTGGCAGACGAACTGAGTCTTGGCTTTGGCCATGAATTATGGGTCGCTTTCGGGGAAATCGTCGAGGGAGATGTTTTGGCGGCCGTGCTTCACACGAAGGACTGTGATAGTCTCATCGCAGACACGAATGAAGAACCGGCGCTCCTTGAACGTGAAGGCACGAATGTCGTCACGCAAATGGTCCGTCTTTGTCCCGGTAAGACCGAGTCGTGCCAATGCTTCGATCCGTTGGTAGAGTCCGATGACGAATGCATCCGCGAAGGCAGGATCGAATTGGGCTATGTAGGAATAGATCGAACGTAGATCGTTTCTGGCGGCGGTGGTCCACTTCACCTTACGGCTGGTGGGCATCGATCAGACCCCGTTTGATGTCTGCAAGCAGATCCTCCGCGTTCTCGTAGGTGTGAACTCGACCGGCCTCGACATCATCAAGCCCCTCCTGAATAAACTGACGAAGTTCGGCATCGTCCCGTTCACGCAGCAGTTCCAGACCGGCAGCAACCACCGCATCGACTGTCTCATAGAGGCCGGAGCTTAGTTTCTCTGCCACGAACTCCGCGTCTCTGGCGCTCAATTGAATGCGCTGCATCGTCTGGACTCCATCCTGAACTAGACCGAGAAGGCTGGAACAATAGCAGAACAAATCCGCCCGCGCCAGACCTCACTCCTCCCCTTCAAGATAGATCCGCTCGTAGCGCAGACCGAGCCCGGTGAGCATCTCATAGCCGATCGTCCCGGCCGCGCGGGCCACGTCGTCGAGCGGCATGGAGGGGCCGAGGAGCTCGATGTAGTCGCCACTGCGCACGGCGTTCTCGGGGAGATCGGTGATGTCGAAGATGGTGAGATCCATGGTGACCCGCCCGACGACCGGCACGCGTCGACCCGCGATCACGCCCTGAGCACCGGCAATTCCCGTGCCGCGCAATGCAATGCCGGAGCCGGAGAGATTGCGCAGATAGCCGTCGGCGTAACCGACGCTTGCGACCGCAAGGCGGCTGTCTCGTGAAAGCAGATGGGTTGCGCCGTAAGAGACGCTTTCGCCGGCCTTGGCCTCGCGGATCTGCAGGATGCGCGCCTCGGCCTTGACCACCGGCTGCATCGGGTTTTTCGCGCCGTTGACGGCCTCGCCACCGTAAAGCGCGATACCCGGGCGGGTCAGATCGAAGTGGTAATCGGACCCGAGGAAGATGCCGGCGGATGCCGATAGACTGGAATCAACACCTTCGAAAGCCGCGCTAACCTCTCGAAATTTCTCGAGTTGCTGGCGGTTCATCGGCGAGGATGGATCATCGCCACAGGCAAGGTGGCTCATGACCAGCACCGGATCGAGGCTTGCCGGTCGTGAGACGTCATCGGTGAGCGCGATTGCCTCCGCCATCGGCAGGCCAAGCCTGTTGAAGCCGGTGTCGACATGCAGGGCACAGGGGTAGGGGCCACGCTCAGTCAGCACCGCCATCCAGAAGGCGAGCTGTTCTTCGGATGCGATCACCGGCACCAGGTCATTCTCGAAGAAGATTTCTTCCTGATCCGGCCAGATACCTGAGAGCACGAAGATTCGGGCTTCCGGTGCATAGGGGCGAAGCGTTGCGCCTTCCGATGGCACGGCGACGAAGAAGTCACGGGCACCGGCGCGGTAGAGCACCTGGCCGACATCCTCGATTCCGAGTCCATAGGCATCCGCCTTGACGACGGCTGCCGCCCGCGCCTTGGTCGATCGCCGAGCCATCTCCCGCCAGTTGTCGGCGATCGCCGAGAGATCGACAGTGAGGCGCAGCGGTGCCGAAAGAAACTCCTCCGGCGCATCGAGGATGGTGAAACGGTCTGTCATGAAGGCTTCGGGTCGGTTGATCTGTCCGGCGACCCTAGCACTTTTCTTCAAGACGAAAATGCGGCGGCCCGATATTATGCTGCTATGCACAGTGTTTCGCAGCAAGAGGCGGCTGAAGCCAATCCGGTCTCGCGGCAGGAGCAGACCCGCTTCTGGCGGGATGCCCGTTTCCGCGACATGGAATGCCTGACGGCCTCCTTCATCACCCATGAATTCTCGCCGCATTCGCACGACACGTTTTCCATCGGCGCGATCGAGGTCGGCTGTCAGGTGGCGAGTATCCGCGGCACGCGCGAACACACCGGTCCCGGCGCGCTCTACCTGATCAATCCCGGCGAAATCCATGACGGCCAGCCCGGTGCGCCGGAGGGCTATCGCTACCGGATGATCTATCCCGAGCTGGGCCTGCTGACCGACGTCATAGAGGACGTGACGGGTCGCGCCTTCAACGGCACGCCAAGCTTTGGCCGCCAGTTGCTGACCGATCCGGAGCTCGCCCGTGCCTTCAATCTTGCTCATCGGCGTATCGAAAGCGGCCACGCGGCTGCGCTGGAGGGCGAGGAGAGCATGTATTGCGTGCTCGCCACCATGTTCGCGCGCCACGGCAGCGAGATCATCCGCGCGCCTGATCACAACGAACCGCTCGCCATGCGCCGGGTGCGCGACTATCTCGCCTCTCACTTCGACGAGGAGATCGGGCTCGAGACACTGGCGAAGATCGCGGGGCTCAGTCGCGCGCACATGATCCGCGCCTTCCGCAAGCAGTATTTCATCACCCCGCATGCCTTCCAGACCGACATGCGCATCCGCCATGCCCGGCATCTGCTTCGCACCGGCGCCACGCCGTCGGATACCGCTGTCGCCTGCGGCTTTGCCGACCAGGCGCATATGACCCGGCAGTTCAAGGCCCGTACGGGTCTCACCCCTGCAATCTTTCGTGCGGGCTGATCACTTTCCTTCAAGACGTCTCAGGTGGGCGGCCTTATCCCGGCGAGACAAGATCTCATGGAAACACGCATGCCATCCTCCTCACACCTCGAATTCCGCCAGGGGTTCCGATCCATCCTTCCGCTGACCGTCGCCGTCGTGCCGATCGGCCTCGTATTCGGCGCTGTCGCCGCCACCAAGGGGCTATCTGCGCTCGAAGCCATGCTGATGAGCGCGCTGGTCTTTGCCGGCGGCTCGCAGTTTGTCGCGATGGACCTCTGGAGCCATCCCGCCAGCATAGCAGCACTTGGCATGGCCGCCCTGCTCGTCAATGTCAGGCATGTGCTGATGGGCGCTTCCATCTCGCGCCACATGGGAGCCTTTTCGTTCCGGCAGAAGGCTTCCTCGATGCTCTTCCTGGCCGATGAAATCTGGGCCGTTGCCGAATTCCACGCCCGGGATCATCGCCTCAGTCCGGCCTGGTTCTTCGGCGCGGCCTTGCCCTTCTATGCCGCCTGGGTGCTGTCGGGGCTGATCGGCGCCTTGCTCGGAGGCCTCGTCGGTGATCCCGCCGTGATTGCGATGGACTTCGTCTTTCCGGCGGTCTTCGTTGACCTTGCCCCCAAGTTTTATCCAGTTTTGAGTTCGCTCCGGCGGTTTTGGGTTGCTGTATTCGGGGCGGTAGCGGCGGGTTGCGGT
>NZ_JACJVI010000110.1 GCF_014237835.1 Rhizobium sp. AQ_MP
GGCTTTCTGGAGCAACTCGCCGAGCTCTATGCCAACCCCGAAACCAAGGTCATGTCTCTTTGGACCATGGGTTTCAATCAGCACACGCGCGGTGTCTGGGCAAACCACATGATCTACAATCTGCATCTGCTGACGGGGAAGATTTCTGAGCCCGGCAGCGGCCCCTTCTCGCTGACCGGCCAACCATCGGCCTGTGGAACGGCGCGCGAAGTCGGCACCTTCGCGCATCGCCTGC
>NZ_JACJVI010000111.1 GCF_014237835.1 Rhizobium sp. AQ_MP
AGCTGGGCAATGTCTCGCGGGGACATGCCATCGGCGTAAAGCACGAAGATGCGACGAACGATCTCAGCCTTCTCGGGCTCGATATCCCGCAATCCCCTGATGCGGTCGCCGAGTTCGTCACGCTGTTGCGAGAGCTTGTAGCCATAGGCAAGGCAGGTCGAGGCCTTCCCCTTGCGGACCGCCGTCTTCATACCCTCGCGGGTGCGGGTTCGGCCCTGCTCGACGAGTTCATG
>NZ_JACJVI010000112.1 GCF_014237835.1 Rhizobium sp. AQ_MP
TTCGACCTCGACCTGCCGCCGGAAGTGCTCATCCATTCCGCGATTGAGGCGGAACTCACCTATCCCGAATGGGACTATAGGCGTGGAGTCTATCTCAAGAACCACTGCCGGGTCATTGCAGGTCCGGCGTCTGACGAAGGCCCTTCGCCTGTCCTGTCGGCAGAGATGAAAGCGCTGGTTCGTCGTGTGCGGCGGCAGTTCGAGGCGATGCGCCCGCGCCATGAGGTG
>NZ_JACJVI010000113.1 GCF_014237835.1 Rhizobium sp. AQ_MP
GCCCAGGCCTTCGAACTGGCGCGTCTGCATTTAAGGCCGGGGATCGCCGGCGCGAACACGCTTATCCTGCTGGTCAGCGGGTACTTTGTCGCTGTGGCGATGCGAAGTCGGCTTGATCTTGAGGCGGTGAAACGGCCGTTGGCGATTGCAGCCCTGCTCGGCTTCTGCTTCGTGGCGGTCAAGCTCTTCGAATACTGGGGTGAGGTTCGCTACGCTCAG
>NZ_JACJVI010000114.1 GCF_014237835.1 Rhizobium sp. AQ_MP
GAGACAGGCTGCCAGCAGGGCAACGGCACCAAGTCGGCCTCTTATCAGGCCACGGGAACGATCTTGACTGCGCATTTCTTGAAATCCGTTTGTTTGGAGATCGGATCGGTGGCGTCAAGCGTCACCTTGTTGATCAACTGACTGGCATCGAACCATGGAACGAAGATCACGCCGGGTGGCATGCGGTTGCGGCCGCGGGTCTCGACGCGTGTCCGCAT
>NZ_JACJVI010000115.1 GCF_014237835.1 Rhizobium sp. AQ_MP
CACCCGCTGTCACAAAAGGGTGAAAGCATTAAAAAATAATCGTTGTATGTAATAGTTAAATGACGGCCCGCTTGGCCTCTAACCCTCTGTTTTTCCTCATCCCACACGTCAAGTATCCTTTCGGATACCGGGTACTTTGACCGAACCAATCAGTTCGATTGTGCGCAATGGGGTATTGAATTCTCCACCGCCATACGCCAAATCATACTCATC
>NZ_JACJVI010000116.1 GCF_014237835.1 Rhizobium sp. AQ_MP
CCAGAGCCCATGAATTGCCATCGGCGGCGAGAGGCTCGATCATGGCGATGCCACCGGTGATATCGGCGGGACCGCCCTGGCCTGCGACCAGCATGCGGCCGAGATTGATGACGCCGCCACCATTGCCTGCATCGGCGGCCTTCTGGAAGAAGTCGCGTGCTTTGGTTTGGTCTGCGGCGACGAGAACGCCGTCGCGGTAGATCTCGCCGAGG
>NZ_JACJVI010000117.1 GCF_014237835.1 Rhizobium sp. AQ_MP
TTCCTGTCGGTGAGCGGTGGCGGTGCAACGCTTGCATCTCTGAAATCGGAGGGGCAGGCCCTTGTCTACACGCTGTCGGGCGATGGTACGCAACTGACGGCCCGTGCTGGTAGTGTCGAAGGCAATCTTGTCTTTACGGTCAAGCTGTCCGACGAGGGCAATGGTTCCTATGAGTTCGACCTAGATGGCGTTCTCGATCATCCCGTGAAGGC
>NZ_JACJVI010000118.1 GCF_014237835.1 Rhizobium sp. AQ_MP
TGGTCTGCGGCGACGAGAACGCCGTCGCGGTAGATCTCGCCGAGGCGCACCAGGGCGCCAGTGTTTCCAAGCTCAGCGGCGCGGGTGTAGTAGTCGATGGCCTTGGGCCCGTCGATGGGGACCGGTCCACCCCGGCTGTAGATGTCACCGAGTGTTGCCAGAGCCCATGAATTGCCATCGGCGGCGAGAGGCTCGATCATGGCGATGCC
>NZ_JACJVI010000119.1 GCF_014237835.1 Rhizobium sp. AQ_MP
GGCCCGTAGCTCAGTCGGTTAGAGCACACGCTTGATAAGCGTGGGGTCGGTAGTTCGAGTCTACCCGGGCCCACCATTTGGTTTGACTGTTCCCTTGACCCTGGCAGGAATGTCGGGTGTTGCGATGGTTGGGGCTGTAGCTCAGCTGGGAGAGCACCTGCTTTGCAAGCAGGGGGTCAGCGGTTCGATCCCGCTCAGCTCCACCA
>NZ_JACJVI010000012.1 GCF_014237835.1 Rhizobium sp. AQ_MP
TTGTTGCCGTGGAACTGGACACCCAAGACGCTGAGTGCTCAGGCAGCCTGACCTGCGGCCTTCGCCGGATGCTTACTTTACGCCAATGGGTCGATCACCATCGCCCTCGTCTCGCGGATGCAAATGCGAATGATCCTGTCCACCATATCCGCAACCTGGGTGACAATTCAGGGATACCTGTGCGTTCACCGAAAGCGAGGCGGGCGGGAGGGCTTGGGACGAAGAGGCCGGTGATTGGCGCTCCGGTGATGACGAGTGCTGGGCTTGCCGTGTCGCAGGCAGGGCCGAGACCCAGTGGGTCTGACTGGATGAAGCCATCCGGGTGCATGCCGAGCCGACACCTCTGATGAGCCGCATAGTTCCGGGATACCGGACCCGTGGCCAGAAGGATGCGGCGAGACTGAACCGCGGGCCCCGCCGTTGCGGGGTTAGACCCCCGGCCAGTAGATCGTTCCCATCCCGGGTGATGGATGCGAGGTCACCAGCGTGCGTCGCGGGTTTAAAGCACGGGTCTTTCGAGACGCGCGAGATCCGGTCGCCATAAATCTTGAACCTCAAGCATATGGCGGGCCTGACAGTAGAAGGAAAAGATTGAGGTCAGTGACAGCTTCAGGTCGGAGCGCTTCTCAGATGCCCGGTCAAAGGCTCGCACCAACGCATATTCGCTGGCGCCACGGGTCACGAGTTTTCTGGCCAGCGCGGCTGTCGGACCCGTGAACAGCGGGCGGTTGCTTTGGTCCGATGTCCGCTCGCCTGTCAGCGCGATGTAACGCTCCAGTCGCGCGACGAAATGCTCTGGCGCGAACAAACGATTGAGCAGCCAGGTCATGCCTGAGCGCAACTGATCCGAGCTCATTCTGACAGGAATGATATTGGTGCTGACCAGCGAAGCCGAGTGATCGGCCCCGGTTGTCAGCCGGCCCTCCGCAAGCAGGCGTGCATAGAGCGGGGTTGTTTCCGGGGCGACCAGAACGCCCGGGCTGATCAGGGGCACGGGCATGCTTTGGATGAAATCGAACTGTCGTTCGAAGATGTCGATATCATCCTGGTCGAAGCCAACGATGATGCCGCTATAGACCATCATCCCATGCCGAACGATCGTTTCGACCTGGGCAATCATGTCATGCCGCAAGTTCTGACGTTTGCCGGCCTCGGCGAGGCTCGGTTCATTGGGGGTTTCGATGCCGATGAAGAGAGTTTCAAAACCGCAATCACGCATCAGCGCAAGAATGTCGAGATCGCGACTGATGTCGATGGAGACCTGCGTCGAAAAGGCCATGCGATCTTCCGGTGCACGGTCATTCCATTCTATCAGTCGTTCCAGCAACGTCCTGGTCCGCCGCCTCATGACAGTCAGATTATCATCGGCAAAAAAGACGCTTCGCACGCCGCGCACATGCAGGACATCGAGTTCTGCCGTGATCTGGTCCGGCTCCTTCCATCTTTGCTTGCGTCCCAGATACTGAATGACGTCACAGAATTCGCAATCGAACGGGCATCCCCGCGAGGTTTGAACCTGCGCCGACCAGGTCCGCTCCAGCGGATAGAGGTCCCAGCGCGGCACGGGAGACAGAGCAAGGGAGGGCTTGCCGCCCTGATAGACCGGTTTGTGTTTTCCGGTAGCGAGATCGTCGAAAAGCTCGCCGGCGATGTCTTCGATTTCCCCCGTGACGAGGATATCGCAGTGGTCTCGCAAGGCATCGGGAGAGAGTGAGGCATAAGACCCTCCCATCAGCACGATCTTCCCACGACGCCTGAACTCCGCCGCGATCTCGATCATTCGAGCGTGCTGGGTCACCTTGCCGGTGATCCCGATGTATGGAGCCGGGTGGTCAAAATCGACGGCATCGAGACGCTCCTCACAAATTGTCACCCGCCAGTTTGAAGGTGCGAAGGCTGCCACCGTCGGAGTCGCCAGATCCGCCATGGCCGTTGCATTGATGCCGGTCCATGAGCCGAGAACCTCAAGGCCAAAATAGCCTGGCGTGTTCTCTGCGGGATTGATCAGATAGATTTCATGGATCATGCAGATAGCTGGAGAAGTTTGCGCCTCAGGAGAGGCAGGACCCGTATGCTACGAGCCTGCCTCCCGAGGTCCTGCGTTCTTCTAGGCTCGCCTCCACCTAGTTGGATGGAATGCAGATGGGGCGCGGTGACCGGACACTCTTTACCCCATTCTCATCATGTCAGCCTTCGATACCTTTTTATAAGGCGGGATCGCTAGGCCGCCAGCCACCAGCTCCAGTTCGTCGTCAGACAGTTCATCATTCGCCGCTGCATGATGGGCCAATGCGACGGTGAGCTCCTCACTTGTGAAGGCGAAACCTTCGCGTTCGGCAAGCTTCACGACCGCAGATGCACCTTCCTGAAGGGCTGCCGTCGCCTCCTGCTCGAGAGTCTTGTCATTGCGAACGTGTTCATAAAATTTTTCCAACGCATCGAGCGACATGAAATTTCCTTTCTCTTTTAGGTTCTTGGGGCATTTTCACTGGAGGGTCCATCCGACCTCCAGATGGTCTCGACCCGTTCCGCGATCGGAGCAAACCGGCGGCGGGTCAGGCGGACCATCCGCGGTCGTGAAGGGTCGGTAAAGTAAAGCGCAAGCGACTGAGGGCCGAAGAGCTCAACCTGCCTGCTGTAGCAATGATGATAAGCGCCAACCGCGATAGCGGTGTGCCAGTAGCGCGGATCGAGATAGGCCTCATAATACTCGATCAGAGGGGCATCCTGGGTGTTTTGGGTTGTCCTGCTCGCCGAGAGGGCACTCCAGCGCTCTCTCGATGGACCCGCCAGGACCCAGCCGATAAGCGCGCCTTCCCGGCGCACGATGCAACTGACGCCCTGCTCCAGCTGCGGCCAGAGACGAAGAGGTCCATGCATTTGCGCGGCATCACTCAGAGCCAGTAGGCTGTCCACCCTTTCCATATCGGCCTCGGTCAGGCAGAGGGGATCGAAGGTGTAGAGGGACTGCTTGGAGAGCCTTTCCGAAACCGGCGCCCAGCCGCCAACGGCTTCCACCATGGCGCCGGATCTTCCCAGGACGACGAGGCCGTCCTCTACCGGTTCGCTCCAGCCTGCGGCAGAAAGCAGGGCTTCCAGCGCTGGCCTTCTTTCTCCCCGCTCGGCAAAACGGACGGAAATCGAACGTGCGCCTTTTGTCCCAACTTTGGCCATCCAGGTTTTGACAAGACGCTTGCCAATTCCGCGCCGGCGGCTCCGTGCGGTTACGAAAACGGACATGAGTTCCGCTTGTCTGTCATCTGCCATCAGCCCTAGTGCTAGTCCTGCAGGCAATCCCCCGACAACCGCGCCCACGGCAACCCAATTGGACGGCAGCTTGTGTACCAGCGGGCGCAAGTGTGGAAACGTCATTCCAGCGAAAAGCCCGGCATCGTTCTCGAGAGAGATCAGTTGGACATCCACGTGGGAGGTGCGCGACGCAATTGCCGCGGTAAACGGTGATGGATCTCGTTCTGTAAAGACCACGACTTCAAGCTTTCATCTGCGATCGCGGGGTCTTCCCGCGACTTAGTCGGCGGCAATCTGAAGCTGCAGCTTGCGAATGAAAAGTGACCGACGACGCATTGTTCCGTTCTGCCCAGATTTGGCCTTATCGTGTTAAACCGATTAGTCGCACTTGCAATCAGGATCCGCTAAGCATCGGACGAATATTCGTCCTGAAGGGGTGAGCCACGAGATGGCGACGGTGCGGCGGAAGAGAAGTCCAGGGACAGATCTACGGTGGGGGTGCCCGACTGCGCGGTGCCACCGGCTCCAACAAGTCATGCAGTTGAACGGATTTGGCAGATGAGTGCGGACAAGCTTTTTCGTCAGGAAGCACTGCAAAAGCTCGCCTCTCCCGAGCGACTGGATGAAGCCGTTCAGATCAATTCCAGAGGCACCTGGGTTGCCGTTATGGCGTTCGTTGTACTCGCTCTGCTTTTCGGATTGTGGAGCGTCATCGGGCGAATTCCGTCCCGCGTCAACGGACAGGGCATATTGCTGCTCTCCGGTGGCAATGTCGTCGATACCGTTGCCATGGCGTCAGGCACTCTGGTCGGCCAAGGTGTAGCGCCCGGGGTAGCCGTAACCTCCGGTATGACGATCGCCCGGATTGAACAGCCCGACGTCAAGCTTCGACTTGTCGACGTGGAAAGTCGTCTCGAACGGTTGACGGCGAGCAGACAACAGGCAGTGCTCGATGAAGGTCGGCTGCGTCAGGCAAGGCTTTCCAACACCGAAGCTAGACGTGTTGCATATCAAGGAAAGTCTCGGGACGCCCGGCAGCGACTGGAAGCCTATCAGGCCCAACTGAAACGGCAGGAGAAGCTGGTCGTGACCGGTGCTCTGGCGGTCGCTGCCTTGCAGCAGACGCGCGAGCAGATCGAGCTTGCGGCTCAGGATCTGTCGAATGTCGAAGCCAGTCTCCTCGAAATGGAGGCTTCTGGCTTTGCCTCCGACGCAGAGAGCCGGCGTCTGATCAACTCGCTCGATCAGGAGGTCAGCAAGGTCCGGGCCGAGCGCGACCAGCTTGCGCAGACGCTGAGGGAGTTTGGCACGGTTCAGGCGATCGAGACCGGCACGCTTGTCGAATGGAAGGTGCCATCCGGCACGTACATCGCATCCGGAACGCCGGTAGCGAGCATTGCCACGGGAGATGGTCTTCTGGAGATGCGTCTTTTCTTGCCCCCGGCCAGCGGCAAGCGCGTGCGGCCTGGCATGCGCGTCGATATAGAGATTTCCGGTCTCCCGCGGGAACAGTGGGGCACACTCACCGGTCACGTGCGCTCCGTTTCCGATTTTCCGGCAACGCGCGAGGGCATGCGCGCCATTCTGCAGAACGATACGCTCGTTTCGAGTTTCTCGGGAGATGGAGCCCCCTTCACGGCCGTCGTCACTCTCGATCCAGATCCTTCGGCCCCGAGCGGATATCGGTGGGTCGGGGGACCAGGTCCGGGGCAAGCGCTCAGTCATGGTGCAATCGGTAAGGCAAAGGTCACCATCGAGGAGCGTGCTCCGATCGATTTCCTGGTCCCGATGATCCGAAAACTCACGAGCGTCTGAGATGCCGCTCCGGTCCAATGTCAAGCGGCGCAAGCCGGTCCCGACCATTCTGCAGATCGAACAGACGGAATGTGGTGTTGCCTGCCTCGCGATGATCATGGCGTCGCATGGCGTGCATATGGGTCTTGAGCGCCTTCGCGAAATGGCAGGTGTCTCGCGCGATGGCACAAGGGCAAGCAACCTCTTGAAGGCTGCCCGGAACGTGGGTCTGATCGCCAAAGGTTTTCGCAAGGAGCCCGAGCAGCTGCACGAAATTCCGTGGCCAGCGATACTGCACTGGAACTTCAACCATTTCGTGGTTCTCGAGGGGTTGGCCTCAGGTTTCGCCTATGTGAACGATCCGGCCAGTGGACGCCGCAAGATTCCGATGGACCAGTTCCGACAGGCGTTTACGGGTGTCGTGATCGCCTGCGAGCCGGGAGCCGACTTCAAACCATCCGGGTCTCCGCCATCCGTTTTGGCAGCCCTTGCAGAACGGCTCGCAGGCACGAGAGCGATCTTGCCGCAGATCATCATGGCGTCCTGCCTGCTTGTGGTGCCCGGCGTCGCGCTCCCCGTGCTTTCACGTGTCTTCGTGGACGACATCCTGACCGCCAGGCAGGTCGACTGGGTCATCCCGTTTGTCCTTCTGTTGGCGGTGATGACGCTCGCGCAGGGCGCCCTTGTGCTCTTTCAACAGACACTTCTGTCGCGGCTTGAGGTCCGTCTCGCGTTTCTCCCTGCGGCGAAGATGTTTTGGCACATGATGCGTCTCCCGATGAGCTTCTACAGCCAGCGCCACCCTGGCGAATTGGCCAACCGGCTCGATGCGAATGAAAGGCTGGCGACCCTTCTTTCTGGAGAGTTCGCAACAAGCATTTTCAACCTCCTGAGCATGCTCGTCTATGCAGTCGTCATGCTCCTGTTGGACCCGGTTTTGGCGGTCACGCTCATCTTCCTGCAGTCCGTCTACTTTCTGACGTTGCGCGTCTCCAATCGTCTGCAGGCCCGCAATGCGAGATTACAGGCGGCCCAATCCGGGAAGCTCATCTCAGCGACCATCGGTGCAATCCGGGCGATCGAGACGATCAAGGCATCAGCAACCGAACGGGAAGCATTTCAACGCTGGGCGGGGCATCAGGCAAGGCTCCTCAGCCTGCGCAGCAGCCAGGGCCGGGTGGAGGCCGTGGTCGGTGTCGTTCCGGGTCTGCTCTCCGCCTTGTCAGCCGCCGCAGTCCTTGGGCTTGGCGGTCTGCGCGTCATGGAGGGGGCAATTTCACTGGGGACACTTATTGCCTTCCAGGCGCTTGCAGTCAGCTTCTACACTCCAATTGCAAGCCTCGTTCAGCTCGCCGGCCAGATCCAGATGGTCAAAGCCGACATCGATCGCGCGGATGACCTGATGAGAGCACCTGCGGCGAGCTTCGAGACCAAAGAGGCAACCCCGACAAGTTTCGAAATGCGGGCCGAAAATCTGGTCTTCGGTTACAGCCCGCTTGATGCGCCCTTCATCAATGATTTCTCGCTGACTCTCAGGCCCGGTGCGCGCGTTGCCTTGGTGGGCGGGTCAGGCAGTGGCAAGAGCACCGTCGGCAGGCTTCTCGCCGGTCTTTTCACACCTTGGTCCGGCACGATTTCGATCGGTGGTGTCGCGCTGAATGAACTGGATCCGGCTCGAAGGGCGACATTATGCGGCTATGTGGATCAGGAGATATTCCTGTTCGAAGGCACTGTTCGGGACAACTTGAGCCTTTGGGATCCCGCTCTTTCGGACACTCGCCTCATGAGAGCGCTTTCTGATGCAGCACTCCTCGATGACATCATCATGCGTAAGGGACAGCTCTTGTCCCCTGTCAACGAAGGCGGAGTGAATTTCTCCGGGGGGCAGCGTCAAAGGCTGGAAATCAGTCGTGTCCTCGCTGCCGAACCGGCCATCGTCATCCTCGACGAAGCCACGTCAGCGCTCGACCCCGCGACAGAAAAGCTGATCGACGACAACTTGCGCGCACGGGGCTGCACGACAATCATCATCGCCCACCGATTGAGCACGATCCGCGACTGCGACGAGATCATCGTCATGAAGGACGGTCGGATCGTTGAACGTGGGGACCATGAAACATTGATGGCGACAGCTGGCGAATACGCTGCTCTGATTGCTGAGGGGGCGGGTCATGGCTGACGGTCAAACCACGATCCCCGGTGGCGCGAACCGACCACTTTTCCTTGAACAGCCTGATGATTTCTATCGGTTGACCCGTGGCTATGCGGACATCTTCGCCATACGCGCAGATGGTCTGAGACGCCATCTGTTCCGGATTGAGGCGGGCGAGTACCTCTTTCCTGCTGCGGCTGGCGGGCAACACCGCCTCTGCGCGATCGGCTCGCTCGGTTCGGAATTCACGCTTTGCCAGCTAACGGACAGCACGCCGCCGCTCGAAGCCGTCCAGCATTGGGTCACGGCGATGACCCGCATCCTCGAGCCGGTGCAGCAGGGGTGGACCGACCGCATCCTCTTGGCGGGTGAAATCGAGCTGCCTCAGGGCGCTGCAGTCTCGGCTCCTCACCGGACGATGTGCTTCGTTCGCCCCGTGAGCGGAGCCGTGACCTGGTGTGGTCGAAGCTGGCCGGGTGACTTTCAACTTCCGGTCACCCCCGGCGCCTTGGTTTCCGCAGTCGGCGATGCAACCTTGCAGGTTTCAACAGAATGCCCTGCGCCGCAAACCTTGGCGCTCGGCCTGTCATTCATCGGTGGCGAAGTCATATCGCAACTCGACCGCGAGGCCGCTCAACATGGCGCAAAACTCGAGGATCGGCTCGCCATGCGTCGTCAGGCCATGGATCGAAGCCTTGGCAAAAGTCTGTCGGATCTGCTCTCGTTTCAGGGGGTGACAAGCAGTGAGATGTCATCTGCCCGGCTGTCGGTCGTTGTCACTGTCATGCAGGGTAGTGGCCTGGAGGTATCACCAACGCTGCAGAGGGAACTCGAAGCCTTGGGTGACCAGGGGTCGTATGAACCCCTTCTGCGATGTGCCGGGCTCTATTACCGGCAGGTGATGCTGGGCCATGATTGGTGGTGCCACGATGGCATAGCGAAGGTCGGGACGCTGCGAGACGGGTCGCCGGTCGGCTTGCTGCCAAACAAAGGTGGCGGGTGGCTTTTGGCAACCCATGAAGGCATGCGTCGGCTGAATGCATCCCTCGCCCGCGAGGTCTCGACAGCAGCACTTCAGATCTATCCGTCGTTGGATGATAGACCGATCGGCCTCTATGAAACGATGCGGTTCGGCTTTTCCGGCACGCGCCACGACGTGATCGCCACCGTGGTTGCCGCACTTGTCGCCAGCGCTGTTGTCATGGTTCCACCTGTTGCCGCAACCATGCTCTTTGAGCATGTGGTTCCCGCCGGCGACAGGCTCAACCTGCTTTTCGTCCTGGTGTCTCTGGTCGCCTTGGCCTTTGGACAATCCGCGTTTGAACTGATGCGTGGTCTCTGCGTGGCACGGATCGAGACCCGTCTCGATACGGCGATACAGGCGGCACTTTTCCAGCGGCTCCTGAGACTTCCCGTCAACTTCTTCCGGTCGTTTTCGGCAGGTGATCTGACGGAACGCGTGCTGGGAATTCAGGAGGCGCGCCAAATGATTACCGGGGCGACCGTATCAGGACTGTTTGGTACGATGGGTGTGATCGCCAGCAGCGCGGTTTTGCTTGTGCTCGATTGGCGTCTGGCTCTCGCGGGGGTGGCTGTCCTCAGCCTGTTTCTGGCGGCCTCCGCAGCTTTGTCCGTCAGGCAGCTGGCACAGGAGCGCCGTCAGGCCACGATCCGGGGCCGGAATCAGGGCTTTGTCCTTCAGTTGTTGATCGGCATGACCAAGCTGCGCGCTGCGCACGCGGAAAAACTGGCTCTCGCTCAATGGGCGTGGAAGAGCCTCGAACACCGCAAGGCATTCGCAGCGTCAAGAGCAATCCAGTCGATGCATGCCGCACTTCTGGCGTTGATGCCCTGGATTTCGCTCATGGTCGTATACCTCACGCTCCTGTGGTTGACGAAATCCGATCAGCAGAAGGCAGCCCTTCTTGCGCTTTTGCCGAACGGAGGTACGACGGCTGCCGGTGGCGCAAGGGAAGCATTTACAGCTGCAGCCTTCGTCGGGTTTGCCACTGCATTCGGGCAGATGACGAGCGGCTTGAAGGCGACGGTCGATGCCTTCACGCGCTTGCTCAGCGTTGCGCCCCTGGCGGAACGGACAGCACCGGTGCTGCAGGCTGTGCCCGACGATAGCCCGGCAGTTCGGGGATCTCCGTCACAGCTCACCGGCAATCTCGTCTTCCGCAACGTCAGTTTCCGCTACGGACCCGATAGCCCGCTCGTTCTGAAAGGCCTCAATCTCGAGATAAAGCCAGGCGACTTCATTGCCGTTGCGGGGCCTTCCGGAAGCGGCAAGTCCACTCTGATGCGTCTCATTCTGGGCTTCGAGACATTGGAAACGGGTGAGATCTTCTATGATGGCGTCCCGTCACACGGCATTGAGCTGTCGTCGCTCAGGTCGCAGATTGGTATAGTCCTGCAGAATGGTGGTCTCAGTGCAGGATCGATCTACGAGAACATCGTCGGCTCCTCCGGTTTGGGCGTGGGCGACGCCTGGGCGGCTGCCCGCATGGTTGGCCTGGCCGAAGAAATCGAGAATATGCCGATGGGCATGCACACGGTTCTCAACGACGGCGCGATGACGATCTCGGGTGGTCAAAGGCAACGTATCCTGATTGCACGCGCCCTTGTCAGAAAGCCACGGATCCTCCTCTTCGACGAAGCGACCAGCGCGCTGGACAATCGAACGCAGGCGATTGTCACGCGAAGCCTGTCAAGTCTGGAGGTCACCCGCATCGTGATCGCCCATAGGCTGAGCACGATCAGGGAGGCTGACCGCATCATCGTGCTCAATCGCGGCAGCCTCGTCGAGAGTGGCACGTATGACGAACTGATCGGGGCGGGTGGCACCTTCAGTGACCTTGCTCGCCGACAATTGCTTTAGGAGACGGTATGCGCAAGGTTCTCTACATTCTTGGCCAGTTGAACGACGAAGACGCCGAATGGCTGGCTCGGACCGGTCGCATTAGGACATGCCGCGAAGGTGAGTTGCTGATCAAAGAGGGCCTTGCCACCCAGGATCTCTACTTTGTATTGACGGGCGAAGTCGGCGTCCATGTCGAGGGCGCGGGGGAAGTGGCGCGCCTTGGCCGCGGCGAGGTTGTGGGCGAAATGTCCTTCGTCGATTCATCGCCTCCCTCTGCAACGATCCTGGCGCATGACGGCGCAACGGTACTTGCGGTTGAGAAATCAGCCATTGACGCTCGATTGCGCCGGGATAACGGCTTCGCAGGACGCTTCTACAAAGCGATTGCCATTTTCCTGGCCGATCGGCTGCGTTCGACAATGGGTCGGATGCGTAGCACTGCAGGATTACGCAAAGACGAAATCATGGACGACGAGCTCGACGAGAGCATACTGGATCAGGTCTCCCTGGCCGGTTCCCGTTTTGAGCACATGCTTTCAGTCTTGTCGAAAGTGAACTGACGCTCCTTCAGCCCTGGTCCTGCACGGGCGATCCGCGGAAAGATCGAGACCGTCAGGCAAACTCAGACGATCCAGATGATAGCACACAAGAGCAGCAGGATGAGGCTCATCACCGTCAGCGGGCCAGCCATGCGGGATAGCCTCAAGGGGCGATCGAGATCCTGGGTCGCTGAAATGCTGTCCAAGGCTTGCGAACGGAAAAGTCGCGCGCCTCTCATCAAGGGCAAACCTGCATTTTCATGTCGAGACATCAGACGGTGATTTTCCATCGGAGTAAGGTAAAGCACCAGCTAAACCAGTTGGAGCGGCGCCATCAAGGCCATATCGGCACTTTGGCCAGGCTCATAGGCGCTTTCAGTTTTTCGAGAGGTGGAACAGCCGCAACGCATACGCCGCAGTTGCGCCAGTCTGCGGTAACGGAATGTGGTCTCACTGCATTGGCGATCATCTTTGCGTGGCACGGGGTTGATGTTCCTCTGGAAAAACTGCGTCATGAGATCGGTTCCAGCAGGCTCGGGCTTACGGCGCGCCAGCTCCTCGAACTCGCCCGCCGCTATGATTTCGACACCAAGGCATATCGGCGTGACATCGATCAGCTTGCAACGCTTCCGCGACCCTTCATCGCCCATAGCCGCTTCATACATTTCGTAGTCGTAGAGGATGTTTCCGATCGTCACGTCGTCGTAAACGATCCCGCGCGCGGGCCTCTGCGACTGACACTGGAGGAGTTTGCAAGAGACTTTACCGGCGTTGCCCTGACGTTTGTTCCACGTCGCACGCAGATGCCGCCGCAACATCCGGCACGGCAGGAATTCTGGCTGCAACTCAGCATCGATCGGCTTCCGGCCACTGTCTTTTTCTGCCTTTGTCTTCTGCAAATGGCCGCCTTGGTGTCCGGTTTGCTGACATTGGCTCCGGTCGTCGACGGGGCTTCTCCTTTAGGCCATGCGCTCATGATCGGGGGCGTGGCCGTGATCCTGCAGGTTTTGCTGCATTGGAGCATCGACGTCTGGACCGATCGTCTTGCAAGGCAGACGCAAGAACTTGCCTGGCACCGCTTCAGAAACATGCCGCCACACTGGTTTGCTGCGAAAACGCCAAGCCAGCTCGCAGACATCATGGTCCTCGGAGAGAGGTGGCTTTCGCTCCTGCCTGATATTCTCTCGCTTGCTCGTTCGCTGCTTTTCCTGCCGATCCTGATGATTGCACCTTGGCTCAGTCTTTGGAGTGGACTGCTGGTCATGTCGTTAACAGGAATCGCTTCATGGATCACCCTGTCTGCATGCCTCAGGCGCGGCGAGACCCGCATGAGGCCTATGGGGCCGGACCGGCTCGTCGCTTTGCCCGACGCCCAAATCCTTGCGGATCTTGAGAGCCGGCAATTCGGAGCCAGGGATTGCGAGCTTGTCGCTCAGCTTGTGGGAGAGCATGCGCGCATTCACTCCGAGGCTCAGGCGAACCTGGACTGGCAGACGAAGGTCGACATCTGGGTTGCACTCCCGCTTACCATCGCTCTGGCGGTCAGCATGGGGGAGGGGCTCCTGACTGACAACTGGGGCACGGCCGCAGCGCTTGGGACAGTCTGCGTTACCATCGGTTCTTGCTTGATCTCGACGCGCCGCAACTTTCCCGCTGTGAACGATCTCATGGGGCTACTCTCCCGCCTGCACGATCTGCGACAGACCGGAGGCAATCTCGCCGTATCAGAGGAAAGACAGGAGACGTACGGCATCCTAAGGATCGAGCTTTCGCAAACCGACCTGAGTTTGAGGAGAGGAGACCTCCTCAAACTCACTGGCCCCTCTGGGAGCGGAAAAACGCGGCTTGCCCGTCAGATTGCGGGGCTTGAACCGTGCTTGCGGGGCGCGATCACCTACGGCGGAACGGCTACCGAAACGCTTTGCCATCAAGGTTCGTCTCAGGTGATGTTGGTTGACCAGCAGGTCGTTCTGATCTCAGCGAGCGTCGCCGAGAATCTTCGCCTCGGGGAAGCCCGCTTCGAACGCGCAGCCCTGGACCGCGTGCTCGACTTGGTCGAACTCAAGCGGGAGCTTGACCCTCGAGGGGGACTGGATCTGATGCTGTCTGCAGAGAGACCGATGTTGAGTGGCGGTCAGCTTCGGCGCCTCGCGCTGGCTCGTGCGCTGCTGCGTCAACCCCGTGTGATCGTTCTGGATGGGACGCTCGATGCACTGGATGCGCGCCTCGCTGAACGGATCGTTGAGCGACTCAGTGAACGACATATTCTTGTTCTGGTCGGCGAACGTGGCACAGAAGCGCGGCAGCCGACGGCGAACATCGAGATGGGCAAGCTCTGATGGACGAAATCGCCTATCGTCTGGCTCAATTGGCGCATGGTCGCGACCTATCGCACGAAGCAGAATTGCGAAGCCTCGCTCAGGAACGAGGTTTAATGCTTCGACGTGTCCGGATGCATGAAAGGCAATGGTGGAAGCGCGACCTGGGAATCCTTCTCGCATGGCATAGCGTGAGACGACAATTCGTCGTGGTCCATGCCCGTTGCCGTGGATTACCATTTGCAGTGACCGTCGATGGCCGCCGACATCCCCTATCTGAAGCCGATTGCCGCGCGCTACACTCAGACATGCTGGCTCTTGTCGTTCCGCAGGGGCGCCTCGTCCCAGTGAGCCTCCCTACTGCCGCGCTTGGCGTCATGTTTGCGGCACAGGTTGTGATCCTATCGGTTTTTGCGGGTGAGCCACAGGGGGGGCGAGCGGTCTCGATTCTGCTTCTGGCGGGTCTCGCCTTGGTCCTGGCGCGCGCCGCCTACTTGGTCACGTCCTCGCGCGCATCCATCGTGCTGGGATGGCATCTTCATGACCAACTTTGGACCGAAGCTCTGGATCGGGGCCTGACAGTCCTTCAGGGCTCTACTTCATACGACTACGCGCAGTCGATGCGTTCCTTGCTAAAGAGACGCATCAGAGGATTGTGCGGGACGATCTCCCTTCCGATGGGGCTTGCCACGCTTCTTCCCGGCCTTCTCTTTATCGGGGTTTCATCGCCGGAGCTGGTGCTTCGCTTCAGCCTCGTTTGGATTCCGCTGTTTTTGGCTGCGATGACGGCCCGTCATCTGCTTGCCACGGTCGAAAGTCAGCAAGAGCAGGGGCTGGGCGATGCCCAGCATCGACTGGATCTGGTCACGCAAATCAACTTGGGTCTGCGTCCACTCGGAGCAGAGGCCTTTGCATTGAACCGTCTGGAGGCTGCCGCAGACAATCGGAAGAGGCTTGCGCGTCGACAAAGAGGTCTTCTTCAGACTGCGGTGGTGTGCGAGATCCTGCTCGTGGTGCTGACCGGCGCAACATTCGTTGCCTTCTCAAAGGGCATGCCCACTATGGCTCTGGTAACTGCGGCCGGGCTGATGGTTGCAATTGGACTGGTGGAGGTCGGTCGTTCCGTTGTGGCGATGGTTCCGGCGGGGAAATCGCCGATTGAAAAGAAGGCGTCTGGTCGCCTGTCGCCACGTTGCCAGCCGGGTAGCGAAGAAGCGCTCCAATCGATCGAGCTCAAGGGGGTCACCTTCCGACATTCCGGAGCACCGGCACCCTTGTTCAGACCTACAGATCTCCTCATCAGGCGAGGCGAAATCGTTGCCGTAACAGGCCCGTCCGGCGCGGGAAAATCGACGCTGTTGAGGCTTGCCTTGGGTCTCTTGCAGCCGTTTGAGGGTGAACTCAGGATCAACGGACAACCGGCTTTCGCGCTGGACAATATGGCCTGGCGAAGACAGGTTGGTGCCGTTCTTCAGGACGAGCATGTTCCCGTGGAAACTATCAAGTCCTTCTTGTTGGGAATGAGCGCCCTCCGCTTGGAGGCTGCGCTCGAATGCCTCGATACGCTCGGTCTTCTCCAGGAGATCGACGCTCTGCCGATGGGCATTCAGACAGTTCTCGCCGAGGGGATGATCCCGACGGGTTTGATGGAGCGCCTGCAAATTGCCAGAGTTCTCCTGCGCCGCCCCGCACTGCTGGTCTTGGACGAAGCAACGACTGGTCTCGATGAAGCGGTGCAGACCAAGCTTTTGACGGATTTGCGTATCGCTGGAATCGGCGTGTTGATCGCGACACATCGCGAAAGCGCGGTCGCCATCGCCGACAGACGCGTCAATGTCGTTCCCATCTGAACGGACAATGTCATCTGCGCTGTCGGCTCCTGGCGTATGACCACAGATCGGGTCGCTGGGCAGTCGTCTGCCTGGCGACCCGTCAGCTCGGTCTTACTTCTTCTTTTTGTCGGGGTAGGGAGGGCCGTACAGAATGAAAGCGCTGAACGAGATACCGCCCGATGCAAGATCCAGGAGTTCGTCAGGGAGCTCGTCCAGTTTGAACGGTGCGCGCAGGACGATAGTCGCTTCGCCGGGCTTCTCTTCAATCACGTTGATCTTGAGGTTCTTGAGCGGGTTCTCACGCTCCAGCACCTCCGCCAGCGCCGCATGGGGGTCTTTTTTCAGGCGCTCGCGAAAGCCAGTGTCTTGGTTCGCTTTCTCGACCACGGCCTTCTCGATGTGAAGCCGCAGGTCAGACATCACATCTGATTGCTGTTGTAACATGTTGTCACCAAAGTCCTTCTAAGCGTCCGAATATCCGGACGGGACAAATATCGATGGGCCAATGGCAAGATCAACTGGGCATTGCCCGGTATTGAGCATCCAAATCTGGGCGGATTTCTTTTGCGCTTTGAAGGCTACTCTGACTTTTTGTAGATCAATTTCTATCGGGCAACGCGCAAGGATTTAGATTTGGAATTGGCGGGAGATCATTTACATTTTGTTAACTTTGACGCAATTGTCGACATGGAGTTGCGAGACGCTTGCGCCGGACTGACCTGGCGCAGCTATCGGTCCATACTCGACGCTTCGAAAACCGAAAACCGTTTGGCCTTGGTCGCATTCTCAGGCGAGATTCCCGTGGCATTGTGGTTGTCGGTCCAAATGCCGTTCGAAGGCCAGCAGAGAAGCCACACACTCTTGTCGCTTGTTGTTGCCGCCGCTTGGCGACGCCGCGGTGTTGCGACCCGATTGATGCAGATGGCAGAGGTGGAACTTGCTGCTCGCGGCGTCTCTGTCGTGACCACCAGTTACTCATCCATCCTTCCTGGCGCGGGTGCAATGTCAGGCTTGTTGCTCAATCATGCCTGGATGGAACCAAGGGCCGACAGAATCCGCATCTGTGGTCGGGTCGGGGACACGGTTACCACGTCCAAGGCGTGGGATCTGCTGCTCAGGCGGCTTCAAAGTCGAGGTATCCGGTATCTCAGCTGGGAGGACACCAATTTCGACTTGATTGAGCAGGCTGCGGTCATGGTTGATGCAGGACAGGCGCCGGAATGGTCTGATCCGCGGCCTTGGAGTGCATCCCTTTGCCGGCAGCTTTCTCTGGCGATCCTGGATGGGAAAGGGGACTTGGCTGGCTGGGTGGTGTGTGAGCCGCAGCCTGCGCTAGACCGGTGGTACTTTCCCATTGGTTGGGTCATCCCGACGGAGCAGGATCGTGGGACCTTGGTCGGGGCCTATCTGGAAGGCTCAAGGCGGATACAGGCAAAAAGTGGTCCGTCGGCACTTGCGGTGCTTGAAGCTTCCCCCAGGCAAGGGCGCGCATGGAGCTTGTTCGAAAAGCACTTTTCCAGCTCCGCGCTGTGGTCGGATCGCCTGCTCATCTCCCAGAAAACCGTGCCCGTGGATGTTCGTTGAGAACCGACCCCTTGGCCTGCCGATTGGGTGATCCGACTGTGAACCGAGTGCCTGCTCGGTCAGGGGTAGGAAATGTCAAAGCGCCTTCACGATCATCTTTTTAAGTCTCTGCCATCAATCGATCCGAATTTCCGCAAGGTTCGGGGCCAACACGCTATGACTCGGAAAATCATACCAGCACATAACTGCTCGGTGTCAGCCCTCTCGGCACGGTCTTAATGCAAGTCTCCGCGCAATCGGGCCCCGCAACCAGTTCAAACAGCAAAACCTCACCGCCTCCGCATCACCGGGGGCGGTTTGGCGTTTGTATGCCACAAAACCGAGCAAGGCCGCACAGGCCGCGACCACAAAACTCGCCCGGGATCTAGAGTGCTGCCCGACCAGGTCGAACAGGGCTCTCGTCCTAGCCCAGCGACATGCGGCAATAGCGGCATCTGTCGCGGTAGACGGTGACAGGGCGGCCGTCGCAGGTCGCGGCGATCCGCAGCCGTTCGGGCAGGCGCGGGTCGGCGCCCATGCAGAACAGGTCCTCGCCCATCGGAACGAGTTCCATATCCGATCGGGTCCCTCCACCCCATCCGGTATATCAGCCACGGGCGACCATCCCGCACCACGATCCGGAAAGTCAAGCTGATAGGCTCCAGCACAGGCTCATGTCCAACGAGTATCGACAGGCCGCATTGCTGACGGGCGATGACTGCCTCAGACGATGGGCAACCGAGAAGAAACTGGCTCTGCGAACGTGCGGCGGACCCAAGCGCGCGATCGGCACACGTGCACCGATTCTGGTCCCGATGACGGTCAATGATCGATGGTCGCAGGATTTCGCGCCGGATCAACTCGCCGATGGTCGCGGGGGCCGATTTTGACGATCGTCGATGATTGCACCAGGAAATGCCTGGGCCTTGTCGCTGACGCATCCCCTGCCGGTCTACGCATTGCTCGTGAGCTGGACCGGATCAATGAGAAGCGTGGCAAGCTGGATAGGAATCGACAGGCCCTAGTCGGCAGTCCAGCCGCCATCGATCCTTAGCGCGGTACCCGTGACCATCGCCGATGCATCGGACGCGAGATACACCACCCCGGCCATGATGTCCTCAACCGTGCCGATCCGTCCCAGCTTGATCTTTTCAGCCAACCAGCGGGCCCGCTCCGGGTTGGAGAAGGTCTGCTCGGTCAGCGGCGTGCGGATGAAGGTCGGGCAGATCGTGTTGACACGGATGCCGTGCTGTCCCCATTCGATCGCCATGGATTTGGTGAAGCCTTCGACGGCGTGCTTCGTTGCCGCATAGACGGCGCGGTCGACGCCCCCGACATGGGCCATCTGCGACGAGATGTTGATCAGGGAGCCGGCTCGGCCGTGCTCGATCAGCCCGCGTGCCACCGCGCGGGTGAGGAAATAGGCGCTGCGAACATTGACGCCGAACACCGCATCGAAGTCCTCCGGCTTCGTGTCGAGCGCCGGGCCATGGCGGGCAAGGCCAGCACTGTTGACGAGAACATCAAAAGGACCGGACGAGGCGACCCAGCGCTCGGTTGCCTCAATGTCGGTCACGTCCAGCGCCATAGGCTCTGCCGAACATCCACGGCGAACGAGTTCCTCGGCCACGGAGGTGAGCTTGTCTGCACTGCGCGCAACGAGAACCACATGCGCTCCCGCCTCCGCAAGGGCGACCGCCGCGGCCGCCCCGATACCGGAGGACGCGCCGACGGCGAGCGCCCGCCGGCCATCGAGACGAAAAGTTGGGGTCTTCGGCAGATCCATCAGCGGCTTCTCCTTCACGTCATGCAGCCAGCCCGGGCCCCATGGTTCGCCTACTCGGCTGCCTGCCCATAGGGCACGTTCTGACCGCCATAGCGGCGTACGCGAATATTGGCCTGCTCGGCATGGCCGACAAAGCCTTCCAGCATGCAAAGACGGGAGCAATAGGCGCCGATCTCCGCCGCGGCCTGGTCGGTGGTGACCTTTTGATAGGAATGGGTCTTCAGGAACTTGCCGACCCACAGGCCACCGGTATAGCGCCCGGCCTTCTTCGTCGGCAGCGTATGGTTGGTGCCGATCACCTTGTCGCCATTGGCAACATTGGTGCGCGGTCCCAGGAACAGCGCGCCGTAGGAATGCATGTTCTGCAGATACCAGTCGTCGCGATCCGTCATCACCTGTACATGCTCCGACGCGATGTCATTCGCCACGGCCAGCATTTCCTCATGCGTGTCGCAGACGATGATTTCGCCGTAGTCGCGCCAGGAGACGCTGGCAGTATCGCGCGTCGGCAATATCTCGAGCTGGCGTTCGATCTCGGCAAGTGTCGCTTTGGCCAGCGCCATCGAATTGGTGATCAGCACGGCCGGCGAATTGTAGCCATGCTCGGCCTGTCCCAGCAGGTCGGTCGCGCAGATCTCGGCGTCGACCGTCTCGTCGGCGATCACCATGGTTTCCGTCGGGCCGGCGAAGAGGTCGATGCCCACACGGCCATAGAGCTGACGCTTGGCCTCGGCGACGAACGCATTTCCAGGGCCGACCAGCATATCGACCGGGCGGATCGTTTCGGTGCCGATCGCCATGGCCCCGACAGCCTGCATGCCACCCAGCACGTAGATTTCATGCGCGCCCGCTCGATGCATGGCAGCGACAATTGCCGGATGCGGCTCTCCCTTTTGCGGTGGCGCGGCAGCGACGATGCGCGGCACGCCCGCAACCGAAGCGGTCAGGACCGACATGTGCGCAGATGCCACCATCGGAAACTTGCCGCCCGGCACATAGCAGCCGACCGATTGTACCGGAATATTGCGGTGGCCGAGGATGACCCCCGGCAGCGTCTCGACTTCGATATCCTGCATCGAGGCCCGCTGTGCCTCGGCAAAACGACGGATCTGCGCCTGGGCGAAGTCGATATCCGCCATGTCTCTGGTCGACACCTTGCCCATTGCGGCCTCGATTTCAGAGGAAGACAACCGGAAGGAAGGGGGCGAATAGGAATCGAATGTTTCGGAGAGCGCCCGCACGGCCGCATCTCCGCGCGCTTCGATATCGGCCAGCGTTGTTTCAACGATGCTGCGAACCTTTGCGTCGTCATCTGCGCGCTCGGTGGCTGGCTTGCCCTGCTTGAGATGGGTGATGGTCATAGATTGCACTCCGTTTTTCCCAGCGGGATATTGCGTTCGGCGCCACGTCGTTGCAAGTTTTCATCAAGAAAGTGAAAGTTTTTCATGAGGTGTCACCGTGAAGCCGACAGCCAAACAGGTCGCGCAGGCCGCAGGCGTTTCCCTCTCAGCCGTGTCGCGTGCCTTCCTGCCGGGTTCACCACTGGATGCTGCAAAACGCCAGCGCATTCTCGCCGTCGCCGCCAAGCTCGGATATGCCAGTCCGGCCCGGCGCACGGCGGAAGCGATCGCAGCCAGCACTGTCACGCTCGTTGCGGGTGATCTCGGCAATCCGTTCTACCCCATGGTGCTCGATACGCTGGCCAAACAGTTGCAGCTGTCCCAGCGGCAGCTGTTGGTCTATGCGGTGCCGGCACAAGAGGATGTCGATGCCATGCTGCCGCAGATCCTCGCCCAGCGACCGTCGGCAGTGATCGTCACCTCGGCACGCCTGACCTCGGCAATGGCGCGGGCCTGCCGGCGCAACGGCATCAAGGTTGTGCTGATCAACCGCATCCAGCGGGACATGAAGATGAATGCGGTCAGTTGCGACAATTATGGCGGCGGGCGCGATGTGGCACGGCTGTTTGCCGCCCGTGGCCGCACGCGCATAGGCTTCATTGGCGGCATCGCCAATACATCTACGCATGCCGAGCGCGCGCGAGGTTTTCGCGACGGCCTGCGGGAGGCCGGATTGTCGCTGCAACACGAGGTTGCCGGCAATTTCACCTACAACGAAGCTTATGCCGCCGCTCTCCGTTTGCTGGCCAGCCGCAGCCGGCCCGACGCCTTGTTCTGCTGCAACGACATCATGGGGCTTGCCGCCATCGACGCTGCCCGGGAAAAGGGATTGCGGCCCGGCGAGGACATCGCCATCGTCGGCTTCGACGACATACCGATGGCCGGCTGGACCTCCTATCGGCTCACGACCATCCGCCAGCCGGTCGAGCGCATGGTTCAGGAGGCGCTGAGCATTATTGACGACCCGGCGATCCGTCCGGGAGACGACGGCTCGGTTCGCATCCTGCCCGGAAAGCTGACCATCCGGGCAAGTGGCTGATACGCGCAACCGCGTTCACGCAGCCCGACGTGACGTCATTTTAGGCATCACATTGGCGATGAAATCCGGGACATCGGTGGCGAAATCCGGGAATGTCAGACACACGCCGTGCAGGCCCTGTGCCGCCAGCGTATCGAGATAGGCGGCAACTTTGCTGTAGGAGCCGACGATATAGGGGATCGACATGAAGGTCACGGTCGCCGGGTCGAGCTTGAGATAATCCGCGCGGTTCACATCCATGCCCGAGACCCGCAGAAACTCCTGGATGGCGACATCGTCACGGTTGGCGAGATAATGATCCCGCTCAGCCTCCGCCTCTGCATCGGTCTCAGCAGCAATGACGTTGAGCAGCGTATAGGAGTTAACGGTCCGGCCCTCTGCCGCTGCCAGACCGGCAATCTTCCCGACAACCTCGCCCAATTGCTCCGGCGTATCGTTCATTCGGCCGACAAACGAGAAATCAGCCTGTTTCGCGACGAATTTCAACGCCCCATCCGACTGGCCGGCGCACACGACCGGTAGATCATAAGCCGGCTTGGGCCAGGATTTGCAGTCTTCCAGCGTGAAGTGCTTGCCGGAGAAGGTGACGCTTTCTTCCGTCCATAACCGCTTGAGTACGGTCAGAAATTCATCGGCATACTCATAGCGGTTGAGATAATAGTCGTCGTCGCTCCACATTCCCATCTGGGCATACTCGAACTTGTTCCACCCGGCGACGATGTTGACGCCGAAGCGGCCACTGGAAACGTCGGCCACGGTGGCGGCCATCTTGGCGAGCACAGCAGGATTGATGGTGCGCACCGCAACCGAAGCATAGAGCTTGATGCGGCTGGTCACCGCAGAGAGCGCCGACATCAGCGTGAAGGATTCGAGTGCAGCATCCCAGTGATGGGACTCACCTCCATAGCCACGCCATTTCACCTGCGACAGGGCGAATTCCATGCCCGCTGCTTCCGCAGCGAGCGTTACGTCACGGTTGAGAGCATATGTTGCTTTGTTCTGGGGCGGCTCGCCCTTGGCAATGATCAGCCCCCCGCTCGTGCTGGGCAGAAATAGTCCGAGTTCCAGATGCTTGACCATGGGCGTTCCCTCTCGTTTTTAGCATACGCATGCAGAATTCCCATGGGTTGCCTGCTTGTCAAGGATTCTGAGAAATATTCACGCTCCCGAAATCCTCGCGATTTTTCCCCTTCATTCTCAGCAAGTTACCTCTCGGCCACTCGGCAAAACGCGCTCCTCACTGGGGCAAATAAGGCAAACTCGCAAGGTCAACAAACATATTGACAAGCCCTAACAAGCGATGAATGAATACGCATGCGAAACTGCCAGAACGGCAAGATAACAAGAGGGAACTGACATGAACATGGATCGCAAGAGAGTCTGGTTGATGTGTGCCAGCATGCTGCTTCTGCCTTGCGCAGCGGCGCAGGCTGACGAAGTCAGCGAAGGCGTGGCGCGGGCAACCGAAATCATCGAGGCGCACCGCAAGCCCCCCGTTTACACCCCGGCCGGCGAAGCCTTCGATATCGCCGCCGTTGCCAAGGGTAAGACGATGCTGTCGATCCCCAACACCAGTTCGAACCAGTTCCTGAAGGGGATCATCACCCGCGAAATCGCGGTCGGCAAGGAGATCGGCCTCGATGTGCGCGAGTGGGAAAACCAGGGGCAGCCCAACCAGTGGGTCCAGGGCATCGAATATGCGATCCAGAACAAGATCGACATCGTTGACCTGATCTCGGGCGTCAATCCGGCTGTGGTGGAGCCGCAGTTGCAGGCCGCCAGGGATGCAGGAGTCAAGGTTTTCACCTCGCATTTCTACGATCCGTCTCAGCCGGCCAGCCCGCTGCTGGAGGGCGACCTGCCGGTGAGTTTCTACAAGCAGGGCTGGCTGCTCGGCAACTGGATGGTCTACAAGACGAAAGGCGCAGCCAACGCCATTGTCGTCAAGACAGATGAAGTGCCGCCGACGGGCCCGCTGGTCCAGGGGATCCGTGATGCCTTCGAGAAGAATTGCCCGAACTGCACGATCCTGCAGGAAATCAACGTCGGCATCACCGAGTGGGGCACCAAGATTCAGCCTTCCGTGCAGTCTGCGCTCATCGCCAACCCCACTGCCAACTACGTGATCCCGATCTATGACAGCATGAGCCAGTTCGTGGTGCCGGCCGTCGAGCTCACCGGCAAGAGTGAAACCGTCAAGATCGCCACCTCGAACGGCACGCCCTTCGTCCTCGACTTCATCCGCGAAGGCAAGGTCGAAATGGATATCGGCGAAAGCCTCGACTGGATCGCCCGCGCCACCATCGACGGCTATATGCGCAAGCTTGCGGGCCTTCCGATGCCGAAGGACATTGGCGTGCCCTACTATATTTTCGACGCCTCGAACGTCGAAAGCGCCGGCATTCCGGCAGAACCGAACAAGGGCTACGGCGACGAGTATGTGAAGGGTTTCAAAGAGACCTGGAAGATGCAGTGACAGCCATGTCCAACGCGCCTGATACAGCACGCGACCACGGTGGCTCCTCTGCCGCGGTCCCTGCCCTGCTCGTGTCACGGATCGCCAAGACCTTTGGGGGCGCCCAAGCCCTCAAAGGTATCGACTTCTCGGTCGCCGCCGGCGAAGTCCACGGCCTTCTTGGACAGAATGGGTCCGGCAAGTCGACCTTCGTGAAGATCTTGTCCGGTTTCCATGCCCCCGATCCGGGTGGCTCGATTTCCGTTTTCGGCCGTCCGCTGGACCTGCCGATGCGCGCTGGTGCATTCCGGGATTATCAGATGGCGTTCGTCCATCAGCATCTCGGGCTCGTGCCCTCTTTGTCGGTTCTTGAAAACCTGCGGGTGGCCAGCATTACCGAACGCAAGACGCGGATTGACTGGCGCGCCGAACGCCGGGCCGCGGCTGCAGCTCTGGAGCGGTTCGGCATCGACATGGATCTCTCCCAGCGGGTCTCCGAGCTCAGCCAGACGGACCGGGCGCTGCTTGCGATTGTCAGAGCTGCAGAAGATCTCCGGGCAGCCCATGCCGTGAGCGGCCGCAAGGGTATTCTTGTGCTCGATGAGCCGACGCCCTTTCTGCCCAGAGAGGGGGTGACGCGCCTCTTTGATCTTGTCCGCCAGGTCTCCGGTCATGGCGACAGCGTGATCTTCATCTCCCACGACATCGACGAGGTGCGGGAAATCACCGATCGGGCCACCATCTTGCGTGACGGGTCGGTCTCCGGCACGCTCGAAACCCGCTCCGCCTCCCATGACGACTTCATCGAGAGCATTATCGGTCGGCGCGTTGCCCGGACGGTGACGCAACCGATCGATCTCGCCTCCCGGCAGATCCGGGCTCATGTGCACGGGATTGCCGAACCCGGCCTGGAAGTGCCCGAGTTGCGGATCGCCGAAGGTGAGATCGTGGGGATGACCGGGTTGATCGGTTCGGGCTATGCCCGTGTGCCCTATCTGCTGTTCGGCGCCGAGAAGGCAAGCAGCGGCACCCTGACACTCGGCGGCCGGGACATTCAGCTCGCCACCGCGACGCCACGGCAGTCGGTGGCGCTGGAAATGGCACTGCTACCGGCCGATCGGCCTAAGGCGAGTGGCTCCATGTCATTGACGCTCACGGACAACATGCAGCTCCTCGAGCTCCGCCGGTTCATGGGCCGTTTTGGTCTCGACCGTAAAGCCATGGTCGAACGGACCAAGGAACTTGCGGCGCAGTATGAAGTCCGGCCGAACAATCCATCGCTGAAGCTCGGTGCTCTGAGCGGGGGCAACGCGCAAAAGGTGCTCCTGGCCAAGTGGCTGATCCGCTCGCCGCGCCTGCTGATGCTCGATGAACCCACGCAGGGCGTGGATGTCGGAACACGCCAGCAGGTCTTCGATGTCATCCGTAAAGCCGCCGCCGGCGGCGCATCGGTGATCTGCGCCAGTTCAGATTTCGAGCAGCTGGCCGACCTCTGTACCCGCGTCCTGGTCTTCTCCAGGGGCCGCATCGTGCACGAGCTGATCGGCAGCGACATTTCAAAAGATAGTATCGCGGAGGCCTGCTATGGTCACTCAAGTATCGACGCAGCATGAGAAAATCGCCCGGGGCCCCCGCATTGGCAACTTCATCGAGCGCTTCGCTCTGGTGGGGGTATGGCTCCTGATTATCCTCGTCTTTTCCATTCTGCTGCCCGGAATCTTCCTGAGCTGGACGAATTTTTCCATTCTATTCGCAACTCAGGCGCCCGGCGCCGTGCTGGCTCTGGCGTTGATCATTCCTCTGACCGCCGGCGATTACGATCTTTCGGTCGGAGCGACGCTGACAATGTCCGCGGTGACGATCGGCGTTCTCAACGTGATCTATCAGGTCCCGATCGGTGTCGTCATTCCTCTCGTCCTGCTGATCGGCGTCGTCATTGGCGCGATCAATTCCTTCTTCATCGTTTTCGTCCGCATCCCCTCCCTGGTGGTTACCCTCGGGACGACCTCGATCCTGACAGGTGTCGTGCAGTGGATGAGCAATTCCTCCACCATCGGCGGCATTTCACCGATCCTCACCAATCTGGTTGCGCGAGGCCGCCTCTTCGGCATCTCCTACGCCTTCTATTACGTCATCCTTATCGCCATCGTGATCTGGCTGGTGTTCGAATTCACCCCGCTTGGCCGGCGGATTCTGTTCGTCGGACGCAGCCGTGAAGTCGCTCGCCTGTCGGGCATCGACGTATCGCGGGTACGTGTCGGCTGCCTGATCGCCTCCTCCGTCCTCGCCAGTCTGGGCGGCATCGTCTATGCCGGCCTCCTTGGCGCGGCCGATCCCTTCTCCGGGTTGAATTTCCTGCTGCCTGCTTTTGCCGCCGCCTATCTCGGCGCAACGGCAATCATGCCCGGCCGCTTCAATCCCTGGGGCGCGGTCATCGCCGTCTATTTCCTCGCCACCGGCATCACCGGCCTGACCATGCTCGGTATTCCGCTCTGGGTGACCAGCGCCTTCAACGGCCTGGCTCTGATCCTCGCCGTCACCGTGTCGCAATTCGCACGCGGCCGTGAAGAGTCCGACATCACATGAGCGTCGGCGGCGGGCACTTGAAACGCGAGACCATCTACCTGACGGGCGCCAGTGGCTTTATCGGCCAAGCGCTCGCCCGGGCGCTGGTGTCCAAAGGCCATGGAGTGGTGGCAACCGATGTGATGCCTCCACGCCAGCCGCTACCCGATGGGGTTCCCTTCCACCTGGCCGATGTTAGAGACGTAGGCCTGCACGCCGCGAAAATCGCCGGCCAGTGCGACAGTATCGTCCATTGCGGCGGCATTTCCGGACCGATGTTGCTCAACCACAATCCTGCTGAGGTGCTCGATATAAACGTGCGTGGCACGTCGCAATTGCTGGCGCTGGCCAGCAATCTCGGGCTGCGGCGCTTTGTCTCTCTGTCCTCCGTCTCGGCCTATGGTGATACACCTGGGCTTGCCGTGGTGAATGAAGACGCGCCGCTGTCCGCCTCCACCTTCTATGGTACCAGCAAGGCGGCATCCGACCTCATTGTACAAACCTTCGCCCGCCAGGCAGCCCTCAGCGCCGTCTGCCTGCGCATCGGTTGGGTCTATGGACCGGGTCGGATGACCGATGCGCTGATCCAGCCGATCGTCCGCTCGTCACGCGGCGAAAGGTACGCGATCGACGCCGGAGCCGATCAGATTCTGCAATTCGTCCATGTCGAAGATGTCGTGTCCGCGATCATTGCCGCGCTCGCTGCCGCGACCCTGCCGTTCGCCGCCTACAACATCAACGGCCGTGAGACAGTGCGAGTCGGCGACATGCTGGGCGCCATTCGCAGGCAACTGCCGGGCGTGACGGCCAGCATCGGCCCCGGCCCTCTGCCGGGGGCGGACCAGCAGGCTCCGATGTCGATAGAGGCGGCCAGGCGCGATCTTGGTTGGGAGCCGTCTGTTCCTTTCCCGTCGGGTCTCGCCGCCTATGTGGACTGGTTGAGGGAGCATCCCCATTGACGGAACCAACCGCCCCGCGGACCGTGATCGTCACCGGCGCCGCTTCCGGTATCGGTCTCGCCACCGCGCGACGGCTGGCTCGCGAGGGCGCGCGGGTTATCGGCCTTGATATCCAGTCCCCGGCCGAAATGGTCGAGGGTGTCGCTTTCCATGTCGTCGACGTCTCCGATGAGACGAGCGTCACAGCCGTACTCGGCCGGACTTGCTTGGACGGCATAGACGGCCTCGCGACCTTTGCCGGCATCGAGCGACCCGGAACGCTGGAAGAGACGACTGAAGCCGACTGGATGGCGTGCTTCCGGGTGAATGTGCTCGGTACGGTCAACGTGGCGAGATCGGCGCTGCCTGGGCTTCGCCGCAAACGCGGCGCCATCGTCCTGTGCTCGACGCAATTGTCGCTGTCGGGCGGCCGGGATTGTGTTGCCTATGCCGCGTCGAAGGGGGCGATCAACGCATTTTGCCGAAGCCTCGCGCTCGACTGCGCAGCTTCAGGCGTTCGCGTCAATGCCATTGCTCCCGGCGCCGTCGAGACCGCGATGATGGACCGCGTCTTTTCCACGCTTGAACGTGACGCCATCGAGACGGCCCGTCAACGTCATCCGCTGGGCCGTTTCGGGCAAGCCGACGAGATCGCCGCCGTGGCGTGCCATTTGCTCTCATCAGACGCCTCCTTTGTCACCGGAACCGTCATTCCCGTGGATGGCGGCTGGACGGCCGCGTGATGCTCTGTGCATACGGATGCAGGGTGTAAGGCGTGCACGCCCGATAGGCATCATTGCAAATCCTGGAAAAATTTGACAAGAGTGCGGCCTGTTCGCGCGGCAGGATATGTCGCGCGTTTTGCCAATTTCCGCCGCCGGCCCGGACTATGCCCGGCCTCCGGCTTGCATACGTTTGCGAAAGGAATGTTATGCAGCGCACCTCGGTCAGAACGACGTCATTCGACGTTGCCGCTCTTGCGGGGGTATCGCAATCAGCCGTATCCCGAGCATTCACGCCCGGTTCTAGCATCAAGGAGACGACCCGCCAGAAGATCCTCGAAGCGGCGCGTAAACTCAACTACGTCCCCAATTCGATTGCGAGCAGCCTGACCACCAATCGGTCGAACATGGTGGCCCTGATCCTTGGCAATCTTCACAACCCCTTTTATGTCCACGTCCTCGAGAGCTTCAGCTTCGATCTGCAGCGCATTGGGCGCCAAGCGCTGACCTTTGCGCTCGGTGATGGCATCAGCACCGATGATGCCATCATGAAGGTGCTGCAATACCAAGTGGAGGCGGTGATCCTGACTTCCGCCCAGTTATCGACCCGCATGGTCAATCTGTGCCAGGATCGTGGCATACCCGTCGCGCTGTTCAACCGCTACATCCCCTACAGCGGCGCCTATGGCGTGCGCTGCGACAATGTCGGCGGTGGGCGAATGATTGCAGAGGCCTTTCTCGCCGCAGGCGCCAAGACCTTCATGATGATCACCGGCGATCCGACGGGTACGACCAGCCAGGACCGCGTCCGCGGCTTCACCGAGCGGCTCCTCGAGGAAGGGATCCGCCGTGACCAAATCGTCGAATACGCTGGCGGCTCGACCTATGAAGGTGGCGGCGCGGCAATCGATCGCCATGTTTCGAGCGGACGCGCCATGCCAGATGCAATCTTCGGTATTGCCGACATCATGGCGATGGGTGCGATGGACACCCTGCGGCTTCGCTACGGGCAGCGCGTCCCCGAAGATGTGATGGTGGCGGGCTTCGACGGGATTCCCGAAAGCGGTCGCCCGCCCTATCAGTTGACGACAGTCTGCCAGCCGTTGAACGCCATGGTCACAGAGACAATCAAGCTCTTGCAGTTGGAGAAGTCGGAAAAGGAATTCCTCCCCTCGCAGGATCTTGCCTTCCCGGGCGAAATGATGTGGCGCTCGACCATTCCGCGTCCCGCGGAAGAGCCGACTGGCTGAACCTGACCGACATAGCTTCTGGAGTTGGCTGCGGAAGCTTCTGCTCCCGCAGCTATGTTCGCGCGATGTTTATTGCGCCGCAATCCCCGGCGTGAAGCCGAAGCTGAACGGCTCGGGCGCGCCGCGAAGGCTGCGTAGATCCGCGCGACGGGCTTCGGTGGCCCCCTGGTCGACGGCATTGTCTCCCGTCAGAACCACACCATAGGACTCGTAAGCCTGATCCGCAGAGACGAGATCGCTGGCGACATCACGAGCAACGAGGGCTGCCGGACGATCAAGCGGATCACCCCAGCCGCCGGATCCGGCGGTCTTGAACACCACGACATCGCCCGCCTTCACGTCGAGATTGTCGACCTTGGAGGGAATACGCTCGCCATTTTCCGCACCATTGCGAATGAGCCACTTGCTCGACGTGCCGCCGAACAGGCCCCCATTGATGCCCCATGGCGGCACCACTTCGCGATCATCATGGATCGAAACCTTGCCAGGCTCCAGCATGCGGTAGACCTTTTCGATCCCCGCGCCGCCACGATTGAGACCCGGCCCACCGGAATCTCGCACGGGGCGGTAGCTCTCCACGAGAACCGGATAGTAGTTCTCGATGTATTCGATCGGTGTGGCCGAGAACAACGGCCACCAGGCGTGGCCGTCGAGTCCGTCACCGCGTGGCCGACCCGGGACACCGCCGAACAGCAACTCCATCAGCTGGAAATACCGGCCGTTTTTGTCATGCCCGGTGAAGATGAAGTGCGGGCTGGTACCGTAGCCGGCGGCCATCGACAGATGCGGCGCCCGCTGGCCGAGCGCGCCGGCCTGGCAGTCGAAGAAGCGCGTATGCGTGTTCAGGCGGTTGGAGAGCGCGGCCGGGAAGCGGGGATTGAGCAGGCTGCCTTCCGGAAGCACGACCTCGAAAAGATCATAGAAGCCCTCGTTGAACAGGATCGACGGATCAAAGGCCATGATCATGTAGACACCGAAGAACAGCTTGCAGAGCCCCTCGTGGATATGGAAGTTGATAGGCCCTTCCGCCTGATCGTCCGTTCCGGTCCAGTCGAAGACCGCCTTGCCATCCTTCTTGTAGATGGACAGGGTCATCTTGAATGGACCATTGCCGACACCGTCATCATCGACATAGTCCGTGAAGGACACAGGCTCGTCGGTGATGTACTTGTCGATCAGCACCCGCATCGCGTCGCGTGTGCGGTCGAGCAGCATGTCGCAGGCTTCCATATAGGTCTCGCGGCCGAACCGGTCGCACAACTCCCGCACACGCATCGCCGCCGTGCGGCAACCCGCAATCAGCGCCATCAGGTCTGCCCTGTTCATGTCCGGCGTGCGGGTGTTGTTGAGCATGATGTCGAGCACGCCCTTGTTCAGCACGCCTTTCTCATAGATGCGCACCGGCGGGATTCGCAGACCTTCTTCCCAGATGGTGCGGGCGTCGAACGGCATGGAGCCCGGAACCTTGCCGCCCACATCCACCATGTGACCGAAAATCGACGAGAAGCCGACCAGCACGCCTTCATGAAAGATCGGTAGCATCACGCACCAGTCGTTGTTGTGCGAGATGGAGCCTTTGCAGGCATAGGGGTCGTTCCAGACGAAAATGTCGCCTTCGTTGAGATCGCCTTTGAACTGCTCGACGATCGCCGGGATGTAGGACCCGAACTGACCGACGACCATCTGGCCGCGGGCGTTGCAGATCATCGGAAATTCGTCGTGCTGTTCGCGAATGACCGGCGACAACGCAATGCGCACCACCACGCCATCCATCTCATAGCGGGCATTCTTCAGGGCGTTCTCGATGATATCGAGCGTAATCGGATCAACCTTCGTCATCTCAGTTCCTCCTGGTGTTCGGCCAGATCAACAGATTGCCGTGCGGATCAACCTCGGCATAGTGATCGGGCAGCAGCACCGTCGTGGTGTCATATTGGCGGATGATGGCAGGGCCAGCGACACGTTCACCGACACTGAGCTTGGCACGATCATAATTCGGCGTATCGATCCAGCGCCCCTTGAAGTAGCTCGGGCGCGTCTCGATGATCGCCGTGCTCTGGCCGGATGCGGCAGCCGGCGCCGATTCCTCGACGGGAAGCGTAGCTCCTGTTGCCACCACGCGCAGCGCGACCAACTCCACCGGCACATGAAAGCGGACGCCATAGAGTCGCTCATGCGTGGCATGGAACTTCTCGAACACGTCATCGAAGCTGCCACGCCCTGCAATCGTGGCGTGCTCGATGTCGACGGTGACTTCGAAGCCCTGCTGTTCGTAGCGCAGGTCGAGGGAATACTTCAGGCTGCGGTCAGCTTCGGGCACATGCTCCTCGTCCAGCCAGACGAAGGCCTTACGCTCGAGTTCATCGAAGCGCTTCCATACGTCGTCGGCCACCAGATTGGTGCTCGAATGGATGAAGGTCTGAACGAACTCGTTCTTGAACTCCGACTCGAGGAAGCCGAGCGCTGAAAGTACGCCTGGGTTGGCCGGAACGACCACCGGATAGCAGCCGAGCAATTCGGCCATGGAGTTGGCATGCAGAGGCCCGGCGCCGCCGAAGGCAACAATGCCGAAATCCCGCGGATCGAGACCACGCTGTACCGTGATGACGCGCAGAGCGCCGAGCATCACCTCGTTGGCGATGTCGATGATGCCCTGCGCCGCATCTTCGGGAGACAGTCCGATCGCGGTGCCGATGCCCGCCACTGCCGTGCGTGCGCCCTCGACGTCCAGCTTCATGTCACCGCCGAGCAGCAGAGGCGGCAGATAACCGAGTACGACATTGGCATCGCTAACGGTCGGCTCCGTTCCACCCCGGCTGTAGGCCACCGGACCCGGGCGGGCGCCGGCGCTGCGAGGGCCGACGCGAAGCGACTTGGTGAGCTCCGACACTTCGGCAATCGAGCCGCCGCCGGCCCCAACGGACCGCACGTCGAGTGTCGGTACCTTGGCCGGAAACGCGCCGACTTCCGTCGAACGCGAGATCGTCGGCTCACCGTCGAGAATAACTGATACGTCGGTCGAGGTGCCGCCCATATCAAAGGCCAGCAGCTTCTTGATACCCGTACGACGTGAGACCATCACCGTCGAGGTGACGCCACCGGCAGGTCCGGAGAGCACGGTATGCACCGGCCGCTGCGAGGCCGCCTCGGCGCTCATCAGGCCGCCGTCGGAACGTACAATATGCAAACGGGCAGTAACGCCCTCATCCCGAAGACGGGTTTCGATGCGCGACAAGTACCGCTTCATGATCGGACGGACATAGTCGTTCATCACCGTGGTGATCGCCCGGTCATATTCGCGAAATTCCGGCAGGATGTCGGACGACAGCGAGACGGGAATATCGGGATATCGTTCGGCAACGATCTCGCCGAGAATTCTCTCATGAACCGGGTTTGCATAGGAATGCATGAGTGAAATGGTCAGCGCCTCGATGCCCGAAGAGCAGAGGTCGTCGATCAATTCGATTGCCCTGGCGCGGTCCAGCTCGCGCACCACTTCACCGCGCGCGTTGAGTCGCTCGGGGATGCCGCGCGTGTCGGCTAGTGACGCCAACGGATCGGGCTTGTCCATGACGATCCAGCCGAACAGCGGACCGGGGGTCCAGGATTTCGCCAGATGCAATGTGTATTCGAAGCCTTCCGTCACGAGCAGGCCGACGCGAGAACCCTTGCCTTCCAGCACTGCATTGGTTGCTACGGTGGTGCCGTGCAGGATCAGTGAAATGTCGGAGGGTTGAATGCCGGCTTTTTCGCAGATCAGCCGCACGCCGGCGGCTACACCGATCGATTGGTCTTCCGGCGTTGATGGCGTCTTGGCTTGATAGGTCCGCTTGGTTTTATCGTCGTGAAGAAGCAGGTCAGTGAATGTTCCCCCGACGTCGACTCCCAGTCTCATCGTTTTTCCCTTCTGGTGGCAGCATGTCCGAACGATCTCGGAAAGCTCTTGCATGCGCATGCAAAATCACTATAGTGCCAGCTCAACGACAGACGCAAGGTCTAATTCCTGGCTCTTCCGTCATTTTTCAAAGGCCGCCGGCACGCCGCCGGAGGGCCGATCAAGGTTGGAAACATGACTTTGAATACGGCTTCGCCGCGGACGCTCTATGACAAGATCTGGGACCTTCATGTGGTCAAGACTTACACCGACGGAACTGATCTTCTTTATATCGACAGGCACCTCGTGCAGGAGGTTTCAAGCCCGCAGGCCTTTGCCGGCTTGACCGCCGCCAACCGTCGAATTCGCAGGCCGGATGCGCAAATTGCCGTTGCGGATCATGCAGTTCCAACGCGTGACCGGCATCTGCCGATGGTCGAAGGGCTGGCCTCGCGGCAGGTGGCGCGTCTCCAGGAAAACTGCGCCGCCCACGGCATTCCCTATATCCCCGTCCGCGATCGTCGGCATGGCATCGTCCACGTCATCGGACCGGAGCTCGGCTTCACTCTGCCCGGCGCCGTGATTGTCTGTGGTGACAGCCACACCAGCACGCATGGTGCCTTCGGGGCAATCGGTTTCGGCATCGGCGCGAGTGAATGCGAATGCGTATTCGCAACCCAGGCTCTGCGACAGGCGAAACAGAAATCGATGCGCGTCACCTTCGAGGGCAAACGGGCAGCGGGGGTTGAGGTCAAGGACATGATCCTCTCGCTGATCGCCCGTATCGGCGTGGGTGGCGGGACGGGATATGCCATTGAATATGCCGGGCCGGCGGTGCGTGCATTGTCGATGGAGGCCCGCATGACACTCTGCAACATGTCGATCGAAGCTGGCAGCCGCATCGGCCTCGTCGCACCGGACGACAAGACTTACGCCTATCTTGAAGGCCGACCGCTGGCGCCGTCGGGGCCGATGCGCGAGAAGGCGCTCGCTTTCTGGCGCACGCTTCCCTCGGATGCCGATGCCCGGTTTGACCGCGAGATCGTCATCGACGTCTCGACCCTCTCGCCGCATGTGTCCTGGGGCACGACGCCCGAAGAATGCGCACCGATCGCCTCCTCCGTGCCGGACCCTGCCAACGAGCCGGATCCCGCGCGTCGTGCCCGCATGCAGCGCAGCCTCGCCTACATGGGTCTCACGCCTGGCACTCCGCTCACCGATCTGCGCATAGACCGCGTCTTTATTGGATCCTGCACCAATGGTCGCATCGAGGACCTGCGAGCCGCCGCCGCCATCGTCGCGAACGGGCGTGTTGCCCCGCATGTCCAGGCGATCGTCGTTCCTGGTTCCGACCAAGTCCGCCGCACAGCCGAACAGGAGGGTCTCGATCGCATCTTCCGCGAGGCCGGGTTCGAATGGCGCGCATCGGGTTGCTCTATGTGCGTGGCGATGAACGATGACAGGCTCGCAGAGGGCGAACGCTGCGCCTCGACGTCCAATCGCAACTTCGAGGGCAGACAGGGTAAAGGTGGCCGCACCCATCTGATGAGCCCGCCGATGGCCGCCGCTGCCGCGCTGGCGGGACGTCTCACCGATATCCGCGAAAGGAATCTGGGTCATGAAGCCATTTGAGACCTTGCGCAGTGTTGCGGCCTCGATTGCCGAAAACGACATTGATACTGACATCATCTTTCCAGCCCGCTTCCTGCTGCTGCTCGACAAGCAGGGGCTCGGACGGAACGTATTCCACGAACGCCGCGCCAACGCACCGAAGGGGGCTCCTTTCGTTCTGGACCGGCCTGGCTTCGCCCGGGCGCAGATCATTCTCGCTGC
Organism: Rhizobium sp. AQ_MP; assembly: GCF_014237835.1. GTDB lineage: Bacteria > Pseudomonadota > Alphaproteobacteria > Rhizobiales > Rhizobiaceae > Allorhizobium. Next base: position 34,173 of record NZ_JACJVI010000012.1, read on the forward strand.
CCGCAACTTCGGCACCGGTTCGAGCCGGGAACAGGCTGTCTGGGCGCTGGCCGATTTCGGCATTCGCGTGGTGATTGCCGAGAGTTTCGGCGAAATCTTCCATGCGAACTGCTTCAAGAATGGCGTGCTTCCGATCGCGCTGCCGGAAGCGATCCTGACGACGCTGCGACCATTGGCGGAGGCGGGCATCGAATTTTCCGTCGACCTCGCCGCTCAAACCGTGACTATCGACAATGTTGAGCCGATCCCCTTCGACATCGCCCCCTACCGCAAGGATGCGCTGTTGCGCGGGCTCGACGAGATCGGCGCCATGATCGAGGGCGACGCCGCCGACATCGCCGCTTTCGAAGCCCGCCAGCGTGAATTGACCCCCTGGCTCTATCTGACGTCAGACCAGCTTGCCTATTTCCACGATCTCGAGAAGGAGACCGCCCTTGTCCGCTGAGGAGAGCCTCGACGCGAATTACAAACGTGCCTTTGGCAAGCGGATCGGCTTTGGCCGCAAACCGGCGCTGATCCTGATCGATCTCGTTGAAGCCTATTTCGATCCGTCATGTGCGCTTTATGCTGGCGTCGAAGAGGCTCTCGCCTCGGCGCTGCGACTGGTGGATGCAGCCCGTGCGAACGGCGTGCCCGTGCTCTACACCAACGTCGTCTATACGCAGGGCGGGGCAAATGGCGGGCGCTTCTACCAGAAATCGATGACCCTTCACAATTTCGTCGAGGGCAATCCGATGGGCGCCTGGGCGAAGGGAATTGCCCCTCGTGCCGGCGAGATCGTCATCTCCAAGCAGTATCCGAGTGCCTTCTTCGGCACGTCGCTCGCTTCGACCCTGGCCTCACTCGGCGTGGACACACTGATCCACACCGGCGTCTCCACCAGCGGCTGCGTCCGCGCCACCTGTGTGGATTGCTGTTCGCACGGCTTCATTCCAATCATCGCGCGCGAAGCCGTCGGTGATCGCCACGCCGCCCCACACGAAGCCAACCTGTTCGACATGGATGCCAAATATGGCGACGTGGTCAGCGAACAGGACATCATGACCTATCTGACATCACTGGATCGCTGAATATGCAAAAGAATTCTCTCAAGTCGGCCCTGGCTGCTGGTCGTTTCGTCGTCGCCCCCGGGATCCACGACATGATCGCGGCCGCCGTCTTCAACAAGATGGGCTTCGAGTTCGCCTATGCCTCAGGCTATTGGATGACGGCTTCGGCCTATGGCCTGCCGGATGCCGGTATCGCCACCTATACCCAGATGGTGGATCGCGTACGGACCCTGTGCCGCATGGTTTCTGCCGGAGTGATCGCTGATGCTGACACCGGTTATGGCGGATTGCTCAATGTCCACCACACTGTGCGGGGTTACGAAGAGGCTGGAGTCACCGCGATCCAGATCGAGGACCAGGAGTTTCCGAAGAAGTGCGGACATACGCCGTTCAAGCGCGTCGTCCCCATGGAGGACATGGTCGAGAAGATCAAGGTTGCTGTTGATGCCCGGACCAATCCGGACACGCTGATCATCGCGCGCACCGATGCGCGTCAGACGGATGGCTTTGAGGGTGCCCTGAAGCGAGCCGAAGCCTATGGCGAGGCTGGCGCCGATGTTCTGTTCGTCGAGGCGCTGGAAAGCGAAGCCGAAATGCGTGACGCCTGCAAGCGACTGAACCGGCCGGTCATGGCCAACATGGCCGATGGTGGCCTGACGCCGATCCGAAGCAGCAAGGAGCTTGAGGCGCTGGGCTACAGCATGGCGATATTTCCGTCCGCCAGCGGCCTCGCCGCCGCGCGTGCCGCCGAGATCGCTTTCAGCACCATCAAGAATGAGGGCACGTCGGATTCTGCCAATCTCGATCTTTTCCCCTTCAAGGAATTCAACAGCTTGATCGGCTTTGAGGAAGTCTGGGACTTCGAACGCAAATGGGCGCGGGGCTGAACCGGGAGGCAGGCGCATGACACGGGTTGCATGTGTGGGAACAGGTCTCGTCGGCTCCGCCTGGAGCGTCGTCTTTGCCAAGGCGGGCTGCGAGGTCGCGATGTTCGACGCCGCAGGAGGCGCCGCGGAAGATCGTTCGCGCGAGTTGATCGGCCAGACGCTGCGCCTGCTCGCCGATACGGGTGAGCTCGATCGGACCCCGGAAGCGATCCAGGCCAGCATTCGCTACGTCGGGACACTGGAAGAGGCGCTCGACGGTGTGTCTCATGTGCAGGAATCCGCAAAGGAGGACCCCGGGGTCAAACGCCAGCTGTTTGAGACGCTTGGTCGGCTTGCACCCCGCGACGCGGTGCTCGCCTCGTCCACCTCGGCGATCAAGGGATCCGAATTCCTGACCTTCGAAACGGCGGACCGCGCCTTGGTAGCGCATCCGGTCAATCCGCCGTCGCTGATCCCGCTCGTCGAACTCTGCGGTACGCCCCGCACGGCCCCGGAAACGATCGAACGGACCCATGCCTTCATGACGGCGCTCGGAATGGCCCCGGTGGTGCTGCGTAAGGAGATCGATGGCTTCCTGCTCAACCGCCTTCAATACACGCTGGTGGCCGAAGCGCTTCATCTCGTCGGGGAAGGCTATTGCTCGGCCGCCGATATCGACCGGGTCATGACGCAGGGCCTTGCTTTGCGCTGGGCGACGATCGGCCCCTTCGAAGTGGCTCACCTCAATTCGCCCCATGGGTTTCGCGGGTTCGTGGATCATCTGGGCGGCATGATGCGCAAGATGGGCGCCGATGCCCGCACGGATTATGATTGGCCGGACAGCCTGGCGAGTGACATTCATGCGGAGCTGCTGTCGGTCGTTCCTGAGGCCCGCTTCTCCGAGCGCCAGGCCTGGCGTGATGCCAACATCGCAGCGACTCGAGCCATGCAGCGCGCCGCCGGCGATCGCTTTGCCGAATCCACATTATCAAAGAGGAGAGGGAACGACGATGAACCAGCCGTCTAAGGATGAGCTCGCCGCGCAATACAAAGCAGGAATGCGTCGGCTGGCCGCCGGCGTGTCCCTCATTACCACCGGACATGGCGAAACCCAGGCCGGTTTGATTGCCACAGCGGTCAACTCGGTCAGCGCCGATCCGCCAACCCTGCTGATCTGCGTCAACCAGTCGGCTTCGGCACATGACATCATCGCGGCCTGTGGCAATTTCTGCGTAAACATCCTGCCGACCGCCTGCATCGACATTGCCGGCCAGTTCTCAAGCTCGGCACGGCGTTCCGAACGTTTTGCAAGCGGCGAATGGCGAACACTCGCATCCGGCGCGCCGGTGTTGTGCGATGCCCTGGCCTCCTTCGACTGCCGGGTGACACAGCAGATCGCCTATCATTCGCACACGATCTTTCTCGGCGAGATCCTCGATGTTCGGGTCACGGAAACGGAGGTGGAGCCGTTGATCTATCTCGACCGAAACTTTCACCGCGGCGTCTCGCCCTACCAGTTGAACCCGGCCTGAGCCATGAACGATTTCATATTCAATACTGCCGCCAGCATCGTTGTGCGGGAGGGTGCATCGCTTGAGCTCGCCGATCTTATTGGACGACGCTTCGGCAAGCATCTGCTCCTCGTCACCGATCCCGGCTTGAGGGCCGCAGGGCTGGTCGATCCTGTTGTCGCAGCTCTGATCAAGGCTGGCCACGACGTCTGCGTCTTCGATGCGGTCGAGGCTGATCCATCACGGGCCACGCTGGAGCGGGCAGTCGAGATCGGTAAGGCGCATGGCGTTACCGGTGTCGTCGGGTTGGGCGGCGGCTCGTCGTTGGATATCGCCAAGCTTACCGCGCTGCTGCTCGGCTCGGGGGAAGATCTCGATGCGGCCTGGGGCGTCAACAACGCCACCGGACCACGCCTGCCGCTGGTGCTGGTGCCCACCACCGCAGGCACCGGCTCGGAAGTCACTCCGGTCTCGATCATCACTGTCGGTGATGGCGAGAAGCGCGGTGTTTCAAGCCCGCTGATCGTGCCGGACATTGCCGTACTCGACGTCGGGCTGACCATGAGTCTGCCTCGCCATATCACCGCCTACACCGGGGTTGATGCAATCGTCCATGCTATCGAGGCCTATAGCTCAGTCAATGCGAACAACAATTCGCTATCCCGCATGATGGCCTGTCAGGCCCTTTCGTTGCTATGCGGCCACATCGAAAGCGCAGTTGCAGACGGAAGCAACCGCGCCGCTCGCCACGCGATGCTGCTTGGGGCCATGTTGGCGGGCCAGGCGTTCGGCAATTCACCGGTTGGTGCGGTTCATGCTCTCGCCTATCCCATCGGCGGCCTCTATCACGTCCCTCATGGGCTTTCAAACGCGCTGGTTTTGGTCGAGGTCATGCGCTTTAATCTGCCAATGGCGGAGGAAGCCTATGCCGAGATCGCGCCCTTTGCCTTTCCAGATCTGGTTCATCTTCCACCGCACCAACGCGCCGGCTTGCTCATCGAGAAGCTGCAGGCTCTCACAAGCACCCTCGGTCTTCCCGCTGGACTGTCCTCGGTCGGTATTCCTGCTGAGGCCATCCCGAACCTTGCAGAACAGGCTATGCTGCAGCAGCGCCTGCTCGCCAATAACCCACGCCCTGTGACGAAGGTCGATGCGGAGAGAATCTACCGGGCGAGTTACGGCTGAAGCGTTGGTCGTCGAATTTTCGGATAGTTGGTCGTCGAATCAGGTTCGTCTCGCAGCGCCCCTGAAGGACACGGGTTTCAAGTCCTGAATGGAGACGAGCCTTGCGAGCAGGCGGTTCTACGCGTGGATGGACCAGTCGCCAGATGGCTGCGCGTCAGGATTTTGTGGCTCCGGCGAGTGGCGCCTGCGAGTTATCATGGGGTGGCTAGACACCGTGATATCTCGCACTATCGTTCGACCCTGAAAATCCGGCCAAGTCCGACAGTTGTCCGACGCAACCGCCGTGGCTCCTGACCCAGCGACCTGGCGCGATCAGCGACGGCGCACTTTCTGGAAATCTGGCTTCTTGTCGTCATTCGGCCTTTGGGGAAGGTTCCCAAGGCTAGTCGCCAGGGCGGTCTATGGCCATGTCACGAACCCACTGATCAAAACCGGTTGACATATGATTTGGATCGTTCCATACAAATTGGAACGATCCAATAAAGCGGTGACGTTGAGGAGACGCTTGCGATGCGATGGGGCCTGGTGGGTGCGAGCACGATTGCTCGTCAGTATATGATTGCAGCCATTCGCGCTCAGCATGGTGAGGTTGTCGGCGTTGTAAGCGCATCGACTGACCGTGCGCGCGCATTCGCGGATGAGAATCAGATTCGGCGAGCGTATATCGACCTCACCGACCTTCTGGCCGATCCCGAGGTGGAGGCGGTCTACATCTCAACCACAAATGAAAAGCACCTGCCGCAGGCCCTGGCTGCCATCGGGGCGGGTAAGCATGTGCTTTGCGAGAAGCCGCTCGCGCTCGCGCTGCAGGACGCGATCGCCATGGTCCAAGCCGCTGCTGAGGCGGGCCTCGTCTTCGCCACCAATCACCATCTGCGTTGCTCCGGAAGTCATCGCACTGTTCGCGCGCTGATCGACTCTGGCCGGATCGGCCGTGTGCTTTCCCTGCGCCTCCATCACGCCGTGTTCCTGCCGCCGCATCTGCAGGGATGGCGGATCAATGCGCCGGATGCTGGCGGTGGCGTCATTCCCGACATCACCGTTCACGATGCTGACGTCGCCCGCTTCCTGCTGGGGGAAGACCCAGTCTCGGTGGTGGCGCAGATGACGGCTTCGGGGCTGGGAGAGGGCGTCGAGGATTCGGCCATGTCGGTCTGGACCATGCCGTCAGGTGCCATGGTGATGAGCCACGAGAGTTTCACCCATCCCTTCGCCGGCTCCGGTCTCGAAGTGCACGGCACGGAAGGGTCGATCTTCGCCCGGGACGTCATGACCCAAAATCCGATCGGTTCCATCGAACTGGTCACGGCCTCCGGTCGCGAGGCGATCGGCTTCGATCACCATGATCTCTACGCAGAGGGCGTTCGGCGCTTCCATGCCGCCGTCGCCGGCGATGGCGAGCCGGCAGCCACCGGCCCCGATGGCGTCAAGTCGCTTGCCGTGGCTCTTGCCGTGCGTGAAGCCGCCGCGCGCGGTGTTCGGATCGACGTGAATTACGGAGGTGTCCGTTGAGCAAGCTTGTTGCCCCCGCCGAGGCCGTCTCGCGCATCCCGGATGGCGCCGTCGTCACGGTGTCTTCGTCATCGGCGCTCGGCTGCCCGGACTTCGTCCTGGCCGCAATTGGCCGCCGTTTCGACGCTGAAGGTCACCCGCGTAATCTCACCATGCTGCATCCGATCGCTGCTGGTGACATGTATGGCGTGAAGGGCATCGACCATATCGCAAAGGATGGCCTGATCAGCCGTGTGTTGGCCGGCTCCTATCCGTCGGGTCCCTCAAGTCTGCCCATGCCCGAGATCTGGAAGATGGTCGTGGAAGACAGGATCGAGGCCTATAACGTCCCCTCCGGCATCATGTTCGACATGCACCGCGAAGCGGCCGCCCGGCGTCCCGGCGTTTTGACCCGCATCGGCCTCGACACCTTTGTTGATCCGGTCCGCGAGGGCTGCGCGATGAATGAGAGGGCATCAGGCCATCCGATCGTCAGCCGCGTCGAGTTTGCCGGCGAGACCTGGCTGCATTTCCCAAACATCTATCCGGATGTCTGCATTCTCAGGGCCACCACGGCCGATGAGCGCGGTAATCTCACTTATGAACACGAGGGCGCCTACCTCGGCGGTCTGGAGCAGGCGATCGCAACGCGCAACAATGGCGGCCTCGTCATCGCCCAGGTCAGCCGCATGACGGCGGCCGGGAGCCTTCGTCCCCACGATGTGCGCGTGCCCGGTCATCTCGTTGACCTTGTTGTCCTCGATCCCGAGCAGAAGCAGACCTGCGAGACGCCCTATGATCCGGCAATCTCGGGCCAGATCATGCGGCCCTGGTCAAGCTTCAAGCTGGCCGAACATGGCGTTGAGAAGGTGATTGCCCGCCGCGCAGCTCTTGAACTGAAAGCCGGCATGACGGCCAATCTCGGCTTCGGCATCAGCGCGCAGGTGCCGCGTATCCTGCTGGAGGAGGGACATCCCGAAGCCGTCACCTGGGCGATTGAGCAGGGTGCCGTGGGCGGCATGCCGCTCACCGACTTCGCCTTTGGCTGTGCCTCGAATGCCGATGCTTTCGTACCATCGCCGCAGCAGTTCATCTATTTCCAGGGCGGCGGCTTCGACGTGTCCTTCCTCTCCTTCCTGGAGGTGGACGTCGAGGGCAATGTCAACGTCTCCAAGCTCGGCAAGAAGCCTTATCTGACCGCAGGCTGCGGCGGCTTTGTCGATATCACGGCCCATGCAAAGAAGATCGTCTTCTCCGGCTGGTTCGAGGCCGGTGCGGCCGTCGAATTGACGGAAGACGGTATCCACGTCCGCAGTCCCGGCAAGTTTACCAAGATGGTCGACAAGGTGGAGCATGTCACCTTCTCCGGCAAAAGAGCCCGTGAGCAGGGACAGGATGTGCTCTACATTACCGAGCGCTGCGTCATGCGCCTGACGGAAACCGGGCTCGTCGCGACCGAGATCATGCCGGGCATCAATCCCGGACAGGATATCGTCGCGGCATCGCAGGGCAGGGTGGCGGTCGCGCCGGATGCACGCATCATCTCCACCTCGCTCCTGTCGAGTGATCCGATGGGGTGGACACCATGAGCGCCGTTCACCTGGATATCGCCGATGGGATCGCTGAGATGCGGCTCGATAATCCGGCGAAACTCAATGCCTTCACGGTCGAGATGCTGGAGCAACTCTCTTGCCATCTCGATCGGCTGGAGCGGATGGGCGATGTCCGCTGTGTCGTCATCACGGCACAGGGCGAGCGCGCTTTCTGCGCCGGGGCGGACATCAATGCATGGGGTGATCTGACCCCTGCCGAATTCGCCCGCCACTGGGTGCGCGATGGGCATCGCATCTTCGATCGTCTGGCACGCCTGTCGAAGCCGGCGATCGCCGCCATGGCAGGCCATGCCTTCGGCGGTGGTCTGGAGCTTGCCGCCGCCTGCGACATCAGGGTCATGGCGCCATCCGCCACGATCGCCCTTCCGGAAGCCCATGTCGGCATCGTGCCTGGCTGGTCCGGCACGCAGCGCCTGGCGCGGTTGCTGCCGGAACCGATCCTCAAGGAAATGGCCCTGTTTGGCCGTCGCATCTCTGCCGAGCGCGCCCATGGCTTCGGCTTTGTGGCCGAGGTTTCGGCAAGCCCGGAGGAAACCGCTCGGGAGATCGCCCGCTCCGTCCTTGGTCTGTCGCCGCGCGCGGTCGAAGTGGCGAAATTCATGGTCCATGCGGGCCGGGGCGAAGACCGCGATGCGATGATCGAGGCGTTGGGCAGCGCCGCAATTGCAGCCAGCGCCGATCGCGACGAAGGTGTCGCCGCCTTCAGGGCGAAACGCAAACCCGCATTCTCGGGAGAATGACATGAACGACATGACCATGACCGCTGCCGTCGCCCATCCGCTTCCGGAGGCTCCCTTCGAAGGTCGCCACCTGATCGACGGGCTCTGGCAGGGAAGCGCCGATGGGGCAACTTTCGACAGGATCTCACCGTCGCATGGCATTGTCGTCAGTCGCTCGTCCCGTGGTGGTGCTGCTGAGACGGCTGCTGCCATTTCAGCGGCGAGACGGGCCTTCGACAAGGGCACATGGAGCCGCGCGACCGGCAAGGAGCGCTCGACGCTGCTTCTGAAGGTCGCCGATCTTATCGAGGCCAATGTCGAGCGCATGGCGCTTCTCGAAACACTCGAAAGCGGGAAGCCGATTTCCCAGGCGCGCGGTGAAGTCGCCGGTGCTGCCGACCTCTGGCGCTATGCCGCAGCACTTGCCCGTACGCTGCATGGTGACAGCCACAATTCGCTCGGCGAGGACATGCTGGCCGTCGTGCTGAAAGAGCCGATCGGCGTCGTCTCGATCATTACGCCCTGGAATTTTCCCTTCTGGATCCTCAGCCAGAAGCTGCCCTTTGCGCTGGCGGCCGGCTGCACCTGCGTGATCAAGCCGTCGGAAATGACGCCCTCGACGACCGTAATGCTGGGAGAGCTGCTGATCGAAGCGGGACTGCCAGCAGGCGTCGTCAACATCGTCCTTGGTTTCGGTCAGCCGGTCGGCGCGCTGATGGCGGAACATCCGCATATCGACATGGTGAGCTTCACCGGTTCAACCGCCGTCGGCAAGGCGATCAGTGCCGCAGCTTCGAAGTCGCTGAAGAAGGTCGCGCTCGAACTGGGCGGCAAGAACCCGCAGGTCGTCTTCCCGGATGCCGACCTCGATTCTGCTGCGGATGCGATCACCTTCGGCGTCTATTTCAACGCCGGCGAGTGCTGCAATTCCGGCAGTCGCATCATCGTGCATGAAGACATCGCAGACGCCCTGGTTGAAAAGGTCGTGGCGCTCTCCCGAAAGGTTGCCTTCGGCGATCCGCTCAATCCCGAGACCCAGGTCGGCGCGATCATCTCTGAGGCGCATCAGCAGAAGATCGCTGCCTATGTGCGCGATGCGGTGGCATCGGGCGCGAAGCTCGCGCTCGGCGGCGAAGCCGTGCGTCATCCCGGCCTACCCGGCGATTTCTTTGCCCCGACCGTGGTGACGCATGTCAGCCCCGACATGCCGATTGCCCGCGAGGAGGTCTTCGGCCCGGTGCTTGCGGTTCTCACTTTCAAGACGCTGGAGGAAGCGGTCGCACTCGTCAATGACGCGTCCTACGGCCTGTCGGCCGGCGTCTGGAGCGAGAATGTGCATACCTGCCTTGCCTTCGCCCGCCGCGCCGAAGCCGGCACCGTCTGGACCAACACATGGATGGATGGCTTCCCGGAAGTCGCCTTTGGCGGCTTCAAGCAGAGCGGCCAAGGCCGCGAGAATGGCCGCTATGGCCTCGAAGAATTCCTGGAGATCAAATCCGTCGTGATGCGCATCGGCAAGACCAGGCCGAACTGGGTACGCGACTGACTTCCGGAACGATTGAAAGCAACGCATCAAACAGGAGGAAAACATGCGTAGCCTTTTCAAGACCATGCTGATTACTGGTACCATGCTGGCGGGCACCGCCGGCATCTCTCATGCCACCGACGTCGAGGTGCTGCACTGGTGGACCTCTGGCGGTGAAGCCGCGGCCTTGAATGTTCTGAAGGAGGATCTGAACAGCAAGGGTATCGGCTGGGTCGACATGCCGGTTGCCGGCGGTGGCGGTGAAGCCGCAATGACCGCGCTGCGCGCCCGCGTTACGGCCGGGGATTCCCCGACGGCCGTCCAGATGTTGGGTTTCGACATTCTCGACTGGGCGGAGCAGGGGGCTCTCGGCAATCTCGATGAAGTCGCCAATGCCGAAGGCTGGGACAAGGTCGTCCCGGAAGCACTGCAGAAATTCTCGAAGTATGACGGTCGCTGGATCGCCGCTCCTGTCAACGTCCACTCGACCAACTGGGTGTGGATCAATAAGGCAGCTCTCGATGCCGCCGGTGGCAAGGCACCCGAAAGCTGGGACGAACTCGTCGCCATGCTCGACAAGATGAAGGCAAACGGCATCACCCCGCTCGCCCATGGTGGCCAGCCCTGGCAGGACGCCACTGTCTTTGATGGTGTCGTTCTCTCCAAGGGCAACGACTTCTACAAGAAGGCCTTCATCGATCTCGACGAAGCGACACTCAGCGGTCCCGATATGGCGGACGCCTTCGATCGTCTGATCAAGCTGCGCAGCTACGTGGACGACAACTTCTCCGGCCGTGACTGGAACCTGGCCTCGGCCATGGTCATCGAAGGCAAGGCCGGCATGCAGATGATGGGCGACTGGGCCAAGGGTGAGTTCCTGAAGGCCGGCCAGAAGCCGGGCACCGACTTCGTCTGCATTCGCTTCCCCGGAACGCAGGGGTCTGTGACGTTCAACTCCGACCAGTTCGCGATGTTCAACGTCTCTGGCGACGACAAGATCAAGGCACAGATGGCCATGGCCTCCGCCATCGAAAGCCCGAAGTTCCAGTCGGCCTTCAACGTCGTCAAGGGATCGGTCCCGGCCCGCACCGACGTGCCGGACACGGACTTCGACGATTGCGGCAAGAAGGGCATGAAGGACCTCGCAGAAGCGAGCTCTGCCGGTTCGCTCTTCGGCTCCATGGCGCATGGTCATGCTGCCCCGGCTGCGGTGAAGAATGCCGTCTATGACGTCGTCACCAAGGCCTTCAACGGCGGCTTCAAGGATGGTGCCGAGGCAGCCAAGGCGCTCGCCGAAGCCGTCGCGGCTGCGAAGTAACCTCCCGTCGCGGGCGGCCTCCTCGCCGCTCGCGACCCCTCCGACGCCGTCTGCTTGGTGAAAGGCGGCGTCGGTCTATCCAGACCGTATCAGGAGAAACCCCATGACAAGCTCGACCGGAGCTGACTTGCGCACGCGCATACAGGATTGGCTGCCTAAGGTGGTGCTGGCGCCCTCCTTTGCCGTGACCCTCCTGTTTGTCTATGGCTTCATCCTGTTCACGATTTTCCTGTCGTTTACCGGCTCGAAGATGCTGCCGATCTACAATTTCGTCGGCTTCACCAACTACAGCCGGCTCTGGGCCCAGGAAAACTGGCATATCGCGATCAGCAACATCGCGATCTTCGCAAGCCTCTACATCGTCATCTGCACCGCAATCGGCCTGATGCTGGCGATTTTCCTCGACCAGAAGATAAGGGGCGAGGGGCTGTTGCGGCCGATCTATCTCTATCCGATGGCTCTGTCCTTCATCGTCACCGGCACGGCCTGGAAGTGGTTCCTCGATCCGGGCATCGGTCTCGAACGCATCATGCGCCTCTGGGGCTGGGAGAGCTTTTCCTTCACCTGGATCAAGGACAATGACATGGCCATCTACACCATCGTCATTGCGGCGGTCTGGCAGACAAGCGGCTTCGTCATGGCCATGTTCCTGGCCGGACTGCGCGGCATCGACAACGAGATCCTGAAGGCCGCCCAGATCGACGGCGCCTCGAGCTTCCAGCTCTACCGGCGCATCGTCATCCCGATGCTGCGACCGGCCTTTCTCTCGGCCTTCGTCATCCTCAGCCACCTCGCGATCAAGTCCTATGACCTCGTCATTGCCCTCACCGGTGGCGGCCCAGGGCGCGCCACCGAGATGCCCGCGACCTTCATGTATTCCTACACCTTCACCCGCAACCAGATGGGTGTCGGCTCGGCCTCTGCCGTGATCATGCTGATGACCATTGCGGCCATCATGGTTCCCTATCTCTATGCCGAACTGAAGGAGAAGAACTGATGTCTGCCGTCAGCCAGGACACCGCCGTCAGGACCGGTCGCGTCACCCGCACCTTCATCTATCTGGTGCTTCTCCTCTTCGCGCTCTTCTACCTGCTGCCGCTCTATGTGATGGGTGTCAATTCGCTGAAGCCGCTGCCGGAGATCACCGGCGGCAACATGATGGCGCTGCCGGAAACCTGGACGCTGGATGCCTGGCGATCCGCCTGGTCGACCGCCCAGATCGGCGTGTCGCCCACCGGCCTCAAACCCTACTTCCTGAACTCGATCCTGATGGTCGTCCCCGCCGTCGCCATCTCGACGATCGTTGGTGCGCTCAATGGATACGTGCTTACCAAATGGCGATTCCGCGGCGACACCATCGTCTTCGGTCTGATGCTGTTTTCCTGCTTCATTCCGTTTCAGATCGTGCTGATCCCGATGGCGCTGGTGCTTGGAAAGCTCGGGCTTGCCGGCACGGTTCCAGGACTGGTCTTGGTCCATGTGGTCTATGGCATTGGCTTCACCACGCTCTACTACCGCAACTACTATGCGACCTTTCCGACCGAACTGGTGAAAGCGGCACAGATCGACGGCGCCGGCTTTTTCCGCATCTTCTGGCGCATCCTTTTGCCGGTGTCGGGCCCGATTACCGTCGTCTCCGTCATCTGGCAGTTCACCAATATCTGGAACGACTTCCTGTTCGGCGTCTCCTTTGGCGGCACCAGCCAGCCGATGACGGCAGCCCTCAACAACCTCGTTCAGTCCTCTACGGGCGTGAAGGAATACAATGTCCACTTCGCGGGCGCGATCATCGCTGCCCTTCCCACCCTTCTCGTTTACGTCGTCGCCGGGCGCTATTTCGTGCGCGGACTGATGGCCGGTTCAGTCAAAGGATAAGATCATGGGCTTTCTCGACATCCGGAACGTCACCAAGTCCTACGGACAGCTTGAAGTCCTGCATCGCGTGGACATCTCGGTGGAGGAGGGGGAGTTCCTCGTGCTCGTCGGCCCCTCCGGCTGCGGCAAGTCGACCCTGCTCGGCATGATCGCCGGCCTTGAGGGCATTTCCTCCGGCGAAATCGCGATCAAGGACCGAGTCATTAACGGGGTCCATCCGTCGAAGCGCAACATTGCCATGGTCTTCCAATCCTATGCGCTCTACCCCAACATGACTGTTGGCCAGAACATCACCTTTGGCCTTGAGATGCACGGGGTGCCGAAGCCGGAACGGGACAAGGCACTGCTCGACGTCGCGAAGCTGCTGCAGATCGATCACCTGACGGACCGCAAGCCCGGTCAGCTGTCTGGCGGCCAGCGTCAGCGTGTCGCCATGGGCCGCGCTTTGGTGCGCGATCCCGACGTCTTCCTCTTCGACGAGCCGCTTTCCAACCTGGATGCCAAGCTGCGCGTCGACATGCGCACCGAGATCAAGAAACTGCATGCCAAGCTGAAGCGCACCATCGTCTATGTCACCCACGACCAGATCGAGGCGATGACGCTGTCGACCCGCATCGCGGTCATGAACAAGGGCTACATCCAGCAGCTCGGCACGCCGAAGGAGATCTACGACACCCCGGCCAATGTCTTCGTCGCCACCTTCATGGGAAGCCCGGCGATGAATGTCGTGCCCGCACGTGTCGTCGTGACCAATGGCGTAGCGCATGCCGAAGTCGTGGTGGGGGATGGATCGAAGAGCCTGCTCGCTTTCAGCCAGCCGAGCCTCGCCGCCTGGGACGGGCGTGAGATCCTGCTCGGGATCCGCCCGGAGGCGATCACCGACCCCGATGGCGCTGACCGCAAGTCGCAGAACATCGTCAGCCTGAAGAACCGGGTGATCGTCACCGAGCCGGCGGGTTCCGACACCTTTGTCACGATGAGCCTCGGGAATAAGGACGTGATCGCGCGCATGCGGGCCGATGTCGATATTGCCGGTGGCGACGATTTCGAATTCGCGGTCAACATGGAAAAGGCAGTCGCTTTCGATCCGAAGACGCAAGAGCGCATCCGGCCATGAGCGACGCGGACATCATGATCATCGGTTCGGGCATGGGGGGCGCAACGCTGGCCGCCCAGCTCGCGCCGACCGGCCGACGCATTCTGATCGTCGAGAAGGGCGAAAGGCTGCTTCCATCCCAGGCGGATCGCGATCCCGAGGCGATTTTCGGCAAGGCGCATTTCCGGCCAAAGGAAGAATGGCTGGACGGCGATGGCCAGCCATTCAACCCCGGCAACTACTATAATGTCGGCGGTAACTCGAAATTCTATGGCGCGGTGCTGCTGCGCTATCGGCGAGAGGACTTCTCGCCGCTTCGCCATATGGGCGGAACGACGCCCGGCTGGCCGATCACGTATGACAGCCTGGAGCGCTGGTATCAGCAGGCGGAACGCTTGTTCGAGGTCCGGGGAACGTTGGGAGAGGATCCGACCGAGCCGCCACATTCCGGGCCCTACGACCACACGCCAGTACCGGACGAACCTGCCATCGCCGATCTGCGTCGCCGCCTCAAGTCCGTCGGGCTTCACCCGGCCTCCCTGCCACTCGGTGTCGACATTCAGCAATGGCTCGCCCATGGGAAAACGACCTGGGACGCTTTTCCCGATACCTGCGGCGGCAAGAAGGATGCCGAGACCGTAAGCCTTGCCGCCGCGCTGCGCCATCCGAACGTGTCGCTGGCGACGGGTTGTGAAGTGACGCGTCTGTTGGCGGGAGAGAGCGGTCAGATAACCGGTGTCGTGGTGTTGAACCGAGGCGAGAGGAGGGTGATTTCCACGCCGCTCGTTGTTCTCGCAGCCGGTGCCGTCCGAAGCGCTGCCATCCTGCTGTCATCGGCGGATGAAAGCCACCCGCGAGGTCTCGCAAACCGCTCCGACCAGGTCGGTCGCAACTTCATGAACCACAATTGCTCGGCGGTCCTGGCGCTCCACCCCTTCAGGCGCAATCCCTCGATCTACCAGAAGACCCTGCTGGTGAACGACTTCTACCTGACGGGCGGACCGAACGGTGAGCCGCTCGGCAATATCCAGTTGCTCGGCAAGATCACAGGCCCGATCCTGAGCGCAAGCTCGCCGTTGCCGCGACCGCTTGCACACTGGATCGCCGACCGCTCGATCGACCTCTATGCCATGTCCGAGGACCTGCCCAATCCGGAAAGCCGCGTGACGGTCAGGAATGGTCGGATCATGCTCGACTGGAAGCGGTCCAACTGGGAGGCGCATCTCGCCCTGGTCGACAGGCTGAAATCTCTGATCCGGAAAGCTGGTTATCCGGTCGTTCTCTCGCGACCCTTCGACCGCCGCACGCCCTCCCATCAATGCGGCACCGCGCGCATGGGTTCGGACCCGATGACGAGTGTGGTGGACAGTTTCGGGCGCAGCCACGATCATCGCAATCTCTACATCGTCGATGCGTCGATCCTGCCAACCTCCGCCGCCGTCAACCCGGCCCTGACCATCGCAGCACTCGCCCTGCGGTCGGGCCAGCACATCATCGAAACGGAGTTCAGCCAGTGAGCAAGGTCGCACTCATTACCGGAGGCCAGCAGGGCATCGGCCTCGGCATCGCCCGCGAACTGGCCGGCGCCGGCTACAAGCTCGCGCTGGCGTCGAGGTCAGAGGAAGATGTGCCACAGGTCCAGGCAGCACTTGCGGAACTGGGGGAGGCCGCCATCTATGTTCGCCATGACTTGCAGGAGATCGACAGCGTCGCCTCGGTCGTTGACCAGGTCGAAGCGAGCCTCGGCCCTGTCACCACCTTCGTGTCGAATGCCGGCGTGCCCGCCAAGGTGCGCGGCGACATGCTGGAGCTCGCACCCGACAGCTTCGACTTCGTGCTCGGTGTCAACCTGCGCGGTGCCTTCTTCCTCGCCCAAGAGGTCGCACGACGCATGCTGGCGACCCCATCGGATACCTATCGCTCAATCGTCTTCGTGACCTCGGTGAGTGCCAACATGGCCTCGATCGAGCGAGCGGAATACTGCATATCCAAGGCCGGTGCCGGCATGATGGCGGAGCTCTTTGCACTCCGCCTTGCGCCGCATGGCATCGGCGTTTTCGAACTGAGACCCGGCATCATCGAGACGGAGATGACGGCGGGTGTGAAGGACAAATACACGGCGCGGATCGAGGGCGGGCTTGTCCCGGCGCAGCGCTGGGGCCAGCCGGTCGACATCGGCAGCGTGGTCGTGCCGCTGGCGGAAGGACGTTTCGCCTTCGCCAATGGTGCGATTATTCCGGTCGATGGCGGTCTGTCGCTGGCCCGCCTCTAGGAGACATTTATGAAGCAAGCTTTTGATTTTATCATTGTCGGTGGCGGTTCGGCGGGCTCTGTGCTTGCGGCTCGGCTATCGGAAAATCCGGATTTCAACGTGCTTCTGCTCGAGGCAGGCGGACGCGACTGGCATCCCTTCTACCATTTGCCGGCAGGCTTCGCGAAGATGACCAAGGGCATCGGCAGCTGGGGCTGGAGCACGGTGCCGCAGCGGCACATGAACAACATGGTGATCCGCTACACCCAGGCGAAGGTTATCGGCGGCGGCTCAAGCATCAATGCCCAGATATACACCCGTGGCAATGCGCTTGACTATGACGATTGGCGCCAGATGGGCTGCGAAGGCTGGTCCTACGAGGATGTCCTGCCTTACTTCCGCAAGGCCGAGGACAATGACAGCTTCGACAATCGCTATCACGGCAAGGGCGGTCCGCTCGGGGTCAGCAAGCCTTCGGCGCCGCTGCCGATCTGCGAGGCCTACTTCAAGGCGGCCGCCGAACTCGGCATTCCCTTCAATGGCGACATGACGGGCGAGACGCAGGATGGCGTCGGATACTACCAGCTGACCCAGCGCAATGTCCGCCGCTCCTCGGCCTCGATCGCCTATCTCAACCCCACACGCAAACGCCCCAACCTCACCATCCGCACGGATGCGCAGGTGCTGAAGCTCGTGGTCGAAAACGGGCGCGCCGTTGGCGTGGAGCTTGCCGGCGAAGGCGTGATCAGGGCCGAGCGGGAGGTGCTGCTCTCATCAGGGGCAATCGGCAGTCCGCGCCTCCTGATGCTGTCAGGCATCGGCCCTGCCGACCATCTCGCCTCGGTCGGTGTGCCCGTGGTCTTCGACCAGCCCGGCGTCGGCTCCAATCTCCAAGACCATCTCGATCTCTTCGTCATAGCCGAATGCACCGGGCCGCATACCTATGACCGCTTCGCCAAGCCGCATCTCTCGGTGCTGGCCGGCCTGCAATATCTTCTGACGAAGAGCGGCCCTGTCGCGTCGAGCCTCTTCGAAACCGGTGGGTTCTGGTATGCCGATCCGGAAGCCCGCTCGCCGGATATCCAGTTTCATCTCGGCCTCGGCTCCGGCATCGAGGCCGGTGTGGCCGCCATGGAAAACGGCGGCGTCACGCTGAATTCCGCCTATCTACGCCCTAGGTCGCGCGGCACTGTCCGGCTCGGCTCGGCCGATCCGCTCGCGGCCCCGTTGATCGATCCCAACTACTGGGAAGATCCGCACGATCGCGAAATGTCGATCCGGGGTCTGAAGATCGCAAGAGACATCATGCGCCAGGATTCGCTGAAGCCCTACGTCAAGGCCGAGCGCCTTCCGGGTCCCGATGTGCAGAGCGACCAGGACTATTTCAACTATGCCTGCCGCCACTCCAAGACTGACCACCATCCCGCCGGCACCTGCCGCATGGGGTCGGACCCTGAGGCCGTCGTCGATCCGCGTCTGCGCTTTAACGGTATCGAAGGCCTGCGTGTCATCGACGCCTCGATCATGCCGACCGTGGTCTCGTCCAATACCAATGCACCGACCATCATGATTGCCGAAAAGGCAGCCGACATGATCAAGGCCGATCACGGAGCCAAGTCATGATCCGCCACATCGTGCTCATCCGTTTCCAGCCGGCAGTGTCGCCTGCCGTCATCGACGACCTCTTCGCCGAACTGCATCAGATCGAAGGCAAGGTGCCGGGCCTGCTGTCGATCACCTCGGGCCGCAGCGAAAGCCCGGAGCGCATCGAACGCGGCTATCTGCACGGCTTCGTCGCCGATTTCGCCGACTGGGCAGCCCTCGAAGCCTATCAGGTCCATCCGGATCACAAGCGCTTCGGGGTCCGTCTCGTCGCCCATGCCGAGGGCGGTCTCGACGGCATCCTCGTCTTCGACCTCCCCGTCCAAACTCAGGGATCTCCAACATGATTGCCTTGCCCACCGCCGCTGGCCGCGTCGAAGACTATCGCCTGACAGGGATACCGCTGACACCGCGCGCTCCGACGCGTCCGCTGACCCGCACAGCCTTTGCCGCCGCCCATGTCGTTTCCGATCCGCTGCGCGAACGCAATCCCTGGGACACGCGACCGGCGGTCGACTGGGAGGGAACTCTTGCCTTCCGCACCTCGCTTTGGGATCAGGGCCTAGGTCTTGCCGAAGCCATGGACACCGCCCAGCGCGGCATGGGGGTCGATTGGCCGACGGCGCTGGAACTGATCCAGCGCACGATGGTGGCCGCCAAGGTGCATCCGATGAAGCCGCGCGTCGCTTGCGGTGCCGGCACCGACCATATGGCGCTCGCCGACCTGACCACCGCCGACAAAATCGCAGCCGCCTATCAGACGCAGGCGGAAGCCATCGAGTCCGCCGGTGGCCAGTTGATCCTGATGGCCTCTCGCGCCTTCCCCGCCATGGGAGCGGGGCCCGATGTCTACCGCTCCGTTTATCGCAAGCTGATCGACGGCGCGCGCGAGCCAGTCATCCTGCACTGGCTGGGTGACATGTTCGATCCGGCGCTGAAGGGCTATTGGGGCAGCGAGGACGTTGCTAAAGCAAGTGACTTCGTGCTCGACCTGATCGGCGAGAACCCCGGCAAGGTCGACGGCATCAAGATCTCGCTGCTCGATCAGGCGCATGAAGAGGCGTTTCGCGCCCGCCTGCCGGAGGGTGTGCGTCTCTACACGGGCGACGACTTCAACTATGCCGACCTGATCGCGGGCGACGGCAAGCATTATTCCCATGCGCTGCTTGGCATCTTCGCCGCAATAGCCCCCGCTGCCTCTCAGGCGCTCGATGCACTCGCTGCCGGTGATCTCGACACCTATCACCGCCTGCTGAAGCCCACGGTGCCGCTCAGCCGCGAAATCTTCCGCGCCCCAACAAGGTTCTACAAGGCCGGTATTGCCTTTCTCGCATGGCTGAACGGCCAACAGCGGCATTTCATCATGCCGGCGGGCTTCCAGTCGAGCCGTGATATCGTCCACTATGCGGAGGTCTTCCGGCTTGCCGATCAGGCAAATCTGCTTGCCGATCCGGAGCTTGCCGTGAGAAGGATGCGGATCTTGGCTGAGCTGAACGGGGTTTATTGACGGGCATGGAACGGCGGCCGACGATCATCGATGTGGCACGCGTGGCAGGGATTTCCAAATCCACCGTCAGCCTCGTCCTGCAGAACAGTCCGCTGGTCAAGGAGGAGACCCGCCGCCTGGTCCGCGAGGCCATGGACAAGGTCGGCTATGTCTATAACCGCGCTGCCGCGAACCTGCGATCTTCGAATGTTGGCCTAATCGGCCTCGTCATCAACGATCTCCGCAACCCGTTCTTCACGGAATTCGCAACCTCGCTGCAGATGGCCCTGTCTGCGCGCGGCTATGCGACGGTTGTCGCAAACACCGATGAGGACCCGGCCGTCCAGGCTCAGGTTGTCGGCGCGATGATCGAACACGGCGTCTCTGCGCTGGTCCTGTCCCCCGCCTATGGCGACGAAGGCGGCACATTCGATGCCATCGCGCGCGGCGGAATTCCGACCATGCAGGTGCTCCGCAAGGTCGATCCTCGTGTCCAACAATTCCCCTTCGCCGCCCCCGACTATCGGCAGGGCAGTCTGCTTGCTGCCCGGCATATCCTTTCCTTTTCTCCTCGCCGCATCGCCTTTGTCGGTGGCCTTGCAGACCGCGCCGTTACGCGCGAGCGCATGACAGGATATTTCGACGCGCTGGCCGAGTGCGGCATGGAACCATTTGTCCTGCTGGGCCGCGCAAGCCGCAGCTTCGGTCGCGAGGCAGCCGAGGAATTGACACGCACTCATCCGGAAATTGATGCTGCCATCTGTTTCAACGATCTCGTGGCACTCGGCATGCTCTCAGGCTTTGCCAAGCTGGAGCGCAATGTCGGGCAGGATTTTCGCATGGTCGGCTTCGACGATATCGAGGAATGCAGCCAGGTCTTCCCGGCGCTTTCCACCGTCCATTGTGGCATCGCCGAATTTGGTCGGAGCATCGCCGCAACCATTCTGGCCTGGCTGGAGGAGGGCAAACGCCCTGAGCCGGAGACGCTCACGTCTGTGGAGCTGGTGATCCGCGACACCAGCGGCGTGAGGGATGTCCCATGATCGATCAGCCGGAGCTCTTCCTTCGACGCCTGTTTGACCGGGCCGTTGAAGTTGCCGATCCCATGCGCTCGCTCAAGGATTTCCTGCCGGAGAAGCCCAAAGGCCGCCTGATTGTCATCGGCGCCGGCAAGGCGAGCGCCCGCATGGCCGAGGCCGTCGAGGCGGCCTGGGGTCCCTGCGAAGGCCTCGTCATCACCCGCTATGGCTATGCCCGGCCTTGCCAGGGGATCGAGATCGTCGAGGCGGCGCACCCGGTTCCGGATGAGGCCGGTCTTGAGGCGACGGCCCGCATGCTGTCACTGGTCGAAACGGCAGGCGAGGGTGATTTCATCCTCGCGCTGATCTCTGGCGGTGCTTCAGCATTGTTGGTCCAGCCGGTAGCGGGCGTCTCGCTCGTTGAAAAGCAAGCGGTCAATCAGGCGCTTCTCGCCTCCGGTGCGCCGATCGACCGGATGAATACGGTCCGAAAGCATCTGAGCCGGGCCAAGGGCGGACAACTGGCCGCCGCGGCCTGGCCTGCACAACTGTTGGCGCTGATCATTTCGGATGTGCCCGGAGACGATCCGGCATTTATCGGATCAGGGCCGACTGTGGGCGACCCCTCGACGCCAGAGGAAGCCCTCGCCGTGATAGAGCAGTGGAGGGTCGATGTGCCCCCATCCGTCCGTGAGGCCCTCTCCCGTGGTTCCGGCGTGGTAAAGCCCTTTGATCCCCGCTTGGCAGGCACCCGAAACGTCATTTATGCCGCGCCGCGCCAGTCACTGGAGGCGGCGGCAGCGCTCGCAAGAGAGGCCGGCTGTGAGGTGCGTCTGCTAGGCGATGCACTCGAAGGCGAGGCGCGTGAGGTTGCGGCAGCGCAGGCGAAAGAGGCCCTCATCGTAAAGTCAGGAATGAAACCAGCCGATGCGCCAATCCTTCTTCTGTCCGGCGGAGAGCTGACCGTCACCCGAAGAGGTGACGGTATCGGCGGTCCAAATGCCGAGTTCTGCCTCGCACTTGCACTGAAGCTCGATGGGGCCGAAGGCATTTACGGCCTGGCCTGCGATACGGACGGCGTCGATGGCGCTGCCGAAGTCGCCGGTGCCATGATCGGACCAGAGACTTTGAAGAGAGCACTCGGAGCCAATGTCGATCCACAGGCCGCCCTCGATAACAACGATGCTCATTCCTTCTTCGGGTCGATAAACACGCAAGTCGTCACGGGACCGACACTCACAAACGTGAACGACTTTCGCGCCATCCTGATACTTCCGTAGCTCCGTGAAATTGAGCTTACGCCGCATGCGGCGAGTTCTAGCGCTTTCGCGCGAGATTTAGGGCAATCATGTCATGCCACAAGTTATGGCGTTTACCGGCCTCGGCGAGGCTCGGTTCATTGGCGGTTTCGATGCCGATGGAGAGCTGCGTCGCAAAGGCCACGCGAGCCGAAGCGTAGCCGATTCGGCGGCTTGCTTGACGGAAGCAGGCCGATATGAGCGAGCCTGGCACGGGATCTATTCGCCCGGCTGCTTGTGCCTTCGCGCACTCGGCTCTGGAGCGCTGTCCACATCTTTGAGGGCATCGAGCGGGCCGGTCAGAGCTGTTCGCGGCTGGACGAGCAGGGGACGGACGAGGTGCGTCAGGGCGGGAGGGCGGGGTGTTTCCAGGATCTTGAAGCCTTCCGATATCATCGCCTCGCTGTCCTGACGGATCATGTAGACCGGGAACGGGAGGAAGGAGCCGAAGGGGTCATAGTCGTAACAGCCGACGATGATGTCGGCGAAGGTCTCGTGCGGATGCTGGCCAAGGAAGCGGATCAGACCTTCAAGGTTGATCGAAGAGTTGACGAAGAAGCAGCGCGGCAGCTTGCCGTGGCTTTCGTAGAAGGTCTCGAATGCCCGTGCCGTCATACCTGGTGAATAGCCCGTCGGCTGGATGCAGGTTTCGTTGTCGCTCTTGAGCAGGGTGTTCTTGATGTCGCGAAAGCCCCGGATACGCTCGCGGCTCGCATGATCGTCACGGCCGCCGAAGAGATAGACCTCATCGGGATCGAGCCTGTCCTCTTCCATGGCGCGCTCGATGATTGCACGCGTCAGCATGCGTGCGCCTTCGAAATTGTCTGAGATCACCGATGGCGCCTTTGTGCCGGGCAGATCGATGTTGATGTGCCTCAGGCCAGCCTTGACGCAGACCTCATGCACCCCGTCCGGGTCTGTTGCGCCGGCGATAAAGAGCTCGTCGATGGAGTAGGAAATGAGGGTCTCAACGATCTGGCGTTCTTCGTGAGGGTCGCGGCAGGCACTGACGACGATCGGGCATTGGCCTCTGCTTCTGACCTCGGCCTCGAATGTCTGCGCCATCGAGGAAAAATACCGGTTGTCATGCACTGGAAGAAGCAGTCCCACCAGCCCGGAACGAGAGGAGCGCAAGCCTCGGGCCTGGAGATTTGCCGTATAGTCGTGTTCGTCGGCCAGGCCCTGGATCAGAAGGGCAGTTGCCTCCTTGATCCGGCGCTTGCGCCAGCTGCCGTTCAACACGGCACTCACCGTTGAAGGCGAACATCCCGACAAGACAGACAGGTCGTAGATCGTCGCCTTCTTTTTTCCGAACTCAGTCATTCCAGATTCTCCTGACCGATATCGTTTAGAAAAAATCCCCTCTTGACGAAAGTCTAGCATTGCAAGATAGTCATTGCACCATCGATTGTGCAAAAAAGAAACATCGATTGTGCAGGATGGTCCGCCGGAGGAGGCGGATGGAAGGTCGCGGTTTTCCGGGGCTTCAGAGGAAACACGGGAGGACCGGGCAGGTGCTCGGTCGAGATCGTTCGCGTCAACGGTCTGTTGAGGAGGAGAAAACATGAAAAAGCTTATTGTGGCGGCGCTTGCCGCATCGCTTTCGCTTGGTGTCGCAACCATTGCCAGTGCCGCTGACAAGGTCGGTGTCGTTGTGAAGATCGGCGGCATTCCGTGGTTCAATGCCATGGAAGCCGGCATCAAGGCGCAGGGTGAAAAGCTCGGGCTCGATGCCTTCATGGTTGGCCCGACCAGTGCCGACCCTGCGCTTCAGGTCCGCGCGATCGAGGACATGATCGCACAGGGCGTCAAGGTTATCGGCGTCGTTCCGAACGATGCCAAGGTCCTTGAGCCCGTGCTTGAAAAGGCGCAAGCCGCTGGCATCAAGGTCGTCACCCATGAATCCCCGTCTCAGAAGGGGGCGGACTGGAACTTCGAACTCGCATCCTCCACCGGCTTCGGTGAGGCTCACGCTAAGCTGCTGGCCGAGAAAATGGGCGGCAAGGGCGAATATGCCGTCTATGTCGGTTCCCTGACCGTCCCTCTGCACAATGCCTGGGCGGATGCGGCCATTGAATATCTGAAGCAGAACTATCCCGACATGAAGCTGGTCGGCGACCGCTATGGCGTTGCCGAAGATGTTGACAAGAGCCGTTCGACTGCACTGGACCTCATTGCCGCCCATCCTGAGCTCAAGGGCTTCCTCGCCTTCGGCAGCCAGGGTCCGATCGGGGCTGGTCGTGCCGTCGAGGAGCGGCGCAAGACGGGCGAGATCTTCGTCATCGGTCCTTTCTCGCCGGGCCAGGGCCAGAAGCTGATCAAGGCCGACGCGATCACGGGTGGCTTCATGTGGAATCCGAAACAGGCCGGTGAGGTCTTTGTGACCATGGCGGATCGCCTCATCAAGGGCGAGAGCGTCAAGGAAGGCGACGACATTCCGGGACTTGGTGTGATCAAGCCCGTCGGCAACGACATCATCGTCGACCAGCTGCTCGCCATCAACAAGGATACGGTCGACGAACTCGCGGCCATGGGGCTCTGATCCAGCGAAAGGCCTCCCCGGTTTCGGGAGCGTATCCCCTCACGCTCCCGAACCTTCGCTGATCACCGGTGTCCGGTTCTCCTGAACCGGACACCGCACATCCCAGTAAAGCAAGATTAGACAGGCCAGCCATGACAATCGCAACGGAGCAGGGCGCTGCGGCCCGGCCGCTTCTTTCGCTGCGCGCCATCAACATGACATTTGGCGGTGTGAAGGCCCTGAGAGATGTCGATTTCCAGGTCATGCCAGGCGAAGTCCATTGTCTCGCCGGCGAGAACGGATGCGGCAAGAGCACGCTCATCAAGGTGATCACGGGCGTCTATCGGCCTGCGCCTGGAGCAGAGATCGAATTCGACGGCGAGACGATTGCCCAGATGAGCCCGGCCAAGGCTCAGGCACTCGGCATCCAGGTGATCTGGCAAGACCTTGCCCTTTTCCCGGAAATGACGGTCGCCGAAAACATTGCCTTCCAGACCCTTACGGGCGCGAAGCCCAGGCTCGTCCGCTACGAACGGATCCGGGAGATCGCCGAGAAAGCGCTCGCCAGGCTTGGCGTCACCCTGGATGTCGATCGTCCCTTAAAGGACTACGCCATTGCCCAGCGTCAGATCGTGGCGATCGCTCGTGCGCTGGTCGGCGAAGCGCGTATCGTTTTCATGGACGAGCCGACGGCTTCGCTCACTCAATCGGAAACCGATTATCTTCTTGATATCGTCCGCACCCTGTCTTCCTCCGGCGTGGCTGTCGTCTTTGTCAGCCATCGGCTCGCAGAAGTTCTGGAAATCTCCTCGCGCATCACCGTTCTGCGTGATGGAAAGCTTGTCGGCGTCTATCCGGTCGAGGGCATGACTCAATCGAAGGTGACCGAGTTGATGACCGGCCGGACCTTCGATCAGGCCATCAGGGCACGCGCCTTCGAGGATGCTCCCGTGGTTCTGTCGGTCGAAGGTTTGAGCCGTGACGGTGAGTTCTCTGATATCAACCTGGAACTGCGGCGCGGTGAAACGCTCGGGATCACAGGCCTTCTTGGTTCCGGCCGTACCGAGCTTGCGCTCACGTTGTTTGGCATGCGTAAACCCGACAGAGGGGTCATTCGTCTTGATGGGCGGGAAGTTGCCTTTTCATCCAACAGGCAGGCCATTGCGGCCGGTATCGCCTATCTGTCAGAGGACCGACTGGCCCTCGGGCTGAACCAGCCCCAGTCGATCGCAGACAATCTTGTCATGGCCTCACTTGATCGCATCCTGCGAGGCGGGCTCATCGCACCGGACAAGAAAAGCAGTCTGGTGTCGCGCTGGATCGCTGACCTCGGTGTCAAGATCGGGATGGCGGAAGATCCAATCTCAACCCTATCGGGTGGCAATCAACAGCGTGTTGCCATTGCCAAATGGCTTGCAACCGATCCGAGGGTGCTGATCCTGGATGCTCCGACGGTCGGCGTTGATGTCGGTGCGCGAGCCGGCATATTCGAGATCGTTGCGCGCCTTGCCGATCAGGGCCTTGCGATCATCCTGATTTCCGACGAGGTGCCCGAGGTCTATTTCAACGCCGACCGGGTGTTGAAAATGGAAAAGGGCCACATCCGTGCAAGCTTCGACCCGCGCCTGACCACGCTTTCTGAGATGGAGGCGGCTGTTTATGCGTAAGCTTCTCGTGTCCCACCCGACCGAACTGGTGCTGATCCTTGTGATTGCGGCCATCAGTCTGGCGCTGTCGCTCCTCACCGACCGCTTCTTCACGCTTGGCAATGCGTTTGACCTGCTCAATATCAGTGCGGTCAACATCATCTTCGCCGTCGGTCTTCTTGTTGTGCTGATTGCCGGCGGCATCGACATCTCCTTTGCCGTCGCGGCCTCCGTCGTCCAATATGCCACGGCCCTTGCTCTGGCCCAGCTTGGTGGCGGAGACTGGATATCTGGCCTTCTGATCGCCTCCTTCTTCGGCATCGCGCTCGGCCTGATCAACGCCTTCCTGATCCATCGCTTCAACATCATTTCGATTGTCGCGACGATCTCGACCTTCAACATCTATTTCGGACTGTTGATGTTCTTCACCAAGGGCGTATCGATCTACAACCTGCCCGACTGGTTGACGACCCGCGTCATCGTCTATGAGCGGGAAATGGCCGATGGCAGCTGGGCTGAGATCACGCTGCCGGTTGTCGTCATGGCGGTCTGTGTATTCGCCACCTGGTTTTTCGTCACCCGCACGACCACCGGCCGCCAGCTCTATGCATTCGGGGACAATCCCGAAGGCGCGAGGCGTTTCGGGATCAACATCGGCGCCATGCAGTATATCGCCTTTGGCTGGCTCGGGCTGATGGCCGGGATTGCCGGCCTGATGCAAGCCCATTACGCCCAGGAGGTGGTGCCGAACGCCCTCTACGGACGCGAACTCGACGTGCTTGCCGCCGTGGTCCTCGGGGGTGCCCGCCTCGGTGGTGGCAAGGGTTCGGTGCTCGGCTGTGTGCTCGGTGTGCTGCTGGTATCGATCACTCAGAACGGCCTCAATCTTCTCGGTGTCTCACCCTTCGCATTCAAGATGATTGTCGGCGCGATCATCCTCGTCGCCATCACGCTGTCCAGCATGCGCTTTGACGGCCTCTTTGCGACCGCTCGAAAGGACAAGACTTCGCCTGACGCAGACCCAGATAAGGGAGCGCACCGATGAACCGCCTCGTTTCTCGTTTCAATGCGATCTTCGGCGCAGACATGGCAGGTCCGCTCGCCGCGCTATTGATCGTCGTTGTGATCTTCGGCCTTGCCTCGCCGCAGTTCTTCACGAGCGCCACCTTTGGATCCGTGGCCTTTCAGCTGCCTGAACTGGGTATCCTGACGCTCGCCATGCTCCTGCCGATCCTGACAGGAGGGCTCAATCTCGCCATCACCTTTACCGCCAACATCGCCGGTCTGACCCTGGCCTGGGTGTTGACGATCAATGGCGGCGCCGATGCGAGCCTTATGGTCTTTGCCCTCGGCTCGCTCCTTGCAATCGCCGTCGGTGCGACGAGCGGATTGGTCATGGGGCTGGTCATTGCCTTCACCCGCGCTCATCCCATCCTCGTCTCCCTGTCGATGATGATCTTTTTGCGCGGGCTTGGCGAATTTCTGACCAGGGGCGGGGACATTTCCGGCTTTCCGGAGTTCGTTGCCCCGATCGGTCATGGCGATCTCTTCGGTATCCCTGTCCCGCTGCTCATCCTGATCGTCGCGGTCTTTGCCGTTCATGTGCTCCTGTCGCGCAGCCGTCTCGGCTTTGCCACCTACATGATCGGTTCGAACATGGAATCGGCCCGCTATTCCGGCATCAACACGCGCAAGGTTCTGGTCCTCGTCTATGTGCTCTCGGGGGCGATCGCCGCGATCGCCGGGATCATCATGCTGGCCCGCTTCAACTCGGTCAGGGTCGGCCACGGCGAATCCTATCTGCTGATCACCGTCCTCGCCTGCTTCCTCGGCGGGATCAATCCATTCGGCGGCTTCGGCCGCGTCGTTCCCGTCTTTGTGGCCCTGGTCGTCCTGCAGCTCTTGTCGTCCGGCCTGAACCTCATGGGCGCCAACCAGCATCTCGCAACCGCAGTCTGGGGTCTCCTGCTCGTCACCGTGATGGTGTTGCGCTGGGCTTCGGTCAAATTCATCAAAAAGATCAGATAAGGAGTAAACCCATGCAAGGCTTTGGCGTTCACACAAGCATGTGGACCATGAACTGGGACAGGGCCGGCGCGGAAAAGGCGATCACTGGCGCCGCCCACTACAAGATGGATTTCATCGAGATCGCGTTGTTGAATGCACCCGCCGTCGACGCCAAGCACACGCGCGACCTGCTTGAAAAACATGAGATGCGTGCGGTTTGCTCACTCGGCTTGCCCGAACATGCCTGGGCCTCTGTACGACCCGAGGCTGCGATCGAACACCTGAAGGTCGCCATTGAAAAAACTGCGGAAATGCGGGGTGAAGCGCTATCCGGCGTCATCTATGGTGGCATCGGCGAGCGAACCGGCGTGCCACCGACACAGGCCGAATATGACAACATCACCCGCGTGCTCGAAGCCGCCGCCAAACACGCCAAGCAACACGGTATTCAGCTTGGCGTCGAAGCGGTTAACCGCTACGAAAACCATCTCGTCAATTCCGCCCAGCAGGCGGTCGATGTCGTGGAGCGGGTCGGTGCCGACAACATCTTCGTCCATCTCGACACCTATCACATGAACATCGAAGAAAAGGGTGCGGCCAACGGCATTCTGATTGCCCGAGACCACCTGAAATACATCCATCTCTCCGAAAGTGATCGCGGCACCCCCGGCTACGGCAATATTCCCTGGGACGAAATCTACGCGACACTGGCCGCAATCGGCTTCAAGGGGGGGCTTGCCATGGAAAGCTTCATCAACATGCCTCCTGAAGTCGCGTATGGTCTTGCTGTCTGGCGACCGGTTGCCCGCGACATGGAGGAGGTCATGGGCAAGGGCCTGCCATTCCTGCGCAACAAGGCCGAACAATACGGTCTGATCTGAAACGTGCGGGCCTGCTTCGTCCGGAAATCGGATAAGGCCGGTCCAGTCGCATCCCCGGGTATCAGACACCGTTCGGCATGGCCTAAGGTCGCTTCTGAACCAAGCACCTGGTGCAAGGCTTGATCGAAGGGAGGAGGTTTATAGACGATGGCAGCCATCACAGACCATTCGCAGAGGCTCGCCGAGCTGGCGTATGCACGTTACCGGGAAGCATTGGGTCAGCGTGTTCTGATCGCGGTCGCCGGTGCTCCAGGGTCTGGCAAATCGACGATTGCCGAGGCCACCGTCGAGAGGATCAATACAGACGCGCCTGGTCTTGCCGCTGTCTTTCCCATGGATGGCTATCACTATGACGATCAGGTCCTCGATGCGATCGGCAGACGTGCCCACAAGGGGGCCCCCGACACATTCGATGTCTATGGTTTGAGCCACATGCTTCAAAGGCTGAAGGACAATCGTGAAGACATGATTGCCGTGCCGGTCTTTGATCGTGCCATCGAGATCGCCAGAGCCGGTGCGCGGCTGATCTCAAATGAGACCAGCATCATCATCTGCGAGGGAAACTATCTTCTGCTCAGCCAGCCTCCATGGGATCGCCTGAAGCCCATCTTCGACGCCACCGTCTTCATCGAGGTGACGCCGGATACCTTGCGCCAGAGGCTTGAGGCGCGTTGGCGCGGCTTTGGGCTGAGCGACGAAGACATCCGCTTCAAGGTGGAGGAAAACGATCTCCCAAACGGGATCGCCATCGCCAGATTGAGTGCCAAGCCCGACCTCGTGCTGATCAACTGAAGCGAGGAAGGGTGAGCAATGACCGAGCCGAGAAGGATATCGACCCCGCAGACAGCAAAGGGTTTTCCAGTCGGTCGGCAGGTCGAGAGAGTGTCCGGGGCCGATAGTGCGAGAAATCAGGGAGTCTGCGTCCTCGATGTCGGCAAGACCAATGTCAAGCTCAGTGCTTTGACCGCCCATGGCGAGGTTCTCCAAACTCTTGCCGTCGAAAACCCAGTTCGCCCGGGGCCGCCCTGGCGACATCACAATCTTTCTCTTCTGGGTGGCTGGGTTCTCGATGGCCTTCGTAGTCTTGCTCGGGATTTCCCGATCTCGACCTTTGTCACGACCGCCCATGGCTCCGGCGGGGTCCTGGTTGGATCCGACCCCGCTGAAGGCGACGGGACGGCTCTGCCGATGATTGATTACGAGCAGCCGTTGCCGGCTGACGTCGCTGAGGCCTATCCTCCCCTTGCGGGCTCCTTCCACGATCGAGGCAGTGCCATCATGCATGGGGCGACCCATCAGGCGCGCCAGCTTCTATGGATGGAAATGGCTGAACCGGCCAAGTTCAGGGAAGCGCGATGGTTCCTGAACCTGCCGCAATACTGGGCCTGGTGGCTGACAGGTCATGCCGTCTCGGAGCGCACGAGCCTCGGGGCCCAGTCCCATCTCTGGAACACGCCTGATGACAGGCCCGCGCCGATCGTCGGGCTTCGTGGATGGGGTCACCTTCTGCCTGATATTGTGCCAGCCTGGACGAACCTGGGTCGTCTTCGCCGTCCGCTGGTCGACCGCTTCGGTCTGCCCGAAAACCTCACCGTTCTGGCCGGTATTCATGACAGCAGCGCAAATCTCTACCGCTACCAGGCCGCTGGCCGCGCCGACGCCGCCATATTGTCCACCGGGACCTGGATCGTCGGCATGAGTGGGCAAACGCCACTCGACGATCTCAACGAGCATGCCGGGATGACCATCAATAGCGATGTTTATGGTCGTCCGATCGCTGGCGCTCTGGTGATGGGCGGGCGGGAGTTTGCCCATGTTGCCGGAGAGGATGGCCACGGACCCGTCGACATCGAGACTGTGCTGAACGTGATGACGCGCGGGACCATGGCTATGCCCAGTTTTGGGGATGGAGATGGCTTCTTCCCCGGAAGCGCCGGGCGCGGTCACGTGACAGGACCCGCGTTGACGGGCACGCGTGAGCGCCGCGCACTCGGCCTCATCTATGTCGCGCAGTTGGCAGTCGAATGCCTTGATGCGCTGAAGGTGAGGGATACTGTTGTTCTGGACGGCAGCTATCTCCGGGATCCGCTGTTTGCGCGGCTCGTCAGCACACTCCGGCGTGGAGGCGAGACGCTGATCAATCTCGATACCTATGGCGTGGCGACCGGAGCGGCCCTGCTTGCATCCCACGCGACCTCGCTTGCGGCCGAGAGCCTGCATCTACAGACGGCCGAACCGATCACGGAGTCGGCGGAGCTTTTCCAAGCCTATCATCGACGCTGGCGCGAGGACGCCCGCCGGTGATGAGCAGTTCCAGAAAGGACATGACATGAGCCAGAGCAAGACCGACCAGACCAAGCAGGATCTGCGCAGGAAGATGGTCGAGATATGTCGCCGGATGAACGCTAGCGGCATCAATCAGGGAACAGCCGGCAACCTCTCTGTGCGAACGCCGGACGGTTTTCTGATCACGCCCTCTTCGCTGCCCTATGACGTGATGACACCCGAAGACCTCGTGGAGATGGACTTCGATGGCACCTATGCCGGACGCCGTCCCTCCTCTGAATGGCGGTTTCATCGCGACATCCTGAAAAACCGTTCGGACATCAATGTCGTTCTGCATTGTCATTCGATGTATGCGACAACCCTTGCCTGCCATCACAAGACCATACCGGCCTTCCACTACATGGTCGGCGTTGCCGGTGGAACCACGGTTCGATGCGCAGACTATGCGACCTTCGGAACGCAAGCCCTGTCGGATCATGCCTTGAAGGCACTGCAAGGGCGGCTCGCCTGCCTGCTTGGCCAGCATGGACAGATCTCGCTGGGTCGGGATCTCGAACAGGCACTATGGCTCGCAATCGAGATCGAGACCCTGTCGCGCATGTATGTTCAGGTCCTGACCCTGGGTGAACCGCCAATCCTGTCCGATGAGGAAATGGAGCGGGTAATCGGCCAGATGAAGCGTATGAGCTACGGTCTTGGACCAGAGGCGGAAGGATCCAACGATGTGGCGCGGCCACGC
Source organism: Rhizobium sp. AQ_MP (assembly GCF_014237835.1). Classification (GTDB taxonomy): domain Bacteria; phylum Pseudomonadota; class Alphaproteobacteria; order Rhizobiales; family Rhizobiaceae; genus Allorhizobium. Next base: position 66,157 of record NZ_JACJVI010000012.1, read on the forward strand.
GCGTGAGCCCATGACCATCCAGCTTTGCAAGCATTAGAGGTGACCATCATGACCTCCACCATGGACGTGGATGAGAAGACCAGACGTTACGTCATCGGCGTCGACGTCGGAACGGGCAGCGCGCGTGCCGGTCTTTTCGACCTCAATGGCCGGATGCTGTCGGTCGCCAAGCGCGACATCACGCTCTATCGCGAGGCGGGCTCGATCGTCGAGCAGTCAAGCACCGAGATCTGGCACGCCGTCTGCGCGATTATCCGTGAAGCGGTGCAGGAAGCCGGCGTGTTGCCCGAGCAGGTGGTCGGGCTCGGCTTCGACGCAACCTGCTCGCTGGTGGTGCTGGGCGCGGGCGGCAAGCCGCTCGCCGTCGGCCCCTCGGAAGAGGCGGAGCGTGACATCATCGTCTGGATGGACCATCGCGCCCTTGCCCAGGCCGAGCGCATCAACGCAATCGGGCACGACGTTCTGCGTTATGTCGGCGGGCGCATCTCCCCGGAGATGGAGACGCCGAAGATCCTGTGGCTGAAGGAAAACCGCCCGACGACATTCAAGGCCACCTGGCAGTTCTTCGATCTCGCCGATTTCCTGACCTGGAAATCGACCGGCGATCTCGCCCGCTCGACCTGCACCGTCACCTGCAAATGGACCTATCTCGCCCATGAGGCGCGCTGGGATGACAACTATTTCAGGAAGATCGGCCTCGAAGAACTGGCCGACGAGGGCTTTGCCCGCATCGGCACTGATATCGTTGAGCCCGGCACCCGCCTGGGGCAGGGGCTGACGAAAGAGGCGGCTGAAGCCATGGGGCTGAATCCGGGGACTGCTGTCGCAGCTGGGATGATCGATGCCCATGCCGGCGGGATTGGCACTGTCGGTATCGGCGGCAAGCCCGCCGAGAACCTGGCTTACGTCTTCGGCACCTCGTCCTGTACCATGACCTCGACTGCAGATCCCATCTTTGTGCCGGGCGTCTGGGGACCCTATTACTCGGCCATGGTGCCCGGCATGTGGTTGAACGAAGGCGGCCAGAGTGCCGCAGGCGCGGCGATAGATCAGCTCCTCTCCTTCCATCCCGCTGCCGCCGAGGCGACCTTGCGGGCAAAGGCCGCGGGCAAGTCCCTCCCCGCTTTCATGGCTGAGCATGCAGAAGAGAAGGTCACGAATGTCTCGAAGGCCATCGACCTGGCGGCTGGCCTGCACGTCGTGCCGGAATTCCTTGGCAATCGAGCGCCATTTGCCGATCCGCATGCGCGCGCCGTCATTGCCGGGCTTGGTATGGAGCGCGACTTCGACAGTCTGATTGCGCTCTACATCGCCGGGCTCTGCGGCATTGGCTATGGATTACGCCAGATCATTGAGACACAGGCAAAGTCCGGTGCCTCCGTCGAGCGGGTGGTGATCAGCGGCGGTGCGGGTGCAAGCCCGCTGGTGCGCCAGCTCCTTGCCGATGCCTGCGGTAAGCAGCTGGTTGCGACCGCTGCCGACGAGCCTGTATTGCTCGGCTCCGCCATCCTCGCCAGTGTGGCGGCGGGGGCCTTCCCGGACATGCGCCATGCGATGGAAAAGCTCTGTGCAGTGGCCACGGTTTACCATCCGGCCGGGGCGGATGTCGCTCAGGCACATGAGCGACGGTACGGCGCATTCCTGCACCTGCAGGATACCGCGAGGAAACTGCGATCGGTCTGATTGGCCGGATGTACCGGGTCGCCGCCGACATGGGACGATCAATGCCAGCCAAGAGTCTTAGGATCGTTTGTCAGTCGAGAGCATGCCGAGCGGCCTGATACCCGCATATCAGGCCGCTCGGCACGGATCTCCGTGCAATCATGCCGGCGATATCAAGGCAGCAATGACACGCCAGCATCAGCCGGTTGTCAGGTTTCCACCGAGGGATAGGCGCGGTCGCGCCAATGCTGCAGTTTTGCGGCAAATTCGCGTTGAAAGGCAAGCGGGCCGGATTTGTTGAAATAAGGCTCGTCGTAGATCCCGATGAACAAAGTCAGGTTGAGAAAGAAATGCGCGCCCATTTCGAACAGGGCGACAAAATCGTGGTTGACCAAGGCGGACCGCTCCTCATCCGTCAGGGCGTGAACGGTCGACGCTTCCACATCGTTGCCAAGCAGCTTCGGGCCGATCGATTGTTCCCACGTCGCAACGAAGCTTTTCGGATCCTCGATATACCGCTTCAGGTATTCCGGATCTCGATCCACCGTATAGAGGAACTTGTTGACGTAATACTTGCTCATGCCGCCTGCTCCTTCGGATACCAGGTGAAATAGGCTTCCATCGTGTGGAAGAGGTCCAGGTTGTCGACGTAGTCGGCGCCTTCAGGACCGGCTATGCCCAGCATCAGGATGAAATTGAGGAAGCCATGGGTCGCATTGCCGCTTTGCTCCATGCTTTTGTGCGTCACATTGGCGAGGATGGAATCAATGTCGCCGGCGCGCAGCCACTCGATCGCCTGTCGGTCGAATACCGGGTCCGGTCCCGTTTCCATGAATTGGCGCGGGCCGCCGAGTTCGAGGGAGAGGTGACCCGTGCCGATTGCCGCGACACGTTTGTCGGAAGGATAGTCATCGATCGCTTTGCGGATTGCCCGTCCCAGATCATAGAACCGTCGGGGAGAATGGAGTGGTGGGGCGAAGATGTTGGTGTAGATGGGTACGACCGGAAGATCGTTCTGGGGACGAACCGTGATGATTGGGCAGATGATCGAATGATCGATCTTGAGTTCGTTGGAAAAGGCAAAATCGAAATTCTGGTCCATCAGTGATTGGTGCATGAAGCGCGACATGTCCTCGTTGCCTTCGAGGACATATTTGGGAATGCCGAATTCGCGTTCTTCATTATAGAATGTCGCATCATAGCGAGGTGCTTTGCCGATCAGGAACTGTGGGCAGTTGTCCAGAAAAATCTGGTGAAAGTGGTCTGAACCGATCATGACGAGAATGTCAGGCTTGGTTCGTGCCAGCGTTTCCCGATAGGCTTCGATTTTCCTCTTCCATTCTGGCGCCTGAGGCATTTGCTGCTCCGGCGGTGCCGTGGTCGCTTTCAGGTAGAAGGGGTGATGGGTCGACGCAAGCGTCGCAACTAGTTTGGCCAAAGTACTTCTCCCTCAATTTTGGCGGCTCTGCCGCGCCTGTCGCATTGCCGGCGGAGTGTTCCGGGCCGGCATCCTCACTCAGTCGGCAAAAAGATCGCGATGGATGCCGGCCGCCTCGAAGAGGTAGTCACGGCTCTTCTCGATTTCGCGCCGCAGCCGGTCGATGTCGAAACCAAGCAGCTGCCCGTCCCACTTCTTCACCCTGCCGGCGACCAGGACAGCCTCGACGTTGGACCGCTCCATCAAGGTGACCACCGCGCCCGCGGCATTGTTGAGCGGCGCAACGTTCAGGGCATCTGCACTCAGCAGGATGATGTCGGCCTCCTTGCCGGGCGTTAGCGATCCGATTTTGTGATCCAGCTTAAGGCCTTGCGCGCCGCCGATCGTGGCGGTGCGAAGGGCGTCGGTGGCGGTAGCAAGCCGGGGATACTCCTGACCTGCAAGGGCCTTGGCATTCGCCTCCATGCGCTGCAGCGTGACGAAGCTGCGCATCTGCGTGAAGAAGTCGGCCGTCATGGTGCATTCGACGTCGGTCGAAAGCGATATGCTCATTCCCAGATCGATCGAGGTCTGCAACGGCGGCGTCCCGTGACGCATCTGCATCTCGATCGGCACTGACAGGGATACGTGCGCACCCGCATCGGCAGCATATCTCCAGCCCTGTTCGGACATCCCCGTCATGTGGATGAAGATATTGTCCGGACCGAACATCCCCCGGGCACCCAGTTCATCGAAGGTGGGTTGCATGCCGAAGGTGCCCACGACATGGAGCGCGATCGGGATTCCCAGTTCCCGGCCGATACGCCAGGCGTCTTCATATCCGGGGATATAGATCTCTCCCCCCATGACCATGGTCAACAGCTGGTCATCTGATGAAAAATGCGTCTGATGGATCCGCTTTGCGTCCGAAGGATAGACTGATTTTTCGCCCCATCCCTCGAAGTACCCGAGGACTGACCGGCGGCCGGCATCCCGCAGGCCTTCGACGGCCGCATCCGAATGCTCCGGCGAATGATGAATTTGACTGACGTCCATCACTGTTGTCACGCCGGCATCGAGCTGCGACAGCGATCCGAAGAGTTCGTTGATGTAGATGTCGTCTGGCCGGTAGACCATCGAGAACTTCTGCAGAATGATCTCGTAGTAGTTCGAGCGTGATTCCGGTCGACCGTCATTGATCAGGATGCCGTTGGCGAGATGACCTCTGAGCGCAGTCTCGAACTGATGATGGTGGGTATCGACAAAGCCCGGCATGACGATCTTGCCCTGAGCGCCAATCACGGCTGCGCCGTCAGCGGAAAGAGACGGTCCAACCGCAATGATCTTGGAGCCCTCGAGCAGAATATCGCCGCTTTCGAAATTGCCCACCTGGTCGTCCATGGACAGAATCACGCCGCCTTTGATCAGCGTCTTGCGGCCAGACTCCCCGATCCCCTTTGGCAAGCTTGCCGCCGCCGCGGCCTGCGCTGCTGCAGATCTCGAATTGCTCTCCACTGCGCTCGCTTCGAAGCGCGTGGGGCAGGGCGATCGGGTATCACTCTTACACAGTCTGCACATGGCTCTTCCTCCCTGGCCGTGATGCGTTCTTTTGTCGTCAGGTCCCTATGATCGATTGCAGGACCGGATAGCGTGTTATGGCGTGAGCAATGTGGGATGCCGCCTGTCGCAGTGCCGGCAAGCGCTCGGCTACAAGCGTTTCCGGCGTCACGATGCCGGTGTAGCCGGACGTATTCAGCGCGGCGATCGTGCGCCCCTCCATATCGCGGATTGGAACTGCGAGAGCCGTAATGCCGTAATCCAGTTGGTCTACGGTTGTCGCATAGCCCTTCTCGCGAACGACAAGGATCTCTCGCTTGAGTATTTCGACGTCGGTAATCGTTCTTGATGTGAGGGCCGTCAGACGAACCTTGCTGAGGTAGCGCTCCAGTGCCTCGTCTGTCAGCCCGGCAAGCAGGACACGCCCCAGGGACGTCGCAAAAGCGGGATATCGCGCACCCATCACCGCGGCCGCCCGGCGGGCTCTCTGGACCGATACATGGGCGACGTAGATGACATCCTCTCCGTCGAGAGTGCCGGCAGATGAGGCGTCGCCGAACTTTTCCACCAGTTCTCTAAGGTCCGGTTGCAGCACTTCCTCGATACGGGCCGAGAAGTAAAAGGCGGATCCGAGCGTCATGATCTTGGGTCGCAGGTGGAAGCGCTTGCCAGTCTGTTCGACATAACCGAGCGCCTGCAGCGTGAGCAGGCTCCTGCGCGCGGCAGCAGGCGACAGACCGACGCGCTTTGCGACCTCGCTCAGCGTCATCTCCGGATGAGAGGCGTCAAAGCTTTCGAGAATTGCAATTCCCTTCGCCAGAGCCTCCACGAATTCTGCTGGTCGCTCTCCATCCTCGGTAAACATGATCGCGGTCTCCTGCATGTTGATCACCTCCGTTCATACGGGTGTTTGACCAACAGCGCACGACTGATGACGTGCGCCCTGTCGACGTTTGTGCAGTTGGCGCGATTTCGCCTATCCATCGGCAATCCCTTAAACCCCTGGTCTGCGTGCTCCGGATGCCGGGCCCGTGCCCGATCCGAGCTGGCGACTTGACGGCAAGATAAATAGTGCTAACGTTTTCGGCAAGAGGAAATAATTTCGCACAGCGAAAACGAGGGTCGTAATGCGAATAGGAAAGCAAGATAACGCCAGCACCGCCATTGCGACGTCGGATGCGGATTCGATCAATGTGCGCGGATTGGATCTTTGCACCGAGTTGATTGGGCAGATCGGCTTCACCGACTATTTCTGGTTTCTCGTCATCGGGCACCGCCCGACGGAGGCCCAGCGTGCCATTCTTGATGCGTGCCTGGTGGCGATCGCCGAACATGGGCTTGTGCCCAGCGTTCAGGCTGCCCGGATGACTCTCGCGGCTGGACCGGAGGCATGGCAGGGAGCCGTTGCTGCAGGCTTGCTTGGCATGGGCAGCGTGGTTGCGGGCAGTTCTGAGGCGGCGGGGCGGTATCTCGCAGCCGTGATTGATCATGCGGATGCAGGCGCAACAGGTCTTGAAGACGCGATCACCGCGAGCCTCAAAGACCTGAAATCGTCCCGCAAGAAAGTCCCTGGTTTAGGGCACCCTCAGCATAGTGCTGGGGATCCGAGAGCAAATCGGCTGCTCGATCTCGCTGATTCGCTTGGCATCAGTGGCCGCCATGTGGAGACGCTGCGCACACTCGCCAAACACGCACCTGCAATTATGGAGCGTCCGCTTCCGATCAATGTCTCCGGCGCCATTCCGGCGGTGATGCTCGACGCTGGATGGCCACTTGAGGCGCTGAAGGCCGTACCGCTTCTCGCCCGCACGGCCGGTCTTGCAGCGCACCTATACGAGGAGTCCCTGCGCTCCATTGGTTTCATCATGTCCCATCACGCCGACCTCGCAATTTCCTACGATGGGCCACCGTTGGACAAGAACCCTGCCGACGCGGAAGGACAGTAACGATGGTGAAGCTTTTGAAGGACATCCGCGTCGTCGAGCTCGGAACCTACATTACCGGTCCCGCTGCGAGCATGCATCTGGCCGATCTGGGAGCGGACGTCATCAAGGTGGAACGCCCGGAAACGGGTGATCCATTTCGCGCGTTCAAGGGTGGCCTCTATTCGCCGCATTACCAGACATACAACCGCAACAAACGTTCGATTGCCCTGGACACGACGAAAACGGAGGATCTCGCGATCTTTCGGGATTTGATCGCGACAGCCGATGTGTTCATTCAGAATTTCCGGCCAGGCGTTGCGGAAAAGTTGGGCTGCGGTGAAGACGATCTGCGGCAGGTCAATTCACAGCTGATCTACTGCGCGATATCCGGCTTTGGCCAGAGTGGTCCCTCACGCGACCGCCCGGCATTCGATACTGTTGCTCAGGCGGCCAGCGGTTTCTTGCGCCTCGTCACTCCGCCGACCAACCCGCGTGTCATAGGCCCGGCCATTGCCGACGCGATCACCGGCCAGTACGCCGCCATGGGGATCATGGCAGCCTTGCTTGAACGGTCTCGGACCGGCAGGGGGCGGCGGCTCGACATCTCGATGCTGGAGGCAATGACCCACTTCAATCTCGACAGCTTCACCCATTACTACGCTGTTGGTGAGGTCATGGGGCCGCTGTCCCGTCCGGTCGTCTCGCAGAGCTATACCTTCGAATGCAAGGACGGAAAATGGATTGCAATCCACCTGTCGTCTCCGCCCAAGTTCTGGGAAGGCCTTCTCGAAGCGACGGGGCAGCAGGCTCTGGCGTCTGATCCGCGCTTCAGTGAACGCCTGCAGCGAATCAAGCACCAGGACGATCTAATCGAGATCCTCACGCCGGTCTTCAAGACGGAGAGCCGCGACGTCTGGTGCGAACGTCTGCTGACGCAGGAAGTGCCGCATTCTCCGGCATACGACGCCGATGAAGCACTTGAAGATCCGCAAGCCCGACATTTGAGACTGGCAGTGCCCATCGCCCATCCGGAGCTGGGCCACTCGACCACAATCAGGGCGCCCTACAGCTTCGACGGTGAGCCGGAATTCGACATGCTGCCACCGCCGACGCTTGATCAGCATGGCACGGAAATTCGCGAGGAACTGACGCGCCTCAAGCGGACCGGATCGGCGAAGAGCGAGGACAAGGGAGGATGAAACGCAACGGCTGATGGGGTCGAGCTCAGCCGTTTTTGGCCATGCTGCGATGCAACTGTCCGCCATCTTCACCACGAGGGTGAACGCCCGACTCCGGTCACTGCGGTGATGGAAGAGCACCTCGGATTCCAGTGGGGCTGGATAGGCGCGGAATACGTGTCGCAGCTTTGTCGATGCCGCGGCTGGTGTGCCAGAAAATCGGAGGACGCGGGCCTCGTCACTGTACCTGAGGCACCTCGTGAGGGGGCAATTCCAGTACCAGAACAAGAGCCAAGGCAGAAAGCCGATGCAAGCAACTACCGCATCAGACCTTGGACGATCATCGAAGCAACGGCGACGGTCCGGCTCCATGAGTCGAGCCACATGTTTTCAGGAGTTTGAACGCAAAACTTTGGGAGGAGACCAATGCGTATTCTATTCGGACTTTTCACGGCGGGCATGATTGCCTTGCCGGGCGCAGCGACGGCGCAAGAGACTATCAATCTGACGATAGCATCGAGTCATCCGACGGTCATTCCGTGGGTCGGCATGATGAAAACGCATTTCATGGCACGGACCGATGAAATCCTCGCGAAGAGCGGCAACTACAAAATCGAGTGGAACGAGGCATTCGGCGGGCAGCTTTACAAGGCCAATGCCACGCTGACATCCGTCGAGCAGGGTATCACCGATATCGGCTGGGTGTTTTCGTTCCTTGAGCCCGCGAAACTGCCGCTCAGCCAGGCATCGAGCTATGCGCCTTTTGCCACGGTCAACCCCCCGCTTCAACTGGAAGTCATGCAAGATCTTCTGGAGAACAACGAAGCGTTTCGCAAAGAGTGGGAGCAGTACAATCTCAAGGTTCTCGGTCTCACCGGCACCGACATGTACGACATCTACACAAAGAAACCGCTGCAGGGGATAGACGACATCAACGGTATGAAGTTGTCGGCTCCGGGCGTGCTCGGAACCTGGCTGCGCGGCACGGGAGCCAATGCGGTCGATGGCTCGCTGACGAGTTTCTACACCGATATCCAGACCGGGATCTCGGACGGCGTTCTTTCCCTGGCTCTGGGTGCGTTGCCGGCTAAGCTTTATGAGGTTGCGCCCTATATCAACCGGTTCGACGCGGGCGTCGCCTTCTCCGGCGCTGTGGCCATCAATCGAGACAGCTGGGACGGCCTGCCCGAAGAAGTCCAGCAAGCGATGGTCGAGGCCGGCAAGTACTATACCGAAGCGCATGGCAAGGATTTGCTGGAGCGCCACGAAATCGCGATGAACAAGATGGTGGAACTGGGTGCCACCCAGAACCCGCCCGTGACCATCGTCAAGATGAGCGACGAACAACGAAAGGCCTGGGTTGACAAGCTGCCTGATATCGCCGGCGAGTGGGCCGCAGATCTGGATGCCAAGGGGCATCCGGCGAGCGAATTCCTCAAGGCCTACATGCAGGGACTTCGCGATCGCGGCGAGACTCCCATGCGAAACTGGGGCGAGTGAAACGTGGCTCATGATATCGAACACGCTGCGGGGCAGGCGCGAAGCCCGTCGCCTGCTCCGGGCAGGTCAGCCCGGCTGTGGTTGACCTTCGTAGATGGCCTCGCCGTGCTGGGGACCATCCTCATCGGCGTCCTGATGGTCATTATCTGCACAGACATACTCGCCCGAAACGCGATGGGCTCTTCGCTGCCTCTCGTGTCGGAACTGGGCGCATTGCTGCTGGTGATGATCGTCTGCCTGCAATTGCCTGCCACCGTCAGGGCTGATCGTCTGGCGCGTACGGAAGTGTTTTACATTCCCATTCGTGAACGCCATCCAAAAGCGGGCGCGGCCTTGTCATGCCTGTTCAATCTCGTCGGTTCTTGCGTGTTGGGCGCCATCGCCTGGGCAAGCTTGTCCATTCTGGTCAAGGACTTCGAGAGCGGCGAGTTCATAGGCGTGACAGGCATCGCCACCCTTCCGACCTATCCGTTTCGCATCCTGATATTCATCGGCATTGCCGTCTCATCAATCCAGTTTCTCGTACAGGCGGTCGCCGAAGCGAGATCGGTCAACTGGAGAGGTCCGTCACATGTCTCCGATTGAAATCGGCGCTGCGGCGATCGCGGCACTTCTCGTCCTCATCTATCTCGGCATGCCAATCGGGGTTAGCATGCTTGCCGTCTCCTTCGTTGGTGTGGCAGCCATTCGCGGCGAAGGGGTATCGCTGCGAATGATGGGCGCTGTTGCAAACGACAGTTTGCGGGAATACCTGTTCGCGGTGGTTCCACTCTTCGTGCTGATGGGTCTGCTGGTGACAGTGTCGAGAGTGGGTAAGGACACCTTCGACGTATTCCAGTATGTCTTCGGGCGGATTTCGGCCGGCCTTGGCATGGCGACGGTGTTCGCCAACGCCGTGTTTGCAGCCATTACTGGCATTTCGATTGCATCGGCAACAGTCTTCAGCCGTGTGGCAGTCCCCGAAATGGTCCGCCACGGCTATACGCGCAAGTTCGCGACCGGCGTCGTTGCGGGATCGTCCGTCCTCGGTATGCTGATACCGCCCTCCCTGCTGATGATTGTCTATGCGGTCCTCGCTGAAGAATCTGTCGGGCGCATGTTCCTTGCCGGCCTCGGCCCTGGCGTGTTGCTTGCCTTTGCCTTCTGCGTCACGATCATGCTTCTGGCGCGCTTCCGCAAAGACTTTGTGTTTGATGGCCACGCGGATTCGGTGGAAGCTCCGCCCTTGAGTCTAGTGGACCTGACGAGGAAGTCGCTCCCGATCGTCTCCCTCATTTTGGTAGTGCTGGGCGGGCTCTATGGCGGATTCCTCAACCCAACGGAAGCGGGCGCAGCCGGTGCTTTCGGGGCCCTTGTGATCGCAGCTCTTCGTCGATCCCTCGGCGGTCGAACCCTGTGGCGACTGTTGGTCGAAACTGGCCAGATTACCGTCTCGGTCCTGTTTCTTATACTCGCTGCGACGTTCTTCAGCCGCATGCTGGCTCTGTCGGGTGTCCCGACTGGACTGGCCGAACTGTTTTTGGGTAGCCCTCTCGGGCCCTATGGTTTCCTTCTCCTCTATCTTGCACTGATCATCGCGCTGGGCTGCCTGATCGATTCCATTTCCATCATGCTGATCCTGTTACCAATCGCCTTGCCGATCGCAGAGGCCGCTGGTTTCGATCTGATCTGGTTCGGCGTGTTGACCGTGGTGGCGGTCGAGGTGGGATTGCTCACGCCCCCATTTGGCCTATCGGTCTATGTCATCAAGTCGGCCATGGATGACCCAGACCTTAAGGTGGGCGAGATCTTCAGGGGAGCCTGGCCTTTCGTGTTGGCCATGCTGGTGTCGATCGCTCTGATCGTGGTCTTCCCGTCGATCGCGACTTGGCTCGCGCGCCTATAGCGGCAAGCTGCGGATCCGGCTGGTTCGAAACCCAGCCGGATCCAATGGCTCACTTCGTCAGATCAGTCCAGATACGGGCATAGATCTGCTGCACGTCAGGCGGGCACGTGACCTGGAAATGGGCGGCATCCTTGAATTCGGCCGGAATGTTCATTTCGGGTGCCTTGGGCAGTTCGGGATCCATGAACTTCTCCGAACCGACAATCGCGTTGCCATAACGTGTATAGTTGGAAATCATCGCGGCGTTTTCTGGATCCATGATGAAGTCCAGGAAGAGCTTCGCATTTTCGACATTCTTCGCGTCGGCGAGGATCGCGACATTATCCTGCCAGATCGAGAAGCCTTCCTTAGGATAACCGTAAGCGAAGCCGGGATTTTCGGCGCGGATGCGCATCGCGGCACCCGACCAGAAGATCGAGGCATTCAGGTCTTCCTTGATGAACTTTTCAAAGCTCGCATAGTCGATCGAAGCCCAATAGGGTTTCGCGGCCATCAGCTTGTCCCGTGCAGCCTTCAGGATCTCCTTGTCGGTGGTGCAGGCTTCGCCGCCGACATAGGTGATCGCCATGTCGATGACATCATTCATCTGGGGGACGACGTTGATCTTGCCCTTCAGTTCCTCGGGCGGGTCGAAGATGACAGCAGATGTATTGATGTCACCCTTGTAGACCTTGGTGTTGACCATGACGCCGGTGGTACCCCAAACCCACGGCACGGTGTAGTGGCGGCCGCTGTCCCAGGCGACGTCGACCCATTCGGGGTTGACGTTCTTGAAATTCGCCATCTGGTTGGGCTCGCTTTTCAGCAGGAGACCCTTTTCGATGTAGATCGGGACCACGGAGGCGGAGGGAACGATGATGTCGAAGCCGTGACCGCCAGCCTCGATCTTGGCAATTGCGGTCTCGTTGGAATCGTATTCGGTGAGGGTGACCTTCACATCGTATTTTTCTTCGAACTTCTTGATCAGGTCCGGCGGCGTGTAGAGGCCGAAATTGAAGATGTTGAGCTGTCCTTCGGCCAGGGCCGGGATTGCAGTGGTCAACAGGAGGCTTGCTGCAAGCGTCAGTCTCGATGCACTGTTCATGTTGTTCTCCTCTGAAAGTTCTAGTTTTTCTTTCGTGTTGCCACCCACGACCCCGCAACGATCAGCACGCTGATCAGAAGAAGAAGCGAGGAAATGGCGTAGATTTCGGAGGTCAGGTTTCGCCGCAGCTCGCCCATCAGGTAGGTCGGCAGGGTCTCCTGACCCGGGGACTTCAAGAATTCGGTCATGACGAGATCGTCGAGCGAAACCACGAAGGCCAGCATGAAGCCGGCCATGATGGCGGGTGCGATGAGCGGCAGCGTGACCCGCCTGAAGGCGTAAAAGCGGCTGGCGTAGAGGTCAGCAGCGGCAGTTTCCAGGCTCAGATCCATGCTCGCCAGCCGTGCACGGATCGGCAGGTAGGCGAAGGGAATGCAGAAGGTCGTATGGGCTGCAATCAAGAAGCCTAGGCCGGTGTAGCCGGTCATTTCCTTGATCTGGCCGATGATGATCAGGAGCGCGATGGCGAGGACGATCTCTGGGACCATCAGAGGCTGGTTCAGGATAATATGCACGATGCCTTCGCCGCGGAAGGCTGCGGTGCGGCTCGTGGCAAGGGCTGCCATGGTCGCCATGATCGTTGCCAGAACGGCGGCGCTCGTCGCCAGGATCAGCGAGTTGACGGCAGCATCCAGGAAGGCTTGATTGCGCAGTGCGGCCTCGTACCACTTCAGCGAAAATCCTTGCCAGTTGCCGATGACCCGTCCCGAGTTGAAGGAATAGGCAACGAGGATCGCCATCGGCACGTAGAGAATGACGAAGCAGGTGATCGCAAGGGCTGCAGCGCCAGGTAGACGTTTGACGTTGAATGCACCCTCAGCCATGACTGCGCTCCGTCTTGTCGGAGGTGACGCGGGTGTACCAGATCAGCGCCACCATCACGAGAACGGTCAGCGTGATGGCGAGTGCCGCGCCGAGGGGCCAGTTTCGGCCTTGGCCGAACTGCATTTCGATCAGGTTTCCAAGCATCATGGACTTGCCGCCACCCATGATGCGCGGGGTGATGTAGGCGCCGAGCGACGGCACGAAGACAAGGATGGAGCCGGCGATGATGCCGGGGCGCACCAGGGGCAGGATCACCCGCCGCAAGCAGTACCACCGCGAAGCGTAGAGATCGTAGCTGGCCTCGGCGAGGGTAAAATCGAATTTTTCAATCGCCGCATAGACCGGCAGCACCATCAGCGGCAGGAAGACATAGGCCATCCCGAGCAGCACCGCGAAATTGGTGAACATCAGTTGCAGCGGTTCCTGAATGAGACCGAGCGCCATCAGGATCCGGTTCAGGACACCCTCCGAGCGGATGATTTCCTGCACGGCGATGGTACGCACCAGGAGGTTCGTCCAGAACGGTATGGTGATCAGGAAGAGCCAGAAACCACGCTGCGACGCCGGCCTCGTCGCGATGAACCAGGCCGTCGGCAGTCCGAAGATCAGGGTTAGCAGCGTGGTGGCGAGCGACAGGCCGACGGACCGGCCAAGGATATTCAGATTGGCCTGGGAGATGGTCACCGTGTCATCGAAAATGTCACGCTCGAAGAGAACCGAAAACCAGCCCTCGGTCGAGAAGATCCATTTGACGTTGCCGAAGTCGCCGGGCGTGAGGAACGAGTAGACGAGCACGATCCCGAGCGGAAGGATCGAGAACAGCACGATTGTCAGGATCGCCGGCAGCAACAGGATCCAGCGGCGGGAGGTATCGGAGCCGGTCATGCCGCAGCCTCCTCGTCCGCGATGATCTTGATCGCCTCTGCCGGAAGGCAGATTGGGATCGTTTCTCCCTCGGCAAAGCTGCGTGCACCGTGCAGGGCGTTTTGCACGCGAGCGACGAGAGCCGTCCCGTCGGGCAAAGCCAAATGTACGTGGCTGTCAGTCCCGAGAAACACCACCTGTGTCACGGTGCCCGTCAGGTTCAGGGCTTCGTTACGATGCTCGCCGAGCGTCACATGTTCCGGACGGATCATCAGCGTCAGAATGCCGTCGGATGCATCGGCCAGCGCCACCGTGCCTGCTCCGACCTTCACGACCCCTGCGGCCCCATGAGCGGTCAGGAAATTCGATTCCCCGATGAAGGAGGCCACGAAACGGTTGGCCGGGTTCTTGTAGAGTTCGACCGGGTTTGCGATCTGCTGAACACGCCCGCCGCTCATCACGGCGATGCGGTCGGACATGGTCAGGGCCTCCTCCTGGTCATGAGTCACGAAGATGAATGTAAGGCCCGTCTCGCGCTGCAGGCGCTTGAGCTCGGTCTGCATTTCCTTGCGCAGCTTCATGTCGAGCGCGGACAACGGCTCGTCGAGAAGCAGGATACGTGGCTTGGCGACCAGCGCCCGGGCGAGGGCCACGCGCTGCTGCTGTCCCCCCGACAGTTCCACACTCTTCCGGTGCTTCAGGTGCGAAAGCTGCACCAGCTTCAGCATCGCATCGACAGCCGGCTCGATCTCGCTGCTCGGCCGGCCCAGTGCCTCCAGAGCGAAGGCGACGTTCTGGGCGACAGTCATATGCGGAAAGAGAGCATAGTTCTGGAACACCGTGTTCACGGGGCGCCGGTTGGGCGGCATATGGGCGATGTCTTCGCCGTCGAGGACGAGTGCACCATTGCTTGGACTGCTAAAGCCGGCAATCAGCCGCAACAGGGTGGTCTTGCCGCACCCAGAAGGCCCCAGGAGTGTGAAGAACTCTCCTTCGGCAATGGAGAAGCTCACCTCATGCAAGGCGGTGACTGTCCCTTTTCCATGACCGAACCGTTTGGATAATTCACGAATGTCGAGCATGTGCCTCTCGTCCCCCAGGGTCTGCCAATATGGGAATTGACAAAATTACTTTAGTCAATAAAATTTTTTAGTGAGAAAAATAATTTATGGCGACAAGCTGATGGTGGAGCTTTCCAGTGACGTGACTACGGCCGAACTCGGTCTGCGCAGTCGCAAGAAGGCCAAGCGGCGAGACGAGATCATTGCGGCCGCGCGAACTCTGTTTGCGAAGAACGGAGTAGATGCCACGACGATGGCCGACATCGCGGCTGCCGCTGGCATATCGGCGCCGACTGTCTTCAATTATTTCGGTTCCAAGGACGGCGTGCTGATTGCGCTGATTACCGATGGCACGACGGAGGCGCGCGAGACTGATCGGCACAAGCACTGGCGCGAGGGCGCAGACCTTGCGACGCTCGTCGTCGGGCTGTTCCTGCGGGTCTCGCGCAGGACCTTGGAGATTGCCGACAAACAGGTCTGGCGCTACGCGGAGGCAGCCGCCATTCGGCACCCGGAAACCGAACTCGCCCTGCAATATCAAGGAGTTTCAGATGCGCTCGTGGAGGTCGTCGCGGAGTTCCTGTCAGATCTCAACCTGCGGTCCCGATCAGGAGAGGCTTTGTCGCCGCATTTCGCCGCACGGCTTTTCCACGATGTCTGGATGCCCTGCTTCATCAGTCTGATCACCAACGAAGAGCAGAGCCTTGCCGATCACGAGGCCATGTTGCGCGAGCGCATGCTGCCACTATTCCGGCTGCTCTTCGACGAAAGCTGCGCCAAGGCGCCCCAGCGCAAAGGACATCCTGCATGAGAGCTTCGCTCGTCTTCATCAACGCCCGGATCCTGACGATGGATCCGGCTCGACCACGCGCGTCGGCTCTGGCCGTTGCCGGCAATCGCATCCTCGCCGTGGGCGACGAAGACGAGATACGCGGTCATATCGACACTGAAACGCGGGTCATCGACGCTCAGGGCGCGACACTGATGCCGGGTTTTGTCGAGAGCCACCTGCACATCTTCTCGGGCGCATACGGTCAGACCCTGTTGCAGCTCGCCGATATCAGAGGATTCGACGCAATGAAGGCCGCGGTCGAAGCGTTCTCTGCCGCCCGTCCGAATGAGGGGCTGCTCTTTGCCCAGGGTGCAGACTACGATATACTTGGACGCGGCACGCGGCTTGATCGCCACGCGCTCGATGCCATGTGCCCGGATCGGCCGCTCGCCGTGATGGCCTATGATTTCCATACCCTTTTCGCCAACACTGCGGCGCTCAACGCTGCTGGCCTGCTTCAAGGGCGCGAGCTGCCGGTTGGCAATGAAGTCGTGATGGGGGATGACGGGCTTGCGACCGGCGAATTGCGCGAGAAGTTCGCACTCCTGCCGGTGCTTGACCTTCGCACTTCTGGCGGGCGGGAAATGCTCGGCATGTCCGGCATCGAGCCGCCGCAGCCTCCGACGGAGGCCGAGTGGCGTGAGGACGTCGAAATTCTCAAAGCCGGAATGCGGTTCGTCGCCTCCAAGGGCATCACCTCCATTCACAACATGGATGGCAACCGTCATCTTCTTGAATTGTTGCGCGACGTGGAGCTCGAAGGGGCATTGCTTGCCCGGACCTCGGTACCCTTCCACCTGACGCGCGAAATGCCGCTGAGCGAGCTCGAACGGGCATCGGCCATGACCCGCGACTTTACCGGTGACACGCTGCGTTGCGGTCGCGTCAAGATCTTCGTGGATGGCGTGATCGAGAGCGGCACGGCTGCAATGCTCGCCGATTACGCCGACCGGCCTGGTCTGCGCGGAGACCCGATCTTCGATCTTGAGAGTTTTAAGCAAGCAGCAATCGAGGCCGATCGCCGAGGTCTGCAGATCACGGTGCATGCGATCGGCGATGCTGCCGTCAGGATCGCGCTCGATGGCTATCAAGCGGCACGAGATGCAAACGGTGCGCGCGACAGCCGCCATCGAATCGAGCACGTCGAGATGATCGATCCCGCCGATATCCCTCGCTTCGCCGAGCTTGGCGTCATCGCCTCGTTCCAGCCGCTGCATGCGCCGAACGGGGAAAACCCGACGAGCCGCAGCATCGGCCCCGAACGGGCGCACACCGCCTATGCCTGGCGTACCCTGGCGGAAGCCGGGGCCGTCGTCGCCTTCTCGTCCGATTGGCCGATCGTACCCGTCGATCCCCTGCTCGGGATTCAGACGGCGCTCACCCGCAAGCCGCATCTGCCGGGCCTGCCGGACCAGCGTCTGCCGCTCCATCAAGTGCTGGAAGCCTTTACCTGCAACGGCGCTTACGCGGGCCACATGGAGGAGAAGTCCGGAAGGCTCAAGCCGGGGATGTTCGCTGACCTCGTGCTCCTTTCCGGGGACATCGAGACGGTGCCAACAGATGAGATCGCCGCCCTTGGCATCGTCATGACGGTATGTGACGGGCGCATCACCCACGAAGCATGACAATCCCGCTCCCGAGATACGAGCTCGGCGCCAGGCGGAGGCGCGGGAGCCGGCAATCGTGCCGGCTCGCCCGCAAGCAGGTCCTGGCGGCAGTTTCGTTTGCCCGGTATCGGTTCATACAAGACAAAGCCCCCGAAGCCAGCTGACGACGGGGGCTTGGATCACCACTCCGGGCTTTCCCGCAAGCGCCTATTCTTGCGCCTTGGGTTGCAAGGAGATCTGACGGGCGAGCGCCAAAGAAATTAGTGTGCAAACCGCGCCGGACAAAAGATAGAGACCTGCGGCAAAGAGCCCGAACCAGGTCGACAGAAGAAGCGCTGCCAGCGGCGCGAAGCCGGCGCCGAACATCCAGGATAGCGCCGAAACGATCGCCGACGCGGTGTAGCGGTTGCGCCTGTCAAACAGCGAGGCGATCGTCCCCGACGACTGTGCGAAATTGAAGCCGAGGATCAGGAAGCCGATCATCATGTAGGCGATGACCCCTGATTGTCCCGCGTTGAGAAGCAGCGGGGCAGTGAGAGCGAAGGCGCCGATCGCCCACGCACCCCAGATCAGGATCTTCTCGCGTCCGATACGGTCAGACAGCCAGCCCGAAACCAGCATGGCAAGGACGCCCACCGCAGCCCCGGCCGCTTCGATGAGAAGGAAGGTGCCGGGCGCCTCATCGGTGTAAAGGAAAATCCACGAAAGCGGGAAGACGGTCACCATGTGGAACATGGCGAAGCTCGCCAGCGGCACGAAGATGCCGAGCAACACCGTGCGCCCGTCTTGCGAAAAGGTCGTTCTCAGACGTGTGGGCGTCAGTTCGTTCGCCTCGAACAGTTCCTTGAACTCCGGCGTGTCGACGATGCGCAGACGCGCAAAGAGCGCCACGACATTGATAGCGAACGCAACGAAGAAAGGATAGCGCCAGCCCCAGTCGAGGAAGTCGGCAGCCGAGAGCGTCATGACCAGATAGGCAAACAGCACGGCCGCAACGGCCAATCCAACCACTGCCCCGAGCTGCGGGATCATCGCATAGAACCCGCGCTTGTCCTTGGAAGCCGTGATGGCGAGCAGAGGCGCGAGACCATCCCAGGTCCCCCCGAGCGCCAGGCCCTGGCCGACCCGCAATAGCGCCAACATGGCGATCGCCCACCATCCTGCCGTTTCGTAGGAGGGAACGAGGCCCATGGCGACTGTGGACGTTCCCAGAAGGAAAAGCGCCACCGTCAGCTTTGTGACACGACCGTGGCGGCGGTCGAGTGCCGTGAAGAGAACGGTACCCAGCGGGCGCGCCACGAAGGCAAGTGCAACCAGCGCGAAGGACCAGAGCGTACCGGTCAGCGGATCAAGAAACGGGAAGATTCGCGCCGGAAACACGATCACCGAGGCAATGGCGAAGACGAAGAAGTCGAAGAACTCCGAGGTCCGGCCGATGATGACGCCGACCGCGATGTCCGACGGGGAAACGTGATGATCGTCTTCGGACGTCGTGCGGCCCTTCTGGGCGGCGGGGGAGGCAGAACCGGTCATGCTCGCCATAACGCGTGCTCACTTTCTGGTTGCAATGGGGCGGACAAGCATCGGGGGATATGCAGTCCATGCCGTAGTCTAACATGCGGAAACGAAATGCTTCAGGTGCGGCCAAATTGACAGGTGACAAATTGTCGTATGTGCTGCACCGCAAAACCGAACTAACTACCTCGGCGAATATCAATGGTCGTGGAGTGGTGTTCGGGGGGACCCCTGCTCTGTGACCCATCAGAGTATCAGGGTAAGAGATGCACGAGCTTCGCCTCCCGAAAATACTGGCCGCCATGGGGGCGGTCCTGTTCCTGTCTGCCTGCAAGGCCGAGGTCCTTGCCCCGACGGGAGATGTAGCCGCCCAACAGCGCGATCTCCTCGTCATCTCAACCCTCTTGATGTTGATCATCATCATCCCCGTGATGGTGATGACCTGCTGGTTTGCCTGGCATTATCGTGCAGCAAACAAGGAAGCGGTCTACAAGCCCAACTGGTCCCACTCGACGAAGCTTGAGCTGATCATCTGGGCGATCCCCCTGATGATCATCATCTGCCTGGGCGCGCTGACGTGGGTCGGAACGCATTTGCTTGATCCCTACAGGCCGCTTGCCCGGGTTTCTGCAGAGAAGCCACTCGATTCACAACAAGAGCCACTGGAGATCCAGGTTGTCGCTCTCGATTGGAAATGGCTCTTCATCTACCCCCAATATGGCGTGGCCGCCGTCAACGAGATGCCGGTGCCCGTTGATCGCCCGATCCGTTTTTCGCTCACGTCGTCTTCGGTGATGAACGCCTTCTACATCCCCCACATGGCCGGGATGATCTACGCGATGCCGGGCATGCAGACGACTTTGCACGGTGTCTTCAATCAGGAAGGCACGTTCCAGGGGCTGGCATCCCACTACTCTGGTGCAGGCTTCTCCGGCATGCGCTTCAAGGCGAAGGCCAGCGATCCCGCAGATTTCGACGTCTGGGTTGCGCAAGCGCGGGCCGGCACCGAGAAGCTGGACCGCACCCGTTATCTCGAGCTTGAGCGCCCCACCGAGAACGTCAAGCCCACGACCTTCGCCAGCGTCGACCCGATGCTCTTTCCGCGCGTCGTCAACATGTGCGTCGAAGAGGGCAAGATCTGCATGGCCGAAATGATGGCGCTGGATGCCCAGGGTGGTACGGGTCTGGCCGGCACGGTCAACATGAGCGCGCTGATCTACGACAAGCATGAGCGCCGCGGCACGCGCGAGCCGGTCTTCGGCTGGGAGCCCTTCAAGGTTCTCGGCTTCTGTTCGGTCGAGGAACTGGAGCAGATGCTGGCCGCCAAGCCCGCTTCGTTCAACGACAAGCCCGTCGTCTCTGGTCCCCTGATGGGACACAACATGCCACAGCCCGCATCGCCCTTCGGCGGAGATGCCGAGCGTTTCATCACGCTCGTTCGGCAGGCCTCCGGCAATGCGCCGCAACTCTGACAGGATACCGGCATGGCCACTGCAATAGACCATTCCACCACGTTTCTTCTCGGTCGCCTCAACTGGAGTGCGATCCCGACGGATCCCATCGTTCTCTCGACCTTTGTGGTCGTCGTCATCGGCGGTGCCGCCACCGTCGGCGCGCTGACATATTATCGCCTCTGGGGCTATCTCTGGCGCGAGTGGCTGACGTCCGTCGATCACAAGAAGATCGGCATCATGTACATCATCCTGGCGCTGGTCATGCTGGTGCGCGGCTTTGCCGACGCCATCATGATGCGCCTGCAGCAGGTGCTGGCCTTCAATGGGTCCGAGGGCTATCTCAATGCACACCACTACGACCAGATCTTCACCGCCCATGGCGTGATCATGATCTTCTTCGTGGCGATGCCTTTCGTCACGGGTCTGATGAACTATGTCGTGCCGCTGCAGATCGGCGCGCGTGACGTATCGTTCCCTTTCCTCAACAATTTCTCGTTCTGGATGACCGTCGGCGGCGCCGTGCTTGTCATGGCCTCGCTCTTCGTCGGCGAGTTCGCCCAGACGGGCTGGCTCGCCTTCCCGCCGCTGTCGGGCATTGGCTACAGTCCTTGGGTCGGCGTCGACTATTACATCTGGGGTCTGCAGATCGCCGGGGTGGGCACGACGCTCTCAGGCATCAACCTGCTCGTCACGATCGTCAAGATGCGTGCACCGGGCATGACCCTGATGCGCATGCCGGTTTTCACCTGGACGGCACTCTGCACCAACATCCTCATCGTCGCCTCCTTCCCGGTGCTGACGATGACGCTGATCCTTCTGACGCTCGATCGCTACGTGGGAACGAACTTCTTCACGAACGATCTCGGCGGCAACCCGATGATGTACATCAACCTCATCTGGATCTGGGGCCACCCGGAAGTCTACATCCTCATACTGCCGCTCTTCGGTGTTTTCTCGGAGATCACCTCGACCTTCTCGGGCAAGCGCCTCTTCGGCTACAGCTCGATGGTCTATGCGACCGTCTGCATCACGATCCTGAGCTATATCGTCTGGCTCCACCACTTCTTCACCATGGGTTCTGGCGCCTCGGTGAACGCCTTCTTTGGCATCACCACCATGATCATCTCTGTGCCCACGGGGGCCAAGATCTTCAACTGGCTCTTCACCATGTACAAGGGGCGGGTCCGCTTCGACCTGCCGATGATGTGGACGGTGGCCTTCATGCTGACCTTCACCATCGGTGGCATGACGGGCGTTCTTCTGGCTGTTCCGCCGGCCGACTTCGTCCTGCACAACTCGCTCTTCCTGGTGGCGCACTTCCACAACGTCATCATCGGCGGCGTGCTGTTCGGTTGCTTTGCCGCGATCGTCTACTGGTGGCCCAAGGCCTTCGGCTTCACGTTGAACGTGTTCTGGGGCAAGGTCTCCTTCTGGAGCTGGGTCAGCGGCTTCTGGCTCGCCTTCATGCCGCTCTATGTCCTCGGCCTGATGGGTGTCACACGCCGCATGCGCGTCTTCGACGACCCGGATCTCAGGATCTGGTTCATCCTGGCCGCCCTCGGCGCGCTGCTGATCGCCGTCGGTATTGCCGCCTTCTTCATCCAGATTGCCGTCTCGATCTGGCAGCGGAAGGACAACATGGATGTGACCGGCGACCCCTGGGGTGGACGGACGCTTGAATGGGCGACCTCGTCTCCGCCGCCGGCCTATAATTTCGCCTTCACGCCCGTCGTTCATGATCTCGACGCCTGGCACGACATGAAGCAGGTCGGCCAGACCCGTCCGAAGGCACCTTACCTGCCGATCCACATGCCGCGTTACACCGGCACGGGTGTGATCATCTCAGGCCTTGCCACGCTCTGCGGCTTCGCGCTGGTCTGGTACATCTGGTGGCTGGCAGCTCTGTCCTTCCTCGCGATCATTGCCGTCTCGATCGCCCATACCTTCAACTACGACCGGGATTACTATGTCCCCGTCGACGAGGTCGAGCGTGTCGAAAAGGCCCGTGACCGCGAACTGGCAAGCGTAGGAGCGTAAAGACCGTGAACACCGTCACCCAAACCGATACGCCTGCCGTCTATTGGGAAACCGAGCCGCATCATCACCCGGAAGGCGCGTCCACGCGGCTCGGCTTCTGGATCTACCTGATGAGCGACTGCCTGATGTTCGCAGTCCTCTTTGCGGTCTTCGCCGTGGTCGGCCAGAGCTATGCGGCCGGCCCCGGTCCCAAGGCTCTGTTCGATCTGACGCTCATTGCCATCAACACCGGTTTCCTGCTGGTCTCCTCAATCACCTTCGGCTTTGCGATGCTTGCCATGTATGAGGGCCGGCAGGCCCGCATGCAGATCTGGCTGGCCGTCACGCTGCTGCTGGGCCTCGCCTTCCTGGCGCTCGAAATCTATGAGTTCCATCACCTGATCGAACTCGGCGCCGGTCCGCAGCGCTCTGCCTTCCTGTCGGCCTTCTTCGCGCTGGTCGGCACCCACGGCCTGCACGTGCTGTTCGGCTGCATCTGGCTCGTCACCCTGATGGTCCAGATCAACCAGAAGGGTCTGATCCCGGCAAACACCCGCCGCATGGAATGCCTGAGCATGTTCTGGCACTTCCTCGATGTCATCTGGATCGGGGTTTTCACCTTCGTCTATCTCCTGGGGATGATCTGATGTCGCAACATTCCATCAAGCCTCATGCCCATCATGAGCCGGGTCATGACAATACCGGCCATGATCACGGCAGCTACCGCTCCTATCTGACGGGCTTTGTGCTGGCCGCGATCCTGACGATCATTCCTTTTGCCATCGTCATGGGCGGCGGCTTCGAAAGCCGTGTCCTCACGGCGGTCACGGTGATCGGCTTCGCCGTCGTCCAGATCCTCGTTCACATGGTGTATTTCCTGCACATGAACACCCGCTCCGACGAGGGCTGGACCATGCTGTCGATGATCTTCACAGTCATCGTCGTGGTCATCATGATCGCCGGATCGGTCTGGGTCATGTACAACCTGAACACCAACATGATGCCGACAATGGATCACGAAAGCTTCCAGGGCTTCGGCTCCTGAGGAGATCGGTAAGACAATGACCGAGGCGCGCAGACCATGGTGGTTCATTGGACTGGGCGTCCTCGCCATCGGCCTGCTCGTCGGCCTTGGCGTCTGGCAGCTCCAGCGCCTGCAATGGAAAACGGCTCTCATTCAACGCGTCGAGGCGGGGCTTGTGGCCCCGCCGGTCTCCGCACCGGGTCCCGATGCCTGGGCTCAGGTGAGCTTCGACACATCAGAGTATCGCCGCATCGAAGTGCGCGGCCGTTATCTGCCCGCGGACGACCTTCTGGTGAAGGCCGTGACCTCGCGCGGATCCGGTTTCTGGGTGATGACGCCCTTCGAGACGGATGACGGCTGGCGCCTCTTCATCAACCGCGGCTTCGTTCCCGATGACCGGACCTCGGTCGCCGACAGGCCGAGACCTGAGGGTGAGCATAGTGTCACAGGGCTGCTGCGTTTAACCCAGCCGGGCGGTGCCTTTCTCCGCGACAACGACCCTGCGGCCAACCGATGGTTCTCCCGTGACACGGTCGCCATGTCCCAGTCCGTCGGGCTGGGGGAGGTCGCACCGTATTTCGTCGATGCCGATGAACAGGGCGATGACCTGCCCGTCGGCGGACTTACGGTGGTTTCCTTCCCCAACAAGCATTTCGGCTATGCCATGACATGGTTCGGTCTGGCTGGTGTCTTCGCCTATCTGCTGTACCGCGCGACGATCCAGACGAAGCGAAGCGATGAGGTCTAGTCAGCCGCTAGCCTCCTGGCTCAATAGGAGCTTTCCAGGCTGTATCGACTGCCCGGATAAAGCAGCCTGACTGATGTCACCAACCGGTCCCCCGACCAGGTCCGACGCCTGACCTGAAGGCAGGGTTCGGATCGCGCGATCGCCAGCAACCGGCATTCCCATGGCTGCGGCAACACCGCCTCGACGAACTGTTCGGCGCGGGAGATGGGCGCGATACCGCTCAGATAGGCGTTGGGCGTAATCGTCCGGAAATCCTGGTCGAGATAGGCGGGCGCAAGCTCAGCATGGACAAAGCGATCTTCCAGCTGGATCGGCAGATCGTCTTCCTTGTGCACGATGACCGAGTGGAAGGCGGAGGTGCCAGCGTCCACTTCCAATCGGTCCGCCAGATCGTGATCGCAGACTTCGGCCTGCATCAGCACGATCTCGACCGAATGCTGGCCGCCGCGCTCGGCAATCTCCTCGGCGATGTTGCGCACGTCGCTGACATTGGCCCGACGCTTCTTCGGCGCAACGAAGGAGCCGCGCCCCTGGACCCGCACGATGACGCCTTCGCTGGCGAGTTCTCTCAGCGCCCGATGCGCCGTCATCCGGCTGACCCCCAGCATCTCGACGAGCTCGTTTTCGGAGGGGATGCGGAAATTGATCGGCCATTCGCCACGCTCAATCCGCGCCTTGATCTCGGACTTCATCTGCTCGTAGAGCGGCGTATCCTGACCTTCCTCGGGAAGTGCAAAGCCTGGTTGATCATCGGACATGCTGGTCGATCCTGCTGGTGGCGATGCGAATGTGGTGTCGCGGCGCGGCGGTCAATTCCTTATCGGCTAAGGCCTTGTCGAGGCAACTGTTTCGGAACCGGATCCCTGATCGGTCACGGCAGACACCTCGATGACGTAAAGGCCACAATCAGCCCCGAGAGGCTCGATCGCGAGCTCGAATGGCATCCGCTCGCAGATCAGGACATCACCGAGCCCGACATCCGATCGCATACTATCGATCTTAACCGCAGCATCGCCGCGAAAAACGATCGCGACGGTGTCACCGGACATGGAAAGGGTCTGCGCGGCTGACACGCCAATCTTCGTCATGCGATGGACGAAACGCCCGCGCCGGCTCATGACATTGAGATCGAGCGTTTCGCCGCCAAGACAATCCGCCTGCACCTCCGCATCGCCGGAAAAGGCAAAGGGAGGCGAGCCTACGAGAAGCGGCACCTCCCGCCGCCCGTCGACCGTCAGCTGCATGCCGTCGCCCTTGAGAACGGCGATCGTCCTGTCGATCCCGGCAAAGACCGAGAACGGACCGGAGGCCCCGACGGTTGCAAGACTGATCCGCCAGTCGAACCCGCCGGAGCCATCCGAAGCAGGTCGGGAGATTACCTCGCGGGTGATCCCCAGCCCATTTTTCCAGGGCATCTTCAGGTGCTCGTCGAAGCGCTGGATGCGGAGGGACATGGGGCCGTCGGTCTCCCTTAATTGCCGAGAATGCCGGGCAGACGAAGGCCCTTTTCCTTGGCGCAATCGAGCGCGATGTCGTAGCCCGCATCGGCATGGCGCATGACGCCGGTTGCCGGGTCGTTCCAGAGCACCCGTTCCAGCCGTCGTGCAGCATCATCCGTGCCATCGGCGCAGATGACCATGCCGGAATGCTGGGAAAAGCCCATGCCCACACCGCCGCCATGATGCAGCGAAACCCAGGTTGCACCCGAGGCGCAGTTCAGAAGCGCGTTCAGAAGCGGCCAGTCGGACACGGCATCGGAACCGTCCTTCATGGCCTCCGTCTCGCGGTTCGGCGACGAGACCGAACCTGAATCGAGATGGTCACGACCGATAACGACGGGCGCCTTCAGCTCGCCATTCCTCACCATTTCGTTGAAGGCAAGGCCCAGCTTGTGGCGATCGCCGAGACCGACCCAGCAGATGCGCGCCGGCAGACCCTGGAAGGCAATGCGCTCGCGCGCCATGTCCAGCCAGTTGTGCAGATGCTTGTTATCCGGCAGCAGTTCCTTCACCTTGGCATCCGTCTTGTAGATATCCTCCGGATCGCCCGAAAGGGCGGCCCAGCGGAAGGGGCCGATGCCGCGGCAGAAGAGCGGGCGGATATAGGCCGGCACGAAGCCGGGGAAAGCAAAGGCATTCTCGAAGCCTTCTTCCTTGGCGACCTGGCGAATGTTGTTGCCGTAGTCGAGTGTCGGAATGCCCCTGTTCCAGAAGTCGACCATGGCCTGCACATGGGTCTTCATCGAGGCACGGGCGGCAGCTTCCACCGCCTTCGGGTCGCTTTCCTGTTTTGCCCGCCATTCGGCGACCGTCCAGCCGAGCGGCAGATAGCCGTGAACAGGATCATGGGCCGAGGTCTGGTCGGTCACGATGTCGGGGCGCACGCCGCGGCGCACAAGCTCCGGGAAGATTTCGGCGGCATTGCCGACGAGGCCGACGGATTTGGCTTCCCCGGCCTTGGTCCATTGGTCGATGAGGGCAAGCGCTTCGTCCAGCGTATGCGCCTTGGCATCAACGTAACGGGTGCGCAGGCGGAAATCGATGCGGGTCTCGTCGCATTCGACGGCAAGGCAGCAGGCGCCGGCCATGACGGCGGCGAGTGGCTGGGCACCACCCATGCCGCCAAGGCCTCCGGTCAGGATCCACTTGCCCTTGAGATTGCCTTTATAGTGCTGGCGGCCAGCCTCCACGAAGGTCTCGTAGGTGCCCTGCACGATGCCCTGTGTGCCGATATAGATCCACGAGCCGGCGGTCATCTGGCCGTACATGGCCAGCCCCTTCTTATCCAACTCGTTGAAATGATCCCAGGTCGCCCAATGCGGCACCAGGTTGGAATTGGCAATCAGCACGCGTGGCGCATCCTTGTGGGTGCGGAACACACCGACCGGCTTGCCCGACTGGACGATCAGCGTCTCTTCTTCGGTCAGCGTTTTCAGCGTTTCAACGATCCGGTCGAAATCATCCCAGGTGCGCGCCGCACGCCCAATGCCACCATAGACGACCAGCTCATGCGGCCGCTCGGCAACGTCAGGGTCGAGATTGTTCATCAACATGCGCAGCGGCGCTTCCGTCATCCAGCTCTTGGCCGAGAGTTCGGTTCCGGTGGCGGCGCGGACGTCGCGGATATTGTGTCTGGGATTGCTCATGGTCCTGTTTCCTTGTGGAACGTCTCATCGATCTTATTGAATGGCCCCTCACCCTGACCCTCTCCCCGCAGGCGGGGAGAGGGGAAAGCGAGGCTGCGACGCGCTGCCTTCTCCCCGTTTACGGGGGGAAGGTGCCGGCAGGCGGATGAGGGGCTGCATGCTTTGCTAACTCGAGCGCGATGGTTTCGATGGATGTCAGAATGTTCTTGAGATGGCGCCGCAGTGTCTCGGCCTTCCCGGCGTCATAGGCAAAGGGTGGTGCTTCAGTGGCCAGGTGCGTGATCTGCGCCAGTTCCATCTGAATGGCGTGCACGCCGGTGTCGGGCTGCCCGTAATGCCGTGTCGTCCAGCCGCCCTTGAAGCGACCGTTGACCACTGACGTATAGCCTTGGGCCCGGCCGGCGATCTCGGCGGCGGCTTTCTCGATCCTGGCATCGCAGGTGCGGCCCATGTCCGTGCCGATGTTGAAGTCCGGAAGGCGCCCTTCGAACAGAAATGGGATCAGCGAGCGGATCGAATGGCAGTCGTAAAGCACCGCCACGCCATGAATTGCCTTCACGCGTTCGATTTCTGCTTTCAGCGCCGCATGATAGGGCGCGTGGAAGCCTGCCAGCCGATCGGCAATATCATCCTCGGTCGGCTCCTCGCCGCTTTTCCAGATGGCGACGCCGTCGAAATCCGTCTCCGGCACGAGACCGGTGGTGTTCTGCCCCGGATAGAGGCTCACCCCTGCGGGATCGCGGTTCGCATCGATCACATAGCGATGGAAGGTCGCCCTGACCGTTGTCGCATCCGGCAACAATCCGGCATAGAGCTCATGGATATGCCAGTCGGTATCGGCCAGCAGCTTGCCGTTGTCATTGAGGCGATCCCAGATCGCAGGCGGAACATCCGTGCCCGTATGCGGGAAGGCGAGAACAACGGGGGAGGTGCCTTGGGTAATTTCGAAGACGGCCATCTCAGCCCTCCAGCCCCGGCAACAGCCCGGCGGAAACAGCCGAAACCAGCGTCCCGTCCGCCACCAGGCGACCGGCGGCCTCGAGATCGGGCGCCATGTAGCGGTCCTCCTCCAGGGTGGCAACGTGGGCACGCAAGGCGGAGATTACGTTTCGCAGTTCCGGGCTCGTCGTCAGCGGCGCGCGGAATTCCACGCCCTGTCCTGCCGTCAGCGCCTCGATCCCGATGATCGAGAAGAGGTTGTCGGTCATCTGAAGCAGGCGCCGTGCGCCATGGCAGGCCATCGAGACATGGTCTTCCTGATTGGCGGATGTCGGCGTCGAATCGACCGAGGCCGGATGCGCCATCTGCTTGTTTTCGCTCATCAGCGCAGCCGACGTAACCTCCGCGATCATCAGACCGGAGTTGAGCCCCGGCTTCTTGGCGAGGAAGGCCGGCAGCCCGTAGGACAGGGCCGGATCGACCAAGAGCGCGATGCGCCGTTGTGCGATCGCGCCGATTTCGCAGACGGCGATCGCAATCTGGTCGGCGGCGAAAGCCACCGGCTCGGCGTGGAAGTTACCGCCCGAGACGACGCTCATGTCGGAGAGCACGAGCGGATTGTCGGTGACGGCATTGGCTTCGATTTCGAGCGTGCGCCCCGCCATGCGCAACAGGTCTAGGCAGGCGCCATCGACCTGCGGCTGGCAGCGGATGCAATAGGGGTCCTGCACCCGCTCGTCGCCTTCCAGATGGCTTTCCCGGATGACGGAGCCGGAAAGCAGTCCACGCAGGGCCGCTGCCGTATCGATCTGCCCCTTATGGCCACGCAGCGTGTGAATGTCGGCAGTGAAAGGTGCCGACGAGCCCATTGCGGCATCCGTCGAGAGCGCGCCTGTAATCAGTGCTGCCTGGGCTGCACGATGGGCGCGGAACAGGCCGGCCAGCGCCAGCGCCGTCGAGGCCTGCGTGCCGTTGATCAACGCCAGACCTTCCTTGGCCGCAAGCACGACGGGCGTCAGCCCCGCGCGCTTCAGCGCCTCGGCGCCGGAAAGCCGTTCGCCCTTATAGAAAGCCTCCGCCTCGCCCATCATCACAGCGGCCATATGCGCGAGCGGCGCGAGATCACCGGATGCGCCGACGGAGCCCTTTTCGGGAATGAGTGGGGTGACGCCTTTCTCCAGCATGCTCTCGATGAGGCGAACCAGGTCCAGGCGTACACCCGAGGCGCCACGACCAAGCGAGATCAGCTTCAGCGCCATGATCAGGCGCACGATATTGGCACCAAGCGGCTGGCCCACGCCGCAGCAATGCGAGAGAATCAGATTGCGCTGCAGCGTCTCCGTGTCGGCCGCATCGATCTTGATCGAGGCGAGTTTGCCGAAGCCGGTATTGATGCCGTAGACCGGCTCGTTGCCGGCGGCGATTTCCGCAATGCGGGCGGCAGCCTTCTCGATGCCGGCATCGAAGCTGCGGTCGAGTACGGCGCTTTCGCCGCTCCAATAGATCTCGGCCAGTTCGGCGAGAGAGACGCGGCCGGGGTGAAGCGTAATGGTCACGACAGAATTCCTTTGGTGATGTGGCCGTTCCAGATGCGCTGATGCAGCGGGTTGAAACCGATGCGGTAGACAAGCTCCGCCGGGCTCTCGACCGACCAGATGTTAAGGTCGGCCCGCTTGCCGACCTCGATGGTGCCGACCGTATCGAGACGCCCGAGCGCGCGGGCGGCATTGCGGGTCACGCCGAGAAGGCATTCC
Source organism: Rhizobium sp. AQ_MP (assembly GCF_014237835.1). GTDB lineage: Bacteria > Pseudomonadota > Alphaproteobacteria > Rhizobiales > Rhizobiaceae > Allorhizobium. The sequence goes on from NZ_JACJVI010000012.1 coordinate 96,149, forward strand.
TCGACCGTCATGTGAAACAACGTGGCCGCCATGTTCATGGTGAGCAGCAGGGAGGTGAGCGGCGAGGTGCCCGGATTGCAGTCCGTGGCAAGCGCCATGGCCGTTCCATGTTTGCGGAAGAGATCGACCGGCGGCTTCTTCGTCTCACGGATGAAGTAATAGGCGCCGGGCAAGAGCACCGCGACGCTTCCGGCCTTGGTCATCGCGGAAGCGCCGTCTTCATCGGTGTATTCCAGATGGTCTGCCGACAGCGCCTGATATTCGGAGGCAAGGGCCGCCCCATGGAGGTTCGACAGCTGATCCGCATGCAGTTTCACCGGCAGTCCGAGAGACCGAGCCGCATCGAAGACAAGCCGCATCTCCTCAGGCGAAAAGGCGATGCCTTCGCAGAAGCCGTCCACTGCATCGACCAGTCCCTCCGCATGGGCTGCCTTAAGGCCCGGCAGCACGACCTCGTCGATGAAATCGCGATTGCGCCCCTTGTAGTCGGTGGGCGTCGCGTGGGCTCCGAGATAGGTCGTGGTGACGGCGATCGCACGCTTGTCGGCGAGCTGTCGGGCCGCTCGCAGCATCTTGAGCTCGTCATCGACGGTCAGCCCGTAGCCGGATTTGACCTCGACGGTCGTCACGCCCTCGGCGATCAGCGCATCGAGCCGGGAAAGCGTTTGCGAGACAAGCTCCGCCTCGCTCGCTTCTCGCACCTGGCGCACGGACGAGACGATGCCGCCGCCAGCGCGTGCGATTTCCTCATAGGAGGCGCCGGCAAGACGCATCTCGAATTCACGTGCCCGATTGCCGGCATGCACCAGATGCGTATGGCAATCGATGAGGCCAGGCGTCACCCACCGTCCCTCGCAGTCGATGACGTCGGCACCGCCGGGGATCGCGATCTCGTCCGTCTCTCCGACGGCGACGATCCGTCCGCCCTCAATCACCGCCCTGCCATTCTCGATCATGCCGAGCCCTGGCCGCTCGGGTGACATGGTCGCCAGTCGTGCATTGGTGAGGATAGTCGTCATGTGCCCTCGCTTTCGGACCAGGCTGCCGTCGTCTTCAGGAGTGTTCGGATCTGCTGGATGTCGCTGTTCAGGGGCCGGTCGTCCCGGTAGAAGGGCACCGCATGGCGGATCCGCTCGTAGATTCGTTGGGTCATCGCAGCCTTGCCCGCCTTGGTAGACTGCAGGTCATGGGCCTGCGCGGCGGCAGTGAGTTCGATGGCGAGCACCGTTTCGAGATTGTCGAGGATGGCGAGCGCCTTGGCCGCAGCCGGCGTTGCATGGGTCAGGATGTCTTCCTGCAGCCCGGAGGTGATGCCACCGTCGAGGCTTGCCGGCATCGCGAGCCGGCGGTTTCCGGCGACCAGCGCTGCCGCAGTATACTGGATGATCATGAAGCCGGATTCGACGCCGCTTCCCGAGGCGAGGAAGGCGGGCAGGCCGCTCACCAGCGGGTTGACCAGCCGGTCGATCCGCCGCTCGGAAATGGCGGCGAGTTCGGCTGCGGCCGTCGCCAGATGATCCATGGCAAGGCCAAGGGCGGCACCGACGGCATGCGCCTGCGAATGCACTTTCGGGTCCTGAGGCGAGCCGCTGACGGCGGGATTGTCGGTGACGCTCGCCAGCTCCCGATCCACGACCGCACGGGCCTCAACGAGCGCATCGCGCACCGCGCCATGCACATGCGGCACGGCCCTGAGGCTGAGCGGATCCTGCGTCCGCTTGCCCGCAGATTCCGCCAGAAGCGCACTCCCGGCCAGCAATGTCCGCAGATTCTTTCCGACCTGCTGCAGGCCAGCGGACTTCCGCAGGGAAAGCGGCATTTCCGCAAATGGATCGGTCTGCGCGCCGAGGTTCTCATAACTCATCGCCGCTGACGCATCCGCCCAGTCGACGAGATGCGCGAGCCTGACGACGGCGAGGGATGCCAGACCGGTGGCGCAGGGTGTGCCGTTGATCAGGCTCAGACCTTCCTTGGCCTGGAGCACCAGCGGTTTCAGACCGAGCGCTGCCAGCGCGTCCGCGCCCGACACTCGCTTGCCGTCATGACGGCATTCGCCGGACCCGATCAACACGAGCCCGATGGCCGCGCCATGCGTCAGGTAACCGACAGAACCCCTCGACGGGATCACCGGAAGCATATCGCTATTGAGAAGCGCAATCAGCGTCTCGACGACCTCAGGCCGGATGCCCGAATAACCATGGGCGAAATTGGCGATCTGAGCCGCCATGATGGCGCGTGTTTCGACCCGCCCAAGCGGCTCACCGACACCACAGGAATGGCTGAACAGCAGATTGCGGGAGAGTGACGCCTGCTCCTCGCGATCGATGACCACGTCGCAGAGTGCGCCGACACCGGTATTGATGCCATAGCCGCGGATACCCTGGTCGACCAGGGCATCGACGATCGCGCGGGCATCGAGAATCCGCTGCCGCGCCGTTTCGCTCAAGGCCAGCCTGGCGCCCTCGGCAATGGCAGCGATTGCATCAGATGTCAGCACCGTATCGAGAGTGATCGTCGGCACCATCAGGCACTCCATCCGCTAAAAACAATTTGCCGGCTAAGGAAACTCATTGCAGGATCCTCTTCAGCGCACGGGCAAAATAGCTGTCGATGCGTTCCTCGGCCCGGTGGCGACCCTCCTGGACCACGAAGTCTCCACGAACCATCACGTCGCGCACGGCCTCGCTGCCGAGTGCAAAGATCCAGCGGTCAAGGACCTGGTCGTCCTTGGCCGTGGCGATAAAGGGGTTAGCGCCGTCGAGGACGACAAGATCGGCGCGCGCGCCGACGCGAATGCCGCTCGTCTTGACACCCGCAGCCTGAGCCCCGCCGGAGAGGCTGGCGTCGATCAGCGTGCGGCCGACCGAGGCTCCGGGACCCGACACAAGCCGGTTCCGGCGCCGATCGCGCAGCCGCTGACCATATTCCAGCACGCGCAGCTCCTCCGCCACGGAGGTTGCGACATGGCTGTCCGTGCCGATTCCTATGCGTCCGCCTTGGGCCATGAAGTTCGTTGCGGGATAGATCCCGTCGCCGAGATTGGCTTCGGTGGCCGGGCAAAGTCCTGCAACCGCACCGGATTTCGCCAGTCGCGCCGTTTCCTCCGCCGTCATATGCGTCGCATGGATGGCACACCAGCGCTCGTCGACCGCAAATTCGTCGAGCAGATAGCTGACCGGGCGGCGGCCGCTCCAGGCAAGGCAGTCCTCCACCTCCCGTTCCTGCTCGGCGACATGGATATGGATCGGTCCGCCCGTCTGCTCCGCCGAAAGCATGGCACGCATCTCATCGGGCGTGGCCGCACGCAGCGAATGGATGGCGAGGCCGAGCTCTACCTCGGCAGCTTTGCACGCGGGTGTCAGCCGATCGAGCAGGGTGAGGAAACTGTCGATATCATGGATGAACGGACGCTGTCCGGCATTGGGCGCAAGCCCACCGAAACCGGAATGGGCATAGAAGACGGGCAGGTGCGTGAGGCCGATCCCCGCCGTCTCTGCTGACCGCAGGATACGGCTCGACATTTCGAAGCCGTCAGACCTCCCGACCTCGGTCAAGGCATGGTGGAAATAGTGAAATTCCACCACCTGACCAAAGCCACCTTTCAGAAGTTCACTATACAACTTCGTCGCCACGGCTTCGACATCGTCGGGCGACATCTGCCCGACCAGTCGATACATCGTCTCACGCCAGGTCCAGAAGCTGTCATCGGACGAGCCTGCCTGCTCTGCAAGACCCGCCATGGCGCGCTGAAAAGCGTGAGAATGCAGGTTTTGCAGGGCGGGAACCACAGGTCCTGCCAGTGTCGTCGAATCCGGCCCACGCACCGTACCGTGCTCGATCGAGGCAATCTTGCCGCTCTGATCGATCCCGATTGTCACATCGCTTGCCCAGCCTTCGGGCAGGAGCACACGCTCACAGAACAGACTTTGGGAAGCTTTCATCGCGAAACCTTTGCAAGTTGTATAGGCAACATGGCGGGTTCAGCGTTTTGACGCAAGAGGGCTTCGACAGGTCTGGCAGTCGAAGTCGAAAATCACCGTCGGGCGAGTGCCGGAATTCCGCTCGGCCTTCGCGAAAGCTCAGATGGCGAGAGGAGTGGCACTCGGCTCGGCGATCCGCGGCGAGGCCAGCAAGGTGAGCTCGTCCCGGTGGCGCATCATCGCCTTGAGCAGGGCGTGGTCGCGGGAAAGGGCGGCCTGGCGGGTCGGTGACGCTGGGAAATGTCCCATGGCAAACCGCATCTGCCTCCCCGCTTCCGCTGTTGTCGGAAAGGCCCCAGCGGCGACGGCCGCATGCAGCGCGCAGCCGAGCAGCACGGCGTCGCAATCCGCTGGCACGAAGACATCGCAGCCCGTGGCATCGGCATAGAGCTGGGCCAGCAGCGGATGGTCCGCGAGCCCGCCGGCCAGCAGCAGCTGCCTCGGGGCTCCGGCGCGTCGCGGCTGATGGTCGAGGATATGCCGGATGCTGCAGGCAAGTGCCACGCAGCTGCGCCAATAAAGCCTGTGCAGCGAAAGCTCGCTCCGGTCGAGATCCATGCCGGCAATGATGCCCGTCAAAAAGGGATCCGACACCGGTGACCGGGTGCCATGCAGATCTGGAAGCACACTGATCGGCAGTCCGAAATCCGGGCCCTCGCCGGCAAGATGCTCGGCAATCGCATCGAGGATTGCCCGGTGGCGGGCCTTTGTCGGTATGCCGCCAAACGGATGCAGGGAGACGATGTGGTCGAGGAAGGCGCCGGACGCAGATTGACCCGCTTCGGTCAGCCATAGGTCCGCAATCGCCGCATCGCGGAACCCGCCCCAGCATCCGGCCCCGGATACAGGTTCGCGCGAAAGCCGCACGATGCAGCTCGAGGTTCCCGCAATCAGCACGGCTTCCGATGACAATGGCACCTCCGGCCGCTCACCTGCCGCAAACAGGCCAACGGTCCCCGCATAGGCATCGATCAGCCCAGGCGCCACGAGGCAGTCCTCGTCGAGACCCAGTTCACGGGCGCTGATTGTCGAAAGTCGGCCGATCGGTCGGCCCGGCGGTTCGGATTGCAGAGGCAGGCCCGCCCGCTCCATCAGGTCGCCAAGTCCTATCTTCTTCAGGTAGTCGATTGGAGGCGTACCAGGCGCCTCGGGCGTGTAGCCCCATTTCGAGGCAAGCGCCGAATGGCTGCGCTTTGCCGATCCTGTCGCCCGCCAGGTCAGGTAGTCGCAGAGATCGAAGATCTGTCCGCAGGCGGACCAGAGATCGGGTCGGTGGGTCTTCAGCCAAAGCAGCTTGGGGATCTGCATCTCGACCGAAAGCCGTCCGCCGAAACGCTCCAGAATGGGGTCGGTAGTTGCATTGCAGGCCTCGGTCTCCGCCAGCGCCCGATGATCCATCCAGAGGATGGTATCGAGGCCGGCTGCCCCCGTTTCGGAAACGGAAAGTGGTCTGCCGTGATGATCGCGGACGACCAGCGAGCAGGTTGCGTCGAAGCCGATTGCCAGAACGCTCGCCGCGCCAATGCCACTTTCGGCAAGCGCAGCCTTCACGGCCTCACAGACCGCCGACCAGATTTCCTCGCTGTTCTGCTCCATGTGCTTGGGGAGGGAGTGGTGAACGCTGATCGGGACGACGCACCGCGCCAGCTGCCGGCCGCTGAGGTCAAATACCCCCGCCCGCGCACTGCCCGTGCCGACATCCACGGCCAAGAGGTGTTCACGCATCAGTCAGATCTTCCGGTCTCCTCACGCCGAGGACAAAGTGGAGCAGATTCTCCATGGCGTCAAACTGTCCATCCGGATGCAGTTTGCCAAGGGATGTCTCGTAGCTGGCATGCTGCGTATGCGAGCCGCCAGTGAAGGCGAGAACCCGCATGCGCGCGGCCTGTGCGGCGCGGATGCCGGCTGGACTGTCTTCGATGACAAGGCACTGCGATGGCTGAAATCCCATCTGCCGCGCCGCATGCAGGAAAAGATCCGGGGCCGGCTTGCCGTTTTCCACCATGGTGGCGCTGAAGATATGGGGCGCCAGCCGCGTGAGGAGGCCCGTCACCGAAAGCGAGAGCTCGATCCGTTCCCGCTGGCTCGATGACGCCACACAACAAGCAACTCCCGCAGCCTTCAGGCTGTCGATGGCGGCCGCCACGCCAGCTACAGGCTTCAGTTCGGAACGGAAGCGGGCGTAGAGCACTTCGCGCATGTTGGCGAGAAAGGGTGGGTCGATTTCGATGCCGAATTCGGAGCGCACGACCTTTGCCAGAGATCCTAGGCTTCGACCAAGAAAACGGTCCGCTGCCTCGTCGGTCGAAAGCGAGATCCCCTTTTCTGCGAGCGCCTCGACCAGAACCTCCAGCGCAATCCCCTCGCTGTCGACGAGAACGCCGTCACAGTCGAAGATCACAAGGCGGATCGGCTGCGGGTCCATGATCACTCAGCTGGCAAGGGTTCCGTCGATGTAGCGCTGGAGCGTAGCGGCGGTGCCATGGCTGCGCAAGCTGCCGATGGCTTCGTCGAAACGCTTGCGGAACTGGGGATTGCTTCCGACGGCGCCAAAGATGTCGGTAATGCCGATAAACTCCTGCGCATTCCCGCGCGACGCAAGTGCCGCTGAATGCAGCCGTTCGGCACTTGGGTCGTTGAAGGCAATCGCCTTGCCGCCGTCGCTCTCGCCCTCGAAATAACGGCACCATAGGGCCGAGACGAGCGCCAGACCCTGAACATCAAGCCCCTTGGCCAGTCGGTCGGCTGTCGAGGGCAGAATGAATTTCGGCTGGCGGTTCGACCCGTCCTGCGCAAGGCGCGGAATGGTGTCGCCGATCTTCGGGTTCGAGAATCGGGTCTCGATCAGCGAGAAATAGTCCTGCAGGCTGGTATTCGGGACAGGCGGCACGACAGGAATGATCTCGTCATTTTCCAGCTTCGCCAGAAAGGCGCGGATCAAGGGATTTTCCATGGACTCATGCACGAAGTGGATGTCCATCAGCGCCGCCGGATAGGCGATCGCCGCATGGCCGCCATTGAGGATCCGGAGTTTCATCAACTCGTAAGGGGCGACATCGGGAACGAAGGTAACCCCGACATCCTCAAGCGCGGGTCGTCCGAGCGGGAACTTGTCTTCCAGAACCCACTGCTTGAAGCCTTCGCAGAACACCGGCCAGCCGTCTTCGATGCCGTAGGCGTCGCGGGTCATGTCGATCTCCCGTTGTCCGGTCGCCGGCGTGATCCGGTCCACCATCGAATTCGGGAAGGCGACGTTGTGGTGGATCCAGTCGGCGATTTCAGGATCGGACAGTCGCGCAAGTCCGCAGACGGTCGCTTCGGTGACCTCGCCATTGCCGGGGATATTGTCGCAGCACATGACGGTAAAGGCCGGAATCCCGGCTGCCTTGCGAGCTTTCAAGCCAGCAATAATCAGGCCGAAGACCGTCTTCGGATGGTCTGGATCACTGGCATCTCCAACGATCGCGGGATGGGTGGGATCAAACTTTCCGGTCGCGGCATCGATGAAATAGCCGCCCTCCGTGATGGTCAGCGACACAATGCGGATCTCCGGCGAAGCCAGTGTTGCGATGATCCGGTCGAAATCCGGTGCCGTGATAACATCGAGCATCGGGCCGGTGATCGTCGCAGCGGAACGATCGATGTCCTGTTCGACCACGGTCGTCAGAAAATCCTGTGCCTTCAGCGTGTCACGCATGCGCTTGTCGGACGGCATCACACCGGCACCAATGATGCCCCAATCGAGGTCGCGCCCCTGGTTGAACAGCTCGTGCAGATAGATCGCCATATGGGCGCGGTGAAAATTGCCGACGCCGAAATGCAGGATTCCGGGACGGATCTCGTTGCGACGATAGCGGGGCAGGGAGGCCCGGTCGCCGATGTCGGCAAGAGTTGCAAGCGAGAGTTTGGTCGTCATGGGTGCATTCCTTGGCTTGGGAAACAGGGGGAACCGTCAGCTCATCCAGTTTCCGCCGTCGACATTGTAGGTCTGGGCAACGATGTAGTCGGCTTCCGCCGAGGCGAGGAAGATCGCCATGCCGGTCAGATCTTCGGCCCGGCCCATTCGACCGAAGGGAACCGCCTCACCGACCAGCTTCTTCTTTTCGCCAAGCGGACGGTTTTCATACTTGGCGAAAAGCGCATCCACCTCGTCCCACATCTCGCTGCCGACGACGCCGGGCGCGATCCCGTTGACGTTGATCCCGTGCTTGATGAGGTTGAGGCCTGCCGATTGGGTCAGCGAAATGACAGCAGCCTTTGAAGCACAGTACACGCCGACGAGTGCTTCGCCGCGTCGTCCCGCCTGGCTTGCCATGTTGATGATCTTGCCCCCGCGCCCCTGGGCAATCATCTGGCGCGCCACGGCTTGCATGGTAAAGAGCGACCCTCCGACATTAATGTCGAAGACCCGCTGATAGCTCTTGCGGGTAATCTCGACGATGGGCGCAAGATCGAAGATCGCCGCATTGTTGACGAGGATATCGATGCCGCCGGCACGTTCGACACAGGCAGCAATCGCTGCATCGATCGACTCTTGATCAGAGACGTCGATCCTCACAGCATATGCCGAAGGACCGATCTCGGCCGCCGTCGCCGAGGCCCGTTCGAAATCGATATCGGCGATTGCGACTGCCGCGACGCCCTCGCGAACATAGGCTTCCGCAAAGGCGCGACCAATACCGCGAGCCGAACCGGTGATGATTGCGGATTTTCCCTGAAGTCTACCGGTCATGCTGCCAGTCCCTTGTCATTGAATTTATGCAGACGCGCGAGATCCGGCGTTACATAAACCGTGTCGCCGTGCCGGACCGGGAATTCGCCACCGGTCCGCGTCGTGATTGTCCCCACGCCTTCGACCTGGACATGCAGGAAGGTGTCGGATCCGAGATGTTCGGCGACCGTGACCAGTCCGCGCCACATGCCCTCGGTGGTCGACAGCGTCACATGCTCCGGCCGGATGCCGATCGTGTGTGCGCCATGCGCCGCAGCCGCCTGGCCGGAAATCAGGTTCATCTTCGGCGACCCGATGAAGCCCGCAACGAAGAGATTGGCCGGGCTGCGATAGAGTTCGAGCGGCGAACCGACCTGCTCGATGCGTCCCTTGTTGAGCACGACGATCTTGTCGGCCATGGTCATGGCCTCCACCTGGTCGTGGGTCACATAGATGGAGGTTGCCTTGAGCTTCTGATGCAGCTCGGTAATTTCCAGCCGCATGGCGACACGCAGAGCGGCGTCGAGGTTGGAGAGCGGTTCATCGAAAAGGAAGCAGCGCGGATTGCGCACGATGGCACGGCCGATCGCGACGCGCTGGCGCTGGCCGCCCGAGAGCTGCCCCGGGCGACGCTCCAGATAGTCGGTGAGGTTGAGAATGCGGGCTGCCTCCTCCACCTTGCGGCTGATTTCGGCCGGGTCGACTTTCGCCATCTTCAGCGGAAAGCCGATGTTCGAGCGCACGCTCATGTGTGGATAGAGCGCATAGGACTGAAAGACCATGGCAAGACCGCGCTGCGCCGGTGGCGTCTGCGTTTGGTCTTTGCCGTCGATTAGGATCCTTCCGCCGGTCGCATCCTCCAGGCCAGCGATCAGGCGCAGCAGGGTGGACTTGCCGCAGCCCGAAGGGCCGACAAACACGACGAATTCGCCGTCGTTGATTTCAAGGTCGATCCCCGGGATGACCGCATGCTCGCCGAAGGACTTGGAGAGCTGTTCGAGTTTGATGCTGCCCATGGTCGGGTTTCCTTACTTGACGGCGCCAAAGGTGAGGCCACGCACGAGTTGTTTCTGGCTGAACCAGCCGAGGATCACGATCGGCGCGATCGCCATCGTCGAGGCCGCCGACAGCTTCGCCCAGAACAATCCTTGCGGACTGGAGAAGGAGGCGATGAAGGCCGTGAGTGGCGCCGCATTGGTGGTGGTAAGCCGGATCGTCCAGAACGCTTCGTTCCAGGCGAGGATGATGTTGAGGAGAAGCGTCGAGGCGATCCCCGGCAGCGCCATGGGCGTCAGCACATAGACGATCTCGTTGAAAAGGGATGCACCGTCCATGCGCGCCGCTTCCAGGATCTCGCCGGGGATCTCGCGGAAATAGGTGTAGAGCATCCAGATGACGATCGGCAGGTTGATCAGCGTCAACATGATGGTGAGGCCGATGCGGGTATCGAGCAGACCGAAGTCACGGAACAGCAGATAGATTGGCACCAACACGGCGACCGCCGGCATCATCTTGGTCGACAGCATCCACATCAGGATGTCTTTGGTCCGCCTGGTCGGCGAAAAGGCCATGGCCCAGGCGGCGGGAATGCCGACGATGAGCGCGAGGATCGTCGAGCCGACCGAGAGAATCACCGAATTCATGAACGGCTTGATGTAATCCCGCTGCGTGTTCACCGTCACGTAGTTCTCGAGCGTGAAGGTTGGGATCAGGTCGAAGCCCTGGATGGCTTCCGTCTCCGTCTTCACGCTGGTGATCAGCGTGTAGAGGATCGGGAAGAAGATCACGAAGGCGACGATCCAGGCGAGGAGAGTGAAGATCACCTTGCGGCGGGGGCTTGTGGCACGGGCCATGGTCGATCTCCTTACCGGTCCAGGTTCTTGCCGACGGCGCGCATCAGGAAGATGGCAACCAGATTGGCAAGCACGACAGCGATGATGCCACCCGCAGACGCTCCGCCGACGTCATAACCGAGAAGCGCGGTGCGATAGATGAGGAAGGCGAGGTTGGTCGAGGCATAGCCCGGACCGCCATTGGTCGTGACCAGGATCTCCGCATAGACACCGAGCAGAAAGATCGTCTGGATCAGGATGACGACGGTGATGGCGCGGGCAAGATGCGGCAGCGTCAGATAGATGAACTGGTTGATGAAGTTCGCACCATCCATCTCGGCGGCTTCCTTCTGCTCGACATCGAGCGACTGCAGCGCCGTCAACAGAATGAGCGTCGCAAACGGCAGCCACTGCCACGCAACGATGACGATGATCGAGAACAGCGGATACTGTGCGAACCAGTCGACCGGGTTCAGGCCCAGCGCCCGGTTGATGTCCGCCAGCACGCCGTAGCCCGGATGCATGATCATGTTCTTCCAGATCAGCGCGGCGACCGGTGGCATGACGAAGAAGGGAGAGATGACGAGGATGCGCACGATCCCCTGGCCGAACATCGGCTGATCCAGCAGCAGTGCGAGAAGGATGCCGCCGACGATCGTGATGAACAGCACCCCGCCAACGATCAGCAGCGTATTCCATACCGACTGGAAGAATGCCGGATCCGTGTAGAAATAGCGATAGTTGAACAGGCCACCGAAGCTGACATTGGCCGGATTGAGCAGATTGTAGTTCTGGAACGAGAACCACAGAGTCATCGCCAGCGGTACGATCATCCAGATCAACAGGAGACCGACGGATGGCGCCATCATCAGACGGGCCAGTGTGCGTGTGTTTTGAGTAGCCATGATGAAGCTCGCCCTGATGGACTTCAGTAAACAAGGTCCGAAGACCTGTTGGAAGCTAGGTGACGCCGACTTGTATTGGTCGCAAGCGGTCGGGGCTTCTCCTGCCCGGATCGCGATCCGGGCAGGTTGGTTCGGGAGGTGGATTACTTGATGTAGCCGGCGCGGGTCATCTCGCGCTCGGTCAGGCTCTGGGCCTGGGCAAGCGCATCATCGACCGACATCTGGCCTGCAAGCGCAGCGGAGAACAGCTGACCGACGGAGGTGCCGAGGCTCTGGAACTCGGGGATGGCCACGAACTGCACACCGACATAAGGCACCGGCTTGACCGTCGGGGCCTTCGGGTCAGCCGCGTTGATCGAGTCGAGCGTCATCTTCGCAAAGGGCGCCGCCTTCTGGTACTCCGGGTTCTCGTAGAGAGAGGTACGCGTGCCCGGGGGCACGTTGGCCCAGCCTTCCTTCGAAGCTACGAGCTCGAGATAGGCTTTGCTGGTTGCCCATGAGATGAACTTTTCAGCGGCTTCCGCCTTCTGCGACCCTGCCGGGATGGCGAGGTTCCAGGCCCAGAGCCAGTTGCCCCGCTTGCCAAGACCCGTGTCGGGAGCGAGCGCGAAGCCCACTTTGTCGGCCACGGTCGAATCCTTCGGGTTGGTCACGAAGGAAGCAGCGACGGTGGCGTCGATCCACATGCCGCACTTGCCCTGCTGGAAGAGAGCGAGGTTCTCGTTGAAACCGTTCGACGAGGCGCCCTGCGGGCCGGCGTCGTTCATCAGCTTGACGTAGAAGTCGAGCGTGTTCTTCCATTCCGGTTGATCGAACTGCGGCTTCCAGTTCTCGTCGAACCAGCGGGCGCCAAACGCATTCGAGGTGGCCGTCAGGAAGGCCATGTTCTCGCCCCAGCCGGCCTTGCCGCGCAGGCAGATGCCGTTGATGTCGTTTGCACGGTCCGTCATCTTGCGGGCAGCGTCGGCGACAAACTCCCAGGTCGGCGCGTCAGGCATCGTCAGCCCGGCCTTCTCCATCAGGTCCTTGCGGTACATGATGAACGAAGACTCGCCGTAGAAAGGCGCGGCATAGAGCTTGCCATCGTCGCCGGTCAGACCCGAGCGGATGGCCGGCAGCAGATCATCGACAGCATAGTCAGCGCCAAGGTTGTCGAGCGGCAGCAGCCAACCCTGCTTGGACCAGATCGGGACTTCGTACGTGCCGATCGTCATGATGTCGTACTGGCCGCCCTTGGTGGCGATATCGGTCGTGACGCGCTCGCGCAGAACGTTTTCCTCGAGCGTGACCCACTCGACCTGGATGTCGGGGTTCTTCGACGTGAATTCCGAGGTCAGACCCTGCATCCGGATCATGTCACCGTTGTTGACGGTTGCGATTGTCAGGGTTTCGGCCGAGGCCATGCCGGCAAGCGCCAGCGCTGAGCAGGCGCCCAGCAAAATCGTCTTCAAGTTCATGTCTTCCTCCCAGAAGAGTAATGAGCATTCGCTTTGCTCATGGGCAATTACTCACTTTGGGCGCGCAAAATGTCAATCGGGATTCCATGCTGCATTGCCGAAAATCCTGGTTAAGTCTCTGTTGGGAAATTGAAAATTTTAATTGATATCAGCTGGCCAGAAGATGCCGTGCGGCCTCTTCATCGGTGATAAGCCCGTTGATATGGCCACCACGCACCGCTGCAAGGATTGCCGGATGCTTCCGTCGCCCCCGCGCAAGTCCGACCACCGTCGAGGTTTTTCGTGAAGGGATCTCCAGGCTGGCGACCCGATCGTTGACGGGATGCTTCAGCAGAGTTCCATCCTCGCCGAAGATCCAGCCGCATATCTCGCCGACGGCGCCGGCACCGAGAAGATCCTGCATCTCGCCCGGTTTAAGGAAGCCGTCGACCAAGAGCGGTGCATTCATGTTCATCTCGCCGATGCCCACGAAGGTCACGTCGGATTTGTGGCCCAGCGCGATCGTCGGAGCCACCAGAGGCTGTGTGTGCAACAGCTGCTTCTCGTCCGGAGAGGACACGATGACCGGAAGCGGCATGGGGAAATGCGGAGCCTTGATCGCGTCGGCCATGGAAAAGATGACGTTGAAATAGGCGGCGGACCCATCCGGACTGATATTGCCGGTCAGCGAAACGATTTTGTGTTGCGGACATTCCATCGGTGAAAGCTGGTCGATCATGGCCCGCAGTGTACGGCCGGTCCCCATCGCGATGACGAGCGGATCGGCTTGCTTCAGCCAGCGCTCCAGCTGTGCTGCCCCGGCTTCTGCCACTCCCACCGTCGCGGACTCAGATCCGGAATCCGTGGGAACGATCTCGACTTCCTTGAGACCAAACTTGTGCTTGAGCGCTTCCGCAAGCTCCAGACACGCAGCGATGGGATGATCGAGCCGCACCTTGATGAGCTTCTCGGCGACGGACAGCGAAACGAGGCGTTGGGCGCTCTGGCGCGAGATCCCCATGGCTGCGGCGATCTCGTCCTGAGTCCGTCCGGCGACATAGTAGAGCCATCCGGCTCGCGCCGCATCATCCAGTCTTGTCTGCCCCTCACTGCGTCGTGCCATGCAGTCTCCTCCCGATCATCCACTGCTGCCAATTTTGCCCATCCGTGTCAAATGCCGTCGGTCTGTCTGCGGGGATGGGGGGAACGCTTCGATGGCTGATGGGTTGGTCTTTATGACCACAACCAAAGGAGCGCACGATGATTCGCCGGATGTCCCTGATCGCCGCCGCCACGCTCGCGATAGCAATGCCCGCAACCGCCCAGCAGACGACGCCGATCCAGCAACTGCCAAAGCCGCAACCTTCAGAAGAGACGAAGGCGCTAGGTCCGGCGGAATTCGTCAAGCAGGCGGCTGCGTCCAACGAGTTCGAAATTCTGTCAGCTGAGATCGCGCTCAAGCGGAGCCAGGATAGCCAGGTCAAGGACTTCGCCCAGTCCATGCTTGATGATCACCGTCGAGCTCAGGAACAGCTGATCGAGGCCGCCAAGGCCGATTCGATTGCCATGACCATGGAACTGTCGATGGAGCAAAAGCAGACACTCGCGGCGCTGGAGCAGGCCGACGAGAGCCAATTTGACAGTGCATACATGTCAGCTCAGGTGAAAGCCCATGATCAGGCCATCAGGTTGCTGGGGGCCTATGGCGACCATGGTGCCGCCGGAAGTCTGAAAGCCTATGCGGTTGCAAACTATCCGCTGGTTCGGACCCACAAGGTCAGGGCTCACTCCCAGACAACGCCGTGACGGAGGGTATGATGGCCAGAACATGGCAACTCGCCGCACTTCTGGGCGCGATACTTGTCGCCATAGTCATGCTCCTCGCGGCACAATTTCAGCAGGAGGTGACGGACACGGCACCCGAAACGGCACCGGCCCGTCATGAGCCGGTCCCGGGCGTTCCGCCCAGCGCCACAGGCGACATCAGCAATCCCTGATCACGCTGCTCCCTCCGATCATCCACCCATGGTCATCACCCCCACGCCGTTAACGGAGCAACACCTATGAGCCCCCATCTTCGCTACATCGCTTTAGCGGCCTTGGTCGCCATCTTGGCCACGACATTTTTCCTTCTCGGCGACACTGACCCTGAAGATTCAAAGGACTTCCCGCCGCACAGTGTCCAGCAGTGAGCGATGCCGCCGTTGAGCACTTGCCCAATGGACTAGCAGGCAATCTCTGCGAGCGATTGACAGCGGCCAGCGTTCTTCCCGGAACAAAAAGGACCCCGCCGAAGCGGGGTCCAGGTGGGCGCCCATGGGGCGGCCGGGGGAGGTTGGGCGGATGGAATACAGATGTCTCCATGAACCACTGAAAGAAGGCATTGTTCCATCGAAGGAACAAAGAACCCGCGAACCAGCTTACTGGTGTCAGAGTTGTTCCGTCTGAGCGCCGCTATTGGGCTTTGCCGGTCCGAGTTCCGGTTTCTGCCCGAGAGGCTGCATCGGTTGAGATACGAATTCGCCCTTGCCATCAATGGAGCGCCCCTCCGACCAGCGTCCCGGCGCCGGCGCGCTTCCGTCCAGCTGGAAACCCAGATAGGCATAGCTGAATTCCTGTTGCTCCTGCTCCTGCGGAAAGCTGTTGGGGATGGGGAACGCGCCCGTCGGGCCCCCCAGCTCTTCCAGAGCGGCCATCCATTGGTTCTGGTGCATCGTGTCGCGGGCAATCAGATATGAGAGCATATCCTTCATGCCCGGATCATTGGTCATGGTGTAGAGGCGTGTTGCCAGCACACGGCCCGTCGATTCCGCTGCGACATTGGCTGTCATGTCGGCCGCGATATTGCCGCTGGCATAGATATGCGACATGTCAATAGGCACGCCGTCCGAATCGACGGGCATCGCGGAAAGGCCGGCCGACAGAAGATTCTTGAGATTGATGCCGCCGAGCACTCCACCCCCGACCGGGTCGGCCGCGATTTCCTCCTTGAGCGACAGGGGCGCGCCTTCGAGGTTCATTGCAACAGCAGTGGCGAGCATCTCGATATGCCCCAATTCTTCTGCGGCAGTGTTCATGAGAAGGTCGCGGAACTTCGGATTGCCTCGGGCACCGCAGGCTTGGAAGAAATACTGCATTGCCACGCGAATTTCCCCTTCCACACCGCCGATGGCCTGCTGCAGAGCGCGGGCAAACAGCGGGTCGGGTGTCTCGACGCGAACGGGATATTGGAGGCGATTGTCTGTGTAGAACATGGCGCTTTTCCTCGTGTTGACGTCTTCCAACAACAACCAATGAGGATGGTTCCTGCTGATCCGCTGCTATTTTCGGTAGAGCTATTTGTCGTCCCTTGTCTTCAGGGCGTCGCCGAAGTCGCGCTTTTCCGGGTCCTGCAGATTTTCGCCTGTAGCGTCTCGATCGATGTCCGGATCGTCCTTGGCGGGCATGTAACTGCGCGGACAATTTTCCTGCGGGCCTTCCCATCGCGGGCTCTGATCGGTGGTGCCTGGCATCCCGTCTTTTGGTGACTTCATTCCCATCAGCCTGTCTCCTTCTTCACCACTGGAGCCTGACCAACTGCTGGTTTGCCGAAGCGTTCCCCAGGAACAATTGCGAGTGCCTCCTGTTTGTTCTGGTTGAACAACAGAGAGGTGATGATGAAAAGCGAGACGGACCGCGCAGGAAGGCCTCACATAGTGATCGTCGGAGCCGGTTTCGGAGGCTTGGCTTGCGCCCGGGCGCTCGGAAATTCTGAAATAGACGTGACCGTGATCGATCGTCGCAACCACAACCTGTTCCAGCCTCTGCTGTACCAGGTCGCGACGGCTGCACTGTCACCTGCGGATGTCTCGGAACCAATCCGACGGTCCTTGGGCCGGTACGCCAACGTTAGGGTGGTCATGGGGGAAGTCGTTGCCGTCGATGCGGGCAGAAAGAGCATAGGCCTGAAGGATGGCGACGAGATCCTTTATGACCGGCTCGTACTGGCGACCGGATCGGACTACAACTATTTTGGCCATAAGGACTGGCAGCAGCACGCGCCCGGTTTGAAATCGATCCACGAAGCAAGGCAGATCCGCCACCGTCTTCTGCTTGCCTTCGAGAAGGCCGAGCGCAGCAAGGACGATGAGGAAAAGCGTCGACTTCTGACGAGCGTGATCATCGGGGGCGGGCCCACGGGTGTCGAGATGGCTGGTGCCATTTCGGAACTCGGGCGTTTCATGATTGCCCGCGATTTCCGAAGCCTTCGCCCTGATCAATTGCAGGTTCTGCTGATCGAGGCGGGACCCCGTATTCTCGCCACCTTCCCGGAATCGCTTTCAAGCTACGCCGTCGACTATCTGACCCGCATCGGTGTGCATATTCGCCTGAACACCCGTGTCGAGAACATAACCGCAGAAGGCGTGCAGGTCTCAGGGAGCCTGCTTCCGGCAGGCTGCATGATTTGGGGTGCGGGCGTGAAGGCCTCACCTGCTGCGACTTGGCTGCATGTCGAGCCGGGCCCCGGGGGCCGCTTGCGGGTGGCGTCCGATCTCTCTGTGGAGGGGAAGGCACATGTCTTCGCGCTTGGCGATACGGCTCTCGCCGAGGCAGAGGATGGCAAGCCACTCCCAGCGCTGGCGCAAGTGGCCAAGCAGCAGGGTGTTTTCCTGGGACGAGCGCTGAAAGCAAATCTGCTTAAGGACAAACCCATACCTGCATTTCGGTTCCACAACCGCGGCAACACCGCCGTAATCGGCAGAAATGCCGCGATCTTCGATTTCGGCTCCTGGCAGCTGAAAGGATACCTCGCCTGGCTCCTGTGGGCGATCGTGCATGTCTATCTGCTAGTCAATTTCGAGAAGCGTATGCTGGTCAGCATTCAGTGGATCTGGCGTTACGTCACCCGCCAGCGCGGAGCGCGCTTGATCGATGAGGACGCGGTGGCGACGGATCAGCCTCCCCACGGGGCCAAAATTCACGTTTGATGGGTATCCATCCAGGGCTGGACAAGAGAAGTCTCAGATTATAAGCGTAATGATATTACATTACCAGAAAGAGAGAGACACTTGACCGTGAGGTCCTTCTAGCCCTATGCAAGCAGGTGACGGTTCCCCGCCGGATGACTCCGAGGGGATTAATAGGGAACACGGTGCGGACGACCCAATAGGGACCAAGACCGTGGCTGCCCCCGCAACTGTAGGCGGATTGCTGTCATCCTTTCGGCGCGCCAGCGCCGGGCCACTGCGCTTTGTCGTGGGAAGGTGGATGCAGCAGATATCCGTAAGCCAGGAGACCTGCCGTCAAGTGGGAAAAACGTAGCGGACGGGGTGTGCCGATGGATACGAACTGGCTTTGCGGCCGCGCGTCTTCGCGCGTGCGATACATAGTCATTTTGCCTCCGGAGATCTCCTGCGGAGGGCCTAAGTGGCAGAATCAAAACGACATCATGTAACTGTGTGCACCGACTGCCGACGGCGCGGCGAAACATGTCGGCCTGGCCTCGATCTGCTGCATCGTCTGACTGACAGCCTTCATAGGCTCGGTGCCGACGCTGGCTCCGACTTCATGGTGGCGGGAACCGTCTGCATGGCCGGCTGTGATCGCCCCTGCACGATTGCCTTCCAGGCATCGGGCAAGGCCACCTATCTCTTTGGCGACATCCGGCCAGACACCGACATCGCATCTCTGGTCGATTTCGCGGACCTGTATCTGAGAATGCCGGATGGCATGACGCGTGAGGCCGAGCGACCAGCAGGCCTGCGTGGCAAGACCCTGGCACGCATCCCGGCCGCCATTCTCGTGTCGGAATTGGCTGCGGAGGGCGTGCAATGAGCTGCAATACGCTCGGCTGCCCGGTCACGGTATCCGGTCTCGCCTGGGGACCCAAGCTCGGCCACTATCTCGTTCGTGGTGTCGACTTCAGCATCGATGCCGGTGATCGGTTGGCAATCGTGGGGCCGAATGGTGCGGGCAAGACATCGCTTCTGCGCTGCCTCTACCGCGCGGTGACACCCCTGGAAGGCAGAATTGAATTGGACGGCGCGGATCTGCGCAGTTACGCGCCGCGTGAACTGGCCCGCAAGATCGGCGTCGTCCTCCAGGAAATGCCGGCCGATTTCCCCTTCACCGTCCGGGACGTCGTGATGATGGGGCGGGTGCCCTGGCGTCAAGGTCTTGCCGGCTGGGGCGAACGGGATCATCAGGCTGTTCTTCATGCGCTCGAACATCTTGACGTCGTGCGGCTTGCTCATCGCCAGTTCTCCACCCTGTCAGGCGGGGAAAAGCAGCGTGTGCTGGTGGCCCGAGCCCTCGCTCAGGACCCGCAGATCATCATCCTTGATGAGCCGACGAACCATCTGGATATTCGCCACCAACTGGAGATCCTCGATCTCTTGGCTGGGCTCCGGCTGACCATCATCACCACGCTGCACGACATCAATCTTGCCGCCTCTTTCGCCTCGCATGTCGCCATCATGCATGACGGCCGGATGACCGCATTCGGCAGTCCGGAGGCGATCCTGACCGAGGATGCGGTATCGCAGACCTTCGGCGTCAGTGCCCGCATGTATTCGGTCCCCAGCGCATCCAGCCATGCCGGCCATTTCACCTTTTTCAGAACGCTCAGCTAAACCTGAAAGGCATAACCCGTGTTCAAGATTTCTCTCATCGCTTCCTCGATCGCTCTCGTTGCAGGACTGGTTGGCGCAACGTCCGCAGCCGCTTTTCCCGTGACCGTGAAAAGCTGCAACCGCGATGTCACCTTTGACGCCGCGCCAGCCCGCGCGATTTCCAACGACGTCAACCTGACCGAAATGATGCTGGCGCTGAAGCTTCAGGATCGAATGGTCGGCTATACCGGTGTTTCCGGCTGGAAGACCCTGGACGAGAGCTTGCGGGAAGGTGTCCGGGAACTCCCGGAACTGTCGCCCAAATATCCCAGCAAGGAAGTCCTGCTGAACGCCGATGCCGATTTCTTCTTCGCCGGCTGGAACTATGGCATGAAGGTCGGCGGCGAAGTCACACCCGACACGCTCGCTCCCTTCGGCATCAAGGTTTATGAGCTGACCGAATCCTGCATTCACATCATGGCCAAGAACAAGCCGACGATGGACGACATGTTCGTCGATCTCCTGAACCTCGGCAAGATCTTCGGCGTCGAGGATCGTTCAGAGGCTCTGGTAGCCGGCTACCGCAAGCAGCTCGCCGACATCACCACAAGGATCGGCGCCGTCGACAAGCCCGTGCGCGTCTTCGTCTATGATTCCGGCACCGAAAAGCCCTTCACCTCGGGCCGCTTTGGCATTCCGACGGCGATGATCGAGGCCGCTGGCGGCGTCAACATCATGGAAGACGTGGAGAAGAGCTGGACCGAGGTATCCTGGGAGCCCGTCATCGAGCGCAATCCGGAAGTCGTCGTGATCGTCAACTACGGCGAAGTGACCGCCGAGCAGAAGATCGCCTTCATGAAGGAAAACCCTGCCTTCAAGAACCTCGACGCCGTCAAGCAGGATCGCTTCGTGGTGCTGGAATATGTCGAGGCCACGCCCGGTCCGCGCAATGTCCAGGCCATCGATCGCCTCGCGAAGGCCTTCCATCCTCGCAATATGTGACACTTGTGGCGGGGCCGTTGACGCGGCCCCGCTTGGCAAGGAATAGGCAAGGCAGCATTGATGCAGGGTCGATTGTTTCTCTGGACGGGTCTGGCCCTGGCGCTGCTCGTCCTGTGCGTAACTGCGGGTGTGTCTTTGGGCTCGGCCGCCATACCGGCCGAAACCGTCTGGGCGATCATCGTCAACAAGCTCGCGCCGGGCACTTTCGAGCCGACCTGGTCACCGGGGCGCGAAAGCATCGTCTGGGATGTCCGCTTTCCGCGTGTCCTGCTGGCGGCGCTCGTCGGCGCAGGATTGGCGGTGGTTGGGACGGTGCTGCAGGCCGTGACCCGCAACCCCCTGGCCGATCCACACCTGCTCGGCGTGTCTTCCGGCGGCGCGCTCGGTGCTGTCATCGCGCTCCTCCACACGGGCCTTGTCTTCGGCCTTCTCACGGTTCCGCTTTTCGCGTTCGGTGGCGCTCTCCTTGCAACCGCGGCCGTCCTGGCCGTCAACCGCTTCTCGGGCGCAGCCGCAGACCGTCTGGTGCTTTCAGGGGTGGCGATCGCCTTCGTCGCCACGGCGCTCGCCAATCTTGCAATCTTTTTTGCCGATCCGCGCGCCACCCATACCGTGGTCTTCTGGATGCTGGGAGGTTTGGGGCTCGCGCAGTGGGAGCATCTGCTCTACCCCGCCGTGACACTCGCCGTCGGCCTTTCCTTCGTCATGCTGAGGGCGCGGGAAATCAATGCCCTCGCCATGGGGGATGAAACGGCCGCCACCCTCGGCGTCAGGGTTGCGCGCTTCCGCGCCGAGTTGTTTCTCGTCACCGCACTCCTGACCGGCGTCATGGTCGCCTTTTCCGGTGCCATCGGCTTCGTCGGGCTGCTTGTCCCGCATTTTGTCCGTCTGATCGTGGGGAGCGACAATGTCAGGGTCATTCCCTGCTCTGCCATCCTCGGGGCCCTCATTCTAATCCTCGCCGACATCGTCTCCCGCACCATCATGGCACCGGAAGACGTTCCGATCGGTGTCGTCACAGGACTGGTTGGTGGCGTCGCCTTCATTCTCCTCCTGCGTCGCCGCTAATTCCGTTTCCTCTATTGCTCCTCTTTCGTTTTTGCCTAGATTGAAGAAAAACGAAAAAGGGGAGGGGCCGACATGATGTTCTCGGCAAGGCAGGCGGAGATCATGGCTCTGGCCAAGGAGCATGGCCGTGTTCTGGTGGATGAGCTCGCGGCACGCTTTGCGGTCACGCCGCAGACTATTCGCAAGGATTTGAACGACCTGTGTGATTCGCGCGCCCTCAACCGCATCCACGGCGGGGCGGTCTATCCAAGCGGAAATGAAAACGTCAAATACGAAGCGCGCCGCTCCATGGCGGCGACAGAGAAACAGGCAATCGGGCGCGCCGCAGCCGCTCTGATCCCGGACAATTCCTCGCTCTTCATCAATATCGGCACCACGACGGAAGCCGTGGGCGACGCCCTGGTCGACCACAAGGAATTGATGGTCATCACTAATAACATCAATGTCGCCAATCGCTTGCGCGTTTTTCCCTCGATCGAGGTGGTGATTGCGGGCGGCGTGGTGCGGGGCTCCGACGGTGGTATCGTGGGCGAAGCGGCCGTCGATTTCATTCGGCAGTTCAAGGTGGATTTCGCCGTCATCGGCGTTTCGGCGATTGATCAGGATGGGGCACTTCTCGATTTCGATTTTCGCGAAGTGAAAGTGGCCCAGGCCATCATCGCCAATGCGCGCCATGTCATCCTGGTCTCCGACGCATCGAAATTCGAGCGCACCGCACCTGTCCGCATAGGCCATATCTCCCAGGTTCAGACCTTTATCACCGACCACTGCCCCTCGGTCAGCGTCCGCGAGATCTGCGCCGAACGGGATGTGCGCATCATCGAAACAGCGCCTGAAAACCGCCACGCCGTTGCGGAATAACTTTCGTTTGACATTCGTTTAAATTTCGAAAAATATACTCACACTTTCGCAATAGCAGCAAATGCTGCAGGTGCGAACATGCGGAGGAACGATGTCGGGGCAGCCAATCTACGATCTCTTTGTGATCGGCGGCGGGATCAACGGATGCGGGATCGCGCGCGACGCGGCCGGCCGTGGTTACTCCGTTGCCCTGGCTGAAATGAACGATTTTGCCTCGGGCACGTCTTCCGGCGCCACCAAGCTGATCCATGGCGGCCTGCGATATCTCGAGCACTATGAATTCCGTCTCGTGCGGGAAGCGCTGATGGAGCGCGAAGTGCTCTGGGCCATGGCCCCGCATGTAATCTGGCCGCTGCGTTTCGTCCTTCCCTTCCAGAAGGGTGGCATCCGCCCGGCCTGGCTCATCCGCCTGGGCCTCTTCCTCTACGACAACCTCGGCGGTCGCAAACTGTTGCCGGCGACGAAGACGCTCGACCTGCGCCGCGATCCCGCCGGCAAGCCGCTGAAGCCGGTCTTCTCCAAGGCTTTCGAATATTCCGACGGCTGGGTCGATGACGCCCGCATGGTGGTTCTGAACGCCCGCGATGCGCAGATCCGCGGCGCGACGATCCTGAGCCGCAACCGTGTGGTCTCGGCCCATCGTGAAGACGGCCACTGGGTCGTGACGACGAAATCGCAGCGCGACGGTTCGACCGTGACCCATCGTGCCCGCATGCTCGTCAATGCCGCCGGCCCCTGGGTCGATCAGGTGCTGGCCGGAGCCTTCGGTCGCAACAACGTGCATAATGTCCGGCTTGTGCAGGGCAGCCACATTATCGTGCGCAAGAAGTTCACCGACCCGCGCGCCTACTTCTTCCAGAACCCGGATAACCGCATCATTTTCGCCATCCCCTACGAAGGCGAGTTCACGCTGATCGGTACGACGGATCGGGACTACACCGAAGACCCGAAGGATGTTCGCATCAGTCCCGAAGAGGTGAGCTATCTCTGCGATGCGGCAAGCGAGTATTTCCAGGAACCGGTGCGTCCCGACGACATCGTCTGGAGCTATTCGGCTGTGCGCCCGCTATTCGATGACGGGGCCTCCAAAGCCCAGGAAGCAACGCGCGATTACGTCCTGAAGGTCGAGGGAACCGCAGGCGATGGGCCGCTTTTGAACGTCTTCGGCGGAAAGCTGACGACCTACCGGCGCCTTGCGGAACATGCGCTTGAGAAGATCGGTGAAGCGATCGGCCAGAAGGGCACGCCCTGGACCGCAGGAAGTCGCCTGCCGGGTGGTGATTTCGCCGCAACGGCCTTTGAGCCGACGGTCGCCGATCTGTTGAAGGCCTATCCGTTCCTGGACCGTATCCATGCCGAGCGACTGATCCGCTGCTACGGCACCGACTCGAAGGCGATTCTCGGGCGGGCGAAGAACGTGGCCGATCTCGGTCGCCATTTCGGCGGCACGCTTTACGAAGCGGAAGTCCGCTGGCTCGTCGAGCAGGAATGGGCGGTGACGGCGGAAGACGTGCTGTGGCGCCGAACGAAACAAGGACTGTTCCTGACGCCGGAGGAGGCGAAGGGGCTCGATTCCTATCTGGGGATGCTGGCGGCGGCCTGATCGCCCATCTCGATAAAGACCGACGGTTTGGAGGAGGCCCGAGGACATATGTTGGAACTGCGTAAAGTCTCGAAGAAGGCGGGAGGTGAATTTCATATTCACCCGACCGACCTGACGTTGCAGCGGGGTACGCTCAACGTCCTGCTCGGGCCCACCCTTTCGGGCAAGACATCCCTGATGCGCCTCATGGCGGGCCTCGACAAGCCGACGTCTGGCACGATCCATTTCGATGGCCAGGATGTCACGGGCATGCCGGTCCAGAAGCGCAATGTCGCGATGGTCTACCAGCAGTTCATCAACTACCCGGCCCTGACGGTCTACGAAAACATCGCATCGCCCATGCGTGTCGCTGGCAAGGATGCAGCCACCATCGATCGCGAGGTTCGCAAGGCTGCCGATCTCCTGCGGCTCACGCCCTATCTTGAGCGAACCCCGCTCAATCTCTCCGGCGGCCAGCAGCAGCGCACGGCGCTCGCCCGGGCGATCGTCAAGAAGGCGACACTTGTGCTCCTCGACGAACCACTGGCCAACCTCGACTACAAGCTGCGCGAAGAACTGCGCGAGGAACTGCCGAAGATCTTTGCCGAGTCCGGCGCGATCTTCGTCTATGCGACGACAGAACCGTCGGAAGCCCTGCTGTTGGGCGGATACACGGCAACGCTCTCCGAAGGTCGGGTCACGCAGTTCGGCGAGACGATCAATGTCTATCGCCGCCCCCTCGATCTCCTGACTGCCCGCACCTTCGCCGATCCGCCGCTCAACACCATTGCGCTGGTCAAGCGGGGCGCGCATTTCGAGCTGAACGGCCAGCCGGTCTTGAGCGTGCCCGCTCATCTCGCGGCGATCGCAGACGGTCCTGTCACCGTCGGCTTTCATCCGCATCATCTGTCGCTTGCGGCACTGCCCTCGGCTCTCCCTATGCGCTCACGCACTTTGGTCTCGGAGATCGCAGGCTCCGAGAGTTTCATTCACGTCGAATATGGCGATGCCCGCTGGGTTTGCTTGGCGCATGGCATCCACGACATCGATCCGGACCGCGAGATCGACGTCTTCATTGATACCCGTCACCTGATGGCGTTCGGCGCCGATGGCAGGGCGCTTGGCGCGCCTGCCGAACTGGCCGCGTGAGGAGCAACGTCATGGCACGCATCAACCTCGACCATATCCGTCACGCATACTCCCCCGCCGCTCGGGCGGCTGGCGACTACGCCTTGAAGGAAGTCCATCACGAATGGGATGACGGCGGCGCCTATGCGCTGCTGGGCCCGTCTGGCTGCGGCAAGACCACCCTTCTCAACATCATTTCGGGTCTCCTGCATCCGTCCGACGGCCGAATCGAGTTCGATGGCGTCGACGTCACGAACCTGCCGACGGCCGCCCGCAACATCGCGCAGGTCTTCCAGTTCCCGGTCGTCTACGACACCATGACCGTCTTCGACAATCTGGCCTTCCCGCTACGGAACCGCCATGTCCCGGAAGACCAAGTCAACAAGCGGGTCAACGAGATCCTGGACATGATCGACCTCCAGCCCATGGCGAAAAAGCGCGCCCAGGGCCTGACCGCCGACCAGAAGCAGAAGATCTCGCTCGGTCGGGGCCTCGTCCGCTCTGACGTCAACGCCATCCTCTTCGACGAACCGCTGACCGTCATCGACCCGCATATGAAGTGGGTGCTGCGCTCGCAGCTCAAGCGTCTGCATCGCCAGTCGGGCTTCACCATGGTCTATGTCACCCATGACCAGACCGAGGCCCTGACCTTCGCCGACAAGGTCGTCGTCATGTATGACGGCCAGATCGTCCAGATCGGCACGCCCGCCGAACTCTTCGAGCGGCCCAGCCACACCTTCGTCGGCTATTTCATCGGTTCCCCCGGCATGAATGTCATGCCGGCAAAGGTGAGCGGCGCGACAGCCACGGTCGGCGACCAGACCGTCAGTCTGCCCGGAGCACCCAAGCTGTCCGGTCAGGGCAAGATCGAGCTCGGGGTTCGTCCCGAATTCGTCCGCCTCGGGCGTGAAGGCATGCCGGTCTCCGTGGTTAAGGTCGAGGATATCGGCCGCCAGAAGATCGTTCGGGCCAGCTTCGCGGGGCAGCTTTTGTCTATTGTCGTGCCGGAGGATGCCGAAATCCCGGCTGATCCCAAGATCACATTCGTTCCCGAAGGAGTCGGTATCTACGCCGATTCCTGGCGCGTAGGTTTGGAGGGCTGACGATGGAAAAGACCTGGAACAACAAGGCCTGGTTCATGGTCATTCCGGTCCTCGTGCTGGTGGCTTTCTCGGCTGTCATACCGCTGATGACCGTGGTGAACTATTCCGTTCAGGACACCTTCGGCAACAACCAGTTCTTCTGGGCGGGCACTGACTGGTTCGCCGACATCCTGTCTTCCGACCGCTTCTGGGATGCGCTTGGACGCAACCTGATCTTCTCGATGATCATTCTGGCGATCCAGGTGCCGCTTGGCATTTTCATCGCGCTCAACATGCCGAAAAAGGGACTGGGTGTTCCGGTCTGCCTTGTCCTGATGGCACTTCCACTGCTCATTCCGTGGAATGTGGTGGGCACAATCTGGCAGGTCTTCGGTCGCGTCGACATCGGTCTGCTCGGCTATTCGTTGAACGCCATGGGCTTCGACTACAATTACACACAGAACCCGATCCACGCCTGGGTTACCATCATCGTGATGGATGTCTGGCACTGGACGAGCCTCGTCGTACTGCTTTGCTATGCCGGCCTCGTCTCCATCCCGGATGCCTATTACCAGGCGGCCAAGATTGATGGCGCATCACGCTGGTCGGTGTTCCGCTTCATCCAGCTGCCGAAGATGAAGCGCGTGCTTCTGATCGCCGTGCTTC
The DNA here is from genome assembly GCF_014237835.1 of Rhizobium sp. AQ_MP. GTDB lineage: Bacteria > Pseudomonadota > Alphaproteobacteria > Rhizobiales > Rhizobiaceae > Allorhizobium. The sequence goes on from NZ_JACJVI010000012.1 coordinate 122,992, forward strand.
TGCGCTTCATGGATAGTTTCATGATCTATACCGAGCCGTTCGTCCTGACGGGCGGTGGCCCGGGCAATTCGACCACCTTCCTGTCCATCGATCTCGTCAAGATGGCGGTCGGCCAGTTCGACCTTGGTCCGGCGGCGGCGATGTCGATCATCTACTTCCTGATCATCCTGGCTCTGTCCTGGGTTTTCTACACCGTCATGACCAACAGTGACGCGAAGGACTGAGGGAGACATCGATGAAAAGCACTGATAATCGCGCCGGCCTCGGCTTCCTGGTCCCGACGATCTACATTATCTTCCTGCTCCTGCCGATCTACTGGCTCGTCAACATGAGCTTCAAGACGAATGCTGAGATCACGGGCGCCTTCTCGCTCTGGCCCGCCAACCCGACACTTGCCAACTACGTCGTGATCTTCACCGATCCGTCCTGGTACAAGGGCTACATCAACTCGATCATCTACGTCTGCATGAACACCGTGATCGCGGTCGCCGTCGCGCTGCCGGCAGCCTATGCCTTCTCGCGCTATCGCTTCCTCGGTGACAAGCATCTGTTCTTCTGGCTGCTGACAAACCGCATGGCGCCGCCGGCGGTCTTCGCTCTGCCCTTCTTCCAGCTGTATTCCGCCTTCGGCCTGATCGACACCCACATCGCCGTTGCCATCGCGCACTGCCTGTTCAACGTGCCGCTCGCCGTCTGGATCCTGGAAGGCTTCATGTCCGGCGTGCCGAAGGAGATCGATGAGACGGCCTATATCGACGGCTATTCTTTCCCGAAGTTCTTCGTGAAGATCTTCATGCCCCTGATTGCCTCCGGCATCGGTGTCGCGGCCTTCTTCTGCTTCATGTTCTCCTGGGTGGAGCTTTTGATTGCTCGCACGCTGACCACGACGGATGCAAAGCCGATCGCCGCCATCATGACCCGCACCGTCTCCGCGTCCGGCATGGATTGGGGCGTACTCGCCGCAGCCGGCGTGCTGACCATCATCCCGGGTGCGCTCGTCATCTATTTCGTCCGCAACTACATCGCCAAGGGCTTTGCCCTGGGCCGCGTCTGAGGAGGTTTCCATGGACTTTTCATGGATGGCATGGACCACGCCGACCGCGATCTTCTTCATCGTGATTTTCTGCCTGATCCTGTCGATGGCGGTCTGGGAGTATATCGCCCCGGGCGGCAATCCGCGGATCGGCATCCTGCGCTTCGAAACCACCCGTGGCGACCGTCTTTTCGTGTCGCTGCTCGGGTCGGCGTTCATCCATCTCGCTTGGCTCGGTCTCGTTGGACCGAACCTGTGGTGGGCTCTTGCTCTGTCCGTGGTCTACGCCATCGGCGTTTTCCGCTACGTCTAGAGCAGACAAGACGGGGTGGCGGCGGGAGGTCGCCATTCTCGAGACTGCAAACCGAATGCAATCGCAACCTTAGGGAGGACATAATGCGAAAGCACCTTTTGACGACGACGGCCGCCATGCTTCTTGCCATGACGGGCGTAGCCTTCGCCGATATGGAAGCGGCGAAGAAGTTCCTGGATGCCGAAATCGGCGACATGTCGGCACTGGACCGTGCCACGCAGGAAAAGGAAATGCAGTGGTTCATCGATGCCGCGAAGCCTTTCGCCGGCATGGAAATCAAGGTCGTTTCTGAAACCATCACCACGCATGAATATGAATCGAAGGTCCTCGCTCCGGCCTTCACCGCCATCACCGGCATCAAGATCACCCATGACCTGATCGGTGAAGGTGACGTCGTCGAAAAGCTGCAGACGCAGATGCAGTCGGGCGAAAACATCTACGACGCCTACATCAACGACTCCGACCTCATCGGCACCCACTGGCGCTACCAGCAGGTCCGCAACCTGACCGACTGGATGGCGAACGAAGGCAAGGACGTCACCAGCCCGACCCTCGACATCGATGACTTCATCGGCAAGTCGTTCACCACCGCTCCGGACGGCAAGCTCTATCAGCTGCCGACCCAGCAGTTCGCCAACCTCTATTTCTTCCGTTATGACTGGTTCAACGACGAAAAGAACAAGGCAGACTTCAAGGCCAAGTACGGCTACGACCTCGGCGTTCCCGTCAACTGGTCCGCTTATGAAGACATTGCCGAATTCTTCACCGGTCGCGAAATCGACGGCAAGAAGGTCTTCGGCCACATGGACTACGGCAAGAAGGACCCGTCGCTCGGCTGGCGCTTCACCGACGCCTGGCTGTCGATGGCCGGTAACGGCGACAAGGGCATCCCGAACGGCAACCCGGTTGACGAATGGGGCATCAAGGTTGACGAAAACTCCCGTCCGGTCGGCTCCTGCGTCGCCCGCGGCGGTGACACCAACGGCCCTGCCTCCGTCTACGCCATCGAGAAGTATCTCGAATGGATGAAAAAGTATGCCCCTCCGGCTGCTCAGGGCATGACCTTCTCTGAATCCGGTCCGGTGCCGTCGCAGGGTGAAATCGCTCAGCAGATGTTCACCTATACCGCCTTCACCGCCGACTTCGTCAAGGAAGGCCTGCCGGTCGTCAACGCGGACGGCACGCCGAAGTGGCGCTTTGCTCCGAGCCCGCATGGCGTCTACTGGAAGGACGGCATGAAGCTCGGCTATCAGGACGCCGGTTCTTGGACGCTGATGAAGTCCACCCCGGAAGACCGTGCGAAGGCTGCCTGGCTCTACGCACAGTTCGTCACCTCGAAGACGGTTGACGTGAAGAAGAGCCATGTCGGTCTGACCTTCATCCGTCAGTCGACCCTCGACCACCAGTCCTTCACCGATCGCGCACCGAAGCTCGGCGGTCTGGTCGAATTCTACCGCTCGCCGGCTCGCCTGCAGTGGTCGCCGACCGGCACCAACGTTCCGGACTATCCGAAGCTCGCTCAGCTCTGGTGGCAGGCAATCGGTGACGCTTCTTCGGGCGCCAAGACCGCCCAGGAAGCCATGGACTCGCTCTGCGCCGAGCAGGAAAAGGTCCTTGAGCGTCTCGAGCGCGCTGGCGTCCAGGGCGATATCGGACCGAAGCTCGCCGAGGAAAAGACCCTCGAAGAGTGGAACGCCGACGCTGTCGCCAAGGGTAACCTTGCTCCGCAGCTGAAGATCGAGAACGAGAAGGAAAAGCCGATCACCGTCAACTACGACGAACTGGTCAAGAGCTGGCAGAAGTGAGCCGGATCATTCCCTGATCATTGACAACTGCCGGGGCGAAATCTACGCCCCGGCTTCTTCAATTAAGGAGTCTCAGCCTGATGAGCGGTTACATTCTGGCCATCGACCAAGGAACGACCTCGACACGCTCGATGATCTTCGATCACGAGATGCATATCGTCGGCGTCGCCCAGCAGGAGTTCACCCAGCATTTCCCGGATTCCGGTTGGGTCGAGCATGATGCGGACGAGATCTGGCAGACTGTGCTTGCGACCATCGAAAAGGCGGTCGCCGCTGCCAGGATCAAGATCGGCGACGTGACGGCGATCGGCATCACCAACCAGCGAGAAACCGTTGTCGTCTGGGACCGGAAAAGCGGCAAGCCCGTCCACCACGCCATCGTCTGGCAGGACCGCCGCACCGCCCGTTTTTGCGACGAACTGAAGCAGAAGGGCCTGGAACCGCTCTTCACGAGCAAGACCGGCCTGCTGCTTGATCCCTATTTCTCAGGCACCAAACTGTCCTGGCTCCTCAAAAATGTCGACGGCCTCAAGGCCCGCGCGGAAAAAGGCGAGATCTGCTTCGGCACGGTCGATAGCTGGCTCATCTACAAGCTGACCGGCGGCAAGGTTCACGTGACCGATGCGACCAATGCCTCGCGCACCTTGATCTACGACATCAGCGCCAACCGCTTCGACGACGAGCTTCTGTCAATCCTTGAAATTCCCGCCGCCGTGCTGCCGGAGGTCAAGGATTGTGCCGACGACTTCGGCATCACGGATGCTGCCGTGCTCGGCGCCGCAATCCCGATTCTCGGCGTCGCAGGCGACCAGCAGGCTGCCGTCATCGGCAATGCCTGTTTCGAGCCGGGCATGATGAAGTCGACCTACGGCACGGGCTGCTTTGCGCTTTTGAACACCGGCCCCGACCGCGTCGCTTCGTCCAACCGTTTGCTGACGACGATCGCCTATCGCCTGAATGGCGAAACCACCTACGCCCTTGAGGGCTCGATCTTCATCGCCGGCGCGGCCGTCCAGTGGCTTCGCGACCAGATGGGCTTTGTGAAGGTCGCCTCCGAAACCGATGCGCTGGCCAGCAAGGCTGATCCGCATCAGCGTGTCTATCTTGTGCCAGCCTTCACCGGCCTCGGCGCACCACACTGGGATGCCGACGCCCGCGGCGCCATCTTCGGCCTGACCCGTGGAACGGGCCCGGCCGAATTCGCCCGTGCCGTGCTCGAAAGCGTCGCCTACCAGACCCATGATCTCCTGGAGGCGATGAAGAAGGACTGGAACGGCAGCGCGTCGAAGACGGTTCTGCGCGTCGATGGCGGCATGGTGGCGTCCGACTGGACGATGCAGCGGCTGGCCGACATCCTGGCCGCCCCTGTCGATCGTCCCGTCGTGCTGGAGACCACGGTTCTCGGTGCAGCCTGGCTCGCAGGCTCCCGCGCCGGCCTCTGGCCGGACCAGAAGGGTTTTGCCGCGACCTGGCGGCGCGACCGCCGCTTCGAGCCGGGCATGGATGTGGACGAACGGGAAGCCGCGATTGCCGGCTGGCAGGACAGCGTCTCCCGCTGCCTGACCACCCGCTGACCTATTTGTCGATCAGCGCGACCAGAGTCTCCAGCCGGTCGGCATCCCTGGGCAGCTTGTCCTGGCGCAGACGGGCGATGCGGGGAAACCGCATCGCGACCCCCGACTTGTGGCGGGTTGAGCGTGCCAGTCCCTCGAAAGCGACCTCCACCACAAACCCGTGTTCCGGCTCGGCCCTGAGAGCCCGGACAGGCCCGAACCGATCGACAGTATTGTTGCGGACGAAGCGGTCGAGGATCTCGAGTTCCTCGTCGGTGAAGCCGAAATAGGCCTTGCCGACAGGCACGAGAACATCCCCTTCCCCGGCGATCGCCGTCCAGACACCGAAGGTGAAGTCGGAATAGTAGCTCGAGCGCTTCCCGTGCCCGCGCTGCGCATACATCAGCACCGCGTCGGCATTCATCGGGTCGCGCTTCCACTTGAACCACGGTCCCTTGGCGCGCCCGGCCTGATAGCTGCTGTCCAGCCGCTTCAGCATCACCCCTTCGATCACGGGATCGGGTGGGGTAGCGCGCAGTTGCTCCAGTTCTTCCCACGTCGAGAAGGAAACCAGCGGCGAGAGATCGAAACGTCTGGGCTCCTGCCGCTCGACGAGCGCGCTTAAGCGTTCGCGGCGTGTGAGAAAGGTCTCCGGTCGCACATCGGCGTCGCCGTCGAACATAATGTCGTAGGCGCGGATGAAGACCGGATAGTCCTCCAGCATCTTGGAGGTGACTGTCTTGCGATTGAGCCGCTGCTGAAGATCCGAGAAGGTTCGCGTCGGCGCATTTGTCCGGGATGTACCACCGACGAGCAGTTCGCCGTCGATCACGCCCTCGAACTGTGCTGCCTCGATGATGTCAGGAAAAGCCCCCGAGATGTCATCGCCGGAGCGGGAATAGAGCCTGCTCTTCCCGCCGGAACAGGACAGCTGCACGCGAATGCCGTCCCACTTCCACTCGGCAGCGAAGTCCTTCGGATCGAGATTGGGAAGATCCCTGTCCTCGACCGGCGTCGAGAGCATGACCGAATGGAAGATCGCCCGCGTCGACAAGACAGGTTTTTCGACCCTGTTTTCCAGCCAGGCGAACAGCTCGGTGTAAGGCGGTTTCAGCCCATGCCAGAGGCTCTCGATATCGACGACATCCTTGTCGCCGTAAAGTGCCAGCGCCTGCTTGGTCAGCCTGGCAGACACCCCGATCCTGAGCCCCCCGGTCACGAACTTGATGAGCGCGAACCGCTCGGATGTGTCGAGCCTGTCGAAGAGGTCGCGCATGACTGACCGCGTCTCGTTACGCCCAAGCCGCTGCAGCCGCTCGACGATCTTGGAAAGGCTTTCAAGATCCTGATCGCTTTCGGCCTCTGGTGCCTGCGGATCCCAGACGAGCGAGATAGTCTCGGCAAGATCGCCGACATAGTCGTAGGAATACTGAAACAGGATCGGGTCCATCCGCTCCAGCACCAGCTCCTTGAGCAAAGCGGGCTTCACCCCTTTGATGTCGAGACCGTCCGTCAGCGCCGCCAGCGCATAGCCGCGATCTGGGTCTGGCGTGTCGCGGAAGTAATCAGTGAGCAGAGTCAGTTTGCCGTTGCGGCTCGGGGTGAGAACCAGGCGGTCAAGGAGGCGGGCAAAGGCCTTCATCTCAATCCCCCTCGTCTTCGTAGCCAACGAGATGCAGAGGTCGTGCCGAAATGCCCTCGAGTTCGCACCAGCGCACCAGCGCCTCCTCCCGGCCATGGGTCACCCAGACCTCCTGCGGCCCGACCTCGCGGATCGTATCGAGCAGTTCCGGCCAGTCGCAGTGGTCGGAGATGACGAGCGGCAGTTCCACACCCCGTTGCTTCGCACGCTGACGCACCATCATCCAGCCGGAGGCAAAGATGGCGAGCGGATCCTCAAAGCGTCTTGCCCAGCGATCGTTGAAGGCAGATGGAGGCCCGATCACCACCGCGCCTTTCAACGCTCCGGACTTCTTGTCTTCGGTTGTTGCAGGTCGAAGCTCTCCGAGCTCCACGCCCTGCTCGGTGTAATAGTCGCAAAGCTTGGCCATCGAGCCATGGATATAGATCGGCTTCTCGTAACCGCCGCGGCGGATCAGCGAGATCACCCGCTGCGCCTTGCCCAGCGCATACGCACCGATCAGATGGCTGCGTTCGGGAAACTGATGCAGGGAGGTCAGAAGCTTCTGGATCTCCAGCCGAGGGTCCGGATGATGGAACACGGGCAGTCCGAAGGTTGCCTCGGTGATGAAGACATCGCAGGGAACCGGCTCGAAACTGGCGCAGGTGGGGTCCGCTCCACGTTTGTAATCGCCGGACACGACAATCCGCGTCCCCTGTGCTTCGATCTCGATCTGTGCGGACCCCAGGACATGCCCGGCCGGATGAAAGCGGATGGAAACCCCGTTGATCACATGGGTCTCGGCAAAAGCGGCGCTCTGCGACGTGCCGCAGAAGTCCGCGCCGTAGCGGATCGCCATGATATCGAGTGTCTGTTTTGTCGCCAGAACATGAGTGTGTCCGGACCGTGCATGGTCCGAATGGCCATGCGTGATGAGCGCCCGTCCGACAGGCCGGACCGGATCGACATAGAAGTCGCCGAGCGGACAATAGAGCCCGCCGGGAGTCGGATGAAGAAGAAGGTCCGGCTTGATCATGCCGAAAACATAGGGCGGCGCTTCAAGCGCTGCCAGCCATCAGTTGGTGGCAAAACGCGATACCGCCAGATAGCCCGCTGCCGAAGCAGTGGCCGACAGAAATGCACCCCAGGCCATGTCAACCAGGCTGACCTGCAGCGACCAGCCCTTGAGTGTCGCCAGATTGGTCATGTCATAGGTGCCATAGGCGAGAAGCCCGAGCAGGGCACCGTTGATCAGTGCCGTCAGGATGCTGCCGGCGGAGACGGCAGGCATGACAGCGAAATAGACAAGGCCTACGACATAGAAGAGATAGAAGATGCCCGCGGCTGCGAAGTTCGGCGTTGCAAGCAGGAGCGCGCCAATATGCTCCCGGTAGAAACCGATCGCAATGCGCGTCAGCCAGAGATAATCGAGTGCAAAGAAGACCACGGCCGTCGAGACATAGGCGATAACATAAGGCATTGGTCTTCCCCTTGGGCCGGGCGGGTGCCCGGCCAACACTCAGATTCCCAGAACCGGCTGAACCAGACGGACCAGCAGACTCTTGAACTTCAGCGGCGCATCCGTGACCGCCAGACAGATGCAGTCCTCGTCAGGGGTCGCCACCGGCTGATGTGTCAAAGTCTCGTCCGCTTCCTCGATGTCGCCGCGCTTGAACACGGTCGCACCATCGGTGAACGCGCCCTTCAGCACAAGCGTCAGTTCGCGACCGCCATGCGAGTGCTCGGGCACCGGCTTGCCGGCCGGGATCTTCAAAAGGCGCACCTGGCTTTCGCTGTCCCCGGTCTTGATCGGAATATGATAGGCCCCGCGACCAAGCGCCTTCCACTTCAGCCCCTCGACGTCACTGCCGAGATAGGAGCGGAGCGGCTCCGGTAGAACCGGGATGTCTGCAGGCGCCGCGACGCGTGTCGCTGCGACTGCGCGCGACGGTCCCTGCTCCCTGAGCTTGGCCTTCATCATGGCCCAACTGTCATCTGCAGAGGCAGGTTCGCTTGCCTTGACTTCGGTCGCCTCAAGAAGCTGGCCGCCAGTATGCTCCATGAACGACAGCCGGTCACGGCAGGACGGGCAGAGGGCCAGATGCGTCGCGACAGCAATGCTCCAGCCCTCGGCCAGATTGCCGGTGGCATAATCGAGCAGCAGTTCGTCGCTGATATGGTGTTGGACGTGGAGGCTCATGCACGCTCCTCCAAAGCTGCGCGCAGCTTCGCGAAGGCGAGGCGGATGCGCGATTTCACGGTTCCCATAGGCAGGCCGAGTTCGGCTGCGATCGTGCTGTGGGATGCTTCTCTGTAGAATGACATTTTGAGGAGTTCGAGCTGTTCGGGTGGTAGGGTTTCCATGGCGCGGCGAAGGCGGTCTGCCTCCTGCTTGCCTTCGTATTCGACATCGGCTGCGGGGACGTCATCGGGAACGAAGGCTGGATCCGACGGGTCGAAGGTCGGTCGTCGCTCGCGCCGGAAGGCGTCAATGCGTTGATTGCGAGCTATCGTGAAGATCCAGCTGGAGACATTGCCGCGGGTCGGGTCGAACTGCTCGGCCTTGTTCCACACGGCAAGCATCGTCTCCTGCATCAGTTCCTCGGCAGCCTGCCCGTCACGGGCAAGCTTTGCCATGTAAGCGCGCACCTTTGGACCGTAATACTTGAAAAGCGTCTCGAAAGCCTCGATGTCTCTATCGCGGCCGACGGCGGCCAGAAGCTGCGAGAAGTTACGCTGGTCCAGTTCTTCCACAGACTCGGTCATCGAAACGCTTTTTTTCCCTCGTTTGAGCGGCGCAACGACCTGTTGCCGCGCAGTCCGCCCGGGGTCATTGTGGCACGCATCTGCCGAGATGTGTATCGCGTTCATCATGAGCCGGTCTACGCCGGAGCGCTTCGCCCGGATCACTTCGTGTGAATTTATTCGTGTCGATCAATCCATTGAGATTTGCCTTGCGTAATCAGGCACAAACCCATTGGATGGAACGATTGGCAAAGGGCGGGTAATGGACACTGGTACGACGAAGGCCGCATTCGGCGGTAAACGCAGGATCGCGGTCATCGGATCGGGTATTTCAGGTCTTTCCTGTGCCTGGTTGCTCTCCAAGACCACCGATGTGGTTCTTTATGAGACTGAAAACCGACCAGGCGGTCATTCCAACACCGTCTTGGCGCCGGGCAGCCGCAAGGACATCCCGGTCGATACCGGCTTCATCGTGTATAACGATCGCAATTATCCGAATCTGGTGAAGCTCTTCGAACACCTCGACGTGCCGACCCTGCCGTCGAACATGTCGTTTGCAGCCTCGCTCGGCGGCGGTGCATTCGAGTACTCCGGATCAGGGCTTTCAGGCCTTCTGGGTCAGAAGTCGAACATCTTCCGCCCGCGCTTCTGGAAGATGGTCAAGGACATCCTACGCTTTTACAAGGAGGCGCCCGCCCTTCTGGAACGTCGCGAGCTCGAGGGTGTGTCGCTCGGCGACTACCTCGCATCCGCCGACTATGCGCCCTCCTTTGTCGAGGATCATCTTCTACCGATGGGTGCCGCCATCTGGTCCACGACGGCATCCGAGATGCGTCTCTATCCGCTGCACGCCTTCATTCGCTTCTTCGCCAACCATGGCTTGCTGGTGCTCAAGGATCGCCCGCGCTGGAGAACGGTCAAGGGCGGCAGCCGCGAATATGTCGCCCGCATCCTCGCCGATTTCGACGGCGAAGTGCGCCTCGGCACGGCCGTAACCGGCGTTCGTCGCGGCATTTCCGGTGTTGAGGTGACAGATATACATGGCCGTGTCGATGCCTTCGATGATGTCGTGCTGGCCACCCATGCCAACCAGAGCATCGACCTGCTCGAAGATGCCGACACGCAAGAGCGTGAAGTGCTGGAAGCCTTCCAGTACACGCCGAATCTCGCCGTTCTGCATTCGGACGAGAACTTGATGCCGAAGCGGAAGGCCGTGTGGTCGAGCTGGAATTATGTGGCGGAAAAGCAGGCCGATGCCAGCGAGACGCTCTGTGTCACCTATTGGATGAACATGCTGCAGTCGCTTGATCCGGCAACGCCGCTCTTCGTGACGCTTAACCCCTGCCGCCCGATCGATCCGGGCAAGATCATCCAGACGTTCAACTACGAGCATCCGCTGTTCGACGTGGCGGCGATCCGCGCCCAGCGTCGGGTCTGGCAGCTGCAGGGGCGTCGAAACACCTGGTTTTGCGGCGCCTATTTTGGCAGCGGCTTCCACGAGGACGGTCTTCAGGCGGGCCTCGCCGTCGCTGAGGCGCTCGGTGGTCTACGCCGCCCTTGGTCTGTCGAAAACGAGTCCGGCCGCATCGTGATCGGCCGCCAGCTCGAGGCCGCTGAATGACCTTGAATTCCGCGATCTATGCGGGACATGTGCTGCATGTCCGCAGCCGGCCCAAAAAACACAGCCTTCGTTACAGCGTCTTTTCGCTCCTCGTCGACCTCGACGAGATCGACCAGCTGAACAAGGGCCTGCGCCTATTCGGCTATAACCGGGCAGCCCTCTATTCGGTTCACGATGTCGACCACGGCAATGGCCGCACCGGCGAGCTGAGAGCATGGGTCGAAGAGCGCTTGGCGGCAGCGGGGCTCGAAGGCTCGGGCTGGAAAATACGGATGCTCTGCTATCCGCGAATCCTGGGTTATGTATTCAATCCTCTGACGGTCTACTTTTGCTACAGCCCGGAAAGCGAGCTGGCTGGCGTGCTTTACGAGGTCTGCAACACCTTCAATGAACGCCACACCTACGTCATTCCCGTCGAAGGCGATGGCAACACGATCCTTCGGCATCGCTGCGCCAAGGAGATGTACGTCTCACCCTTCATGCCGATGAATTGCGAGTATAATTTCCGCATCAGCCCGCCTTCTGACGATGTCGCCATCAACATCGGCGAAAATGATCCCGAGGGGCCGCTGCTGTTTGCAACTTTTTCCGGTCGGCGCCGTCCTTTGTCGGACAAGGGCTTGTTGCACATGGCGCTGAAGTATCCTTTGATGACTCTCAAGGTGATGGGGGGCATTCATTGGGAGGCACTGAAGCTCTGGTGGAAGGGAGTTCCGATCTATCGACACAAGCCCGCCGCAGCCAGAATAGCCTCCACGATCGTTGTGCAGAATGGGATGAACAAGTCATGAGTCACGCTGAACAGGAAATGCACCCTGTCGTTAGCTCTCTCACATTCTGGCAGCGGATGATGTGCCGCTGGGCCGATCGCATCGCCGTCGGCCGGCTGACCCTGCAATTCGAAGGCTATGGCGAGCATGTCGCCATAGGGGCGGATGCAGGTCCGAATGCCGTCCTCTGCGTGCGCAATGCGAGCCCGGTCCTGCGCATTCTCACCAATGGCACGCTTGGCTTTGCCCAGTCCTTCATCGATGGCGATCTGGATTCGCCCGACATCGGCGCTGTCCTTGAGTTGGCGCTGGCCAATGAAGCGCAGCTCGGTCGGGTTCTGGCATCCTCCTCGATCTTCATGACCCTTGCGCGCCTGCGCCACAGACTTCGCCGCAATTCCAGGAAGGGCAGCCGGCGCAACATCGCCTACCACTACGATCTGGGAAACACCTTCTACGGCCTCTGGCTTGATCGCACGATGACCTATTCATCGGCGCTCTACAACCAGCCCGGCATGACGCTTGCCGATGCACAGGAAGCCAAATACGCCCGCATCGTCGACGAGCTGAAGATCGGTCCGGATGATCATGTGCTGGAAATCGGCTGTGGGTGGGGCGGCTTTGCCGAACACGCGATCCGCAAGACCGGTTGTCGGGTGACGTGCCTGACACTGTCCACCGAGCAGGCGAAGTTTGCCCGTGAGCGCTTGGAAAAGGCCGGTTTCGCCGACCGCGTTGACATCCGCCTCGAAGACTATCGCGACTGCCGCGGCCAATATGACAAGATCGTCTCCATCGAGATGTTCGAGGCCGTGGGCGAAGAAAACTGGCCGGTCTATTTCAAGACCGTACAGGAGCGCCTCGTCTCGGGCGGCCAGGCCTTGATCCAGACGATCACCATTGATGAAAGCCGCTTCGACTACTATCGCCGTAGCGCCGACTTCATCCAGACCTATATCTTCCCCGGCGGTATGCTGCCGTCGGTCACCGTCTTCGAACGGGATGCACAGGCTGCAGGACTGTCAGTTGGAGATCGCTTCCGTTTTGGCCGCGACTACGACCGGACACTGATCGCCTGGGACAGCGCGTTCACCGCCAATTGGCAGAAGATCGAGCCGCTCGGCTTCGACCGTCGCTTCTATCGCATGTGGCGGCTTTACCTGCACTATTGCTCAGTTGGCTTCCGTTTTGGCCGCATCGACGTCGTACAGTTCAGGCTGGACAAACCAGCCTGAACATAACCCACGCATGAGGTTGTCGACGTTCTGGCTCACGGCCTGGGCCGAAGCATCTTGCGCGTCAGAGCAAAGCGCAGGCCGTGTGGCAGGGCGTGCAGAAACCGGATCGCAAGCGCCATCTTCCAGGGGAAGATGATCTCGAACTTGCCCTTTTCCAACCCCTTGGCGATTGTGTCTGCGGCTTCCTCGGAAGAAATCAGGAATGGCATCGGAAAATCGTTCTTCTTCGTCAGAGGTGTATCAACAAAACCCGGGTTGATGATGGTCATCTTGACGCCATGCCGCTCCAGCTCGGGATAGAGCGCTTCGCACATGACGTTGAGCGCTGCCTTGGTCGCTCCATAGGTTGCCGCACCAGGCAGGCCGACATAGCCCGAGACCGAAGCGACCACCGCGATATGGCCGCGGCCGCGAGCGATCATGGCCGGCATGACGGTGTCCAGGCACGAAGCCGTGCCCAGCACGTTCAATTCGAACATCTGGCGTGTGCGGGCGCTATCGAAATCCTCCGCGTAGTCGCGCGTGTAAGAACCGGCGGCAAAGACGGCGAGATCGACAGGACCCATCTCGCTTTCGATCCGCTGGAACACCTGTTTCACGGCATCGGGCTGCGTCACATCGAGCGGGTAAACTCCAACCTTGCGAGGATGGGGCGCGGCAATTGTAGCAAGGCCTTCTTCACTGCGCGCGCTGACGGCGACACGATATCCGTCGCGCACAAGCCGTTCGGCAAGTGCGCGACCGATGCCGGTGCTGGAACCGGTAATCCAGGCGATTTTGGTCATGGCATCCTCTTGTTTCTGTCATGACCAATACGCCGCAGGACCTCTTACGGTTCAGGCGGACCAGCGCCCCAGCAGCGAAAGCCCCTCTTCCAGGAGCGCGGCAGCACTCGCCTTGTCTGCCGCCTCGACATAGCAGCGCATCTCCGGGGCATTGCCCGATGGGCGGAAATGGATGACGCGACCATCGGCCAGCGTCACGCGCAGCCCGTCGATATCGCTGACCGTCGCCAGCTCGCCGAGCGGGGCGAGAAACGCGGACAACTGTTCTCGCGAAGCCCTCAGACGCGCCATCAGCGAGGTGCTGCGTTCGCTCGCATAATTCTCCAGGCGATCGCTGAGCGCCACGGGCAGACTGAAATCCTCGACCAGCTGCGACAGCGACAGTCCCCGTTCAGCGGCGGTTCCGAGCACCGCCATTGCCGGCAGGAAGCTGTCCCGGGTCGGAAGCGCCGTAATCAATTTCTCCCCGAGTGTGAAATCGGAACCGAGCATCAGGCCGCCATTGGCCTCGAAGCCCAGCACGCCTGTTTCGCCGGCCGCGAGCGCATCTTCCATCGCGGCGATGACAAAAGGCGACCCGACCCGTGTGCGGCGAACGACGAAGCTCCCGTCCTGTTCAAGACCGGAGTTTGAGGTGACCGGCGTGGCGACGACCTTTGCGCCCAGGAAGCGAGAAGCGATCAAGCCAAGCAGGTCGCCGCGCAGCGGCACGCCGTGTTCATCGGCCACAAGCGGCCGGTCTCCGTCGCCATCCGTCGAAAGCACCGCATCGAGTGCAAGTTCGTCCGTCCACTGGGCGAGCTTGACCACGGTGTCTGGGGAAACGGCTTCCGTATCGACTGGAATGAACTGCTCGGAGCGTCCCAATGGGAAGACGGTCGCGCCAAAGTGCTTGAAGACCGTGACGAGCATGTCCCGAGCCACTGAGCTGTGCTGGTAGACGCCGATCCGCTTGCCTTCAAGGGCATCGGGCGCGAGCATGCCGAGATTGCGGTCGATGAAGAGCTTGGTGGCTTCCGCTTCGCGATCCTCGCCGGATCCCGCCTCGACCCGGTTTGCGCCTTGGTCGGCGTGAAGCTCTTGCGCCAGGCGAGTAATGGCCTCTTCATCGGCCTTGTTGATCTCGCCGTCAGGCCGGTAGAATTTGATGCCGTTTCTATCGGCAGGGATATGGGAGCCCGTAACCATGATGCCGGCTGCGCCGATCGAGGCACCATAAAGGGCGAGCGCCGGGGTCGGGATTGTTCCGCAATCGATGGGATGCAGACCGAGTCGCTTCACGGCCGCCAGGATCGTTGCGGAAATCTGCGGACTGGAAGGACGAAAGTCGCGACCCACAACAATGGGCGCCCCAGGTTTCAGAGCACCGCTGTCCAGCATGTGCCGCGCAAAGGCTGTCGAATAGAGTGCGGAAACCGAGCCGACCAGATCTGTCGAAAGCCCTCTCAAGCCACTTGTTCCAAACTTCACCGTCATCATTGCCTCCTGAGCGTCTTTCCGACAGAAGGCCTTATATGGCCCGGCGACCCGATGCATCAAGCATAAGCGGGCTGCGAGCACGTCGATCGCGGGGAGCAAGTGGATAAACGAAAAGAGCCTGGCGCGGGAGGAGGATGCGCCAGGCTCTTAAACTTGATCGGCAATTGGGAGGAGGAGGAGTATTGCCGATCCTACCGAGCGGCGCTGGGAGGAGGAGTGCGCCGCTTCGATGGTTTTGTTATACGCCCGCTGCCCGATCCTGCCAAGCGCGCTTGTTGCAACGCAGCAGTGCGAAAAACGCATGGCTGGTGCCCCGTCGGATGAATCAGTGCCGCGATTCTTGTCCAAAAAGGCTTTCATATCTTTCGCATTGACGCAATTCTGGGAAAACGAAAGCGCGTTTGCGTAGCAATTGAGCAAATCTACACGCTGCTTAGCAGTTTCTCATGCATCTATCACAAGGCTGTGAGCGCCCCGATCATGCATCGACGGCCATGGGGAGTGCCGGGATGGTACGTGGATGTGCTTTGGTCTATAGCGGATTGACGAAAAAACATGACGTCCGGAGGCGCCAATGACGACCATTCGCTATCACGAAGGTGACATCTCTGCACAAGATGCCGCTCGTTATGTGGATGCGGTCGCGATCGACACCGAAACCTTGGGCCTCGTTCCACGTCGGGATCGCTTATGCGTGGTGCAGCTTTCGCCGGGCGATGGGACAGCTGACGTGATCCGCATCGCAAGGGGGCAGATCACAGCTCCCAACCTGACGGCGATGCTGACCGATCCTGCACGACAGAAGATCTTCCATTATGGTCGCTTCGATATTGCGGTCCTCTTCCAAACCTTTGGCGTGACGACGACCAACATCTTCTGCACCAAGATCGCCTCGCGTCTCAGCCGGACCTATACCGATCGCCATGGACTGAAGGACAATCTCAAGGAGCTGCTCGAAGTGGATATCTCCAAGGCGCAGCAATCCTCTGATTGGGCCGCCGAGACCTTGAGCCAGGCTCAGCTTGAATATGCCGCATCCGATGTGCTCCATTTGCATGCTCTGCGGGAAAAACTGATCCAGCGCCTGGTGCGTGATGGCCGCATGGAGCTTGCGGAGGCTTGTTTCGCTTTCCTCCCGACCCGGTCAAAGCTGGACCTGCTTGGTTGGGAGGAGACCGATATCTTCGCCCACAGCTGACAGACAATCGTTGCCTACCTTCTGCGGTTGACCCCGACACGTGCCATGACATCCGCAGGTATGGCATAGCGACGGATCATGTCGGCCTGATTCCGCAACCCGCAGAGCTCTCGCTGAACCATCAGCGCGAACACGGCATCTGCCGCATCGTGAAGCAGGTTATCGAGCCCCGCCTTGCCCTGATCGCGCGCGCGTGAAAGCGTGGCAAGCGCTTCCTCGGCCTTGCGGCCTGCCCGTGCGAGCGCGTCCGCTTTCTCACCGGCCAGTTCGATGTCAAGCGGCGTCAGGGCCTGACTGGAAGCCGACGACAGCAGGGAAGCAGGGGGCCTGAAGCTCATGCCTAGATCTTCTCATGGATGAGAATTGATGGGACGTTGGCGCTATTCGCCAAGGATTCGTTAACCGAGACTTCGCATCATCCCCGCATACAAATCGGTGGCAAAGAGGGGACTTTCAAGTCTCCCGCATTACAGAAGCGTTGATCAGGCGACCATGATGGAAGCATCCAGTATCCTCCTTGAGCCCATGTCGAGCAATCCGTTCAACGATGATGTCCAGCTGATCGACTCATCCTATGAGCAAGCTGCGGTGGAAGAAGGTCCGCGATACGCCCCGGCCAACTGGCTCGATGCCTTCATCGTCGATGAGCGCAGCCGCTCCGATGAGGCTTTCGGGGAGCGCGTTCCACTCCCCTCTGACGAGGCCGGCCTCTATCCGAGTTACATGCGCCTCGTGGATTGATGCCTGATCTCGATGATAGGGACCCATAGGTTGCGATCATCGATTTGGTCATCTGTTAACGCGGCAGGCTGGCAGCCGTCGCTCTTGCCCGAATTTCGTCCAGGCTCCAGTCTATCATCAGCGATCCGTCCTGCCAGACGGGCTGCAGAAGATTGCTCCTGTTGCCGAGATCCTGCAGCGGGATGGCCACAACGTCGTAGCCATCCGCAATAGCGGCCACCCGACCCGCCATCGGCGCCTTCTCCTGCGGATTGGAGGGACGTCGCGCGATCGGATGCCATTGTCCGCCATCATCCTGCACGGCGCTCGTGCGCATCGTGAACGACATGGTGTCTCTGTTGATCTTGTGCAGCAGTCCCGATCCCATGCCGAAGGAAATGTTCTCGGCCGAAAAGCCCATGCCTTCCAGGCGGCCAAGGATCATCTGGATGTCCTGTATCGACACCCCGTCTGCCTGGATGACCCGGACATTGCCGTCGAGCACCTTGAATCCCTTGCCGTTCAGCCGGGTGCCGAAGGCGTAGGCGAGTTGCGCGACCACCTGGACGGGGGTGTCGATCGGATCACCGCTGTCGGGACGCACGACCAGCACGCCGCCGGCGGCACGTACCTTTGTCTGCAGCTTCTTGCCCCAGATTTCCGAGACGGCATTGTGCAGGTCGAAACTGTCGGAAACGACGGAATAGGCGCCGAAGCTCGCGAAGTTGTCGATCATGTTGGAATAGGCTTCCGCCTCACGCGACTGTCCCCAGGCGATGATGGTTCCGTGCTCGGCTGCTGGGATCGAATAGGCCGGCATCGAGGCGCTGTAGAAGCGGCGTGCCTGAAGGATGGCCGGGAGCGAATCCGAGCTGTTGAAATGCACGAGATGCGCCGCGCCGCCGATGGCGGCCTGCTCCGTGCTCGAGGTGCTGCGGCAGCCATAGTCGCTGATGCGGCTCGGCTGTAGTCCCGCCGGATCGTCGGTTGTCCTGTCCAGAAATGGCTGGATCGCAAGACGCAGCCGCCAGGCCGTTGTCGCAACGGTCGAGGGATACCAGACAGCTCGCAAAAGGGCCGTCTCCATATAGGACGTAAGCCAGGGCACGCGCGGATCGGTGTTGACGACCTGCATGACAGGAACACCACGGCGAATGGCCATGCCTTCCGGCAGCGCCTCGATCCTGAGTGGCAGGACGCCGCCATGCGTCTTCAGGATATGCTGCCAGCCACCGCGATCGAAGGGCTGGCCATGGGCGCGTGCAACCTCCTCCGCCTCGTCGATATCAGCACTCGTGATCGGCCTGGACAGGTATTGTTTAAGGAACATCTGCAGCCCGAAGAACATCACTTCCGGGCGGAACGAATTGCCTCGGGTCGTCACGAAGGCGCTCACTGCGCGCGTATTCTGCGGATACTGAAGAAAGACGCCAAGCTTGTAGCTGTCGGTGTTCAGAAGAAGATTGTCTGTCATGCTTGGGCCTGTGATTGCTCGATTCGGCTGTTGTGCGCCGCACGTCCATGATCCACCCCTATCTATGCGCGAGGCTGGAGTGGGCGTCACTCCACTTATTTAGGGGTTCGTTAACCGTAATGCGGGAGGATCGAGGATCGGCGTCCGCCGACGATGTGAGCGTTCCGCTTCATGCCGTCATGGTGATCGACCGACCTTGAAAAATCCCGAGGCACCAGAACCGGAGAGGTTGCCTATGCTTCCTCCAGTCCCTGCGTCCCCTGCAACCTTTACGGCGGCCGAGCCACGGCTGCGTCCGGATCCGTCGGCAACGCCTCGACCGGTGACGCCTCCTGCGCCAGCGCAGGCGACAGGCCTGAGCCAGAATTCGACCATCGCAGGACAGCTCAATATCATGCTGCTCTCTGGTCCCCAGCGCATGTCTCAGAACCTCGCGACGCTCGCAGAGGTATTGGGCAATGCCCTGAAGCTCGAGCGACGACCGGAAGAGGGCCTGAACGACTATATGGCCCGCCTTATCGAGAGCATTGCAAATCTGCCTCAGGCCGATCGCCTCCGGCTGCAGAAGCTCTTGACCCAATCCTTTGCCGGACTGCAGCTGCGCACGCTGCTGGAGGCCATGGCCACCCCCTCCGGGCCGGAGCGTGCCACGCTCGCACTCTATCTCGAACTCTATCGCCAGACCGACAAGGACGGGGCGATGCGTTCGGTGATTTCGTCTTACCGTGAAGTTGCTGCCGAAGGTCGAGGCGGCGCGCTAGGTCCGAGCCGTCCCGCCGCCGCCAATGATAGCAGCCGGCCGTCACCCGATCCTCAACGGATAGCGCAGCCCACGGTCGATCCAAGTCAGCCGCAGAGGATGCCTGGAGGCGACATCCGGGGCAGGGGAGACATCGGCTCCTCCTCTTCCGCGCCGCTGGCGCGTACGGCGCAGGACGCCACAGTCTCGCCCAGGGGCGCGGCTCCATCGTCGCCCTCCCTGCCGATTGACCTGGAAACCCCCGGCGAACTCCGTGCGGCACCGCGAAATGGATTGACTGCCCAGCCGGATCCGAAAGCCGCAATCACAAGGCAGGCAAGCGGAGCACCGGAAGGGGATGGCCGCTCCTCTGCCTTGGCCGACGCTGCCCAATCGCGTGCAAACGGCCGTGAGCGGCTTCCGGCCGTACCAAACATGCCGACAGGTGAGGCCGACCAACCGCTCGAGGACCGCCTGCGACCATCCGCAGATCGATCCGCAGCTTCGGCCATCCCGGCGATGCCTGCCCAGCCGCAGACCCGGCCTTCTGTGTCTCCCCCGACAAGCTGGCTCGCCGAACTGTTCGAAACGGATTTCGTCCGCACCCTCTTGCAGCTGAAGACGCTGCCTTTCGATCCCCAGGCGGCAGCCAGACCTTCGGGCCCGCCAGGCTCAGAGAAAACCGTCGCCGAGCAGCCTTTGAAGGATGGCGCAGCCGGCAAGACTCTCGGCAGCGCTGCCGAAGAGGCTGCGCAGACGCCCGAAGCCGCCACCAGGAATCCTGCGGACGAGCGTTCGCCGCCTCTCCCCATTGCCGTGCCCGAGCAAGCCTTGCTCCGTAATCCCGTTGTCCGCGACGGAATGCCTCTGCCTTTCGTGCCCTATCTGATCGCTGACGACGACGAGATGGAACGTGTTGAGGAGAAGGAGGAGGACAGTCAGGGCACGGATGATGAGGAGACGGGTCGGGATGCCGGCGAAGAGGCCGAGGATCAAGATCCGGACGCGGCCAGCGAGGTGCAGTCTCCGGCCCCGGTAACCACGGCAATCGCTGCGGCCGCCGCCGAGACGACCGTCGCCGAGACGCCATTGCTGCTACCGCCCTCGGATCAAGCCCTGCAGTTCCAGCCGGAGCCGGCCCACGAGCTCTATCTCCGCATGGCCGGACTCACCTGAAACTCTCAAGAACGACAAAAAACCCGCCGGGAGCGATCCCGGCGGGTTCTTCATTCACTCAACAGCGAGGATTAGTCGTTGTTGCGGTTCTTCAGGGCTGCACCCAGGATGTCGCCGAGCGACGCGCCCGAGTCGGACGAACCGAACTGAGCAACGGCTTCCTTCTCCTCTGCGATCTCGAGAGCCTTGATCGACAGCATGACCTTGCGGTCCTTCTTGGAGAAGTTGGTGACGCGGGCGTCGACAACCTGACCAACCGAGAAACGCTCCGGACGCTGCTCGTCACGGTCACGCGAAAGGTCGGCGCGACGGATGAACGAGGTGATGTCTTCGTGGTTGACGAGCTTCACTTCGATGCCGCCATCGTTGATGCCGATGACTTCGCAAGAGACGACAGCGTTCTTGCGCAGGTCGCCGGACTGGGCAGCTTCGCCGACCGAATCACGGCCGAGCTGCTTGATGCCGAGCGAGATGCGTTCCTTCTCGACGTCGACGTCGAGAACGACGGCCTTGACCACGTCACCCTTGTTGTACTCTTCGATGACCTGCTCGCCCGGACGGTTCCAGTCGAGATCCGACAGGTGAACCATGCCGTCAACGTCGCCTTCGAGGCCGATGAACAGGCCGAATTCGGTCTTGTTCTTGACTTCGCCTTCGACTTCAGTGCCGGCCGGGTGGCTGTAGGCAAATGCCTGCCACGGGTTCTCGAGGGTCTGCTTGAGACCGAGCGAGATACGGCGCTTCGACGGATCGACTTCGAGAACGACGACGTCTACGTCCTGCGTGGTCGAAAGGATCTTGCCGGGATGAACGTTCTTCTTCGTCCAGGACATTTCCGAGATGTGGATGAGGCCTTCGATGCCCGGCTCCAGCTCGACGAATGCACCGTAGTCGGTGATGTTCGTGACGGTACCGGAGATCTTCTTGCCGACCGGGTACTTGGCAGCGATGCCATCCCACGGATCCGACTCGAGCTGCTTCATGCCGAGCGAGATGCGGTGGGTTTCCTGGTTGATGCGGATGATCTGAACCTTGACCGACTGGCCGATGGACAGGATTTCCGAAGGATGGTTGACGCGGCGCCATGCCATGTCGGTGACGTGCAGC
Source organism: Rhizobium sp. AQ_MP (assembly GCF_014237835.1). Classification (GTDB taxonomy): domain Bacteria; phylum Pseudomonadota; class Alphaproteobacteria; order Rhizobiales; family Rhizobiaceae; genus Allorhizobium. Next base: position 144,369 of record NZ_JACJVI010000012.1, read on the forward strand.
AGGCCGTCGATGCCACCGAGGTCAACGAACGCACCGTAATCGGTGATGTTCTTGACCACGCCGTCAACAACCTGGCCTTCTTCGAGGTTCTGAACGATTTCAGAACGCTGCTCGGCGCGGGACTCTTCAAGAACCGTACGACGCGAGACAACGATGTTGCCGCGACGCTTGTCCATCTTGAGGATTTCGAAGGGCTGCGGGTTGTGCATCAGCGGGGTGACGTCGCGGATCGGACGGATGTCGACCTGTGAACGCGGAAGGAAGGCAACGGCGCCGTCGAGGTCAACCGTGAAGCCGCCCTTGACCTGGTTGAAGATGACGCCTTCAACGCGCTCGCCAGCTTCGAACTTGGCTTCGAGCTTGATCCAGCTTTCTTCGCGACGAGCCTTCTCGCGCGACAGAACAGCTTCGCCGAGAGCGTTTTCGATGCGCTCGACATAAACTTCGACTTCGTCGCCGACCTTCAGCGAACCGTCCTTGGCGCGTGCACCGAATTCCTTCAGAGCGATGCGGCCTTCGACCTTCAGGCCGACGTCAACGATGGCGACGTCCTTTTCGATGGCCGTGATGATGCCCTTGGCAACATAGCCTTCGGCCAGATCGGTCTTGGCAAAGGATTCCTCGAGGAGGGCTGCGAAGTCCTCGCGCGACGGGGTAGAAACAGACATGAAATCTCCTAGTCGCATCCCACTGGATGCGTGAGCGCCGGGGGTTGGTGTTGATCTTGGCCGGCAACCGATCCGCTCTTCAAAAGAGCAATTCCGGCGCGGGGACTGGATGTCGGCCCTCAGGCGCCGGCTTTGCCGACCCCTGGTCACTTCATTTTGTCAGGGCAGCGTCGATGAGAGCCTTCGCCGCCAAGAATGCGGCCTCTATACTCATTTCAGACGTGTCTAGCAAGTGCGCGTCATCCGCTGGTTTCAATGGGCTGTCGGCGCGTCCCATGTCGCGCTCGTCGCGCTTCTTCACGTCCGCAAAGATCGCCTCGAAATCGGCCTGGGCCCCCTTCGACAGGATTTCGTCATAGCGACGTCTTGCGCGCACCTCGGGCGAGGCCGTGACATAGAGCTTTACGGGCGCCTCGGGGCAGACGACCGTACCGATATCGCGTCCGTCAAGGACAGTGCCGGGTGCGCGTTTCGAAAAGGTTCGCTGGGCCTCCACGAGGGCCCGGCGAACCGCCGGCATGACGGCGATCTTGGAGGCCGCCTCGCCGATCTCATGGGCAGAGAGTATGTCCCGGTCGAGCCCGGCAAGCTCCACGGCCAGAGCCATCCGCTCGGCAATCGCCTCGTCATCGAGCGGCAGGCCTGCATCGAGAAGCGCCTTTGCGGTCGCCCGATAGGTGAGCCCCGTGTCGAGATGGTGGAAGCCGTAGGTCTCCGCGATCCGGCGCGACAGCGTCCCCTTGCCGGCTGCAGCCGGTCCGTCGATGGCGATGATCATCCGGCCCTCTTCCATTCTGCCTGTCATGTCCTCGCTGATACAAATCTTGGATGGGATTGCCAAGCGATGCATTCGATCGGCAGCTTGCCAAAATACCTGCGCAGATTGCCTTTGACAGGACGTGCGCCAGCGATTAAGGGGACCGACTACAGTTTGGCCGGCCTCGCGCCGGGCGCTAGGCGCATGCCCTTAATCTTCACGACTTCATGAGGCTTTGACAGTGGCGAAGGCAGAACTTGGAACGAAACGCACTTGCCCCGACACCGGCAAGAAATTCTACGACCTGAACAAGGACCCGATCGTGTCGCCGTACACGGGCAAGTCCTGGCCGCTTTCCTATTTCGAGGAAACCTCGGTCGCAGCCATCATGGAAAAGGCTGAAGAAGAGGACGTGGCGGAAGTCGATACCGAAAACACCGATGTCGAGCTCGTCTCGCTCGAGGACGGCGACGACGCTGCCGGCGGCGATGATCTTCCCGATATGGGCGATGATGACGTCGAGATCGATGGCGACGACGACGACACCTTCCTCGAAGCCGACGAAGACGATGACGACGACGACATGTCCGGCCTCATCGGCGTCACCGGTGACGATGACGAAGTCTGAGAATTCAAACATTTCGGGCCCGGGCACAAAAAAATGCCCGGGCTTTCATTTTTCGGCTTGCCATCTCCGATAACCGGAAGTATCAAGCCGCCACCCCGACGGAAGCGCTGCTTTCAAGGGGTTCCCGGAGCCGGAAACATACCCGGTACCCTGATGGGGCTATAGCTCAGCTGGGAGAGCGCTTGCATGGCATGCAAGAGGTCAGCGGTTCGATCCCGCTTAGCTCCACCAAATTTCTATAGCCCTCAGACTTTTTAATGAAATGAAAAGGCTAGGCCGGAGTTCGAGGTCTTGCTTAGACCAATTCAGACCAATCGTTAAGACCAAGTTCGAATTGGCTGCCGGCACGCTGCTTCGGCTCGGCCGCAGCGTTAGTGCGCGCGACGTCTGTGGGTGGTTGCTTCGCCGCAAGTACTTGAGAATTGTGTGCGTCAAGTGCAACTTGTGGTGCTGACGATTCTCAGCAGCGGGGGGCGACATGGTGGAAGACGAGCAACTGGTCTTTATTAGCTATACGTCCGGCGACCGCGATCGTGTCGAGCCAATCGCCGACGCCCTTATCGCATCTGGCGTAGATGCGTGGATGGACAAGAAGCGATTAAAGGCAGGTCAGAACTGGGATTTCGAGATTCGCAGGGCGCTGGACAAGGCTGCACTTTTGGTCGTCTTCATTTCAGACAAGTCTGTAAGTAAACGGGGCTATGTCCAACGGGAAATCCGATTGGCATTGGAGAAGGCAGAGGAAAAGCTGGTTGATGACATCTACCTTATTCCCGTCCTTCTCGATGAGGACGTCACCGTCCCCGATTTGATCAAAGATCTACAGTTCATCCGGTACAACGATGAAGCATTTCAGGAGCATCTGCTAGACGCCGTTAGGCACCAGCTAGAACGCCTTGGGCTCGCAATCGAGGTAGCACAGAATGAGGCCGAGATAAGCTGGCAGTTCTACAGTCATCGCGAGTTCCGCGACGGCATTCCAGGATGCGAAGCTGATTTCAGGCTGCCGCGCTTGAGTTCAACGAAACACCCGATGGTCTCCCAAATCGGAGACATCGTGCGCGGTGAACTGTTTCTGGAATTGGCGGACTTACGGCATGAAACTCTCCTACCTGATCCGGAAGCGTTCAATTTCGGTCAAGACAAGTATAGGCGCACCCACACCTTCGACGCGTCTCCACAGACACCCAAGATCAAAGGACGCATACTGTCATTGGCGTATTGGTTGCATAGCTACTACGCTAGGGCAGCGCATCCCAATCATGGCATCAAGACGTATTGCTTTCTCGTGGACCCACTCTGCTGTATTCGTAGCTTGGAGATGATCTTTGCGGATGCAACAGCTGCTCTAGATACTATTCGAAGCGAGGTTCGGTCCCATCTTATTGCCCTGCAAGGGGAAGACGGGGATGAGTACGTAGATCGAGACTGGATTGAACGTGGAACCGAAACGTGGAATGATTTTCAGGCATTCACTTTCGAAGAAAAAGGAATTGTGGCCTGCTGCCGGTTTTTCGGACACCGAGTTAAGCTAATCCCACCTTTGTTTCAAAGTCATTGGGGCTGAGATAGCCCAGTGTCGAGTGGCGGCGCTTCAGATTGTAGAAG
>NZ_JACJVI010000120.1 GCF_014237835.1 Rhizobium sp. AQ_MP
GGCTCCGGCTGGATCACCTCGGCACCAGACGGCTTGTCGCGTCGCCATCCTCCGCTGCTGCTGTCTTGCCCCGAAGCGGACGTGTCGTGTTTCGCCTTGCCTGGCTTTTGCTTCGACGCCTTGGAGCCACTTGAGGACCCGTCGCTCTCATCCTCGTCACTGTCGCCATCGCGCGCAGCAATGCGATTGCGCTCGGTGAG
>NZ_JACJVI010000121.1 GCF_014237835.1 Rhizobium sp. AQ_MP
CGAAGCTTTTCTGGTTTCACGATCTCGATGCTGCGGGCATTGCGAAGCTTGACGATTCCCATGTCGCGCAGTTTCGAAATCGTGCGCGAAACCGTTTCGATGGTCAGGCCAAGGTAGTCGCCGATGTCGATCCGGCTCATGGGCAGGTCGATCACATCCGTGCCACCCTGGCGATCGGCCAGGTCGACCAGGAAAACGGC
>NZ_JACJVI010000013.1 GCF_014237835.1 Rhizobium sp. AQ_MP
ACGCCTGCCTGGTCGCTGGTTGCATCCGGCGGGTCAAGTGTCAGTTCGGTCAGGAAGCGTTCGCGGCTTGGATAACCGGACGCGATCTGCTCGAGCTGCAGGAGGTCGGCCTTGCGGGTCTCGGGATCCTCGTGGATCCGGTCGAGATGCGGCTCATACCAGAGCCTCGCTTTCTCCATCTCGCCTGGCCAACCATGCTCGTCCTTGTGCAGGGCGGTGAGCAATGTGACGAAAGGTGCCCACTCATCGCCGGTCTTGGACGGTGGCGGAATCTCGGCAAGCGACAGCAAGGGTTGTGGGTCAGCAGCAATCGTATCGAGAATTGTCGCCGCTCTCTGCGGGCCGATGCCCGGCAGCACCTGCAGCACCCGAAAACCGGCAACCCGGTCACGCGGGTTCTGGGCAAAGCGGACGACGGCGAGGAGATCTTTGACATGCGCGCTGTCGAGGAACTTCAGGCCACCGAACTTGACGAAGGGGATGTTGCGTCTCGTCAGCTCGACCTCGAGCGTACCGCTATGGCTCGATGTCCGGAAAAGAACCGCCTGTTGCTTCAGCGCAATACCGACCTCGCGGTTGGCAAGGACTTCCTCAACGATGAATCCGGCCTGATCATTCTCGTCCTTGACGGTCACCAGACGCGGCTTTTGTTCGGATTGCCGGTCGGTCCAGAGGTTCTTGGTGTAGCGCTCGCGGGCTAAGCCGATCACACCATTGGCAGCCGCCAGGATCGGCTGCGTCGAGCGGTAATTGCGGTCAAGCGTGATGACGTCGGCCGGCTTTGGTGAAAACTCATTGGGGAAGTCGAGGATGTTTCGGATGGTCGCCGCCCGAAACGAATAGATCGACTGGGCATCGTCGCCAACGACCGTCAAGCCCCGGCCGCCAGGTTTGAGCGACATCAGGATCTGGGCCTGAAGCCGGTTGGTGTCCTGATATTCATCGACCAGCACATGGTCGAAGCGATTGCCGATATCGTCGGCCAGCTCTGCATGCGAGACCATCTGTGCCCAGTAAAGGAGAAGGTCATCGTAATCGAGGACGCCCTGCGCCTGTTTGGCCGCAACATAGGCGGCAAACAGCGCCTTCAGCTCCTCTTCCCAGTTGATTGCCCAGGGATAGGCGGATCTGAGCACCTCTCCGATCGAGCTTTCGGCATTGACGATGCGCGAATAGATCGCAAGGCAGGTCCCCTTGGTCGGGAAGCGGGTCTCGGTTTTCGACAAGCCCAGTTCGTGGCGCGTAAGGTTCATCAGGTCCGCACTGTCTTCACGGTCATGGATCGTGAAATCGACGGAAAGCCCGATCTGTTCGGCGTAAAGTCTCAGCAGTCTTGCTCCGATCCCATGGAATGTGCCCGACCATAAGAGACCGTCAGCAAGTGCCTTGTCGCCGAGCACCTGTCGGCAGATCCGGTCGACCCGGCGTGCCATTTCGGAGGCCGCGCGACGCGAGAAGGTCATCAGCAGGATCCGGCGAGGATCGGCGCCATTGAGGATGAGATGGCGACACGATGGGCAAGTGTGTTTGTCTTGCCGGAACCCGCGCCTGCGATGATGAGGAGCGGACCTGCTGCGGAACTATCAGGCAGTCCGACGCCATGGGTAACCGCGTCCCTCTGTCGTTCGTTGAGGCTTTCCAGATGGGCGGTCATGCGGTCTCGCTTGATGTCTGAAGCGCGGAGCAAAGCCTGTCGTGTGGCCGCGGGCGTTACCTAGGGCGCGTATGAACAAAGGTAGAACATATCAGGTTTGGGCCTGGCTTCAAGGAGCGTATGTGCATGTGAGGAGTGGTCTGCGTGCTTGGAACATGCTTGTGAGCGACACGTCGCTGGCGTTGGAGGTACGGCCAGCGCAAGCGGGAGCCGGATGTTCTGTGGCGGCTCGGGCGGCGTGCCTGCTGTCCGACTAAACGGGAGGCGGACTGGTGGACCGGTCGCCGCCAATGTCTACGTAGATCAGGTCGCTTGAACGGCGGCATCGCCGCGGGACGGCTATTGGTCGATCTCTATGACCTAGACTCCAGGACAGGTCCGTTGTCAGCCGTACAGATTGCCAAATTCTCGTTGTGAGGAGTCTACTTCAGGGGTGCTCTGGCTTCTTTGCCGCCTCCCAAATCGTCGCCTCGCCGAAAACCGTTTAGGTTTTCGGCTTCCGTCCAACGTTAAGTGGTCGAACCGTTAAGGTACGAGGAAAAGCACTGATATATATACAGACAAGGCCGCAGTGAAGCTGTCGAAGCGCGCAGCTTGTTGGCTCGAGACTGCGTTGGTTACGCTTTCAATCTCACGCCTGGGCCGCCATTCGGTGAAGCGCCCGCATCCAAGAAGATAATTCCCCTTTCTTCGTAGACGCGTTTGATCGCATCAACTGTGACAGGCTGAGGGCCTCGCGGTCCTGCTTCGTCCTGCTCCAACCTGCTCACAGTGTTGGCGGTTACCTTTGCGAGCTCTGCGACCTCTCTGACACCTAGTTTCAGAATCGCCCGAGCAGCTCTTGCTTGACCTGGGTTCACAGGTTCCTCATATCTATTTCGATACAGTGTATTGACAAATATCTGGCTTTCTTATAGATACACTGTAATCATTATTGGTTCAACAAATGCGCCGTCGCGGCGCCACGCATTTGCCTGTCCGGCCCACGGTCAGAGGATCGGAGCTTCATGGAAATTCGCCAACTCTCATACTTTGTCGCCGTCGCCGAAGAACTGCACTTCGGTCGTGCCGCCATGCGGGTAAACATTGCTCAGCCGGCGCTGAGCACGCAGGTCCAGGCGCTGGAGAAGGGGCTTGGAGTGCAGCTTCTGACGCGCTCGACCCGCAAGGTTGAGCTGACCCGGGCAGGGGAGGTGTTCTACGATCGCTGTGTCAGAGTGCTGGGAGAATTGGATCTCTCAGCAGAGATGGCACGTGCAGCTGGGGGCAGGACCATGCGGGAGATCAGGATCGGTACGATCTATCCGGCAACAACTGGCGTGCTGCCAGCGTTCCTGGCGCGCATCGGCCGGAAGTTTCCCGATATCCGTTTGCATGTCTCGAATGGCTCGACATCGGAGATCATCCGGCAGCTGGAATGCGGTAAGCTGAACCTTGGCTTCATCCGGCCTGTCGAGAACATCGGATCGCTACGCTTCTTCTCGATTGCCCATGAGCGGTATTTGCTCGCGGTGCCGTTGGGCAGTCCGCTGGCTTCAACGCACGAGGTGACGATCGAGGATCTGAAGGGTGAGAAGATCATCGCCTTCAAGCGGCAGAACCTCTCCTACACCGAGCGCTATTTTGCAGAGACCTTCGAGGAGCATGGGCTGAATGACAATGTCGCCTATACCTGTGACGACACCTTCTCGCTGATCTCGCTCGTGTCGTCAGGCCTTGGTGTCGGCTTTGCGCCGGAATGGACGGGGGATCTGCCGGGCAGGGACGTGGTGCTGAAGAAGGTGACGGGGATCGATCTGAAGATCGGGCTTGGTGTCGCCTGGAGCAAGGATGATCCGACGGCGGCCCGTGATGATATCATCGATATTGCGAGGACGCTGGGACGGCCGGGTAGGTGAGGGCGGTAGTATGTACCACTCTCCCGACGAAGTTCACCGCCCCTTCCAGCGGAACGCCATGGCCGGGGGAAGGCGGTCCCACCTGACCCTGTCGGGTCGCTATGCTCAGGCTCCTGCGGCTTCCCTTGGTCCGGCCCTGACGTGACGAGAATTCCCGCGTTCGCGCCCTTCGGTCGCCGCTTTGCTGAACGCTCCGATGTTCTTCATCGTCTGACCCGGATCTCGCGCAGGCGCGGCTCTGATCCGGGATTTGCAGTGTGGTGTTGCGGGAGCAAATCGTGGAGTTCGGTGATCCAGTGCGAAAGCGGCGCTGTCGCAGGGGATAAAAGCCTCGATCAGGGCGATGAGCTATCCGCTATGGTCGCCGCGCTAATGTCAGGATGAGCCTGCCTCGCTCTGAGGACGGTCTCGGGTGAGATCGGTATACCGTTCAAAGGCGTCGGCGAAGTCTGACTGACGATCTTTCGATGCATGCGACCTAACTGTTAGGCGAATTGGAAAACGATTGGAAAAACCGTCACATTCGCTCTTGCGCGGGGGGTGAGTTGCCGCTATGAGACAGCCCGCGCCACTGAGCGCCGACCAATGTGACCGGAGAGGTGGCTGAGTGGTCGAAAGCACCGCACTCGAAATGCGGCATACTCGCAAGGGTATCGTGGGTTCGAATCCCACCCTCTCCGCCATTGTATCTATGTGTCCATACTGAAGGCTTTCTTCGCCAGTGTTTTGCGGTGGGGCCGGGTTGCTTAGAGCCAAACTCAGGGACGCCGCCGATTATTGACGAAATGATTAACCTGCGCTTGCTCGTTGAGAAGAGCGCTGATGCCGATTTGCTGCCCGAGTTGATCGGTTTTGCTGCTGAAAAGCTATTGGTGTTAGAAATAAGCGCCTAGACCGGCGCGGGCTATGGTAAGAAGAACTGCTCCTGACTTGCCCAGCGCAACGGCTACAGCGACGAGACTGGGATATGCGGGCGGTCACCTTCTAGCTGCGCATTCCCAGGCTTCGCACAGGCGGCTACATCCCGAGTTTCTTGGAGCCGCGCCGCATGGCAGAGAAGACCAGCACGGCGGTGACTAAGAGGCCTATATCCAAGGCGCCTCAACCCGATCCGTCGATGGCCTCGTTAAGGCGATGGTCATGGCGGGCATCTCCACGAGTTAGATATCACGGCTCTGCGAGGAGTCCGCCGAGAAGGTGAAGGCCTTCCTCGGCAGGCCCATTGGAGGGGAATGGCCCTTCCTTGGATCAATGCAACCTACCTCAAACTTCGTCGCCGCGGGCGCATCGTCTCCGTCGCGGTCATCATCGCCGTCGGCGTTAACACCGATGGTAAACGCGGGGTGCTCGGTATGGAGTTCGGCACATCCGAGGCCGAGGCGATCTGGACCGAGTTTCTTCGAAAGCTGACCAGGCGAGGTCCGCGGCGTCAAGCCCGTCGTCTCCGACGCCCATGAGGGCATCAAGGCCGCGTGTCGAAAGTGCTTTCGGCCACCTGGAAGAGGTGTAGGTTGACTCCATGCGCAACGCGCTCGCCCATGCCGGGAAGAGCGGACGGCATGTCGTCTCCGTCTCCGTCTCCGTCTTCATCGCCATGGCTTTCGCCCAGAACACCCCGGAGGCGGCAAGCACCCAATGGCGCAATGTCGCCGACCAGATCAGGCCAAAGGTGCCGAAACTCGCCACGCTGATGGGTGGCTCCGAACAGGATGTGCTCGCCTAGATGACTTTTCCCAAACAGCATTGGGCCAAGCCTTATGAACAAACCCAACCGAACGTCTAAACGGCGAGAGCAAGCATCGAGCCGAGGTCAATGGATTTTCCTAACAATGACGCCACCGCCAGGTTCGTCGGCGCACTGCTGTTTGAGCAAAACGATGGGTGGGCCGTTCAGCGATCCCGCTACATGACACTAGGAGCCATCGCTCCTCAGCCTAACAGCCGCAAGCTGATCAATTCCCGGCTCTGTGCAGAAGGCACGGCGATCGCCGAAGCTACACCCTTCCCCGCGACGCGATCTGCGCGCTCGTCCGACTCGACCGAGACTATCCGCTTGCAGGTTTCATCAGACGTGCCGTGATGGCGAGAACTATAAAGGAGCATCGGTTATTCTGCGCGTTTTGGCTTCCTTTATTGCATCAGCAGTCCGTTTCCGGATTAGGTGTGTGAAATGGAAATTTATACGGCAATTATTGCTTAATTATACGTAAAAAAATCAGCATTGTCTTTAAATATACACGGCACCATTGGCGATTACGGAGTCAACTAGAAATCAAGGCCGTCCGATGTGCTAATTTGAGGTGAGGCCTAGTCTTTGGCCGCCATAATTCTTATTGCGAATTGGCAGCCACCAGTCCCGGTTTTCTAGATACCAGCGAACGGTTTTTTCAAGCCCCTCTTCGAAGGTTACGCTTGGGCTCCATCCGAGTTCGCGCTGGATCTTGGATGCGTCTATTGCATAGCGAAAATCGTGACCAGGCCGATCGGTCACAAACCGAATCATGCGCTCATATGAACCTCCCGCATCAGGAACGAGCGAATCAAGGATGCTGCAAATGGCCTTGACCACATGCAGATTGGTTCGTTCGGCATTGCCTCCAATATTATATTTCTCTCCGTTGCGGCCTTTCTCCAGCACAAGGCAAAGGGCCCGAGCATGGTCCTCCACGAAAAGCCAGTCGCGAATATTGGAACCGTTGCCGTAAACAGGCAGGGGTTTGCCTTCGAGCGCCGAAATAATCATCAGCGGAATGAGCTTTTCCGGGAAATGATAGCAACCGTAATTGTTAGAGCAATTCGTCACAACCACGGGCAATTTATAGGTGTGGTGCCAGGCCATAACCAGATGATCGGCTCCCGCCTTGCTGGCGGAATAGGGTGAATTTGGCGCGTAAGCCGATTCCTCCGTGAAGAATCCGGTAGCGCCAAGGCTACCATAAACCTCATCGGTGGACACATGGTGGAAGCGGAACCGCTCCCTTGCCGCTGGGCCAAGGGTGAGCCAGTGTTTTCGGGTGGCCTCGAGCAGATTGGCGGTTCCCGCCATATTGGTGCTGATGAAATCCATCGGTCCGTCGATCGACCGGTCCACATGCGATTCGGCCGCCAGGTGCATCACCGCATCCGGTGTGTAGGAGTCAAACACCCGGTTCAATTCCTTCGGATCGCGAATATCCACCTTTTCGAAAGCCACGCGCGGATTGTAGCTGGGGCTTGCAATATCAAGATAACCAGCGGCATAAGTCAGGCAATCGAGGGCAATGACGCGATGGTCTGTATTGGCAATGAGATATCTGCAGACGGCCGAACCAATAAAGCCCGCAGCACCGGTAACCAAAATCTTCATCGTAAGCTCCGTTTGTAAAATGCAATTATTCAGAGGCAGGCTACCGAGACAGGATGATCGAACTGACACAAGGCGCTGACAATTACCAGATGGACCGTTCTCCACAGGATCCCCTGATTACGCGAAGCGGTGCGAAGCGCCTTCTGTACGTTGCAACCGAAGACTGGTTTTATGCAACCCACTTCCTTCCCCTTGCCCGCGCGGCGCGGTCGAAGGGCTTTGAAGTCGTGATCGTCACCCGCGTCAGCACATATCGCAAACAGCTAGAAGCGGAAGGCTTTCGCCTCATCGACCTTCAGGCTGACCGCTCTGTCTTTGGGCCGCTCGCCCTTATTCGCACGATTGGGCGTCTGAGGACAATCTTCATACGCGAAAAGCCGGCGCTTGTTCATGCCATCGCCTTAAAGTCCGTGGTGTTGGGCGGCCTCGCCGCGCGACTATCGGGCGCCCCCCCCATGGTCTATTCGCTGACAGGCCTCGGATATTTGTGGAGCACGGACGGATATGCTGCAGGGTTGCTGCGATGGATCGTCCGACGATTTCTCGGATCTCTCGATCGGAAGGGAGCCAGTGCGTTTACCTTCGAGAATGACGACGACAGCGCCGAATTTCCGAACTTGCGTTCGCGTACGGTCATCGGTGGATGGGGCATGCAGGCGGACGAGATTCTACCGCAAGCTCGGCGGAACGCGTCCCCCGTGTTGGTCGTCTATCTCGGCCGGATGCTGAAGGCGAAAGGGATAGAGGCAACCGTGCGCGCGGTCGAGGAGGCCCGAGGTCGCAACGATATCGCTTTGGAGCTCTGGGGTGCGCCTGATCCTGGCAATCTGACCAGCCTCAGTCAGACGGACCTCGAACGCCTGTCCGAGCGGCCTGGTATCGCTTGGCGGGGAAGGGCCCCCCATGCCCGCGATGCTTGGCGGCGCGCGGATATTGCCATTCTCCTCTCGGATCGGGAGGGAATGCCGCGTTCGCTGATCGAAGCTGCCTCGGCAGGGTTGCCACTCGTCGCGTATGACGTCGCAGGTTGCCGATCGATCGTGCGCGATAACGTGAATGGATTTCTTCTGCCCTACGGGGACGAGGCTGCTGTTGCCGACGCTCTGGCGCGACTGGCTGCAGAGCCCGACCTCCGACATCGTCTGGGCGCCGCGGCTCGCGAAGAATTTGAGGCCAGGTTCGCTGCCGATAGCGTCATTCCGCGGATCTTGACAATTTATTTTAATCTTGTTCCGCAACCGGAAATGGGCTAATGGCGACCTCTTCTTGGGAGACGCTGAAAGAGAATGCAGGGATGATGGATCTGGCCAGCTTTTATCATGGTAAGAATGTGCTCGTGACGGGGGCCGGTGGCTTCATCGGCAGCCATCTGGCGGAGACTCTAGTCAGAGCGGGTGCCAATGTCACGGCCATGCTGAAGTATGGATCATCGTCCCATTGGGGCAATCTTGAGCATGCGGAAACAGCGGTAAAGCAATCGCTCTGTGTGGTGGCCGGCAATGTGGAAGACACCGATTTTGTGATGGGCGCAGTTCAGGGTAAGGATGTGGTCTTCCACCTTGCGGCCCTGATCGCTATTCCCTATTCCTATGTCGCGCCACGCAGCTATGTGCGGACCAATGTCGAGGGTACTTTAAACGTTGTCGAGGCTGCCCGTCGCCTCGGAACTGTACGAGTGGTGCATACATCCACATCGGAAGTCTACGGAACCGCCCTGCGCGAGCCAATTGACGAGGACCATCCGCTGCAAGGGCAATCGCCTTATTCGGCATCGAAGATCGGCGCCGACAAGATTGCGGAAAGCTACTACCGTTCCTTCTCCACGCCCGTCGTCACGCTTCGACCTTTCAACACCTTTGGTCCGCGCCAATCGGCCCGGGCCTTCATCCCAACCATCATTTCCCAAGCCCTGACGCGGGATGTAATCGAGCTGGGGGCGCTCGATCCGATGCGTGACATGACCTTCGTCGGTGATACGGTGAGCGGCTTCTTGGCAGCCGGCGCCGCTTCGGGCATTGAGGGCCAGACGATTAATCTCGGCACTGGCAGCACCGCCACGATCGGCGACTTCGCTAACAAGATTCTCAACCTGATGAACTGCGACAAGCCCATCGTACAGGACCCGAAGCGAATTCGCCCGGCCGACAGCGAAGTATTCAAGCTCGTCTCTGACAATCAGAAGGCGAAGGCTCTTATGGCATGGAGCCCCGAGACCACGGTGGAGGATGGTCTGAATCAAACCATTGCCTTTGTCGAGAAGCATATCAATCTTTATCGCCCCGCCGAGTACACGGTATAATAAGAGAGAGAATACGACATGAAAGCTGTCGTCATGGCAGGGGGGAGAGGCACGCGGCTCCAGCCTTTTACCGCGTCCTTCCCCAAGCCGCTGGTTCCCCTTGGAGACATGCCCGTGCTGGAGCTTTTGCTGCGGCAGCTGAAGGCCGCCGGCGTTAACGAGGTCATTCTGGCGGTGAATCATCTTCATCACCTAATCCGCGCCTTTTGCGGTGATGGCTCAGCCTTCGGGCTCTCGATTGAATATGTTCTGGAAGACATGCCGCTTGGCACCGCCGGCCCCATTTCGGGCGTGCTTGACCGGGTGGGCGACAACTTCATTGTGACAAATGGCGATCTTCTGACCAATTTCTCGATCGAAGCGATGCAAGCCAAGCATCTCTCGGCCTCTGCCAGCGCCTCTATTGCGGTTTACGAGCGCACCGTGAAGATCGACTTCGGACTGATCGAGGTCGACGAGGAGATGCGGCTCACCGGTTACCGCGAAAAGCCGTCCTATTCTCATCTTGTTAGCATGGGTCTTTACATCCTCAACCGGCACGCCGTCACGCCTTATCTGGCCAAGGACGTTCGGCTTGATATGCCCGACTTGATGCAGTCCCTGCATCGCGATGGAAAAATCGTGCAGTGCCAGCAGCAGGATTGCGTGTGGCTCGACATCGGCCGGCCGGACGACTATGCGGCGGCCCAGCAGCTGTTTACCGACCAGCGCGAACTCTTTCTCAAGGACTGAGGGATGCCGGTCGCACTCGTCTCAGGCGCGAACGGTTTTCTTGGCCGCTATGTATGCAGGGAATTGAGCGCTCGCGGGACGCAGGTACTTTCGCTGAGTAGGAAAAACATGTCCGACCGGCCGAATGTTCTGACCCTGTTGGACAGACCGACAACGCAACAAATCCGCCGTATCATTGACGACACCGAGCCACAGATCATTTTCCACATTGCTGGTACCAGCCAGTCGTCCGATCTTAGCGCTCTTTACCAGGCGAATGTGTTTCTGGCTTATCATATTCTGGAGGCTGTCCGGAGCGCCCACGCAGCCACGAGGGTGGTTCTTATCGGCAGTGCCGCTGAATATGGGCCGCCCGGCGATGCCGAAGGCATTGTCCGCGAAACCGATCCATGTCGGCCGGTTTCGCCCTACGGCATTTCGAAACTCGCGCAAACGTTGCACGGTCTTTCGGCGGTAGGTACAGGCGTTGACGTCACCATTGCACGGCTTTTCAATCCAATAGGCGCAGGAAGCGGGACGGGCAATGCTTTGGGAAGCTTCGTGCACCAGATCGCTGCGATGCCGCCCGAAGGCGGGATTCTGAGGACCGGCGCGCTCGACAGCGTGCGGGATTTCATCGCCGTTGAGGAGGCTGCGCGCGTCATCGTGGAGCTTGCGGGACATCAGGCGGCGCGGGGCCACGTCTTTAATATCTGCACCGGAATAGGCAGCAAGCTGCAGGATCTTGTCGATCTTCTGATCGCGGAAGCGGGAATTCCCGTCACCCATCAGATAGATGCACTTCGACGGGGCACCAGCGGACTCGACCGGGTGGTTGGAAGCAATGAGAAGCTCTTGCTGGCCGGAATCCGCGTTTCCCCCACGGATTACGGTTCAGTCATCCGAGATATGCTGCATCACGAGAGGGCCAAGCAGGAAAAGCCGCGCCCATGAATACCGTGCCGGTTTCCGTCATAGTCCCAACGTTCCGGGACGGCGAAGCGCTTCGACGGGCTCTTCGGTCCATTGCAGCGCAGACGAGCCTGCCCAAGGAAGTTATCGTTGTGGACGATGCGGCTGGTGACGAGAGCTGCACGGATCTGGCAGCGCATTTTGCCATGCTGCCGTTGACGATCATCGTCCTTAAGCGCAATGGCGGACCCGGCCGTGCACGGAATGTGGGCATGCAGGCTGCATCCGGAACTCATATCGCCTTTCTCGATGCGGATGACGAGTGGCATCCGGAGAAGCTTAGCCGCCAGACAGTAGCAATGGAAACCGGCGGCCTCGCCATGAGCTCCCACTTGAAACTGTTTTCCGGCCAGGACTGGGAAGAGCTCGGTGAGGACGTCCCGACAGTCGGTTTCAGCCGATGGGATATTCTTCTCAAGAATCCCGCTTCGATCTCGACAGTAATGATTCGGCGCGATGTGATCTGCTGGTCATTTCCGGAATGGTATGCGGGCGAGGATTACGGTTTCGTCGCCTCCCATCTCCTCACCTGCGCGCCGGCCGCGCGCATCAAGCTGGCGCTGGCACGTGCGGACAAACCCGCATTTGGCGCCAGCGGTCTGAGTGCCCGTATGCTGCGCATGCAGATAGGCGAGATGCGCGCCCATTACTTTCTTTGGAAACAGGGCCTAATCGGCAGCTTCCAATTAGTGATGCTAGCGCCTTGGACCTGGATAAAATTTGCCCGCAGGATGGCAATCAGGACGTTTCGATCTCTGGGGGCGCGGTTCGGATCCGAATAGCGGCTTCGATCGCAGCACGGTAATTTTCGCACATCTCCACTTCCGAAAGCATGCGCGCGGCAGACTCTCGCGCAGAAGCCTTCATCCTCTTCAACCTTTGCCGGTCATCCCCAAGTGCCCGCACCGCGTTTACAAAGTCGTCAAGATTGTCAGGACGGCAAAGAACGCCCGCCTGCGTGTGCTCCAAAACGGCCGGGATGCCCCCGACATTCGACGCTACGACAGCGCAGCCGGAAGCGAGCGCTTCAAGCAGGGCAATAGGGCGGCCATCCAGCCGTGATGGCAGGACGAATATGTCATAGGTAGCAAAATAGGGCATGGGATTGTCCACCATGCCGAGGAAATCCAACCGGGTTTCAACTGGCAATTTGCCGATTATTGTTTCCACACGGTCTTTTTCCGGGCCTGCTCCCGTCATGACGAAGCGCAGATGCTCCTGGTCGCGGAGGGCTCCAGCAAGCTGTACGAAGACTTCAGGCGCCTTCTCATCGGAAAGGCGGCCGGAAAAGCCCACAACGATATCGTCCTTGCTCAGAGACAACCGCTTCTCAACTTCGGGCGAACGGGTAGTCTCGAAACGGTTTACATCGACGCCGCTTTCGATCAGCCTGATGCAAGAAGACGGCCAGCCCTGGCCCTTGAACCACGCAATCACTTCCGGATTCTCACCGATCACGAAATCAAAACCCTGCTTGAAATCGAGATGGGAAGCTGTATGCCCGCTCGTGTTGAAAAGAAGGTCTATAATAGCCAGCTGCGGATAGCGGAGCCGCAGGTCGGGAATAAGTTCATAGAATACCCGGCTGCCCGCAACGAGAGCCGCATCGAAGCCGCGATTGGCCACCAGATAGTGCAAAAAGCTCTGGAATTCCCATTCATGAAGGAATCGCGGAAGCATGTAGACCTCATCGGTAAAGGCCGTGAACCAGCTGCTGGCGTCATCGAGGCCCTTCTGAGGCAGGGTGCTCACTATGGTGATCTGCCAGCCTAGGCGTGCGAGGTATCCTAGCACGGTGGAAAGTAGCCGTTCGGCTCCCCCGACGATCAAGAATGGTACCGCCACCAGAAGGCGTCGCGTTGTAGGCGAAGATAGGTTACCGTTGGGAGAGGCGGGTATAGGCAGAGCGCCATAGGGCGTCTTCACGATGCGGCGGCGGGCCTGTTTGCTGGAATCCTGCAAACGTTCCTGGGTAAGTAGATCCCGGTTCCGCTCAAGAATGGATCGCCGCTGCTCCGCAATGCTTCGCACATCGGTAGATGACAGAGAGCCATGCGGATGAATCATGTAATTGAACAGATGCTCGCCGGTGATGTTGCGAACCCGGGCACCGGCCGCAACGCAGCGCAGCCAGAAGTCCCAGTCCTCGGCTACATGATCCTCTCCCTTGCCTGTATCGAAGAAACCGCCGACCTTCTCCCACAGGGTCGTGCGGAACACGGCGCACGTGGTAACGTGGTTTCCATCCGTCATGTCGCGCAAGTTCGGATTTTCCAGAACGTCGATGGTTCCTGACTTCTGGCCGGAAAAACGGATGCCCGTGGAAACTATGTCGTAGCAATGGGCCTCCAAAAAATAGAGCGCCTTTTCGAGATAGGTTGGCTCTATCGTATCATCCGCATCAAGACAGCAGACATATCGGCCTCGGGCTAGCGCTATACCGGTGTTGCGATTGGCGCCCACGAGGGTTTGCTGCTCCTGCATGATCACTCGAATATTCGGTCCCTTGATAGCTGACACGATGGCAGGGGTCTCGCCGTCGGTCGATCCGCCCTCCACGATAATGATCTCCACACTTTTCAGCGTCTGTCCTTTCACCGAATCGACGGCCGCCTGGATGAAGCGCCCGTAATTGAAGCAAGGTATGACAACAGAGACGAGGGGAGCGCCGCGCAACAAGCTGGTATTGTTCTTGCCGGTCGGCTCAGCGGCCCCATTTCTGCCTTCTGCGGCGTGGTCGAGATATTCGACCTCGCTTCCGACGGCTGGGCCGAGACATTCGATCTCACGAGGCGGCTCGGCAGAAACGTATTCGATGCGGGAGGCCAACCATGCCGGCAGAAAGCGCCGCCTCATGGCAGCCAGCACCATGTGGTACTGGCCAGAGGCCAAAAGCCTGAGGGCCAAGACGAACAGGTTTCTAAATCTTTTAATTCGGGCACGGAACACTGATATCCCCCTTTCAACTTGATGACCGGCGCGCAGCAGATAGGGCTTCCGCTGCAGCGTGAGCGCCATGGTCAAGTGGCGGCGGTCTCGCTCCGGGAGGCCAGATAGGCCTCGATGATATCATCGGTGGGCCCAATCGCCCTTGCGACACCCTTTTCCAACCACAGAGCTGTCTTGCAGAACTTCCGGATGATGGACATGTCATGGGACGCGATGACGAAGATGCTGGCATTGCCGAGGATCTGCTCAATGCGGGTACTCGCCTTCGCAATAAATTGAGCATCGCCCGCACTGATCATTTCATCCATGATCACGATATCGGGCTCTATGGAGGTGGAAATTGCAAAAGCAAGTCGGATGAACATGCCCGATGAGTAGGTCCGCACCGGCATGTCGAGAAACTCTCCCAGTTCGGAGAATTCCGCGATCGAAGGGGCTAGCGCGTGCGCTTCCTTAAAGCTCATGCCCATGAAGGCGCAGCGGAAGATGATGTTATCCCAGCCGGTGGCTTCCGCATCCATGCCGAGGGTGATGTCGGTGAAGGAACTGATCCGTCCCGCGATGTCGACCGTGCCCGTTTGAGGCGGATAAACGCCAGCGAGTGCCCTCAACAACGTTGTTTTTCCCGCTCCATTATGACCGAGTAGCGCCAACCGGTCCCCATTTTCTAAGTGAAGGGTCAGGTCCTTAATCGCATCTACTACTATGGATTTGCTGTGCGCCACCAGATTTCCGCCCAGCTTGGAGAAAACCGCTGTGCGAAGAGAACGCGAATGCGAGTTGAAAACCGGATAGGATATGGAAGCATTCTTGAGGCGGATATGGGCCATGGTCAGATCCAGTAAATGACGCGTTTGTGGAAATGGCCGATGAAGGCCAGACCGACAATCCAGCTAAGCGCTGCATAGCTCAAAGCGACCCACCAGGTTTCCGTTGTAGTCGGCATGCCAAGCAAGGGATCCCTCAGCAGGGACAGGTACACAGAAAAGGGATTTACGAGATTGATCCACCGATATTCGATTGGCATGAAATCGGGACGCCAGAGAACCGGCGTTACCAGATAGCCGATCTGGATGACACTTTGTGTAAGGGGAACGGCATCTCGGAATCGCGTCGCGATAACTGCCAGCATGTAGCATATGGGCACCAGAAAGAGCATATTTACAAGTAGCCCGGGAATGAACAACAGAACCTGCCAAGACGGCCAAGTCCAGAACCAAGCGAAGATCAGAATTACAACGCTCATATTGTAAAGTGTGGTAATGCCGGTTTTGTAGAAGATTGTATAGATCGCCACCGACATACTGGTCTTCTGATTGAGGAACAAATTGCCTGTTGCGGTAAAGGCGCTGGTGGATTCCGCCAGGACGCCGGAGATGAACCCCCAGAGGATCATGGCTACCGTGATGTAGGGCATGATGGTGGCTACCGGAATGCCCCAGAGCAGAGACCAGACAAGGCTCAGGGAAAGAACGGTCACCCCGGTCGATAGTGCAATCCACAATTGCCCAAACTTGGAGCGAGAATGGCGACGCCGCAGATCCGCCGTGCCAAGCAGGTGCCAAATACGCCAGTTTCGGAGTCCGGCAACGAGCTCCTCTGTGCCGGCAGCATAGGCTTTCCATAGTTTCATTAGTGTGTCACCGTCGCAGTGCTTGTTGAATTACGTATCGCTGCGCTTCTAGAGTGCAGACTTTCGTTTGACAAGCGTGACCAATAGCAGCCTCTACCGTCGGCGCTCCGCATCCGGGCTGAATGATTATCGATGTCTAGGCCCTGCCGAGTATCCTGCGGATCCAAGAGCGAGCACGGATATCCAGCGTTCTGTTGCAACGCTCCATCCAAAAGGCCACTTCACCAGCCAGCTCGCCGACGCGCTGATCAGCTGCTGCAAGATGCCGTTCCGCATCGAGGCGCTTCTTCTCCAGCTCACCAATGCGCTGTTCGGCCGCTGCAAGACGCCGTTCCGCTTCCACCCGCGCGATGAGGCCGAAAACATCAGCCGCGCCCATCATCTTGAAGAACTGGGGATATGCAAAGCCCTCCTCTGCCAGCTTTTGCGCCTGTGCTTCGTCGCTCAAGACCTGGTACATCAGCTCCAGCCCGAAAGCCTTGAGGTAGGGCGCGGTCTGCTGGCTGGCGATATCGGCCAGCACTGCCTTCAACGGCCAGCGGGTATAACAGGGCGCCTCGGCCTCCGGAAAAATCCGATGGAAGAAAGCCGGGTCTTCGATGCTCGCATAAGCTTCGAAGTTCTTCGCCAGTTCCCAGTAAACCTGTGACTGCTGCATTGGCGTGGCCGCGCTGGTGTTCAGTTCGTAATCGCGCACTCGGTAGTCGACGAGCCTTTCAGGAAGCACATGAATTTCAGACTGCAGGCAGACCCGGATCCATAGGTCGAAATCCTGGGTTTGCAGGAAACGGGGATCGAAGAAGCCAACCTTGTCCAGCACGCTCCTGCGGATCATAACCGTCGGTGCCGAAAGCAGGTTACCCTTCTCGAAAAAGCGCCTAAGCCATACCTCTCTCGGCTGATTGTCCACCTCGATCCAGCTGTATCCAGGATGATCCGGCAACTCTTGGCCCGCTTCGTCCACATAGCGCATATAGCTGAATGCTGCGGCAACCTCGGGATTGGCGGTGAGGTAGGCAAGCTGCTTTTCGATCTTCTTCGGATGAAAGAGATCGTCAGACGCAAGAAGACACAGATATTCGCCACGGGCGTTGAGGATATTGTTGTTAGCCGCGACGGCCGGCCCTTGATTGACCGCGGATTCGAACAATCGAATCCGGGGGTCGTCAATAGAGCGGATCAGCGCGACCGATCCATCATTCGAGCAATCATCGGTGATAACTATCTCGAAATCGGAGACGGTCTGCCGAAGAATACTCTCGATACAGGCGCCTATGTACTTCTCGTGATTGTATGAAGGAATGCAGACGGACACGAGAGGGTGGCCGGCAGTTCTGGTAACGGGCTGGGTCATTCGTCGTTTCCGTTCTACTGGATGGCAGTTCGCACAGTCTTATTCGACGAGCTTCGCCACCCCGAAGCCTGTCTCGCCAAAACCGTTACCATTGTAGAACATAAATGTACCGTGCTTGTTTTCGATGATCGAGGGAAAGCAGGTCATTTGGGAATCCCACCCTTCTGCCGCATGATCAAGCCCACCGTAACCAGCATGTCTCTGCCAGTGAACACCATCAGCGGATGTGGCATAGTCGATGACGTAGTTTTTCGAGTGAGAGCGGGCGGAAAGCCACAACTCATATCGCCCATTTTTTTTCCGGATGAAGGAACGGCCAAAACCGTATTCGTCAGGAGCGAGCGGCGTCAGTACGGTCTTTCCCTTTTGCGGCCAGCTTATTCCGTCTACAGATTCTAGATACGCCATGTGATAGGTTGGCACCTGCTTGCCGCCGACATCGACGAAGCCGGATGCAACCGCATACCACATTTTCCAGATGCCCATTTCTTCATCCTTAAGCACATGCGCGCCGCTCCGAAGAATCAGTTCGTCCGGACTTCGGTCCAGAATAGGCGTCTCCTGCAAGCGGGTGAAGCGTTGGCCTTGGTCGGTGCTGATCGCGAGACCTGTGAACAGTAGGTAGCGTGCGCGCGGTGTCAGTTGCCAGCCCGCATAGTATAGGCGCAGTCCTGTGCCTTCGGCGACGACGGCAAGCGGTGTTACGCCATTGTCGTCAAATGCTCCCACCCGGCCGATATCCAGGGAAGGCTCGCGGGAAAATTCGATGACCTGGGTTGGATCGTTTGCTAAAACGTCAACCCAACCAATTCGTCCGACCTGCTCTTTGTCGCGGAAGGCCAGAAACACCCGGATGCGCTCTTCATCTATTTGATAGGCCGTAGGCACGTAAGCGTAAGAGTCCATCCAGCTTGACCGCTGTTCCGCATTGAAAACCTGGCCTAGCCGCGCCCATCTCATGGTTGTCTCCTGTATCAAGCAATAAACGGGCGGATCTGCCACCTTAGGAAACGGTTACCATCGTGACAGCCTCGCTTCAATTCGCTTAGGAGGCTCCCCGCGTTACGGTGTCTGTCAAAACTGATGCTTGTTCAGTTTTAAACGCTAGCTGAACCCCTTCGTGCGCAATCTGCACGAATGCGCGAGCGTCATCACCACCAACCTCAGCTTCACCGTATGTGCAACTGTTTTCGGCAACGTCAAGATGAAGACGGCTCCGCTCGATCGCCTAAAACCACCGTCGCCATGCGCAGTTTGGAAACAGGTTACGACAGATTCCGCCTCGAGGTCAGCTTAGCTGCGGCAGTTCCTTCGAGAAAAAAATAATAGATACTTGATCAGAACTCTTCTCACAAAATCATAGTTGAACCTGGCTGAATTGTCGGTGGAGCAGTCGACTATCTTCCGCTAAAACCAGCAGCTGCCGTACCCGCTTCGGGGGCCGCTATCTATAGGGTACGCCCATTGTCCCGATGTGACGTCGAAGATGGCGGGCAATACTCGGTGTACACGCTAAAGGCCAAACATAATACGTGTAAATTAACCTATGTTGCACCAGTTTAGTGCGTCGCGGAGGTCCGCAATGTCCACGATTACACTGAGGTGAGATGGATGATGACTGCTGCCCTGTACGCCTTTACTTGCAACCACGCTAACCCGTAGCCCTAGCTCCTCTAGCATTAGGCAGAAATACTCTGGAAAAACGTTTCGATCTTGGCAGATTATGATGATATTTGTGCCGGGCCTGCAAAATACGGCATTGGCGAGGGCGGCGCCAGCCATTGCGACCACAGTATTTGCGCTGTGGAATAATTCTCTCTGATCTGAGAAGGACATCTCTTCCGGGCTTATTGCAATGGCGCCGAAACCATCAAGGAAGGAGATCACCTCATCCTGGTTTAATATAGTTCGGGCGATTTCGCCGTTTGGCGCTTGGTAGAACTTGCGCTTCACAAACAGTATATTCGTCGGGTCAGGCACCTGCCCCGGGTTGCTGCCCATGAGACGAATTTGAAGATCTTTAATGTAGGGTACATCATACACGGCTAGCCTAGCCGAATTCGGATCGTCCGGCGAGAATGAAGACGCGACCGGCACGAGCAATTCGTTGAACAGGATAAGCTCGTTTGACGTCAGAACGATAATCTCTCGCTCCGGAAACAGCGTCCGAATAAATTGAGATTGCTGATATGAGCCTTCGGTGATGACCAGTGGCCATGTGCGGGTATCCGGGGCCGCTTCGTCTGCGATCAATGCCCGGATAAGGGTGTCGCACACGAAATGAAAATGGTTAAACGAATACCTAGATCCGATTAAAACCCCTCGTTTAACCTGCCGCTGTGGATTTAGAGTGGGGTTCACATTGAACGTCCACCCTGAACGATGCCTCCCAAAAAACTCAGCATAGTTCCCCGCAGCGTTTCCAAGCGATACTTCCGGCAGTACAGCCCAGTGCGTCGCTCTATGTAACCAACCGCGAGTGAATAGCGCTGCGCTTTGCCCGCTAACTAGGCAGTTCCTGACCGTGGCGATCGACCTGGCGGGAAGCTTGCGCTCAAGGTTCATCTCAAGCGAATGGGCGCCAAATATCTTTAACGGCTTGCAGGCAACAGTGGCTGGCGTAGTCAAGCTACGGTAGTCGCCTTGCCGTTTTATGCTGGCCAGGTTTTTGTTTTCGATAACGCAGGGTGACATCCCCCATCTGTCCTTATCACGCACTCTGTTCTTCGCGAGTGATAAGGTCCGGATAAAAATAAGTAAAGACTGCGCTATGGGTCTTCTCGTCGCTTCAACTTGCTGCACTCCCACCGGACTGGTCCGCAGCTTCCCGCTTAGTGGCGCCCGCACAAACTTTATCAAATACCCGTACGCGCAGATCGACTGAAAAGGCTTGGCCGCGTCAGAAGAGACGTCGGCCGGAGTGCAGTTGTCGAGGCTCTCGTGGTATCGGCGATGGTTGGGTAATCCTCCCGTTTTTTACGGGGCTCCGCACTAGAAATCACGCGGCCATTTTCCGTTTCTGTGCGGGCGTTATGCCGCCCATGCCCATATTGGGCCGTTCGTTGTTATAGGTCCAAAGCCACTGCGTGGCGAATTCCTGTGCCTCCTCGTTGCTTTCGATGATGTTCTGGTCGAGCCATTCATGCCGGACGGTGCGGTTAAAGCGCTCGACATAGGCATTCTGTTGCGGCTTTCCGGGCTGGATGTGGTTCAAGGCAATCCCTTGTTTCTCTGCCCATTCCATGAGCTCGCCGCTGCCATATTCCGGGCCATTGCCCACCCGAATGGCGTATGGCTTTCCTCGCCATTCGATGATCTGGCTCAAGCTACGGATCACGTGTTCAGCCGGTAGGGAAAAGTCCACCTCGATGCCGAGCCCCTCGCGGTTAAGTCATCCAGCACATTCAGCAGCCGAAACTGCCTGCTGTCCTCCAGGCGGTCTGCCATGAAGTCCATCGACCAGACCATGTTAGTTTGATCCGGGACGGCCAGCGTATTGGGTTGTCTCGCTTCAAGCGCTTTCTTGGCTTAATCCGCAGCTTCAATTCCAGATCGCGGTATATCCGGTAGACATGTTTGTGAATCCACAGATGCCCCTGGGTATTGCGCAGGTAAAGGAAGCAGAAGCCTAACCCCCGTTCTTCTTTGCTCGCGTCAGCCCAATGAGGAGATCGGCGATCTGTTCGTTCTCCTCATTCAGCTTGACGCTGTAACGATAGCAGGTCTCGCTGAACTCGAAAATGCGGCAGGCGAGCGCAATGCTCACCCCGCGCAACGCCAGCGCTTTCACGGCCATCTCCCGGCGTGGTGATGGCCGCGTCACTTTTTTCCCAGAGCCTCTTTGAGCAGTTCGGTCTGCAGGCTCATCTCGGCATACATATTTTTAGACGACGGTTCTCGTCTTCCAGAGCCTCATCTGACTGATCATCGAGGCGTCCATGCCCCCATATTTGTCCTGCCATTTGTAAAATGAGGCCCTACTCATCCCTTGTTCCCGGCATAGCTCGGAACTGGAACACCACCTTCTGCCTGGCGCAGGATGGCCATGATCTGCGGTTCGATAAATCTGCTCGTCTTAATAAAAATCTCCTCGATCATACAGCCTCAGAAAATTCTACTTTTGAAGCCCGCTAATTGGCGGGGGATTACCGTTTGACGATACGTCTGTGACCACTACCTCATACACATCGTGCACAACTGTGCTGCCACCGTATTCTTCCTTCTGGGTCACTAGTCCCTCGTTCAGGACCCAGCCGCCATTTTCATTGGAAATGCCGAAATCGAAATAGCCATGGGTATGGCTGTAGCGTTCGATCAGGAAGTCGAAGAGGCCATCGAGTGCGGCCACGTCACGGCCTTCGGGGCTTGCGGCAATATACTGGGCATGTGCGACCGCTCCGGTTTCGAATGTCACCACACCGGCTAAGACCTTCCCATCTCTCGTGGCAATATAAAGCCTGATCTGCTCCGGAAAGCATTTCGCGAGCAGTCTAATTTCTTCGAGGCTATGGGTCGGCTTCACACCGTGACGCGCCTGTAGCGTCCCGACAAGAACGGACCAAAAATCGGCCCAGGCGGTGCTTTGGGCAAAAGCGACCCCCGCCTTCACGGCTTTCTTCACACCCCGGTCCCGCCGCTTCGAACGGGTGCCTGCACACCTGTAATCAATGGTGGTAGTCACATCGCGCCGTATGAGACGGGCACCGTGCCGGAAGAGCGCATAAAGATCCTCTTGGCAGGGCGAACGATGATAGATGAAAGGAAGGCTCTTGTAGACAATGCGTTCCACGGATTGTTGACGCAATTCCTCCATCAAAAGATCCCACATGGCGAGCATCCGCATCGAGGTTACTCGCTGGTCACATATAAAGCCGCCGAAGGTGAGCCCCTGATGGGAAAAGAACGTGTTGCCCGAAACATTGCCCGGCAGAAGGGCAAGGGGCTTTCCGTCCTCCAGGAACATGAAGGAACAATCGGAAAATCGGTCGGCATGGTAATCCATGAAGCCGCGATCGAAGAGCAGATGCCCGTTTTTCGCGTCCGCATTGACCCGGTTCCAGACCTCCTTCTGATCAGGCCGATAGTCCAGGATCTCGATCATTCGTCGCGCACCCGGCAGAATCGCGTGGCAGCAATCTTCCGCGGCTCTGCAGGGTTGCCCTGATAGATCGTGTTGGCGACGGTGGAGGATGCGATGGAAGTCGACATGGCGATGTAATTGTCCTCGGCAATATCCACATTGTTGCCGACGGCGGCATTTACACCGATATAGGAGTGGATACCGACCCGGCAGAAACCGGATATCACCACATGCGAGGTCACGAAGACATGATCCTCGATGGTGGACCGATGGCCGATGTGATTGCCGCTCCAGAGAATGACATTATTGCCGACGGTGACGAAGGCCTGCAGCGTATTGTCTTCCAGAATGAAGCAGTTATCGCCGATTTTCACATTGTGCCAGACAAAGGCCCGCGAACTGACGTAGCTCGCCATCTGATAACCACGCGCCTTCATGTCCCGGTAATGGCGCGCGCGCACCCGGTTGAGCTGGGCATCGCCGATGGCGACGAAAGCGGCCACCTGATCCTTCGGAAAATGCTGCTCCACCGTTTCGATGTCGACCAGAGGCAGGCCCTCGAACCGGTCACCAATGATGTAGTCCCGCCCGATTGCAAAACCCACCGGCTGGTAACCGGAATCATGAGTGAAATACTCATGGGCCATCGAAGCGATTTCGCCATTGCCGACGATCATCAATGGTTTTTTTCCCTCAGCAACGTCAATCATGGCTTCCTCACAAGTAGATCATCACGCCGGTTGGCCATTGGAAGAGTTGAAGGCTGGGGCACCAGATAGGCATCGCAGCCGTGTGAATGGGCTCTTGTCATTAGCCCTAGAAGAACACTGTCATCGATCATATTCTGTCCGCTGCCGATGGAGGGAAGGGTCGGCAGGTCGTCACTACCGGTGAAGTTCCGGTGAAACTGAATGCCTCCTTCACTGAGAAAGAAGCGCTTGCGCTTAGATGCATTGGGAATGTCCCCAAACATAACTTCGCCGCCCTCGACCAGCATGTCGATAACTATATCCATCACGCGAAACGGATTGGCTTCCACAAAGAGATACTGCAGCACACTGTAGCTCAGCACCGCGTGGACGGGCCCGCCGGCCGCAGTGCGAACGGCCTCGACATTGCCGGGGAAAAACCCGTTCACCTTGCGCACATGCGGTGCATCCGGCAGCTGGTCCAGCATCTCCTGGGAATCGACCAGAATGAGCACATGCCCGTTGCGGGCACACAGATCGATTAGCATGCGGGGCAAATTTGCGCAGCCGGGCCCGATGTCCACTATCACCTTGTTGGTTTCACGCAGGCAGGGGAGCTTCCGGCAGATATCTTCGAAGATCGCCTGTTCGAACTTCTCCCGATAGGCGGCGGGGAAACCGATCCTTTCATGGACCGTTAGATGCGGATTAGAGGCAAGTTTGCGGAAGCCCTCATAATCCAGTTCCACTGCAGCCAGGTTGATATTCTTCGAAGTCGCAAGATCTTCTTTTTTCATAGTTATGTGCCCTTGGCTTCGCCGTCACCTTCTGAAAAAATCGCATGTCTTCTCGATAACATAATCGATTTCTGCATCAGAATGCAGGGCATCCAGCGGCAGGCTCAGAACGGTTTGGGCAAGATTTTCTGCGATGGGAAAGCCCTTCGGATCGTAGCCGAGATATGCGAAGCACTTCTGGTGATGGATCGGCAGGGGATAGTGAATATTGGTACCAATGCTGGCGGCTTGAAGCCAGGCTTCCAAATCAACCCGCCGGCCGTCCAACACCTGTATGGCAAAGACGTGCCAGACCGGTTCCGCCCAGTTACGCACAGCAGGTAGGCGCAGTCCTTCTATACCATGCAGCCCGTCCAGATAGCGACGGGCCAGCTCGTCCCTGCGCCCATTCCACGCGTCAAGCCGTTTTAGGGTGACCGACAACAGCGCCGCCTGCATGGGATCGAGACGCGAATTGATGCCTAGGTCGTTGTGATGGTATTTGCGCGAGGCGCCGTAATTGCCAAGCTGTTTGACCTTGGCGACCAGTGCAGCGTCGTTTGACGTCACGCCGCCGCCATCGCCGAAGGCACCCAAGTTCTTCGTCGGATAGAAGCTGAAGGCGGCCGCATGGCCTAGGGAGCCGCAACGACGACCCTTATAGCGGGCGCCGTGGGCTTGCGCCGCATCTTCGAGAACCCACAGGCCGTGCCGTTCCGCAATTGCCATAAGCGGATCCATGTCGACCGGGTGCCCATACAGATGAACCGGGATGATCGCTTTGGTTTTCGGCGTGATCGCAGCCTCTACCTTTGATACATCTATGACAGCGGTATCCTGCTCCACATCTACCAGGACCGGGCTGGCCCCGGTTCGGGCTACAGCCAAGGCGGTGGCCACGAATGTATGAGCGGGCACAATCACCTCGTCCCCCGCACAAATATTCCAGGCCCTGAGCGTGAGCTCCAGCGCATCGTAGCCGTTGGCCACGCCCACCGCCTTTTCCGCTTCGGAATAGCGAGCAAAAGATGTCTCGAATTCCTCAACCAACGAGCCGCCAATGAAAGTGCCGGAATCGAAGGTCCGGTCAACCGCAGCCTGGAGATCGGCGCGCATATCCGACACATGCCGCCCCAGGTCGATGTAAGGAACACGGTTGACCGCGGAAGGCATGCTGTAGGCGAGGAATTCCGCATAGTCGCGTATATAGTCGTCCTCTTCGTAGTAGTCTGAGGCGAGCACGGCGATTAGGCAGTCCTCGCTGAAATCGTACAGATCGCGCCAGTAGCCCGCCGGCACCACAAGGGCCTTGTCACAGTTTTCCAGGCGGAATTCATGAACCCTCCCAAGACCTTCTAGCTTGATCGTGACGGCACCGCGCATTACCACGAAGCACTGCTTCAAGCGCTTGTGAGCGTGGCCGCCTCGGTTGCTCGCGCACGCAAGGTCGGTCATAAAATAGATCCGCCTGAAATCGAACCCGACCTCTTTGAGGCCCTCGATGATGCCGAGGGTTCCTCGTGCATCCTTGATAATTTTGACCTCGACAATGTGCGGCTCGCCGGCACTGGACAAATGCAATTCACTCTTCATCACATACCTCTTGCCCACCGTTCAGCGGGCGGAAACTCTAAAACAGCGAACCGGATTTTCGCCGCACATGGTCTTCAAGCAGCAGGGTGGCTCAGCACCGCCCCGGTATCCCGTTAAAGCTAATGCATTGGCGGCATGCGCGCCAGGCGGCCCTTTTCAAAAGGAATGCCTGTCCGCGCCTCATATCCCGGTAGCGCCGAAAAGATCAGTCTTTTCCTCTTCCAGCACTCGGCGCAGATAGCCCCGGTAGCTAGAACTGGAAATGTTGGACAGGTGGGCCAGCAGATGCTCCGACGAAATCAGGCCCGACCGATAGGCGACCTCCTCCGGGCAATAAACTTTCAGGCCTTGACGCTTTTCGATGGCATGCAGAAAGTTCCCGGCCTCCATGATCGCTTCTGGTGTTCCCGTATCAAGCCAGGCCGTTCCACGACCGAGCTTGATCGCTTTTAGCCTCTTACCCTCTATATACTGGCGATGAACATCCGTGATCTCCAGTTCGTTGCGCGGTGATGGCATGACCTGTCGCGCGTAGCTCGGAACATCGCCGGGGAAAAAATAGACGCCGATGGACGCCCAGGTTGACTTCGGTGCTGCCGGCTTTTCCACCACTTCGATCACGCTGCCTTGGGGGCCGAACGTGATTACGCCAAAGTTTTGCGGATCAGATACGCGATACCCGAAAATGGCTGCAGCATTTTCTTCAATTACGGTTCTCTTCGCCTCTGCCATGGCTTGACGCACATCCTGCCCGAAGAGAATATTGTCACCAAGAAGGAAGCACACCGGGCTGCCGGCTAGGAATTCCTCCGATAGGATCAGGCCTTCCGCAATTCCCCGAGGGTCCGCCTGCGTCATGTAGGAAAATTTGGCACCGAACTGCTCGCCTGTGCCGAGAAGGCGTTGCATGGCGCCAAGGTCTTCCGGATTGGTGATGAACAGAATTTCGGTGATTTTCTGCAGCAGGAGCAGTGACAGAGGATAATGGATCATAGGTTTGTCAAACACAGGTAGCAACTGCTTGCAGGCGACCAGGGTAGATGGATAAAGCCTTGTACCCTTGCCTCCGGACAGCACAACGCCCTTTAGGGGGAGGTCGGACATGGAATATGCTCCTTCATTGCTTAATCTTCTTCGTAAGGCGACATTCAGTAGTATTCAAATGCTCATTTGCTTATCCTAAAGATCGTCTTGCTGTATCATACACCCGTCCTTACGTGACATGCCTGATGCTCCCGAAAATGGTCAAGCCCCTTAAGATCTGCCCCTGGGCGGTGTGCCTCACGAAAATTGATCCCTTTTGAGATTTTGCTTATGAGCCTGGGAGGGTTCTTGAATTGGGATGGGAGAAGATACAGCAGAAGAGATCCTCGCCAAGTTCTGCCAGGTTGATAAGTTGATTGGACAGGGCAAAGCGAAGAGGCGATCCGATAGCGTGCGGGAAGACACATGCTAACGCTCCGAGCCGCATACAGTAGCCTAGAAAGCAACTAGGATAAGCGCCCAAAGGCACTTGTCATCCTTAAGGCCTCTCGAACTTCGTGCGGTTGGTGCCAGCCGAGCGAACTCCGCGTGCTACTGTCATCGATCTCAAGTGATGTCATAAGGCGCTTAACGCTGGCTTCTAGTCCAAACATCCACCCTGCTCTGTATAGAATAATTTCCGCTAAGGGCCAGCTCCTCAGCTTCTTGCCCTCGGCTCTAGCAATCTCATCCATTAAGCGGTGCGTGGAGACAGGCTGTCCGTCGCTCACCAGGAAGTGTTTATTTTTTGCTTTCGGGTGTCCGAGGACGTGCATCAGGAAGTCCGTTAGATTTCCAACATAAATGAGTGATCGCTTATTGTTTATATTCGCAAAAACGGACGGAATTCCGTAATTTACCCATTTGGTGAGGGTTCTGAAGTTGCCCCCTACACCGGGGCCGTAGACGAGCGGCGGGCGGACGACAGTAATCTCTATTCCAGTCTCACTTGCCACCTTCCAAAGCTCTGCCTCGGCTTCTGCTTTGGAGATAGCATAGGGATCTTGCGGGTTCGGTCGGTCAGAATTCTTGAAAGGTCTGCCTGGTTCGGTTTTTTCCCCATTAACCTTGATGGTGCTCATGAAGATGAAGCGCTTCACGCCTGCTTTCGCGGACTGTCTAGCCAAGTTTATGGTCGTAGCAACGTTTGCCAACCGAAAGGCCGCTAACGGATCGGCATCAGTCTCTCGCATGACATGTACCCTTGCTGCAAGGTGAACGACGGTCTCCACGTCATCCAGGTATGGCCGCCAGTCGGTGGCAGGCGCATAAGATCCGATCTTGATAGAACCCTGGTGTTCGCTCCGACTGACGGGTCTGATCGGCATGTTACGGCTTCTCATGTCCGCTACCAAATGCGAACCAACAAAACCCGATGCCCCTGTAATTAGTGTTAGTCCCATGTTGAATTCTCAACATCTGCGAGGTTCGAGCCCACATGAGCGTCGGAAGTGCCAGCTCTATTGAACACTAAGTCAAAGAGGGTCTTTCTGGCTAATTCGTCCTCATCAGACTCAAGTGCGAGCTGTAGTGTGTCTAACGCTGACAAGATCTCATACCCGACAACAGCCGATGAGTTTGCCCTTTGAATCTTGGGGTGGCGCGTGGGTTGTGCGTTTTGGCTGTCGTAGAACAGTTCTTCGAACAGTTTCTCTCCAGGCCTTATGCCAACATACTCGATGGCTATACCCCCGTCGGCCGCTTTGTCGTCTTTGACTGAGAAACCGGCGAGTCGAATCATGTTTTCCGCCAGTTCGCGGATCCGTACGGGTTCGCCCATGTCGAGCAGGAAGACGTCACCACCTTCCGACAAAGCGCCGGCCTGGACGATCAGTTCTGCCGCTTCAGGAATGGACATGAAGTAGCGCGTCATTTCCGGATCGGTGACGGTGACCGGGCCGCCTTTTGCGATTTGTTCTTTGAACAGCGGCACAACTGATCCGTTGGACCCGATCACGTTGCCGAAGCGCACGGCGCAGAAGGTTTGTTCTTGTCCCCTTTCTTTTGCGTCGATCGCGATCTGACGGACGATAAGCTCGGCCCAACGTTTTGTGGCGCCCATAACATTGGTCGGGCGCACAGCCTTGTCTGATGAGATCAGAACGAAGCTCGATACGTTGTGTTCAGCTGCTGCTTTCGCGATGGTCAAGGTGCCGAATACGTTGTTGCGGATACCTTCAAGAACGTTCGCCTCGACCAGCGGCACGTGTTTGTGGGCCGCTGCATGGTAAACAACTTCGACCCAGTGCTCACGCAGCGTTCTATGCACAAGTTGTGCATCGGTCACCGAGCCCAATACGGGTATTATCGGCGTCTTGGTTGCAGCCATAAGCTCTTGCTCGATGCGATAGAGTGCAAATTCACTCGACTCTAGCAGGATCAGCTTTGATGGCTTCCAGGACGCGATGAGGCGACACAGTTGCGAACCGATCGAGCCGCCGGCGCCCGTCACCATCACCGTCTTACCAGTTAGTGCCTGGGCCAGAAGGGCCTTGTCCGGCGGGACGAATGATCGACCGAGCAGTTCGTCAATCTCGATCTCTCGGATCTGATTGACGATGTATCGGCCGTCGACAATGTCGGAGATATCCGGGACACTCCGCACCTTAACCCCGAGTCCTGCAACCCTACCGATGACAGCCTGCCGGCTTTCGGCCGGGATCGACGACATGCTGAGGACGATTTCCCGGATACCATAGCGTTCAACCAGGCTTGGAAGCTGCTGAGGTGGGAAGACCCTGTAACCTGCAACATCGCGACCGTGGTTCGCGGGATCGTCATCGATGAGACCCATGACATAGCGATTTCCATGGCCCCGCAACGCGCGGGCCAGCTGTGCCGCTGTAGGCCCCGCCCCATAGATGAAGATCGGCTCCTCATTGCGTCGCATGCCGGTTCCCATGTTGAGGATCCATTTCGCGACAAAACGTGAGGAGCCGACAAGCAGAGTGCCAATCAGGAAATACAGGAAGGGCACGGACCGCGGGACAATGCCCTGGCCTGCCATTTCCATCAGAAAGATGATGATGATCCAGCTCACCGTCGCGATGACCATTGCCTGGATGATGGTCCAGATGGCGGCCTCGGGGAGATAGCGAATGACAGACCGGTACAGACCGAGACGAACAAAGACTGGAATGGCGACGATGGGCGCGACTGCGGCAAGCGTCAGGCGTTCGGGTGTGATGGTGGGCAACCAATCAGACAAACGAAGCGCATAGGCCGCCCAAAGAGCGACCAACAGACAAACGCAGTCCATGGCGATCATCAACACCCGCTTCCAACGGCGGGGGGTGCGGATGATCGCTTCGCGAAGTGTTCTGACGACCACTTGATCGACCAGCTTGCTCTTGCTCATGACACCCCGTGCTCTGCGGCTTGATGGCGCATCAGTGGGACACTCCTTTGGCTCTGACGACCTTGATGACCGTTAGCATCAAAATCCGCAAGTCGAACAGGAAGTTTCGGCGCCTTTGATACTCTGCATCATAGGCGACTTTGATGGGTATCTCGAGTTCGTCGCGACCGTTCACCTGGGCCCAGCCCGTAATGCCAGGCCTAAGTTTGTGCACACCTTGCCTGGTTCGCGCCGCGATCAGATCTTCCTGGTTGAACAGGGCTGGTCGTGGGCCGACCAAGCTCATATGTCCGACAAGGACAGACCAGAGCTGTGGGAGCTCGTCCAGGCTCGATTTGCGCAAGAAACTGCCAATCGGGGTGAGGTGTCTAGAGGCATCACCTAGAAGATGAGTGGCAACAACCGGCGTGTTCGTTCGCATCGTGCGGAATTTCGGCATCAAAAACAGCTGGTTTCCTCGTCCCACTCGTTTCGACCAGTAGAGAGCTGGGCCTGAAGAGGTGATCCTGACGGCAAGCGCCACCAAAGCCATCGGCACCGAAAATGCAATCAGAGCTGTCGCTGCGACTAAGACGTCGAAAAGTCGCTTCATGCTCATTTAGGATCCGTAAATTTTTCGAGGGGACTTGGCTCAATAATCCAATAGCCGATCTGTTGCCAGTCGTGTTCTGCAATGCAAACGGATCGGTACATGATTGGGCGGGCCCTAGCCTTTCCGGCAGGAGTGATTGCCATCTGCCTTCAATCCAGACTGTTCACGCTATCCTTTGCAATGTATCCTTAGCCACCGTCTGCCATGTCCTGAGGCGTGGTTTGGCGTCGCCGATCCTTCGCCGCAAATCGATCCTGAGTTCTTCATTTGTCATGAGCTGTACAAGGATTTTTGCCAGGTGACTGTCATCATCAGGATCGAAATAAATGCCATGCTCACCGCAGACTTCTCGCAAGGCGTCTGCCGTCGAGCAGACAGCAGGCGTGCCGCACCAGAGCGCTTCGCCAGCGGGCAGGCCCCAGCCTTCGAGCTTGCTTGGCATCACAAGGGCAAGCGCCCCTTTATAGAGTTTGACGAGGTCGGTCTGGTTGGGATTGTCGATGAAGAGCAGCCTGTCCTGAATGGCGCTGAATGCAGGCCTCGATGCGTAGCGACGCAGGCGTTTTCGGTGCGAGCCGGCGATAACGAGTTTCGGGACAGGTTTTCCATCGGCTTTCAGTCGTCGCAGAGCCTCTAGGACCACCTCAATGTTTTTGCGGCCGAGATTTAGGGCAACGGTCAGAATATAGGGTTCTGTCGGTATGGAGATCTCTGAGGGTTCGATGCCGTCAGGACAGTGGTGGACGAGTTGTACCACGTTCACGGGGCCACGTGGTCTGGGAAGCATGCCCTTGTCCACAAAGCTTTGGAGCTCTTTTGCCGTGAAGTTCGAATTCGTCAGGATCTGGTTGGCCTGCTCGATCAGGAAGCGGTTGTCGGCCAGGAAGTTGCGATCGAGCTTGCGAAAGCGTTTCGTTGCGCCGTCATGCAGCGGCATGAAATCATGCAGCAATGGTACGATGGCCGCTTTTGATCCTCTGTCATTCAGCACCCTGACCATGTCTACGATCAGTTTCGGGCGGGCTGCGGAGAAGAAGGTGCCGGCTTCGATTGCCACTGGCTTCAGATGTCCGGCATGTTTCAGCCAATGATCCCTGTTTTTCTTCTGTGTCATCAGGTTCAAGAAACGGAAGATAAACGGGAGGATTGGGTTCTTGCCGAAATAGGTTCTCACCCATTTCTGGCCGACATCCTTTGGCAGATCGAATTCGACACTTCCGTCTGCTCGCTTGTGCCAGGTCACTTCGTAGAACTGCTTTGTGCCAAAGGAAAAGACGACGAAGCGAATATCGTTCTTCAGAAGCGCTGACTCCCGGCCGATTTCGTGCACCGTCCGGGCTATCCCGTAATACTGCGTGCGCTTGCCGGAGGTGGAGATCAGCGCCTCGGTGAGATCGAAATAGAGGGTGGCGCTCATCTACTTCCCTTGTCCTGCATGCTGTTTGATAAGGCATAGAGTATGCCTGAGAGCAGACAGAAGTAATGCGTGTAGAATTTGAGGTTCAGAAACGCATCGAACATCATCGCTAAGCCCCAAAACAGCGACACACCAATGGTCAGAATTAGCCTGTCGGCAGTCGACAACCCGTTTGAGATAAACCAGGGGATTGCAAGGAAAATTAGCCCGAGCGTGAGCTGTATCACACCGCCTGTGACCAGCCAGGTCAGATACTGATTGTGATTGTGCTCATAGCCATAGGTCGCATGGATCAGCTTTTGCAAATAAAGTGAGCCATGCCCGAATATCGGGCTCTCCTTGATTGCGGTGATCGACGTCTGCCACATGGCAAGGCGATGACTGATGGCCTCATCCTTCGTGACTGTGGCTGCCTGACTGGTTTCGACTTCAGCTTCAGGCGCCGACGGCGTGGTCGCCAAAGCTTCCCCGGTCTCCGGCGCCGGGATTGCATTTACGGCAGTTTGCTCCTCAGTTGCCGTCAGCTGCGACGCCATGGTCTGAACGGTTTCGAAAGTCGATGAAAAGCGGCTCGCAGGGCCGCAGTCGGTGATCACGCCGATGAAGAACGAGACCAGCAGACCGGCGCCGGCGGCTAGGCCCAGATGATACCAGCTTGGGATCCTGCTCTTTAACGAAGGCAAAAAACCAAGGATCAGGAAGACGCCGAAGACCCCAACTTGTGCAAGGGCCACGCCCCGGGATCCAGTATAGGTGGTCGAGATGACGATGCTGAATGCCATAAGGGTGACGCGAAGCCAACGCTCAGACCCGGTCAGCTTCTCCCAACCGACCAGACAAATGAAGGTCAGCGTCGAGAACAACAGGGCAGGGATGAACGGCCATGGCGCAAGTCCCCTGACCCGACAGGCGTCACGGATGCCGGCAAACATCATATAGGACAAGACAAGGAAGCAGGCGATCAGCAGCCAGGGCATGACCCTTTGAAAAAGCAATGCGAGGTTTCTGATCTGCAAACCGCGAACCAGTCCGACAACCAACATGGCAATCGCAATCGCATAGGATTCAAGGCTTGGATTAACGGGCCTCGGATCTGAAGCCTCAAGGCCTGTGAAAAAGAAGAGCGCGAGAAGACAGTAGCCGAAATAGAGGCCGAAAGGGATCAATAGGCTCCAGATCGACACGTGATAGTGCCTGTTCTTCAGAGTCTTTAGGAGGAAGGGAATAGGCAAGACACCAGCGATCACGAGAAGCGGCGTGACCTTGCTGCCGAGAAATAATGCAACGGCAAGCCCGGTGAGGAACAACATGTCGGTCAAGCGCCAGAGTCGGTCGAGGTGGGTGTTCATGATGCCGTTTCGGATCGTCTAGTGCCTGTTTTCTGCCGTTTCTGTCGGAAACTTCAAGCAGGGTCGATAGTCATCATTCACGCTCGCAAAGCATATTGGAGCCTCACGACATCATCGCGCAGCCTTCGAATATAAGTGCCGAGCCGTTTCCATTTTGGAAACTTCACAGACCGGTAGATCTCTCGGGTTGCAATTGTAGTCCCCCCTTGTGCAATCGTCGCGATATTGTAGCGCGATGTATAGACCTTTGCTCCATGGTCCCAGCCTCTCTCAAGGGCAGCATCCCAAGGATAGCGCATGATGGTCAAGTGCTGGATCAGCTGCATGGCGCCTCGTCTCGTCACGCCGTAACAAGCGGACGACCCCAGAGGACCATGGATGGCACGACCGAACTGATCTCCAAGGGCCGAGGTTGTGCTTCGTTTGAAGCCGACCACGCGATGATTGAAGAACTTGATCACATCGGCCTCGGGCATGGCCGTAAAGGCCGCCATTGCCCGGTCTTGCAGATCGGGTGTCAACTCGACATCATCCTCGATGATCAATCCGACATCGACACCGCTGTCGAGGAAAGTGTGCAGCGCTCTGATATGGCTTCGGTAACACCCATATTCACCAGCGAGCATCAGGCGCCCAGTGTTGCGGCGAAAAGCGAGGTCATCGGTTGCTTCGCGCTCATCTTCCGCTGTCCATTTTCCATCGACAGCGGAGACCCTGGTCACGTTGAGGCCAAGTTCGTTTGCCCGGCTCGATAGTCTTAGCCAGCGATCGGTCGATCGATCGAGATTGATCGCGAATAGTCGAATGCTCATGAATGTGTTCCTGCTTGTCCTCAAACCTGACGCTTCAAGAGGACATAGGGTGTGATGTCAGTCCTTAACGGTCGATATCCGGGTAGATCAGCGCAGCTCGCATCGGCGATGATAAAGTCGGCAACCACCTCCGCTTGTTTGGCAATGCTGATTTTGTAGAAGCGTTGCATGTATGTGTGCAGTGCCCAGTCTTGCCAGGCGTTTTCGCAGGCGCTGATCGACGGTTTGCAGTTACTCTGACCAGCACAAACAGTCCTTTCGATAGCCGTAGCCTGTTCGATTGTCCGTGTATCTGTCCCTGAGCGACCCATATTGGCGATGACAATCACAACGGAAGCCACCAACACTGCCAATGCCGTCATGCTGAATATCTTTGCCCGCTCGTCTCTCAGTCGCGACAGAGCTTCCATGATCGTTGGCGCAACAAGGATTGCAAAACCGGCTGAATAGAAAAACAGCGATGTGTTGAAATAGAAGTTGGCAACGCGGGGGCTGAGCGCGATCGGAAAAGAAGCAGACATCCCAATCAAGATCAGGAATGCGACCCGTTTAAAGCGCGAATCCCGGTACAGGCTTATGCTGCGCCCCAGTCCGAGGCGCCAGCTTGCAAGGGCCGTAAGCGCGAGAATGGCGAGAGAGTAGCCGTTGACGCCTAGAATTTTGCGGAAGACGTAGACCCCGCCGCCATACTGGCCGCGGGCCCCGCTCAAGCTCGAGGCGAGCTGAGCCGTAACATAGCGATCTACGGCCTCGCGTGACGCTTCAAATGCGTAAAGCGTTGCGATAAACAGGACGATTACAGCGAGAATGATCAAGCTGTCGTGCACCATGACGAGGAATGCCGGCCGACGAAATACCAGCCAGTAGAGGGCGGGGGCGGCGAGTGGGAAAAGCCCGACCGGACCCTTGGTCATCAGTGACAGGCAGATGGCAAACCCAGCTAGGGCGAGAAGTGCCATGCGCTTTGCGGAAAATGTGGGGCTTGGTCGATCGTATGCGATGACCACGAGCAGGACCGCCGTCAATGAGAAGAC
The DNA here is from genome assembly GCF_014237835.1 of Rhizobium sp. AQ_MP. GTDB lineage: Bacteria > Pseudomonadota > Alphaproteobacteria > Rhizobiales > Rhizobiaceae > Allorhizobium. The sequence continues at coordinate 34,540 of NZ_JACJVI010000013.1, forward strand.
GGCAAGCAGGTTGTCGAGGAGATTGTTGGCAAAGCCCCAGTTCACCCGCCCAGCAATCAGCGCCATCAGAAGGGCAAGGGGAAAGGCCTTTTGGATGGCGACGTCATCCTTGTTAAGCCGCATCCAGATCTGGAAGAGCAGGGTGGCCGAGATGACGAAGGTGAGCAGCGAAAAGCCCTTCTCGACCGCGATCGTATCACCGAAGATGGAAAAGCCGATTGCCTGCAGCCAGAACATCAGCGGCGGATGTTCGGCAAAGGTCGGAAAAAGCGTATCTGAGAAATGCGGTGCCCACATCGTCCCGCGGCCCTCTGCGAGGTTCCTGGCAACGGTCGCATAGATGCCGCCGTCGAAGAACATCGAGACATGCACTAGTTGGACGAGAATCTGCAGGCAGACCGCAGCGCATAGCAGGATCCAGACGGCGTTGATGACTGTCTGTGAGGGCAGGGGGCCTTGAGCGGAGTTGTTGCTCATTTCCAGATAAACCTGTTGGCGATGACGAACTTCCAGACCGTGTCGATGGCAATGCCTGCAAGCGTTGCGACGAATACCACATGGATCAGGTTCTCATAGGCAAGGGTCGCTGCCGAAACATTGGCGACGATGCCGACGGCGGAAACCGCGAGGAACTTGAGATAGCCTGATACAAGGCGCGGTCCCCGAAGCCGCCGGTCATGAAAGGTCAAGAGATTGTTCAGGAGAAAGTTGCTGGTCGCGGCAACCAGCGTTGCAACCGTCTGGGCTGTGGCAAATGAGGCAGACAGTCCAAGTGCTGCGTAAAGCACTGCAAAGTGGACGAACACACCCGAGCCACCGACGAACAGGAATGAGATGAGGTTGGCCGGCAAGATCCCCCTCGTCATCTTGCTCATCAGGAAGGTCGCGAATTTCCAAAGGACGTGGCTGTCGAGCTTCGATGTGCCATGCAGCCGGGTTCCGAAGTCGAAGAAGACTTCGCCGTGGCGGAGCGTCTTGTCCGTGTAGAGGATGTCGAGGAGCAGTTTGAAACCTGGATCGCCGAGCTCGGGTGCGAGCTTCAGGAAGCGGTCGCGGCGGATCAGGAAGAAGCCCGTCAGGGGGTCTGACAGTTTTCTGCCGATCACGAAACTGCTCAAGGCATTGCCGATCTGCGAGAGTTTGCGGCGAAGCGGGGACAGTCCTTCCAGGGCTTGGTCGTCTTCGAGCCGGCGGGCGGCACTGACGATGTCGAGACCCTCGCGCTCCAAGCGCTCTACCATTTCGAGTACTACGGAAGGGTCATGCTGCCCATCGGCGTCCATGACGCAAAGCAGATCGCCCCTGGCGCTCAGCAAGCCCTGGATGCTGGATTTGGCAAGACCACGATCGGTAAACCGAATGATGGGTCGAACACGCGGTTCCATCTTGCCGTAGTCAAATGCCTTTTGAGCTGTACCATCGGCGGAATTGTCGTCGACAAAGAGCAATTCCCAGTCGTGGTCTGCGAGTACCGTCTTCACCCGCTCGGCGAAGGGGACGACGTTTTTGACCTCGTTATAGGTCGGCGCAATGATCGAGATATGTTTTGGCAGCACAGGTTCAGCCTATCGATGGTTCGCCGATGGTCGAAGCTCATGCGGGGAACCTTCTCCCTCGAAGCTGACCTGCCTGTCCTGAGTGATCATACTCATATTCCAAAGTCCCCGTCCGGCATTTTTGAAGGCCGCATTCCCCGTTCCCACGGGCTCGGTAGCATCTGGGCGCTTATGCAGCAACAGGCTGTAGCATGCTTGGTTGTTGAGGACGCTTGGCTCGTCGCCTGGGCAATGCATGTCAAACCTATTTTGCAATCGACAACATGTCCCATAGGTTGAGAGTGGTTGTGGCGCGGTTGGGATCCGTCCAGCGAGGCATTTGCGTGGGTGCCGGGCTTCCACTGGCTCGCGGATCGGCGAACGGTCGCATGATCATGGCAGTCCTCGTTCGCCTGTATCCTGGTTTGCACTTGCATGAATCTACAGCGATCTCAGTTTCTTGAGCCTCGAAACCTTGGTTTCAGGACGCCGGCGAAGAGACGGGAAAGAGGAGTGTCGCCAGTCATCTCGGTGATTTTAGTTGCTGCTGTTTCATCGCAAGCCTCGCGTAAGCTAACGCAGCAAAACATTCAGCATTGCACATCAGGAGTTGTTATGAGCCTTTATGGGACCATGCGGACGGGCGTCTCAGGAATGTCTGCCCAAGCGAACCGGCTGAGCACTGTTGGCGAAAATATCGCCAATGCCTCGACGACGGGTTACAAGAAGGCGTCGGTGCAGTTTTCCTCGATGATCCTGCCCACCACCAACGGTGCTTACAATTCCGGCGGTGTGCAAACCGATGTGCGCTACGCGATCTCCAGCCAAGGAACCTTCAGCTACACGACCTCCCCGACAGATCTTGCGATCAACGGCCGGGGCTTCTTTGTCGTTGAAGGAGCGGATGGGACCGAATACCTCACTAGAGCCGGCAGCTTTGTTCCGCAGGATGACGGCACGCTTCAGAATGCTGCGGGCTTTACGCTCATGGGTTACGAGTATTCGTCGACGGCCGATCCCACCATCGTCGTCAATGGCTTTGATGGACTGACCCAGATCAACCTGTCATCTGCTACGCTGACTGCGGCCCCGTCGCTCACCGGTGACCTTGATGTGAATCTCCCGGCCAAGGCAGCGGTCGGATACAGCAAGACAACCTCGCTTGTTGCCTATGATAGTCAGGGCAGTCCACGCCTTCTCGACTACATCTACACGAAAACTGCCGACAACACCTGGGAGCTGGATGTTCAGTTCAATGGCCTGTCGGTCTTGACGCCTGCTTTTGACCCGACATCCGTGATCGATATCGCTGGCAATCTCGATATGTCGGCTGTCGTTGGGTCAACGGTGACGGGCAACTATTCGCTGGTCGATACTGATGGTGTAACGCGTCCATTCAGTGTGCTCTACACCCGCACGGCCACTGGCTGGGATCTGGAATTCGACCATGCCGGAACAGTGTTCGCGACAGACTATATCGATGACACCGAGTTCGACGGCGCTGGCAACTACATCGATCCCTTGCCGGAAGTCATCCCGCCAATCACCGTGGGCACCTGGTCAACTGGCACTATCAATATGTTCTTCTCCGGTCTGACCTCTGTTGCTGCGCCGTTTTCGCTGACCGCTGCGATCGATGGGACACCGGCGGTCGCAGGGTCGCTCATCGAATTGACCTTCGATGCCAATGGCCAGCTGGTGAGCCCCTCGGAAATTGCAACCGAAGCCGTGACCATCGACGGGGCGGTCTTGAACGGCCTCACCCTGGATATCAGTGGGTCGACACAGTTGGCCTCCGATTTTGCGGTGACCAGCGGCCGTGTGGATGGCAATGCTGCCAGCGACGTGGTCGGCTATGAGATCAATGACAAGGGAATTGTTTTCCTGAAATATTCAAACGGCGATCTTCAGCCGAGATACAGGCTTGCAATCGCGGACGTACAAAGCCCGGATAATCTCAATCCTGTCTCTGGCAATGTCTACTCGCAAAGCAATTCGTCTGGGGTCATCGTGATGGGCTATGCCGGCAGCAGCGGCTACGGCAGTGTTCTATCCGGTGCGCTGGAGGACTCGAACGTCGATATCGCCGAGGAACTGACGGCGATGATCGAGGCGCAACGAAACTACACCGCGAACTCTAAGGTGTTTCAGACCGGCTCCGAACTGATGGAAGTCCTAGTCAACCTGAAGCGCTGAGCCGTCGCCTTCTAGATTGTCTTGGGCATACGCGGCTCCTTATATCCGATCATTTATGTGTTTCGTGAGCAACCAGCCGTGCCGACCGACGCTTCACCGAGGAAGCCAGATGCCACGGGTCTCTAAAGGACCACTGCTGGCTTAAAGCTAGCTTGGTCCCCGGCAGCCTTTCTGTAGCAGGTCGGCATCAGCGGAATGCGCTCAGTCACTCAAAGTGAGATGGACCGGTTGCGTTGAACCGGTCGCCTGGGCCTGCACCCATTTCGATGGACATGCGGGTGTGGGTTTGATCCGGGTCGAGATCAGCTTGCAGGGCGTCTGCGACTTTATATTTCAAGAGTGGCGAGATGATTGCCGGGGTGGTTTCGAGGGATCGCTGGAGATGCTCGGCCTGCACGATCAGCGAGGACCCTACTTCGCCCACGCCAGAGGCTTCAGGCAGAAGAAGCGCGCGCGATGGAGACCGGTTGCGACCTGCACCTGTTAGTGGATTTGCTGGCAGCCGAAGCGCGGGCGGTTGCGATCGTGCAGACGAAGGAGGCTGCTCGCTATTCCGTTTAACCCTGTGCACGAGCAACTTATGCTGACATCCCGCCATGGCTTGAGCTGGCCAGCTTTTGACGCCGCTGGTCAGCTTTAAAGCGTTCCGCGGCGCTAGGTCCGTAAACCTGACGCGTTTAGGTAGACAGCATACAGGTTCCGCGTTGCCGTGATGTAGAGCCGGTTGCGATCAGGCCCGCCAAAACAGACATTGCTCACCGTTTCCGGGATCAGGATCTTTCCGATCACGCGGCCATTGTGATCCAGGCAATGCACGCCATCGCCTGCACTCGTCCAGATGTATCCAGCGCTATCCAGGCGCAGACCGTCATACATCCCATTGCTGCATTCGCTGAAGAGAATGCCGGGGTTTAAATTGCCTTCAGAGGAAAGCTCATATTTCATGAGGCGAGCAGGCTCTACGCCGCTGTCGACCACGAACAAGGTCGCTTCGTCCGGCGACAGGGCGAGCCCATTGGGCTGAACCAGGTCGGTCACCATGGCGTCGAGTTGTCCGTCAGGACGCAGCCTGTAGACATTGTGGCTTCCGATCTCGCTTTCCGCGAGCGATCCCTCATACGGCGTGGAGATGCCATAGCTTGGATCGGTGAACCAGATATTGCCTTTGCTGTCGGCAATCACGTCGTTGGGAGAATTCAGCAGCTTTCCTTCAAAACGATCGGCAAGGACTGTCAGGCTGCCGTCGTGTTCGCGGCGGGTGACACGCCTTGTGAAGTGTTCGCATGAGATCACCCGTCCTTCACGGTCGAGCGTATGGCCATTGGCAAAATTCGACGGGGCTTGGAAGGTTGCGACGGTGTCGTTGACCTCGTCATATCGCATCACGCGATTGTTCGGGATGTCGGAGAAGAGAAGGTGGCGGGCGGCTGGCACGTAGACCGGTCCCTCGAGCCAGCGTCCGCCTGTGTAGAGCAGGTCGACATGCACATTTGGCAGGATCAGCGATTTGAACGCCGGGTCAATGATCTCGAACCATTCCGTGTAACGCATAGTGCCCCGCTTCCCTCAATGTTAGAGCTTACTCATCCAGCCCAGCCCCTCATGAGTGCCGGCCGCCGGACGATATTCGCAGCCGACATAGCCCTGGTAGCCGATCGCATCGATCTCGGCGAAGATCCTGCGATCGTCGAGCTCGCCCGTCATGGGTTCGTGGCGATCGGGCACAGAGGCGATCTGGATATGGCCGATGACCGGCGCCATCTGTCGGAGCGCCATGATCACGTCGCCATGCAGGATCTGGCGGTGATAGACGTCGAATTGGAGCTTCACGTGGGCCGCATTCGTGTCAGCGATGAAGTCAAGCGCATGTTGGAAGTCGTTGAGGAAGTAGCCAGGCATGTCGCGACTGTTGATCGGCTCGATGACGAGACCGATGCCGGCCTCGCCCGTGCGGTCGGTGGCACGTTTCAGGTTCTCGCGGTAGGTCACGATGGCTTGCGGATCCATGGCTGGCGCAAGCCCCGCCATCATGTGCAGGAGTGGTGTGCCGATTACCTTTGCATAGGCGATTGCCGTGTCGAGTGCGGCTGCAAAATCGACCTCGCGGCCCGGCAGAGCGGCCATGCCGCGTTCGCCCGCTGCCCAGTCGCCGGGCGGCATGTTGAAGAGTGCCTGGTCAAGGCCCGCCGCCTGCAGCCGCTCGGCCACGAGCTCGGCTTCGTGATCATAGGGGAAGAGATATTCGACGGCCGTAAACCCACAATCGGCTGCTGCCTGAAAACGGTCGAGGAAGGGAACCTCGTTGAACATCATCGACAGGTTGGCGGCAAATTTTGGCATGTCAGTCCTCGTCCTCCATGCCGGGCAGCTTGAGACCGGCAATCTTTGCCAGGAGACGCGCCACCGAACTGTCGTCGTCGCGTCCCATGCCGGCAGCTTCGGTCATGATGAAGAGCTGAAGTGCGGCACTTGCAATCGGCAGGGGGAATTTCGACTGGCGGCCGATATCGGAGACAATACCGAGATCCTTGGTAAAGATCGCGACGGCACTATGCGGTGTGTAGTCGCCTTCCAGCACATGCGGGATGCGGTTTTCGAACATCCAGCTGTTGCCGGCTGACTTGGTGATCACATCGAAGACGCGGGAAATGTCGAGGTTCATGCTCTTGGCAAAGGTGATCGCCTCGCAGGCGGCCGCGATATGCACACCTGCCAGCAGCTGGTTGACGATCTTGAATGACGATCCGATGCCAGGCTGATCGCCGAGTTCGTAGACGGTCCCCGCCATCGCATCGAGCGCTGGTTTGGCCGCGGCAAAAGCGGCAGACGAGCCCGAGGCCATGAAGGTCAACTGGCCAGCTTCCGCCTTCTTCGAGCCGCCGCTGATCGGACCGTCGACATAAAGAAGACCGGCTTCTTCGACACGGGCTGCAAACCGCTTGGCCTCGGCCGGCGAGATGGTGGCGCAGGCAATGATGACGCCGCCGGGCTTCATGGCAGCGACCACCCCATTCTCGCCAAAGAGCACGGTCTCTGTCTGGGCAGCGTTCACCACCACAATGACGGCAACATCGGCGTCCGCTACAGCATCAGCCGGATTAGCCCCCGGGGTGCCGCCGGAATTCTCCAGCGCTTTCAGGGCATGGGCGCTGATATCAAAACCACGAACAGCATGGCCAGCCCTCTGCAGCGAGCGCGCCATGCCGAGGCCCATGGAGCCGAGGCCGACGACGGCGACGGACGGAAGGTGAGACATCAGCGAAAGCTCCTTTTGTAGCCACGGATCAAAAGCATGGCCAGAATGATGACACCGAAGACGATCTGTCTGAAGGCTTCCGGCATCTGCAGGACTGAGAGGATGGAGGACAGGAGGGTGATGAAGACGGCGCCGACGATCGTGCCGCCATAACCACCCTGGCCTCCCATGATCGACGTGCCCCCGATGACCACGGCAGTGATGACAGGCAGCATATAGGGGTCGCCCATGCCCTGATAGGCCTGGTTGGCATAGCCGGCCAGCAGGATGGCGCCGATCGCCGTAAAGACGCCAGCGACGACAAATGTGAGGGTGGTGACGAGCCGCACGCGAATGCCGGAAAGGTAGACGGCCTTTTCCGAATTGCCCATGGCGATCAGATATTTGCCATAAACAGTCCGGTGCAGCAGGTAAAACATCGCCGCCATCACAATGAGCCAGAACAGGAAGGCGTTGGGGATCCCGAAGCTGCGCTCGAGCGACAGCGTGATCGACAGTGGCGGGGCCATGCCGCGCGGCTTGAAGCCACCGGTGAAGAAGACCACCGAGCCGATCAGCATGGAGTTCATCGCCAGTGTCCAGACCATCGACGGCAGGCGCAGGAAGGCGACGCCAATGCCATTGATCAGGCCGATCAGGGCACCGGTGGTAAGCCCGATCGGAATTGCGAGTGTGGCAAGTGTCGGGTCCTGCGAGCCGGCAATCGTCGTGGTGACAATGGCAATCGCGGTAATGGCGGCCGGCACCGACAGATCGATATGGCCAAGCAGGATGACGAGCGTTGCACCGGCCGCAATGATCCCGAGGAAAGAGGCGATCTGCAATTGCTGCAGGAGATAACCCGCCGTCAGAAACGTCGGTAGAATGGTCCCGCCAGCGGCCAGCAGCAAGCCGCAGCCAATGGCGACGACGAGAACGGCAGGATCGACGGGGAGGCTTGGCCTTGACGGCCCTGATATCGCGCGGTCTGTCATTGGGCGAACAGCTTCAGTTTGTTGCGGACACGCAGCACGCCGACGGAGCCGAAGGCAATCGCGAGCGCCAGGATCAGCCCCTCGAAGAAGGGCTGGGCGAGGGGAGGAAGGCCGGAAAAGAACATCAGCGAGGCGACGGTTTTCAGGAGCATGGCACCAACGGCGACACCAACCGCCGTGCCGATGCCGCCGGCAAGCGAAACACCGCCGAGCACGATCGCGGCAATCGAGTTCAGCGTGTAGGTGGGGCCGATACCCGCATCGCCGGTCATCGTGACCATGGAGACGTAGAGCCCGGCCATGCCGGCCATCAATCCCCCGAGTATATGCGCCGAAATCCGCATCGTGGTTGTGTTGATGCCGGTCAGTTGCGCCGAATGCTCGTTTGAGCCGAGTGCCTTCAGCGCCATGCCGAAACTGGTCTTGCGCAGCATCACGGTGATCACGATCACGGTCGTGATGATCAGCAGAAGGGATGTCGGCACTGGTCCGATCGCATAGGTTAAGGCATCGGAGAGTTCGGAGTTCACCGTGCCGCCGGGGGTGGGCCTCAGATAAAGCGCGATGCCGGAATAGATCGCTCCCGTCGCGAGGGTTGCAACGATCGGCGGGACATTGCCGAAGCAGACGAAGAGGCCTGTGAACATACCGCAGGCCATGCCGACCAGAAGCACGGTAGCCATGCCGAAGACAAGCGATCCGCCATCGCCGGCCAGGAGAAACGAGGCGGTGACATTGGTGAGTGCCACGACCGCGCCGACCGAGAGATCGATCCCGCGCACCAGAACGACAAAGAATTGGGCAAAGGCTGCAAACACCAGAAGCGCCGACTGGTTGGACCAGATCGTCAGGACATAGGTGGAGAGCCCCCGCGGATGGGTGGCGATGTAAAGCACGAAGAGGGCAACGAAGGCGATGGTCGGGATGACGACGCGCAGATTGCGTCGGATGTAGAGTGCGGTCATTGCACGGTCTCCGGCGCTGCTGGGGCAAAGCTCAGGCCCATGGCGGCTGAAATCAGGTTCTCAGGCGTCAATGTGTCTTCGCTCAGTTCGCGCGCGATACGGCCACGATAAAAGACAGCGACCCGGTCGCAGAGATGCACGAGCTCTTCGTAATCCGTCGACTGCATGATGATGGCGATGCCCTCATCGGCAAGGTCGGTAAGCAGGCGATAGATCTGTGCCTTGGTCTTGACGTCAATGCCGCGCGTCGGGTCGAGGAGAAGCAGGCAGCGAGGCCCAAGCGCCAGCCATTTGGCAAGCAAGACCTTCTGCTGGTTGCCACCCGACAGCGACATCACGGGATCGGTGAGCTGGCCATAGGTCAGTTCGAGGCGTTCGAGAAGGGCAAGGCAGCGGGCGTCCAGCGCCTCGCGGTCGTCGTGAAGTCCGATACCGGCAAGCCGCATATTGTCTGATATCGATAGCGGCTGGATCATGCCCTCGGTCTTGCGATCCTCAGGCACCAAGGCAATGCCGATCCCAGGTGATTTCGAGCGATGTGGCGAGCGGTTCTGATATGGCCGGCCGTCAAGCTCGATCGAGCCGGTAACGCCTGAAAGTGTGCCGAAGATTGCTTCGAGAACGCGCTGCTGGCCCTGGCCTTCAAGGCCTCCAAGGCCATAGATCTCGCCCGGGCGTACCGTAAATCCGACATCGAAGAGTTCACCAGCGAAAGACAAGTTTCGGACGGAGAGAAGCGACGCAACATCTGCAGGCACAGCCGGGCGCGGTGGCGGGAACAGCCGGTCCATGGTCTCGCCGATCATCAGTGACACGATGCTCTGGTTGTCGACGGTGCCGGCCGGGAAGGTGCGAACATGTTGTCCGGCGCGAAACACCGAGATCGTGTCGGCAAGTGCCTCGACCTCATGGAAACGATGGGAAATGAAGAGGATGCAGCAACCTTCGTCGCGCAGCTTGCGGATGACCGTGAACACTTTCTCGACGGCGGAGGCACCCAGTGCCGAAGTCGCCTCATCAAGGATCAGGAGACGTGGTTTCTGATAAAGCGCCTTTGCGATTTCCACCCGCTGTCGATCGGCGAGAGAGAGCTCGTCTACGGGCGTGTCGAGGGAAATGCTCTCGGCCCCGATCAGGTCGAGGGCGGCACGGGCTTCTTCATAAGCCTTGGCACGCATGAATCCGAACCTCGTCTGCGGGCGGGCAAGCGTGATATTGTCGCCGACGGATAACGTCGGCAGGAGCGAGAGCTCCTGGAACATGCAGACGATACCGGCGGCTGAGGCCTGCCGCGTACCAGAAAACCGGATCGATCGACCATTGAGGCGGATCTCGCCGGTGGTCGGCTGGATTGCCCCGGAAAGCAGTTTCATCAGGGTCGACTTGCCGGCACCGTTTTCGCCGAGGATGGCGTGTACGGAGCCCGGCCGGGCGGAAAAATCGATCGTCTTCAGGGCCTGGATCGGCCCATAGGATTTCGAAATCCCCGAAAGCTCGATCAGCGGAGCGGTCGTCATTCTGGCATATCCTGGTATGGGTGGGACGGCGGCGCCCTATGAGGTGTCAGGCACCGCCGTCCAGCCGGGAGGATCAGGTATTGTCGGGGGTCTGGCCGAGCAGCTCTTCGGGGGTGAAGACCGGGAAGCAGTTCGGATAACCTGTCGTCGTGTAGAAGGTGTCCGGAAGGTTGGGGAAGTAGTCGACGCCTTCCTTCAGCTCTGCATTGTCCTTGTTCGGGATTGGCAGGAAGACCTTCTGCGGCAAGGCATTGCCTTCAAGCAGCGAGACCGCGGCTTCGAGCGCAACAGCCGACATGACCGGCGCCTGGGCAGCGGTGAGGCCCGGATACTTGCCTTCTGCGATCAGCTTGCGTGCACCGTTGCCAGCATCGCCACCAATCGGAACGACCGGGTGGCCGGCATTCTTCATGGCATTCAATGCGCCGATCGTGCCTTCCTGGACCATCACGCCATCGAAATTGCCATTTGTGGCGATCGCGTCTGCGGTGACCTTCTGCACGGTGCCGGCATCCCAGTTGCCAACCACCTGGACGACTTTGAGACCCGGATGCTTGTCGAGGACAGAGCGCATGCCGAGATGGTTGTCGCGGTCGGTCGCATTGCCCGGCAGGCCGGAGACTTCGAGCACGGTGCCCTCGACCTTGCCCTTGGCCCTCTCGATTTCGCGCACCACGGCTTCCGCCTTCATCGCGCCGAGCTCGAACTGGTTTTCATTCACTTGCACGATGGCATCGGTGTCGAGCACGTTGTCGAAGGGCACAAGCACGGTGCCGGCCTGTTCGGCGCGCTTGATGACGGAGGAAAACGCAGTCGGGTTTACGGCGATGAAGGTGATCGCGTCGTAACCGGCGGCGATGAAGTTATCGATCGCAGCGATCTGGGCGGCACTGTCATTGCCAACTGAAACGACGGTGAATTCAGCGAGCTTTGCCTTGTTTTCTTCGCGTGCAGCCCAGGCCTTGGCGCCCTGGATGGCGGTCACGCGCCAGTCATTGCCGGCAAAGCCGTTGACGAAGGCAACCTTGTAGGGACCTTCGCGCTTCTCATACTTGATGACCTTGGCATTGTCGGGCGCTGCAGAGAAGCATTCCGGACGATGGGTGTCTTGGGCGCTAACGGCCGATGTAAAACTGAAGGCGCAGAGCATCGCGGCCGACGCGGCAAGCGCGGCCTTGTTAAAGGTTCTCACGGTGAACTCCTCCCGAAGTGTATCTCCCAGAAAGCGCTAATCTCAGCGCTAACATAATTTTTTAAGCACATCCTCTAGCCACGATCAAGCGAATTATGTTAGCGCTGAGATAAAGTTTATGGCACGGTCCTGAAGGCGAGATCGCGTGTCGCCGTATTGGCCATCAGGGCAATGCGGCAGGGAAGGAGTTGAAACGAATGCAGCCGGAGACGCCGACGCTCGCTCATGTGGCTCAGCTGGCGAATGTCAGCGAGAACACCGTGTCGCGTGTCATCCGCAACAAGGGATCCATTGCCGAGCAAACCCGCAAGCGCGTGCTCGAGGCCATCGAGGCACTGGGCTACGTGCCCAATCGGGCGGCCGGCTCGCTTGCCTCCTCGGCCTCGCTGATCATTGGCGTGATCCTGCCCTCGCTTTCCAACATCGTTTTCCCCGAGGTGCTGCGCGGCATCCATGCGGGACTTGCCGACACGCCCTATCAGCCGATGATCGGCGTCACCGATTATGATCTCGGCAAGGAGCAGCAGCTCGTTTCCTCGCTTCTCGCCTGGCAGCCGACTGCCCTGATCACCACAGGCTTTGAACACACGGACGCGGCGCGCCGCATGCTAAAAAACAGTCGCATTCGCATCGCCGAACTCATGGACATCGACGATCAGCCGATCGATCTCGCAGTGGGCCTCTCCCATCGCCGGGCAGGGCGCGCGACGGCTGAGCATCTGGTGCGTCGCGGCTATAGCCGCATCGGTTATGTCGGCCACGATTGGACGGCCGACCGGCGCGCTCGCGCCCGCTATGACGGCCTCTGCGAAGCCCTGTCTGAAGCCGGCCTGTCGCTCGTCGTCGAGAAGCGCTATGACGGTCCAAGCTCGACGATTGCTGGTCGCGACACGCTGGCAGGTCTCTTGGCCGAGGGTGCTGCTGTCGATGCCGTGGTGTTCTCCAACGACGACATGGCGGTCGGTGGCTTCATGCATTGTCTGGGCGCCGGGATCCCGGTGCCCGAGCGGCTTGCGCTTTTCGGCTTCAACGGGCTGGAGATCGGCCAGGCGCTGCCGAAGCCTTTGTCGACGGTGCGCTCGAACCGCTTCAACATCGGCAAAACCGCCGTCGAGGCGCTTCTTGCGCAGCCAGAACGGCCGGGCGAGCCACAGATCATCGACACCGGATTTGCCATCATCGACGGCGCAACGGCCTGACCGCACGCCAATTCATCGGAGACTGCCATGCTTTTGGGCGCCATTGCCGACGACCTCACCGGAGCCAGCGATCTTGCGCTGATGCTGTCGCGGGAGGGCATGCGGACGATCCAGACGATCGGTGTTCCCAAGGGAGGCCTTGATCTCTCTGGAGTAGATGCGGTCGTGGTTGCGCTGAAGTCGCGCACCAATCCCGCAGCTGAAGCTGTCGCCATGTCGCTCGAGGCTCTCTCCTTCCTGCAGATGGCGGGTGCGACGCAGTTCCTGTTCAAATATTGCTCGACCTTCGATTCCAGTCCCGCCGGCAATATCGGCCCCGTGACCGAAGCCCTGATGCAGGCGCTCGGTACGGACCTGACTATCGTCTGCCCGGCGTTTCCGGCCAATGGTCGCACCATCTACAAGGGCCATCTCTTCGTCGGCGACCAGCTGCTGTCCGATAGCCCGATGCGCAACCATCCACTGACGCCGATGACCGACAGCTCGCTGGTGCGGCTGATGGCCGGGCAGTCCAAACTGAAGGTGGGGTTGGTGAACCACGCAACGGTAGGCGAGGGGGCTGCAGCCGTCTTGCAAGCCTTTGAAGCGGCGCGGGCCAGGGGCGAACAGGCGCTGGTCGTCGATGCGCTGACCGACGCCGATCTTCGGGCAATCGGCGAGGCCTCTGCCGGATTGAGCCTGATCACCGGCGGCTCGGGTATAGCGCTCGGCTTGCCCGAAAATTTCCGCCGCGCAGGGCTGCTGAAAGCGGCGGACGACGCGCGCGCCTTTTCAGCGCCGGCGGGCCGGTCGATGATCCTTGCTGGATCGTGCTCGGAAGCGACGCGCGGCCAGATCCGTCATGCGATCGAGGCGGGCGTACCCGCCTTGAAGCTGGATCCGATCGAGATCGCCGAGGGACGTTTCATGGTCGATGAGGCGGTCTCCTGGGCGCTGGCCCAATCGGCAAAGGCGCCGCTGATCTATTCGAGTGCCGAACCCGAAGAGGTGAAAGCGGCCCAAGCTGCCCTTGGTCGCGAGAGGGCCGGATCGCTCATCGAGCAATTCCTCGCCGAGACCGCGCTTGGCCTTGAAGCCGCCGGTGTAAGCCGCCTGATCGTCGCCGGTGGTGAGACCTCGGGTGCCGTGGTCGGCGCGCTCTCACCCGACGCACTGTTCATCGGTCCGGAAATCGATCCAGGTGTGCCCTGGACGCTGACGGTCGGGCAAAGGCAGCCGATGGCATTGGCGCTCAAGTCCGGCAATTTTGGTGCGCCCGATTTCTTCCTCAAAGCCTGGGACCTCCTGCCATGACATCCATTCACTCCGAAGAAACCCGCCTGCGCGACGAGATCGTCGAGGTCGGCAAATCACTTTTCGATCGCTGCTTTACCTTCGGCTCCACCGGCAATATCAGCGCGCGGCTCTCGACCGGCGAGATGCTGATGACGCCCACAAACGCTTCCATGGGGTCGCTCGATCCAGGCCGGCTTTCGAAGTTCACAGCCGAGGGCGTGCATGTCAGCGGCGACAAGCCGACCAAGGAAGCCTTCCTGCACCAATGCATGTATTGCGCGCGAGAAAGCTCGGGCGCCGTCGTGCACCTGCATTCCACCCATGCGGTCGCCGTCAGCATTCTCGACGGCCTTGATCCCGATGACGTGCTGCCCCCCCTGACGGCCTATTACGTCATGCGGGTTGGGCGCTTGCCGATGGCCCCTTACTTTCCGCCCGGGGACGCAGCGCTCGCCGAAGCCGTGCGCGAAAGGGCTGAGCATAGCCATGCGGTCCTTCTGGCCAATCACGGCCCGGTCGTTGCCGGCAAGACGCTTAAAGAGGCCCAGTATGCGATGGAGGAACTGGAAGAGACCGCCAAGCTATTCCTGATGCTGCGAGGTGAGCGTCTTAGGCCGCTGTCAACGCATCAGGCCGAAGCGCTACGTTCACCCTGAAGCTCGTGGTCTCTTACCCTTTGGGCAGGCATGATGCAGTTGGGTTAGCTCCTCCAAGTGGCTTGGACGATCCACCAATCTTGCGGAAATTTATCCCGACGGACTGTCCGCACCTACCCGTAAATTGATTGGCCCAGGGTTCCGTGCTGGCAGTGGTAACTAGATGCCGATTGACGTTTGCTCGACATGGCGGAACCCCGCAAGCAGGGTCTCAACATAACGTTGCAAAGGTGGCAACGAAACTACATATGTGCTAATGTGGGTCCGTGACTTCAGGAGTATGTGAGATGAGCCGCTTGACGATCGACATAACGGACAAACAACATCAAAGCCTCAAAGCGCTGGCCGCTCTGCAGGGGAAGACAATCAAGCAATACGCACTTGAGCGCCTGTTTCCTGGCGACTTCGAGGGAGAACGGGCTTGGGAAGAGTTGAAGACTTTGATGAATACGCGCATCAGTGAGGGGCTCGCCGGAAAACTGTCGACCAAAACCGTAGGTGAGATCCTTGACGAGGAGATTGCCGAAGGTCGCGCTTGACGGCTTACATCCTGACCGCAGAGGCAGAATCCGATCTTCGCTCGGTAATCCGTTACACACGGACACAATGGAGTGCCGCCCAAATACGTCACTACGTCTCGGCTTTGGAGCGAGGAATGGAGGACATTGCCGCGGGCAAAGTTCCCTTCAAGGATCTGAGCGCACTCTATCCGGCGCTGCGGATGGCGCGATGCCAGCACCACTACATCTTCTGTCTGCCTCGCGAACATGCTCCCGCTCTCATCGTAGCGATTCTTCACGAACGAATGGATCTCATGAGGCGTTTGGCTGATCGTCTCAACGAGTGAAGTTTTCACGACGTGAGGAATTGCTGCGCGCGTACTAGATAAGCCCTTGTCACCGAGCGATCAAAAAAGTGTCGCCAGTTCAGATCCTCTAAACAACCTAGCAAGTGCCGAGCCCACCGGGTGACGCTCGCCTAAACGCGGGTGCTCGATCAGCAATTCCGCCTTACGGCGAATAGTGGCGAAGTACCGCTCCGCGCTGCGCGGCTGCCCTTTCCGCATTTCAATGTAGATGCACTTAACGTCGGCGCGCGCCTTTGGGGTCCAAAAGAGCTTAACGGGCATGGGGAGTTGCAGCAGCTATTTCCTGGCGTGCTTCATCCAACACCGCATCAAAAACCGCCTCAACCGCAGGGCCACTACCCTTGCCTTCTTCCCACATCGCACGCAGCTTGGCGATATCTTCGCGCTTTTGCATCCATTTGGCCGCCCAGTCGCGCATGGCTTCGCGAACAACTTCGCTTCCGCTGGCATAAGCGCCACTGTTGACAGCGTCACGCAATAACTCGGCGTGCTGGGGTGTCATTGAAACGCTGACCTTTTCAACATTTGGCATAGGCGACCTCCAAAGGCACGTGGTAGCAATTTTTGCCACCAAGGGCCCAAAGTCGCAATATGGTTGACGGGTCTTCTAGGTGTACTGTTGCAGCTGCAAGGCATGACGGAGATGGATCGACGGGGATTGAAGTTCCATGCCGCAAGTTCGACTCCTAGACGTTGAGGCGCAATCCGACCAATCGCACGCCAAGCGCCTTTGAATTCGTCGCTTTCTGCGATCAGTGATAGGATTCAGGCGTGATGCGGACGGTCGCCGTATTTAGAGTTTCCATTTTGCCATCCATTCCCATCCAATTTTTACGATCTGTCAGTCGCGAGCTGGATGACTGGCCATTCCTCACCCGAGCGGATCCGGGGCAATTTCCTGAAGGCGCAGGCGTCCGTTCTGGATGGCGAAAACAGCGCGTTCGGTGACGAACAGTGCCTTGCGCTGTTCGCTTGATGCGAGCTTGCCTGAATAGGTGAGCTGTTGCAGATCGTTCTTGAACTTGCAGTGCTTGCCCTCGGTTACAATCTGCAAACTGCCTTCGGCGCAGGATGCTGCGCAAAGAAAACATACGGCCGCTGACCTCGGCACAGGCCGAGGCGCTTCGGCAAGCCTAACGCGGTGGCACCGGGCGGTACGGCGGTGTCTGCTGATCGTTAAACCATCCCCAGATCATCAAAGGATTGGTGCAGCGCTTGATCCGCCGGCGACAGTCGATCGCCCGCGAAGTTGTGCTGATGCCAGTAGGGATAGATGTAAGGCGGGCGGCTAACCAGGTTGAGGCGGGACAGTTCCTGGTCCGAAAGGGTGAGGTCGGTTGCAGCAATATTGTCGCGGAACTGGTTCTCGTTGAGGCCGCCGACAACGAGCGTCGAAATGGCCGGGCGCGACAGCGTCCAGGCAAGGCTGACCTGAGCGACGGACACGCCTCTCTCTGTTGCAATCTCTTCGAGCACATCGATGATGGTCCAGAGCCGCTCCTTGTCGCGGATCGGTGGCTCGCTCCAGCCTTGAGCCTGACGCGACTGCTCCGGTGCCTTGTTGCGCGCAAAGGCACCCGACAGAAGTCCGGCAGCAAGCGGGCTCCACACCATCACCCCAAGCCCCTGGTCGACCGAGAGCGGCAGGAGTTCATATTCTGCCTCTCGCGCCTCCAGCGTATAATGGATCTGCTGCGTGACGAAACGCGCCAGACCCTTGTTGTCCGAGATCTGCAGAGCCTTCATGATGTGCCAGCCCGAATAGTTCGAGCAGCCGATATAGCGGATCTTGCCCTGTTCGCGCAGCGTATGCAGGGCTTCGAGCGTCTCGTCGAGTGGCGTAAGCCCATCCCATTCATGCATGAAATAAATGTCGATATGGTCTCGCTTCAGTCGCTTGAGCGAGCGTTCGCATTCTCTGATGATGTGATATCGGGAGGCGCCTTCGTCATTGGGGCCGTCGCCGATCCTCATGCGGGCCTTTGACGAAATCAACACGTCGTTGCGTTTTGCGCCCAGCGCCTCACCAAGGATTTCCTCAGATCGCCCAAGCGAATACATGTTGGCCGTGTCAAACAGGTTGACCCCGAGATCGATACAGCTGTCGATCAGCCGGCGCGCTTCCTCAACGCCCTGGTTTGCCACCTTGGCGAAT
Organism: Rhizobium sp. AQ_MP; assembly: GCF_014237835.1. GTDB lineage: Bacteria > Pseudomonadota > Alphaproteobacteria > Rhizobiales > Rhizobiaceae > Allorhizobium. The sequence continues at coordinate 52,328 of NZ_JACJVI010000013.1, forward strand.
CCACCGACGCCGCCGAAGGAAAACGTGCCCATGGAAATGGCCGACACCTTGAGACCCGAACGGCCGAGCATTCTATACTGCATTTAATCCTCCTCCTCAGTCAGCCGACATGCGCGACAGGCGCAGCAAGCTGGCAATCTGGTCCATACCCAGTTCAGGGCTCGTCAGGTAAGGCCGATCGTGCTGTCCCGCCTGCAGGGCACGCGCCATGGACGCCTGAGCCAGAACAACGAGCTCAACTTCGGCTGAAAGTGCTGCATAGGCCTCCTGCACCAGAAGGTCATGGGTTTCCGGGTTTCCGCTCTTCAGCTGTGCAAAGGCCTCGTTGACAAGCTTTGAGACGAATTTGCATGGACGACCCATTCGCTTGGCGGTGCTTTCAAGAAGCCGGGTGGTCGGCTCGAGCGTGGTTGGCAAGGTCGCAAGAATGCCGATCGTCGATGCCTGACTGACGGCCCGTTCCGCCATGCCTCTGTCGATCCGAAAAAGCGGTGTTGCGCTCTTGGCAGCCAGAGCGTCGACGGCCTCTCCAAGTGTCGAGCACGTAACGATGATGGCGCTGCTGCCGTTTGCTCTCGCTGAATGCACATGGCTTGCGAGGCGGTCAGAAACGTCCTCAGCCACATGGCCATTGGCAATCACACTTGAGAGCAGGCTTTCGTCGAGGATCGAGGCAATGTGCCAGTTCGGCAGCCTTTCGGCTGCAAGCAGGGCAAAGACGGGCTCCAGTGACCCGACCGTATGGATGAAGGTCAGTTTGCGCGGCTGCGGCATCTGCGGCTTGGCCACTATCTGGTCCTTGGCTTGGCCACTCATGTCGCCAGTCATTGCGCTGGGATCTGCAGTTTTGCAGCACGCGTCTTGTTGCGCTGCACGAGCTTCTCGTGGCTTCCGCGCAAGACGAGGTCAGCGCCGACCAGGATTTTGACGGCCGGCTGGGGTTCGGTCGAATTGATCAGATCATCAAGAATGGTAACCGCCAGATAGCCGATCTTTCGTTTCGAGACCTCGATCGTTGTCAGGCCCGGATCCATTGTCGCACTTTGGGGCAGGTTGTCGAAGCCGATGATCGAGACATCATCCGGGATGGTCAGTCCATGCTCGCGCAAGGCGCGGATGAAGCCATAGGCGATGATGTCATTGGTGCAGAAATAACATTCGGCCAGGTCCAGGCCGTCGGCCAATAGCTGGCGGGTGTCGCTGTAAGCGCCGTCATAGGTCGATTCCACGGAGAGAATATCGGCCGCGTCCACCGAAAGTCCGAGCCGCGCCATATTCTTGAAAAAGGCATCGCGGCGAAGCCTGAAGTTCGTCGTTTCGACATGCGAGGCGACAAAGCCGATGCGCCTGAAGCCCTGCTGGTGAAAGCGCGACAGCACCTTGAAGACGGCGTCCTCATTGTTCATGTCGACGAAATTGGCGTCGATGACATCAAAGAACGTATCGATGAAAACAGTCGGATATCCAAGGCCCTGGATGAGACGGATGTCGGCCTCTGTTAATTCGGTGCCAAGGGCCACGACACCCGAAATCGGTGATCCGGCAAGCGATTCCGCAACAGAGCTGATTGGCTGGCCTTCGAAGCTCACCACTTCGAGCGTGTAGTTGCGCCTTGTCGCTTCCGCCGACATGCCGTCGATATAGTCTGAAATGAAGACGCTGTGGTCGCGATTGACGGTATGGCCGTGCTTGGCGATCTTGAGAAAGCGAAGCGTCTCGCCCGGCTCACTCGTCGATTTGCTGGCCCTTGGCACATAGTTCAGACTTGCCACGGCTTCGAGAACCTTGGCGCGCGTGACGCCTGAGATGTCACCCTTGCCGTTCAAGACGAGAGACACCGTTGCTGCAGAGACCCCGGCGGCCTCCGCGATGTCTCGGATCGTCAGGTTCTTGCCGTTCTTCATCGCTTTCCCGAATGCTGCGTCTGCGAAATAATTTAGTAAACAACGTGCTCGTTGAGCCGGATGTTTACGGCAAATGGGACAAATTCGCAATGAGGTTTGCAGGTGAAATAGGGCTTGTCACCGCGTTTCGGCTTTGCTAGCGTTTAGTGAAGTCGTAAAACGTTCACTAAACATGGGAGGAGACCATGCGGCGAACCGACGGCCAATTCGTGATGCTTGTCATCATGAACGCCCTGCTGCTTGTTGCTGGAGTGGTGATCTCTGGCGGCTCCTTTCTGTCGCTGTTCAATCTGCAATCCATGGCAGGTCAGGTGCCCGAAATCGGGCTTTTGGCCATCGGTGTCATGTTGGCCATGTGCGCCGGCAATGGCGGCATTGATCTCTCGGGCATCGCGCTTGCCAATCTCTCAGGCGTCGTCTCTGCGGTTTTGATGGTGTCGATTCTCGGGCCGGCGTCCGACCCCACCACATTCAGCCTGGGCTTCATGTTCGGCTGCCTCCTGGTCGGCTTTGCGGGCGGCCTCTTCAACGGGTTCCTGATTGCCCGCTTCCAGATCACGCCGATCCTGTGCACGCTTGGAACCCAGATGGCATTCATGGGCCTTGCCATCGTCGTCTCTCAAGGGCGTGCCGTGACGGTTGGCAGTCCGGCTCTCTTGTCGAGCCTTGGCAACGACATGCTGTTTGGCGTGCCGATCAGCTTCATCATCTTCATCGTCGTCGCAACCCTGATTGGCGCCGTGTTGAAGTTCACGCCCTTTGGTCTCTGGTTGATGCTGATGGGGACGAACCCCAAGGCTGCGACCTTTGCCGGCTTCCCGAAAAACGGCGTGATCCTTTCGACCTATGCCCTGTCGGGAACGCTGTCGGGTATCGCCGGCATCATCATCGCGGCCCGCAACGTCAACGTGAAGTTCGACTATGGCAGCTCCTATCTCTTGATCGCCATCCTGATTGCGGTGATGGCGGGTGTTCGCCCCGAAGGTGGCTATGGCCGCGTGGTTTGCGTGGTGTTGAGCGCGGTCGCCCTGCAGCTGATGTCGAGCCTTTTGAACTTCGGCGGCCTTTCCAACTTCGTCCGAGACTTCGCCTGGGGAGCTCTGCTGCTCACCTTCCTGGCTGTCGGTCGCTACGACGTGATGGGTTTCTTCGCCCCCATGCGTCGATCTGAAGATCCTTCGGCGTCTGTCCCTCAATCGCCGAAGTAACAAAGCGAGGGAAAATTTGTGGAGGAAAGCATGAACTCGTTTGTTAAAAAAATGATGCTCGGCACAGCACTTGCAGCCGTCTCGCTGGGAGGCTCGGTCGGCGTGCTCGTGGCCCAGGAAAAGCCGGTGATTGCAACGGTGGTCAAGATCAGCGGTATCCCGTGGTTCGATCGCATGAACACCGGCGTGGTTGCCTTCCAGGAAGCCAATGCTGATGTTGTTGCAAGCCAGAGCGGTCCGGCGACCGCCGACTCCGCCCAGCAGCTGCAGATCGTCAACGACCTCGTTGCCAAGGGTGTCAATGCGCTTGCCGTCGTTCCGATGGATCCGGCTGTGCTTGAAGGCACGCTGCAGCGCGCCATGGAACGTGGCATCGTTGTCGTTACCCATGAGGCCGACAACCAGATCAACACCAATGCCAATGTCGAAGCCTTCGACAACGCCGATTATGGTGCAGCCCTCAATGAGCGCCTTGCCGAATGCATGGGCAAGGAAGGCAAGTGGACGACATTCGTCGGTTCGCTTGGCAGCCGCACCCACATGCAGTGGGTCGGTGCGGGCGAAGAGAACGCCAAGAAGTATGCCGGCATGCAACTCGTTGACGCCAATAACGAGTCCTTCGACGATGCCAATGCGACCTATGAAAAGGCCAAGGAAATCCTGCGCAAGCATCCCGACATCAAGGGCTTCCAGACTTCTGCCGGCAATGACGTCCTCGGTGTTGGTCGTGCAATCGACGAAGCCGGTCTGAGCGGCAAGGTCTGCCTCGTCGGCACCGGCCTGCCGAACCCCTCGGCAGACCTGCTTGAGTCAGGCGCAATCACCGCGATCGGTTTCTGGGATCCGCAAAAGGCCGGCATGGCGATGAACACGATCGCCAAGCTCCTGCTTGAAAAGAAGGAGCTCACCGATGGCATGGATCTCGGTGTCCCCGGCTATGAAAAGGTGACCGTCAAGCAGGGCGCTGGCCAGGGCTTGCTGGTTGTCGGGAACGGCATGGTTCTCGCCGACAAGGCGACCTACAAGGACTTCCTGTTCTGATCCTTTGAGTGAGCCGTGACCGGGAGATGTTTCTCCCGGTCACACCGCCGCAGCGAAAACCCGCCTGCGGATAAATTGAGGATCCTGTTGCCGTGGTCGCAATGCATAAAAGCGTTGAGCAGCCAGAAGAGCTGCTCAGATTGAACAATGTCGAGAAGTGGTTTGGTGGCGTCCATGCGCTCAGGGGCATTAACCTGACGCTTGCCCGAGGCCAGGTCTATCACCTTTTGGGTGAAAACGGCTGCGGCAAGAGCACGGTCATCAAGATCATGTCCGGTGCGCACCCGCCGTCTTCTGGGGAGATCGTGCTCGAGGGCAAGAGGTATTCTGCTCTCACAGCGATCCAGTCGCTGGCAGCCGGGATTGAGACCGTCTATCAGGATCTGTCGCTTTTGCCCAATCTGACGGTCGCCGAAAATGTCGCCCTGACCGAGCAGCTCGTGTCGGCTGGCGGACGACTGGCGCGTCTTTTTAACCGCAGTCAGATGCGAGAGACAGCAGCCTGCGCGCTTGCAGCTGTTGGCCTGCCTACGGACCGCACCTTCCTGCAGGAAATCGTCTCGGATCTGCCGCTTGCCTCACGGCAGCTGGTGGCGATCGCTCGCGCGATTGCCACACGGGCAAAGCTCGTCATTATGGATGAGCCAACCACCTCTTTGACCAGGCGAGAGGTCGATAACCTGATTGACGTCGTCGAGCGCTTGCGGCTTGAGGGCGTGACCGTGCTCTTCGTCACCCACAAGCTCGAGGAATGCTACCGCATCGGCGGCAACGCCATCGTTTTTCGCGACGGGAAATGCGTGGCGCAAGGTCCAATCGCAAGCTTTACCAAGGATGACCTGTCTGAACTGATGACCGGGCGGCAGATCACCGCCACCCGCTATCGTGAGGGACGCCCCGACGGCGAAATCTTCTTTAAGGTCGACGGTCTGCACACCGACAATGTCGAAGGCGTGTCGCTTGCGCTTCGCCGCGGAGAGATCCTCGGCATCACCGGTCTTGCCGATTCCGGTCGAAACGAACTTGCCATGGCACTGGCCGGTGTCATGCCGATCGGGCGTGGGAAAATGCTGATCGACGAGGCGAAGGTCAGACTGACTTCTCCCGCAGACGCCATCAGACACGGGATCGGCTATGTCCCGGAAGATCGTTTGGCAGAAGGTCTGTTTCTTGACAAATCCATTCTCGACAACGAGATCGCCTTGATCCTTCGGGATCTGACCAATGGGATCGGCGTGATTGATCGCGATCGGGCGAGGGGACTTGCCGATGATCTCTCGGCACAGATGCGCCTCAATACGAAGAATATCGACTTGCCGGTTGGCTCGCTGTCTGGCGGAAACCAGCAGCGCGTCCTGATCGGTCGCTGGCTGAGCATTCTGCCAAAGCTCCTCATCCTGCATGGTCCGACCGTCGGTGTCGATGTCGGCTCAAAGGACACGATCTACAAGGTGATCCAATCCCTGTCGCAATCCGGCATGGGGCTGATCATCGTCAGTGACGATCTGCCGGAACTCTTGCAAAACGCCGACCGGATCATGGTCATGAATGGCGGCCAGATCGTTTCAGAATTCGAAGCAGACAAGGCGTCTGAAGACGATCTCTACCGGGCAATGCTTGGCAGTGAAAAGGGGGCTGCACAATGAACACGACCAAGGTAGACACGGCCCCTTCTTCAACACATGCGCGCTCTTTCAGTCTGGGAGATCTGATACGGCGACGGCCCGAGACGATCACCTTTGCCCTTCTCGTGACCATCTGTGTTGCCGTTTCGATTGCCAATCCGGCCTTTCTTCAGCCGTCGACCCTGATCGATATCGGCCGTGCAAGCGTCGTCATGGGACTGTTTGCGCTCGGCGTCTTCGTCATCCTGGCAGCTGGCGGCATCGATGTCTCGTTTACCGCGATTGCCGCCTTCACCATGTATTCGGTGACCCTTCTGGTGCAGACCTATCTGCCAGGACTGCCGATCATTGTCATCATTCTGATTGCGATGGCAGGCGGTGTCCTGCTGGGCGTGATCAACGGCCTTCTCGTTCATCACCTGCGGGTGCCATCGCTGATCGTGACGATCGGCACGCAGTATCTGTTTCGCGGGTTTCTTCTGTCTTTCATTGGCACGGTCTGGATCATGTCGCTGCCGCCGCAAATGGGGGCCTTCGGGCGAATGCCGCTTCTGCAGTTCGAGACCGCCAATGGCGCCCTCGTCACCTTGCCCTTCTATTTCCTCGTGCTTCCGCTCGCCGCCATCCTGACCTGGTGGATCCTGAACCGGACGCTTATGGGGCGGGCAATCTTTGCCGTAGGCGGCAATGCCAATATTGCCGAGCGTCTGGGCTACAGCCTGCGCACGGTGCATCTGTTTCTATTCGGCTATGCCGGCGCTTTGGCCGGCCTTGCAGGGATCATTCATGTCTGCGCCAACCGGCAGGCAAACCCGTTTGATCTGGTCGGCACGGAAATCAACGTGATTGCAGCCGTCGTCCTGGGCGGCGCCCGCATCACGGGCGGAACCGGCACGGTTCTCGGCACCATTCTCGGCGTTCTCCTGGTCGTCGTCATCAACAGCGTCCTGGTTCTCGTCGGCATCCCAAGCACCTGGCAGCGACTGGTGGTCGGCAGCTTCATCCTGCTTGCAGCTGCCTTCTTCGTCACGCGTCAGCGCAAAAAGTAACAGTGGAGGATAAAGTGAAGAAGTTTCTCAACGATCCGGTCAATTTCGTCGACGAGATGCTCGAGGGCATCTATGCGGCGCATCCGATGGTCACCTATGTGAATGACGATCTGCGTTGCCTGGTGACGGCAAAGCCAAAGGCGGGCAAGGTCGGCCTCACCACGGGCGGGGGCTCCGGTCACCTGCCGACATTCTTAGGCTTTGTCGGCGACGGCATGCTCGACGGTGCAGCCGTTGGCGGTGTCTTCCAGTCTCCCAGTGCCGAGCAGATGTATCAGGTGACCAAGGCCGTCGATCAGGGCGCCGGTGTCCTTTACATCTATGGCAATTACTCAGGCGATATCATCAATTTCGACATGGCCGCCGAACTCGCTGATCTCGATGGCATTGCCGTCAAGCAGGTTGTCGGCAACGATGACGTGGCCTCCTCGATTGTTGGAGAAGAGCACAAGCGCCGCGGTGTGGCGGGCATCTTCTTCATCTACAAGGCGGCCGGTGCTGCTGCCGCCGAAGGTCTGTCGCTCGACGAGGTCGCACGAATTGCCGACAAGGCACGGATGAAGTCCCGGACCATGGGTGTTGCTCTATCCAGCTGCGTCGTGCCCGAAATCGGTCATGCCACGTTTTCGATCGGCGAAGACGAAATGGAAATCGGCATGGGGATCCATGGCGAGCCCGGCATTAGCCGCAAGAAGCTTGCTGCAGCAGACGCCGTTGTCGACGAGATGATGGAGCGCATCTTCAACGAGACTGATTACAAGTCAGGCGATGATGTTGCTGTTTTGATTAACGGTCTGGGTGGTACGCCGCTCGAAGAACTTTACATCCTTTTCCGCCGGGTCCGTCAGCTTCTCGATGCGCGCGGCGTGAACCTCAAGCACGTCTGGATTGGAGAGTTTGCAACCTCGATGGAGATGGCAGGCGCCTCGATTTCGATCCTTCATCTTGATGAAGAGCTCGACCGTATGATGGCTGCACCCGCCAACACGCCCTTCTTCAAGCACGTCACGGGATAAGATCATGAGCCTCGAAAAACTGGATGCGGGTCATCTGATCGGGCTGTTTCAGAGCTGGCAGCAGCTTTTTGCTGAACAGCGCGAGTTTCTGATCGCACTCGACGGCAAGGTTGGTGACAGCGACCTTGGTATCACCATGGCCAAATCTTTTGCAGCGGCGGCCGACGCCGTCGCTGCTGAAGGCGAAGAAGCCGGCTTGTCCAAGCTGCTTCGCACAGCCGGTGCGACGATGGCGCGGACGGCTCCCTCAACCATGGGGACGCTGACGGCGACCGGTTTCCTAAGGGCGAGCAAGGCGGTCGAAGGACTGGACGCAATCGATACGCAAGCGCTTGCTCGGTTCTGGCGTGCCTATACCGATGGCATTGCTGAACGCGGCAAGGCAAAGGTCGGTGACAAGACCCTGCTCGATGTGCTCGATCCCATGACGAAGGCGCTTGAAGCTTCAGCTGCACGGCGCGACAACCTGACTATGGCATTGTCTTCTGCTGAGACCGTGGCCGAAGAAGCACTGGAAGCGACGAAGTCGATGGTCGCTCAACACGGAAAGGCGGCGGCATTCCAGGAAAAGACCGTGGGACTGCAAGACGCTGGCGCGACCGTCGGATTCTTCCTGATCAGGCGCATGAGCCAGTTTGCGGCGAACCACTGACATTGCGTGACCGGCCTCAGGATTGAACGGAATGACCGAAATCTATGTCATCGGGGTTGATGTGGGCACGGCAAGCGCGCGTGCGGGTCTCTTTGACCTCAAGGGCCGCATGTTGTCGGCTGCCAAGCGCGATATAACGCTCTATCGCGAGGGCGGTTCGATCGTCGAACAGTCGAGCAGCGAGATATGGGACGCCATCTGTGCGATCATCCGTGAGGTCGTGCAGGGAGCGGGCGTGTCGCCCGAGCAGGTCATTGGCCTCGGCTTCGACGCGACCTGCTCTCTGGTCGTCATGGGTGAAGGAGGGCGACCGCTTGGCCTTGGTGGCGGGGACCCTTTTCGCGACATCATTGTCTGGATGGATCATCGCGCGGTCACGCAGGCCGAGCGGATCAATGCGATCGGCCATGATGTGCTGCGTTATGTCGGTGGACGGATTTCCCCTGAGATGCAGACCCCGAAGCTGCTCTGGCTGAAGGAAAACTGCCCTCAGATTTTTGGAAAAGCCTGGCAGTTTTTCGATCTTGCTGATTTCCTCACCTGGAAGGCGACGGGCGACCTTTCGCGCTCGACCTGTACCGTCACCTGCAAATGGACCTATCTTGCTCATGAGGCCCGCTGGGACGAGAGCTATTTCCACTCCATTGGACTTGGCGAATTGGCGGATGAGGGTTTCGTCCGGATCGGGACACAGATGGTCGAGCCTGGGACCCGGCTTGGGGCAGGGCTTAACGCAGAGGCGGCATCTGCCATGGGCCTGGTAACCGGGACTGCTGTTGCAGCTGGCATGATTGATGCCCATGCCGGTGGCATCGGGACGGTCGGCATCGGCGACAACCCCATGGACAATCTGGCCTATGTCTTCGGGACGTCTTCCTGCACCATGACCTCGACGAACGAGCCGGTCTTTGTACCGGGTGTCTGGGGACCCTATTATTCGGCCATGGTGCCGGGTCTGTGGCTGAATGAAGGTGGCCAGAGTGCCGCAGGCGCTGCAATCGACCAGCTCTTGGTCTTTCATCCGGCAGCAGCAGAGGCGAGTGAGAGGGCGCAAGCGTCAGGTAAATCGCTTCCAGCTTTTCTGGCCGAGATCGCGACAGCGCAGGTCGAGACGCTGTCCGAGACAGTTTTGGTAGCGGGTGGCTTGCATGTCGTGCCTGAGTTTCTCGGCAATCGAGCACCTTTTGCCGATCCCCATGCGCGGGCCGTGATTGCAGGACTTGGCATGGAGCGTGATCTTGCCAGTCTGGTCGCGCTCTACATAGCCGGTCTGTGCGGCATTGGCTACGGGCTTCGCCAGATCATCGAGACGCAGGCCAGGCATGGCGCCGGCGTCAAACGCGTGGTGATCAGTGGTGGAGCCGGATCAAGCCCACTGGTGCGCCAGTTGCTGGCGGATGCCTGCGGCTTGGCTGTCGTCGCCCCTCTTGCCGATGAGCCGGTCCTGCTCGGCTCGGCCATCTTAGGCAGCGTGGCAGGTGGCGCTTTTCCTGATGTGAAAGGGGCAATGCAGGCACTATCCGCTTCGGCTTCGGTCTTTGAGCCGTGTCAAGGAGAGCTCATTGCCCTTCACCAACGCCGCTTTGATGCCTTCCTCAAATTACAGGATATCGGGCGGGCGATTTAAGCGCCGGGCATGCTGGCGGACGTGGTTTCCACAGCTCTTCGGCGGTCGGATTTAATCTCGTCACCTCCTGTCAAAGTCACACTGTGACGCCTTGCGCCAGGTATTCAAGCCAGTGCAGCGGCGAGTGTCGTTGGGCCAGATCGGAGGCGAACAAAGGGCCAGTTGCCGCACCAGCGCGCCTTCAAAGAGCTCAAGCCTTTGGGTTTGCGCCAGCATCAGCGTTACTGGACGTTTCTGGACGTCTCTTTTGGCGGCCGGCTCTGCTCAGCCAGAGCATGGGATCGCACCCCTACGACCAGTTCCTGCAGTCCTCTATGGGCCGCCATTGCCATCGTCAGCTGTGACTCGCTGCGCTTGTCCTCACGAAACATATTGAGGATTGCAGATGCCGCAATCTCGACCTCGTCGCAGTCTGCTTGCAGTCCGTGGAGCAATCTCCAGTCTTCGAGAACCTTGCCTAGCGTCTCAAACTCTTTCGGACCAAACGTCGGGGCCGTCGTATCGGCGATTGACAAGCGAGACGACAAAATCTAGATCGAAATAGCAAAACCTGTCTGACAGGTTTTGTATTTTTGGGAGAGTTTGTCTTTTGGTAGGTGTTGAAGTGGGAAGCGATGGTCGGGTAGATGGCGTCATCGGTGCGCTCACGTCCTATATTCGGGACCACGAGCTCGGCCCGGGAGACAGCCTGCCGAGCGAACTGGCGCTGTCGAAGGAACTGAGCGTCTCTCGTACGGTCATTCGGGAAGCATTTCGGTCACTGGCGGCCATGAGACTGCTCGACCTGCATGTGGGCAAGCGCGCGCGGGTGGCGGAGCTTGACCACGGCGCCATGTCACTGATGATCGAGCATGGCCTGGGGACCGAGCAGATCAGCGTCCATCAGATCTATGATGTCAGGCGCACGATCGAGATGCGGACGGCCAGTCTTGCTGCCCTCAGACGCTCAGAAGAAGAAGCGCGCATTCTCATTGACCATGCAAAGGCGATGGAGACGCAGTTTCATTCGCCTGAGACGGTGATGGAACACGATCTCGCCTTCCACCTTGGCATTGCCAGAGCATCGAAGAACCCGATTTTTTTGCTGATCCTTGGCGCGTTTCAGGCTGTCTCGCGACAGACCTGGCCGATCGGATGGCGCAGTCGCTCGTCGGATGAAGACCGGCATTCCATGAACGCGCTTCACCTCGCGATCGCAAAAGCCATCAATGCCGGCGACCCACAGGAGGCGAGCCAGCTGATGGCAAAACATTTCGATGAAAGCGCCAAGGCGCTCCTTGCCGCCGGTATTGCTTGAGGAAGAACTTTCATGAAAATCACGAAACTGGAAACCGTGCGCATCGCGGAGCGGCAAAATCTCCTCTGGATCCTGGTTCATACGGATGAAGGCATCACCGGGCTTGGAGAAACCTTCTTCGGGGCAGAGACCGTGGAGGCCTATATCCACGAATACATCGCCCCTCGGGTAATCGGCCGCGATCCGCTTCAGATTGATCTTCTGGCCGCCGACCTGGTCGGCTATCTCGGTTTCCGCTCGTCTGGTGCAGAAGTGCGCGGCAATTCCGCCTTTGACATCGCCTTGTGGGACATCTTCGGCAAGGCGACCGGTCAGCCGATCGCGCAATTGCTGGGCGGCTTCAGCCGACGTGAAATCCGCACCTATAATACCTGTGCCGGCACCGAATACATCAAGAAGGCGACGGGGCAGACAACGGCGAATTACGATCTGTCGACATCGGCGGGAAGGGATTATGATGACCTGAACGGTTTTCTTCTTCGAGCCGACGAGCTTGCCCATTCACTCCTGGAAGACGGCATCACGGCGATGAAGATCTGGCCTTTCGATCTCGCCGCAGAGAAAAGCCGTGGCCAATACATCTCCATGCCGGACCTGAAACGCGCGCTCGAGCCCTTCGAGAAGATCCGCTCGGCCGTCGGCGACAAAATGGACATCATGGTCGAGTTCCACTCCATGTGGCAACTTTTACCCGCCATGCAGATTGCCAAGGCGCTGACACCCTACCAGACCTTCTGGCACGAAGACCCCATCAAGATGGACAGCCTGTCCAGCCTCACGCGCTACGCCGCGGTCTCTCCGGCTCCCATCTCGGCCTCCGAGACGCTCGGTTCACGTTTTGCATTCCGGGATTTGCTCGAAACGGGAGCCGCCGGTGTCGTGATGCTCGACATCAGCTGGTGTGGTGGGATTTCCGAGGCGAGGAAAATCGCTGCCATGGCCGAAGCCTGGCATTTGCCTGTGGCACCCCATGACTGCACGGGCCCGGTGGTGCTTTGCGCATCAACGCATCTATCGCTCAACGCCCCCAATGCCCTCGTCCAGGAAAGCGTCAGGGCCTTCTACAAGACTTGGTACCGCGATCTGGTGACGGCGCTTCCCGAAGTGAAGAACGGCATGATCACGGTGCCTCCTGGGCCTGGTCTCGGGATGGAACTCAATCCGGATCTGGAGCGGGTGTTTACCGTGTTGCGCCGTACGTCTGATGCCTCGAGCGTCTGAAGATGACGCTATTGTGTAGAGCCGCCGCACCCTAATTCTGCCGCAGCTCACGCGAGTGTGTGGGATTGGGGTCGAAACACGCCTGCAAGGCATTGGCGGGGGTTTGCTCGAATTCTCGATCAGCACAAGGCAAAGGGCTATCAGAGCTTGGTAAAGCGCGAGGTGCGGGCGGCCACGCTTCGGCTGGGGCGTCGGTGGTCCGTTTTCGAGGTCGGAGGTAGAAACCCCGCCCGCGCGCCTATCAACGCCTTTTCGTGGCTCCGCCACAACACCAAGAAATAGCCAGTCAATCGTGTGCCATGGATGGAGCTTGGGGTCTGAGCCCTGAGCTCAAGAGCCGCAATTTGCTCTCGATAAACGCTGATTGAGGGCGAAAGGTTCGTGACAGTGGTCCAATTCCGCTCAATAGCTGTGAGCAGGCAGACGATCGGCTTGAGCTTTTGAGGGCATAATTCAAACGCCGCCCGAATCTCCTCGGGCGGCGTTTTTCGTGTCGATCGCTAAGACTAGACCGCCAGCTCGCGCCGCTCGACTTCCGTCAGCATGGCGAGATCGAGGATCTTCTGCAGATTTGCGGCATGCCGGAAGCTCGGCTCCTGGCCATAACCGGAGCGGATCGCCGTGATGAACTTCTCATAGTTCGTCTCGACCGGATCGACCTCGATCTCGCGCCAGACGGCCTTTTCGACATCTTCCTGCAGACAGGCACGAAGACTTGAGCCGTCGAGCCGATGGATGACCTCGAGCGCGCCCTTGTCGCCATGGACACGAAGCCGCAACTCGTTGAGGTGACCTGTCGCCCAGCGGCTGGCGTGAACCACGCCCATCGCGCCGTTGGTGAATTCGGCCGTCATGGTGAAGCTGTCATTCGCATCGAGGTCGTATTCCCCGATCCTGTTGCCCGGCGCCTTGTCGAAGGTTTTCAGCCGCGCAAAGACGTGATCGATGTCGGTCGCCGCACCATAGCCGGCAAAGTCGAGAATATGGATGCCGACATCGCCGAGCACGCCGTTCGAGCCGTGTTTGGTGGACAAGCGCCAGAGCCATTGGCTCTCGGTCGACCAATCGCCCCAAGCCTTGGAGACGAGCCAGCTCTGCAGATAGGAGGCCTCGATGTGACGAACCTTGCCGATCTCGCCACCGATAACCATTTGCCGGGCCTTCTGCACCTGCGCCACGTTGCGATAGGTGAGGTTGACCATGTTGACGAGGCCGGAGGTTTCCGCAGCCGTCGCCATCTCGTCGGCCTTGGCATAGTTCTCGGCCAGCGGCTTCTCGCACATCACATGCTTGCCGGCAGCGAGCAGCTTGAGCGTTGTCGGATGGTGCACCCGGTCCGGCGTGACATTGGTGACAGCATCGAACTCACCCCAGGCGATCGCCTCGTCGAGCGAGGTAAACGTGTTGGGGATATTGTGCCGCGCGGCAAAGGCGCGCACCGTCGCCATGTCGAGGTCAACAGCCGCGACGAGGTGCACATCGGTGATGGTGGAGAAGTTCATGGCATGGGTATTGGCCATGCCGCCGGTGCCAAGGATCAAAAGGCGTATGGGGGCAGTGCTCATTTGTAGCCTTCCTCACCGGCCTGGTGCAGGCGCGGGCCACGTTCCGTGATCGGCTCCAGCGCCTGCTCGACCGGAACATTCGGCGCGTCATGCACGGCCGAATAGCGCGGCATCGGATTGTAGGCCCATTTCACCCCGTTGCGAAGCACCTGCTGAACGGTCGCGTCGTGATAGGTCGGATAGGTCTCGTGACCCGGCCGGAAATAGAAGATATTGCCTGCACCGCGTCGCCAGGTGAGGCCCGAGCGGAAGATCTCGCCGCCGGCGAACCAGGAGATGAAGACCGTTTCAAGCGGCTCCGGCACGGAGAAAAACTCGCCATACATCTCTTCATTTTCCAGCACGAAGTTTTCCGGGATACCAGCGGCGATGGGGTGGCCCGGATTGACCGTCCAGATCCGCTCGCGCTCACCCGCCTCGCGCCATTTGAGAGCACAGGGCGTGCCCATCAGGCGCTTGAAGGGCTTGGCAAAATGGCCAGAATGCAGGACGAGAAGGCCCATGCCTTCCCAGACACGACTTGCGACCCGTTCGACGATCTCGTCGGAGACCTCGCCATGCGCCTTGTGGCCCCACCAGACGAGCACATCGGTGTCGGCCAGCCGGGCTTCTGAAAGGCCATGCTCCGGCTCCTGCAGGGTTGCCGTCGTCGCTTCGATTTCACTGTCAGTGTTCAGAGCCGCGGCAATCGTCGCATGCATGCCGTCGGGATAAATCCCGCGGACGATGTCATTTTCGCGCTCGTGAATGTTTTCACCCCAGACAACCGTTCTGATCGTCATCTGAATTCTCCTTGGTTAGCGCCCCGCCATGGGGCGCCGCATGTCATGATGACGCTCAAGCGGCGCCTTTCATCAGGCCGCGGCCGATGGCGCGGCCATCGCGGTCGAAACGGTGTAGTTGATGATTGTCGGGGCTGACGCTGACGGTCTCACCGGGACGAAGGGTGGCCGTCCCCTCCTGCCGGACGACGAGTGGCTCGCCGCCGCCGATGTCCACATAAACATAGCTGTCCGAACCCAGCATTTCGGAATGCACGACCGAGCCCTGCCAGCGCCCCTCGGTCTCGATGGTGAGGTGCTCCGCACGGATGCCGATCGTATGGGCCCCATGCGGCTCGGAAAAGCGGCCATACAGAAAGTTCATCTTTGGCGATCCTATGAACCCCGCGACGAAGAGCGAGTTCGGGCTCTCGTAGAGTTCGAGCGGGGTTCCGATCTGCTCCACCACGCCGTCGCGAAGAACGCAGATCCGGTCTGCAAGCGTCATGGCTTCTACCTGGTCATGCGTCACATAGATCATTGTGGTGTTGTGCATGCTGCGATGAAGCTTGGCGATTTCGAGTCGGGTCGCCACACGGAGCGCGGCATCGAGGTTGGAGAGAGGTTCATCAAAGAGAAACACGCGAGGGTCGCGGACGATCGCGCGACCGATCGCCACACGTTGCCGCTGACCGCCCGACAATTGCCGCGGCAACCGTTCGAGATAGGGTGTAAGCTGCAACATCTCAGCCGCCTCGCGTACCCGCCGATCGCGCTCCGCCTTGTCCTGGCCGGCAAGTTTCATGCCGAAGGCCATGTTGTCAAAGACGCTCATATGCGGATAGAGCGCATAGGACTGAAAGACCATCGCGATGCCCCGTTTGGCGGGCGCCAGCTGGTTCATGACCTCGCCGTCAAAGGCGAGCGTACCGGCAGTGATATCTTCTAGACCGGAAATCAGCCTCAGCAGCGTGGACTTTCCGCAACCGGACGGACCGACAAAGACCATGAATTCGCCAGAGCGGATTTCCATATCGACACCCTTGATGACCTCGAGGGCACCGAAGGATTTGCGCACATCGGTCAGTTTTATATGGGCCATGGGTTTTCCTCCTATCCCTTGACGCCGCCGGCGGTCAGGCCGGAGATGATCCGCCGCTGGAAGATCAGGACGAGCACGACCAGCGGAATGGTGACGATGACCGAGGCGGCCATGATGCTGCCCCAGGGGATTTCGAACTGCGTATCGCCGGAGAGCAAAGCAATGGCGACCGGCACGGTCCGCTGGCTGTTGGACGAGGTGAAGGTGAGCGCGAACAGGAATTCGTTCCAGGCCGCGATGAAGGCGAGCAGTCCCGTCGTGACAAGCGCTGGCCACATCAACGGCATGAACACCTGTGTCACGATCACCCAGGACGACGCACCATCAACAATTGCCGCCTCCTCGATCTCGATCGGCAGATCCCGCATGAAGGTGGTCAGCACCCAGACGGTGAACGGCAGTGTGAAGATCATGTAGGAAAAGATCAGCGCAAACGGCGTGTTGAATATGCCGACGAAGCGGATGAGCTCGAACAGCCCGGCAAGAACTGCGATTTGCGGAAACATCGAGACGCTGAGGATGGTGAGAAGCAGGAGCCCCCTGCCGCGGAACCGGACCCGCGCCAGCGCATAGGACGCAGTGACGGCCAAGAGCAGAGAGATGGCCACCACGATACTGGCAATCATGACGGAGTTGCCGAGATTGCGCAGGAAGCTGCCGCGCGACAGCACGCCTTCGTAATTCGAGAAGGTCACCACCTTCGGCCAATAGCTGATGTCGAACAGCGAGCTTCCTGGCTTCAGGCTGGTGATGATGGCGTAGTAGAACGGGAAGACCGCAACCACCACAATGACGGCAACAAGTGCGTAGAACAAGCCTTGTTTGAGGATCGTCGGCATCAGCGGTCACCTCCCGAAAGGTTCACTCGCCCAAAGACGATGTAGAGGACAGTGATCGAGGCGATGATCAGGAACAGCATGGTCGACGCGGCCGCCCCGTAGGCGAACTTGTCGAATTCGAACAGGTTTTCACGCGCCATGACCGACATGGTCTTGGTCTGCGAATTGTTCGGTGTCAGCACGTAGATCAGGTCGAAGATCCGTAGCGCATCGAGCATGCGGAAGATCACCGCAACCATCAGAGCCGGACGAATGAGCGGCAGGGTGATCCGCCAGAACACCTTGATCGGATGCACGCCGTCGATCTTCGCCGCCTCGTAGATATCCTGAGGCACCATCTGCAGACCCGCGAGGATGAGAAGTGCCATGAACGGCGTCGTCTTCCAGACGTCGACGATCAGGACGGCGACCATTGCGGTATCGGGATTCGCCGTCCAGGCGATCTTCTGGCTGATCAGCCCGAGATTGAGAAATATGTCGTTGAGTATGCCGAACTGGTCATTCAGCATCCAGGCCCACATCTTCGCCGAGACGATCGTCGGGATGGCCCAGGGTATGAGAATTGCCGCGCGCACGATGCCCCGCCCGCGAAAATTGGCGTTAAGCACCAACGCAACGACGAGGCCGAGCACCGTCTCGATCGAGACCGAGATGAGGGTGAAGCGCAGCGTATTCCACACAGCTCCCCACCAGGCAGGATCGACGAGCAGTCCGCGCCAGACGGTGCGGCCACTCTGCAGCGTGATCCAGGTGAGATAGTTGGAGAAACCTATGAATTCGGCACCGTCGAGATTGTTGAGGGTGGCGTTTGTAAAACTGAAATAGATCGTGCGAACGAGCGGCCATCCGGCCACCATGGCGAGCACGAGAAGGGTCGGGGCGAGAAAAATCCAGGCAGATCGGGTGCGCTGGGCACTGAGATCGGAGCCTGATGCCACTTTTTCCGCCGGCGGTCGCGCCGCCCTTTGCAGGCTGACATCGGTCATGGGCTATCCTCCATGCAGTTGGTGAAAGCCGGGCGGCGCAAGGTCCACCCGGCCGCTTCATCACCAGCCATTGCCCATGAGTTCGTTGAGCTCGATCTCGAGGAGTTCGAGGTTTTCGGCCGCGCTGCCCGTGCCGGAGAGGGTATTGTGAACGGCACCCCAGAAGCGCGAGGACACTTCGTTGTACTTCACCTTGGTGACGGCCGAGGGACGCGGCACTGCATCTTGGAAGATCGGCTTCCATTGCGGCATGAAGGGCTGGGCCTTGGCGACATCGGGATCGTCATAAAGCGCTTGCAGGGTCGGCAGATTCGACAGCTCGATCGCGCGGCGCTTCTGCACCTCGGGCGAACTCAGGAACTTGACGAGCTCGATCGATGCCTCCTGCTCATCGGAATACTTGGAGACCGCCAGGTTCCAACCTCCAAGGGTCGAAGACGGCTTGTCGCCGGCCGCAGCAACCGGAAGGGTCGTCACATCGAACTTGCCTTTGACCGCGCTGTCGTCACCATTTCCGAGCGCATAGGCATAGGGCCAGTTGCGCATGAAGACAGCATTGCCCGTCTGCCAGACACCGCGCGCCTCCTCTTCCTGATAGGCCAGCACGCCCGGCGGCGAAATGGTGCCGATCCAGGTCTTGGCCTGCTCGAGTGCTAAGATCGCTTTCTCGTTGTTCACGGAAATGGTGCCATCAGGTTCGACGATCTGTCCGCCCCCGGAGGACTTGATCCATTCCAGCGCATTGCAGGTCAGCCCCTCATAGGCATTGCCCTGGAAGACAAAGCCCCACATGTCACCCTGCCCGCCTTCACGTTCCTTGGCCTGGATCTCCTCGGCCACCTGCGCCAGGTCCTCCCAGGTCTTCGGCAACTCCTTGCCGTGCTTTTCGAGAAGATCCTTGCGGTAGTAAAGCGCCGGCGCATCCGTGAACATCGGCATGGCAACAAGGCGCCCATCCACGGTTTGCGACTGGATGATCGATGGGAAGAACTGGTCGATGACGTCGCTCGCGGCATCCTTCAGATCGACGAATTGCTCGGCCAATTGCGGGGCCCAGATGACATCAGTCTGATAGACATCGACATCCTTGTTGCCGGCGGCGAGCCAAAGACGATACTGGGCAAACTGCTCGGAACTCGAAGGCGGCATCGTGACGAGCGACACCTTGTGCCCGGTTTTTTCTTCGAATTCTGCGAACACGGCGCGCAGGAAATCGAGATTCTTGCCGGTCGAGTTGGCCGCAACGGCGATCTCGGCAGCGTGCGCCGCGCCACCAAGCGCGGTGGCGGCAAGGAATACGGCAGTCAAAAGCTTCTTCATCGATATCTCCTCCCAAAGAACAACCAATCCGTTTGTTCTCTCAACAATTTGAAAGCGGTTTGGCTGGCGAAAGTTTGCAAAGATTCCGATGCGTGTCAAACAAGATTCTTATAGAAGTGAATGGTGTCAGACCAAGCTATTGTAATATATGTATATAAGTTCGGTGACGCGTTGATTCTATCAACCCTAGGCGCTCAACGGCGCCCTACATCCGGTGATCGTTATACGCGAAAATCAAAATCGGTTTGGCCTGTTTGATGTCAATGATTGCCAGCAGCTATGTGAACATGGGATAAGCGCTGAGGGGGAGGGGAGCCTTATGGCTCCGCAGGGGCGAGGTGCCTGATGAAGCTTAAAGAATTTGCCCAACAGATCGGATTGTCACCCACGACAGTGAGCCGTGCCTTGAGCGGTTACCCTGAAGTGAGCGAGGCTACGCGACTTCGCGTCATGGAAGAGGCTGGGCGACTAGGCTACCGGCCCAATATCAACGCCGTGCGCCTCGCCACCGGGCGGGCTGGTGCAATCGGCGTCGTCATGACGAGAGCCGGTGAGTATCAGTTCTCCGAATTTATGAGTGGCATGGCCGACCGTCTGAACAGAGAAGACCTGGACATCTTGATCACGCCGAAAGCAGAGGACGACGCGGGAGACGAGCTGCAGCTATACCGGCGATTGGCGGAGAGCCGGCGCGTCGACGCTGTGGTGCTCCACTCACCACGACCAAACGACCCCCGCATTGCTCTGCTCCACCAGCTAAAGCTGCCGTTCATTGTACATGGCCGCTCGGCAACCGAGGTCCCGCATGCATGGCTCGACATCGACAATGAGGGTGCTGTACGCCGCAGCACAGAGCATCTACTTGATCTTGGTCATCGCAGGATAGCCTTGCTGAACGGTCGTGAGGGCCTGACCTTCACCATGCACCGCCTCGCTGGGTACAAGGCGGCCCTTGCCGATCGCGGCGTTGAGTTCGACCCGAAACTCGTAACATACGGCAACTTTACGGATGAGATCGGCTTCCGCTATGCCCGTTCCACCATGGAACAGCGACCACGGCCAACCGCATTTGTCGCTGGTTCAATGATGACGGCCCTTGGCGTTTATCGCGCTGCCCGCTCTATGAACCTGATCGTCGGCGAGGACATCTCCGTGGTCGCCCATGACGACGTGTTTCCTTACCTTACCGCCGAGAACATGTCGCCGTCACTTTCAACAACCCGCTCATCGATCCGTGCCGCAGGAAGCCGAATTGCTGACCTGATACTGCAAATGCTTTCGGGCCGCGAGGCGACCGATGTGAGGGAGCTCTGGCCGGTGGAGCTGATCCTGCGCGAAACGACGCGACCCGCGCCGCAGGATAGTGTCGCAAGGGAGTGATGCGGGGCCTTGCCGGATTTATTGGCTCGGCTGGTGGACTGATGGGCGGCAGTCAATCCCTTCAAGGAGATAAGCAGCCCAGAGAGTAACAGTGCGGGCCCTCAGGTTTCGCCGCCTGCTCATCTGTAGGCTGTGTCCTTGTGCTGCACATCAAGGTCGCGAACGAAGTCCTCCGCGCTGATTTTGCCGCGATCAACACTCCTGACACATCCGCCGGCGAAACCGAGATAACGACGAAGCCTGGCGCCGTGAGGATGATCTTGAACTGCGAGCTTGCGATGTCACGGTCCCTGATTGGCAAGCCTTCATCCTATTTGCCGGCTGAGGCGATCGGCAGTCGCGTCAGCCGCCGAAACTCATCGAGAAGATGGAGGGTCATCCGCGGCTCCTTGTCAGTCAGGAGCGTCAAACACCGGCCCGTTCGGACTGAAGTTGAAGCTTTCGAGCCGAAAGTGCCCGTCACTCAACGCAAGCACGGTGACACTTGCGGGACCAACCGGGATGATCCGCTTTGGTGGCAGTGAGAGCAGGCCATCAAGCAGGGCGCGAATGACACCCCCGTGACATACGACCAGAAGACGGTCTCGGGTTGCATCGCAAGCATCTGTCAGAGCTTTGAGGGTGCGGCTGCGGAAGTCGTGCCAGCTTTCGCCTTGTGGGGGCACGAAGGTGCCGGCGCGCCAGCCCCGGTAAGCCTCTTCATCTGCCGCGATCAGGTCCGCAATCGCATGCCCCGTCCAGTCGCCCACATCGATCTCCCGGAATTCTCTCGAGCGAACCGCATCTTCGAAGCCAAGAAGTGCGGCGGTCTTGCGTGCACGTAACAGGTCGGACGTTAGGACATGATCCGGCGCCATGGCTTCGATCACAGGACGCAGTGCTTCGGCTTGGGCTACACCGCGGGCCGACAGATCGATGTCTGCCTGACCTTGGAGCCGGCGCACCGAGTTCCACTCACTTTCCCCGTGCCTCACCAAAAAGATACGCATCATCAGACGCGGCCTCCCTCGTTGGTGAAGAAGCCGCTCGGATTCCGCGGTAGCTGAAAATGGACTTCGTCACCGACGATCAAGTCCGGCAGCAGGTCAACGATCGCGGTGAGGCGAAGACCATTTCGAACACCTGTGACCATGAAACGCCCGGCCATGGGGCTTGCTTCTGCAAAGTCGAGTGTCAGCGTGCGAGCAGACGGAGCTGCTGCGAGTTCTAGCTCCTCCGGTCTGAACATTGCGGATCCTGATTGGCCTTCGAGCTCGCCGTCTGACCACTTATCCCAGAAAATGCCATTGCTGACGGGAATGAGGTTTGCGGGTGGCGTGCCGACGAATGTCGCAACGAAAGCAGTCTGGGGATCGGTGACGAGGTCTTTTGGACTGCCAAACCGCTCGATGCGCCCGCCATGTAACAGTGCGGCACAGTTGCTGAACGACAGGTCGCGGGCTCGTATCCCATCGCAGCACCTATCTCTCAGGTCGCACAGCGAACCGTTCTGCATGACGGCTTTAATGAGCGGCTTGCGCCTGCTGGTAAAGCGTCGCACCAACTTTTTGTGCTGCGGCCGCCAGGCGTTTGTCTCTTGTCCACAAGCTTGCGCGCCCGTCGAGCAGTGTTGACGTCAACAAGTGCGCGTCTGTGTAACCGATCCCCATGCTGAATATCGAATGCCGATCAATTACCGTCATGACCTCTTTATGGGTCGCGATCGTTGCTTCGCGCTGAGCGGCTAGGAAAGCTATGACGGCATCCCGCTCTCGTAGGCTACCAAGCGCCAGTTCGCCGACAACAAAAGGGTGGCAGAGCAGTAGGTCATCAGTGATGATTTTCCCTAGTTCTGCGTCACCATATCGAAAATGGTCGATCCAGATTGAGGTGTCGACCAGGATCACTTGACTACGTCGCTCCGTCGGCGCGTTGACGCCTCAGCCTCTGGCATTGAGCCACCAAGGGCGATCAGCCGTTTGCCAGATTCCACACGCACAAGGGTCTCCAGCGCCTGTCGAACAAGAGCTGCTGTTTCCTTCGTGCCCGTGAGGGACCTGGCCCTTTCGATGAGATTGTCATCGAGATTTATGGTAGACCGCATGTCAGAACTCCTGAAGATGAATGGTCTAGTTAGCACCATTTGGTGCTAGTTTCTACGCCTCGCGGAGTCGATGCTTATTGTATTTCAAGCCGTCGGTTCGACCTAGTTCAAGGTGTCGACGGGGACCGTGGCGCAACTTCAAAGCCGTGGAGTTCGCCACGCTCGAATGGGTCGATTGGTTAAACAACCGCCGCCTCTTGGAGCCCATCGGAAACATTCCGCCCGCCGAGGCCGAAGAACGATACCCTGCCATGCTGGACGCCCCAGCTATGGCCGCATAACTTAAACCAAACGGTCTCTGGCAAAGCCGGCGCGGTTCAGATCGATGCCCAAAACATAGGGCCATTCGAATATCGAAAAAGTAGCTTAGGACAATGGATCTAATCTTGCTTGACCGGGTTTAGGTCACATGTTCGATCTGAACGAGTGGTCCCCCGATCCATATATCCTGGTGCTGACGGTGCTTGGCATTCTGATTGCGCTCGTCGCTTGGTTGCCTTTGGCTCTCAAACGTCTTCCGCTCTCATTGCCGATCATCTGCATTGCGTTGGGAGCAGCATTGTTTCTGGCCCCACAGATGTCGGACCAGCCGCTACCTTTCACCTATCCCGAGTTCACGGAACGCTTCACCGAGTTCGTGGTCATCATCGCTTTGATGGGGGCTGGCCTGAAGCTGGACCGTGTGTTCAGTTGGCGGCGATGGGATGTGACCTGGCGGCTTCTGGCATTGACCATGCCGCTGAGTATCGTGGCCATCGCGCTGATTGGCGTTTGGGGCTTGGGCCTTTCCTTGCCTGTCGCGCTTTTGCTTGGTGCAAGCCTGGCGCCGACCGATCCTGTTCTCGCCGCAGACGTACAGGTAGGTCCTCCGAAGTCAGGCCAGGAAGACAAGGTGCGATTTGGCCTCACATCAGAGGCTGGACTGAACGATGGGTTGGCATTTCCCTTCGTGAACCTCGCCATAGCACTCAGCCTTGCAGCCACAACAAAAGAGCCTTGGCTGGGAACCTGGATCCTTCACAACGTGCTTTGGGAAATTGGCGCCGGGATCGTGGGCGGCTGGCTGGTCGGCCGGATATTCGGTTGGCTCACCTTCCGGGTCCCCGCTGACACCCGCTTGTCTCAGACAGGGGACGGATTGATCGCGATTGCGGCAACCTTCGTTTCCTATGGCCTGACGGAGATGATCGAATGCTACGGCTTCTTGGCGGTGTTCATTACAGCGCTTACTCTTCGCCAGGCTCACCGGCAGCATGACTTTCATCGTGAGATGCATGATGTGACCGAGCAGGTCGAACGTCTCGCCATGATGATCTTGTTGGTCCTTTTCGGAGGGGCATTGGTGAGTGGTCTTCTTGCCCCGCTTCGCGCCATCGATGTGGTTGCCGCCTTTGTCATTCTGCTCATCATTCGCCCTTTTGCAGGCTTGATCGGATTGCTTGGCTTCAAGGCGAGTTGGAGCGAAAAGCTTACGCTTGCCTTTTTCGGGATCCGTGGCGTCGGATCATTCTACTATCTCGCCTACGGCCTCAACCATATGTCGGTTGAAGGTGGCGAGAGGCTATGGGCGATTGTCGGCTTGGTGGTGCTGCTGTCGGTTCTTCTGCACGGCTTAACCGTGACCCCGATCATGCGCCTGCTCGATCGCAGCCAAGGGCGAGACCCGGATTCTGAAGGCTTGCCTCCGCCTGGGCTGCAGGGTCCGGCCTCGTGAGTTGCGAACCTATGCGTTGATGACAGCGTCAGACCAAGAGCACCATAGATCTCCAAGAAGAGGCTGCTCGAACTCCATTCCCGAAGGACGCGTTCGCAAGGCTAATGACCGACGAGGTTGGCAAGCTCTTGAAGGAAAGCCTCAGCGAGGTCGATCTATGTGCCGCCATATGCGACTATACTGCAGAGATCGGTCCGTCGGCACTGGCTGACGACGAGCGCGAAATTGAAGGCGGCAAGGGCTATGTCACGCACGCGCCTCTGGGCGTGATCTACGGCATTCAGCCTTGGAATTTCCCTGCCTATCAAGCCGTCCGGTACTCGATCGCCAGCCTCAAGGCAGGCAACCGGCAGCCACTACAGGCGGCCCGTTGCCAGTCAATGCGTCAGCAATGCGCCGAAGTAAAGAATTGGTGCCTTAGCACTTCAACCGAACTGAGGTGCCACGGCACTAATGCACGCTGCAGAATCGCGGTGTTCTTCGCTCCTTTTTCCTCTCCGAACTGCAGCATGCGCGTAGCTACCGACTGCGCCTTCGTCTCCGACCCGGCAGCCTTCCTTGCCGCTCTCTAGCTCTCGCACGCGGCGAACGCCCACGCCTGCAACGCTGGCGAGTTGTTCCTGGGTGAGTTGCTGACGCTTTCGCTCCGTGCGGATAAGCTGGACGAGGGCTCCCCCGTCAAAGACAGTTGCCAATAATCCCTTTCGGGATGATCGAAGCGGAATTGCAAAGTAATTGTACAAAAAACAACCGAACGGGATGACTATCATTGGAGCCCTCGGCAGAGCCGGAATCACCCAGAGCGGGACCCCTGAGAAATCTGTGAGGGGAAGGCGCTGAAGCGAACCGTCCTGAGCCCATGACCCGGGGCGCTGTGCCGGATAAGTAAAGCGGAAAACCGTTCCGGGAGTGGCACGCTCCAGTCAGCTAGGTCATTGAATAGTAAATAAGGGAGGTCGGCTGGGGAGCGTCGAACCTCAATGTCTTCAGAGACTTGAATAAAGCCCTTAATTTGCCTTTGTTTTTCCGACGCAAGCGACCGTGGATGCCATCTTTGTGCCGTGGCCTTGGGCTGACGTCAGCATTGTGGGAGAGCGGCAATTGATCTCGTTCTCCCGCGCCCACGTCGGCGGCTGATCGTGTCGCTCTAGATCGAGTTGTGGGCATGGAGTCAAAGGGAGGTCGGAAACGTTTGGTTGGCGCCAAAAGTTGTGCTGTTCGCGGTATTAACAATAAGGTCAACTATGCGCAAAGTCTGTTGGTAAAGTGCGAGTTCACCGGCTTTCTCGAGAGGTTGCAGACGGATGCGAGGATTTCTCCTTTCTATTCGCCGAAAACTCGTCTCGTCGAAGACGCCGTCTTCTTTCGGTGCAACCCATGTCAATGGCACTGACAAGGTGTCGATGGCCGGGTCGATGTCAGATCGGGCAAGCAGAAGCTCACGGACAAAGGTCTGATGCCCTTGGGCCAGCAGGTGCGAACAGGCGTTTCGAATGAAGGGTGCGAGATTGGGGTCCGTACAGGTTGCGTAATCGAGTGGACGGGTGCGATAGGCGCGCTCGATATACCAATCTACCCCATAGGTCTGGATCATCCGATGGGCTTGCTTGGCCATCAGGTCGACCAGCCAGGGCAACATCCCGACGAGCCGCATCATAGCCTGTTGTGTCGGCTGTAATCGCCGGATGCCGCTGCGATCAAGCACACCCGTATAGCCGATGGCGATAAGCGCATGGAACCGGTCGGGACGCAGGCTGGCTTCCGCGAGCAGGGGCAAGACGCCGTTGCTCAGCCCGATCGCGATACAGCGTGCCTTGACGACATGGTCGAGGAAGCCGCGCAGCGCAGTGATATTGTCTTCCAGTGGAGACAAATTGGGATGCTGGCTGGAATTGCCGAAGCCTGGTCGAGAAAGGGCCAGAAGCTTGATCCCGGCATCTCGCAACTGGCCTTCGCTGTCGGGTGGCAGCAAATAGCACATCGGCAGGCCGCGACAGAGCACGACGGGTCGACCATTCGGATCACCGAGCCATGTCCAGGCAATGGAGCGCCCGTCCGGCAGGCTGAGTATCTCTTCGCGTCCAAGCGGATCTCTCCATGTATCGGTCTTGCCCTGACGGTCCTGAATGGCCCGCCCGGCGGTCATTGCGAGAAGCCGCATGAGTTCGACCTGTGAGGGTGCTTCCGTTTTAGCCATGATGCTCTTGAGCTGGGTACGCACTGTCAGTAGCGATACATTGCGGGCGGCAGCGGTAGCCGCAACATCACGGACACGGAAGAAGATCCGCGCGATTTCCACTTCGGCGGCCGAGAGCCCGAAGGCTTGCGCGAGCATCTCTGAAGCGCGATCGGTCCACTCGATTTCCAAGGAACGGATGACGACAAAGGCGGCCCCATCGTTCTTTGGGGCAAGAAGCCACGCCTCGGCCAGAATGGGGTCACCGTCATCCACCGGAGACATCCGCAGAATGGCCTGGGAGCGATTGGCACGCTTGTTTGCTGCGCGCATCATGGTTCGAAAGGCGTCCAGCGACCGAGGGTCTATTCTGTCGAGATCAAGGAAACTGCCCTGTCGTGCACCGAGAACGGATGCTCCTGCGGTATTGGTGACAACGACGCGACCTTCGGGGGACAGAACGAGTGCCGGGCCGGGTACGTCCTGCACGGCACGCGCCAAGGGATCGTTCTCCGCAGGAATGTCGAGTCCGTCGAGCGTTTGGCGAGCCAGGGCAAGCTGTGCCAGAAGCGTACTCGACAATTGCGTCGATGCTTTCTCATCGTCCGGAATTCGACCGAGTTTCGCCTGCCAACTGTCGATCATGGCGTCGAAAGCCTCTTGATCGACAATGGCGCGATAGGTGTTCGAGATGATGTCGAGGTCCATGTCTGGATCTATCATCCCGGAAGCAACCGGCCCTTCCTTGTGGTCCATTCCTGCCTTCACTGCATGCTTCGAACGTCCTTCATCTCTGTGCACAGCCAATCTCCTGCCAAAAGCCTTGATCGGGATGATACGCCAAATGGGGTATGCGCCAAATGACGGGTATCACTAGAAAGGTAGAGGAGAAGAGCTGGAGGAGAGGTCATCATGCCATTGCTGTCCATTCGATCGCAGGATTTCGATCGGGCAAGCCGCGTCGATGCGTTTCGCAATGTCGTTGCCAGTATGACTAGGGTCGACTTCATTCCCGATGACCGGCAGCACTTCAATTCGGAGACATCGATCGCCGTCCTGCCCGGTGTGATCATCGGACATGGTCGGCATTCTGCGTCGAGAGCCATCCGGACACGCAGCCATGCCGCCGAGTGTAGCGACGACGTGATGTTTCATATTCCGCTGGCCGGCGGTGGCACGATCTCGCAGATCGGCGGCAAGGAAGAGGTTTTGCGTGCCGGAACTGTCTATGTCGATCCGGGCGACGTGCCCGGGACTGTGCGGTTCGGTGGCCAATACATGGAGGGCATTTATGTCTCCATTCCAAAGGCACATCTCGGAATGGCTGAGGCAGGACTTCAGGCTGTGCTTCGGCGTTCTGCACCGCTCACACCGCAATGGCGGCTTTTTCTGAATTACGCCCGCAGTCTGCATGCCGAACTGCCAGCCCTTGCTCCTGAGGAGGCAGCACAATGCGTGGCGCATGTGCAGGATCTTGCCTTGATGGCGCTGGGGGCGACGCGGGAGGCGACCGAGATTGCCGCCGGACGCGGGGTGCGGGCGGCACGATTGAAGGAAGTAAAAAGACAGATCGAGCAAAATCTCTTCTCGGCTGAATTGAGTGCCGAAAGTGTCGCAAGCCGGCTGGGCTTCTCCTCGCGCTATCTTCGCGCCCTCTTTGAGCGGGAGGGAACCTCTTTCCGCGACTATGTGGCGAGCCGGCGTCTGGCGTGTGCCTATCGCATGCTGAGCGACCCGACTTTGCAGCATCTCAACATCGCTCAGATCGCCATGGAGTCGGGGTTTGGGGACCTGTCCTGGTTCAACACCCGCTTCAAACAGACCTACGGTATGACACCAAGGGACGTGCGAACGGGTCACGCTTAACCAGCGAGCCCGGACAAACGTAACAAACCCTTGTGCCATTGCACCCGCAAACGGGTGCCATCAGGCCCAAGACCGACGCTTCATCGAAATCTACTGTCTGTTCTGGCAGGCATTCCCTTGCCAGGACATGCTCCTTCGTGACCTTCTTAAGGATCCAGTTCTATGTGGAATTTCAGTTTATCCAGAGCTCTGTCGCTTATGGCGCGCACGGCTCCCTTTCTTCTCTTCCGGATGGCCGTCTATTTCGCCATGGCTTGCGCCTATGTGATCGCGACCGGAACGGGGGCCGCGATCGGTTATGGCGTTGGCCAGTTCGGAGATGCAGATTTCCTGGCGTCCAGCACGGCACTTGGAGGGCTCACTGGCTTTGGCCTCGTGGCGGCGATCCTCTATCTTCTGCGGGAATATCTGCTCTATCTCGTCAAGGCGGGGCATATCGCCGTGCTCGTGGAACTGATGGACGATCGAGCGCTGCCTGCGGGCGAAGGGCAGGTGAGCCATGGCAGCCGGATGGTGCGCGAACGCTTCACCGAGGCCAGCGTGCTTTTCGGTATCGACCAGCTCGTGAAAGGTGTGATTGCCGCCATTGCAGGGCTCATTGAGGGTATCGCGTCGCTCCTGCCCATCCCCGGCCTTGATACGGCAGCCCGCTTCTTCAGAAGTTTCCTCAAGATCGCTGTCGGCTTTACGGACGAAGTGATCCTTGCCCACGCCCTGCGAACCCGTGCAACCAATCCCTGGGCTTCGGCGGAAGAGGCTCTGGTTCTTTATGGCCAGAACTACAAGACCATGTTGCGCAACGCGGCCTGGCTCGCGGTCATGATCTACGGGCTCTCCTTCGTCGTGTTCCTGCTGGCGCTCGCGCCTGCTGCTGCCCTCGTCTATCTGATGCCCGGCGCGTTTGGCGCGGGCGGCTTCGTCTTTGCCCTGCTCTTCGCCTGGGCCTTCAAGGCGGCTTTACTCGAACCGCTCGCAGTTACCTGCATGTTGCAGGTCTATTTCAAGACGACGGATGGACAGGTGCCGGATCCGCAATGGCGGGCACGTCTCCAGGACCTCTCGGGAAAATTCAGAGACATCGGCAGCAAGGCTGCAAGCTGGGCATCGGGTCGGCAGACACCTGTCCGCCCCCTCGTGGCATCGGCTTGAGAGGAACAGATTCATGAAAAACGCTTTGCTGCAAACCGGCAGTCTGCTTGCAGGACTCCTGCTTGTTCAAATCCCGACCGGGCAGGCCGAAGACGCGCCACGCACGATCATCGTCATGGATGGATCAGGCTCCATGTGGGGGCAGATCGACGGTCGGCCGAAACTCGAAATCGCCCGCGAGGCGGTAGCAGACGTGGTGACCCGTCTGCCGGCGGAGCAGGAACTCGGGCTGATCGCCTATGGTCACCGCTCCAAGGGCAATTGCGGAGATATCGAGCTTCTGGTGCCGCCGGGCAAAAACACTGGTGAAACGGTCGTCGGCGCGGTCAATGAAATGCGCTTTCTTGGAAAGACCCCTCTGTCGGCAGCCGTCAGGCAGGCCGCCGAGGCGCTGCGCTATGGTGAGGAAAGTGCAACCGTCGTGCTCGTGACTGACGGTCTGGAGACCTGCGAGGCGGACCCTTGTGCGCTGGCTTCGGAACTGGAGGCGGCAGGCGTCAATTTCACTGCCCATGTGGTCGGCTTCGGGCTGTCAAAGGAAGAGGGCGCCCAAGTCGCCTGCCTCGCCGAAAACACGGGCGGGCGGTACATTGAGGCGGCAAATGCCGGCGCGCTCAGCGATGCACTGAGCGAAGCGATGACCATGGCGCCGCCGCTAGAGACCACCCATTTCCCGGGCCGCCCACTCATGCCCAGAATTCAACTTCAGCCGACAGGGCAGTCGATCGGGCCTGAAGTTGCAACCCCGCAGCAGCCCGATTTCCCCCGCGACGGTACAGCCGAAGAATGCCGCGCTTTGGCTGAATCCGATGTGGCAACTGCAGCCTGGATGTTCGAACCGCCCGGAAGCTATTTCGTCGAAGAACCCCGCTGCCGTCTTTTCAGCTATTCGACGGAAATGGATTGGGCGGAATTGCCGCCGGAAGACGGCTGGGTTTCCGGTTTTAAGACGGATGCAATCCTTTTTGTGCGTCCTCTAGAGGCGGCGGCAATTGAGCCCGGCAAGGCCGGTATGGTGAACCGGGGACCGTATGCGGTCGGCGTTGCGCAGATTGAGCTCGGCGTCATTGAAGCTGGAAGCGAGACGGGCGGCGCAGCGCTCGCCTTGAGGCTCTACCCGATCGGGAACGTCACTCCGGACACTGCTATCACCTATAGTACGGTTGAAGGAACCAAAGGCGCCAAGGACGCTGCAATCGAGCTTGCCGCACCTGGTACCTATCTTCTCAGATTGGAAACCTGGGGCGGAGACAAGCTCGACGAAATGGAAATCCTTGTCGAGACGGGCCCTGTCGTAACGCTCAAGGCTCCATCTGTCGTCGCACCGGGCGCCCCGATCGGAATTGAAACCACAGGCAGTCAGTTGCGCAGCGACCGAATCGAGATCTGGCAGGGCGAAAACCAGATCGACTGGGGCCGAACACTCAGCGAACTTGCTGCGGGCCAGCCTCTGACTGCGCCGGCCGAACCAGGCACCTATGATCTCGTCTACAAGGGTTACGATGCGTCTGGTGAGCGCAGGGAAAAGGCGCGCCTTTCCTTCGACGTCGGCACGCCGGATGCGACGGGATCGGCAGGTGATGTACCGAAGAAAAAGGCTGACGCCGGCCCCGGCGCAGCCACCGATGTGGGCGAGGATGTTGCCTATTCTTGCGAGGGGCCCGCGCCTTGCTCCGTCACCGATGCTCGCACCGGTCTTTCCTTTATGCTGCCCGCAGGCTGGTGGACGGATCATCCCACGACCGAGGGATACACGAGCGGTGCTCAAGCGGCAGGCGATGTTTTTCCCCCGCGGGTCAATTTCTTCCGCAAGGATACAGACGACGCGCTGGTCCTTGGCCCACGCCAGTGGACCGCCATGAACGGCCCATGCGAAAATGTGGGCGCTCTCGGCCAGTTCTGCATGTTTGAGAGCGCAGATCCGCAGGTTCTGGCCGCCTATCAGCTCGTTCGCACCACGCTGAAGTGGCAGGCCCGCCCATTAGGCCAACCGACTTCCGGAAATGCGCAGACAAGGCAGGACACGGCTGCTCTAGTGACAGCCAGCTTCCGTATCCCTCAAAACCTGCCGCAGCGACCTCTCTGGTGGTCTGCAGTCCCTGTGGGCCCGGGCATTCCAATGGATGCCTGGGCGCCGCAGGAGGAGTTGACCGTCGGGCAGGGAGAGTTTGTGCCTGGGCGCTATGAGGTGACAGCCACAACGACTGGTGAGCCGGAATACCGCGCAGTGGTCGATGTCATCGCCGGCGCCGAGAATGACTTTGTCATCCCGCCTGTCGCGGAAAATGGCAAGGGGCAGTCCTCCGCATCTGCGCCGGACATCGCGACCAGTGTAAGACAGGGCCTCGCCGGGCAGGATGCCGAAACGCAGGCGATGCTGGAAGCGCTCGTTGGGGCATTGGACGCCACGCCACGCACCTCACAAAACAGCGCCGCCAATGACTGCGGCGACGATGACGGACATGGTCCTGACGCCTGCGAGAACGGCATGGAGGCTGGCGGCAAGGCATTTTCGGACTACCCCTATCGATGCCTGCCAGGTGACCGGACGGTTCCAAACTGCGACATACGGGATGGGCTGAGCAACCTCTTCTTCCACCTGCCGGAGAACTGGGTGGCTGAGGTGGAGCCTTCCGCCCCGTTCCCGCGTGCCGAATTTGCGGAGCAGGCGGGTTCAGCCCATTCGCTCTGGCTTAATCCGAGGGAATGGCCGCTTGGCAATCAGGGCTGTGTCCTGACACGGGTTGGGCAATTATGTGCGGATCCCGACAGGGGAGATGAAAAGCTTGCACGAGTGCTGCAGACCCTCCAGTTCACGCTGACCACAGGTCAGGTTCTGCGCCGTTGCGGCGACGCAGATTGTGACTTCGCCCACCCCAATCCTGCGCTCTCTGGAAAGCTGCCGGCGCTCTGGTCGGTCGAGGTTGGGCGCAGGCTGCCAGACGGTCGGGTCTCCACCTGGTTCTGGGATCGCGATCCCGCCGGTAATTTCAAGCTCATCGGTCTCAATCAGCCAGGTGGAGAGAATTGCCTTGAGGCCGGGGAGGCCCAGATGCTCTGCGAGTTCACACCCTACATTTCGACGGACGAGTTCGATCTCATCCGCAAAAACCTGAAAATCGGAACCTATGCGTCATCTGCTCCAAGAACCCTTGCGCCTGCCGAATTCGACAGCGCCCTTTCCATAGTCAGGGGGAACTGAACCATGCGCCGCCAAATCCTTGCGACAAGCCTCGTCCTTCTGGCGACTGCCTCTGTTTCTTTCGCCGCTGGCGGTTGCAACAGTCCTGTGATCTCCATTGATGCAGACGGACAGGCGGAATTCATTTCCCCTGACCGGGAGGTAAAGCGCGACATGGAGACGTTCTTTGGTGCGTCGCCTCAGTCCGATTCTATTCTCGTCGTCGACGCGCGAAGACGTCAGGGCACATGGATCGCACGGACGGACCTGCCAAGGGTCCTCGTCGGTTTCGGCGCTGAAAGTGATGGCTTTATCTACACGGGTCCAAGCCACTGCCTGCCACCCGGCTTGCCGATTGAGTTGCCGGAAAAAGAGCGCCAGCCGGAAGAGCTTCCACCCGGACAGCCGCCAATCGAACTTTTCCACAATATCGAGCCGCAGTCCGGTCTTTGGCAGGCGCGTCTCGGTGACACGCGGCTTGAAGGTTGCCCAAGCCTGATGCAACAGGCGTTTCCGAAGTCGCCTGGTGCCCTGCCAGCAGAATGGCTGGCGCCGCGAAAACTCGATTTCGAGACGCCGTTCCATCCCGACCAGCTTGAAATGTCTCGACGACTGTCGGCCGAAGGGCTGAGCTCGATTGCTTGGCGCAATGCGGGGGAGAATGCCTGGACGACCGAAGTCTTTCCTGAGCTTTTCGGCCAGATGCCCGCGGGGCAGGGGGCAGGCAGCAAGATGACCTGGCGCCTCACGCTCAAGAGTGAGACGGAGATCGAGCATGTCTCTACTGTTCAGATCGTTTTGCCGAAGGAAGCCGCCGCCGTGCTGGGCGGAAGTGCCAACTGCCGCATGATCAGTCGTAACCATTGGGTCAGGGTTTCTGATTGATCTGAGCGATTGTGAGTACACCGAAAAACGAGGCGAGCGGGAGAGCAAGGATCTGTGATTCAGCCAGCCACATATCGCTCCGACCGCGTGGGAATGAAGGTCCCTAGCCGATTTTACCAGACCCGTTTCAGGACGAAGGATGGCCTGATGAGCGGCCCTCATCATTCTTCAAGTTGTTGAGAAGACGTCGCTTTTCTGTGAAAAACAGCCGCCGAATTTTCGCGGAAAACCGACCTAGAATCGTCCGCTGGAGAGCCTATATTCTCACATAATTTCAAAGGCTTAGCAAAGTTGCCTTTGATTTACCTGTGTTTTCCTACCGCGAGCGACCGTGGATGCCATCTTTGTGCCCTGGCTTTGGGCCGACGTCAACATGGCGGGAGAGCGGCAATTGTTTCCGCTGCCGAGCGCCAAGCCGGAGGTGAAGCTAGCGTTTTGCGTACCGCTTCATCTGTGTCGCCATAGTCGTCCGCTCCGAGTGAGCTTTTGAAGCAAGGTTGCCCGTCGGTATTGGGTTGGCACATTGTCGGTTCGACAAAGTCATATGCTGCGGCGGATCACGACCTTCGGCTGAACCACCACATGCTGCGCCTCTTCACGTCCTTCGATGCGGCTGAGCAGCAACTCACTCGCGCGAGCTCCAAGCTCAGATGGGTTCTGGTTGACGCTGGAGAGGCTGACGGCTGGCTGTCCAGCGAGCGAACAATCGTCATAGCCGATGACGGCAAGCGAGCCGGGGACCTCCACGCCCGCCCCGTGGCAGGCTGCGAGCAGAGGGATTGCATCGAGATCGGACCACGCGAAGATCGCGCGCGGTCTGTCTTTCGAAGAGAGGAGGGCGGCCAGTTCCCTCGCCCTGGGCTCGCTTGGGTGGGGGTGGCGGATGATCCGTGTCTTGTCTTCCAACCCGATCTCAGCCATGGCCGCCTTATATCCCGCCTCACGCTGCGCCGCGACGACCGAACCGGGGCTGTCCGACCTGTTATAGCTCAGCATGGCGATGTCGCTGTAGCCCCGGGATGCCAGCGCTTCGATGGCCATCTGCGCGCCCACGAAATCGTCCGAATTGACCGTGTCGTACAAGGTTGCCTGGGGTTCATGATGGGCAATGGCGACGATGGGGATCTGGGTCGCATAGTGCGCCACCACACTTCCTGAGATCTGCGGCCCGATCAGGACCAGGCCATCCATCCTCGTGTCGATCATCGACTCGATCATCGATGTCTCAAGCTTGGAGGCCGCGCGGCCGACGCCGACCATAGCCTTGTAATTGGCCTTCTCGAGCCCGGCGTCGATCCCTTCAAGCAGAACCGGGACGAACGGGTTGGTGAGTTCCACGACGAGGATGCCCACAGTGTAAGTCCTGCCACGCATGGCGCGTGCTGCCGTCGACGGACGATACTTCAAAAGGTCGATGGCGTTTTCGACCTTGGTGCGCAGTGCCTCTGATACACCATAGGCATTGCGCAGAACCTTGGACACAGCGGCCACCGAAACGCCCGCATGCTCGGCGACATGGCGGATCGTCACGCGATCAGTCGATGAGCCAAGCTTCTGTTTTTCCATCGGTATTCCCGTCTGCGCATGATCCTTGCATCCACTATATGCAAAAAGCGCTTGCGCGGCAAACGAGTTTGTAGAATGATATACATAGAACGATACACAAAATGATCGGTGCGGCCTGGTGGGTATGCGTCGGCGGGAGAAGAGACACCATGGACAGGCCCTCTCTGGCAGGCTCTATTTTGGCATCCGACAGTCAGCCATTTGCGCGGGCTGAGATGATTGCGCCCGAGATTGACAAGGGGCAGGGGGCGGCCGGCACCTTCGTACAGACGTCCTGGCAGGTGGATAGCCTCCCTACTACGGCAACCTTGAGGATCTCCGCGCTCGGTCTCTACCGCGCCTTTATCAATGGCAAGCGCGTTGGTGAGGATCTGCTGACACCCGGCTGGACCTGCTATGATGACCGGATCGCCTTTCAGGCCTACGAGGTGTCACAGCTTCTTCAGGTCGGTGAAAACAGGATCGAGATCTGGCTTGGCGATGGCTGGTACCGCAGCCAGCTGCTCTGGGCCTCCAATCCCATCTTCAATTGCTGGGGTGACCGCGTTGCTGCCATCGCCGAAATCGAGGCCTACAGCGCAGCGCTGCTGGTCACTGACGAAAGCTGGAAGAGCGGTTTCTCGCCGGTTACGCGCAACGGTATCTATTTCGGCGAAGATTATGATGCCCGCATACGGCCTGTTGCCGAAGCCGGGGTCAGCCTGCTCGATTTTGACAAGGGCCTGCTCGTGCCACACGAGGCAGACGCCGTGAAGGAGCTCGCACCGCTCGCGCCGATCGAGCATTGGCAGGATGCCGAAGGCCGGAACCTCTATGATTTCGGTCAGAATGCCGGCGCCTATATCCGGCTGCGTGTCACTGGCAAGGCAGGCGCATCGGTCCGTGTCGAGCACTCCGAAATCCTTGGACCGGATAAGGTCTTCGACAACCGCAATTATCGCAGCGCTCGCGCCGAGCTGCGTTACATCCTGTCTGGCGAAGGTGAGGAAACCTATGCGCCGCTCTTTACCTTCATGGGGTTCCGGTATGCGCGCGTGACGCTCGAAGGGGAGGTAAGCCTCCTTTCCATCGAGATGGTGCCGATCAGCTCAGTGCCCGTCGCCACTGGTGGAATCACGACGGGCGTTGCCGCGGTCAACCGGCTCGTGGAAAATACCATCTGGTCACAGCGTTCGAACTTCATCGAAATCCCGACCGACTGCCCGCAGCGCGATGAACGCCTCGGCTGGACGGGAGACGCACAAGTCTTCGCAGGCACCGCCTGCTGGCTGGCCGACAGTGAACGCTTCCTGATCAAGTATCTGCGCGACGTGATGCATGACCAGCGGGAGAATGGTGCGGTTCCGCACTTCTCGCCGGATCCGACGCGACTCCATCCCATCGACGAGCGCGGCGACTGGGCCGGCTCCACCGGTTGGGGCGATGCGATCGTCATCATCCCCTGGCAGCTCTACATGCATTATGGCAACCGGGAGGTCTTGGCCGAATGCTTCCCGGCGATGATCAAGTGGCTCGACTATCTCTGGGGTATATCGGATGGTCCTATCATCCGTCCGCCAGCGGTATGGGGAGACCACGGCTTCACCTTTGGCGACTGGCTGCAGCCCGTCGGTGACAACAGGAAGCCAAGGCCGACCGTCGCTGACGATTGTGCGGCCACTCTCTACCATTTCATCTCGACGCAGCTCGCCGCCCGTATCGCTCGCATACTCGGCCGGGACGACGAGGCGCGCCGTCTAGACGAGCGTGTAAATGCAATCCGTGCCGCCTTCCGCAAAGAGTTCTTCTCGCCCTCCGGCCGGATAGCGCACAACGACCAGACCTCGTGGGCGCTGGCCTTCCTCTATGATCTCGTTCCCGATGACTACAAGGAGGCGGGCAAGGCCTATTTCCGCCGCGTGGTCGAGGAAACCGATGGCGTCATCGGTACAGGCTTTATCGGCACGCCCGCGTTGCTGCCAGCGCTCACTGAACTTGGCATGCTTGATCTTGCGGAAAAGGTTTTTCTCAATCGCAAGGTACCGGGCTGGCTCTATCAGGTCGAGCGTGGCGCAACCTCCATTTGGGAGCGTTGGGACGCGGTGGCCGAGGACGGCTCGATCTACGATCCGGACATGAACAGCTACAACCATTATGCCTATGGCGCCGTCTGCCAGTGGCTGTTTGAAGATGTCGCTGGCCTGAAGCCGACGGCTGAGGGGGCAGGTTTTTCAAGCATCGAGCTGGACCCGGCAATTTTGCCCGCGCTGTCGCCCGTCAAGGCCTGGCACGATGTGAGGCAAGGGAGGATCGAAGCCGAGTGGAGCCTGATGGGAGATCAGGTGACCTATCGCGTCGTGCTTCCGCAAGGGGTCGACGCGTCGCTGAAGGCATCGAGCATTCGCAGCAACGTCTCGGTCAATGGACAGTCCGTCGAAAGCCAGATGGACATCAGCCTCAAGGCAGGCGAGCACATCATCACGTTCAGCATCTGATATGGCCGCGGGCGCTGCCCGCAGCCAGTGAATGATCAAGTGGTCAATAGAGGAGGAAACGACCATGAGAATGACTGCAAGAACAATTCTGGCCGCATCGCTTGCCAGTCTTCTGGCGAGTGCCGCCCATGCCGACGTAACGCTCACCATCCTGGCTGATACCAATCCTGAAACAATAAGTTTTCTGGATGTTCTGACCAAGGCCTACAGCGAGAAACGTCCTGATATCAGTTTCGACATCGAGAACCGCGCAGGTGGGGCGGAAGGCGACAACATTGTCAAGACCCGCCTTGCCACCGGAGAGATGGCCGACATCTTCCAGTACAATTCAGGTTCGCTCTTCCAGGCGCTGAAGCCGGAGCAGACGCTGGCGGATCTCTCTGGCATGCCGAATGCCGGCAATATTGCCGAGAGTTTTCGCTCGGTCGTCAGTGCGGCCGACGGTTCTGTGCGAGGCGTTCCCTTTGGTCCGGCCATGGGCGGCGGTATCTTCTACAACAGGAAGATCTACGCAGAACTCGGGCTGGAAGTGCCAAAAACCTGGGCCGACTTCATCGCCAACAGCGAGAAGGTCAAGGCGGCTGGCAAGGTCGGCATCGCTCAGACCTATGGTGACACCTGGACGTCCCAGCTCTTCGTGTTGGCCGACTACTACAACGTCAACGCCGCAGCCCCAAGCTTCGCCAAGGACTTTACCGACAACAAGGCGAAATTCGCAACGACACCCGCGGCGGCCAAGGGTTTCGAGCGCCTCGAGCAGACCGGCCAAGCCGGATTGTTCAACGCTGATTTTGGAGCTGCCAAGTTCGATGATGGCATGCGTATGGTGGCGACGGGGGAGGCGGCCCATTATCCGATGCTGACCTTCGGGATCGGCAATGTCGCACAAAACTATCCGGACAATCTGGCTGATCTCGGTTTCTTCGCACAGCCGGGCGATGACGCCGCAAAGAATGGCCTGACTATCTGGATGCCATCTGCGCTCTACAGTCCGTCCAGCGCCGAGAATGGCGAAGAAGCCAAGAAATTCCTCGATTGGGTTGCCTCCAAGGAAGCCTGCGAATTGATGGCGAAGGCTGTTCCCTCGGGTCCCTATCTGATCAACGACTGCCAGCTTCCCGCAGATGTGCCGCAGGCCGTCAAGGACATGCTGCCTTACTTCGAAGCCGAGGGTGGCACGGCCCCTGCGCTCGAATTCCTCTCTCCGGTCAAAGGCCCAGCTCTCGAGCAGATCACGGTTGAGGTCGGTACCGGTATTCGTTCGGCTGCCGAAGCGGCCGCCCTTTATGATCAAGATGTCGAAAAGCAGGCCAAGCAACTCGGCCTTCCGAACTGGTAACCTCCCGCCAGTCGAACCCCGTCCGGTCTCCCAGGTCCGGGCGGGGTCTGCATCGGAGAAGAGACATGGTCACGCAGAAATCCCCTTATCCCTACTGGTTCGTGCTGCCGGCTGCCATCGTGTTTTCGGTGCTGTTCCTGGCTCCGACATTCGCGTCCTTCTGGTTCAGTCTGACGCGGTGGGACCTGTTCTCGGCCGAGTTCATCGGCCTGGAGAACTACCGGCAATTCCTGCGGGAGCCTTTCCTGATCCAGGGCACGGTCAACACGCTCATTTATGCGATGGCAACGTCGGCCACCAAATCCATCCTTGGCTTGCTGCTCGCAGTGCTTTTGACATCGGGTATATGGGCTCAGGGGTTTTTGAGGACGGTGGTCTTCTTTCCCGTCCTTGTGTCGACCATCGGAGTTGGCATCACCTTCGCGGTGCTCATGCACCCGACGAACGGCATGATCAATGTGGCGTTGAATGCTGTCGGGCTTCCAGGTCCCGGCTGGCTGACCGATCCTTCGCTGGCGCTCTATTCGGTCATCCTTGTCGATCTCTGGAAAGGGGTCGGTCTTGCGACGCTGATCTATATTGCCGGTCTCGCAACGATCAGCCAGGACTACTATGAGGCTGCACGGATCGACGGTGCCACCCGCACGCAGATGTTCTTTCGCGTCACGGTGCCCTTGGTGCGTCCGGCCACCGTCACCGTGGTGACACTGTCACTCATCGGCG
The DNA here is from genome assembly GCF_014237835.1 of Rhizobium sp. AQ_MP. Taxonomy (GTDB): domain Bacteria; phylum Pseudomonadota; class Alphaproteobacteria; order Rhizobiales; family Rhizobiaceae; genus Allorhizobium. Next base: position 92,077 of record NZ_JACJVI010000013.1, read on the forward strand.
GCCTTCGCAGTTTCGATCTCATCTGGGCCATGACCCGAGGCGGCCCAGGCTTCTCCTCGGATGTGCTGGCGAGCGTCATCTACAAGCAATACCAGGCTGGCTTCTACGGTCTCTCGACGGCGGGCAATGTCGTCCTGTTCTTGTTGATTGCGCTGATCATTCTGCCACTGACAGCGTGGTTCAATCGTCGGGAGGTGGATCTATGACCCGTCGTCAGCTCTACACAGGCATAGTCTCGCTTGCACTTGCGTCCATCATCTTCATCCTACCCTTCATATTCATTTTCCTGACGGCAGCTAAAACACGTCAGGACGCCTCGCGCCTGACATTCACCTGGCCTGTTGAATGGCAGTTGTGGGAAAATTTCCTGCAGGTGCTGGAGACCCGCAACTATCTCCTGCTGCTTGCCTATTTCAACTCGACTGTCATCACGGTCTTTGCGGTGACACTGCTCGTGCTCTTCGGCGCCATGGTGGGCTATGTCCTGCAGCGACGCCCTTCACGCTGGAACAAGGTGATCTATGGTTTCGTCCTGGCCGGTCTGATGATTCCGCCGGCGGTTGTACCGACAATCTGGGTGCTGCAGTCCATCGGTCTGTTCAAGACGATCACCGGCATGATCTTCATCCAGGTTGCCTATGGTCTCGCCTTCTCGGTTCTGCTGTTCCGCAGCTTTATCGCGACCATCCCCCGCGACCTCGATGAGGCGGCGCTGATCGACGGGGCAACGCCTTTGCAGATCTTCTTCCGTGTGATCCTGCCGCTTCTGAAGCCGGTCACGGTGACCGTTATCGTCGTGCAGTCGATCACCATCTTCAACGACTTCACCAACCCGCTCTACTATCTGCCGGGCCGCGAAAACGTGACGGTGCAGCTCACGCTCTATAACTTCCAGGGCCAGTTCCAGACCCAGTTCAATCTGCTCTTCATGAACATCCTGCTGGTCACCATCCCACCGCTTATCGTCTACATCTTCTTCAACCGACAGATCGTGGCCGGCATGACCGCCGGTGCCGTCAAAGGATAGTCGCATGACCAGTGTCGTTCTCAAGGAGATCCGCAAAAGCTTCGGCAGCCTCGAGGTCATCAAGGGCATCGACCTGGCTGTTGAAAGGGGCGAGTTCTGCGTCTTTGTCGGTCCGTCCGGCTGTGGAAAGTCCACGCTGCTTCGGATGATCTCGGGCTTGGAAACGTCGAGTTCGGGCCAGATCGTCATCGACGGCGAGGATGTGACCCACGCCGAGCCATCGAAGCGTGGGATCGCCATGGTCTTCCAATCCTATGCGCTCTATCCGCATCTGACCGTGCGCGAGAACATCGGCTTCGGGCTGTCGCTCGCTGGTCGCCCGAAGAGCGAGATCGCCGAGAAGGTCGAGAAGACGGCGGAGAGCCTGCAATTGACCCATCTCCTCGATCGCAAGCCAAAGGCCCTGTCCGGCGGGCAGCGCCAGCGGGTGGCGATCGGGCGTGCGATTATCCGCAATCCCAAGGTCTTCCTGTTCGACGAGCCACTCTCGAACCTCGATGCAGCGCTTCGTTCGCAGATGCGGATGGAACTGACCGACCTGCATTCGAAACTCGGCGCCACCATGATCTACGTCACCCACGACCAGGTCGAGGCGATGACCATGGCCGACAAGATCGTAGTCCTGAACGCAGGACGTATCGAGCAGGTCGGCTCGCCGATGGACCTCTATAACAACCCCGTCAGCCCCTTCGTTGCCGGTTTCATCGGCTCGCCGAAAATGAACCTTTACGATGGCGAGGTTGCCGCCGCAGAAGATTGCGCCACCTACGGCATCCGCCCCGAGCATCTCGTTCTGTCGAAGAGCGAGGGCAAATGGCAGGGGCGGGTCCGCCACATCGAACGATTGGGCGCAGATACCGTGGTCTACCTCGATCACCCCACGCTGAAGCAGATCGTTGCCCGCGTTACCGGTGATTTCGAGATCGCATCCGGGGAGGTGGTCCATGCCTCACCGATGAGCGGCAAGGAACACCGATTCTTGTAGTTTAAAAGACCCAGGTTGGTCGCTATTGCTGCCAATGGAGCCAATGGTGTTGGCTCGAAAGTCAACATGATTGAACTTTGGCTTATGAGCGGATGACGGTTGTCTGAAGGGCGAACAGGTTAGCGCCTGCAGGAGGCGGAGGCGGGGAATGCCTGGTTGCGGCGTGCCGTCTCAGATCTCGCCCTGGACAAGATGAGCCTGGTCCGCAGCCGCGAGATGCTTGCAAAACCGGTGTCTGACAAAGCTCCCATGGATCATGTCATCAGGAAATGGCCGTTTCCGGAGACGGCCAGGCGGAGATTGCGGGCCAGCATCCACGACCACGAGGCATTGACCGTCCGGGCTCTCGCTCTCTTGTGAGCTTTTATGGTCGCACCACAACACCTGCTGATGCCCGATTACAGCAACCGAAGGCCGCTGGAGGCAACCCAAGACTGGAACAAGACTCGGGCGCAGACCCGAAGCGCGTGAGTTTGCATCCAGTCCAAAGGCCCAAGCATCAACTAGCCATACTTATAAATGCGGTCAATCATTTGAATAGGTCAGCGCAACCTGGTCTCGCCATGCTTTGGCGTAGTGACTGAGGCCGGGAATTGTTCGCTCGACCCGATATAGGGAATGTTCAGGCCGCAGTCCCGCGAGGATCGCAGCACCGAGGGCGGTTCCGGTCTGCGAAGTGGAGGTCAGGATGGTACGGTTTGTCAGGCTGCGGATACCGGCGAGGAATATCTGATTTGTCGCAAAGGGTCCCTCGACCATGATCTCTCCCTTGGAGCCGATCATCTCCAGGCACGTCGCGGTCATCAGGGCCTGGTAGAGGCTGGCGGCTGTTCGACGCTCAGCGGCATCGGCTGGCTCGGCGATCCATTTGCCTTGTGCCAGTGGGAAGGGGCCGGTGCCCTTCACCGTGCCGGGTAGCAGCATGCTCTTGCCGGCAAGAACTGCGTCGAGTGCGGCCCATGCTGCCTCCGGAGCGACTGAGGAGACTTCTGCGGTCGTCACCTCCCATTCGCGTCCGCCCATGTAGCGGGCCGACGGTACGGGCGTGCCAAAGGCATCGACGTTGACCAGTGTATCACGGGCTGGATCGAGCCTGGAGGGTTGTCCGCCTGGCGCGAAGCAGATCACCCAGGTGCCGGTGGAAACAACGGTGCAGGGCTCCGTGCGATCGACCAGATGCGGCAGGAGTGAGGCGTTCGAATCATGAATGCCGCAATAAACCGGAACAGGTTTCGACAGTCCGATCTCGCGGCCGATGTCAGTGCGGATCTCGCCGAGAACATCAAACGCCGAGTGGATTGGCGCCATCTTGCCCGTGAGGCCGAGCGCGTCGACGAGCGGCGAGAAGCGGCCCTCGAAGGGGAGCCAGAGGTCTGTATGGCAACCGAGCGATGTCTTTTCGTTGGCCGCCACGCCCGTAATTCGCAATGCCCAATACTGCGGATAGGTGACGATGGTAGAAACCCGGGCAAAGTCTTCCGGAAAGCAGGTCCGCTGATAGTGCAGCTGCGCACCGAGATTGAGGCCGCCTGTCAGGCGGGGCGAGTAGGTCTCGCTAAAGTTTGGCCGCAAAGCGTCATAGGCGCTGTTTATCTCGTCGGCGTAGAGATGTTCATAATCGAGCACCGGCAGTGCGAGCGCTCCCGTTGCGTCAAGCAGGGCTGCGCTTGCTCCATGGGTGGTTATGGAGAGGGCATCGAACCCTGGTTCCCGCGCAAATTTCGACAATGACTGCAGGATGAAAGCCCAGAGCTGTTCCGTGTTGAAATGCGGATAGGGCGGGCCTGACAGTACCGCATTTGCCGTCTTATGGACGGCCATCTCTTGTCCCGTTGTGGCATCAACCAGCACCACCTTGGCATTGGTCTTGCCGATATCGATGACGGCGATGCGTTCGAAGGACTGGCTCATGGCATGTGAAAGACGGGTTTCAGATCCACCGCCCAAGGGGAGTTGTCGGGGTTGGTGGCCATGATGTCTGCCATATGCGCCCACCAGCGCCTCATCACCGGGTGAGAGGGAAGATCGGCCATTTTGTGCGTCTTTGTGCGCGTCAAAACGCCGATCAAAAGGTTTGTCTCGGGATCGAGATGGATCGTATAGTCGCTGATCCCGGCATCATGGAGGAGGTCGACGAGATCGGGCCAGATCTCGTCATGGCGCTTTTTGTATTCTGCCTCCATGCCGGGATTGAGCTTCATCTTGAAGACGTGGCGTTCGGTTTCGCTCATTGCGCGTTCCTCGCATGCTTGATTCGGCGGGCGATGATCGGCAGGGCAATGGTGATGATCAAGAGCAGGCCGATGAAGATCGACATGACGATGCCCGGCACGTTGAGAAGGCCAAGACCGAAGGTAACGAGGCCCATGACAAAGGCGGCGATGACGACGCCAACGATGGTGCCCGAACCGCCGAGGATGGAGACGCCGCCGAGCACGACCATGGTGACGACTTCAAGCTCCCAGCCTTGAGCGATCGAGGGGCGGGTCGAGCCGAGGCGCGAGGTGAGGCAGACGGCGGCAATGCCGCTCATCAGGCCCGTCAGCAGGAAGAGAACGAACTTCACGCGCTCGACCGGGATGCCGGAGAAGCGTGCGGCGTGCGGATTGTTGCCGATGACATAGACATGGCGGCCGAAATTGGTTCGGTGCAGCACGATGGCGAAGACGACGGCCATCACCAGGAACAGGACAAATTCGAAGGAGATGACCCAGAAGACATAGCCCTGGCCGAAGAAGGCAAATTCCGGCGGATATTTGCCGAATGCCTGGTCGCCGAGAACTAGATAGGAGATGCCGCGGAAAAGGCTCATCGTGCCGATCGTCACGACGATCGAGGGCAACTTCAGGCCGGCAACCAGCAGGCCGTTGAAGGCACCGCAGGCAAGGCCGGTGGTAATCCCGATCGCGACGAGACCCGGCGCGCCGACGCCGAGCTGCGCCGCATAGCCCATGGCGGTCGAGGCGAGCGCAATGATCGCGGCGACCGAGAGGTCGATCTCGCCGGCGATGATCAGAAGCGCCATGGCAAAGGCGATCAGCGCCTTTTCGGTGAAGTTGAAGGTGGCGTCAGACAGGTTCCAGGCATTGAGGAAATAAGGCGAGGCCAGCGAATTGGCGATGAAGATCGCGACCGCTACACAGAAGAGCAGAACCTCCCAGCTGCCAAGCAGTCGGCGCAACGGTGTCTCAAGGCGGTCTGGGATGACGCGTTTTGTCTGTTCGGCTGCAGTGCTCATGCGGTCACCTCCTTTCCGGCTGCCCGGTCGCGCAGGATGATACGGCCCTTCTTGGCTTCTGCGCGGGCATTGAAGACGACGGCGAGCACGATGACGATGCCAGAGATCGCCATCTGCGCGAAGGGCGAGATGCCGATCACGGGCAGGGCGTTCTTAATAACGCCGAGGAAGAGGGCGCCGAGCACCGTGCCGATCACAGTGCCGATGCCACCTGCAATCGAGATGCCGCCGATCACACAGGCCGCGACACTGTCGAGCTCGAAACCGGCGGCGATGTCGACATAGGCGACGGCGTAGCGCGAGACCCAGAGATAGCCCGAGAGACCAGCAAGCGCGCCCGAGAGCACGAAGGCGAGGAAGCGGGCTCGGCCAACATCGATGCCGGCATAGATGGCGGCGACCGGATTGCCACCTGCGGCATAGGCCGAGCGGCCGAAGGGGGTGCGGGCGAGGATGAAGCCGATCAGCAGGATGACTGCGATCGCGACCCAGGAGAGAAGCGGCAAGCCCAGCACCGGCAGGCGCGGCACGCCGAGAAAGTCCGGCTGCATCTGATGTGCATTCACCCATGCACCGCCCGAGAGCACAAAGCTCATGCCGCGATAGATGGTGAGCGTGCCAAGTGTAACGACGATCGGCGGGATCTGCAGGGCCCAGACGAGGAAGCCGTTGATGGCGCCCAGCGCCGCCCCAATGCCGATTGCAATGAGAACAAGGACGGCGAGTGGCAGGCCAGGATAGGCGCTGTCGAGCATGGCAACCGCCATGCCGGTAAAGGCGAGATTGGCGGCGACCGACAGGTCGATCGACTTCGTCAGGATCACGACCATCTGGCCGAGTGCCAGGATGATCAGGATCGAGGTGTCGTTGAAGATCGTGACCAGGTTTTCCGGCGTGGCGAAATTGGGCGCGCGCGTGGTGAAGCTGAGGATCATGCCGATGATGATCAGGGCCAGCAGCATTTCACGGTTTTTGAGCAGTTTCTGCATGGTCATTCCTCACGCATTGCCGGTTGCGGCGCGCACGAGCGTTTCGGCGTTAAGGCCTTCGCGCTCGAAGATGCCGGCTTGCAGGCCCTCGCGCATGACCATCACACGGTCCGACATGCCGAGGATTTCGGGCAGTTCCGACGAGATCATGATGATCGAGAGGCCTTCGGAGGCAAGCTCGGAGATGAAGCCGTGGACGGCGGCCTTGGAGCCGATGTCGATGCCCTTGGTCGGTTCATCGAGGATGATGACCTTGGGCGAGGTGGCGAGCCACTTGCCGATCACGACCTTCTGCTGATTGCCGCCGGACAGCGTGCCAACCGGAACCGAGAGAGCGGCTGCTCGCAGATCCAGCCGCTCGGCGAAGCGGCGCGCAAGCTTCAATTCATTCGCCGCCTTCAAGAAGCCAGAGACGGAGGTCCGGATCAGCGAGGGCAGGGACATGTTCTGGTAGATCGGCAATTCGAGCGCCAGACCATGGCGGCCGCGTTCCTCCGGCACGTAGACGATGCCAGCGGTGATCGCATCGGAGGTGTTGCGAATGGTGATCTCGCGACCTTCAAGTTCCAGCCTGCCGGACTTCGGACGGGTGATGCCGAAAATCGACTGGCAGAGTTCAGAGCGGCCAGCACCGATCAGGCCGTAGACGCCGAGAATTTCGCCCTTGCGCAGGGTGAAGCTGATGTCGCGGAATTCGGTATCGTGGCTGTAGCCCACAACACTCAGGATCGGTGCGCCGATCACGGCCTCCGTTTTCGGGAAGACGTCGTGCACATCGCGTCCGACCATCTGCCGCACGATCTCGTCCTGAGGCGTGTCTTTGAGCACGCCGGAGCCGACCATGCGGCCATCGCGGAAGACCGCGTAATTGTCGGCGATCTCGTAGAGTTCATCGAACTTGTGGCTGATGAAAAGGATCGCCTTGCCCTGGCGTTTCAGGCCCTCGACGATGCGGAAGAGATCGTCGATCTCCTTGCGCGACAAGGCGGCCGTCGGTTCATCCATGATGACGATGCGCGCGTCGACCGATAGCGCCCGGGCAATGGCCACCAGATGGCGCTGGGCGATCGAGAAATCCTTGAGTTTTGTCGTCGGATCGATGTCGCTTTCCAGCGCCTTCATCAACTGCCGGGACCGCTCGTTGATGGTGCGCCAGTCGATGAGGCCGAAGCGGGTTCGCGGTGCATGGCCGAGGAAGATGTTCTCGCCAACAGTCAGCTCATCGAAGAGGACCGTCTCCTGGTGAATGGCGGTGACGCCTGCATCGATCGCCTCCTGGGCATTGGCGAAGCTCCTGGGCTTGCCGTCGATGAGGATCTCGCCCTCGTTCGGGCGATAGATGCCGGTCAGGATCTTGACGAGCGTCGACTTGCCGGCACCGTTCTCGCCGATCAGCGCGGTCACTTTGCCCGGATAGAGGGCGATGTCGACCTTGTCGAGCGCCTTGACGCCCGGAAAGATCTGGGAAATGCCGCGCATTTCAAGAATGGGCTCGCCAGCCGGGATCGCGCCCGCCGCGAGCTTGGCAGATTGAACGGTCATCATTTTACTTACCGACTGAAGGAGAATGCCCGGCGGCTGGAGCCGCCGGGTTTGGTCCGCCGAGATCAGAAGATCTTGGAGAATTCCTCGATGTTCGAGGCGTCGTAGACGAAGGGATCGGCCATGGCGGCTTCGCCACCGTCACCAACCTTGATCTTGCCCATGCGGCCGGCTTCGATTTCCGAACCCGGTGCTGCATCGGTTTCGCCCTTGGCGAGACGATAGGCGATCTGGGTTGCGGAATAGCCGAGGTCGATCGGGTTCCAGATGGCGAATTCCTTCGTGGCACCCGACTGGATGGCGCCCGCCATTTCGGAGGGAAGGCCGAGGCCGGTGACGTAGACGTCGCCGATCTTGCCGGCATCCTTGACGGCTTGCGAGGCTGCGAGAACGCCAACCGTCGTCGGAGCGACGATGACCTTGACGTTGGTCTGAGAGGTCAGAAGGCCGTTGGCTTCGCGGTAGCTCTTGTCGGCGAGGTCGTCACCATAGACGGTGGTTACGAGATTCAGGCCGGGAAAGTCCTTCAGCTGCGCCTTCATTTCCTCGATCCAGATGTTCTGGTTGGTCGAGGTGGTGGTGGCGGAAAGGATCGCGAAATCACCCTTGCCGTCGGGCAAATGGTTGGCGGCGAGCTGCAGGCACATCTTGCCGATTAGCGCGTTGGACGACGGGTTGAGGTGCATGATGCGGCCTTCAGGCGCTACGCCCGAATCCCAGGAGATGACCTTGATGCCGCGGTCCATGGCCTTTTTCAGAGCCGGGACCACTGCGTCCGGATCGTTTGCCGAGATAGCGATGGCGTCAACGCCCTGAGCGATCAGCGAGTTGATGACTTCGATCTGCCCCTCTGCGGTTGTCGAGGTCGGGCCGGTATAGATGACTTCAACGCCACCGATTTCCTTGGCTGCTTCCTGTGCGCCCTTGTTGGCGGCTTCGAAGAAGCCGATGCCGAGCGACTTGACCACAAGTGCGATCTTCATGTCAGCTGCCTGTGCGGCAGAGCCCATTGTAGCGAGTGCAATGGCGGCACTGGCCAGCAAGATTTTCGTCAGTTTCATGTTTTCCTCCCAGGTTGATGAACTGCTTTACTCTCCCTCCCGGCGCCTCCTCAGGCGACCGATGAGGTATCCTCCCTTGCCGCCGAAGCCATGGGCTTCACGGTTATGAGCTTCACGCCGGCGTCGGTGACCATGGCGGCCGCCTCGTCGGAAATTCCGTCATCGGTGATGATCGTCGACACCTTGTCGAGCGCGCACAGGATCAGGCTCGAGCGCTTGGCGAACTTGCTGGAGTCGACCATGACAATCAGCTCTTCGGCCTGGCGCGCCAGCTTCTGTTCGCTCTGGATGACGAGCGCGTCCGATTCCATCACCCCGAGTGCATTGATGCCCTGCGCGCCGATGAAGATGCGGCGGGCGTAGAAATTGCGAATTGCGTCATTGTCGAAAGGCGACAGGATCAGGCTCTGGTCGCGATAGATCGCGCCGCCGGGAACCGACACCGTGCACTTCGAATGCTTCACCAGATGCTCGGCGATCGCGAAGGAATTGGTCATCACCTGTAGGCGGCGGGCCGACATGAAATGCACCATCTGGAAGGTGGTGGTGCCACCATTGATGATGATCGAATCGCCTTCTTCGCAGAGATCGACGGCTGCGCGCGCAATTGCGCGTTTCTTGTCGATGTTGACCGATTCGGAAACGCGGAACGGGCGAGCGGCGAGATTTCCAAGCTGCGGCGGGTGCACGGCTTCTGCGCCACCGCGGACGCGCCTCAGCTTTCCCTGCACATGAAGAGACGCGATATCCCGGCGGATCGTGGCTTCTGAAGCCTCGGTCAACTCGGCAATATCCTGCACCGTGATCACAGGCTTTTCCTGGATCGCGCTCAGAATAATGCGATGGCGTTCGCGTTCGTGCATGGGGTCCTCCTGACGGTGATTTATTCGCAATGTTTTTACGCTGTCAATCAGAAACGATCAAAAAGAATAATACTGCAGCGCACAATGAAAAGAAATGATCGAATCTGATTGACAATCGAGCAAGGGCTGCGCGATATCTGCGAACAAGATTGAGATGAACCGGCATTGCCGGCTCATGAGATAATTGCAGGGAGGATGTCATGACGGGCCAAACCCGCCTTCTCGAAAATCGTTGGGATGATGCTTATGCCGCTACGCTCGATGAGCCTGGCAAGCTTCTGTATCGGTCCAACCTGCTGGGGGCCGACAAGCGCATCACCAATTACGGCGGCGGCAATACCTCCGCCAAAGTGATGGAGATCGATCCGCTGACCGGAGAAAAGGTCAATGTGCTCTGGGTCAAGGGATCTGGCGGTGATGTCGGTACGATCAAGCTCGATGGTTTCGCTACGCTCTATCAGGAGAAGCTCGACGCGCTGAAGGGCATCTACAAGGGTGTTCACGACGAGGACCGCATGGTCGGCTTCCTGCCGCATTGCACCTTCAACCTCAATCCGCGTGCTGCCTCCATCGATACGCCGCTGCATGGTTTCGTGCCTTTCACGCATGTTGATCACATGCATCCGGACGCGATCATTGCAATCGCGGCCTCGAAGAATTCGAAGGAATTGACTGAGAAGATCTTCGGCTCGGAAATCGGCTGGTTGCCCTGGCGTCGTCCCGGCTTCCAGCTCGGCCTTGACCTCGAAGCCTTCGTAAAGGCCAACCCGACAGCCAAGGGTGTGGTTCTCGAAAGCCACGGCCTGTTCACCTGGGCGGATGATGCCAAGGATTGCTACCTGCTGACGCTCGAGATCATCAACAAGGCGATCGCGTGGTTTGCGACGGAGACAGAAGGCAAGACGATCTTCGGCGGTGCCGTCGCAAAGAGCCTGCCGGCAGACGAGCGCCGTGCGATTGCCGCGCGCCTGATGCCCGAAATCCGCGGTCGCATCGGCAAGGCAGAGCGCAAGCTCGGTCATTTCGACGACCAGGATGCCGTGCTCGAATTCGTCAATTCGAAGAACCTGCAGCCGCTGGGCAGCCTCGGTACGTCCTGCCCCGACCATTTCCTGCGCACCAAGATCCGACCGCTGATCGTCGATTTCGATCCGGCAAAGCCGGATGTCGATGCGGTTCTTTCCGGCCTCGACAAGGCGCTCGAAGCCTACCGCGCCGACTACACCCGCTACTACGAGACCTGCAAACACGACAATTCGCCTGCGATCCGCGATCCGAACCCGGTGATCTTCCTGGTTCCCGGCGTTGGCATGCTGTCCTTTGCCAAGGACAAGGCAACCGCCCGAATTGCCGGTGAGTTCTATGTGAACGCGATCAACGTGATGCGCGGCGCCTCGACGGTCTCCGAATATCAGGGGCTGCCGGAGCAGGAAGCCTTCGACATCGAATACTGGCTGCTCGAAGAGGCAAAGCTGCAGCGCATGCCGAAGCCGAAGAGCCTGGCTGGTCGCGTCGCCTTTGTCACCGGTGGCGCCGGCGGCATTGGCCGGGCGACCGCTGACCGGCTGATGGCGGAAGGTGCCTGCGTGGTACTGGCCGATATTGACGCGGCGGCATTGGAGCAGACGGTCGCCGACTTCTCGAAGAGACATGGCGCGGACGTGGTCCGCTCCGTTCAGCTCGACGTGACGCGCGAGGATGCGGTAATCCGCTCCTTTGCCGAAGCCTGCGTGGAATTCGGTGGCGTCGACATCCTCGTGTCGAATGCCGGGATTGCCTCGTCTGCACCGGTCGAAGACACGACGCTTGCGATGTGGGACAAGAATATCAGCATCCTGGCCACCGGCTACTTCCTCGTCTCGCGCGAGGCCTTCCGGCTGTTCCGGCGTCAAAAGCTTGGCGGTAACGTCGTCTTCGTTGCCTCGAAGAACGGCCTTGCCTCTTCGCCGAACGCGTCAGCCTATTGCACGGCGAAAGCTGCCGAGATCCATCTCGCCCGCTGCCTGGCGCTGGAAGGGGCGGAAGCTGGCATCAGAGTGAATACCGTCAATCCGGATGCAGTGCTGCGTGGGTCGAAGATCTGGAACGGCGAGTGGCGCGAGCAGCGTGCGGCCTCCTCGAAGATCGAAGTGACCGATCTTGAGGAGCATTATCGCAACCGCTCGATGCTGAAGCTGAATGTTTTCCCGGAGGATATTGCCGAAGCCATCTACTTCCTGGCGTCCGATCTTTCGGCCAAGTCGACCGGCAACATCATCAATGTCGATGCCGGAAACGCACAAAGTTTCACCCGCTGACCTCCCAAGCGCCTCGCGGCGGTTTCGCCGCGAGGCTGTCAGCCGCTCTCTCGGGCGATTGGATGAAATGGGGTGTGGAGGAGAGGGCGGTTGCGCCTCTCGCATGATGCCCCCTGAAATGCGACAGATGCGCTGAAGCACGGTTCTTCATGCGCGAAGGAGGATCAAATGACCGAGACCCGGATCGCCGCAGATATCATCGCGGCAGAAAACGAGCGTCGTCAGAGCGCCCATCAAAGCGACTATGATGCGCTGGGCGCCAGGCTTTCCCGTCAGTCTATCGACATCGAGGCCATAACGGCGAAGGTTGCGGACTTCTTCGTTGCTGTTCCCTCCTGGGGCGTCGGCACAGGCGGCACGCGCTTTGCCCGCTTTCCCGGTCTCGGAGAGCCGCGGCATATTTTCGACAAGCTGGACGACTGCGGTGTGATCCAGCAGCTCACTCGCGCGACGCCGACCGTCTCGCTGCATATACCCTGGGATAAGGCCGATCCGAAGGAGCTGAAGGCCAAGGCCGATGTGCTCGGGCTCGGCTTTGATGCGATGAACTCGAACACCTTCTCGGATGGCGCCGATCAGGCGCATTCCTACAAGTTTGGTTCGCTCAGCCATGTTGACGCAGCGACCCGCCGTCAGGCGGTCGAGCACAATATCGAATGCATCGAACTCGGCTCCGCACTCGGTTCCAAGGCGCTGACGGTGTGGATAGGCGACGGTTCCAACTTCCCCGGGCAGAGCAATTTTACCCGCCAGTTCGAGCGTTATCTCGATGCGATGCGCGAGATCTACAAGGCGCTGCCGGATGACTGGCGGTTGTTCTCCGAGCACAAGATGTACGAGCCGGCCTTCTATTCGACGGTGGTGCAGGACTGGGGCACCAACTATCTGATCGCCCAGACGCTTGGTGAGAAGGCCTACTGCCTCGTCGACCTCGGCCACCATGCGCCGAACACCAATATCGAGATGATCGTCGCGCGCCTCATCCAATTCGGCAAGCTCGGTGGCTTCCACTTCAACGACTCAAAATATGGGGATGACGATCTGGATGCCGGTTCGGTCGAACCCTACCGCCTCTTCCTCGTCTTCAACGAACTTGTCGATGCCGAGCATCGTGGCGTGAAGGGCTTCCACCCGGCGCATATGATCGACCAGAGCCATAATGTGACGGATCCGATCGAGAGCCTTATTGCAAGCGCCAACGAGATCCGCCGCGCCTATGCGCAAGCGCTTCTGGTCGATCGTGCCGCGCTCGAAGGTTACCAGTCCGACAATGACGCGCTGATGGCGACGGAAACGCTGAAGCGCGCCTATCGCACCGATGTCGAGCCGATCCTGGCCGAGGCACGCCGTCTGGCCGGTGGTGCGATCGACCCTGTCGCCACCTATCGTGCCAGCGGCTACCGCGCCAGGGTTGCGGCCGAACGTCCCGCGATCAAGGGTGGCTCTGGCGGGATCGTCTGAGGTTGTTGGGCCACCAGGTCTCACAACGCAAGATCCATAAAGCGACAATTGGGCGAGTTAGAGATGCGACAGTCTCGCCTCTTGAAGCACTGATCACTGCCCTCGTCGGGAGCAAGGATGACGACTACGAGCTTGGTCAAGACCGTGAGCGGTCGGAGTCGTCACGTCCTTGTTGATTGGCCTGCCCCGACGGGGTGATCCGCTTAAAAGGCTAGTGCATGCTTGGCCTGCTGGCCACGGCCGGCGTTGACGCAGCTCCATTTTGGCGAGGCCAGACCGCAGCTTCGGGATGCCGGTGGCTTATGGCCCAGCGATGAGTGAGACCTCACGATGTTATGGTGCTGTCTCCAGTTTCGATGATGATCTTCGCCTCCTTGGGCGTGATTTCGCCGTTCAGCAGTTCGTCACGGAGCTTCGAATTGAAGCTCTCGCAATATCCATTTTCCCAAGGGCTGCCCGGCATGATGTAGGCAGTCCTGGCAGAATCGACGCAAGACTAGCTTGTCACAAAGCTGTCGTCGTTCCTGTGTTATCCGTTGGAAACGTTTCCAACGGAACTATTCCATGCCTAAGATTGCCAATACGAGCGTAACAATCAGAGATGTCGCACAGGCGGCCGGATGTGGCATAGCGACAGCCAGTCGCGTGCTCAACAAGTCCGGCTCTGCGAGTGCTGACGTGCGCGATCGGGTGGAGCGAGCTGCCCGCGATCTCGGTTTCAGCTTTTCTGCACTTGGCCGGGCACTGCAAAGCCGCCGGTCGATGACAATCGGCTGCCTGGTGCCATCGCTTGCCAATCCGGTCTTTGCCGAGGCCGTTCAGGGCATTCAGTCAGAGATTCTCGGTTCGGGCTACCAGCTTTTGATCTCTTGCTCCAACTACAATGAAGCCGCTGATGATGCGGCCATTGAGATGCTGTTGTCGAAGGAAACGGATGCGCTTGTCGCAACCATGGTCGCACCCGAGCGAAGCCCCGCCATGCAGCTTGCGCGCAAACGTGGCCTTCCCGTCGCACTGATGTTTCACGATCCCATGGAGGGTTTCATCACCTCCTACATCGACAATTTCGAGGCCGCCAAAGAGGTGGCGCGGCACTTTGTCGATTTCGGGCACAAGCGCACCGGATTTGTTGCCTTGCGATTTTCGACCTCTGATCGCTCGCGCAATCGCTACACCGGATTTCACGGCGAATGCATTGCGCGCGGCCTTACCGCACCCGCCCTGATCGAGATCGGCGAAGCCGAAGCCACCAAGCCTGAATGCCTGGCCGAGATCCTGGCGCAGCATCCGGATCTGACCGCGATTTTTGCTTCAAATGACTTCCTGGCAATCGCCGTGCAGAAGGCCGCTCGCTTGGCTGGCTGGCGGGTGCCGCAGGATCTCTCCGTTGTCGGTTTTGATGGCATTGAAGTGGGCCGGCTTCTCGAAGCGCCGCTTGCCACCATAGAGACCTCGCCAGAGGCCATGGGCCGCCAGGCGGCTCGCGCAATTCTCGACATGTTGCAAGGAAGTGTCGCTGTTCAGCCGCCCGCCTTGCCATTTCATTTCCGGCCCGGTGCCACGCTTGCAGCACCGAACCCGGAAAAAGGTGACGACGGTCGGGCTGCCACCCAACCGCCGTCTGCTCTTCCTGATGAACCTCACGCTCAACCAAGGATGAACCGATGAAACTTACCGTTCTTGCCGTTCTCTTCGCAACGGCTACGGCTGCACCCGCATTAGCCGAAGATGCCATCTGCTACAATTGCCCGCCGGAATGGGCCGATTGGGCGTCCATGCTCAAGGCGCTGGACGAAAAAGTCGGCGTGAAGATGCCGCATGACAACAAGAATTCCGGCCAGGCGCTCAGCCAGATGATTGCTGAAAAGGCATCCCCCGTCGCCGATGTCGCCTATTATGGCGTGACCACTGGTATTGCCGCCATCTCCGAAGGCGTTGTCCAGCCCTATAAGCCGGCCGGCTTCGACGAAATTCCGGAAGGCCTGAAGGATCCTGAGGGCAACTGGTTTGCCGTTCACTATGGCACGCTCGGCATGTTCGTGAATGTCGATGCGCTGAATGGCGCGCCCGTGCCGAAGTGCTGGGCAGACCTTACCAAGCCTGAATACAAGGGCATGGTCGGCTATCTCGATCCGGCATCGGCCTTTGTCGGTTATGCCGGCGCTGTTGCCATCAACCAGGCCTTTGGCGGTGATCTTAACAATTTTGAGCCCGCCATCAAATACTTCAAGGATCTGGCAGCCAACAGCCCGATCGTGCCGAAGCAGACCTCCTTTGCCCGCGTCGTCTCCGGCGAAATCCCGATCCTGTTCGACTACGACTTCAACGCTTACCGCGCCAAGTACAATGAGAGCGGCAAGTTCGAGTTTGTCATGCCCTGCGAAGGCACCGTCCGCGTTCCATACGTCATGAGCCTTGTCGCTGGTGCGCCCAATGAAGAGGCCGGCAAGAAGGCACTCGACTTCATTCTTTCGGATGAAGGCCAGGCCATCTGGACCAATGCCTATCTGAAGCCGGCCCGTCCTGTGGCCCTTCCGGCCGAGGTTGCGCAACGCTTCCTGCCGGACAGCGAGTATGAGCGCGCCGTCTCCGTCGACTATTCTGCAATGGCCGCTGCCCAGAAGGGCTTTGGCGAACGCTATCTGGCCGAGGTGAAGTGACATTCTGGCCGGGCAGGGCGTTTTAGCGCTGCCCGGCCTTCCCCTTAAGGAGCCTGTCCCCATGTCATCCCGATTGTTTGTCAGCCTGTGTCTTGTGCCACTGGCCATCTTTGCGCTGGCTTTTCTGGCCCTGCCCATTGCGCGGCTGATCCTGGCCTCGGGCGAGGGAGAGGCGGGCTTTGCAATCTATTGGCAGATCCTGCAGACGCCGCGTTACCTGACGACCTTGATCCAGACGGTGCTTGTTTCATTTGCGGTCACACTGGCAGCCCTTCTTATCTCGACCACGGTCGGCGTATTCCTGACCCGCAATCGCTTCTTCGGCCGCTCGATCCTCCTGTCGATCCTGACACTGCCTCTCGCCTTTCCGGGTGTCGTCGTCGGCTTCATGATCATACTTCTTGGCGGACGTCAGGGCCTGTTCAATGCGATCTTTCCAGGTCAGGCTGTCTTTGCCTATTCCATCTTCGGGCTCTTCCTCGGCTATCTCTACTTCTCGATCCCGCGCGTGCTGCTGACCGTCATGGCCGCTGCCGAAAAGATCGATCCTGCGCTCGAAGAGGCAGCACGCACGCTCGGCGCCCCACCGCATCGAGTGGTGCTCGATGTGCTCTTGCCAGCACTCGCACCCGCGCTGATTGCCGCTGGCGCCATTGCCTTTGCGACCGCCATGGGCGCCTTCGGTACAGCCTTCACCCTTGCCACCGATATCGATGTGCTGCCGATGGTGATCTATACCGAGTTTACCTTGTCGGCGAATATCGCCATGGCTGCCGCCCTTTCAGTTTGCCTCGGCGTGGTGACCTGGGCAATCCTGTTTGTGGCGCGGATCTTCTCCGGCTCAACCGTTGCTGCGGGAGGCTGAAGACAATGCGCGCTGGAAAAGCACTGCCGTTGATTGTCACCCTTCTTGCCGCGGCCTTCCTTCTGGTGCCGACCATCCAGTCGGTTCTGGCGGGGGTGACGGTCAATTATTTTCAAGGGTTGAAATCGGGTCTGACGCTGAAATGGGTCGAGGAGGTCTGGGCCCTTTATTCCGGCTCGATTTTCCTGTCCATGGGCATTGCCATGGCCTGCCTCATCGTCACCCTGATCATCGGGGTCCCTGCCGCCTATGTAATGGTCCGCAATCCCGGTCGTCTGACCCGGGCACTCGAAGAGTTCATCTCGCTGCCGCTTGCCATTCCAGGTCTTGCGCTCGCATTGGCGCTGCTTCAACTCTACGGCACCTACAAGGGTTTTCGCATGAGCTGGACCTTCATTCTGGTTGGCCATGTTCTCTACACGCTGCCCTTCATGGTCCGCTCCGTCATGGCCGTTCTTTCGGCGATCGATTTGAAGACGCTGGAAGAGGCAGCTGCAAGCCTTGGCGCAGGGCCGGCGCGGCGCTTCGTCGATGTCGTCGTGCCCAATGCTCGGCCGGGCATTCTGGCCGGTGCGCTCACCGTGGTGACACTGTCGATCGGCGAGTTCAACCTGACCTGGATGCTGCACACGCCTTACCTGAAAACCCTGCCGGTCGGTCTTGCCGACAGCTACGCCTCCATGCGGCTCGAGATCGCTTCGGCCTATACGCTGATCTTCTTCGTGATGATCGTGCCCCTCCTTCTTGCCATGCAATGGGCCAGCGCCCGTGCCCAGAGGATCACGCAATGACGCTTGCCCTTCGCAACATCGCCAAAACCTTTCCCGGCGGCACCCGTGCGCTTCAGCCGACTGATCTTGATATAACGGAAGGAGAAATCGTCTCGCTGCTCGGGCCGTCCGGCTGCGGCAAGACGACACTGCTGCGCATCATTGCCGGTCTTGAAACCGCCGACCATGGCGCCTCGATCCGTTTCAATGACAGCGACATGACCGACCAGCCGGTCGAACGGCGCAAGATCGGCATGGTGTTTCAATCCTATGCTCTCTTTCCCAACATGTCGGTTCGCGGCAATATCGGTTACGGCCTGAAGATGCAGGGCCTGACGCGTCCGGAAATCGAAGCCCGCGTTGATGAGGTGATCGCACTTTGCCGGCTGGAGCCCTATGCCGCGCGTTCGATTACTGCACTTTCCGGCGGCCAGCGCCAGCGCGTGGCACTTGCCCGCGCCTTTGCGCCGCGCCCACGTCTCTTGCTTCTCGATGAACCCTTGTCGGCGCTTGATGCCGCCTTGCGCACCACGCTGCGGGATGAGCTTGCAGGCCTGCTGCGACAGTTTGGCATTACCGCGATCTTCGTCACCCATGACCAGGATGAAGCCATGGCGATTGCCGATCGGGTCGCCGTCATGTGCCAGGGCCGGATCGAACAGATCGGCACGCCCGAGGCGCTTTACCGCACACCGGAGAATGCTTTCGTTGCGCGGTTCGTCGGCAATTCCATGCCGCTTGGCGGTCATATCCTGGGGGCAAACTTACGTCTGCCCGGCGGTGCGCTGTTGCTGCGTGCGCCCGCCGATGGCAAGGCCGCCTTTGTCCGCGCCGAAGACGTCAAGATTACAGATGACGGCCCCTTGGTTGCAAGGGTCGAAACCGTCACCTTCCTTGGCACGCATTACCGCATCGCTCTGTCAGGCGCTGCCGACGACACCCTGTTTTGCCTGCATCAGGGCCTGAGCGCGCCGAGACCTGGCGAAACAGTCCGTCTTTCGATCGCACCGCAATCCATCCTTACCCTCAATCCCGAGAAAGCAGCCGCCTGAATGCCAGCCTTTATCCAGATCAGTGATCCCCATATTGTTGCCAAAGGCGCGCTTGTTTGCGGCCATTCCGATACTGAGACTGCGCTGCGCACCGCGGTTGCCTCGATCAACGAACGCTTGGCCGCTCTTGGGGCTATCGATTGCGCCATCGTCACCGGCGATCTGACCGAGCATGGTAGGGACGAGGAATATCAGCATTTTGCCGAGATCATGGCTGATCTTGCTTTGCCCTGGCTTGCCATTCCCGGTAATCACGACAGGCATGAGGGCATGCGCAAAGCCTTTGGCGGTTCTGACTGGATGCCAGAATCCGGTCCCATTCATTGGATGCGCGATTTAGGCCCCTTTGCCGTTGTCGGTCTTGATACGCTGCTTGAGGGCGCGCATCACGGCTGGCTGTCCGAGGAGGGATTTGCCTTCCTCGATCAGTGCCTTGATGACCTGAACGGTCATCCGGTGATCGTCGCGACCCATCATCCATGGTTGCCTTGTGGCATCATGCCCATGGATCAGGACAATCTGCGCAACGGTGCAGCCCTGATGGAGCGGCTGGAACGTTATAGCGGCGTTGCAAAGATGATTTCCGGCCATGTTCACCGAGCGATCACTGGCCAGATCGGCAGGGTCAGCTGCCTGATTGGTCCGTCCACGGCCCATTCCGTCCATCGCGATCTGCGCGAAGGAGCAGTGCATGCGCTTGCCATCGAGCCGGGTGGTGTGACCCTGCATGCCTGGCTTGATACTCCGCAGGAGTTACTGATCGCCGACGTCTTGCCCTTGAGCCTGAAGCCAGCCGTCTGGCCCTTTTGACAAAAAAAACGATCGGTTGGTGGTGCTCTTGAGGGGGCTGCCGAAAGGCACGAAGACCTGAAACAGCCGGCTTGACGCCCCTATGGCAATCCTCCTTTTTTGGAGACGGCTGAGGCTGGTCCGGCCTATCTGCGCTTTCGGGTCGGCAAGGGCGTAGAGGCTGATTTGCTCAAGGAGATGATCGGCTTTTTGGTTGAAAAGCGCATGGTGCGGTGGGTGTGGGCAGAGCATCGGCCGCTGGTCTCATTCCTTTCAGTATCTCGCCCCGGCCTTGCGCCGAAATCGATACATGGGGTCTCTTCAAGATTGCGTCACGTGGCAAATGGGGCGATGATTGCCTTTTGGTTTGGAGAAGGTCTCCGTCGATGCGCAAAACGCCAGACGCAATAGATCGGCATGTTGGCGCCCGTATCCGGCTTCGTCGCAACATGCTGGGTGTAAGCCAGGAGAAACTGGCCGAGGGGCTGGGGCTGACATTCCAGCAGGTCCAGAAATATGAGAAAGGCACGAACCGTGTCGGTGCAAGCCGGCTGCAGCATATTGCTGCGATCCTCGACACGCCCATCACCTACTTTTTCGAGGAAGGGCCAGACCCCGTGGTTAGCGGCGTAGAGGTCGATTGCGATTCGCCGACCCTCTTGCTTGCCTCCAAGGATTGCCTGGCGCTTGCCCGTGCCTTTGCCGCAATCGAGGACAAGGTTGTACAGCAGAAAGTGCTGTCCCTTGTCCGCGCTCTGAGCTCTGGCCAGACTGATGCAGTCGATCTGGGAAATCAGGTCCAGGTGTCGGTGTGAGCGTTTCGTCCAGATGCCCTTTCGCCTCCTGACGCTTGGAACTTGCCGGCTTGAGGATCATGAGGGCCGGCATGTTCCGGTATCCTCGGCGGCTCTCGTCATGCTGGCCTATCTGAGCGACAGAGGCGCGCCTGTCTCTCGTCACGAGCTTGCCACCCTCTTGTGGCCGGGGGCAAACCATGTGGCGCAGACCAATCTTCGCTCAATGTTGCGCCGGTTTGTGATGGCATGCGGTGACCGGGACGACTTGCCACTGATAATTGGCAGGCAGGACCTCAAAGCCCCCCCTGCCATGCTTCACTGGGATCTCCATCATCTGGATCAAGGCACTGACTCCGAGCGCTTGAAGGCTCTCTCCGACGCCATGTCGCGGGGTTTTCTGATCAAGGAGACCGCTCGACCAGGCAGGCTCGGTCAATGGATTTCCCAAACGCGTCTGCGCCTTTGGGAAATGCTCAAAGAGGCGCTGCTTTCCTGCCATGTTTCTGCCGAGCGAGGCAAAAGTCCTGCCGACATCAGGCGGGCGGCTTTGATCTTGCTTGATGCAGAGCCGGATGACGAGGTGGTGAGATCTGTGCTTGAAAGTTCGATCCGGACGGCCGAGCCGGTTGCGTCGCCTGTGCCTGGCTTATCTTGCACAGTATCTGAACCCCTGGCTTTCGGGACAGCCGCCTCTTTAATCCGTTCGGGTCCTTCAACCATCGTATCTGGCTTG
Organism: Rhizobium sp. AQ_MP; assembly: GCF_014237835.1. Lineage (GTDB taxonomy): Bacteria > Pseudomonadota > Alphaproteobacteria > Rhizobiales > Rhizobiaceae > Allorhizobium. The sequence continues at coordinate 113,206 of NZ_JACJVI010000013.1, forward strand.
GAAGATAGGTTGCTGGCAGGCTCTGCGGCTCGGACGAAGGTGTCTGGTCATATTAAAGTATCGTCTCCGGTCGTCGCATCGCTTCCGAGGCTCGCGCTCCTGCCGCCGGAGACACAAGAAGGGAGTTACGCCAATCACCAGGTTGCAAATGCCCTTATCGAGGACCTGACCATCGGGCTTTGCGCCAGCCGCAGCGTTCGTGTGGTCGCACCCTACACCGCCCAGAAGTTCAGAGCATCCAACGACAAGGCGGCACTGCTTCGGCGCCACGAGGTCCATTATGCGCTTGATACCAGGCGATCGGGCGACTGGCTCTTTGCTCAACTTGTCTTTCTTCCTGCAGATGACGTGGTTTGGGCGACCCGTTTCAAGCTCGATGCCATGCAGACGCTGCAGCAAAGATCTGTCATTGCCGAAGCGATCCAAACCTCGATTATCGAGCGCATGCAAGGCAATGATGCCCCATTCGAGAATTTCAAGGCAGGCCCGGAAGCCTATTTTGCCTACCTTTCCGGTCTTCACGAATTGTCTGAAGTCTCGCTTCCTGCCTTGAGGCGGGCGCGCAAGCAGTTTCGGTCGTCTGTTGCACATGACAGGGATTTTGCGCCGGCACTTGCTGGCCTGTCGCGGACATTGACCCTTGAATGGGTTCTCACAGCGCAGGGTGATGATGCACTTCTGGCGGAAGCGGAACGGCTCGCACGACAAGCGATCGAAACCGATAGCTTGTCCGCCTTGGCTTTCAAGGAGCTCGGGGTCTCGCAACTCTACAGGGGCCGGATCGACGACAGTCTGGCCGCCCTTCAAGAGGCGGAGCGGCTGAGCCCACATTATGCCGAGGCGATTTACAGTCACGGAGACAGTCTGACACATGCCAGCCGACCAGGCCTTGCCATCGAGAAGCTCAAGCAGGCCATATCCCTCAATCCGATAGCGCCGGATGTGTATCTCTGGGCTGCTGCTGGTGCCTGTTACTTTCTTGAGGATTATGCCCAGGCATTGTCTTACGTCGATCGCATGCAGGACAAGAAGCCTGCAACTCGGCTGGCCGCCGCCTGTTGTGCCATGCTTGGCGACCTGAAGCGGGCGCGGCTTCACCGGCTTCGCTTTCTCAAGGACAATCCGAGTTTCGATCTGGATAACTGGCTGGCGATGGTGCCCCACAAGGAACAGTGGCAGACCGAACTTTACCGCGAAGGATTGGTCCGGGCTGGCTTCAAGTCAAAATGAAGCATCGGTTGCTTGCTCGTCGAGTGGCAACGAAGAACCCGGGGTGAGAGTTCTGAGCCCTGAATATCGTTTCGTTGCAATTGGTTGAGATGGCGCGCATCACGTGTGCAACGCTTTTGCAACGCGCAACCTATCGCTTACCATGCCAGACTGCAGCCTCCATGATTTGAGGGACTTGCATGAAGATATCGGCTGGAGCCTCGCTTGAGGACCAAGCAGACGAGTTGCTGGCGATCATCAACATGATTGGCTTTACGATCGGTGCGGCACGTGACCTCGGTGTCGAAGACGATGTCAACGAACTCGAGGCAGCAAGGGTAAAACTTGTCGCATAATGGCGCGAGATCGGGCTTCCTGATCTGTCCCTTGATGAGCTGAGCCGTCTTGCGCGAACGGCTGCTGGCCGCTGCTGAGTGGGGCTTGCAGGTGTATAGGGCATCGGTGGGTGCCCTTGCCTGCCGGAGATACCAACGAATTCCAGCAGTAGCCTAGTCTTAACCTTCTGGTTCTTGGCACGGATGGTGTCCGCATCAAGTGGGCTTTGCAGTCTTAAGCTTTCACGAACGCCCGAACATTTAAAAATCTTCCGGATCTCACATCAGTTTCCTTCACGTTCTCCCGATATGATTGCTTTGGGAGGGCGATTGAACCCCAAGTTTGCAGGCAGTCTGAATGAGCGGAGCCGTATTTTTTCTCATTGTGAATTTCGTTGTGGCCTTGTCTTTCAGCACCATGTTCCTGGTGGTCGCCTACCGCAGTCAATCCCGTGACGGTGCTCTTTGGCTGGGGGCGGGTTTCGGCGTCGCCTCCTTGTCCGCTCTTTGCGAGTTGCTTGTCGCTTACGCCGGTCCAACGCGCCTTTGGGCACTCGGTGCCTTCGCCACTGTCCTTTGCGGAATGGTCATGCTGACCACTGGTATCGGCCACATGTATCGTCGTCGCATAGATCTGCGACTGGCACTGGTATTTGTGTTTGCGAGCTTGGGCCTTGCCCACCTGATTTACGATCTTCCACGCGGCACTCCGCTTCAGGCATTTTTGTATCAAAGCCCGTTTGCGGCGGTCGTTCTGGTCGCAGCTCTGCTTGTGTTTGTTGCCCATCGGCGCACAGGGCTCGATCTTTTTCTAGGTTTCTTGCTGCTGGTTACCGGCGTTCATTTCCTCGGCAAGGCGGGCCTTGCTGTTCTGGTCGGTTCTGGTGCGACACCGAAGGACTACGTGCACACCAACTATGCTCTAATCTCGCAGTCTCTGACCGCCATATTGATGGTCGCCGTGGGGCTGAGCCTTCTGGCCAAGCTTGTCTTGGAAATTGTCGCAATCCACAGAACGGAGTCAGAAATCGATATCTTGTCGGGCCTTGCGAACCGACGAGGTTTCGACCGGCAGGTCCAAGCGCTCCTCACACGAAATCGCCAAGTCTCACAGGCGATCGTCATGTGTGACCTCGACCATTTCAAACGGATCAACGACACCTATGGCCATCATGTTGGTGATGTGGTGATCAGAGCTTTCGGCGATTGCCTTCGCCAGCACGCCCCTATGGGATCGGTCACCGGTCGACTTGGCGGCGAGGAATTTGCGATCTTCCTGTCGGACGCGTCGATGGAAAATGCCCGTGAACTCGCGCTTAAGCTTCGGCATGCGACGATGTTCTTGAGCAACCTTCCGCGAGGATTGCGCGTTACGGCGAGTTTTGGAGTGGCACCTGTATCGGCTGAAACGGAATTGGCCGAAGCCTATCGGCAGGCGGATCTGGCACTGTACCGCGCCAAAAATGCAGGTCGAAACAGGGTCAAGCTTGCAAGCGCATCAGTCGATTCCCTTGCATAGCTGTCATGGAGAGCTGGCTCGGTTTGTCTGAACAGCTTCGGGCGTTTCGCTAAGTGGATTTCCCCTCGGCGCCCTTCAATCCTAGACCATGGCCCCGTCCTCAACGACAAAGTCGAGATAGGTCATGGCCAGATTCTTGGAAATACTGGCGAACTGGATTGCGTCGAGACCGCCAGCACCGTCTGCGTCATACAGCAAGGCGCCAGCTGCACGGTCGTAGATGATGTGGTCATCCGCGTCGATGGCCTGAGACCCGACGACGAAGCTCTCCGCCGCTAGCTGGCCAACAGACAGTGCGGTAAAGACCGCCCGGTCAAGGACAATAGTGTCATCCACGACCTTGAAATCCTTGATGACGTCGATGTTTGAGGGCGAAACGGCCGTCGAGAAGACAAAGCTGTCCTTGCCATTGCCTCCAGTCAGCGAATCCTTTCCAAGACCACCATCCAGCCGGTCATCGCCATTATTGCCACTCAGCGTGTTGTTTGCCGCATTGCCAATCAGGCTGTTGGCCAGTTCATTGCCCTTCAGCGTCACGGCAGAAGTGCCGATTGCCTGCACTTTCTCGACTTCCGAGCCGCTCTGAATGGTAAACGACGAGGTCGTGATCACCAGGTCGTCGCCACCGCCAATCGCCTCGATGACCTTGTCGCCGGAACTATCGACGTAATAGGTATCGTTGCCGGCATAGCCATACATCGTGTCGGAGCCTTTCAGCCCGTCTATCTTATCATTGCCGGCACTGCCATGCAGCGTATTGGCGGAATTGGTGCCGGTGACAATCAGCCCCGTGGACGGGGATACGACAATCGTGAATGCCTGGGGTGCGCTCTCGGCCCCCAAGGCGTCGACCACCTTATAGGTAAAGGCGAAGTCGCCACTTACGCCGGATGGCGGTACAAAGGAAAAGCTGCCATTGGGCGCAAGACTGAGACTGGCAGGCCCGTTGACAAGGGCGTAGCTGAGGCTGTCATTCTCCACGTCAGAACCTGCCGGCAAGGTACCGGAAATGGTCGTGTTGGCGAGACCTGTGGCTGAATTTCCGGCCGTCGCTGCTGTTGGTGCATCATTGACCGGTGAAAGCGCCAGGGTGAAGTTTCGTGGCGCGCTCTGCATGCCCCGGTCATCGATTGCGGCATATTGGAATGTAAAGTTTCCAGACGCATTGGCCGGTGGCGTGAACGAAAAGCTCCCATCGGCCGCAAAGCTGAAGCCAGGCAAGCCGGCGATCAACACATAGCTTAAGGACGCGCTATCGATATCGCTTGCGGCCGGTACCCTGCCGTTGAGCATCGTGTCTTCGATGCCGGATGCCTCGTTGCCGCTGGAGGCGGTCTGCGGTGCGTCATTGACGGGCGAAACGGTGATCATGAATTGTCTCGGCGCACTCGTGGCGCCGAGGCTATCGATCGCGACATAGTCGAAGAAGAAAGGGCCACTCGCATTTGCCGGAGGCTGGTAGGAGAAACTGCCATCTGCATTAAAATTCAGGCCCAAAAGACCCTGAACCAACTGATAGCTGATCGCTTGGCCTTCAGCGTCTTGAGCTTGTGGCACCGCCCCCGTGATCAGTGTGTCCTCGTCACCGAAGGCCTCATTGCCGGTTTCGGCTGTTACAGGAGCCGCGTTCACCGGAGAGACGGCAACGCCGTCAAAACTGTAGTCTTGAGCGACGAGGGCTGCTTCACCGGCGGGCACCTTGATCCGGAAGGTTTCAGAGTAGCCCCCATCCTGGACCATCCAGTTGCCGCCGCCAAGATCGACCAGCATGGCTGAACTGGAAAAGCCGGTAAACAGGATCTGATCTCCTAAGCCCGCGCCATTTCCGGTAAAGTCCTCGATCACGTCACCTTCAAACTCGCCCTTGCGAAGCACGAAAGTGTCATTGCCCGCATCGCCATAGAGCTGATCGAGGCCCAACCCACCTTCGATGATATCGTCGCCATCCATGCCATGGATCTTGTTGGCTCCTGCATTGCCTTTGATTAGATTGGAAAGCCCGTTGCCGGTCGCGTCTCGATCAAGCGAACCGGTCAGTATCAGGTTCTCGACGTTTGCGCCCAAGGTATAGGTGAGGGTGCTCAAAACCGTGTCGATGCCCTCATTTGCCAATTCCAGGACAAGGTCGCCGGTGTGATCGACCACATAGGTGTCATTGCCCTTGCCGCCGGCCATCTCGTCGGCACCGGCCATGCCATCGAGCCGGTTGTTGCCGTCATTGCCGATCAAGACATTGGCTTTATCATTACCGGTCGCATCGAGCGCCTCGGTTCCCACGAGCACCAGTTTTTCCACCTGTGATGCCAGCACGTGACTGACAGTGGAAAACACGGTGTCGAAACCGCCGGCACCAAGGTTGTCCTTCTCGACGATCACGTCACCGAGGTCATCGACGAAATAGATGTCGTCACCGTCTCCGCCCTGCATGATGTCGGCGCCGAGGCCTCCATCCAGGATGTCAGCGCCGCCCATACCTTCGAGCTCGTTGGCAAGCGCATTGCCAATAATCTCGTTGTCGAGATTGTTTCCGGTTCCGCGTATTGCAGTGCCGGTCAGGTAGAGGTTTTCGACATTGGCTCCAAGCGTATGGTTCAATGCGGCAAACACGGTGTCGTTGCCCTTGTCGACGTCCTCGGTCACGATATCGCCGGAGTGGTTGACGATGTAGATGTCGTCTCCTCCAAGACCGGCAAAGGCGTCGGCGCTCGCCGTACCATAGAAGATGTCCGGTCCTTCGGTCGCCGAATGCGGCGGAACGAAGATGTCGCCACTTCGGGAACCAGTGACGATATTGGAGTAGACGGTGGTTCCGGAAGGATTGTCAGCCGTCGAATTCGTCAATTCCTCGCGGATCCCGTAACGGCTGCGGACCGATCCGTCCGCATAGATCGTATTGCCAAAGATTTCGGTCCCTTCGGAATAATAGATGCGGGCAGGGCTGACGGTGTCGTCTATCCGAAGGCGGATATTGATCTCGTCATAGACCCCATTGCCGGCTTGCGAGTTGTTGAAGATCGTATTGCCGGTGATCGTCGTGTTGGTTGCGCCTTCGATGCGCATGCCCTGACGGTCGTTGTCGAAGACCAACGCGCCGGTCACGGTCACACTGTCCGATAGCTTGATCAATATGCCTTCGCGGGCATTGCTGTAATACTCTCCGCCAACAACGGTGATGCGCGTCGGCCAGGCTATGTCGTCTTGGCCATCGGGGAAAATGTCGGAACGCTGCGTGACGAGACCAGCTCCCGTATTGTCATAGGCCTTGTTGTTCTCAAGCAGGATGTCGTTGCTGCTGGTGGTAATATTGAAGCCATGGCGATCGTTGTTGTAGGCGACGTTGTCGCGATAGACGCCGCCCTCGACATAGTCGGCGACAAACCCGTCCTTGCCATTGTCGTGGGAGACGCAATCCTCGACGACGAGATTATAGGTGATTTCGTGCGGGTTGATGCCATAGGCATTGCAGTTCATCACCTCTACATTGCTGATGGTGATGTTCTGGTGGATGCGACCGTCATCGTTTTCCTTGACGCCTGTGATGATGCCGGCCTGGTGCTCGATGTTGTTGGCCCTGTTGCCGTCAATCGTCAGATGGCTGATAACGATGTTATCGGCACTCTCGTTGACCGGCGTGCGCACGATGCCGTTGATACGGGCATCAAAGTCGTCAACCAGCTTGAGCACAGTGTCGCCCATGCCGGCCCCGGTCAGGGTCACGTTCGAACGGACCTCGATACAGCCTTTGGAAGGATTGGAAGGATTGCCGCTGACATAGAAGGTTCCGGAGGGGATGACGACTGTGCCACCGCCTGATGCATAGGCAGCATTAATTGCTGCCTGGATTGCTGCGCTGTCATCTGAGGCGTCATCCGGCGTTGCACCGAAATCCAGAACATTGAACGTCGCCATGATATCCTCGATCCGCCTATATGGCTCTCCCCTTGATGCCTTGAAGTGTAGGGAGAGTGGGATCGAAAGGATATAAACGCAGATCAACCAATGCTTGATTTCGTTGGCCCCAAAATCGTCGAGCCGGAATGACCGCGCTCAGATCGGATCAAGTGCCGACGTGGTTCCCAGATCACCTCTGGTCGGCGGTGGCATGAATGCGGCGGCGAGTTGCCGGCGCGAGGGATGGCGCTGCGCAAGACCGGTTCGTTTTTCAAAAGCGGCCCGGCTAGCTGCGCCATCGGCCACCAGAGCGTAAAGCAGGCCGAGCCGATCCGAGCATTCGAGATCGTGATGAGCATGGCCCGCAAGCTGGCGGGCAAGACGGTTGAGCGCACTATATGCATGCAGATGATATTCATAAGCTCGGTCGGCTCGCGCAAGTTCGAGGGGAAGGAAACCCTCATCGTCGATCTGGCAGGCGCCAAGTGAAAAGCTCGCCCGGGCCCAGGCCCGCATGTTTTCATCGCTCAAGATTGCGCCGAGATCGGCAACAGCTGTGGCTGCCCAGTAGCGATGGTTGTTGCGGCGCGATATCGGTCCTGCCTTGACGTCGTAGTAGACCATGGTTTGACTGGCGAGTGTGTGAAGCCAGCTGCGGATCTCGTCTTCCCCGTTCAAGCTTATGCCCCGCGCCTGGAGGGTGAGAACAATCGCTGTGATCTCGCCCGTAAAGCTGTCTCGGCTCAGATTGGCATCCGAGGTTGCCATATCCGTCAGCGCCTTGCCTATAGCCCAGGACCGCAAACCCTGAAGTGCACACATGGCCGCGTTGCCATCATCCGTTCTTGCAAGTGCCAAGACCTGTCGAATGGCCGCCTGGATCGGCGCGAGCTGCAAGGCGCGCTCTTGACGCTGAGCCTCATTGAGCACCGACTTCGAGCGGAACGACTGATCGTATTTGGATATCGTCGCCACCCGACGTGGCAGGCTCGGCAGGTTTTTGCACGCACTGTCCTGGCGCAAGCTTGGCTTGACCATGGCCAAAACTGTGTCGCTCGCCGCAGAATTTGCAGCTGTCAGCAAGGCCGCCATCAGGGTCATGCCGACAATGAGCGCCTTCGACATGCTTGTCTGTGAGACTTTTGCCAACATGAAACTCCGAGACGGATTTCATGAGGGTCTAGTCTAAAAGGCCTAAGGTCAGTTTAACTGGAACCAGAAAACACGGCGCTTTTCACGGAGAAGTCTCTTGCGCTGTTCAATTTTCGGCTGCAAGAGCAATGAGACGCGCATCGGCAAGCGCAATTTCTCCAAACTGCTTGGCCGCTTTTGCAGCCTGCTGATTTCCGCCTGCCGCCGACAGTGCCAAATAGGCACGGGCGAGCTGATGCTTGTCGGCGTGTTCAACGTCTCCCAGCAAGATCATCGCCAGCCGGTACTGGGTATCGGGATCTCCTGCGCGTGCTGCGGCTTTAAGATAGCGAAGTCCTTTCTCCCGGTCCTGGGGTGAGCCATCGGGATTGAAGAGCAGGTGCGTTGCCAGTGCCACGGCAGCAGACACGGCGCCATCATCCGCCTGGCCCTCAAGTTCGGACTTGATCTGGTCTGACAAGGGATCAGGTGCAATTGCGAGTAGACGGCCGAGGGCAGCATAGGCTTCCGGCGCATTGCTTTGTGCCGCTTTCACATAAAGGTCAGCTGCCGTAACAAGGTCCTCACCACTGCCGCTGGTCTCCAGATTTTGCGCCAGAAGCAGCATGGCCCGGACATTGCCCTTTTCTGCCAGCGGCTCCAACCAGTCGACCAGCACTGCACGCCCCTCAGGCAAACTGTCCGCCAGGTCCTCATAGACGCCAGCGGCGTTCAAGCGGCCTTGCGGATCAAGTGCAACGGCGCGATCGAGCCAGTAAAGAGCCTGCTCCGGCTCTGCACGACCTGGCTGCATCATCGCCTTGGCGATCTCCAGCATCTTGCGACTGCGCTGGTCGACCGGCACTTGGGCAAGCAGCTGATTGGCGCGTTTGGTGTCGCGGCGCACGCCCCAGCCCAGCGCATAGGCAAGCGCTCCATTCTTCGACGCACCGACATTGCCCTCGGCGCCGCCTCTGGCGTACCAGCTTGCAGCTTCCTTCGCCAGTTTCGGCCCGCCGATGCCATATTGCAGCATGATGCCATAGGCATTGGCCGCTGCGCTGGAGCCGCGCAGTGCCTCTGCCCGGATCAAGGGGCGCAACTGGGCTGCAGACCGGTACTGCCGGGGGCCGAGCTTGACGATCGCTTTGGCGACTTCTCTGACGGCGACCCGGTTTCCGCGCAAAGCGCTTGGAAGAAATTGTCGCATGCTTGCTTCAGGACCAGCGGCCAAGGCGGGCGTAGGCGTGATCATCGGTCCAAGGCATAAGCCGAGCATGACAGAGCAGGCGAGGCTCGCTAGGCGCATGCGCGACAAGAGGCGAGACACAGGCGAGGTGACTGGCTGCGCAAAAATCGCGGATTTATTCGACATAGCCATTTTGCAAAGCCTTCCTGTGCCAGGTTTTTGCCAATTGCGGATCGGGAGCCACGCCAAAGCCGAGGTCGAGCGCGATTGCGTATTGAAACATGGCTTCCGGGTCGCCCTGTTCGGCAGCAAGGCGTGTCCAGCTGATACTCTTTGCTGCGGAGACCTCACCGTCGATGCCGGCTGCATGGAAACGGGCAAGTATCTTCATTGCTGCGACATCCTTCTTGGCGGCCGCATCCTCTAGAAGTCTGATGCCTTCGCTTCTTTTGTCTTGTCCACGTGCAGCAAGCAGCATGCCGAAACTGCGAAGCGCGGATGGATCGCCAGTCTCTGCAACCCGCTTCAAGGCATCCATGGCATCCTTGGCGCCGCCGCCTTCTGAAAGGCGGGTCAGTTCGGCAATTGCCGCTTGCTCGCCCGTCAATGCTGCTTTGCTATACCATTTGATCGCGGCGTCGCGCTGGGGTCCGAGACGGTCACCCTCCTGCAGCCGGGCCAGCACGAGGGCAGCCTTGCCACTTCCGCCATCGGCAGCCCCCTCCAGCAGGCGTGCGGCACGTGCTGCATCATCATTGGCGCCTGGAGAGAGTGAGAGGATTGCTTCAGCAAGAACCAAACGCAAGCGAGGAGAGTGTCTGACAATTGCTTCGGCGTTCGACAGTGCTTTCGCCGCATTCAGGGGCTCCCCGAGAATGCGCTGCAGCCTTGCCTTTTCGACAAGCGCCCTGGGATCGCAAAGCAGGACCTCGTCCAACGCTTTTGCCACAGGCGCAACACGGGTTGGATTACCGCCAAGTTCGGCCAGGGCCGCAGGGTCGCCGCGTTCGGCAGCTCGCTGCAACCAGGCATCAGCTTCAACGGAAGCCCCGCCATCGATTGTGATTTGTCGTGCCAGAAGCAGCATCGCCTCCGCATGGCCGGCGGCCGCTGCACGCTCCAGCCGTCGCTTTGCGTCCTCATTGAATGTCCCTTCTTGAAGGGAGATGCGGGCCAGTTCGAAATCGGCTGCAGGGTCCATGCTTGCACGAAGCCCGTCCAACAGTGCCGCACTTGCTTCGAGGTCTTCACCGAGCTTGCCGGCGCGATAAGCGCCAATGAGGGCGAGACGTCCGGAAACGACACCTTCTCCAGCTGCACCTGCTTGCGCAACGAGCAGCTTTGAGCGCTTTGTGGGGCCGCCGGCTTCAGCAATAAGGACCGCGGCACGCTCGACCATGGAAATACGGTCGCCCTGCTCTGCGGCTTGCTCGAAAAGCGCTTGCGCCTTGGCCTTGTCACCCCTCTCAAGGGCGCGGCGCGCCAATTTGCGGATGGCAAGCGCATTGCCATCTGCTGCAAGCTCTTCAAGCCGCTGATCTGGATCGAGCTGTGAACTTGGTCGGCAAAGCGAAAGGTCCACGAGACTGGCCCGGGCCAGATCGGACCCGGCATCCGATGCCTGGCGCAGAACGGCTTCGGCCTCGCGCAATCCGCGGCCCCATTTGAGGAGGTAACGACCGTAAAGTGCCTTTGCATCCGGCGTGCCATAGGCGTTGATGCGCTGATAAATCGCCTCTGCTCTTGCAGGATCAGGCGCAACCCCCTGTCCGGTCAGGTAACTATTGGCCAGAATGTCGAGCGCAAAGACAGAGGTCTCCGGCCTTTCGGCAGCGGGTTGCAAGACCGCCTGCATGAGATCGAAGTCGGCGGATCCGGTAAAGTCGCCCCGGAAATAACGAGCTGCGAGCAGGACGGCACTGGGGTCACCATTTTCGACGCCGGTTGAAAGAAGCGTTTCAATCCTGGCCGGATCCTCACCCCTGATGAGCGCCAGATCTGCCAAAGCCGCATAACCGGCGACGGATCCAGCCGCGACTGCCCGCTCCCAGAGCTCGCCTGCCTTGTTGCGATCCAGAGTAACACCAATGCCAGTGTGATAGGCCTTTGCCAGCTTTTCGAGGCCGGCGCGATGGCCAGAGTTCGCAGCAATGGTAAACCAGGCAACCGCATGCCGCTCCGCATCTGGATATCCGCGATCAATCAGGAATTGACCGATGTCAATCGCGAGGTCGCAGTCCCCCTGGGCGAGTGCCGTCTGGAGATTGAGGCTCGCCAGATTGGCAAAGTGGCGGGCTGCGCCCTCAAACGGTGGGGTAAGCGTTTCATCCGCATAAAGGGCCGCGAGCTCGACGGCTGCCATGGGCTCTCCAAAGCCCGCCGCGACCCCCAGATAGCGCGAGGCATCGTCAAGGGACAGGCTTGGCAATTCGCCGCGTGCAATCAGCCTGCCGAGTGTCAAAGCCGCATCTGTCTCCTGTGCCGCGGTCGCCTCGATCAAGAGGCGTGCAGCCCGTTCACGGTCAACGGTGCCTGCTCGTTCATCGAGCAACAGCTGAGCCAGGCGCCGCTTGGCACTAAGGCCGGTTGCGCGCCTTTCCTCCACGATCACTTCCAGCAGCCGACGCGCAAGCGGCAGATCACGCACAACGCCTGCACCGCCGTCGATCAGGCGATTGGCATCGGCGAGGATCTCGTTTGCTGGTTGGTGTGGCTGCTCTCCCGACCAGGTCTTCCAGTCGAATGAAAGCGGGGCAGGGCTTTGCGCTTTCCGGCAGATCTTCGCGAAATTGAGCTCGGGTGGCGAGATTGGCAAAGGCAGGCTCATCAGCGCATTTGCTGAAACCGTCTCTGCGAACACAGTTTGCGGTGCAGCCATGAGCGAGATCAGCGTCGCAATCATCATGGCGGCACTTTGAGTGTGCGATCGTTTCATGCGTGTTTCTCCTACCATGTCACATCACCCTCTTCGTCGCGGCCTCGTCCAATTTTCGTCGAAGCCTCAATCGGAGGTGTTGGAAATTGAAGTAAGCGTTTCAGCCCCTTGGCCAGTGCGCACCGCTTTGAGCGTGCGTGCCGCAAGCAGGTTGCCCGACTGGGCCGATCTTTCGAACCATTTTGCGGCCAGCTGGACATCCCTTTCCACCCAATCTCCCGAGAGATAGGCAAGACCCAATTGGTAGGCGGCGTTGGGGTGGCTGCGTTCGGCCGCCTTTTGCAGCCAGATCAGCGCCTGTCGCGGATCACCATCAGGTCCCTGCTTCAAGGACAGTATCCGTGACAGTTCGTACATCGCGGCCGTGTTGCCGGCATTGGCGGCCCGCGTCAGCCAATCGATGCCTTTTGTACGAGACTGGTTGAGACCATAGCCGTTGAGCAGCATGTGCCCCAGCGCTGCCATGGCCTCCTTGTCGCCGCCAAGAGCGGCGCGGTGCATCAGAACCGCCGCTGCATCCGGGCGGATTGCGGCCCCGAATCCGTTCAGGGCATATTCTCCCAATGCGCGATAAGCGGCCGACGAGCCCCGCGCGGCCTGGGACCGAAGCAGGGCTTCTGCCCCTTGCGGGTCGCGGCCAGCAGCCGAAAAGGCCATCCAATCTGCCTCCAGCAAGCTCGCTTTGGGCAACTTGAAGCCACTTTCGGCACGAACCTTTGCGATCAGTTCCTCAGCCTTGGCGGCGTTCTTGTCGACACCGAGGCCCATCATATAGGCTCTGGCCAAGATCAGCCGGGCTTCCGGATCGCTCGGATTGTCCTTCAAGACCTCCTGCAACATCGCGATCGCCTGCTTGGCTTCCTCGCGGTAGGAGACCGACGATAGGTAGGTGGCTGCAAGTGCGGTCTTTGCAACCGGAGCCCCGGATGCAGCCGCTTGTTTGAGAAGATCAACCGCCAGACCTGCTTCGGCCAGATTGGTGGCCATGGCTGCGCGCAAACGACCAAGCGAGACCAGGTCAGTTGACGTCATCTTGCCGGTATCCAGTGTCTTCAGGAGCACTTCCGCTTTGGCCATGTGGTCCTCACGGCCGGTCGCAAAGAGCATGGAGGCAAGCGCGATCTGGTCAGACGGCAGGACGAGGACGGATCTGGCGCGCTCAAGGCTCACACCATTCAGTTGATCATGGCGAAGGAGAAGCGCGACCAAGGCAAGCCCCGCACGCGGGTCACCGGCCTCGATCTCGCCCCGGTAGAAATCCTCGGCAGCCTTGCGCTCCTGCCCGTCAGGCGAATGGGCCTGCATGTCCGCCAGCTCCCAATAGGCACGCTCGACAGCGCGCGCCTGAGCCTCCAAGAACCATCGCCGGGCAAAGCTATCGCTGCGGGCCAACTGATCGCCTTGCCGGTAAAGCTGACCGAGGCGAAGCATCGCCTGGCCAACATCAGCATCGGCTGCCTTGAAGAGAAGACGAAGGGCCTGGTTCTGCGTCAGGACGCTTTTGGGGAGCCTTCCATTCAAAGCCAGGTTCGCAACCGTGAAATCGGAGAAGCCGACACTCACCAGAGGCGTCTTTCTCAAGCTCTCGAGGAGTGCACGTGCCACCGTGTCGGGCAGGGGCCGGCCATTTGCCTCAAGCCAGGCATCAAGGGACAGGGCCGCCGTGCTGCTACCCTCAAGTGCAAGCCGTTCCAGCATGGGCATGAGGATCGGTCCGATCAGTTCGGATTTCACAGAGCGCCAGTGCTGGCTGGCAAGGTCAGACAAGGCCTCGGGATCGGCGGCTACAGGTGCAAGCGCCGCTTCAATGAGCCGCGCCTGTTCGCTTTTGTCGCCGACGAAATCCAGCGCAAGCTTCAGATCGAGATTGGACAGGAGAACAGCAGCGCTACGAATGCCGGCTTCGCTTGCCCTTTGCAGCCATATGCGGGCTTCAGCATCAGTAACTGGCATGCCAGATGCGGAAATTCCTGCATTGCCAAGCGCGAGTGCTGCCACGCGGCTCCCAGATTCAGCGGCCTCTCGGAAGAGTCCGGCAGCGCGCACGGGGTCGGCGCTGACATGCTGTCCCGTGACCAGTTCATGGGCCAGGTGTTCAATGGCCTCAAGGTCTCCCATATCCGCCGCTTGCTGCAGCCAGGTCATGGCCAGCTGAGGCTGGGCTTCTACCAGTATGCCATCGGTATGGATCTTGAAAAGTGACACTGCGGCCGAAGCACTGCCCTCAGTTGCCCTGTCTGAAAGCCGCGCGATCAGGTTGTCAGTAAGCGTCTGACCCACTTTGCGGCCGGAGGCGGCAAGGTCCTTGATGGCACTGACGCTGCCGAGCACGGCGGCTGCCTCAAGGCGCGGCACGACGTCATCAAAGGACAGCCTCTGGTTCTCCAACGCATCAGTGGCGATAAGATAGAGAGCGTCGCCATTGCCTTCTAACGCCAGACGCTCGAGATCAGGAGCGACGCTTTGAAATGACAGGCCAGCCTCGCGTCGCAACAACAGGCGTCCGAGCGGTATGATGGTTGACTGGGAACGATCACCAAGCTCGATGGCGCGGCGATAGGCAGCAATGGCTGCATCCCTGTCAGCTTTGCGGATCGGGTTTGTCGCGCTGAAAATAAGGCCGTCACGGTAAAGTTCGGCCAGTTGGCGCTGTTCCTCTGGCGCTTGGCTCGTCGCCAGCTGGGCTACAAGCGCCTGTTCTGCCGCAAAGCGGCGGGACAAATCGGTTTCTTCAGCGATCGCGCCCTGCGAGAGGATCAGGCCAAGCAAGCAAACCAGTGTTAAACTGCGCAAAAGAACCATCATGGCTGCCCCCAGAAACAGGTAGAATTTCCACCGATGAACTCGTCGACCAAGGGACGCTCGGCCCGGATCTGTCGCTGAAACAAAGCTTCGAGCCGGTCGAATGCGAGGCCTTTTCCACTCAGGATCGCCGCTTCAGCCCAGGCCATGTAGTGGCGGCCATGGCCGCGGGTATCAAGGAAGCCAAGCTCCAGCTTGCGATAATCCTTCTCCGGACCAGGAATATGGTTTTCCGCTGCGTAGACAGCGACAAGAACTGGAGAGCTTATGCCGTTGATCAATGCCCCTAGCAGTGCGGCATAGGATTGGCCTGATGGTGTGAGCATATTGTAAAGGTCTTCCCCCTGTCCGCGCGCCACTTCCGCAAGGACGGTCAGGCTTGAAAGGGTTTGGCGCTGATACCAAAGTGCGCGAGCGCCCCGGCGTGCTTCAAGCTCAAGCGTGCCATCCATCCGGGCCTCGGCAAGCACGGTCTGGAACCGGGAAAGTCCCTTTTCCATCATCGCATGATCACCGATTGTAGCACCCCATACGGCCATCACGCTGTCGGCAAGTATCCGGTGGTTGTTGCGATCGACATCGCCGTCGAAGTGATGGTCAATCTTGCGCACAAGGCCATCGATCCACGGTCTGATCCGCGATGCCTGGTCCGGATCGAGCTTGGGCTCGAGGATCGCAAAGGCAATCGAGAGCGGCAGCAGCTGGCGCTTCAGCGCATAATAGGCATCGTGAACCTCTTCGGTCTCGGTAAAGCCGCCCGCTTCAGCCCAGGCCGTGAGCAGGTTTTCCAGCGTCACACGTGCCTTGGCGTCGCCCGCCAGTGCTCGTCCCGAAAGGACCATGACCGCCCAGGAAAAATCCTCTGCCGATTGATCCGAACCATAGCCTTCGGTGGCGCTCAATTTGCGGATCGGTTCAAGCTTTGCCCAGGCGGGATCGGCCTCAAGCGACAGGCAGAGCTGACGAATACTGTGATATGGAGCGGTTGCAAGCAGATCCGAGCGGGTCTCGACATCAAACAGGCCCTGCCAGCCGGCTGCTGCAACAGGCGCAGTCGTGAGCAGGACTGCAACAACCGCGCCGGCCGTCAGCCTGGTTCTCCGGAGTTTTGACACGCTCTCAGCCATCATGCGCGCTCCCGGCTGTTTGAGCAGCGGGCTGCCTGATCAGCTGACCAGTGCAGACAGGACTGGTGCGTGGCGGATGTGGCCAGCCACCGAGATCACAGGCCTTGATTGCAGCTTCCGCCTCGCAATGCTCGCGGGTCAAGATGGCCGCAGTGTCACCAAGGCGGAGCAGGAAAGGGGAGAGCTGCTTCAAGTCCCCGCCGTAGATCCGATTGCTTTGACGCAGGAACTGATTGTCTTCGAGAAGGAGCTGCGCTGCCCCGGCAGCGTTGATCGCATCTCCGTTATCGGTGAAGGCGTTGCCGCTGAGAACCGCCGTGACCACGGCCTGAAAGGGGTCCAGCTCGAAGTTGCGTGTCTGTCCCTCGGGCGACTGTCTGAGATCCGAGACATAGATGTCAGCGCCGCTTGCACCATTGCCCTCCATCTGGTTGTCATACATGCCGACATCCGTGGAATTGCGGATCTTGACCCCGGCGCGTAGATTGCGACTGAGGTCATTGGCTGCGGCTATGTTGCAGCCGCTTTCGTAAAAGGTCAGACCGTCGCCTTCATTCGCAACCGCGGTGTTTGCATAAACGATATTCCGGATACTGGTACGATCCAGCATGATGCCCGATCCCTTGTTATGCAGGGATAGATTGCCGACGATGAAGCTGTCGTCCACTTCACGCGAGATGATGATGCCGTGTTTCTTCTGGGAGCCGTAGGCCGTGTTCAAGGCGATCAGCAGACGGCGGGAGCGGTCATGCGGATCGATGCCGTAGATGATGTTGTCCCGATATTCGTTTCCCACGATGCGGACATCGTCAACTTCGTAGCTGTAATAGCCGTAACGCAGGTTCTCGAAGCTGTTATCGATAAGATTGCCGGTCGGCCTGTTTTCCTTCACAGCGTAGAGCGACTGGACCGCAGCGCCGCTCGATTGCGTCAGACCGAAGGCCTTGCTGGAATCATAGCCAAGCATGGCCAGGCGACTTGCGGCAAGCTGCAGATCACTTCCGCCCCATGCCGTGATGAAGGGACGAAAACGGTTTCCGTCGGCCTCCGTGGCAAAGGCCAGCTCTTCCTCTACTTCGTCCCAGCCGACGATCTCTGTATCTTGGACGATCAGGCGGCCCGCAACGGCAATGAATGCGCCTGATTGCGCCCCAAGACGGTATTGGTTGAACTCGGCTCCGGACATCAGCAATGTCGCGCCCGGCAAGACGATGATGGGGACGCGGATCAGGAGATCGTCCTTTTCCGCGATCAGCAGGCGGCGGGTCGTTGCTTCGGGCAAATCACGCAGCAGGCTGCCGAGCGTGACGACGCCTTTTTCGACTGCGATATATCGAGGCCAGGTCATCTGCTGAGAGATCTGCACCTGATGAACAGCGACTTCGCCACCGTCACCAAGCTTGAAGGCTTCAAGGCTGAAGGGGCTGAAGCCGAGAATGGCAAGATGGCCGACGGGATCGGCAGGTGCCGGCATCCGAGCACGCATCTTTTCGGCATCAAGCTCGAAAATGTCTGGCATCCTGACCTGGCTGAGTTCACGGGTCGGACGTGCCGGCGCCTGAATGCGATGACCGGCTATGGAAAAATCGGCAGATTGGTCAACGGATTGGCTGTCCCCGGCTTCCTCGCCAGCTGTCGTCACGGAAGCTGACAGTGGGTCGACATCCGGGTCACTCAGCCATCCCCGCAGGTCGAGTTTTCGTGCGCGCTCCTCTGCCACATGGCGAAAGGCCGGGATTCGGACTTGCCATGGAAGTTTCGCCACCGTTTTGACGAATCCCTCAACATCCCCATCCACCTCGTAAGTGGCCAATGCAAGCTCGCCAATGATCCGTCCGGCATCCAACCCGTTCAGGCCCTCAAGGCGCGGATCCTCAGGAGCGAGCGCCCCCTGCTTGACGAGAACTTCGGCAATCTCGCGCTTGGCCTGCTGGCGAGCCTTGGCATCCTCGATCGAACTGACGAGCGCATCGGCGCGCAAGACATTGCCAATGCGGGCAAAGGCGACCGCGATATCAGCCAGGCTTTCGTCGCTGTCGCTTGCACCGGCAATGACTTTAACGGCTTCCTCAAGGAGGGCGCTCGCCTCGTCACGGCTTTCGCGTTCGGAGACGAGGGCGATGGAGATCAGGATGCGACAGCGCGCGGCTTCACTTTGCGCCTTCGACAAGAAAAGCCGGGCTTTATCTACGTCTCCTGTCTTCAAGGCATGGCTGGAAAGGGCCTCGACAACCCGGTCATGGTCGGGTCCTGCATCGATGTCGACGAGAAAGGCTTCACCTTCTGTGATCCTGTCGGCTTTGATGAGCGCTTTGGCAATGCCCGCGCGTGCAAAGCCCAAGTCTTCGCGCTCAGATATTTCACCCAGAAGCCTTTCGGCTTCGTCGAGCTTGCCGACATCAGCGAGAGCCTTGATCAGGCGCGAATAAGCATGAGAGCGCGCCTCACCGTCTGCAAGCTGTTCCGCGAGCTTCGCTGCTGACTGGAACTCAGATAGGCTGGCAAGCGCTGCAACCAGATTGGCGACCGCATTGGGATCGTCAATCGGTTGGTTGACGTTCTGCAACAGGATCTGCCTGGACGCATCTTTATAGCCTTGCCGATCCAGATCCTTGGCAATCGCAATATCAGCGTCGATTCTTGCCTTGTCCTTCAGGAAGAGTGGGACGATCTCACGTGCACGAAGAGCCTTATCTCGGTCGATGCGGGCATCAACGATCAATCGAAGCGCCCTGCCCTGGTCGCGATCGCGAGACATCGATTTCGCTGCGCGCAGAGCGAGCGTGTCGTTGCCGTCTTCCAGGGCGGCTTCTATCAGATTTTTCAGGAGCTCGCTTCGGACCTCTTCATCGCGGTCAAGCGCCTGAGAAAAGACAAGCGCCCGGGCAAGATTGCCGTCCTGAAATGCACGATACGCGCTATCTGACAGGGCCCGTTGGGAGGCCTTGGCAAGTCCTTCTTCGGAAAGCCTGCTCAAAGCACTTTTCTGATACAACTCGGCCCGGGTGCGAGCCAGCGCAACAGAGTTCGTCGCAAGCTCCAGCAGTGTCTCTGGCAGGGTGGTTGAAGGAAAGGTGAGGATCGCCGCACGCAGCGCTCCATCGCGCGTGGCATCACGTGGTATCGAGCGCGCTTCTTCGATGGCAAGCGTTGCCAGCCGTTCGGCTTCTTCGGTCTCGCCGACGCGCAGATGCCCGGCCGCAAGCGTTGACCAGGCCGTAGACCGATAGGCTGGATCATGCAGAAACTGGACGATCGCCTTGGCCTCCAGATCTCTTTGAAGGCCGGCGTCTCCCTTGTCCAAGAGATTTGCCAGCGCATCGATCAGGCTGAGACGAAGGACATCCGGCGTGACAGCCTGGGCCGCCAGATCGGCCAGTGCAATACGGGCCTCGTCAATCCCGGCGGTTTCTCCACCAAGACCCTCCAGAACGGCAATTGCGTCGACGGCCTCCCGTAGCCAGTAAAGCCTCGTGTCTGGAACGGTTTCTGCGTCCAGCTTGACCATGGCCTCTGAAACAACAGAGTGAGCCATGCTGACCTCGTCATCGACTGCGGCAAATGCTGGCGTTGCGGAAATCAGACAAAGACCCAGTATCAGGCCGGCGAGGCCAATCGGCGAGCGTGTTCTTTTACGAGAGATCATCAACCAGCCTTTCTGATGTCCAGGGTGCTTGGGCTCCTGTTGGCGAAATCCTCTTGTGAACCGGCAGCCAGGCTTGTCGCGTCACGTGCCATGCTCAAGATGAGGGTTGCGGTCTCAAGCATCGGGTTGTGGATTGTAATTGTGCTACTCGACCCCAGTTCGAGGCAGGCCCCTTGTTGAAGGGCGATCCGTCGATCTGGGGAATCCAGCACGACTTCTCCTGTGACAAGGGTCAGCATGCGTCGCTGGCCCGTCTCGGTCATCTCAAGCAGCATCGCGGCGCCCGGCACAACCTCGATGCGCTCAACCAGATAGTGTTCGCCCTTATCGATGATGCGGCGGCGGCCGGTCATGTCTTGACGTGTGAGATGGCGATCTGCCGCCGGGTGTCCAGCCTTTGCCAAATGCTGGGCGACATGTTTGACATCTTGCGATTGTGTTCGCGTCGTAACCAGCAAAACATCGTCAGTATCGACCACGACAACATCGGTAAGGCCGATCACCGACACAAGCCGTTGAGCCCCATGGATGTAGCTGTTTTGCACACCGCTGAGCAGGACATTGCCTTTGACAACATTGTTGTCCTGATCCCGTTTGCCAACCTCCCATAAAGCCTCGAAAGATCCAAGGTCATTCCAGTCCGGCGATACGGGGATGACACCAAGACGGGAAGAATGCTCCATGACCGCATGATCCACGGAGATTTCGGGGCTGTCTGCAAAGCGTGGCGAGAGGTAAAAGCTGTTGCCGTCATGCCGGCCCTCACGGATGCTTTCAGTCACCGTCTCAAGCAAAGCGGGTGCACGGTGCGAAAGCTCACTGAGAATGGTCAAAGCGCGGAACATGAATATTCCACTGTTCCAGGTATGTCGCCCGCCCGCCACCAGCTCGCGGGCCACATCGAGTGTCGGCTTTTCGACAAAACTGATGACGTCATGGACAGCGGCATCAGTCGCAACCTCTGCCTCTATATAGCCGAAGCCGGTCTCAGGTGAGCTCGGGCGAATACCAAAAAGCGCAATCCCGCCGTTTTCGACGAAGGGAAGGGCGGCACGATAGGCCTCGACAAGTCGATCATGCTGGCCGATGCGATGGTCACTGGGAACCACCAGCATGACGGCATCAGGATCCTCTGCGATCAGGGCAAGAGCCGCTGCCGCAATTGCCGGTGCCGTGGATCGCATGGCAGGTTCGACGAGCACCCTTGGCAATCCTGCAGGATGATCCATTTCCATCAGATCGAACTGAACGCGGGGTTCCTGCAAGCTGTTGACGAGCACAGTGGCGCGGCCAAATTCGGCCCCGTCGAAGCGGGCAAGTGTATCCTGAAACAGGGAGCGATCGCTGTTGAGTTTCTGGAACTGCTTCGGCTCGAGCCGTCGCGAAAGCGGCCAAAGCCGCGTCCCTGAACCACCACAAAGGACAACGGGGCGGATGATGCTCATGGTTTCACCTCACCCGTCAGCAATGCGGTCGATTGTGCCCCAGCCGTTGCCGTGTTCCTGGTCGCGCTTGCAATGAGGCGACCGATCATGCTGTCTGGAAAGAGGTCGAACTCGACCTGCACCGGCTGGCCGATCATGTCGGGCGACAGGGCTTTTTTCGGCGCGACGAGTACCGTCAGGGCCTCTCTGGGCAGATCAGCCTGGGTGCCGCCTTGGCCAGGCAACCAGAGAATTTCCGCCTCGCCGACCGAGGTGCCGTCCGGGTAGACCAGTGAAGCTGTCTCGACGCCATAGAGGCTCATAAGCTCCTTGTCTGCGACGATGGCTGAAATCACGATGGGGGCATCTGCGCGCATCAGCCGGACCACGGGATCGCCGGTCTTGACGAAATCACCATTGGCGAAACGCTGATCGACCTGAACGCAATCGCAAGGGGATTCGACCGTGATCGGATTGCCGACGGCCGGGTTGACGGTCATCAGGGGCTCCCCGAAGGAAACCTGCTTCTTCTCGTTGATGAACGTGATCCGCCCAACCGAGGGTGCTGCGACATTGACGGTCTTGGCGGAGATCGCTGCACTTTCCGGACGAACGACATAGAGCTCGTCATAGACATTGGCGGACAGGAAGGCGACGAGCGCAGCACCAATCGCAGCCACGCCGGTGGTCGCTGCGACCCGCCGTCCCAGCTGAGCGAGACGCGCGCGTGTCGAGAGGCGGGGCGGCGGAGGGACTTGCTTCGACTTCACCATGTCTGTGCGGCGCGCGACGTCCAAGACATCGCCGGCCCGCACCACTTCGCCTGACAAGATTGCATCCGTCACATATTGAAGCAGGCTTACCTGCCCGTCCTCCAGAGTGAGAAAGATGAAGCTTGTGCGGCCTATCGGATCGGTCGAATAGAGTACTTCTGCCGGTACTTCCGTCAGGCTGAACTCGTAACTGCTGAAGGGGATCGTCAGGTGGGCGATGACTTTCTTGCCGGGCGTGAAGCCTCGCGCTTCGATCGCAAAGCCGTTCATCGACCAGTCATGGACCTGGTAGATCCTGCCATCGATCGTGGCGCGCATCGGCAAGCGATAGCGGGGGTGCTGACGCTGCAGTTCAGCTTCGTAGGACATGGCTCCCATGATCGAGGCTCCAATTCTTCGAGTTACAGACGGGTTGTGGCGGTGAGGCCGATCATCAAGCTGCAGGCCGTAATCAGGGCCAACACGCTGACAGACTGGTAGAGTTTGGATTCGTATTGCCGGTAGGTGATGAGCAAGCTTCGCTCACCCCTGGCGAGCGTCGTGTTCTGGCGTGTCCACTTCTGGCGATCGAGGTGGAAGAAGATGAAAACCTTCATGGCTGAGCCGAAGATTTGATTGAAATACAACAGCAAGGGCGCGACGACCGAAATCTCCCGGCGGGCCGAGTAAAGCGAAAGGGTGATCGCATAGCGCGAAGCGAGGATCCAGACGCCGTAGACTAGGATGGTGAAGGGCGAGATCATCAAGGTCGCAAGGATCGCGCTGGTGACGCCGACCAGGCAGGTCCACATCGACATTCTTTGATCCAGGATCGCCCACCAGACGAAGAACCCGATGCGGCGGGGACCGAGCGCCAGTGCTCGCCCATTTGTTCGAAGCATGTTGCCATACCAACGGACCATCAGCATGGCTGCGGAGCGGAAGAAGCTTTCGCTTGGCGGATCTTCAATGGTCTTTATGACGACATCAGGCAGATAAAGCATCTGGTAGCCATTGCGCAGTAACCAGAACCAGCTCGACTTGTCATCTCCGGTCAGGAATTTGAAACGACCAAGCCTTGGATGATCGATAAAGTCCACCTCGACCTGGGCGACAAAGTCGGGATTGCAGATGATCGACGCACGGAACATCGACATGCGCCCTGTCAGGGTCAGAACCCGTCGTGACAGGCCCATTGATGACATCAGGATATGACGCTGGGCGAACCTCAGTGCATACCATTGCTGGAAGATCCACTTGCCACGCACCTCGGCATATTCGTCGGTTGTCAGGGCCCCTACATTCGGATCGTGGAAGAAAGGCGCACATTTCTCGACGAGATCCTCCGGCACAATGCTGTCGCCATCGATCACGGCGACCATGGCATCGGGCGCTGGAAACAGTCGCGCAATCGCTCGGAAGCCAGAGGCCAGCGCATCGCGCTTTCCTGTGCCGTCGATCCGCACGATCACCAGGTCGACGGGGTCAGCCTCGGTGACCATGGCCGCATAGAGCTTTTTGATAATCCTCTGATCCGAGAGATCGACGATCGAGGCGACGACGGTGGCCGGGCCTGGCGCGTTCAAGGCTGCGGCAAATGCCGCACGATAAACGTCGACCGTCGTTTCCGTCGGGATCCGAAAACTTGTCACCAGCAGGTAGGAATGGAAACCCTTGCGCGACCTCGCAGCAGCTGCACGCTGCATGCGTGGATAGACGATGCTGCGGTAGATGATGCCGCGCAGGAAATGCAAGATCCCCCAACCATAACGCCAGGCGCCAATCAGGCCGATTGCCAGTCCGGTTTTGCTGTCGATGATGGCATAGGCCTGGCTCGGCAATGACGTTGCTGCCACCGCAATGCCGAGCACCATCAAGACATGCGCTGCGGGACTGGCCGAAAAGTCACCAGCAGATGCCATGATAATTGCCTTCGCTACGAAGTGACTTGTCGACGCGAACAAGATCGACGATCCGGGTATCGGGCTTGACCCTCGACATCGAGCCGTTCATCTCGGCACGATTGCCGACAACGATGACATCGGAATCCGCGAGCACGGTTTCGATATCTTCGTTCAAAAGCTCTGCGAGATGGGGCAGTCGCGCACGAACGAAGCTCTCATTGGCACCTGTCAGTCTGTTGAGGCGGATATTGGGATCGAAGATCTTGATCTGGTAGCCGCGGCCATAAAGTCGCTCCGCGAGTTCAACAAGCGGGCTTTCCCGCAAGTCGTCCGTGTCGGGTTTGAAGCTCAGACCGACGATTCCAACCTTGCGAGCTCCCTGGTTGGCAATCATGCTATAGGCCCGGTTGATCTGGACCTCATTGGCAGACAGTGTCGCTTCGAGCAGGGGAGCTGGAGTGCCCTGGCGCCGCGACATGCTGATCAGCGCGCGCAGATCCTTCGGCAGGCAAGAGCCGCCAAACGCAAAGCCAGGCGTCAGATAGGCCTTCGAGATATTCAAGCGGTCATCGGCGCACAGAATTTCCAGCGCCACATGGCTGTCGATGCCCGCCTTGCTTAAGATATTGCCGACTTCGTTGCAAAAGCTGATCTTGAGGGCGTGCCAGGCATTGTTGGTGTATTTGATGCCCTCGGCCGTCTTGATATCGACGACGAATTTGGGGCGCTTCAAGGGCGCGTGGATCTCTTCGAGGCGATCAAGGGTGAACTTGTCCGAAGCACCAAAGACGATGACGCCGGGGTCGTAATAGTCCTTGATCGCAGTGCTTTCCCGCAGGAATTCCGGAAGATAGGCAATGCCGAAATCTTCCGCGGCCTTCATGCCGGAGGCAGCCTCAAGGGCTGGCACCACGACACTTTCAGTGGTGCCTGGCAGGCAGGTGGAGCGGACGACGACCGAGTGAAAGGTATGCTTCTGCTTCAAGGCCGAGCCAATATCCTCGGCAACCCGTTTCAGATATTCGGTGTTGAGGTTACCATCGGGGAGGGATGGCGTTCCGACACAAATCAGCGAGAGATCTGTCGCCAAGATTGCAGCCGTTGCGTCCGAGGTCGCCGTCAGCCTTCCGGACGATACGCCCTCGCGGATGAAATCTTCAAGGCCAGGTTCGATGATCGGAGACTTGCCGGCCATCAGGGGGCCGATCTTGTTGGGGTCCGGATCCACGGCCACCACATGATGGCCTTCCTTGACGAGGCATGCTGCAGACACTGCGCCAACGTAGCCGGCGCCGAAAATACTGATCTTCATGGTCAGCTCCTTTGATTAGAGCTTCAGTCAATCAAATAAAAATTGGCCTCACATCAATCTCAGTTAATGAAGCGTAAAAATAAATAAGTTTATTAATCAAAACAAAAAATTAAAAGCCGACAGTTTTGCTGCCGGCTTTGGTCGTCGCGTGCGAGTATTTCAGTAATGTGTTCTTGGAATATTGCTTCGGCGCTTTGTGCAAGAAGTTACATTCAGGCCGCGACGATCAATTCGGCACCAAGTTTTTCAAGGGTGGAGATACTGTTTATCGTGATGCCGCCACGGCTTGTGGCGATGGCGCCTCGTTTGGCCATGTCCCCGATGATGCGATTGAAATGGATGTGAGTAAGCCCGATCGCGTCGGCTAAGAGGGTCTGTGTCACAGGGATAAAGACCTGGCTTGGCTCTCGACCTTCATAGGACGACAGCCGTGTGGCCAGTTCCTTGAGCAGCATCAGGACGCGTGCTTTGGCGTCGCTGCGTCCGAGGCTGGTGATATGATCCCGCATGATGGCATTTTGCTCTTCTGCAAGTGTCCAGAGTGCCTGGTTCAACCCGACCACTGTATTGGTGAGGCCAATCAGGCTTTCACATTCGAAGCGGTCGATGCGCACCTGCGTGACCGCTGCAATTCCATGATCCATCACCGTCGGATAGATATGGGGGTTGCAGATGTCGCCAGCCGTCAGGAACATGATGACCTGACGGCTGCCATCCGGCAAAAGCCGATAGCGCATCGCAAGCCCATGGCCGATCGTTACCACCTGCTTGACGCGTGTGCCGGTACCAAGAATCTCGTCCCCCTTGTCGAGACAGGTGGAGCGAAAATGTATGCTGTCTAGAACAGGGCTCGAGCGTCCTGATGACGGAAGCAATTGTGCGACCCGTCGCATGAAGGGCGATACATGATGCATGTGACTGTCCCCAACACTGACTTACTAAAAATCTCTACTTACTTCCCTCATACCGCCTCATTGCGCTGATCAAGGCGCAATGGATCGGGCAAGGCATGCCAGAGTCTATCTCTGACAATTCTTGCCTCCTTGGCAAAATTCCCTAGGATCTTATTTTACAGTGCGGGCGTGCCGTCGCTGCTTGGATTATCAATCGTGACTTCCGCAAATTTGATCTTGCAATCGCCACATTTCCAACTGTTCGGATGATACGTTGAATCCGACTCATAACAAGTCTTTAAATTTAGAACTATCGAACTGTTTTTCAGTTTTCATTAACCCAGGTAAACGACGGGATGATTGATTGCTTGTTACCGATAAGCTCCTTCCGATGACGGTGGAGTGTTGGCATGCGTATTCGTGCGGTCACAAACAATTTTTCAGTAAAAACAAACAGCGATATTGGACTTGGTCTTGAAGATGTGGCCCAAGTGTTCCGGCGCATTTTGTTCGAAGATATATTACCGCTCTGGTCCACTGTCGGCATCGACCGGATCAGGGGCGGTTTCTGTGAGAGCATCTCGCGCGAAGGCCGCATTCCATCCTCGTCGCGACGTGTCCGGGTGACCGCAAGGCAGGTCTATAGCTTTAGCGAGGCTGCCCGATTGGGATGGAATCCGACTGCTGCCAGTGCCTGTATCCGGCACGGCTATCGTTTCTTGCTCAGTCACAGTGGTCCCGATGGCCTGCTGTTCCACAGCTTGAGCGACGACGACACTTTGCTCGATCAAGATCACCATCTCTATGATCAGGCCTTCCTTCTGTTTGCCTATGCTCATAGTTTTGCACATCTTCAGGACGAAGATTATCGCCGACGGGCCGTGAGCCTTCTGAAAAGCTTGCGGCTGAGGCTTGGCCACGAAGCAGGCGGTTTCAAGGACCACAGCCGTAGTCCCTACCCATTACGGTCCAATCCGCACATGCATCTCCTGGAAGCTGCACTCGCCTGGATGGCGGTGGATGCCAATCCTGTGTGGCGTGTGCTTGCCGATGAGATCGTCTCTCTGTTCAAGAGCCGGTTCTTCGATCCAGATCGCGGCGTGGTCCGTGAGTATTTCAATGCCGATTGGGATGTACTTGCGGAAGGTGGACGTTGGCGCATAGAGCCTGGCCACAATTACGAATGGGCATGGCTTATCCTGCGCTGGGCTCAGGCCACGGGCGGCAAGATTGGCGATCGCGCCGAGCGCATGATCGCGTTTGCTGAAAGTCACGGGGTTGATCCGTCACGCAGGGTTGCGATCAACGAGGTCTGGTCTGACGGGCTGACCGCTGATGGTCAGGCGAGGCTTTGGCCCCAGACCGAAAGGCTGAAGGCCTGGCTTGCTTTCGCAGAGACGCTGGACGGAGAGAGCAAGCGGATTGCAGAACAGAATGCTTGCGAGGCAAGCTTGGCATTGTTGTCTTATCTGACGCCGGGTCCACGGGGTATCTGGCATGATGTGATGCTTGAGGATGGGAGCTTCAAATCCGGTGTTGCACCGGCCAGTTCGCTTTATCACATCATCTGCGCGCTCGGAGAGTTGCTGCGATATGTCGAACGCAGTCATCCCGATCAGGGCACCATAAAGGGCAGGGCGCTTGACGGCGGCCAGGATGCACTTATGCCGCCCGGCATTCTCATGGGGATGGCGTGATGTCGGTCACTTCTTCCGCAGCTTTTACGCCTTATTCTGCCGCGCCCTTGTACACAGAAGCGGTTTCAGACCAAAACAGCTTGAAATTCGGCACTTCGGGTCTGCGCGGGCTGGTCACTGACCTCGTCGGCTTGCCTACACGTGCCTATAGCCTTGCCTTTGTCCATCATGCGCTCGATCTCGAGCCAAGGACGGCAGAGGTGCTTGTCGGACAGGACTTGCGTTCGAGCAGTCCACAGATCGCTGAAGACTGCATCGCTGCCATCAGACAGGTCGGCCTTCAGGCTATCGATTGCGGGGCTTTGCCGACCCCGGCATTGGCGCTTGAGGCCCAAAGGCGCAAATGTGCAGCAATCATGGTGACGGGCAGCCATATTCCTGACGACCGCAACGGGTTGAAGTTCTATCTCGGCGAGGGTGAGATTACCAAGGCCGATGAAGCGGCGATCTTGATGAAGCATGCCGAGCTCGATCAGGAAACCTTGGCGTCGCTTTCAAAAAGCAGCGGGGAGGCTACATCGTCCGCCCCAGACGCCGTCCTGCGTTTCATCGATCGATATGTTGCGTTCTTTGGCGCCGATTGCCTTGTTGGACGGCGTATCGCGGTTTACGAGCATAGCTCGGTCGCGCGTGATGTCCTTGCTCATCTCTTGCGGTCTTTAGGCGCAGATGTTGCCCCTGTCGGGCGCGCCGATCGCTTCATTCCCGTCGACACCGAGGCGCACGAGCCCGAACAGATCGCCTATCTCGAGAGCATTGCCCGTTCAGGACGTTTTGATGCGATCGTCTCGACGGATGGCGATGCAGACCGGCCGCTGGTTGCCGATGAGCGCGGAAAAATCCTGCGCGGCGACGTTCTTGGACTGCTCTCAGCCAAATTGCTTGGAATGCGGACAATTGTCACGCCGGTCACATCTGGAAGTGTCATCGAGCGTTCCGGCTTCGGTGAACGGGTCATCCGCACGCGTGTCGGCTCCCCTTATGTGATCGCGGCCATGGAAGAGGCGTCGAAGGCGGGGTTTCGCGACATCATCGGGTTTGAGGCCAATGGCGGGACTTTGCTTTTTTCCAGCGCTATCGGCCATGATGTCCGCCGGCTTGAGGCTTTGCCGACACGCGATGCAGTCCTGCCGATTTTGGCTGCTTTGATCACGGTTGTCCGGTCAGGACTGCCCCTGTCTATGGTCGTTGATCGGCTGCAAGTCGGTCATGCACTGGCTGACAGGCTTAAAGACGTCCCGTCCTCGCAATCCTCTGTGTTTTTGCAGGAGCTCGCAGGGCAGGGTGGTTTGGCCGCTCGATATTTCGCCGATGTCGGCCAGATTTCGACAATGAGCGACCTGGACGGCCTGCGAGTGGAATTCATGGACGGTGGCGTCCTCCATTACAGGGCCTCCGGAAACGCGCCAGAGCTTCGATGTTATGTCGAAGCTCAGGAGGAAAACCGTGCCTTGGATCTCCTCAACTGGGGTCTTGACGCTGCACGCCACGCGCTGATCCGAAAGGGACATATGCCGATTTAACGCTAATCCCGGGGCGGCACATCGCCGTGCGACAATGCAAAGAGATCCATTGACGGAAGCGTTTCTCGATGGAGAGACGCATGACATGCCTGCTGAACACGCTGTGGCTTTGACCGTCAATCTGGTGCGGGCCTATGTCGCCAATCACATCGTGCCACCATCGCAGTTGGCGACTTTGCTTGAGCAGACCCATAGGACAGTGCTCAATCTTTCCAATCTAAAGCCAGATCAGCCCGAAGAAGGGGGGGGCTCCGCAGAAATCGGCAGCGATCGGATCACCTGCCTGGAATGCGGCAAGGCTTTTCGTTCGCTGAAGCGCCATCTGTTTTCGCAGCACCACCTGACGCCCGATCAGTATCGGATGCGTTGGGGCCTGTCTTCCGACTATCCGATGACAGCGCCCGATTATGCGGCGCAACGGTCCGAAATGGCGAGGGCCCGGGGCCTTGGAAAACGGCCACGCATCAATTCTCCCGATCATGAAGGGCAAAGTAAGGGGGATGAGGCGTGACTTTCACAGTTTCGCGAAGGGAAAAGCCCCTTCTTCAAAAAGCGATCTCGCGCTGCCGTTCAGCGCTTGTCGGCGTGGCTATGGTCAGTGCCATCATCAATATTCTGTTTCTCGCCGGTCCGCTCTTCATGCTCGAGATCTATGATCGCGTGCTTCCAAGCCGGAGTGTTCCCACTCTCGTGTCGCTGTTGCTGATCCTCGCTTTCCTATACGCCTGCCAAGGCGTCCTCGACGTGATCCGCAACCGGATCCTTGCACGCATTGGTGCCTATCTGGATCGGGTTGCGAGTGAGACCTGCTTCCAACAGGTGGCATCACCGTCTGCAAAGGCGCACTCGAATGAAGGGCTGCTCGCGCTCAAAGATCTGGATCAGGTTCGTGCCTTTTTTGGCAGCGCTGGACCTGGTGCACTGTTCGATTTGCCCTGGATCCCGCTCTACATGCTTGTCTGCTTCACATTCCACCCCTGGATCGGCTTTGCGGCGGTCATCGGTGCGCTTGTGCTTCTTGCAATGACGCTGGCGACGGATCTTAGCTCGCGAGCTCCGAGCCAGGAAGCGACATTGTGGTCGCTGCAGAAGTCGCACCTTGCTGAAGCTGTTGCTCGAAACGGCGAGGCTGTTCGGGTCATGGGCATGGGACCGCATCTGGCGCGTCGCTGGTCCAATCTCGGTGGTTCATATATCGACAATCAGTTGCGGCTGAGCGATATCGGAGCGGGCTTCGGCGCTCTTTCGAAGTCATTTCGCATGTTTTTGCAGTCAGCCATACTGGCGTTGAGCGCCTATCTCTTCATCCTCGGTGAGGTGACCTCCGGGATGATCGTGGCAAGCGGGATCCTGGTTTCGCGCGCTTTGGCACCGGTGGAATTGTCCATAGCGCATTGGAAGACATTTGTTGCAGCCAGCCAGAGCTGGAAAAGGCTCAAGAAAACCTTCAGCGCCCGCGCACGACAAGAACGACTGGCTCTGCCCGGGCCCACGACGCGGCTCGATGTGGAGGGACTGTTCGTGGCGGCCCCCGGGTCTCATAGCCCCTTGCTCAGCCAAGTGAACTTTTCGGTCACAGCCGGTTCAGCACTCGCGATCATTGGCCCAAGCGCTGCTGGGAAATCGACGCTTGCACGCGCATTGGTCGGGGCCTGGCCCTGCATGCGAGGCGAGATCAGGCTCGACGGCACGCTCATTGATCATTGGAATACCGACGTCTTTGCAAGCCATGTCGGCTATTTGCCTCAGGACCTTGAACTCTTTGCAGGAACGGTCGCAGAAAATATCGCGCGTTTCGATCCCAATGCCTCCGCGGATGCCGTCATCGCTGCGGCAATGACAGCGGGCGTACATGACATGATCTTGAAACTCCCCGAGGGATACGAGACCGAAATCGGCGAGGGAGGCGTTGTTCTTTCCACCGGACAACGTCAGCGCCTGGGCCTTGTGCGTGCGCTGTTCAATCAACCGTTTCTTGTGGTTCTCGATGAGCCCAACTCAAGCCTGGACCAAGTTGGCGAGGAGGCCTTGACCGCCGCCATTCGCGCGGTCAGAGACCGGGGCGGCATTGTGATCGTCGTCGCGCATCGCGCAAGCGCCTTGGAAGCATGCGACCAAATCATGCTGCTCAGTGACGGCCGGGCGCAAATGCTTGAGCGCACGCGGGATGTCATTCGCAGCGTCCCCGTTGCCTCAGGCATGAACGGCAAAGGACGCCGGATAAACCCAAGCGTAGCACAAGCGGCCAGCGAGCTGCCCCAGTTGATCGGGGAGCATCATCCATGAGTGAGATGTCACCAGAGCGGCTCGTTCGATCCATCAGGATGAACATAGGTCTCTCTCTGACCGTGTCAGGACTTCTGATCGCTGGCGGCGGCCTGGCGGCCACTGTTGAAATCGCTGGCGCTGTGATGGCCACCGGCAATGTGGTGGTCAATTCTGAAGTGAAGAAGGTGCAACATCCCGTGGGCGGCACCATTTCGGAGATTCGTGTCGCCAATGGCCAGCGCGTGCAGGCTGGGGAGCTCTTGGCACGGCTCGAGCCAACACTTGCGCAAGCCAATCTTGCGATCATCAGTGCTGCCCTTGACGAAGTTCTGGCAAAAAGGGCTCGGCTGCTCGCTGAACGGGACGGCCTGACTGAGATCGTCTTTGATTCAGAGCTCGTCACGCGTGATCGAGATCAGAACACCAAGGACGTGCTTAATGCTGAATTGCGCGCATTCAATCTTCGCCATGACGCCCGTCAGGGAGAAAAAGCACAGCTTGAAGAGCGCATCGTCCAACTTGACGAACAGGTCAAGGGGCTGGAACAGCAAGCCGAAGCAATGGAAACCCAAGTCAGCCTGGCGAGCCGAGACCTCGAACTGGCGCAAAAAATGTTCAAACAACAGCTTGTGCAGTATACCCGCCTCAACGGTGCCGAGCGTGAGAAGGCCGATCTGGATGGCCAGCTTGCTGGTATCCGGGCCAGCATCGCGCAGACGCGGGCGCGCATTTCCGAGACCAAGCTCGAAATCTTCCAGATCGATCAAAAGCTCCGCGGTGAAGTGGCCCGCGAGCTGACCGAGGTGAGCGCTTCGATTTCCGAACTGCGGGAGCGCAAACTCTCAGCAGAAGACCAGTTGCGTCGGCTCGATATTCGCGCACCGCAAGATGGTACAATTCACCAGCTGGCCATTCACACCATTGGCGGTGTCGTGACGCCACAGGAAATCCTCATGCTGATCGTGCCGCAGTCCGATCTGCTCGTGGCCGATGTGCGGATCGCACCCGCAGACATTGATCAGGTGACGATCGGACAGGGTGCCTTCCTGCGCTTCCCGGCGTTCAACCAAAGGCTCACTCCAGAGCTGAACGGGACAGTGGAGCGGGTTTCACCGGATCTGATCACGGATACGCAGACCCGGACATCCTATTACGCAGCGCGCGTGACGCTTGACCCTGAAGGTCAGCATCTTGCCCTGAAGCCAGGCATGCCTGTGGAAGCGTTTCTCAGGACGTCAGATCGCACCGTCGGATCGTATTTGACAAAACCGATGACCGATTTCTTCACGCGAGCATTCCGCTCAGAGTAGATTAAAGGAATGAAGCTTGCGTTTTCCCTGAGGCGGGGCGCTGACGCGTGTGTGCTCCCCGCAAGCATGCGACGCAGTTCCATAATATAGATTACGCGATCTTCGGATGTAGGGGCTATTTAGTAATGCGACAGTTGGGCCAGTTAGAGATGCGACAGCCTCGCCTCTTGATGCACTGGTCAAT